>NZ_JAJSLW010000036.1 GCF_021729145.1 Membranihabitans maritimus | reverse complement strand
ATTCCCCTGGTTATAGACCTCGATCTCCATCGCCAATGTGTCGCCATATCCAAAGGGCCCGGGTGTAGTAGAACTCAACACTTTGCGCAGGGCAAGGTCGCGTATTTCTATTAATTGTATTCCCAAATCGTCTTCCTCTCTATCTCCATTTCCAGGACTAGAGTCTTCATCATCTTCACTAAAATCATTAGATGCTGCTGAAATTTCAGCAATATTTAAATAGGCTTCTAATTCAAAATTTTGAACTAACACTAAACTTATTTGAACTGTAGTATCTTCATAGGGATTTAATGCTTGCGTTATTGCCATTGTTGCTGCATCCACACTGTTATAAGTCCAATTTGAATCGGTATTTACCGGCAAATAGGCCATACCAGAAGGAATAGAGTCAGTTATATCATACTCCGTTGCCGGAACATTCCCTTCATTATACACCGTAAGTTCGAATACCAGGGTGTCTCCATAAGATAAAGGAGAAGACAATGTATCTACAATCGATTTCTCCAGAGCAATGTCAAATCGCGGTTCTAATTCAATTAGTACTGAATCATAATCATCTCCTTCCAAGTCATTGGGAGAAGAATCAAAGTCCAATAGTCCCAATATATTTGATGCGAGTATAACTTCTGATCGGTTAATAGCCTCTAATCCTCTAAAACCCTCATCTATTCTAAAACTCAAATCAAATGTTACACTATCCATTGCTGGAAGTGTGTCGATACCAAATTCTCCATTTCCAAGATCCACGATCGAAATGGGTGTAGAATTTTCAAAGCTATTTGATGTAGGAGTTTCGATCGATACAAAATGTAAAATGGAATCGATATATAAATCCATTGGCAAGGAATCCCTCAACACAATACTATCAGCAGATAGTGTCCCTTCATTAAATATTGTAAATGAAAATGTAAGGGTATCACCCCAGGTATAAGGTCCCGGGCTTTCCACTGTATTAATTTCTTTCCTCAGTGCAATATCAAATATTTGTTCAATATCAAATACTACCGTATCAATTTCATTATCCGGAATAATATCCTCTTGATCAAGGATATTTGAACTATTAGAAACATACGCGATATTTCTATTTGTCAACTCCATGTATCCGGATGGCACTTCCATTTGTAGTAAAAACTCCAATGTATCGCCAGCGGCAAGGGTATCAAGTCCATATAATCCTGCACCTAAATCTGTTACAGTAGAAACCACACCATTACTAGAGTTTTTAATTGAATCACCAATCATTACATATAACAAACTATCCGTATTAAATAGTTCTTCTACTGTAATTGTATCTGCCGATAAGGTTCCTTCATTTACTAAGGTTATACCAAAAACTACCGTATCTCCAGGATAAATAATTCCTTCCGTTACCAGGTATTTCTCCAGGGATATATCAAATATCTGTTCTACCATGAATATTTCTCTATCGTGATCATCTTCATCCTCTCCCAGTTTACCATTTTCATCTACCTCGTCATCACTTGCTGGATTACCGGCGCCAAACTGCTCTCCGGGAGTATTTTGATTTATATTATCGGGATAGCTATCTATATCATCATACATCAAGTCTCCATTCAAAGTATATACAGAATAACTTATTTCTGCGCGGTTACTTAACCTTATTCCCATAAAATCAGCTCCCACTCTTTGCTGAACTGTAAACATTAAGGTATCTCCCGGTAGAAAACCTTCGAATAAATAGGTACCATCACCCTGATCAATAACATCTATACTTTGACCTAAAGCTGAAATATAGGTTTGATTTCCAATGGAAGCATATTCCAATCGCCCCATATTAAGTTCATAATCAGTGACTATAACACTATCAGCCATTAATGTCCCCTGATTAAATACGGTAATGGTAAAATCAACCGTATCCCCGGGATAAATAGGATCTACCATAGGATCTGTCAATAATTCCTTTCGCAAAGCCAAGTCAAATTCCTGGGTTACCAAGAATCGAGCTACATCGTGATCGTCTTCATCCCCACCATTCAATCCATCTTCATCTACTTCATCATCAACTGCATTTCCACTAAACTGTTCCCCGATAGTATTCCGGTCGTCACTATCTGCCTGGCTATCGACATCATTCGTTTGAACCGTCCCATCGGTATACTCAGCGTAACTAATTTCTGCAAAATTATTCATATTAGTACGCGCATACGATATATTTACTTGTTGACGAACTGTAAAGCTCAATGTATCACCTGCTGGGAAATCCAGTAAAGTGTACGTTCCATCTCCCACATCAGTAATTGCGATTGAATTACCTAATGCAGACATGACTGTTTGGTCACCAACAGGGAAATATGTCAGGCTTACGCCTATTTCATAATCCGTCACTTCTACAGAATCTGCATCAAAATCACCTTGATTGTAAAGGGTAATGGTAAAATCGACAGTATCACCGGGATAAATAGGATTGGCAATAGGGTCTGTCAAGAGTTCCTTTTTCAACGCCAGGTCAAAATCCTGGGAGTAACCCACTGTAGAAAGTAGAAATAGTAAAAATGTAAGAGTGAAAACCCCATACGGGTTTAGGGTAAATGAAGTAAATGTTCTTCTCATTTAACAATTGGTTTTTGGCATTAAGTTGAGTAAGTACATGACATCCCTTCTCCGTAATTGTTATTTTACAGGAAATATTATCACACACTAATTTTAATTCTTCAGGAAGATGTTTCCTTAAAGTATTTTAGCAGCTGCTAATATATACATTGATTGTTAAATTATTAAATATTATAATAAATTTTAATGTGTATTTGTTAACATTTTTTTTATTATATGTGTTTTGGTTTCAAAACCAAAAAGAAAAGAAAAAATAAGTCGTATGTGAAACTTGGAAGGTATCAGCTATGAATGGAGTAAATGTTAAACTTAGGGTTATTAAACTTCAAATCACCCTTCATCAAATTTGATAAAAATCTAAAAATTGAAATAAACCTTTAATCGGGAGACGAATTACTTTCAAGAAATTCAATTGCAATTTTCCTGACATAATTATTTGAGCTGGTAGAAAGATTATTTGCTAATTTGACTACTTCACTATCTTGTTTTTGGAACTTTTTTACCAGATTTAGGATCTTAGCTGCTCCCCACTCATCCAAATATTTTAACTCTTCTACTAAAGAGCGGTAAAGAATATCTTCCAATTGGATATCTTCATTAAGGTTATTAACTATCCTCATTTTTTCCATCGAAGAAAGCTTTGAAAAGGCTCTAGCCAAATGAACCTGAACCAAAGGTTTTTCCAAATCCAAATAAGGTAAAGATTTAAATGCCAATTCTCGTCGATAAATGTCATCCTTCAAGGTGAGATAATCAAATACCAGGGAAGTCATACTTTCGGTAGGATCCAACTTTCCATCTATCATTAGTTCCAGAGCGAAATTTTTATAATCATCATTTGAAATCTTCAAAAAAACATTTAACAAACTTTTGTTTGTATTCAGCAATTGGGCTGTAAGTGATTGTATCTGGTCCTTTTCACCTACATGTATTAGATGCCATAGCGTATAAGTGGTATACACCGCCCCTTCAACGGTTCCATCTGCTATTTCTTTTTTTGTAGCCCCTGTAACGCCATCCACACCCTCCATTTCTTCATTCAGTAAATCATCATATTCATACTCCCTGAGAACCGACCAATCATCAATTAATACTTCGATCAAATTATTGTAATCTTCATTAGTGAAAACACTGTGGTCCGTTTTGGTTAACTCTTCATTATAGACTTCCAATCCTAAAAATTTGCCGTTGCTATACCAATAGATCCCCACACTAATTTCTTTGCATTCACCAGATAAGCAAACAGGTGTTTTCAACTTTCGAAACCAGTATATCATACCTGAAGAATCTTTCTTGGCAAATAGATCTATCTTTTCCCCATAGTCATCTAGGATATGTTTCCTTATTTCGGTATCTTTCAATGATAAGCTACGCAAGGGTTTACTCTGGAAGACTATTCTATCCGAATTGATAAAAAACACAACCATCATGAATGCCCAAATGCTGCCTTTCATAAATCTACTTATTGAAAAATCCTAAGCAATATCCAATCCAAGAATTTAAACCTCTATCTCATCCACAGTTAGTTTTGTTGACTTTAGGGGAAATTGCTTTTTACTAATGTACTGGCTCCATTTTTGGCGATCGTATCCAAAATCCTGGCCGGTAAGTGCAACCAATTCTTCACTTGCAAACTTTTTAAAGATAACATGAATATCACCAATGAATTCTACCAACAGTTGATATCCCATCTGACCACCGCATCTTGCAATTGCAGAGGCTATCGCTAATTCCAATCCCGCTCCGTAAACTCTCCACCGGACTTTATTGTAAGCATTAGTTACAAAGCCTCCAATAAACTTATCCTCAAATAATTTCTCAAACCCTGAAATCAACATTTTGTCGGGTACCCTTTCTGCAAAAAAACAGAGGTTAAGTATTCGGTTATGAAAAGGAATTATTTTCAGGTCAATTCTTCCATTGTAGTATGCATTAGACCGCTCGACCATTCCCCCACCGGATATCGTATTTTCCAATATATACTTCACTGTTTCTTTACTCTTTTCATATCCCGCCATTCCTAATAATGCAATATTCTGGTTTATACGCCAAAAAAGTCCCTTTAGGATATTTTTCTCTCTACCACGGATTGAGTCATATTCATCTACGTAACCACCTGGATACCCTTCATTCAATTCCTGGTCAAACATTTTTCTTAATTCTTCCTCTATAAGATCACTTCCTTCTTTCCGACCGAACCAAGCCAAAGCTTTGGCCAATAATAATTGTCCTCTAGTTGAATCCGCTCCATCCTCAAAAGCCTTTAATAGTCCTGGAATCGCCTTCTCTTTAGGTAAAAGAACACATTCATACAAATATTCTTCTTTACCCGAAGATAAACTGCTAATACGTCTATTCATCTCATCCCTGTCCCCATTTAGACTACCTTCTTTTCTTGAATGAAAATCTTGTGGTAAATAGCCCAATGCAACCCATTCTTTTTGTAAATCTAAAATATCATAGTTATGGGTTCCAGTCTTTTTCCATACCTGGTCGGCCGCTATTTGGCCCGTCAGATATCCAAGGACAATAAGATCTGCTGTCATTCGAGTAAATTGTAATGCATTATGAGTTTGACTAAATCCCCTTCCAGAAATTAAAATCCCATCTAGGTCTTTTGGAACAATGCAGCGATATGGAATCTCGACCTTTACAATATTGGAATGCGGAAGTAAGAATCCACATCTGGTATAAGGTGTAACCCCTACGTTATGAGGATCGTAGTCACTACTCGCTTCAGAAATCATATCATTAAAATGCGTCTTTTCGACTGCATCAATTAAATTCAGTTCGTGAAGTCCTTTTATCCGTCTGGATTCCCGAACTGTCAGCATTGGATTAAAGTCATAATAATGGGCTTCATAGTGAGAAAGGAAAAATGCCCTCTGAAGTTCACTAATGTAAGTATTATCTATTATATCATAGTCCCTGCCGCCATCAGAAGGGAGGTTCTTTACTCCTTTAATATCCCACTGACTGTAGTTTTGAGTTTGTCCAAACCGGGAATCCCCAAAATCAAATTCAGCACCTGCAAAGTATGCTACATCTCCGTCACCTGTGCTATCAATAGTCCTATCAGCTATTACTTTTTCCAACCGTCCATTCCTACAAATGACGATTCCTTTTACATTTGAACCTTCAACCAATGATCCAGCGATAATAGCACCACCCAAAACTCTTGAATTTAACTCTGTCAGACTTTTTAAGTGATGGAAAATACGACCAGAACGCTTAGACATATTCCTTTCTGAAGCCAGGCTTTCAGCATCATCCACATGGGCTTTGAAAAACTTATTATCTTTTACCCCGTGGTAATACCCCATGACACTACCCATCGTTTTGGTACCCCCAAGATCATTAAAATAATCCACCACAACAGTATTTACCCCTTTTTCAGCTGCACCCAAAGCTGCAAGGGCACCTGAGGTCCCTCCACCGGCAATTAGCACCTGTGTATTCGTTACCCGGGAAATATATTTACCAAAATCAAATGAACAGGTGTTCATGGGAACAGCAAGACCTGGTTCTACTACTTCTTTCATTTCTACTTCTGAAATTGGAATTTCTGTCCCCGGCAATTTTATCATATTAGCTAAAGACAAAGCAGGATCTTCTACATATTTTACTGTACTAATTATTCCTGCCACTTCCCTCCGTAGTTTCAATACGCTTTCACAATCGAATGAACCTGCAAGACCTTGAACCATAGTATAGCCATCCAACTTTACCACTGGTAATTCTTCGTTCTTAAGTGTATATGAATTCTCAATCGCAAATTGTTGAATTTGCGCTTTCCCAAAAGAAGTATCCAGCTGCCCCAGACTCTTTCCTATTTCAGCTGCTATTCTACGGGACTGCTGTTCCAGATCATTAAAATCATTGCTTTCCGGAATATACGTAAATTCCAAGAAGGCATGATCCAGTTCCCTTTTTCCCACATGCAGGGTAACGGAGTTATTTTTCAATCCAAGAGATTCCGAAACCGGAATATCCTTTTTACTTGGATCTTCTACTCCCAACAACTCTACGACAAATCCAACCTCTTTTACTAATGTTTCTTCCCCGCTTAACATCCGGCTAAATGTCAGGTGATCAGAGGCATCAACAAACTGCTTTCCAGAGATCGTATGGATCCCGTGTTTACTCGCAGTGAGTATTCCCCGGAAAGCTCCTCCCCCGGTAAGAACACCACAAACATCTGTCATTAATAATACATGAACTTTATTCAGAAGTAAATTGCGCAAAATTCCTTTTCTGATACTACCGGCAAAAAGTGCCAATTCATCATCAAAGAGACTACCGTTTGGTCCATTATCGCTGCTGTGTAATATTTCTTGTAACTCCCCTTCGGGAAAAAATAATTGATTCAAATCATCATCGAATTGATCCACCCCACTAGAACCCAACCACAGTTTTTTCTTTGCCCAAATATCGTAGCCAGGACTGGTTCTTTTGTCAACAACCAAAACCTTTTTACCTTTTTTTGATGCTTCTACGGCAGCAAAATATCCTGCTAGTCCCGCTCCGTTGATAATTAAATCGTATTCATTGAAATCACCTTTTCCAAGGAACTGCCGATTTATTTCCTGAAATATTCTTTCATTGATCAAACCCGGAGTGACCATTATCGCACCGGTGGCGGGCAAGCTTATGTTTAGGAATTCGCGTCTTTTCATGATTAAAGGTTTCTATTTAACAATTTGACTGCATTAATATCTATAAAATAATCAATATCCGGGGTTTTGCTCCAATTCTGCACCAGTATTTGAATCAATTACACTTTGGGGAATGGGCCATAACTCATTGTGTGGTTGAATAGATGTAGAGGAAGAAGGGTTGTATTTTTTTACTCTGTCATACAAAACCCCCATTCTCATAAGAGTGCGTCGGCGTTGTTCCTCAGTAATCAATTCACGGGCTCTTTCATCCAGTAAAAAGTCCAGGGTTACCTCGGAGGGTGCCACAAGAACAGTCTGAGCTCGGCTTCTAATCACATTGATATCATCTGCTGCTCTTTCTAAATCCCCCTTTCGAAAATAGGCTTCAGCACGGAGCAGAAAAGTTTCTGCCAACCTCATTCGGATAATATCATTCGACGACTTTCCCCCTACTATATTGTCTTCAAAAGGATGACCGTCAACTTTACGAATCGATGGATAATATTCTCTTAATGTATCTACTACAAAATCTGTAAGAGATCCATCTTCCCTGACTATCACCAGGTCACCAGAACCATTAATCGCAGTTTTTATAGGTTTACCAAAATACTCGGCATCCTCCGGATTATTATAGTAAAAAGTTCTGCGGATATTGTATTTGGAGTTTCTCATATCGTTGGGAAATTTTCTCCAAATGTCATACTTCAAATAATTCAGCAAAGAATTAACACCAATTCCTCGTATCAGACTGTCCGCTGCTATATTAAAATAACCATTGGGAGAACGTATTTTTTCTTGTTCGGAATACCATAACCTGGGCATATTATTTCCACCGGAACTTGTAGCTCCTCCAATGGTAAAGCTCTCGAATTGCCAACTCCATATTACTTCACGGTTACCGGACGATAAATTCTGTTGATTTGTATAAAATAAATCAGAAAAAACATCGCCAGGGCGCGATAGATCTCCAAACCTTTCTGTCATAATCTGATAGTCCCCCGCTTCTCCATTAATTACAGTAGAAGAAGCTTGTATTGCCTGATCATAGTAAGACGGATCGCCAGTTTCCATTCCCAAACTAATCAATACCTCTGATAAAAGATGAAAGGCAGCAGCCCTGTAAATTCTTCCATTGGATTCATTGGACATAATCGGCAATTCTTGTGAAGCTTCTTCCAGGTCCATGCGTATAAATTGTAACACCTCCTCCCTGGAAGCTCTCTGAAAATCAAACTTGGGTTCCTCGATAGTATTCGCTACAATGGGAACACCTCCATACAATGTAACCAGAACATTATATGCATAAGCTCTGAAAAATTTGGCCTGACCTGAAAAATTCTGTCGCGCTTGTTCCGAAAGATCGGCTTCCGTACTCTCCAAGTTATCAAGAATAAGATTACACTGACGCACCATATCCGTATATGCCCATCTCCAATACCCTTCTACAGCGCTATGCTGGGAATTTAGCAAATAATAATCTTTAAAACCACGCGAATCATACCGTCCCCATTCCACCAAATCCGTTCCCAAATTCATGTAATCGAAATTAGCACCCCCAATAGCGTGTTCCTGTCGGCAGGCCTGATACAAAGCTACTATAGCCGCCTCAAAACCAGCTTCGTTTACGAAAATATTCTCGGGGCTAAAACGATCCAAAGGAACTTCGTCTAAAAAGGATTCTTTACAACTGAATACGGTTAAACTAAGTAGTAAAACAAAAATTATAGTATGGCTCTTTATTACCTTTTTCATATCTTATTTCAATTTATAGTTGAAGATTTAATCCGAATGTATATGTCTTCAGAATTGGACCATTATTACCAGGTCCACGGCCTCCACCCCCGTATTCTGGATCCCACCCGGTCCATTTCGTCCAGGTGGCTAAGTTTTTTCCACTTAGATACAATTTCAAATTATTGATCTTTATTTTCTTTAAAATAGAAGCAGGAAGATCATAGCTCAGTGATACATCCTGCAGACGAATGTAGCTACGGGATTGATAAAATCCATAACTCAAAGGGTTGCCGTAATTGATGGCAGGATTTGTATTAATTGGGTTTTCCGGTGTCCAGTAAGGAACATCTAATGTATTGGATTCATAATAAAAATTACGCCCAATATTGATAGCAGGATTCGCACTCTCACCTCCCTGGCGAATATTAAACATCACCATAAATGAAAATCTTTTATAGGAAAATGAATTTGTTATTCCCATTAAAAAATCCGGTTGAGCAGAACTCAATACCATTCTGTCAGAAGGAGTGATTACACCATCCCCATTTACATCTTTAAACTTAACATCCCCTGGTTTGGAACCGGGTAAGAGATCAAAATCCGTATCACCATCCTGATATATTCCGTCAAATACATAATCAAAATTAGATGCTAAAGGATAATCAATAAACCAACCGCTCGCAATATCATCGTCTTCCAATCCGTCCCCGTTCAAGTCATTTCCGGTCAATTTTAAAATCTTATTCCTGTTCAAAGTAAATGCAATTCTGGTATCCCAAGTAAAGTCTCCTTTCTGTATATTGACAGTATTCAAAGTAAGTTCAAATCCCCTATTCTCTGTCTCCCCGATGTTCCTAAGAAAGGAAGTAAATCCCGATAGATTAGGAATACTTTGTCTCAATAATAAATCATAGGTCTTACTGTGATATAATTCAAATGAACCGTTGACCCTGTATGAAAATAATTCGAAATCTATCCCCAGGTTAGTACTGGTAGTGGTTTCCCATCCAAGGTTAGGATTGCCAATGGAAGAGGTATACAGGCCTACAGATGTAGATGATCCATCGCCAAAAACATAATTGGTCTGGCTTACAGAACTAAGAGAAGAATATCTACTGACTCCCCTATTCCCGTTTTTCCCCCAGGAAAGTCTCACTTTTATACTATTCACAGCAGGAATAGATGCCAAGAATGGTTCTTCTGAAATAATCCAACTAGCTCCGGCTGAAGGAAATAATCCGTATTTCCTACCTGCGCCAAAAGCAGAATACCCATCCCTTCTCAACGTAGCATCAACTATATATTTGCCTTTGAACCTATATCCCAGGCGTCCCATCATTGAAAGTTGTTGATCCTCTCCTGCTCCTGTATTTATAACAAAATTTTCTCCAACCTCCAGAGCATTGTACCCAAGAGCATCGTTAAAAATATTATCACTGCTTAGTGAAGCACTTTCTCCAGCAGACGTATAAACACCGTACATTAAAGTAGCATTGAAAATATGGTTCTTTTTCAGTACTCGGTCATATTTCAAAATGTTTTCCACTGTAAAATTCCTTGATTCAGAAAAAGATTGATTACCACTGCCAAGATTAAAGAATTCTCCGCGGTCAAATGTAGGACGATAATTATACGCTTTCCCGTTCCTTTGGGTATATCCGGTATTCAACCGAAAACTCAATCCATCAAGTGGCAAAGTTAAATCAATGTAAGAATTAGAGAAAAGAGTATTAGTATTATCTAAGTTATCATATAAAAGTGTTCCAATTAATGGGTTTCGAACTTGTCCTACATTCATAGGAAGTGGCCTGGGAATTCCATCATCATAATACAGATCCGCATAGGGGCTTAAAAATGTAGTCATGGCCAAGTCCGCACGCACCCCGGAATTATCTTTAGCTGAATACCCGGAATTCGTTCCAATACTCAACCAATCCGTCACATTTACATTAAGATTTACCCGAGCTCCGAGCCGTTGAAAATTATCACCCATTACTGGAGATTTAACACTAGTATGCGAACCAGAAAAATAATAGGTAAAAACATCTCCCCTCCCCGAAACACTCAATTCATTGCTATATACAGGTGCATCCTGTCTGATTTCTTCAAAGGGTTCGATAGTGCGTCCGGCTTCCATATTGGCTTGTTCAAGCGGACTAAATGGGATAGGTCCGCCGTCCGCTTGTTCCGCATCTTTCCTGACCTGAAGATACTTCTCCGCATCGAGATACTTTGGGATGTGCGCAAAATCCGATAACCCGTAATATGAATTCAAAGATATTCTTGGTTTTTCCGTGTTTCCTTTCTTTGTTGTAATCAGAATAACTCCGTTGGCTGCCAAAGAACCATAAATTGCTGAAGCACTGGCGTCCTTTAATATATCAATAGACTCAATGTCGTTTGAATTGATATCAGACAGACTACCTCCAGAATAAATAATACCATCTAACACAATTAGCGGATTATTATTGGCAGATATCGAATTAGCACCTCTTATCCGGATAGTTCCATCCGATCCGGGTCGACCATTATCCATAATGAAGACCCCTGCCACAGTCCCCCTCAAGTTTTGAACAGGGTTTACATTGGGTTGAAGTCTGTTTTGATCCAGATTAACTCTGGTTACGGCACCTGTTAAATCTTTCTTTTGAGACGTCCCATAACCCACCACAACTACTTCTTCCAGTGTCTGCGAATCCTCCGTTAGTGTAATATTAATGTTTGACCTTCCTTTTAGGACAAACTCCTGGGTCTGATATCCTATATAAGAAATAACCAATACTGCTTCTTCATCAACATCTTCCAATGAAAACTTTCCATCAAAATCAGTGGCTGTTCCTTTGTCAGTTCCTTTGACCAGAACATTTACCCCAATCAGTGGCTCCCCACTTTGATCAGTAATCGTGCCGGATACATTTATTACAAGCCGCTTCCTTTCTATTGTCTGGTTCATTTTATACCTGGAAGGCAAGAAACTAAGTGTTTTCTCGCTCTTCTTTTCTTCTAAATCTATCAGGTTTTCCAGGTGTTTGGCCATTTCCTTTAATGATTGAATTCCTTCCCTGTCACTCTTATATATGATAACATATTTACTAGCATGAATTCTATAATTAAGTTTAGTTTCAGATAAAACCTGATTGACTGCCTCATCCAGACTTTGCTCCCGGTTCAGTTCAAAGTCCACCGTATATTCTTCTATCAGGCTTTTATTGTATGTAAAATATACCCCATATTCCACACTTATTTCTTGAATTGCTTCCTCCAGAGACATCTCTTTACCCTGGGGATTGGCCCATATAATATATGGCAGCATTATTAGTACGGGCATAAATATCCTATTAAAGGATAGCCCGGAAAGTCTAAATCCCATTTCCATAAATCGTATTTTAATATTTCACAAAAAATTAATTCTTATCCACAATAATTTTGTTTGAGATAGATTCTTTCAACTCAACACCCAGGGTCAACTCCAAAGCCTCCTTTGTAAAGTCCCAATCCGTGTATGGGAGTCCCTGAACTACTATTATATCTTTCAATCTGCTAGAATCCCTTATTTCAAATTCTTTCCCATATATATCCGTCATCTTTTTGAGTATTTCTAGCCCGGTTTTATCTGTGAAGGTAAAGACCCCCTCCTTCCAGGAAGTACTGACTTCAGGCTTTTGTCCTTTTAATTTGTCAATGGTATTTTGTTTTTGATTATACCTGACCAGATCTCCCGGTTCCATTTCAATTGGAGCAAGCGCTTTTCCATCAAGCACTACTTTTCCCTCCTGCAAAAACACATTTGTGTATTCATCTCTGGATTCCAGATTGAATTCCGTTCCCAATACATTAACATCTATTCCATGTGTTTTGACAATGAATTTCTTATTTTCCAAATGTGCTATATCGAAATATCCTTCTCCCTGAAAATAAACTTCTCTCTGCTCTCCTTTCTCAAAACCAGCTTTCCACTTCAATTCCGAACTGGCGTTCAAAATCACAGAACTGCCATCAGGCAATTCAACTTGCTTGGTTTCCTGGTAGTCCGTAGAATAAACGATCCATTGTTCATTAGACCTAAAAACAATAATAGTGACAACAACCAGCACTATTAAGGCAGCTGCTGCAGATATCCGATAAAACCATCCTATTTTCCTAGTCTCTTTCGAAACAGATGATACTCCTGAATTTTTGATACTTTCTCTCGGTTCAATGCTGTCGGGAAAATAAAGATTATCAACCCCGGATTCATCAACAACTGAATCTACAAGTGACTTGTTATTATCGTCCCTGATCAAGGTAAACAACTCTTCAAACTCCCTTCGACTTATATTTTGAGCTAGATATTTTTTATAGAGTTGAGAAATCCTTTTTTTTATATTATCTTGCATCCAGTTATTAATCTTTTAGTTGTCAATATATAGTTCATTCACAATTTTATACTAAGTAGACGTTTCAGTTTTAAAAAGGACTATACAAAATGTAAGATTTTGTCGTTTTTTTGAATCACGTCATTAATTTAATTCTATGGAATTTGCTTAAAACCAAGTAATGGACTGGAAAATAGACATATATAAAGATTATAAAGAAAAAATTTACGGCTTCATTCTATTTCATGTTAAATCCGAAGAAATAGCCCAGGATTTAACCCATGATGTGTTTGTTAAATTGTATAACTCCTATACAAAATCCCAGATTGAAAATACAGAATCCGTTATATGGACAATTACGCGAAACCGCATTGTTGACCATCATCGAAAAGTTGCCAATTCCCGAAAATACCGAGATTATTTATGGAATCAAATCCAATCCAATGATTTGGTAAACAGCGAAATTGAATTTCAGGAAACCAAAGAACTTTTCAAAGCTGCTTTAAAAGAACTTACCCCACAGCAATGGAAAATATATACGCTCATCCGGGAAGAGGGTCTATCTTATAATGACATCAGCAAAAAATTGAATATATCGCCTAATACTGTAAAAAACCACATGGTATCAGCCCTGAAGTCTATCAGAAATTATTTGCGAAGCCAACAGGAAATTATCATTTGTATATTTCTCTGGTTCTTGATGTGTTGAAAAGATAGTTTTGTGACAAAAAGAGATTGATGGGTACAAGGCGGTCATTATGAAACTTTTTGTGGAAATGTCAGGTTGATTAACGTGTAAACGGAAGTTTGTAATAGAAATTCTAAAAATCTCCGTCTCGTTTGCCACAAATGCACGAATAAATCGCTTCGCGATTTACAGCGTTCAAATATTGCCTTCAGGCAATTTACATTCATGTATTCGTGGCAATTAGTAAGTAGATGGGATACGAAGTCCATAGCACCAAAATAATTAAACACATTAATTACTTAGTCCTATGGTACTCCAGTCGAATCGATTGGAAAGGCATCCCGCCCGGACTGGCAAGCTGATCAAGTTGCCCCCTTCCGTAGCTAGGCTTTTTACATTTGTATTCGAATTTGGTTTGATAATTAATATCGAAAGGGTCTTATTTTAAAGTCAAAATATATCAATAAATATTATATTTAAATTTCAAAAATAAAGTTAACCATATGACCTACTTTATCATCGCCCTCATCATTTCTATCGTCCTTATTTTCTGGGGTATCAATATTTACAACCGCCTTATCAAAAACCGCAATATGATGGAAGAAGGGCTTAGTGGTATTGATGTCCAACTGAAAAAAAGGCACGACTTAATACCGGGCCTCCTTAATACGGTAAAAGCTTATGCCCAGCACGAAAAAGAGACTCTTACTGAAGTGATCGAAGCCCGGAATAAAGCCATAGTGAATACCAACGAACACCCGGAAGATATCGAATCCACGGCCGTAGTGCAAAATCAATTGTCGGCGGCATTGGGTAAATTATTCGCCCTGGCCGAAAACTATCCCGAACTCAAAGCAGATAGCAACTTCAAACAATTTCAGACCGAGCTGTCTGATATTGAAGCGGATATTGAAAAAGCGCGCAGATACTACAACGCCACTGTAAGGGACTACAACATAACGGTAGAATCGTTTCCTTCCAACATGGTCGCTTCAATGGGACAATTTAAAAGAGGGCAGTTTTTTGAATTGGAAAACCCTGCGGATCGATCTTTACCAGAAGTAAAGTTTTGATCCTTATGAAAACGTCAGGAAAAGCCTTTGTCAAACTGAATTTTTATTTCATAAGACATTATATACCCAGATTATGCTTTTTGGCATTGATTTTACTTAGCCAACACGCTGGTTTTTCCCAGGAAGAAATACTGTCATATCATGTGACAATTAATATTTCCAATGAAGATAAAATCAAGGTTGTAGAAAAAATCAAGGTACGTTCTGAAGCCGACCGTATAAAAAGAGGGATTTACCGGACAATTCCCACCATTCGACCCGATGAAAGCGGGAAGAACGAAGCTGCTCCCGTACATTTTCTTTACGTCAAAAAAAATGGTAATAAAGAATCTTCCCATACAGAATCAGCAACAGGAGGGGTTACTCTGTATATAGGTAATCGCAATACCCTTTTAAGCCCGGGAATTTACGAATATGAATTTGCTTATGAAGCCCAAAATCAAATAGGATTTTTTGAAAACTATGATGAATTGTACTGGAATATTACCGGCAATGATTGGGACTTTAATATCGAATCTTATTCCGCTGAAATACATTTACCTGACAGTGCTCAATTTCTCCAGGGTTCCTGCTACACCGGAAGAATAAAGTCAACAGATAGTAATTGCCGGTTAACAGTTTCCAGCGATTCTTCCATAGTGTATTTAGAAAGCACCTCCGGGCTACATCCAGGAGAAGGTGCCACCATAGCTGTAGCTTGGCCCAAAGGGCATGTCACCAATAATTTTGCCCCAGGATCTTCAGGCCTTTCAGGTTCCAACAATTATTCCGGGGGTAATTATGCAGTTATCAACCCCAAGAGCCACCTCAAATGGATTAATTTTGCACTTTATTTCTCATCCTGTCTTTTATTCCTGTATTTTGCTATTAAATGGTGGAAAAAAGTTGGTGTCGATCCCCCTTCACGAGCTATAGTTCCCAGGTGGGAACCTCCCGGGAATTTTAGTCCTGCGGATCTGCATTACATCTTCAAACATCGCATTTCCAATTCAACCATTAGTGCCGCTTTGGTTCATGCAGCAATAAAAGGAGCGATTAAAATCGAAAATAAAAAAAAGAAATTCACTTTTACGAAGGTATCGGACGAAGTTACACTGGAACCCGAAGAACAAGCCCTTATTGATGAACTCTTTCGGGGAAGTAGTGAATTCAAGCTTACAAAATCCACTCACAGCAGATACCTCTCTGGGCTGAAAGAATTCTCCATTTCCTTGAAAAATAAAATCATTCTGAGAGATTATTTCCGGTACAACTGGAAGTATTTGTCGCAGGGTACATTATTATTTAGTTTTTTGATCACCCTCTCAATGTCAATTGGTAAGATTCCTTTAGCTAAAAACTATGTTATTTCATTTCTTTTATCAATCCTCCTACTTTCCTTTTTTTATATAATGATTAGTCTGGTAATCCACATCAGGCATTGGGTAAGATGGATCATTTTAATTCCTGCTCTAATCATTTCCGGACTTATTTTCACTGCTATTTTCAGCAATGCTTTATTTCTTATTTCAAACTTTTACTGGATCTTTTTACTTTTCTCTCTCTCCGCTTTAATTATCGGGTTATACAATTATTTCATCGTTGCACCTACCGAAAAAGGCCAACAAGTCACCTCAGAAATCAAGGGTTTTAAAATGTACTTGAAAAAAGCTGAAAAAGATTTGCTCAATTACTTTACACCTCCGGAAAAAACACCGGAATTATTTGAAAAAATGCTCCCTTTTGCTATTGCCCTGGGGGTTGAAAACAAATGGGCAGATAAATTTGAAAGTGTCCTCAACCAAGCTATTGAAGAGGGCACATATAGCCCGGTATGGTATGTCGGAAATATCCATCAATTAAATAGGATAGACAATAATTTTCAATCAGCCGTATCTGCAGCAGCACCAAAATCTTCTAGTGGAAGCAGTGGTGGAGGTTTCTCCGGCGGTGGCGGCGGTGGCGGTGGAGGCGGCGGCTGGTGATTGGGAAGTCCGAAGCCGGGAGAGAGAAGATAGAAGCTCATTTCATGCTCCTGGCCGAAACAAGCTTCCGACTCCAGGCTTCAAGCTTCATTCTTCTAACACCTGGCCCTTGTCTTCCAATACTTTTTTAAGTTCGTCATAATTTACATCTTGTACAGCAATACCTTGATCTATAGCCAGGGTTGCTGCAGCAGCAGCTGACTGTCCCAATATCATAAATACGGGTTCCATCCGAATCGAACCAAATGCTATATGGCTGGCAGATACACAAACGGGTACCAGAAGATTTTCACATTCATCTTTCCTGGGAATTAGAGATCCATAGGATATAGAATAAGGACCTTTGGTACTAACTCCAATATCCCCCTCGTTCTGTACAAATCCATCGGGTTTGATATATCGCTGAACGTTGTGAGAATCCATGGTGTATGAACCCATTCCCACAGGCTTGGGAGTTGGTGCTTTTTTGAGTAATTCATTTTCAGTCATCACAAAATCTCCGATCATCCTGCGGGCTTCACGAACATAAATTTGATGGGGCCAGTTTCCATTGTCTGTAAACTCGTCCTTTGACAATCCCCACTCCCGCATTTCAGATTGAATATCTTCAGGCACTCTTGGGTCATTGGCTACAAACCAGTACAATCCTTTCTGATATTGTTCGTGTTCCTCTATTATTTCTTGCCTTCTTTGATATGACGCCTCCGGATAATCGTAATTCATTCCTATATTATCACTACTAAAGGGGCCATGATTGTTAGTATCCGTTTTTCTATTGGGAATAGGGTCGAATTTATTAAACCAATCTTTCCAGCCCGCCTGAAAAACCCTTGCCAACAATTCGTACTGGGTAGAATCATACCCTTCAGGTTTAGGGAATGAAACTCTGTTTTCAGGATGGTTCGTAAGACAAGTTCGGAAGCAATACGCTTGAATCTTCTGGTCACCACTGTACTTTTCACCGGGATCTTCTCCGGACACCCTTGGCACTAACCCACTGGAAGGGTCACCAGGCACCTTATATGGGGATATATCCGCTTCAAACCAGTGCTTGTGATGCAACACTCCTGTTTGTACACCATTCCACTCTTCACCATAGGTGTCGGAACTTTCTCTTCCGACATGATAGCTAACGTCTGCCGTAGCCATCAAATCACCTTCATAAGTAGCATCGATAAATACTTTTCCCGAATACGTCTTTCCACTTAAGGTAGTAATAGATGTTATTTTACCGTCTTTTTTTACCACGCCTCCCTCACGGTCCAACCACTCATCGCGATCCACTCTTATTTTAAGTTCTTTAACGAGGTCCTCATAAACTTTCTCGGCTACATGTGGCTCAAATATCCACATGGTTCGATTCTCCCCGTCTAACGCCGGTGTTCCCTGACCTTTATTTCCATATTCTGATTTTTTCTGCCATTTCCATGCCTCGTCAGTATTGTAATGCTGATAAACCCTGTGATAAAACTCCCTCGCTAAACCACCAATTACGGCTTTATTACCTGTATCAGTCCATCCCAGTCCTCCAGCGGTCAAGCCCCCCAGATGCATATCCGGAGAAACTACAATGACCGACTTACCGGATCGTACAGCCTCTACGGCAGATATTATGCCGGATGAAGTGCCGCCGTAGATGATTATGTCAGCTGAATTACCAGTATCACCTTTTCCTGAACTATTTTCAGAACAGGAAAACAGTAATCCGGTAACCGACATCAGTAAAATGAATGTGTATATTTTTTTCATAGTTATGTTTTAAATTTCTTGATTTATTTGTTTTGGTTCGAAAATCTCCCCCCTGTCCGCCGTGCTACTTTGGTCTTCGGCGGCTCGCAGATGGGCGACATCTCCCAAACAATCTTTATTATATTAAAATTTATCTTCTCTAAATACAATTATTGCGGTATTGATTGATTTATCTCCCCCGCTGGCGGGAGCCAGGGGGGGGGTGGATTTTGTGCATTATTTTCTATCCATTCTGCAATTATAATCGAAACGTCGTCGATTCTGTTAAGTACTTCCCATGAAGAAAATCTTAAAGTTGTGAAGCCTAATTGTTCCAGGTTAAAATCCCTTTTTTTATCCTTGGAGTAATTAAACTCATTCTCGTGAGTAAAACCATCTACTTCAATAACTAATTTCAAAGGTAAACATACAAAATCAACAATATAACTATCGATTGGTCGCTGTTGTCTAAATTGATATCCTTTCATCTGACCTTTGCTCAAAACATACTTCCACATGCATGCTTCGGATTTTGTCATATTCTTCCTATTAGAATTGGCAAAAGGCTTTAAATTTTTATTATAAAAATTATTATTCATTTGTTTTTTCTTTCCACCCCCGCCTTTCAGGCACCCCCGCCAGCGAGGGATATCCAACAACAATTTCCTTAAGTTAATTCCTTTTTTACAGTGATACCAAGATAACAATTCTTTCCATAGCAATCAATCTTCAGAATCCCTTCCTTCCCTAAAATCGCTGCCCATCACTTTCCAATTGTTCTTTTAGTTTCATATAAGGTACATCTTGTAGTGTACAGTTCTCGTCAATTGCCATCGCCGCCGCCGTAGCTGCTGATTGTCCCAACACCATAAAAACAGGTTCCATCCGAATCGAACCAAACGCTATGTGAGTAGCACTTACGCACACAGGAACTGCCAAATTATTACATTCCTCTTCTTTCGGTACAATAGACTTGTAACTAATCGGATAAGGTTTGAACCCGTGGCATTCCACATTCCCTTCATTTTGAACATATCCGTTTTGATCCACATAACGCTGAACATTGTGTGAGTCCATACCATACGCTGCCAAACCAATGGCGTCATTACATATGTGCAAACCTTCACAATTGTGCTGAGTCATTACATAATCGCTGATCATGCGTCGTGCTTCCCGAATATACAGTTGCTGCTGCCATCCGTCTTCCCGTTCGAATTCATCTTTGGATGTTCCCCACCTTGAAGCTTCTTTACGCACTTCTTCCGGAATACGCGGATGGTTCGCTAATGTCCACATTAATCCTTTCTGATAATTCCGATGATCTTCAATAATTGCTTCGCGTTCCTTATAAGAAGCTTCCGGATATTCATAATTACGTCCAATATAGTCCGTAGAAAAACCAAATTTATTGTTGGTATCGGTTTTACGATTGGGCATCCGGGAATTAATCCAGGGCAATAATGAACTTCCATAAGAATACATATCTCTTATATCCCCTTTCCGGGCTTCATAATTACGGATTAGCAATTCGTAGTTCTTCTCATCGTAATTATCAGGTTTCTCGAAGGGGATCCGGTTCTCAGGATGGTCGGTAAGACACATTCTAAAACAATAGGCTTGAATTTTGTTATCACCGGCTCCTTCCAATCCGGGTTTTTCATTGACATTAGGCAACAAGCCACTAGCGGGATCACCTTTTACTAAATAAGGATCCACCCCCTGAACAAAATTATGATTGTAATTATTCCTGGATACCAATCCGGTTAGTGACCGATTGATACTATTGGCCTGGACCCCATTGAGTGTCTCTCCATATTCATCATTACTTTCTCTCCCGACAGCATACGAAACTCCGGCAGTAGCCATCAAATCTCCTTCATATGTGGCATCGATAAACATTTTGCCAGAGAATTTTTTACCACTTTCCATCTCTATTGAAGTAATGGCTCCATTTCTTTTACTTACTCCAATTGTCCGATTCAACCTTTCATTATATACGACATCAATATCTTCATCCTTGATCATTTCCTCATATACAGCAAGTGCCGCCGATGGCTCAAACGTCCACATTGACAATTCACCCCTTTCCGTACGTGTTTGTCCCCCATCCATATACTCTTCTCGTTTCTGCCATTTCCAGTTATCCGGATTATCATAATATTTTTTAATATTTTCATAGAATTCCCGGGAAATTCCACCTATGGCTTGTTTATTGCCAATATCTGTTTGGCCAAGCCCTCCGGTTGTCAACCCTCCCAGGCGGTTGGTAGGTTCTATCAACACTACAGACTTTCCCATCCTGGAACTTTGGATAGCAGCAGATACGCCGGCCGATGTACCGCCGTAGATAACGATATCGTACTGGCTTTGGGCTGTAGCAAAAAAAGAAAAAGCAAGAAAGAGAATAAAGGTTAATTTTTTTGTTATCATATTTTATATTATTTAAGAAAGAACTTAACAAATACTTTTATTTTAAAATTGACATAATAATTTCCCCCGCTGGCGGGGCTTAGGGGGTGGAACTATTGCATATTCTTCAATCCACTTCCCAATAGTAAAAGAAACATCATCAATACGATTAAGAACTTCCCAAGCTGAAAATCGCAATGTAGTAAAACCAAGTTCTTTCAAATCTTGATCTCTCTGATTATCATATTGAAATGCGGATTCGGTTTCAAGGGTAATTCCGTCTACTTCAACGATTAGCTTTAAAGGTAAACACACAAAATCAACTATATAATTATCGATGGGACGTTGTCTTATGAATTGATATCCTCTCATCTGACGTTTACTTAAAACATACTTCCACATACATGCTTCGGATTTTGTCATATTATTTCTATTCACATTGGCCAGTGTACGTAGTTTTTTATTGTAATAGTTATTCATAATAGCTAATTTTTCCACCCCCGCCTTTCAAGCACCCCCGCCAGCGGGGGACATCTTTTCTTTATACACAGTCACAATATTTAGTCCTTGTATCAAATATTATTTTCTTATTTCTTCAAGTTTTTGTCTCATTGAATTGGCGACTACATGTTCTTTATCTATTAAATTTCTTTGCTCCCCTGGATCATTTTCCAAATTGAATAGGGCTTCCTGAATATTATATTCTTCATTTTCAGGTATATATTTCCAATTATTCAATCGATACCCATATACTGCTCCACTGGCCCGCACAATAATATCATTTCTTTGATGTCCCTCTTCTCCCGTAAGTACACCACTTAGGTTTTTACTATCCTTCATCTCCTCAATACTCAATGGGAAATCAATAATACTTCCGATAGTCGCAAAAACATCCATCAATCCAAATATACTATTACTTACTTCGCCCGCTTCAATTTTACCTGGCCATCGAACAATTAATGGTGTACGGACACCTCCTTCAAAAACCGTCCATTTTGTTCCTCGAAGTACTCCATTGGGTAAATGTTTATATTCAAGATCCTTAATTCCCGGGTTTTCCGGATTGTTAGCCGCACTACTTAAATCCATTTGATCACTGGTCACTTCAAACTGGGATCCGTTGTCACTGGCAAAAAGAACAATGGTGTTCTCCTCCAATCCTAAACTATCTAATGCATCCAATATTTGACCAATATAATAATCCAATTCATGTACATAGTCACCATAAGAGCCCGCTTTAGTTTTTCCCTTGAATTCTTCAGAAACGGATATCGGAATATGGGGAACATAAGGTGAAAAATACAGAAAAAAGGGCTTTTTCGAATGACTTTTTTCCTGTAAAAAGTTAATGGCCTTTTTTGTCAGTACAGAAGTATACTCATCCAAAGAATATCGTTCTAAATGCCTGGTATTTCTGGCAGAATTTATATTATAAAAATCGTGCTTAATGGCACCTGTCACCATATTATTCTCCAAAATCCAACATTCACTGGCGCAGCTAAATCCATACCAATCGTCAAACCCATGATCCAAAGGACCATCAGTCACGGGTTTGGATAAGTCAATATTCGCCCCGTTTTTTTCCGCTTTAAACTGTCCATATCCCACTGGTTTTCCACCATCAAAGGTAGGGAAAGTAGTGCCCAGATGCCACTTTCCCAATCCATATGTGTGATACCCACTTTTTTGTAACATTTCCGGCAAAGTCAATAAGGATGAATCAATCATGGAAGGTTCATAATTCCGCATTACTCCAGTTTTCCTCCAGCTTTTCCAGGGATACTGTCCTGTCATCAAGGCATACCTGGATGGAGAACACACTGCCACCGGACAATAGGCATCTGTAAGCCGAATACCTTCGGAAGCTAATTTATCAAGATTAGACGTGGGAATAAGTGACTCGGGATTATAACATTGAAGGTCACCGTAGCCGAGGTCATCTGCCAGGATAATCACGATATTAGGTAAATCATTTTTTGATTGCGCACAACCGAAATTAGTGAGAAATACTAAAAAGGCTAATATCCAAAATTTATAAAAGGCAACCTTCAATGTCCAAAACTTCCTCATTTCTAATGAAAAATTATAATTAAAACACTGTCGAGTAAACCCGGGCATCTCAGCCCGAGATTCTCACAGAACCGTACGTGACAGTCTCCCGTCATACGGCTCTTA
>NZ_JAJSLW010000035.1 GCF_021729145.1 Membranihabitans maritimus | reverse complement strand
GATACTTCCGCTTGTGATTTGTCTTCTACGTCTACCAATACCCAGGCTTTACCCCAGTTACACCAGTAATCCATAACTAACAATTCAACCATTGGTTGCTCACATGCATCTTCACATTTGAACGGAACTGCTTTGCTCCATCCACCACCTAAGTACGCTACTTCTTTTCCATATCCAGGTACACCTGTTAATCCGTCAAAGAACGACTCAAGATCTTCCAAATCCAATGGATTTCCGTGCTCATCCGTACCACCACAATTCTCAGCTACATACCGTGCTATATCATACAACCAACCGTGTACTACTAATGGTCCACATTCCTGGCCATCTTCCCACAACCACTTCAATTTCTCATAGTAGTGTGCTTCTACTTCTTCATGTTCTAAGAAGAACTCATGTAATTTCTCGATGTCATATGTATAATCTCCACACAATACGTCACCGCCTAATACATTCTCTACTTGTCCTTCTGCAAATCCTAAGTCTACCAATAGGTCTACCCAGTTATCATATTCTTTTCCGTTGGAACACAAGTCAACACAAGCAGTATCTGCCCACCAGTCAACTCTTCTTGCCAAACGCAAGCTTATTCCACAGTTGTCCCAACTTCCTTCGTCAAAAGTCTCTGCATTTACCCATGCAACTTTGTTGGTCAAACTTACACGTACTTCATCATCTACTACTACCGTAGGAGGTGTAGCATCTTTTATCTCTATGTATTTGTACCACTCACTCAAGTTCCAGCAACTGTCCGCTGCTTCATACCGTACTTCCGTCAAGTTTCCATGTCCCTGGAATGGAATACTGATCGGATCTTCGGTGTGTGCGAAAGTTACATAACCATCAGCTTCTGATACACGCTCCAACAATACTGCTCGACCGTTCACCATCGCTTTTACGTGATGTACACCACTGCACTCATCTTTTAATGTTACACTTGGAACATATACATCAGCAGCACAATCGTGGCTACCTGTAGTGTATACCGTAGGATTGCAATTTTCCCAGAATCGAGCTGATTCGTATTGCTCACCATTGCGAATGCTTTCTACGATCTCCTCATGGTCCCACTCATAGGGTCCACAGTATTGATCATCACAAGCTTCATATCCTCCCAGTTCATTTAATGCATTTGCTATACTTTGCTCAGGATAACAGAAATCAAAGATGGGTCCGATCGTATCGATCAACGTCAACCATTGAGACAATACAGCAACTTTCTTCTTATCACTTTCGAAGTCAGATGCATCGAGATCTACAACAGTATTCTCTTCATCAAAGTCTTCCCATACACATTCGTTCTCTGTTACACCCCAACACGTTTGTGTAACCGTGATATCCTGACCTTTTGTCGCAGGACAGGCACCAGCCCACTCTTGTGATTCAACCTCAATAGATATACCACAGTGTGGGTTCCCATCAAGATCATCAAGGCATATTTCTACACAAGGCTCTTCTGTTTGCTCCTCTAGTGCAGGTACTAACATTCGTACAGCACAGCTTCCGAATTCCCCTTCGGCCACGTCACAGTAACGCACACAGTCTCCACTTCCGTAGATAGATGGCCATGCTCCAGCAAACCAATAAGGGCTGTTGGCATTACCATTGTAAAACCAGTCTTCTGTTACTTGCTCGTAAAAGCCATTTTCACTTAATACCCAATCGCCTTTCTCCAACAACAGGTAAGGGAAATAGCTCAACGGAGGCAATACGCCAATTGCTAGATTGATAGGGTCTTCGCCCAATTCATAGATCGCATGCAAAAAGCCATAACCTATTTGACTGCTATTCGTATTATCTGCTAAATACTCAAAGTAATCCGTATCAAATGGACTACCACCAAAGTCTCCAACAATATCACCAATAGTAATCTCTGTACCGTCTAATTTTTTCAAAATCACACACTCCAGGTATTCTTCCCATACATTCTCTCCCTGTGCATAGGCATTGATCAACCCGGCAGCTATAATAGATGCAGGCAATTGATACGCCACACCGCCTAATTTGCTATACGCTTCTTCGTAATCGTGGATACCCAACGGTTGTTTCCACGCTGCAAATCTTTTTACGCTCTCACCTTCTTCTTCCAAAGGCTCGATTTCGCAATAAGTAGTATCTTCCATATAACCTACAAACGACTCAGCCGTCAACATAGGCAATCGCAATACTACGATAGTATCCGTCAAAGTGGATATGTCTTGGTCTTTATTAAACACTTCCCATTTTCTGTAAATAATTTCGGAAGTATCACTTTCTTCATTACAATGTACTACTTCTACCCAGTCAGGCTGTGCAGACAAACCATAATAGTTACCTCCACAAGGCACTTCTACTGTAGGCTCGTGATCTTCAGCTTCAGGAACATACCCACAGTATGTTACCAACAAACCTGTATCAATACGGGCCGTCGGAAGATCCAAATCACTGGCTTCAGTAATGGTAGTACCAAAGGCAGATGTTAATTGAGGAGCAGGTGTGCCATTCAATAGAATCAAACCCTGATTACAATTCCCATCTTCGTTGGAAATTGAAAAGTCAAGGTTTTTCCCTAAATAGCTACAAACATACAATTCAATGTCATCTCCATCTTCCAATCCTTCAAAAGGAGAACCTTGAACATGACCTCCCCATTCATTATAAATGGAAACATCAATAGGATAGGCTGCGCTTCCCGGATTTGACAATAAATCCATAGTTGTCAGCGTGATATATCCCTCGTCATCTATGGATGGGGAAATACCATGTGCACAGTTCGGCGCTTGCGCGTGAACCTGCATCGGGAGCATGAACGCAAACAAAGCCAACAAAGGCAACACGCCTTTGAGCCAGTTTGAGCCCAGACACCACGAAGGCTGAATTGAAGTAAAATTCGTCTTTTTCATGAGTTCTAGTTTTGGTTATTAAACAATCGGTTTTTTCAAATAAATATTTAGTTAAAAAATAAATTTTACAAATTACTATAAACAGGAATATTCGATAGAAGAACCTATCTCCGAGAGGGTCGCTCCAGGAGCGACAAAATGAAAATTAATAAGATAAGAGTTTAGGTGTAGAGTTTTTTTCATTCACAGAGTAAGATTCGTTCTCAAATAATCTAGTTTAGGTTTTGTTCTTGTTTAGTTTAAGTTCGACACCACTAAGCGCTATAGCAGCGTCATTTCTTTACAAATATATAGTTTCTGAACTATTTCTTAAAGTATTTTTCGTTAATTTTTCGTATTAAACTTTTTGATAATGTGTACTTTAAGTATTTATCAATTATTTATAATTGCTTTTTTCATTTGTTAAATGTGGAATTTAGTCCTGTAGTTCCTTAGTTCTGTAGTTTGTTAGCCCCGTAGTTCTGTAGTTCCTTAGTCTGGTAGTCCTTTAGTCTTTTAGTTCTGTAGTTTACTACCTGACTAATCGACTAATTAACTAACCGACTAATCAACTGTTTCCACACTTTCAAAAAATATTGACTCTTTTGTCAATTTTGTTTTTAGTTCTGTAGTTCCTTAGTCTGGTAGTCCTTTAGCGTTTTGGTTCTGTAGTTTACTACCTGACTAATCGACTAACTAACCGACTAATCAACCGTTTCCACACACTTTCAAAAATATTGACCCTTTTGTCAATTTTGTTTTTAGTTCTGTAGTTCCTTAGTTTGGTAGTCCTTTAGTCTTTTAGTTCTGTAGTTTACTACCTGACTAATCGACTAACTAACCGACTAATCAACCGTTTCCACACACTTTCAAAAATTATTGACCCTTTTGTCAATTTTGTTTTTTGTTCTGTAGTTCCTTAGTCTGGTAGTCCTTTAGCGTTTTGGTTCTGTAGTTCTCTACCTAATTAATCGACTAATTAACTAACCGACTATCAACTAATAGACTAACCAACTAATAGACTAATAGACTATCTACCTCCTCCTTTTCCTTCTGTCATCCTGATCATCTTCCGTTTCATCGGGATTAAACAGATCAAATATCAAACTAATTTCATGGGATCCATTATTATACGTTTGGAAATCCGCAAATGACACCCCATACGAATATAAAATATTAATTTTATTAATCCTTGTGCCTAAGAGTATATTAGCTCCATTTCCTCCTCCGATAGTATATGTAAATCCACCGATTAATTGATCGTCAGCATAATATCCCAATAAATTAAGATCTACCTGAAAAGGAGCATTTCTCACATTGCGAACCTGAATGGAAGGTTCAAATTCAAAGTTATATTCTTCTAAAGGAGCCTTATATCCGGCATATAATACAAAATATTTAAAAAGAGAGCTCTCCGTAGATTCATTATCACTATTATTGTCCACTCTAGTTCGAATTAAGTTGGGCAAAGCCAATCCCGCTGTAAAACCGTCCGGTAGTTCTGCATGCACACCAACTGCAGCATCAAAAACATCATAGCCTTCGGCTGCATCGGCAATAATAGGATCGTTGGGGTCAATTCCTGTCCCCAATAATGCAGAAGCCTGCAATTTATACCTCTCATACCCTGTCGATAATCCAATACTGAGTTTTGTATCCTCGATATCCAGTCTATAAGCATAAGAAAGCTGTCCCGTTGTCCGGTTAAGTGATCCAAGGTTATCCGAAATCAACATCGCACCCAGTCCAATTCTCTCACCAACAGGGCCATTATAGGCTCCTGTAAATGTCTGGGGATTGCCGGGGAACGCATTCCACCGGTTAACATAATTGAGCATAATCTTATGGCCATTCATTCCACTGGCGGCAGGGTTTATCAATTGTTGATTTAATGTATAGTGTTTATAAGAAGCTATTTCCTGAGCAGAAATTGACGAAACACCTAAAGTCAATACCAATATAGCACTAATCAAAAATGCAACCCTCCTACGTATCCAATTCCCACTTTTCACATGTTGGCGTGGACTACCAAGAAGTAACACACACAAGCCAACATTAGCTGAAAGTGTATCAAAATCATTCTTATATGGTAAATTTCGCTTCATTCTTTTTTATCCTTAGTGGTTATAAAACAAATTCCGTTCCAAAAATCTACGAGTTTCAATCGTTGAGGGCAGAGCCTTTCAACGGTTCATAGCTCGTGAAATAGAAACCATTTTAATTAAGTCTTCTCAATAGGGTTACGTGTCCTTTATATTGATTTATGGTTCCATCTGCTTCTGTAACTTCTATTACAAAATAATATACGCCATCATCAAGTTCATCACCGTCATTGCTAATCCCCGTCCAACTATTATCATAATTTTCCTGTCGATAGACAGCAGCTCCCCACCTGTCAAAAATGGTCAATGTGTTCTGCGATCCCTGGACACAAGCAATCCTCAATTCATCATTCAATCCATCGGCATTCGGCGTCATTACCTCTACGGCCGTAAAGCAGTCCTGATCATCCACGGGTACACGGGCTTCACGCTCTGTCAAACAGTTATTTGCATCGGTCACAACGACTCTGTATGCACCTTCTTCCAGACCACCAATAAATGACGTCGTAGACCCGGGCATACCATCGTTCCAGGAATAGGTATACGGTTCTGCCCCCCCAGTTACAATCGCCTGAGCCGTACCGGCGCTTCCTCCATTTGAAGGGGTAGTATTTACACGAACTACTAACTGTTCCGGTTCATTGACCATATAGGTAGTAGATGTCGAATTACCATCTGCATCCGTCACTGTAACACTGTACTCTCCGCTTCCCACATTTTGAATGGATTCCGTTTCATCACCTGTACTCCACACATAATTATAAGGTTCAGTTCCAAAATTAGCTACGGCCCGTAAGCTTGCGTTCATTTCACCAAAACAACTGATATCAAATCCATTGTAATCAGTAGTAGCATTAATTTGAACGCTAAATTCAGCAGGTCCTACGGGAATATCTTCATTTACCGAACAGCCTGAATTATCCGTCACTGTAACGGTAAACGTACCTTCCCCCAGTCCACTAATATCTTCTGTATCTTCACCTGTACTCCAATTGTACATATAGCCACCACTTCCTCCCGAAACCGTTATATCAATCGAACCGTCATTTCCGGATTCTACCGGACCTACTTCATAATCTACGACAATGGGATCGGGGTCATTTAATTCAACACTCCCTTCAGCTATGGTCTCTCCTGTATTATCGACCACTGTATATACATACGTTCCAGCCGCTAATCCATCTAAATCTTCTGAAGTAGCAATTTCATTTCCATCCAACGTCCATGAAAACGAATAAGGAGATTCCCCGGTCAATACAGACATGTCAATGGACCCGTCTGAATCACCAGCACAAGAAGGTGGTGAAGAAGCTATAGAAACACCCTCACCTTCTCCAACTGTAAAACTTCCATCACATGCCTGGAATGGTATTTCATTACCATCCAAATCAGCCGCAAGGAAACTAAAACCTTCCCTTTCTTCAAACGTAATTTCAGTCGATTCTCCATCTTCCCCTATCACATCAAAACACAACTTAAATAGAATCGAATTATCATCCAATGTCATTCCGCTACCATGAGACCATGCAAGCTTTAATATCCCATTTGCACCTTCTGATAGATCAAAGGCCCCACCCTGAGGTTCTGGCAAATTAACATACTCGAATTCAGGGTTATTCAGTACTTCCGGATCCCAGGTTACCAAGGTTTGTATTCCTCCTATTCGAACAATGTCCTTTCCATAGAAATTCACGCAAACTTCACTACCTTTTGGAGATGCAATATTATCGGCCGACAAAGAAAAACCTTCCAGCTCGCAATCATTTCCGCCACCTCCTCCGCCATCACCGGCAGATATCTCGCCATCACTTACATTATAATCAGTAGCAACTGCATCTCCCTGTTCGTTTAAAACAGCGAAGAGTATCTCACGAGGATCGTTCGTAAAACTTAAATCTGAACTGCCGGAACTTTGATTAATCCGGAAACATAAATTTCCAATCACCGTACCGTCTGCAGTGCTTATAGGATCCGAACTTGGGGAAGTCCATTGCACGATTAATGCACCGTCTTCCAAAAATTCAGTACTAAATGCAGACTCGTTAAAACCCGTAAGATCAAAGTCACGGGCTTCTACATATTCCATAAAATCAGTATCAAATTCGATACTAAATTCCATTCCTACAAGGTCTGTAAAATTATTTACTGTTATAGGCACACATACGGTTTCCCCGCTTTGTCCTTCACCACTACCAAGCGACATAGAAACTCGGTTTCCACCACCTCCGCCACCTTCTCCGATAGTCACCGTACCAGCATTAGTTGTCGCACCGATATTTTCAATTTGATTATTAATTACTTCTTGCTCTCTTGGCTCATTTCCATAGTCTACTTCCTGCGGAAAGTCAACAGTAGCCGTCGTAGAATTTTCAGCAACGATTTCAAATTCAATTGTGAATAAACGGCCATCTTCAGGGATGGTAAATCCGTCGTCGCTACTCAAATCCAAATATGATAAAAAAACTACACCCTCTTCGTTGTCAATTGTGACACCATCTTCCTCATTAAAGTTCGAAAGAGCGCTAGAAATATTTACAACTGAGGTAGCATTCAATTTAGTCTCATCAAAAGTTGCCAACAATTGAAAACCAAATAAATTGGAAAATCCCTTCACATTTACATCCACACTAACCACATCACCCGGGTCTCCCTGTGCATCGGATACAGTAATCTCAGCCTGGCCAAAAACTGAAATCGCACTAACAACTGTAAATAATATCGCGTAAAAATATTTTATCATGATGATATATTATCATTTAATAATGCTCAAATAAAACGCACTTTAAAGAATAAGATTATACGGGATCAATTGAAACGGTCTTAGTTTTGTCCACTTTTGGATTACTCAGCGAACCAAAATCACCTCGCTCCCTGACATAGTCCCATAGCATAAAACATATTCTCATGGGGATTTGTACAAAATCCATTCCAATTTTATTTAATACGTTTTTTTAACACTATTTTTTACCCGTAAAACTTTTAGAATTAATCAGTTCCGATTTTTGGGAATCTCGATATGCATAATCAAATCCAGGATGGATGCAATAAGAACCGGACTCTCCGGCTTTATTCAGAGCTAAAAACCCAATTTGAAAATCACTATAATTTTGTTTTTTCGCTATTCGCAAAACGGCTTCTTTACATGCTTCAGAAGGGGTCCTTCCCTGACGCATCAATTCAACCACCAGAAAAGTGCCGCAAGTCTTCAGAACAGCCTCACCCATTCCCGTAGCAGTAGCTGCTCCAACTTCATTATCGACATACAAACCAGCGCCAATAATTGGGCTATCACCAACCCTTCCATGCATCTTATATGCCAATCCACTGGTAGTACATGCCCCGGACAAATCCCCGTTGCTATCCAATGCAACCATACCAATGGTATCGTGATTTTCAATATTAATAACCGGTTTATATTCGGATTTTTTCTTCCACTTTTCCCATGCTCTTTCAGATTTTTCAGTTAAAAGATTAGTCTTTTCAAATCCTTGCTCAAGAGCAAACTGCAATGCTCCCTCTCCAGATAATATGACATGAGGAGTATCCTCCATCACTTTGCGCGCAACCGACACCGGATGAACGATATGTTCAAGAAAACAAACCGACCCGGCATTTCCGGTTTCATCCATAATACATGCATCCAACGTTACATGACCATCCCGATCAGGCAATCCCCCAATACCTACAGTCATATTATCAGCATCTCCTTCTATGATTTTCACTCCCTGTTCCACTGCATCAATAGATTTCCCTCCGTTTTCCAATACCTTCCAGGCTTCGTCGTTTGCCTTTAAGCCAAATTTCCAGGTAGAAACCACTACCGGTTTATTGCCCGGGCGAAAAATATTACTTTTAGCCTTGTGACTCAAAATTCCTGTTCCAATTGTACCTCCCATTAAACGAGCAACAAAAGATCTCCTTTTCATTCGAATATCAATTAAATATTAAAAAACAAAGATATGTAAATAGATGAAAAAAAGTAGTTTTAAGAGTGAGAGAAGTAGGTATGTAAATTTGGAATCAAACAATGAGCACTAAATCAATTGACAAAGAAAAAACTTTCCGTTTTTTATTATTTAACTTGAGTTCGACAGGGAAAATAAGAGTTCTGAGGGAGCGAAAGGGTGGGAAAAAAGTAAAACCATCGTTTCAAGCATTAAATTTTGCCTTTTTCGCAAAATAAATACCAGAAACAATTATTCGTTGAGCTCACGTTTTTTCCAAATTGAAAAGTACCGAATTAACCAATTGTAACTATAACAAATAAGTATGCTTGTCCCCTGAAATTACACATGAGCAGCATTGATTTAAATATAGTTTCAATTGAACGACATTCGCTCAATTTATTACTATAAATTTTAAAACATACCCTTAACTCTAATTTTAGGCACTCCAAACTTTTACCTTTAAGTACTTACTACACTATGCTAAAATCTAATCCTCAAAAAATATCCACCGCCACCAGCACCCAACAGTTTCATAATACGATCATCTGAATGCAAATCCTCTTCCCACATTCTACGTATCGAGCCTGGGATCCAATCGTTGAATATTTCTAATTGATTTTGAGAAAATGAACGAATAAGGTCACGGGCAACCACTAATTCGTTTCTTATCAGAGCGTCAATAATCTTATTATTTACCTTTGTAAGAACTTGAATTCTCCTGGTAAATTCTTCCTGGCTTTCTAATGATTGAATATATCTATCTATTAAATCAGAGGCCTGGCGTTCCTTCCCGCTATTAATTAATTCCATGTTCCATTGAGAGAGAAAAGACAATTCTGTTTTAATGACCACCCCCTGCTTATTTTTCATCAAAATTGGTTTTCCCAAAAAGCTGGTTAATGGATCAAATCCAGAACTTTTCCCGTGCATAAAATGCTCCATATCACTAAATACAGCCTGCAAATCTTCAATTCTTTCTACCTTATTATGTGCATACCGATCGTAGACCGCAGCAACTACTGCACCTGAACTTCCCAAACCACTTCCTCTAGGGATTGTAGATAGAAGATTCCAACCATCCTCTAGGTCCTTTTCCATCTTATCCAAATCCAAACTCGATTCCATCCCACTTATTTTGAGGTATGCCATGAAATCATAAAGTTCTGAATTCTCCAATTCACCTTTTTCCCAATGACAATTATAGTCTGGGTAAGGAATAGAAATAGCAGCTCCTTCATTCAGCACAAGATATTCACCAAACATCAGGATTTTGGCTGGAAATATTTTTTTATTCACCGTTTAATTAGTTGGTCCCTGCAAAAGTATTAGAATACTTTGAGGTTTTTGTAATATCCTGGGCAGTACTTGATAAGATGGAAGTCCGGAAGAGAAGCATTAACTGTTGAACTATTTGTGTCATTGTAAAACTTACAGTATTATTTCCTTTTAAGTTCTAAAAAACTAAACATATTTATTGAATTAATATATTATTTTATTGACTTTCACTGAGAACTTTAACCATTAAATTAGAGTTGGACATTTGCATCGGATATCTGGTAAAAATATCCCTCCTTTTTTACAGGGATAAGTAATAATTATAAAGATGCGTTGTAGGCAGTATTTCCGTCTTAATAATCCTTTTTTTCCGGGTGTGGGTCGTGCACCACACATTAAACTATTTAATTACCTTCGCATTTAATATAGGGTATGGAAAATATACTAAGCGAGTGGAAAATTTAGACCGATTTTTACAACATTATAAACAAAGCGATAAAATTGGAAAGATCAATGACTTTATAGAAAGCAATGAAATTTCCAACATTAAGCTGGCGTCTTGTGCCGGAGGCAGCAAGAGTACACTGGTAGCAGCGGCATACAGTAATCAAAAGAAGCACTCTTTGGTCCTATGCGGAGATAAAGAAGAAGCAGCCTATATATACAATACTATTGAATCCCTTCTACCCGGAAGTCCGGTACATTTTCTTCCGGATTCTTTTCGACAGCCACAAAACTTCACACGAATAGACCGCAACAACCTCTTGCTCAAAACGGAAACAACTAATAAAATAAATAGCCAAAAAAATTATGGGCATATAGTCATCACCTATCCAGAGGCTTTACTTGAGAAGGTAGTAGCTCCTGATACGCTGGAAAAAAATAAAATCACTTTAACAATAGGTGAGGATATAGATGCAGAGCTGATTATCGAAGAATTGGTTTCATATGGCTTTGAACATGTAGACTTTGTTTATGAGCCTGGTGAATTTTCTGTCCGTGGAGGCATTGTAGATATTTTTACATATGGAAATGAATGGCCATACAGACTTGAATTATTTGATACTGAAATAGAAAGTATCCGCTTTTTTGATCCAATTACCCAACTCTCAAAAAAGAAAGTTGAATCAATCTCAATAGTTCCTGACATTCAACGTAAAATAGACAAAAACGACTGGGATTCTTTTTTTGAAATTTTGCGCAATGATGCCGTCATTTGGCACTTCAATCCCAATCTTTTTGCTTCAAGACTTTCGCAAACCTTTAAACTGGCTCAACAATTCAGACAGGAAATTGCACACTCGGAATTTTCGGCAGACGTAGTAAGTTATTTCAAGAACGAAAAATATTTTAGTCCGGATAAAATACTCGAAAAAATAGGTGATTTCCCGGGGATATATTTTCAGGATGGAATAAAAATTGATAAAGATTTTAGAGAGGTTTTGTCTTTTAATATATCCCCGCAAAAAAGTTTTAACAAGAATTTCACCCTACTAATAGAGGACTTACAAGAGCACTACTCCAAAAAATACGAGCTGTATTTATTTACTGACAGTCCCAGACAAGAAAAAAGGTTGGATTCAATTTTCCAGGATCTGGAGGCCGGGGTGCCGGTAAATACGGTACTAAAAGGTCTCAATGAAGGGTTTGTAGATCACGACCTAAAAATAGTCTGTTACACGGATCATCAAATCTTCCAACGTTTCTATAAGTACAATCTGCGGCAGGGTTTTAATAAAAGTAAAGCTATCACAGCCCGAATGCTCAAGGAATTGCAACCCGGGGATTATGTCACCCATATAGACCATGGTGTGGGAAAATATTCAGGCCTTGAAAAAATTGAGCTCAATGATCAGGTTCAGGAATCCATGCGAATTCTGTATAAAAATAATGACGTGCTGTATGTAAGTATAAATAGCTTACATAAAATATCAAGGTTTACGGGTAAAGACGGATCAACCCCAACCTTGAGTAAATTAGGTACAGATACCTGGTCCAGAATGAAAAGCAAAACCCGTAAGCAAATTAAGGACATAGCTTCTGAACTTATCAAACTATATGCAAAAAGAAAAGCTTCAGAGGGTTTTGCCTGTAAGCCTGATAGTTATTTACAAAATGAACTGGAAGCGAGTTTCTTTTATGAAGATACTCCGGATCAGGAAACGGCAACCATTGCATTGAAAAAGGATATGGAACAAGGATATCCTATGGACCGATTGATTTGCGGCGACGTAGGTTTTGGCAAGACCGAATTGGCAATAAGAGCTGCCTTCAAATCTGTAGTCAATGGAAAACAAGTTGCCGTGCTCGTGCCAACTACCATCCTTGCATTACAGCATTTTAAAACCTTTAATAGCCGTCTTTCTGAATTTGGTGTGGAGATAGATTATGTCAATCGATTCAAAACAACGAAACAGAAAAATGAGATTTATAAAAAGCTGGCGGAAGGTACTCTTGATATTGTCATTGGAACCCATGCCATTCTCAATAAAAAAATAAAATTCAAAGATCTGGGCTTGTTGGTAATCGACGAGGAACAAAAGTTTGGAGTATCAGCCAAAGAACGCCTTCGCAATCTAAAAGTGAACGTCGACACCCTGACATTAACCGCCACTCCAATACCTAGAACTCTGCAATTTTCCCTTATGTCAGCCCGGGATTTATCTATTTTACGGACTGCACCGCCCAACCGTCAGGCTATTCATACAGAAATTAGAATTTTCAATAATGATTTAATCCGCGACTCCATTTACTATGAAATCGACAGGGGTGGCCAGGTATTTTTCGTACACAACCGAGTCAAATCGCTTAATGAAATGTCTGTTTTATTACAACGGCTTTGTCCAGACATTGACATTGCTATTGCCCATGGCCAAATGGAAAGTAAAAACCTTGAGGATACTCTCGTGAATTTCATAAATGGTCAATATGACTTACTGCTTTGTACTAACATTATAGAGACTGGACTTGATATCCCAAATGCAAATACAATTATTATAAATAATGCCCACCAATTCGGATTAAGTGATTTACACCAATTAAGAGGACGAGTGGGCCGCTCCAACAAAAAAGCCTACTGTTATTTATTTTGTCCTCCCCTTTCTGTTCTTACCGCCGAAGCCAGAAAAAGACTCAAGACAATTGAGGAATTTTCAGAACTCGGTTCAGGTTTTGAAATCGCCATGCGTGATTTAGACATAAGAGGAGCAGGTAATCTACTGGGAGCCGAACAAAGTGGTTTTATTTCTGAGATTGGATACCATACATACCAAAAAATCCTGGAAGAGTCTATTCAGGAACTCAAGGAAAACGAGTTCAAAGAAGTTTTTAAAGAGGACTTATTAAATCAAAAGGAACATGTTCGGGATGTTATTATTGAAATGGATGTAGATATGCTGATTCCTGATTCTTATGTCAATCAAATCCAGGAGCGATTAAGCCTGTATACCAAACTGGATAACCTCAAAACAGAAGAAGAATTATTTCAATTTTCAAAAGAACTAGAAGACCGTTTTGGAAAACCGGGAACTGAGGTTCAGAATCTCTTCGAAGGACTCCGGATTCGCTGGCTTGCCAAGCTTCTGGGATTTGAAAGGATCATCTATAAAAAGAAGAAACTCCGGTGCTATTTTCCTACAGATCCTCAATCTATTTATTATGAATCTTCCACTTTTCAAAACATTATGAAGTTTTGCAATAAAAAAGACCCCGGTTTGCCGAAAGCAAAAATCAAACAATCCCGAAACCATCTAATTTTGGTGGTTGATGACATTAATTCAACTTATAATGTTAAAAAATACTTATCATCAATGAATACAGGAGTAAATAGATTCCCAGTTAATTCAAATGCATAAAACCTCTCTATCTTTCAAGGCCAGAATTATAAAAAAAGTGACATGAATTGAGTAAGTCTCAATCGAAGACTTTTAGTAGCCGTGCGAACCTGGTTTTGAACTGTTTTCTGGGCAATGCTCAACCTTTCTGATATCTCCCGGGAAGATAGTTCTTTATCGTAGTACATTAGAAATATTTTCCTTCGTTTTTCAGGTAAAGATTCCAACCATTTTTCAAGCACATGCTGCAATTCTCTTTCTATTAATTCCCCATCTGCAGAAAAAGGGGACTTGACAATAGATTCAAAAGGTTCAGTAAAATAAACTTCACCTTTTTTCTTAACTATCAATCCAAAAACCTGGTATTTCACAGCAGAATGTAGGTAGGCTGAAACATTGCCTACGGACAATGTCTCTTTTCTATTCCATAGATCAACGAAGACATTTTGAACGGCATTTTCACACATATCGTGATCTTTTAATCTCTTAAATGCCGCATTATATAGGCTGTCCCAATACTTTTTATAAAGGAGATAGAATGCTTTTTCATCTCCTTTACTCATTCGGACTAGTAAATTCTGATCACTAATACTATTTTTTGTATTATCAGACATTTTGAAAATATTTCACAACCAACCTATCAAAATTACAAAAAAAATACAATTTATAGATGTAGAATTTACAATTAATCTAATTTCAAAGCATTTTGTCAATGTAAAGATTTAAAAGCAGTCGAAGGAAGCATTTCGTGATTGCCCATGAAAATAGTGATAGAAATGTTCTTAAATTCTTTTGTGAGGCACACATCTCTGGCTCCAATCTTTCCAAATTTGGCCAGCGGCTCTCTATTTTCCAACAGTTGTAGTTTTTCTTCATTGGATACCATATCTCGATCTTTTGCTCCCAATGATGAGACTATTTTATTATAGAAGTTGATAGATTGAGTAATTGGCACACTACCCTGGATCCCATCGTATACGCCTGCATAAATATTCAATACTGTATTTCTTGCAGGGACTTCCCAATATATTGGGGAACGCTCTTTGGCAATTTGGATATCAAGACTTCCTACGGATCCTGTACAATTCATAATGTCCTCACTGTATTTATTCTGTCTAATTTTGGATTGATTGTACCAGGCTGGCAAATCTGATATAGGGACCCAAGCTGAAATTTTGTTTATTTTATGGCGGGATGTCATATAGGTGGACAATGCAGCGTATCCTCCACCACTAACACCCACTACAAAAATCTTGTCAGGATTCACATTTCCATTTTCAATGGCATAATCAATAGCTTCATCGATATCATTCCTTGCCCATTCACTACAGCAAGCTTTAAATGTTTTATTGGGGCCGCGAAAGTCGGGATGAATGTAATTCCAATTACTTTCTTTAGCTAAAATGGCAAGTGTATCAAATTGGCTGTAATTACCACTCCAGGTATGCAAACTTACCAACAGAGGCATCGGCTCCCCAGAAGATGAAGGAAGAAACCAGGCTTTTTGTAAACTATCATCCAAATTTGACACTATTTCGACTTCTTCAAACGGGGACTGCCAATTACTTACCGTCTGGTCATCATACCTGATTTGTGTAGTAGTATTTTTCGTTTCCGTTTCCCCCGGAATAATAATATTGAAAAATAGTATTATAACACCCAGAACCACCAAAATGCCTAAGATAAGTGTAATTACTTTATTCATTTAGCTAATGTAAATATTTGAAAATAAGAAGTATCACCCTGAGCAACCTTTCGGTTGTACGCAATTATCTCTCCATTTCGAGACCATTGTACACTATGTAATTCACTATATTTATTATCTACATTCTCCAAAACACATTTCGTAACACCTGTATCAATAGAAGTAATATAGATCCGTCCCTGCGCACCATAGGTAATTCTCTTACCTTTCCCATCAATGTCAAAAGACGTTTCAATAGAAAACGCATTATTTGTTATCTGCTTTATATCACCTCCGATAGTCGGTACAGAATATATCTGGATGCTACCATCATTATCTTTCATCATAAAAAACAAAAGTGTTCCGTCAGGAGTACTTTTCATCCATTGCCTGGGCCCCTGGACTCCGGGGAATTTGCGATTAGTTGAATAGGTCACCCTTCTTTGGCTAATACCATCCAAAGGAAGTGGCCTCGACTGAGATGTCCCTTTTAATTGTTGCTGGCTTTCCAGGTCTTTATATTCATCAGGAACATCAACTACAAAAACTTCCGTTACTTTCTCTCCTTTTTCTGAAATCACATCACCTAAAAACGCTATGGCTCTTTTTTGCCTGGTACCATTTGACTTGACATATCCATTTGTCCCTATCCAACCATCCTCATAGGCTTTTTCAATTTCATCACTGCCCGGCCTCGGATTTTCTGTAACCTCTGTCACTAGCATTGAAAACATTGACCCTGAATTATTTTCACCACTTTTATCAGGTTCAATTTCAACCCTTCCCCAGGGCGCAGAAACTCCCACCAGCCTTAGGTCTTTTAATCCATTGTCGGCATTGGCTGCTTTGGCAACAACTTCGTCATTATAGGTAAATGTAATCCAGCTCCCGTCTGCACTCCAGGAATGGGCGTGGGTACCTCCTCTCAGGGCACCTGATGAAAAGGGTTCTGTAACATCTCTTGCATCAATAAAAACTCCTTCCCCGGGTTCAGTAAGATCTACCATAACCCCAGTTCTACGTGTCAAATCATAAGGCTTATCCCGATCACTATTTCGTATACCATGAATAAATACTACCTTATCTTCAATAGGATGATACGCCACAGCACCCACTCCGGGACCGAATTCCGTTTGCATCTCTGTTTTGTAGACGGTCTCTGTCTTCCCAGTATTGATATTGACGCGCTCAATTGAACCCGTCCTTCCTATATGACCACCATCATTTCTGGTATCGTAGACTATCCAATTATTATCCGGTGAAAATGCTTGAACCGGATTGATAAAGTGTCCTTTTCCACCGGAAGTGATTTGCTTTTCTGTCCATTGAGATTCTTGATTGTATGATTCATTAGAACTGTTGCAGCCCATTATTATAAATACATTAAGATATAAAAAATATAAACCCGGGTGAAAACTCATGATTAAAGGATATTACTTATTGTTCCAATGCTGTAAACATACAAGATTATTAAAACTCAAGGAATAAGCTTTCCAAATAATTTTGGATGTGGAAAAAATTCCATTCAAAAATATCCAACATGTACATTTGGTTATATTTCAAAAGGATAGTACCGGTTAAAATACATAATTTTTAATTGGATAGGCAATAAAAGAAAACACAACATAAAAAACATAATCGCCCCATCCCTGAAAATCATATCCACAATAAAGACCGAAGCGTCCCGATTAGGATTACATCCTTACTAAAAATTGGGAAGAAATGGATATTGCAATCATTTTCGTCGTGTGAACTCACAAAAAAATGGTAAAAAAACAGGAGGGTAGTTTTAACAAAACCAGCAATATTAATTTCTCTCAATCACATCATTCTGGTCCCACGAATTTCCCACCTTATTCAAGAAGTTGATCCATTTCTTTGGCAAAAGACTTAAAGTCATCCGATCTGTAGTGGCAAAAATCTATAAACAATTTCCCAATGGATTATTTGATACGGGTGCACAAATGTATTGCAAAACCCAACTGCTTTTTTCTCATACCCTGCCAATTCACCCTTTATCTATCCATTGTGTATTAGAATTTTGGATGAATCAGACTTAGTTATAGGAAAAATATTCTTATGATCCGCATTAAGGAGAGAAGCAATATCCACACTCTGTTGGACAGCATGTGCAAGAGTACTGAAGACAATACCTTGAATAACCAGCCTATTTTCCAGTTGCTCAACGGAAGAAGGTCTTTTTTTCCGGACCCTAACTATGCATCTTCTCCAAGATAACAGTTCCCTTATAATTTGTTTGTCCACTTTTTACTTCTTTCTTTCAATTTCCGGAAATACAAGGGAGTCATATCCGAGTAGTTATTCCACAAACGCCGAATAATTTCGGCATAAAGGTTTTTGTTTTTGCAATATATCAAATCTCCCTGTGTCCATATCTATTACAATAATGTATCGCCAGGGATCACCAAGTCCACAAAATCGACAGGCCTTTCAGAAACTATTGCCAACTGTTCAATCAGGTCAATTCTATCATTAGGATCCAATTCCTCTTTTCCCCCACATCTATATCTATATCACTGTTACTATTCGGACTGCCAGACGCAATTGATCCACACAGAATTCCACACTTAATATTGGGTAATTGTCCCAATACGTTCGATATATTTTCCTTTAATTTTCTATGTCTATAAAGTATTGGATTCAAGACAGCCATCCTCTATATGAAAAAATAAGAAATCCAGATCAATGAGAATCCCTGCTTACCTCACTTCCAGAGCTTCCTTTCAGATAATCCAGGTCCATTCCTTTATCTGCTTGTTCCACGTGGTCTATAAACATTTTCACGTACCCCCTATCATACCCCAGGTCTATAGGCTTCCAATTCCTTTTTCGCTTTTCAAGTTCATCTGGAGGCACATCCAAATGCAATCTGCGGTTTTCCACATCCACTTCAATCCAATCTCCATCTTGAACAAAAGCCAAATTCCCTCCAATTGCAGATTCCGGGGAAACATGCAAAAAGGTAGTACCAAACGCTGTTCCACTCATTCTACCGTCTGAAATACGTACCATATCCTTTACGCCTTTTTTCAATAACTTTGGAGGTAAGCCCATATTTCCTACTTCGGGCATGCCCGGATATCCTTTGGGGCCTACATTTTTTAAAACCAGGATATTTGTCTCATCCGCTTCTAATTCCGGATCGTTTATTCTTTCATGAAACTCTTCGATAGTCTCAAATACGATTGCCTGTCCCCTATGTTTCATTAATTCCTCACTGGCTGCAGAGGGTTTGATAATGGCACCATTCTCACATAAATTTCCATACACCACTGCAATGCCCGAATTTTCTTGAAAAGGTTTATCAAGCTTAGCAATGATTTCTTCGTCAAAACTTTCCGCACTACTACAATTTTCTTCTACTGTTTTTCCATTTACTGAAACAACACTTTTATGCAAATGGGGTAATAATTCTTTCATTACAGCCGGTAAACCACCAGCATAGTAGAAATCCTCCATGAAGTATTTTCCGGAGGGTTGAAGATTAGCTAATAAAGGTATTTTGCTACCCAATCGGTCGAAATCATCCAGGGTAAGATTGATTCCGACCCTTCCAGCTATCGCCATCAAATGAATTAAGAAGTTGGTGGAACCACCTATTGCCGCATTAGCAATTACTGCATTCTCAAATGCCTCTCTGGTTAAAATTTCTGAGGGCTTAAGGTCTTCTTTTACCATATCCACGATCCTTCTTCCCGACAATTGTGCAAGCACCTTTCTCCGGGAATCAGCAGCCGGGATAGCAGCGTTTTCAGGCAGAGTAAGTCCCAAAGATTCGACCATGCACCCCATAGTAGAAGCAGTTCCCATAACCGCACAGTGTCCCTGGCTCCGGCACATGGCAGCTTCTGCATTGCGAAAAGTCTCCTGGTCCAACTCTCCTGACCTGGACGCTTCACTCATCCGCCAAATATCCGAAGTGGCCATATCCCGTCCTTTGAATTTACCTGTTAACATAGGACCTCCTGAAACTGCGATTGTAGGAATATCAACACTGCAAGCCCCCATAACGGATGCCGGCGTCGTTTTATCACACCCTACCAAAAGGACCACACCATCGAGGGGATTGGCTCTGATGGACTCTTCTACAGTCATGCTCATTAAATTTCGAAAAAGCATCGCTGTCGGCTTCACAATAGTCTCGCCCAAAGACATAACAGGAAACTCTAATGGGAATCCACCCGACTCCCATACTCCTTTCTTCACAGATTCGGCCAGCTCCCTGAAATGGGCATTGCAAGGTGTGAGTTCTGACCATGTATTACAAATTCCTATTACGGGTTTATCTCTAAACTCATCATCCGGAATTCCCTGGTTTTTCATCCAAGCACGGTAAATAAAACCATCTTTCCCTTCCCTTCCAAACCAATCGCTACTTCTTAATTTCATATTTTAGTTATTTACATCCTTTTTTATTACTAGAAATAATGAAAAGATAAAAAACATCCCTTCAATGGTTTTCCAGAATTTATTTTAAAAACTTTGCAAGTCATTGACAAATACTAAATTATCATAATTCCACCTTCCCCTATTGAAATCAAAAAGCTTATAAGTTTGAAGCTTTACATCTTTCTATAATGAATAGAACTGAGAATTTTATATGTATTCCCTCCATAAAAATCTCCAAAATAATAAAATATTATTTCTAGTAATAAAAGACATAATGAATTTTATATTTACATTTCACGATATTTTTAAATACATCAATACAGACTAAACAGCATGACGAATTTTCGTGGTAAAACAGCTATTATTACAGGTGGAGGGATAGGTATTGGCTTTGAAATCGCCAGGCAATTGTCTTCGAAAGGCGCCAATATTATTTTAAACGATATCAATCCTGAAGTAGCTCTATCCGCCAAAGAAAAATTAGATAAAGAAAACGGTACCTGTGCAATTATTGTCGGAGATTCATCTGATATATCGGTCATCAAGAAAATGATTAAAACAGCCGAAGAAAATTTTAACGGTGTAGATATGACAATCGCTAATGCAGGTATTACCACATTTGGCGAATTCCTTACCTACTCCGAAGATGATTTTCAGAAACTTACAGACGTAAATTTGAAAGGCACTTTTTTCCTGGCTCAAAAAAGTGCACTTTCTATGATTAAAAATAAAAAGGAGGGGAGAATTCTTCTAATGTCCTCCGTTACAGGACATCAGGCCCACAAAAATTTGGCGGCTTATGGTATGTCAAAAGCAGCCATACGTGCATTGGCAAAAATTCTCAGTTTTGAACTCGGACCCAAAAATATTACGGTAAATGCAATTTCTCCAGGGGCTACCATTACCGAACGCACATTGGCCCTGGATGACCATTTCGAAAAACAATGGGAGAAAATCACCCCCACCGGAAAAGTTACTTCAACAGCTGAAATAGCTCACACGGCTCTTTTCTTACTCTCACCGAATGCTGGTCAGATCAATGGGCAAACTATTATAGTAGACGGGGGGTGGACGTGTACCAGTCCGCAACCGGAATAATAAAATGCAATGGGATATAAAATAATAGGTGTTTGTAACATATAACGTTTTAGCAAGTAAATTTGCCGATAAAAACCTCGATCCTATACAGTTAACAATCAAACTCCATGTATAGCATGGGAACTATTGATTTGGATATTTTTTGCTTAAAAGTGAACATCACGCATCCGATACATCCTATTACACCAGACCGGATCGTGTCCCAATAGTTATTTGATGACAGGAAGCGCACTAAACCGAACCCTGGGATTGATGCTCAGGGTAGAAGGCAAATAAAACTATTATATGGTGAAACTCACAGGAAACTAGTCCTCCAAAGGTTTTTCCCCGAGGAGATTACCGTATCTGTGATAATTAATCGACCGATTTTGTTCAATTACATAATTAAGTAGTTCCAATCTACCATAACAACTGGGCTTTCTTCCGTAAACATGAATTGCTCTTTCATGACACAACTTTAGAAAATCGTCGTCTAACCTTTCATAATTAAGAGCCCTTACCACAATATTGTGACTTAATTCATCCTCAATATCTGACCATTCCTTCAATATATCGAATTCAGCGGACATGGGGATAGTGCGTTCATCCAGCGCATAATATTTTGTTTTCACACGAAGTGTTTTCGCTGCAGCCTCTACCCTCATAATATCTTGATTAGAAGTATCGTCATCAATTAAAACAAAAACTTTATCCGGAAATAAATATCGATTAATATTGTGTTGGCCTCGCAATTTCACATAATCAATTTCTTTATTAAAATGGATATCAAACCATTTTTTGTAATCGATCCGTACTTCATTAATCGAAACTTTGTCGACTTCCTCAATATTTGAAAATTGAAGCACATAATTCGGACCTCCGGCTTTCATTCCAAAACCAAAACTGGATTCTTTCATCCCTCCAAATGGTTGCCTCAATACAATTGCTCCGGTCGTTGAGCGGTTAGCATACAAGTTACCCGCTTTGACCGCATTTTGCCAATACCAAATTTCCTCCCTTGCCAATGTCTCTATTCCACTGGTCAATCCATATTCCACACCATTGACCAATTCCACTGCATCTGCCAACCCTCTAGCCATCATTACAGATAAAATAGGACCAAACAACTCATTCTGGTATTCATAATCTTCCTTTGTCACACCCCATTTAATTCCCGGTGATAACATAAACTTCCCATTTAGTATCGGCTTCAACAACCATTGATCTTCATCGGTAGTTTCAATGGATTGTAGTAATTTATCAGATACGGGAACCGCCAGGGGACCTATTTGCGTTTCCAGATTCCACGGATTTCCATGGATTTTACTTTCAGCAGCATCTTTTAATAGTTTTTTGAAATGTTCATCTTCATATACTTCCTTTTCCAAAATAAGAAGGCTCGTTGCAGAACATTTCTGCCCTGTATTGCCAAAAGCAGATTGAACTACATTTTTAATTGCCTGCTCTCTATCGGAAAGGCTGGTTACAATAGTAGCATTTTTTCCTCCGGTTTCGGCGTAAAGATTAAGCCGGGGATTTCTATCGAGCAAAAATTTGGCTGTACCCGTCCCACCTGTAAGAATTACGGCATCAAATACATTTCCCTCCGACAAAAATGGATCCAATGTTTCTTCGCTGGCTGGCAAAAAGCTCAAAGCACTTTTGGGAATGCCTGCTTTCCACAAGCAGTCACAAATAATGGAAGAGCAACCTGCGGCATTCATTGATGGCTTGAGAATTACTCGCTTGCCAGCAGCTAAAGAAGCCAATACCCCACCTGCCGGTATAGCTACAGGGAAGTTCCATGGCGAGAGGACCAGATTGATACCTCCGTCAATGGTTTTCATACCTTCCAACGAGATTTTGTCCATAGAACTGGCATAAAAATTAGCAAAATCAATTGCCTCGGAAACTTCTATGTCTACTTCATATACGGTCTTACCTAGCTCAGCCACGGCAGCACCGATCAAATCTCCGCGTCTTTTATTAATCTCTTCTCCTGCTTTTCTCAACAATCCTGCTCTTTTTTCGACAGAATAATCATACCATTCAGAACCGGAATTAATAACATTCTCATAATCCTCTTTATCCGCTAATTCATATTGCCAAGGATGGTTACCATTCCAACCGATCATTCCAGAGACTTCTCGCTTCTTTTCTTTTAATTCCCCTCCGACGTGAATTATGCTACCAAATATCTTTTCAGGAAATTCCCATCGTTCTTTAATTGTTTGAATCCAATCCCTATTAGCCCTTAGAGTCCAGTCGGTATTTGCTACATTGGTAAAATATTCCTGAATTTCATATTCTTCTGAAGCCCTATTCTGTATACGGTTTGGAACGGTAGATACCGTATCAATTAAATTCAGTGACTTCAAATACTGTTCTTTAAGTTCTTCCCATCGGTCAGTTCCTGTTTTCAAACCAAAACCCTCTTTCAGAAAGTTGCCATCCTGGGTTCCTTCATCCAACCTTCGGACCAGATAGGCTACCGCACTATTATAATCTTCTTCCTTTACTATGGGCGTATATAGAATTATCGATAAATCCTTATTCAATAATTCACCTACGGTTGCATCCGCCATACCTTCCAATAATTCGAAATCGACATAGGATTCCAGTTTATTTTGCTTTACTAGACTCAGAGCAAAAGACAGATCAAAAATATTATGAGAAGCAACACCAACATTTACGGCCTTTGCTGATTCCTCCGTCAGCATTTCGCTTAAAATTTTCTTGAAATTAGCATCTGATTCTATTTTTTCACTGTAGGTTACTAACGGCCAATCTTCCAAAGAGGATTCCGTTTTTTCCATTTCCAGGTTTGCCCCCTTCACAATTCGAATTTTTATCGGTGCTCCTCCATTAGTCACTCTTTCCTGTGCCCAATTCCTGAGATAAAGCATTTTGTTATAAGAATCCGGCAAATATGCCTGAAGAACAATGCCTGCTCTCAGATTTTTATATTGTGATAATGAAAGGGTCTGTACAAAGGTATCAATGGTCAAACTCAAATCCCGATATTCCTCCATATCCAGATTGACAAATTTCTGTATTCCGGTTTCACGCTCAATTCGCAGCACTTCATCATAAAGTATAGAAAGCTTTTCTACCAACCTTTTTACAGAATACTCATATCCAAGTGGATAAATTTGAGAATAGATCGTAGATATCTTAATAGATATATAATTTACTTCCTCCTGATTTAATAAGTAAATATATCTTTTAATTCTCTCATCTGCTTCCCCTTCTCCAACCAGTGCTTCCCCAATTAGATTCACGTTTAACTGGATACCTTGATTTCTCCTTTTTTCAGCATGCCTTTTAAATTTTTTATCACCGACAAAATATAATATGGGACTAGTTACATCACGGATTTGATAATGCATGGCTGGCACACTCACCGAAGGCAACTTATACCCTATTGAACGAAATAATCGAACCATTACCTTTTCAGAGCCGGTAAACAAATTATTGTAGCTGTCCGTACTGTTAAATAAACGGACAACGAAAGCCGCGACTCTGTCATAGTTCGTGGATCGAAAAGCAACATCCATCAAACGGATTAGAAAATGTTTGGATTCTGGTGATTGGATGATCGGACGCATTCTTTCGGCAAATGGATTAGCTTTGGATTTCTTTCTACTTTCTTGTAATTCTTTGGCAATATCCAGGGATTTGCTAATCTGCTCTTTAGAAAAGTTTGAAGCCATACTTTGAAATTTAAATTAAATATCTAATTAATTGGTGATGAGAAAAATTATTCTTCCATCTATTTAGATCATACTCAAAATAAACTAGACTTCCAAAAGTATATTTCACAATTAACGAAACTAAAACGAGTTGCCTACTAAATCCGAAGGATGTCTTAAAGACTCATTAAAAGGTCTTAAATAAAAAGTAATCTGAACTTGACGAATGATTATCGTTTATAATGGAGAGAAAGTAAATATTATTTTAATAATAAACAGGCAAGCTCTGTTCTGAATAAAAAAAGCCTTGATTCAAAAACCAAGGCTTATATAAAAATTTAAGTATTTATTTAAATTAGATCTTAGGCTCCCAACCAGGTTCATACTCTCTGGACCACAATTTCTTGGCTGTTCTGCTATTGGTAATATGACCATTTGAGGGATCGCATTCCAACATATGCTCGCCACTCCGGTAGGCAATATTAGCCAAATGACATAATAACACACTTTTTGCCCCTTCTTCTATAGGAGAATGTAGTTTAGCCTTTCCTCTGATTCCATCAAAGAAATTTTCAACATGCATGGTAGACATGCTACCTCCTCCGCCTAACGCAGTACCTGATTCGCTTCCGGAGGACTTACTATCTCTGACCAACTCTCCCTTACGGTCATACAATCTATAGCCGCCGCGATCAACAAAAACAGAACCATCGGTACCATAAATTATTGTTCCACGTCCTCCACCATATGTGTCATATGCATTTCTGCTTTTTCCGTCCCATTGTATAGTCTTATTGTCTTCGAACTTGAATACGGCATCCATAGTATCATACATTGTCCACCCATCATCCAGCCAATGGTATTTACCAGCATCTACTAATACTTTATTAGGGAAATCTACTTGAAGAGCCCAACGAGCCACATCCAATTCATGGGTTGCATTGTTTCCAGTTTCTGCTGTACCGTAATCCCAACCATACCAATGCCAGTTATAATCCCAGGTATTATCCGTATAATCCCTTCTGGGAGCAGGACCCTGGAACAATTCCCAATCCAAACCTTCAGGCACGGGTGCTTTTGTTTGATTTACCACCTCTCCCCTCCCATTGGAATAGAAAGCAGTAGCTTTATAAGCTTTTCCAATGATTCCTTCATGGATATCATTTATTATTTCAATGCTCTCCAGGGAAGATCTTTGCTGATTACCCATTTGGATAACCTTGTCATATTTTTGCTGATATTCCACCAACAATTCACCCTCTTTGGGGTTGTGACTACATGGTTTCTCTACATATACATGTTTACCATTTTCTACAGCCAACCAGGTTCCCGGAGCGTGCCAATGGTCAGGGGTAGCATTGATAATTGCATCCACATCTTTATCTTCAATAACATTGAAGAAGCTATTCTCTAATGTCGGAGAGTAGTCAATGTATTCTTCAAATTTCTTTGCGGCCCTTTCTCTTTGCGATTTCATAACATCACACAAATACAAAAGTTGAACGTTGGCCTTTTTACTCGCTATTGGTTCGTAATAAGCACCAAGACGTCTTCCTAATCCAATTATCGCCACATTCAGCCGATCGTTTGCTCCTATAATACGGGCATAGCTTTTGGCGGAAAAACTTGTTGCTCCAAGCACTGAAATACCAGTTGTAGCTATTGCAGATTTTTTTATAAACGATCTTCTCGAATTATGATTTTTCATAGTATCTATTATTACACTTTTTTAATTTTACTTTATGATAAATAGCCTGTTGATAAATTACATAGAACACCTGCAAAGGTTTGCATGAATATCTTATTTTCTATGAAACCTCAGTTCAGTTTATACATGCAATTTATATCCGCTCAGTAAAGAGTATTATACTTTTTCAGGTACTATATAAGGAGCTCTATATTTTCTTGTCAACATCATATTGGCTTCCTTATTATCAATAAATTTCTCGAACTCTCCGTTAAACCTTAATCCTTGCCCTAATCTATATGATACATTTGCAATCAACGGTAAAACACTTGATTTATGTCCTACAGCGATATCACAGTTTAAATCAAAGCGGTTTTCTGATCTAACACCTTCGATAAAGTTCGCAAAATGGCCTCCACTACTCGGTGCTGTTCTAAAAGATGAATCACCACCTATGGCCGCACTTTGCTCCATATCCGACCCGGCAAAGGGTTTCTCTTCTCTTTCTCTGAATGCTTTCCAGGTACTACCATTGACTTCCATCCAGCCCTCAGTACCAAAGAATATATTCCCTATTTTCACACCAGTAGTAGCCTCTCCATTTGTATATCTACCTCTTGTCTCAAACTCTAAAATTTTACCATCCTCATATTCAAAAGTAGACATTTGAGTATTTGGCGTTTCCTGTGAGCATTCATCAGGTGAAACTCCATAGATGCCCCCCATAGACTGAACGCGTACAGGATGCTCTTTTTTATTCAACCCCCATCGCGCTACATCAAATTGATGAGGTCCCTGATTACCAGTATCTCCATTTCCGGTATTCCAATGCCAATGCCAATTGTAGTGCCCTCTTTTTTCATTATACGGACGATATTGTGCCGGCCCCAACCACATATCGTAATCAAGGCTTTCCGGTGGCATGCTATCCTCTGAGATACCAAATGAATCCCGGGGCTTAAAACAAGTTCCCCTGGCCATATATACTTCTCCTATGCCTCCATCGTGCAAAAATTGCATGGCTTGCATAACATTGCTAATCGACCGATTCTGAAAACCTACCTGCACCATTCGATCATATTTTCTGGCCGCTTCGATCATTTTTCTACCTTCCCAGACGTTGTGAGAACTTGGTTTTTCTACGTACACGTGTTTTCCTGCCTGGCACCCCCAAATTGCAGCTAATGCATGCCAGTGATTAGGAGTCGCAATTCCAACAGCATCAATTTCCGGATCGTCATACAATTCCCGCATATCTTTTACGGTACCCGGTTTCTTGCCATCCTGATTGTCTGCAACCGTTTTAGAACGCTCCGCAAAAAATTTGGAATCTACATCGCACAATGTTTTAATCATTACACCATCCTTATACATTCCGGAAAAATTGTCAATTAAACTTCCACCTCTACCGCGAATACCAATTACGCCCATGATAACCCTATCATTAGCTCCCACAATATTGCGGTAAGATCGCGCAGAAAACGCCGGCACGCCTATGGCTACACCTGCAGCTCCAGCCGCTGTTTTTTTGATAAATGATCGTCTATTATCCATCTTATTTTGTTTTATTTGTTTTTACAAGAATAATCCATATTCAATTCTACTAAATCATCCTTATCATTGAATCTCCAGATCCGATCTTCGTACTCTATGAAATGATTGATTGCGAAGAACTTCCGAAATATATAATAAAATAACCAGCAATTTCTACTGAAAATTAGCGAGGCGCTTTCACATTATAAAAATATTGTATATGTTTGTTGTTATGAGAATCT
>NZ_JAJSLW010000034.1:21580-30943 GCF_021729145.1 Membranihabitans maritimus | reverse complement strand
CCGTACGACTTGCATGTATTAAGCCTCCCGCTAGCGTTCATCCTGAGCCAGGATCAAACTCTCCATTGTATTTAGTTCGTGTATCCAAACCTTAATCTAGCTTTTGTGCTCTTCCTTTCTATCAAAGAACTCTTTTGTATTTCTTTCCTTCACAGATAACCATCTTAAAATGTTTATCTATATTTGAAGGGACTGCAAAGATAGAAGCTTTTTCTAAATTGAAAAACAAATATTGAAAAAATTATCCCTTTTTATTCCAACATATTTTCGAAAACACAATATTCCCCGCTTAAAACATTGAAAATTAGCCATCTAAAAAGGAATGATAAAAACCAGATTCCAACATATTTTTTTTCACCTGAAAAGGGAACCCTTGTCTTCAAAAGATAATACATAAATTTATTTGAGTCAACAGAACATTTTCCATTATTATAAAGTTGTAGTCGCCAAAAGTGCGTTAATCTTATTGAATCTTCATTTTCAAAACCTAACCTTATCAGCGACGCATCAGGAAATATAAAAATGAAAGCGGCTCACAAAACCAGAACAGCCATCGGATTAACCATGGGCGTTTTTTTAGCTGCTATGGAAAGTACTGTAGTAGCCACTGCCATGCCTGAGGTAATACACGAATTAGGCGGAGAGCACTTATACGCATTACCCTTCTCTGTTTATTTACTAACTACCACTGTATCCAGCCCCCTTTGGGGAAAATTCAGTGATCTATACGGAAGAAAAAAAATATACATATTTGGGATCCTCCTGTTTTTACTGGGAAGTACATTAAGTGGGTTGAGTGATTCCATGCAGATGTTAATTGGAATGCGAATAATTCAGGGATTAGGGGCCGGTTGCGTAACCCCGGTTACGTTTATTATGAATGCTGAAATGTTTTCCGTGGAGAAAAGGGCTAAAGTACAGGGATATATGAGTGGCGTTTGGGGACTTGCGGGTCTTTTTGGCCCCGTTCTCGGGGGAATAATTGTGGATTTGACCGATTGGAGATACGTTTTCTTTCTCAATATTCCATTCGGAATTATTGCTCTTATTCTGGTTTGGGAATATTACAAAGAAGAAATTTCTCCGTCATTGTTCCAACTGGATTGGCAGGGAACGATCTTATTTACGCTCGGAGCCTCTTTTCTGGTTTACGGCCTTGAAATCCAAATTTGGTGGTTAATTGTACTAGGTATTGTCTTTTTGTTATTGTGCTGGTTAATCGAAAAAAATCATCCTTTTCCTCTACTTCCGGTAAAAAGTATGAAAATGCGCATACCCGGATCTACATTGATACTAAATTTTCTGGCCGGAATGTCTTATTTTGGAATATTGGCATTTCTGCCCCTTTACGTACAAAGGGTCGAAGATAAAGGCGCTACAGCAGCTGGACTGGTTCTTACCCCAATGGTTGTAGGGTGGACAATTACTAATATTATAGGTGGAAGGATTCTTGGCAAAATTTCCCTTTTGGGGCTTATCCAATTAGGCTTTACCATACTGGTTTTTGGATTTTTAGGATTTTCTGTATGGTACGACCAACCGGTTATCTACCTTTCTGTTTGTGGTTTTGTAATCGGATCAGGGATGGGTTTTGGTATGCTGGGCACTCTTTTAAGTATGCAGGAATATTCAGACAAAACGGAATTAGGTTCATCGACATCCGGAGTAATGTTTGCGCGAACCATCGGAGGATCCGTAGGCGTCTCATTGCTTTCAGCCATCATAGGATCCAGGTTGACCGGGAATAGAGCCTTTATGCAGGAAGGGTTCCTCCACGCTTATATATCGTGTCTCATAATCGCAATCATTGCCTGGATTATCAGCAGACGATTGTACCTGAGAAATGCGCCTGTAAACCAAAAACAGGAAGGATAATTAATACCCTTCCTGTTTTTAATCTTTATCAGCTTTTCGAGTCCGTTGGCCCTTATTTCACCAGAACCCTCCGGAATTTCTCGCGGGTAAAGTTTGAAAATAAAGAACCTACAGGTTCTCTTTCAATTCGGCAATAATTTCATTCAAAGAAGCTTTGGCATCCCCAAAATATAACCTTGTTTTTTCATGGAAAAAAAGCGGATTTTCAATACCACTGTACCCCGTACCGCGTCCACGCTTCATGACAATGATATGCTTGGCGTCAAGTGCATTGAGTATCGGCATACCATAAATCGGACTTCCGGGATCATCATTTGCAGATGGGTTTACTACGTCATTCGCCCCAATCACCAACACTACATCCGTGTCCTTCAATGCTGCATTCGCGTCATCGAGATCCAGAAGTTTTTCATAGGGAACATCCGCTTCTGCGAGCAGAACATTCATATGACCTGGCATCCTACCGGCTACCGGGTGTATCGCATAGCGTACATCAACACCCGTAGTCGCCAATAAATCATCTAATTCTTTTACAATTTTTTGGGCCTGTGAAACAGCTAATCCATATCCCGGGATCACCAACACATTTTTAGAGTATTGCATCAAAATCGCAGCATCCGGTTTGGTTATTTCTTTCATTACCTGATCCTCGTCAGAACCAGCTCCACCCCCAGCCTGGAATTTTCCAGCCAGGATAACATTCCAGAGCGATCGATTCATGGCCTGACACATCAAAATTGTCAAAATGGTTCCCGAAGCGCCTACCAAAATACCACCGATCAACATAGCCTTGTTGCCATATATACCCCCTGCAGCAGCTGCACTTAACCCCGTCAGTGAATTCAAAAGGGAAATTACTACGGGCATATCGGCTCCCCCAATCGGGAAGACAAAGAATATTCCATAAAACAATGCCAAAAGTATCATTACATACAATGGCCATCCGATCCCACTGTTCGCCGAAGATATCATTGCACCGAGTGCAATCATAACCAAAATAATAACCAGGTTCCAAAAATTGTGCCCCGGAACCACCCATTGCTTTCGGAGCTTTCCTTCCAGCTTTAGATAGGCCAAAACACTACCTGTAAAGGATATCGCTCCAATAATCAAAGCCAGGATACTAACTACTTTTGCCCCGACGGGCGTTTGATTATTTATGTTAATTAATTCGACAACACCTATTGTTGTTGCACTTGCCCCACCCAGACCATTGAACATAGCCACAAGCTGAGGCATAGCCGTCATTTTCACTTTTTGTGCCAGTGGTAACCCTATGGCACCCCCTACGATCATGGCACCGATTATCCAAATATAATTATTGTCTCCATTGTCAAGGGGTTGAATCATAGCTCCTATAAGCCCCAAAATCATCCCTACCAATGAAATAAAATTACCGTTTTTAGCCGTTTTGGGATGCCGCATCATCCGGATCCCGTATGCAAATGCAAAAACCGCTATCAAGTATAATATAGCTACCAAACTTTCCATTATCTGTTATTTCTCTTTTTTAAACATTTTCAGCATCCGATCCGTTACGGCATATCCACCAACTATATTGATCATTCCCAAAATAATTGATAAAGCACCTAAAACAAGTTGTAAGTATGCTGTACTTTCCGCAGAACGGATTAATATAATACCTCCCAAAGTGACCACTCCACTGATGGCATTCGTACCTGACATTAAAGGGGTATGTAATACTGTCGGGACTCTTGAAATCAATTCAAAACCCAGGAAAATGGCCATTAGAAGAACATAAATCTCTAATAGATTTTCATTAAAAAATAGATTGATTTGTTCCATAATATATATTTATGATATTCTTGCAGATTTGATAATTTCATCTTCCATATCTAATTCCACCTTCCCTTCCTTGATAATCAACTCAAGAAAGTTCATGACATTATTCGCATAGAGTTCACTTGCCGTCGATGGCATTGTATCAGCGAGGTAGGAATTCCCTAAAATGGTTACCCCGTGCTTCACAATGGTCTTATTATCTTCAGTAAATTCACAATTACCCCCTGTAGAAGAAGCCAGATCAATAACTACAGATCCCGACTTCATGGCCTCTACTATTTCAGCCGTTACAATATTAGGTGCAGGCCTTCCACGCAATTGGGCCGTGGTGATTATTACATCAGCATCTTTGGCTTTTGCTGCTAAAATTTCCTGCTGCTTTTTCTTGTAATCTTCCGATTGTTCAACTGCATACCCGCCACTTGAAGCTTCGTCTTTTGCTCCCGCTACCTCAACAAACTTACCACCGAGACTTTCTACTTCCTCCTTTACGGCAGAACGAGTATCAAAAGCCTCAATTACCGCACCCAATCTCTTTCCCGTAGCTATTGCCTGGAGGCCTGCTACTCCCGCACCAATTACTAAAACCTTTGCAGGGCGAACACTTCCCGCAGCCGTAATCATCATGGGGAAATACAACGGAAGTAAGTCTGCTGCTTTCAATACGGCTTTATACCCCGCAATTGATGCCATACTAGACAATACATCCATTGCCTGAGCCCGGCTAATCCTCGGTATCATATCCAAACTCAAACCTGTAATACTTTTGGATTTGAGTTTTTCAGCAACTTCCGCATCCCGGAAAGGTTGAAACTCCCCAATCCAATATTGGCTTTTAGTCTCTATTTCCTGATACCCGGTACTTAGAAGAATGTCACTACTTTCCAGAATAGATGTACGTTCTTCGTAAACGTTATCACCCCCAAAAAGGACAGGTTCCCATTCTACGGGTTCAACCGGTTTTTCAATTGAAACATCAATACCCAGATCTGATAACTTCTTGATTACCTTTTTACTCATGGGTATTATGTCCCTACCTGGTGTTCTTAAAACTCCTAATTTCATTTATAATAATTAATTATTAATTGCGGTGCATATATAATAATTAATATTGAATAATTTTAACATCAATTAAATGATTCATTTAATTTCTTCAAAATCATCCATATTCCCTGGTTTGTGTTCGAACACATTAATTATCAATATCGTAAGATTCAAGAATAATTATAGATCAGGCTATAATTGGAAAATGATAAAAAAGATGTTATTCCCTTTCTCAAAACGCAATAGAAATGATATTGAAAATGTAACAATAACTGGTAATATTTCTTTTGAAACAGTCCTATATTTTTGTTTTTGAAGACAAAGAAAGAATTCATATATACATGATACATAAACTCTTATTGTATTTACAACAGTATAATTACCTGCCAATTTACATTCCTCACAACCTTCCAAAAAAAATCCAGGCGTTAAAACCCGGGTATTACTATATTCTGTATTTATGTCCGGGGTATGCAACGCAATGCATTTTACACAAAAAAAACTCTGACCCGCAATCAAGCCAGAGTTATATAATTCAATATTCTAGTAGTGTAATCCGAGAAAATTATTCCTCTTCAGAACCAGATGCAGAAGCTCCTGAGTCATCACCAGTCAACTGGTTTCTCAACGCCGCAAGATCACTTAAATCACCCAAGGTAGTTCTCTCAATCTTACCTTGTTGCTTTTGAATGGTCTTCCTCGTCTCCACACGTTGCTGTCTCTTCTCATTACGTACTTTCTGATCGGCTTCTTTCTGGATGTCTTCCAAATACCTCAAGTGGGAGACAAGAATTCTCTTGTCATCGCGATTAAACTCAAGTACTTTGAAAGTCATACTTTCATCTACCTGGCCCATTGTTCCATCTTCCTTTCGGATATGCTTAATGGGAGCAAATGCTTCCAGCCCATATGGCAACTGGACAATAGCTCCTCTATCGTCAACTTTCACGATAGTGGCTTCATGGTACGAACCTACAGGGAAAACTTTCTCAAAGGTATCCCATGGATTCTCTTCTATTTGTTTGTGTCCCAATGTCAACTTGCGATCTTCCTTATCGATCTCAAGGATCACGATTTCAAGATCATTACCTACTTTGGTATATTCAGACGGATGTGAGAAACGCTTGGTCCAGGACAAATCTGAAATGTGAACCATTCCTCCAATCCCTTCGTCAAGCTCTACAAAAACACCATAGGGAGTCAGGTTTTTAACTTCTCCTGAATGTCTGGAACCAATCGGGAATTTCTCCTCAATTTTATCCCAAGGATCTTCAGATAATTGTTTAAGGCTCAAAGACATTTTACGCTCCTCTCGATCTATAGTAACGACAATAGCCTCAAAATCCTGTCCCAATTTGAAAAATTCACGTGCATTTACCGGTTGATTGCTCCAACTCACCTCCGAAACGTGGATCAAACCTTCAACACCCGGAGTAATTTCCAGGAACGCACCGTAATCCTCAATATTGACTATGGTACCTCCGACTTTACTACCTTCCTTAATCTCCTGATCAAGGACATCCCATGGATGTGGTTGCAATTGCTTAAGACCTAAAGAAATACGTTTCTTGTTGTCATCAAAATCAAGTACAACAACGTTGATTTTCTGATTTAATTCCAACACTTCACTTGGATGATTTATCCGTCCCCAGGAAATATCTGTGATATATAATAGTCCATCTATTCCTCCAAGATCCATGAATGCACCAAAATCTGTAATATTCTTCACTACTCCTTCAAGTACCTGACCTTTCTCCAGACTTTGGATTATTTGATCTCTCTGTTCCGCAAGGTCACTTTCGATCAATGCTTTATGGGATACAACCGCATTCTTGATAGCTTCATTAATTTTCACTACCTTAAATTCCATTGATTTGCCGACATATGAATCGTAATCAATGATGGGTTTAATATCAATTTGCGAACCTGGTAAAAAGGTTTCCAATCCATTTACATCAACGATCAAACCGCCTTTGGTCTTACTGATAACGCTACCTTTGATGATGGTATCATTATGATAACTGTCTTTCAATGCATCCCAGGTCTTCAGCAACCGAGCTTTTCTTCTCGATAATTGAAGCTGGCCATTTTCATCTTCTTTTCTCTCTACATAAACATCTACAGAATCACCCTCTTTGAGTTCATCGTATTCCCTGAATTCCGAAAGGGCAACTACGCCATTGGATTTATAATTAATGTCCAAGATTACATCTCCATCCCTTACATTCGTCACTACCCCTTTTACTACTTCATTTTCATTAATGTCCGTAAAAGTGGAATCATATTCCTGTAGTAATTGGTCGAATTCATCAGCTCCGTAGGAATGTGTCTGTGATTTTTTTATTGTCCAATCAAAATCATCATGAGCAACAGGTGTTTCGTCTACCTGCTCAGCCGTTTCAGCATTTTCAGTTGAATCTTCAGTTTTTTCCTCCGTTTCTGCAGGTGCTTCGGCAACGGGTGCTGCCTCCTCCTTTTTCGTTTCTGGTTGTTCTTGATTTTCAGAAGTTTCTACTTTTTCCTCTTCTGATAATTTATTTTCTTCTGACATAAGAAGAATTTGGTTTTGTATCCCGTACCCTGTAATTTTGAGAGTCGGAAGTGGTTAAAAAATTTTAGGAGTGCAAAAGTACTGTTTTATTACTGATAAAAAAAGCATTTTGCTCATTAATATATTGAATCAGGTGAATTTATGTATTGTCTTATTCATATAATGATTACTTTTGCCTTTTATTAAATAAACTAAATTAATGTCCTTTCCCCTATAAGTTTTGATTTTTTGCTTACCTTCAATTTCAAGAATAATCAACGAGCATGTTTTTATTAGTTCTGTTTTTCTTACTATCAATTATATTTTCCTTTTTGTGTTCTATGTGGGAAGCGTCATTATTAAGTATTACTCCCTCCTATGTGGAAATAAAAGAACAAGAAAATTCCTGGATTGGCAAAAAGCTGAAAGAGTATAAAAGTAATATTGACAAACCCCTATCTGCAATACTTACGCTCAACACCATCGCTCATACGGTAGGAGCTATTGGGGTGGGTGCACAATCGGCTAAAATTTGGGGAACCACCGAACTTTCCATTTTGGGAATTCATACCAACGTAGAAGGGATTGTCGCCGCAGCTATGACCCTGGCGATATTAATTTTTTCTGAAATTATTCCCAAAACCATTGGGGCAAGCTATTGGAAGTCAATAACAGGATTTACGGTGCGATCCCTTCATGTGATTATTATTATACTATATCCTTTGGTCTGGTTAAGTCAATGGATTACCAAACTTTTAAAAAAAGACAAGAGTGCCAGTGTACTAAGCCGTACCGATATTTCGGCAATGGCTGATATGGGAGCAAAAGAAGGAGTGATTGAAAAAAATGAGCATCAAATCATTAAAAATTTGCTCAAATTTCAAAAAATAAAGGCCGATGATATAATGACACCCCGGACAGTCGTCAAAGCTGCTGATGAATCAATGAAAATAAAAGATTTTCACGAAGAGAATCAAAATTTACGGTTTTCTAGAATCCCTCTTTATTCCAAACACCTGGATAATATCTCAGGATTTTTCCTCAAAGATCAATTATTATCAAAAATGATTGATTCTGAGGGCGAGCTTCCATTGAAAGAAATAGCACGGCCGCTCCCTAATGTTTCTGCCGATATTCCCGTGCCTGAATTATTCGAACAAATGATGAATAATCGCCAGCAGATAGTGATGGTACATGATAAATACGGCGGGATGGCCGGTATTGTCACCATGGAAGATATTATGGAAACCCTCCTCGGTTTGGAAATTGTTGATGAACTGGACGATACGGTTGATATGCAAATGCTCGCCCGGAAGAAATGGGAAGATCGAGCCCGGAAACTGGGATTGATTGATAAAAACAACGACAAACAAGAACCCCAATAACAAGAATACCCGTTTCACAACCTACTATCAGATTATTACTCATGATTAAGGCGCCAGTAATGCATTGCTACTCCTTAATGACCACTGCAGCGCTATAGTAATTAAATCTTCATTCCTTTTTCCCATATCATTTTTTTGCACCGCAAAGGCGCAGAGGTCACAGAGATCCCTTCGCGAACATTGCAGCCCTGCGGTTATAATCACCTCCCTTCATTCCTTTTCCTATACTGCTTTTTTTGCACCGCAAAGGCGCAGAGGTCACAGAGATCCCTTCGCGAACATTGCAGCCCTGCGGTTATAATCACCTCCCTTCATTCCTTTTTCCTATGCCTCTTTTTTGCACCGCAAAGGCGCAGAGGTCACAGAGAATCCTTCACGAACATTGCAGCCCTGCGGTTATTATCACCTCCCTTCATTCCTTTTCCTATGCCCTTTTTTGCACCGCAAAGGCGCAGAGGTCGCAGAAATCCCTTCGCCTGCATTGCGCCCTGCGGTTATTATCACCTCCCTTCATTCCTTTTCCTATACCCTTTTTTGCACCGAAAAGACGCAGAGGTCGCAGAGATCCCTTCACGAACATTGCGGCCCTGCGGTTTTTATATCCTCCTCATTCCTCTCTTTTTCCTATACCGTTTTATTGCACCGCAAAGGCGCAGAGGTCGCAGAGATACTTTTGCGAACATTGCGACTCCGCGGTAAATATCACCTCCCTTCATTCCTTTTTCC
>NZ_JAJSLW010000034.1:0-21480 GCF_021729145.1 Membranihabitans maritimus | reverse complement strand
TATGCCTCTTTTTTGCACCGCTAAGGCGCAGAGGACACAGAGATCCCTTCGCGAACATTGCGGCCCTGCGGTTATTATATCCTCCCTTCATTCCTTTTTCCTATGCCTCTTTTTTGCACCGCAAAGACGCAGAAGTCGCAGAGATACTTTTGCGAACATTGCGACTCCGCGGTAAATATCACCTCCCTTCATTCCTTTTTCCTATGCCTCTTTTTTGCACCGCTAAGGCGCAGAGGACACAGAGATCCCTTCGCGAACATTGCGGCCCTGCGGTTATTACTCCTCCCCTCATTCCTTTTTTCCTATGCCCCCTTTTTGCACCGCAAACACAATAAAACACAGACAACCCTTTGCGAACTTTGCGGCTCTGCGGTTATTATATCCTCCCTTCATTCCTTTTTCCTATACCGCTTTTTTGCACCGCAAAGGCCCGGAGGACACAGACATCCCTTTGCGAACTTTGCGGCTCTGCGGTTTTTATATCCTCCTCATTCCTCTCTTTTTCCTATACCGTTTTTTTTGCACCGCAAACACAAAAAAACACAGAGATCCCTTCATGAACATTGTAGCTATGCAGTAATATAACCGATTCAACAGATATTCCAAATAATCCTAAAAATTAGCTGCTACTTACTACATCCACCCTTTCCACCGTCTTCCCCTTTTTCAATAACAATATAATATCCTCCAACCCCAGATAAAGACAAGGAACAATTACCAGGATAATGGAAGTAGCGAAAACAATTCCAAAGCCCAGAGAAATTGCCATGGGTATCAGATAAAATGCCTGACTGGATGTTTCGAAAATGATAGGCATTAGGCCTCCGAAGGTAGTCATTGTTGTAAGCATAATAGGACGAAACCTACGCAAACCTGCTTCGTGTATCGCCTCATAAGCTGATGCACCTTTTTCTTTCAGGCCATTGGCATAATCCACCATAATCAAAGAATCATTTACCACGACACCTGCCAGCGCAATCATCCCCATTAAACTGACCAACGACAAATCATACCCTAAAATGATATGACCAATAACGGCGCCAACCACTCCAAAGGGAATCGCAGTCATTACGATCAGGGGCTGGACATAATTACCGAAAGCAAATGCTAATAATGCATAAATAAGTAACAACGCGATCGAAAAGGTACCATAGAGTGAATTCGTTGATTCTCTCATATCTGCCTGACTTCCTTCATACGTCCAGGTAAGTCCAGGATAATCAGAACGCAGCTGCGGAAGCACAGTTGTATTGATCGATTCCAATACCCGGGTAACAGCATTAGATGGCTCTACATCCATACCTACATTAACTACCCGCCGGCCATCACGGCGATTGATGGAAGTAAATGCCTCTTTTTCTTCCACTTCGACTACATCCATTAAAGGAACTTCAACACTATCTGCCGTGCGGATAATAAAATCTTCCAGATTTCGAATATCTTTCCGCTCTTCCAGGGGAAGTTTTACTCTTATTTCCACTTCATTAGTACCGCGTAACTGCCTCATCGCCAATGCTCCGAAAAATGCATCTCTCACTTGTTGCCCTACCTGGGATGAAGTTAACCCCAAATTTCGCCCTTCCGGTAATAATTTAAAATCAAATTGGGCTTTCCCTTTGTTGTAATTATCACTGACATCCCTGGTATTATTAAATGTATTCATTTCATCGACAAATGCCTGGCTTGCCTTTTCAAGAACGCTAATATCTGTATGGCTCAAATCAACACTGATATCTTGCCTGGCCCCACCGGGTCCTCTTTCTGCTTCAAAAGTGATCTGATCCACCCCTCTGATATCCCCTATATTGTCACGCCACAATGCAATCACTTCCCTGGCCGACATATCCCGTTGATCCGGAGGTAACAGAACGATCTCTACATCTATGAAATTCGATCCCCTCACATTTGTCTTGACCCCTTCTGCTACTTCGTACAAATGGTATTCTTCAAACATTCTTTGAGTCGCCGCTGTAACATCTTCAGCTACTTCAGCAGCCTGATCAGTAGTAGTTCCTACCGGGAGGCGTATCCCCGCTTCAATCTCATCTGCAGCCACTTCGGGCATTAATATCATTCCCATGTGGTCACTAAGGCCATAGCCCCCAACCACGACCAGCAACCCTACAGCCGCACTTAGTGTCACATATCTATGTTCAAGACATTTATCCAAGAAAGGCCGGAAATACCTGTCTACAATTTTATTAAATCCATCCGCAAATTTTGATTGGGCATTCTCCAGTCTGAGAACCAATCCCTTTTTAGACTTTTTCTTTATATGTCCCAGGTGAGCAGGCAAAATAAATAATGCCTCAAGAAGGGAAACGGCTAAAATAACAATTACTACAGCAGGTAGTGGCCACCAGAACTGTCCGGTTTCTCCTGGTAAAAACAGTAAAGGGAAAAAAGCAATAATGGTCGTCAGAATACTAAAAAAAACGGGTTTGGATACATCTTTAGTCCCCATAATAGCCGCTTCCATAATGCCATAACCTCGCTGCCGGTATTCATAAACATTCTCTCCGACTACTATGGCATCATCCACTACGATTCCCAACACCACTAAAAACCCAAACATAGAAATCATATTCACACTTACGCCGATGATGGGCAATAGGATCATTCCCCCGATAAATGAGATAACCATTCCCATCATAACCCAAAATGCCAATCGATACTCCAAAAACAAGGATAGAATAATAATAACGATAAATATAGCCATCAACCCATTGCCCGTCAACAGGGAAAGCCGGTCTCTAAATTCTTCAGCCCGATTGCTATCAATACGATAATTTACATTAGGTGGAAATTGATACTCACTAAGTATATTTTTCACCAGGTCTTCTATATCCAAAGGCGATTGATCTCCTACCCGGAAAATTTCCATGGAAACGGATGTCTGCCGGTTAAATTGACCGTGAAATCCCGTTTCTTCAAATCCATCCGTTATCGTGGCAATATCCTTTAATAAAACCTGCGCACCGGACCGGGATGAAGCGATAGGAATATTTCCAAACTCCCGCGCCCACTGCTTCCGTTCCTGCATCCTCAACATTATTTCCCCGGATGAGGTTTCCACAGATCCTGCCGGAACATCCTGGCTGGATTGTTCAATAATATCGGCTACCTGTCCAAGTGTAAGTTGGTATTTTCGCAAAGTGTGCCGCGGGATTTCTATCCGCGTTTCGTAGTCGGGAACATTGTCCAATGCTACCTGTGTAATGGCTGGCTGGCTCAACAGGCGATTTCGCAGTCGCTCCCCCACCACACGTAAGGTCCAAATATCTACATTTCCGTAAATGGCTACCTCCATTACATCGAGTTGCCTTTCTTCGAGCACGACTTCAGGTTCTTCGATATCATCAGGGAAAGTACGAATCCTGTTTACCGCCTGGTCTATATCCTGAAATGCTTTCATTCGATCCGTACCAGGGACCAATTCTATCAATACTTCACCGGCTCCTTCCTGGGCCGTAGAAGTAATTTCTTTTATTCCCTGTACACCTCGGATCGCTTCTTCTACCGGGAGTAAAATACCCTGTTCCACTTCTTCCGGAGAGGATCCCGGGTAACTCACATTTACGTTGACAAAATCCAATTGAAATTGTGGAAAAACCTCTTTCTGTATTGTAAACATAGTATATATCCCCGCCCCCAATAGAAAAAGCATAAGAAGGTTGGCTGCGACAGAACTGCGCGCCATATACCCGATCATGCCTTCTTTTCTTATACTATTAGGTTTTTGTTCCTCCACTATACTTTATTTATTGCATTGATTCATTCTCATTGGTAATCGTATCCATTTCCGTTCTCAATGGGATACCGTCAGTAACTGTACTTATATTGGAAGTAACGACCAAATCACCATCATCCAACCCCTCGTAAACGTACGCATAGTCAGCATCCATAACGATTATTGCAGGCTTCCGGATGGAAAGCTCTCCTCCTTCCATTACCCAGACTGTTTGATTATTCCTCAAATAATCCCGGTCAAGACGCACGACGTCTTTTATCGTTTCGCCCTTAATCCTCGCTTCAACAAACTCCCCAATTAACAAACGGGGTAAACCCTGATGACTTTGATATTGGGAAAGAGGGTCGGGGATCCTAATAAGTACCCGGGCCAGCCGTGTCCGGGGATCCAAAGCCCCTACCTGGCGGTACAGGTATCCTGACCTCACTTCTCCTTCAGGCCATGACGAAGTATTCCGTATATCCACTGCCGCCCCCCTGGTATTACGATTGCCCGGAATAGAAAGCCTCTTCAATTTATCCACGGGTAAGGTAATATTTACCCAATAATGATCCACACCCACCAGCCGTCCCAAATTATCGGTAACACCTACCCTTGAACCCACAGTGACATTCTGCGATAGGACCTGGGCATCAAATGGAGCTGTTATTACAGTACGTTCCAGGTTCAACTGGGCCTGATCATAGGATGCTTCTGCAAATTTCACCTGTGCTCTTACCGCAGCGAGCTGTGGCTTTCTCAATACGAGCGACCTTTGATTTTCGGAAAGGGAGTCTTCACCGACTAACGCCAAATCCTGCTCTGCAATATGCTGTCGTCCCAACTCTACCTCCAGGTCACTTTGCGCCTGAAGCAATTCACTTCTCCTTAATTCCATTTGATTTTGAAAATCCGCCGGGTCAATTTTCAATAATATTTCCCCCTTTTGTACTAATCCCCCGGGCGCAAAATTACTTTTCCGTTCAATTACCTGGCCGGATACCATAGAATTGAGCCGCACTTCTTCCTCTGCTTCCACGGTTCCGGTCGCTATGAATTCCGGGATAAAATCTCCGTGATATACGGTATCTACACTGACCAACATAGCCGTTTTTTTTGTTGCTCCTTCACTTTGGGCAGTAGGCTCTGTAGAAAAAATAATATATACCGCCAAGGCAGCGATTACCAAAATAATCAAACAAACGAAGAAGGTTATAATATTCTTTCTTTTCATAATTCCTGTGATCTAATTCGGGAGGTCGCCAATATCCCCTTCCTCCCGGGTTATTTCAAAACCACCTGCAAGTGCCATGTAAAGTGCTACCCTGATTTGATAGTGCTCCAATTTGGCATCTAAAATATCCCGCTCTAATTGCTGCTGCTCATCTAGGGATAACAAGACATCCAGATAATTTGTAAAACCATTTATAAATTCTATCCGCAATTGATTACTCACTTTTTCAGACATTTCCACCCGATCACTCAGTACATCTATTCTGCGAATTTGGTTACGCTCCCGTATCAATGCATCTTCTACTTCCCGGAAAGCAGTGAGTACTGATTGCCCGTAAAAATGCAATTGCTGGTTCTTTACCGCTTCCGTCCTGTCAACTTCTGCACGCAGTCGTCCCCAGTACAAAATAGGCGCTACCAAATTTGCACCGAGGGTATATGCCCAATTACTAAATAATTCATTATACGTATTAGACCTTGCCTGTGATGAAAGATTAAGGGATAACCTGGGAAACTTGTTTTTTACCGCTACAGCCATCTCCCTGTCTGCCGCCATCAAAGCACTGTACTCGCGCTTCAGGTCCGGCCTTCTTCTCACTAATTCCAGGGGCAATCCTGTACTGGGCTGCGGTGGGATCTCCGGTAAAGAATCTATAACCTGCCATTCAAAATTTTGGGGAGTCACTCCTGTCAGCACGGCTAACCGATTTTTTAATAATTCCAGGTTAGTCTCATAAAATATTTGCTGTTCCCGAATACTCTTCAACAACTGCCTTTGTCTCAATATGTCCACCCCTTTTATTTGGCCGCTCCCGAACCGCACTTTAATTAATTCAATTATTTTTTCGTTGGTAGTTATTTGTTTTTCTGTGAGATTTAATTGCTTTTGGGTAGTTACAAGTTCAAACCAAACCCTGGCAATTTCTGCAGAAATGCTTAGCGCAGCTGTTTGATAATCATAATACGAAGTTTGTACATTAAACTCCTCAGCTTGGACAGACGCCCTGATACGTCCCCACAGATCCACTTCATATCCGGCAGATATTCCGATCTGAGTGGTCTCCCCACCTGCGAAATCAGGAACAGGACGGCTGACAGCCGTTTGGGCACCCGCCTCTATATCAGGCAAAAGAAAAGAAGACTCCCTTTTTACTATGGCTCTGGATGCTTCCAATTGGTGCCAAATACTTATAAGATCCATATTTTTATCCAGGGCACTGTCTATCAGAACATTTAATCGGTTGTCCCCAAATACCGTCCACCATTGATCAGGAATTGCCGATTCACCCGTACCGGAAAAATCCTGTGGCTCTTCTAATGGAATATCAATGGGTGAAAATTTTGGAGAACAGGCCACCAATAAAAATAGTGTAAAAATCAAATAAAAACCACGGATGGTCCCATTACCATCAGGTTGTAATTTGGTTTTTCGGAGATTGAGTGGTGTAAGCAATTTTCAAAACTTTAACTTATAAAAGATAGGTTAATTTTTGAAGTCAACCAAATGAAATCAAACCTCCTCCGTATTCTACTTATTCTCCCATTAGTATACCGCGGTTATACGAGAATAGATAGAAATATTAAATATTTGTTAATGCGACACTTTTTACCCGGGAATCTATATAGGATATGGATTGACAGCACTAAGAATTCATTGAATGCAGGTTTCAAGGCTTTGAGTAACCGTCTTACCATTCCGGCACCGATCCTTTTTGCGGACAATTTCACGACGTGACAGGACGAACCAGGCATTCCCGCCCTGACTGGTACGCTGGAATCTTTTCGACTTATTCCGGCCGGAGTAGATTGATTATAACTTAAAAATTGAATTGTAATACGACCGCTTGGAGGTTGAATTATATCTAAAAAATAATTACCAGGTTATTGAAGTCGCAGTACTACCTTTTGAAATATTTATACGTAGCCGGTTTTTGCTTTCCGGTAGTAGTCATGGTAGTAGTTATTTCTGAATGCGGTCTTCTCCAATAATACAATACCCCTGTCTCCGTGCCCACTACCAGATCCAGAACACCGTCTTTGTCAAAATCAGAAACAACCGGTCCATCCGTATGCCCCATCAAGGTTCGGGAAACGACTCTCCCCATATATTGTAACACCGTATTACCATCTATTTTTCCCCTATTTTTCATCCAGTCCACAGCAGGTTTAGACGAAAAAATCAGGTCCTTCAAGCCATCCCCATCCCAGTCGGCCCAGGTTATTTTTAATCGGCCATGGCTACTTCCTTTGAGTTGATTAAGTAAAACAGGTGTTCCGTCCGGATAAATAAAATTTCGAACAGGATGTTCTAATATCCATTTGCCATCCACCTTGCTGTTTATAAAAGTAGCGAGATATCCTTCATAGTCAAGCATCACCAGGTCATTCACACCATCTTCATTATAATCCATCATCAACGGGGAAGTCCGCCAGGGGGCCAGGAGTTCATTTCCGTTCGATACACCTGGAATCCACGCGGGTTTTTGGGGTGCCCCCTTCCACTTTACCTCCAGCGGACGGGGTGTCGCCAATACAGGCCTTTTTCGAGTACCTACATTTTCAATAAATACAATATTTCCATTGTGTTCATTGACCAATAAATCCGGAAGATCATCCCCATTAAAATCACCGACATCAAGGGTCGTATATCCCCAGTGAGGATCTTCGGTTCCGGGGATAGCCCAGTCAGCTACTATTCTCAGATCCTCCCCTCCGGCTTGCAGTAATTCAGGACGACCCCATGTGGGTGTTTCGCCACCCAGGTTTTCTACAAAAAGGATATCTCCTGCGCCGTTACCAGTTATGATATCATCCATTCCATCACCGTTCCAGTCAAATATGCGCGGGGCAGCCAACGCTCCTACATCCAGAAATCGCGCCTTCTGTTGAAAAAATCGTGGTTGCTCAAAAACGGGGATGCCCTGCCTTATTTCCCCTGTATTCTTAAAGAAAGAAACCTTCCCTTCTTCATCTCCGGCAATAATATCCATGTATCCGTCCCGATTAAAATCAATCGCTCGTAACTTCGTGGCACCGCCGTAAAAAGTATATAGCTGCAAAGTATCTTGAGCTCCTTCCAATACAATCGGAGCATCGAAATAACAATCCGATGAAGTATGGCCACTGTTTCTAAAGTATTTTAATTGACCGAATGAGGTCACCGCTATATAATCCAGATCCCCATCATTATCATAATCTCCCAGGGCCACTTCCGGGTACGTTTCCCGGGCCCCATTGCATTTACTGGCATCTATGAGCGTTACAGGCTCCGTATAATCAGGATCATCATTCGAACCGATATTGCGCAACCATTGCAACACATACCCATTTTCCAATTCGCGGCTACAAACCAAATCAACCCTATGGTCACTGTCAAAATCAACCATCTTCCAGGTATTGGAACCGGATTCCCTTACATATTCCCCAAGTGCTTGCGGCATACGCTCACGCTTCCAAAATACATTTTCAGGGACATCCCTGTAAATGAGTAATTCAGCATTAGCAAGGTCAGGGGTCAGTACATGTACACTTCCTTCCACATCCGAAACGGCAAAATATTTACCATCCCTTCCCAGTCGAAACCGATCAGAAGACATTCGATCCCCCTGACGGAAAATGGGATCATCTACATTCCCGCTAATGTTTTCAAAATAATAAATACCTGATTCCACATAACTTCCCGATTGGGATACCAATAAGTCCAGGTCCCCGTCACCATCGAAATCAAGGGGCATGGGTACCGATTTAAACCCAACATCCAGGTCGACCAAGAGATCAGGATTATTATATTCCATTTTTGCCAATGTAAATTGAGCCACTGCAGGTACACCTGTGGCACAACCAAACACCCCCACCAAAAACCTCATTTTCGCATTCGATATAATATTTTCCACCATTCGTCTTATTACCACTATTTCCATATAATTTATTGGCATTAATAAATTTTAATACGGACAAAATTATATAATTCCCTTTAGGTGTTTATATAGAAATAGTACAGTCAATGATACTATATTGACTATGGGAAGGCATTTCCGCACCTTATCCTATACCGGTTTATTGCACCGCAAAGGCGCAGAGGTCACAGGGATCCCTTCGCGAACATTGCGGCTCTGCGGTTATTATAACCTCCTCATTCCTCTCTTTTTCCTATCCCCCCCCTTTTTGCACCGCAAAGACGCAGAGGTCGCAGAGATCCCTTCGCGAACATTGCGGCTCTACGGTTTTTATATCCTCCTCATTCCTCTCTTTTTCCTATCCCCCCCTTTTTGCACCGCAAAGACGCAGAGGTCGCAGAGATCCCTTCACGAACATTGCAGCCCTGCGGTTATTATATCCTCCTCATTCCTTTTTTCCTATGCCCTTTTTTGCACCGCTAAGGCGCAGAGGTCGCAGAGATCCACTCGCGAACATTGCTGACCTGTGGTTATTATTACCTCCCTTCATTCCTTTTTCCTATACCGTTTTTTGCACCGCAAAGGCGCTGAGGACACAGACATCCCTTTGCGTACATTGTGGCCCTGCGGTTTTTATATCCTCCTCATTCCTCTCTTTTTCCTATCCCCTTTGTGCACCGCTAAGGCGCTGAGGACACAGACATCCCTTTGCGTACATTGTGGCCCTGCGGTTTTTATATCCTCCTCATTCCTCTCTTTTTCCTATCCCCCTTTGTGCACCGCAAAGGCGCAGAGGTCACAGACATCCCTTTACGTACATTGCGGCCCTGCGGTAATTATCACCTCCCTTCATTCCTTTTCCTATACCGTTTTATTGCACCGCTAAGGCGCAGAGGTCGCAGAGATCCCTTCACGAACATTGCTGACCTGCGGTTATTATCACTTCCCTTCATTCCTTTTTCCTATACCGTTTTATTGCACCGCAAAGGCGCAGAGGTCGCAGAGATCCGTTCACGAACATTGCTGACCTGCGGTTATTATTACCTCCCTTCATTCCTTTTCCAATACCGTTTTATTGCACCGCTAAGGCGCAGAGGTCGCAGAGATCCGTTCACGAACATTGCTGACCTGCGGTTATTATATCCTCCTCAATCCTCTCTTTTTCTATTCCCCCCTTTTTGCACCGCTAAGGCGCAGAGATCGCAGAGATCCCTTTGCGAACTTTGCGGCTCTGCGGTTATTATATCCTCCTCATTCCTTTTCCAATACCGTTTTTTGCACCGCAAAGACGCAGAGGTCGCAGAGATCCCTTTGCGAACTTTGCTGACCTGTGGTTATTATCCACCTCTCTTCATTCCTTTTTCCTATACCATTTTATTGCACCGCAAAGGCGCAGAGGTCGCAGAGATCCCTTCGCGAACATTGCGGCTCTGCGGTTAAAAAAGATCACGAGTTGAAAATGAAAAGATCATTCACATTCCTCACTCCCTTTCATAATTGACCTTGTTCAATACCGTGGAATAATTTAAACCTAAAATATCTGTAATTTGTGTTCAACCTTTCGTAATATGTGTTCAAATTCCCCATACGACAAAGGTACATTTGCCTTAACTGTCAAAAACCAAAATATAAAACAACATGAAAAAAGTTATTGTCATCACAGGGGCCAGTTCCGGAATGGGCAAGTCCGCCGCTCAAATATTACATCAACAGGGACATACGATTTACGGTGCTGCCAGAAGGGTGGAAAAAATGCAAGACCTGGCTGAAGAAGGCATCAACGTCATTTCTATGGATCTGACGCAGGAAGGATCTATGGTGGATGCCGTATATTCCATTTTAGACAGGGAAGGCAAAATTGATGTACTCATTAACAATGCAGGGTACGGCTCCTATGGTGCCATCGAAGATGTACCTATGGAAGAAGCCCGCAGGCAATTTGAAGTCAACCTGTTTGGTATGGCACGACTTACCCAATTAGTCTTACCGGCGATGCGTAAAAACAAATACGGACGAATTGTCAACATTTCATCTATGGGAGGCAAAATATATACTCCTCTGGGAGGCTGGTACCATGCGACCAAGCACGCACTTGAGGGCTGGAGTGATTGTCTGCGCCTGGAGGTAAAAGAGTTTGGAATAGATGTGGTAGTGGTAGAGCCCGGAGGAATAAAAACCCCCTGGGGAGGAATTGCCATAGACCATCTTGAGAAAACCTCGGGTAATGGTCCCTACAAAAAACTGGCACACAAAGTAATAGAAGGAATGAAGGAAACCTATGCCGGAAACCGTCTTACAGATGTAGATATCCTCGGTTCTACAATCGCCAAAGCGGCTACGGAAGATAATCCAAAAACAAGATATGTCAAAGGTTTCATGGCCAAACCCGCCATTGCATCGCGAAAATGGTTGGGTGACCGTTTCTTTGACAAGATGGTAATCAAACAACTCGGATAGATTATAACTTTGTTACCTTACGTTAGAAGAAATGGAATAGCCATGAACAAAGAAATTCAATATATAAAATCCATTAGTCAATTGCATGCATTGTTCGGATTTGATCCACCTACCCATCCTTTGATCTCCATTATCGATGTATCCAAATGGGAAATCCCCCAACAATTCGTCGGGGTTAAATCGACATCCAGTTTATATTCCATTGCTTTGAAGGATAAAAGCTGCGGATTGCAATATGGGAGAAACACCTATGACTTTGATGAAGGCGTTTTAATTTTTACCGCTCCGAATCAGGTGAATTCTGTAGCTAAACCCCAAAAATTAAATGAAATTCAGGGCTGGATGATGTTTTTTCACCCGGATTTGATCCGTAATACCGAACTTGGTAAACATATTTCAGACTACCGGTTCTTTTCCTACGATGTACACGAAGCCCTACATTTATCAGACCAGGAACAAAAAACCATTACCCATTGTGCCCATTTGATTCAAAATGAAATTGCCGAACGGATTGACAACCATAGTCAAACCGTGATAGCCTCTTCCCTGGAACTATTACTCAACCTGTCAAGGCGTTATTACGAACGGCAATTTAACACCCGTACTGCTCAAAACTCCGATGTAATCAGTCAGTTCCATGCACTGTTGGAAACGTATTATAAAGAGGGAAAATTATCGGAATCAGGGACTCCATCCATTGAGTATTTTTCTAATAAAGTACACTTAAGCGCCAACTATTTAAGTGACTTGTTAAAAAAGGAAACCGGATACAGTGCCAGGGATCATATCAACAATTTTATTATCGATAAGTCCAAGACTCTACTACTCCGGAAGACGGATTCAGTAAGTGAAATTGCCTATACACTTGGTTTTAATTATCCTCATTATTTTAGCCGTTTATTCAAGAACAAAACGGGTCTGACCCCATTACAGTATAGGAAACAAACCATTCGACAGAATTCATAAGAATCACCAGGCCCAAGGTTTTTTAATCGATCCTGGTTCAACAGTTGAAATCAGACATATTCCATCAAATGACCAACAGCACCATTTGTCATTCACCACTCACTCTTCATTTAATTAAAGATGACATACAAAAATCCCATTATTACGGCCAATCCCGCCCAACCAATCCACAAATTCCGAATACCGGAATTACCGGCGGAATCTAGATAAGTCTCACGTAAAGTAGGCCATGAAATCCTTTCTTTATCAGGGAACCAATAAGAAAGGAAGACCATAAACAACAATAGTCCTGCAAATAAGTAAAAAGATAACATCAAAAAGTGGGGCCAGAATTCCTTTGATGGCCATCCTGCCAGGTAAAGGACGCCGATAATTATACATGGGATATTACCCAATACCAGCGTGTAGTAGGCTGCTGTCCGGCTAGACTTTTTCCATGTAATTCCCAGTAAAAAAACAACCGCCAGTGAAGGACTCAAAAACGAGAATATAGAATTGATCAGATCAAACAAATTCATTCCTTTAACGGCACTTAATCCATAAGCGATAAACAATCCCAGGAATGCAACAAGTCCGGTGACCACCTGCCCTACCCGTTGTAAATGATTTTGACTTTTCGGGGTTTTAGATACATTCTTGTAAATATCCAATGTAAATATCGTACTCGCTGAATTCAGCATAGAATTAACAGTGCTTATCAGGGCTGCAAGCAAGACAGAAACTATTAATCCTATCATGCCCGAAGGCAAATGATTGACAACCATGGTCATAAACGCCGAATCCGGATCTTCAAGATCAGGATACAAGGCTACACAGACGATACCCGGCAAGAAGAAAATGATCGGCACCAGAATTTTCAGATAACTTGTAAATAAAATTCCCTTTTGGGCTTCTTTTAGACTCTTTGCCCCCAGTGCCCTTTGAACGATAGTTTGATTGGCACACCAATACCAAATCGCCATTACCGGATATCCAAGGACTATGGCCGGCCACGGATAGGCGGAATCACTGGCGGGACGAAATAATACCCAATGGTCCGAAGGGACCCTTGCATACAATTCTTCGAAGCCTCCTACGGCCATAATCCCTACAAAACTCAGGATGCTGCAAGCTACGATCATTAATATAGATTGAAAAGCATCCGTTATCGCCACGGCCTCCAGTCCTCCTGTTATAGTAAAACTGGCAGAAATAAATGTAATCAGGAGCAAAGAGATCCCTAAAGGCCAATCCAATATTTGCCCCATCAATATAGCTCCGGCATATAAAACAGAACCAATACCAATAGTTATCTGGAAAAAAATTAACCAGGAAAGAAAGTTTCGACTCGGCTTCCCAAACCGCTTGAGAATGAATTCCGGCATCGTGCTGATGTTGGAAGACAAATAATAGGGTAAAAAAACCATTGCCATCAGTACCAGGAATATCCAGGCCAGCCACTCAAAATTATTGGCCACCATACCATAGGCAAAAGCCACGCCCGAAGAACTAATTAGCATCATCGGGCTAATATTGGTACCGAATATGGATAGTCCGATCGTTTTCCACCCCAGGTTTTTACCCGCCAGAAAATAGTCCTGGGATTCTTTCCTGCGAAAACTAACCCAAAATCCCAACCCCATGAGACCGGCGACATAAACCGCTATGACGATAAAATCTATATAAGACAATGAAGTTTCCAATGGTTCTTTTTTGTTTATTCTGAATCACACCGTTCCTTCCCGATATGTTTTCTAATTCGCCCCGGCATAGGCCAGGATAATTGTACATGTTGGTCTTCCAACAGGTCTTGCAGTTTTGGAATATCCAAATCCTGAAAAGAACGGCCACTGTCCAGTGCTACATAAGCAGCTGTTCCGGCCGCCTGTCCCAGTTGCATCATCGTTCTTGAAAGCCGGCAACTGGAAGCGGCTATGGAACTGAATCCACCCGCTCTGGAAGCCACCAAGACGTTTTCCATCCCCTCTGGTATCAAGCATCGAAAAGGAATGCCATAAGGGGAAGAAAGTTCTCTGCAACCGGGGTTGTCCCCACCGTGAACATCCATGGGGTGATCAGCTATTGCTATGATATCCGGGTGTTTTTGCCCGTTTAATCCAGTGGTTACGTCCAATTCCGTAAGGATATATTCAGCGACGATCCTATGGGTCTCCCTCACCCCTAATGACAGAAATTCTCCCACCCTCTTATAGGATTGGAATTCCGGAAATTCCGTTTGTAAATAATGCCAATAGGCCAGGCTTCTATTTTTGCATTCCTGATACACTGTTTTGGGATCCCATTCCATGTATTCCTGTCCATCCATTGTAGGAAGCATATTCACATTGTAGTCTCCATTCGGATACTGGACCATACTGGCCAATGGAAAGGCATCACGCCACCAACAGTCCTTACCGATCCCTCCGGGCAATTCTTCCACCCGCCGCCTCTCTGTAGGTCGGATTCTGAAAATTAACGAAACCCCGTTGACAAAACGCGACGGGGTCTCAGGCGCACCAGGCTCATCAAAACGATGCCTGGATTCCTGCCCAAATAACATTTCACGCCCGCAGGATTGTACCAGGTAGGCACTATCTGTGGAATCTATATAAAAAGGAGCAGAAACCTTTTCCCCATTCGTAAGGGTTAATTCCTCTATCCGGCTATCACTATACGCAACATCCGAATACGTCTCCGAGGTCCTGACGGTAACATCAGGCATTTGATCCAACCACTTTTTTACCATATTTTGATAGATCCCTGGCTCAAAAGGCACACCATGCCAGTATTTCCGGACGAATAATTCATCCTCCTTCAATGACCGGGCTCCGAATCTTCTCAGGCTATCCAGGTATCGGAGGGTGGGATCAATCGTCAGATCCGCACCCGGGGGAAATTGGGAAGTCCCGTTTTCATTTTTCCATGCGCAGTGCCTGTTGAACGAATAAATACCGATGGCATCCCGTTCCTTCTTCATCCTTCTGTATATATCAAAAGGAATTCCCGTTCCACCGGCCCCCATTTCCCATACCGACACACCACTCACAGCTGCATTGCCGCCCAACCGGCTGTTTTTTTCCAGCAATAGTACTTTCAATCCCAACCGTCCGGCAGCAATAGCCGCTCCTATGCCCCCGCTTCCTGCACCGATAATTATCAAGTCAAATCGTCCTTCCTTCATTCACTCTTTATTTATTCTGTAAAACGGCTATTTGTGTCCAATAATTCATACATCTTAATAGGGAACAATCTCCTGCACCATAGGCAAAACTACCATTTCAGGAACAACCAGGTGATCGGGCAGGCAACAAATATTCAGTACAATCTCCCCCATTTCTTCCGGTTGGATCACCCTATTTTGAATGTCAGAATCAAATTCAGGCAATTTCGAAGCCTCTGTAAAAGAGGTATTCCCCCAGGAAGGAGTTATGCAATTTACCCGGACCCCTTTATTTCTTAATTCCACATACAGCGATTTGCTAAATTGCTCCAGTCCGGCTTTTGCCGCAGCATACACGCTCCACCCCGGCCAGGCCTGAATAGAACAGATCGAAGACACATTGACAATGGTACCGCTCTTTTGTTTTACCATCAGACCGGCAGCCCGCTTGCTACCGTATATAGCTCCCAGTAGGTTTACTTCCAGGGATTCCCGGATAGCCTTATCTTCCTGCCCGGTCAATTCTTCAATCTTGATAGCGCTCCCCGCATTATTCACCAGGATATCTACGCGGCCTTCCGCCCGGATTACTTCTTCAAACAACTGGTCCCAATCCTCCGGGTTCCGAATATCACCTACAAAGTAATTTACACCCAAATCTTGCGCTACATCTTGCAACAATTCCTTCCTTCGGGCAACGATCCAAAGTTTGGCTCCGGCTTTTTTAAATTTTCTGGCTATTCCCACTCCATATCCTGAAGACGCCCCGGTAATAATGGCTACCTTATTTTTTAATTCGTAATTCATATAAATTTTTAAATGATATAATATATACTTGTTATCAGGTCCTATCCCGTACGAGTTTTATCGCCAGGATCCTGGTAATCAGATCCCTGTTCATGGGGTATCAACCCCGGGCATAAGACCTATAATTTCTTTCCCTATTCCCTGAAAAATTAATTCATCTATTTCTATAACAATGTATTTCCCCCATTCACGGCTATTTTTTGCCCCGTAATAAAACCGGCTGAACCAGAAGATAAAAACGCCACCATTTCTCCAATATCTCCCGGGCTTCCCTGAAACCCCAGCGGCACCCCTGATATATACTTTTCTTTATCCTCATCCGGTACCCGGCTATGCCGTTCCACCGGGATCCATCCCGGCGCAATCAGATTACAGGTAATCCCAAAGGGCCCCAATTCATGGGCCCAGGACCGGGTCAATCCCAGCATGGCTGCTTTCGCTGATACATAATGTCCGAATTCCGGATTACCCAACTCTACAACCTCGCTTCCAATATTTATAATACGCCCCCATCTTCTTGATTTCATAGAAGCAAGAGTTGCCTGAGCCAGGAATAGTGGTGCCTTGACAAAATAATTCATTTGATCCAGGTAATCATCCCAATTTTGTTGCTCAATATTCTTGAAAGGTTGTGGCCCGGTAGCATTATTCACGACAATATCGACCGGTCCGAAGGTATTTTCAATCCTCACCACCAAATCCTGGCAAGACGCCTCATTGGTGATGTCACTACAAAAACTCCGGGCTGTAATCCCATCATCCTGCAACCAATCAACAGTATGCTCTGCCTGACGGTGGTCATGCGCATAATTCAGCGCTACCCTGGCACCTCTCGCCCCCAATGCCCTGGCCATCGCTTTGCCCAGGCCACGTGTACCCCCTGTGATGAGGGCTACCTTATCGCTTAATGGATGTTCCATACCATCCTTTTCATTATACATAATCAAGATGGTACCCGATTCTTTCCAAATAATCCAGGCTCCGCCGGATCCCATCCCTCAAATCCCCGACCGGTTCGTATTCGATCAAATAAATACCATCAAATTCTATTTTTGGCAACAACGCCTGATAATCCAGATCATCATCACCTATGGCTGCAGCCAGCCAGCCGTCGTCCTTTCTTTTCCAATCCTTCAGGTGACAATAATTTATACGGCTATTGATCGACTCAAGACCGGATGTCGGATTATCCGGATATACGGCCTTGATATTTCCCGGGTCGTAATTAAACCCCACTCCTTTCGGCAGGTCCCCAGACAACCTTTTCAGCCAATACGGGTGGGTACTGATGGTGTCGGTATGATAAGCAACTCCATTTCGATGATCGATTCTTCCATGTGTTTCAATTGAAATTTCCATATCGTATTGCTGACATTCTGCCGCACACACCTCAAAAGCAGAAAGGACGCGCCTGTATATCTCTTCATTTAAATCCACCACAGGGGTAAATCCGGCAAAAATACGCAGGTGGGTAACCCCTAATTTAGCAGCAACCGCAATATCCTTCAAAACGGTATGGACCTGTTTTTCGTGTTCACTTTGAGCTTGTAAGGTAAAATCACTTTCTATTGTAGCGAAAGGAATGTTCATATCATAGGTATCACACAACTCACGTATTCGTTGGATCCCCGATTCATCGATAGTGGTAGGTATCGTAGATACTAGCTCATCACCTATTCCTATTTCCAGGGTATGGAACCCAAAATCCGAAGCAATAGCGAAATGATCTTCAATGGGCAAATTACGGAATCCCCACCATCCACATCCAATCTTTAATTCTTTACTTTTCTTCATTTAATTACTTTTATTTCTAAATTTCTGTACCCTCTTTACCATCCACAGATGGCCACTACGGACGTTTTTCGTCACTCTTTTTCATTTCATATCGGTGCCTTGCGCAAAAGAGGACGCCCCTTGTGCACCGGCACGCCCCGTGATCAGGGCCATGAATAATCCATTTTTCCGGCATTTTTGTCCACATGTCCGGGAGGCAATTCCCGGTACCACGAAAACAACTGTTCACGCATTTCCCTTACAACCGACCTATGCCGTGAAGCCACATTCTGCAATTCACTGGGGTCCGTCGACAGATCATATAATTCCATCCGGCTGGAATCCGGATTCATTAGTAATTTCCATTTGCCATCGCGCATTGCCAGCTGCGGACTTTTATCGAGGTGCCTGCCAAAAACATTAAATCTCCATTCCCAAAACAACGGCTTCATCCTCGATCCCCTGTTCCCCAGCAATACTGCAGATCGATCTTCTCCGTCTATGCTCAGGTCCCCAGGCACCCTGACATCCGCCATGGCACACAAGGTCGGTAAAAAATCGATAGCGCTTACCACCGATTCGCGGTCGATGTACCCCCGGGGAATGTGTCCCGGCCAACTCATAATGAAAGGCATTCGGATGCCTCCTTCATACAAACTCCGTTTACATCCCCGGAATGGGCCTACACTCCCTGCGGCACTATGGGAAGCATTGGAAATTTCCAATACCTCCGGACCATTGTCACTCGTAAAAATCAAAATAGTATTTTCCAGCAGGGCCATACTGTCCAGTGCATCTATCAACCGACCAATCTGCCGGTCCATTTCCGTCACCGTTGCATAATAAATCTGGGTAGCTCCTTTGTGACCTATGGGCGCATCGTACACCCGTTCTGTATAGGAAGCCGGCGAATACCTCTTATAGGGTTCCATTTGTTCCTCTGAGGGATTAAGAACCGCATGGGGATCGACAAACCACGCATTTATAAAGAAGGGATCTTCCCGGTTATCATGGATAAATCCGATCGCTTCATCGACAACCATTTTCGAGGATTTTGGCCGGTTGGATGGCAACCACAAGTCAAAAATCGCTGTATCATTACTTGTATTGGTTTTGAATTGGTCTATCCCATAAGCGGAAGGCAAGGGCGCTTCTTCCGTATGACCGAGATGCCATTTGCCAAAATGGGCCGTTGCGTATCCCGATTGTTGGAATATATCGGTAATCGTCACTACCTCCGGATTCAGGAAATCAGCCATATCCCTTCGTTGATTTTGTTCCTTACTTGCCAAATGACCATGAATACCCAGTCTGGACGGATATACTCCCGTCATAAAAGCGGCCCTGCTCGGTGAACACACAGAAGAATTAACATAAAAGTTGGAAAGTACCAATCCGTTTTCGACCAACCGGTCCAGGTTGGGGGTCTGAATGATCTCATGTCCATACACCTGTAAATCCCCCCACCCCAAATCATCTGCCAGGATAAATATCACATTCGGTTGTTTCTGTTGGCTAAAACCATTGTAACAACATAAAATAACAATTAAAATACAAATTTGAAATCTACTATATACCATTTTCATCTTCTTTAAGCAATCCAAAAACAGTAGTATCGGGCGGCAGGTGGTCCGGAAAATCACAAACCCTCACGCGTTCATTTTCTACTTCCAGGATATTTTCACATGCCCCTTCACATCCATTATTTTCAATGACCATGGTCTCCCAAAGATTCCTGTGCCCTTTGTAATCATGGTTTTTTATACGGTTGGTATAATTACCGGAGATCACCATACTTCCGCTTCCTTCATCCGTATAAATACCCTCGAGAAGCATCTCTCCTCCCGATAGGTCGTAAATCCAGTTGTTTTCAATACGGGTGCCCGGCTGGTTCCCTACCGTATATATACCACTGCCGTCACTCAGGTATTTCATACACCTCCTGATCTTATTATATTCAATGATATTGTGATGGGAATTCGTCAATGTACCATCATCTCCCCATCTCCACCCCACACTGATTCCCGTGTAGGGAAAATCTTCGATTAAATTATTCCGGATGGTAATATGGTTAGCGTACCCCACTACAATACCCACACCCCCCAGGTCAACACTCGCCCCGTCCTGAAAATGGTTATTGGCAATAGTAAAAGTATGGGGGGCCTGTTCCTTCTTTTCATAATCGTAATGCAAGGGATGTCCCCTTCCTACGAAATTCGAAATTCTGGCTACCTGGACCACATTGGACCCCACATCCCGAAAAACATTATCTATAATAGATACTTCGCCTGTGCCTTCCTCGAAAGCCAAAGCCCCTTCGCCTAGATTTTGAAATGTACAGTCTTCAATACCACACTTTTCCGAATTCCGGAACATAAGGGCGGCAGGGGGTGAATACACCGGTTTCCCGACCGTTGTTCCCCAATATCCGGCCTGTATCCCTTTTCGTTCTGCTTCTGTCAACTTCCATGTAGTATGCCGGAAGGACAATCCCTGAAAAATAATATTCGAAACCGGCATCCCGCTGGCACCTTCCACCAGGAAAAGGGTTTCCAATTTCGGGTAAAAGAATTCACCTGTATTGGGATCCGATTTACTCACCAGGTGCAATTCACCACGCTCCTTATCTAAAAACCACTCTCCCTCCCGGTCCAGAAATTCAATCGCATTCTCAAAATATATACGATCGTGCAATCGAACTTTGGTACTGCTGCATTCCGGACCGATCTCGCCGGTCGTCCTGATGGACCGGTCTTGCTGATCTGTACTTTCTATCTTTTGTCGAATAAAATGCCATTGTCCCGTGGCACAAAGCAGGGTTTCCCCGTTGGGGCGAAAATCCAGATTGACTTCGTTTCCGAATTGCATATACCGCTCCCCGACACGCACTTCTATCGGATGGATATACTCCGGTCCATTGGGCCATCTTGCCCGGGTAAGCCGGTCATCGCCCGCAAACAATTGGTTAAATTCATCCTCCACTTGTACCACCCAGTGATGGTCTTCTACTTCCATCCACTTCCCTTCAATGCGTTTTCCACCTGAAACAACAGGTGCACTTTCCCCATCCGGGCATAGGGTAAGCTTGCCCGCTTTCCGCAGGGATTCATCGATCACTACGGGTTCATGCAATGTATGCATTCCCTCTTTGAGTACAATCCTGTAATCGACACTATCGCCACTTGCCCGGGTTATGAGATCTATTGCTTTTTGGATGCTGGCCAGGGGATTTTCTGCAGTACCCGGTGCCGTATCGCTGCCATCCGGGGCAACATAATAAGACACATCATCCTTTTCCACCTGGCATCCCACAAGGATCGGGAATATCAAAAATAATACAGGAACAAAGGACCATACATTTCTATTCATCATGAACAAAGGATTTGCTTGTAAAAAAAAATTGTCGAGTAAACCCGGGCATCTCAGCCCGAGATTCTCACAGAACCGTACGTGACAGTCTCCCGTCATACGGCTCTTAT
>NZ_JAJSLW010000033.1 GCF_021729145.1 Membranihabitans maritimus | reverse complement strand
TTCACAACACTTCAATCTCAACTATCTATATTGTTAATCAACTTATATGTTAATTTCTTCTTCGTCCGTATGCGAAACCTTTCGGGATTCGATGAAGCAAGTGGAGATTTTTCCTTGCAGCAACTGGTCAAATTTAATCGGCTTGGGTATACCTCATTTGACATTATAATTTCTATTTTCGTTCATAAATATACCTGTGACGTTTTGGTTTGACTGGTTTGATGGGCAGAGAAAAATGATTAACATCGAAGAGAAAAACGCCGGCATAGTCGTATGATACTGCGTCCCGAAACCTTTCGGGATTCGATGAAGTAAGCGGCGATTTTTCCTTGCAAAATTGGTTAAAATCAAGCATTGTGGGTGTAATTTACTAAAGATCAGAAATTTAAATAATGTCCTTTTTTTTAATTGATAAAATCGATGGAGATAATTTGTTCTTTGAAGGACAGACAGCGGTTCATTTGAACAGGAGTCTTCGAAAAAAAATAGGTGATGAAATAATTGCCACTGATGGGAAGGGTAATATATTCAAAGGCTTGATTACAGAAATAAAAAAGGATTTGGTAGTGGCGGAAATAGTATCCGGATCAGAGGTAGTACAGGATATGAAAATTTCCGTCGCTTGTTCCCTGTTGAAAAAAGATAGTCGGTTTGAAAATTTTGTTGAAAAAGCCACTGAGTTGGGTATTGATACAATCGTACCTCTGGTCTGTAAACATTCGATCAAGCATACAATAAAGAATGATCGATTGGAAAAGATTATAATTTCAGCAGCCCAACAATCTATGAATGCCAATCACCCGAAAATATTGGAAGTACACTCGTTTATAGACTTTATATCCAATCCCCCGGAAAAGTACGATGAAAAATATATTGGGTATGCTCCGGACCGGAGAATAAACAAAAGTTTGGAGGAATTGTATAACGGAGGGAGTTCTGTTTGCGTTATAATAGGTCCTGAAGGTGATTTTTCGCAAGAGGAGTTAAAACTCGCTATTGAAACCGGTTGGATACCTGTAAGCATTGGCGAACAGAGACTTCGGACAGAAACAGCGGCTATGATGGCCGTTCAGATATTAAAGACTACCTTTAGGATTAAATCTAGGTTGAAATGAAATATATATATTCATTACTGGTAATATTGTTTGTGAGTGGCGCTACACAAGCGCAAAAGATTCAAATTGGGTTATTGAAATATAATGGTGGTGGTGATTGGTACTCAAATCCGACTGCTCTTCCCAATTTGATTAGTTTTTGTAACCGGCAATTGGGAACCTCCCTGCAAAGAGATTATGCAACCGTAGAGGTGGGAAGTCCGGAATTATTTAACCTGCCTTTTGTCCACATGACTGGTCATGGAAATGTGGTTTTTTCTGATGCAGAAGCTGAAAATCTAAGGATGTATTTAATAGGCGGAGGCTTTCTTCATATAGATGATAATTATGGAATGGATCCATATGTGCGTGTAGCAATGAAAAAAGTTTTTCCTGAATTAGAATTTATCGAATTACCTTTCGATCATCCTATCTACCACCAGAAATTTTCATTCCCCAATGGATTGCCCAAAATTCACGAGCATGATAATAAGCCAGCCCAGGGTTTTGGGTTAATTTACGAAGGTGAATTAGTATGTTTTTACAGTTATGAATCCGATTTAGGAGATGGTTGGGAAGATGAATCGGTTCACAATGATCCGCCGGAAAAAAGATTGGAATCCCTTAGGATGGGCGCAAATATTTTGCAGTATTCATTTGTGGGAAAAGCGGTAAATTAGATGTACTACCTAATTTGTAAGTCATTACATATAATCGGTGTAGTTAGTTGGTTTGCAGGACTTTTTTACCTGGTAAGGTTGTTTGTTTATTATCGTGAATCACTGGATCGCAGGGAAGAGGAAAGGAGTATTTTGACCGTTCAGTTATCTGAAATGATTAATAGGTTATTTCGAATAATTACTACACCTGCCATGATTTTAACTGTTATTGCCGGTAGTATTATGTTGATCCTTCAGCCTGTTCTATTGCAGGCCCCGTGGATGCACGCAAAGTTGGGCCTGGTTTTGATCCTGTTGATTTATCACTATTATTGTTATAGAATTATTAAAACGATCGAGAAGAGAGGTGTTTTGTGGAAATCGTTTCAATTTAGATTGTTTAATGAAATTGCAACCCTGCTTCTTGTGGCCATTGTTTTTTTGGTGGTGATGAAAAATGCATTTAATGCTCTTTATGGAATTTTAGGTTTTTTTCTTTTCGGAGTCATTATATTTATTGCGGCAAAAATGTATAAAAAACGCAGGGAATCAAAAATAAATCAAAACTAAATGCAATTTGTCTTTCCATTATTTCTTGTCGCCCTTGCAACGATTATAATTCCGGTTATAATACATTTGTTTTATTTTCAGCGGTACAGAACAGAGTATTTTTCGAATGTCCGATTCTTAAAAAACCTTAAAGAAGAAAAACAAACTCGTTCCCGACTGAGAAATCTACTGGTCCTATTGTCGAGGATCTTTTTTATTACTTTTTTGGTATTGGCTTTCGCCCAACCGTTTATCATGGATGACGAAAGTGCTTCGGGTGATAAACCTGAATATATTTCAATATTTATAGACAATTCATACAGTATGAGTGCTTTAAGTAGCGAGACTCCCCTGTTTCAGGTGGCAGTGAACAAAGCCAGGGACATAATTAATTCATACGATGCCGGGACCAATTTCCAGATTATTAGTAATGATTTGACTCCGGGCTCTACCCAACTCCTTTCCAAAGAACTGGCACTAGACAGACTTGACAATATTTCACTATCCCACATCCCTTCTGATTTTGAGCGGATTTACCGGTTTATTTTGAGGACTACAGAAGAAAAGGGAGTACGTGCAAATTCATATTGGCTTTCGGATTTTCAGAGGAATTCTATTGAAAACCCGATTGATGTCGACAGTAGTCTGGTCATTTTTCCCATTCCTGTTACAGCTGTAGAGACGAGGAATATTTCGATAGACAGCTGTTGGTTTGAATCCCCGGTTCCGGAGGCCAATGTTGAGAATCAATTGTATATAAAACTTACCAATTATGGAGTGACAGACCAGGATACGAAAATAGTTTTGAGAGAAGGTGGTAATGTAAACCCGGTGGGTTCTGTGTTTATTGAATCAGGGGCAACAATAGTGGATACAATTGGTATAAATATTTCACGAACTGAAGTACGCGATATCGTTATTGAAATTACCGATAACCCGGTTGTTTTTGACAATAGTTATTTTATGAGCCTTGACGCCAGAAATACTTTGAGGTTGCTGATGATTAGTGAAGACTCCTCCAATCCTTACCTGTCTTCAGCTCTGAATAATAACCCGACCGTGGAAAAAGATTATGTTTCAATTGACCGGATTGTATATTCTGATTTTGATAATAAAGATTTGATTGTGCTTGACGAATTGCCCTCTTTCAATTCGGGGCTAATATCTAATTTAAGTAGATATCTTGAACAAGGTGGTAATATTATGGTTTTTCCGGGAAGGAACTCGGATATATCTACATACAATGCTTTATTTAATGCTATAGGGGCAGTTCGAATGGGTGGATGGATAGAACAAGAAATGGAGTCATTGGGAATAAATTACCAGGATTTCATTTTTAGTGATGTGTTTTCCGATAGAGAAAAAAACATGGCCTTACCGGGTGTTAATGGGTATTATTCCATCCAAACAGGTGTGCAAACACCATTAATTCCTTTACTTACTTTGCGGAACGGGGAGCCTCTGATTAGTAAAATGAATGCTAAAAACGGGTTTTTGTATTTCTCATCAGCCCCTCTCGACAGGGAATGGAGTAATGTAGGAACCCATGCAGATATCTTTATTCCAATGATTTACCGAATGGCTCTTTCCAAATCGAGAAAGAAGAAACTATCCTATTTCCTGGGGGGGAATACCCCTGTAACTCTGTCTGTGGAGAGGGAATTAACCGAAGAATCAATAGAAGTTACTTCGGGGGAAAATGGGTTTATTCCCGCTTACACACAAAACGGGGAGTTATTAGAAATCCAACTGTATGACCAGATCGAAGAAGCAGGGTTTTATGATGTTCGAGAAAAGGAACAGATAATTGGCTCTTTTGCTATGAATTATTCTAGAAATGAGAGTGATATTTCTACCTTTGATGCAGATGAACTCCGGGATAAAATTGCCGGTAGCATAGTATGGGTATCAGGAGAACAAAGTGCCTCGATACAACAATTTATTCAGGAATACGATCGGGGCAAAGTTTTATGGAAATGGTGTCTTATATTTGCCTTAATATTTTTAGTCGTAGAAAGCTTACTTCTTCGATTCTTGAAAAATTAATGGTATTTAATGCGAATTCTTTTTAAAAACGTTGAATTGTGTTTTCCGGGATCAGGTCTTCATGGTCAAAAGACTGATATCTATCTTGAATACGGAACAGTAAAGGAAATTGGGCAGGGGATTAAAGAAGTCCCAAGGACAAAAATCCTCCAGGGTGGAGTGCTTGCTCCGGGTTTTGTGGATTTAGGTGCTTTTACGGGGGAACCCGGATTTGAACACAAAGAAACCCTCAGAACCTTTTCCCGCTCTGCAAGAATGGGGGGGTATACTCATGTTTTTGTATTGCCTAATGTCGATCCGGTAACCGATGACCGGTCAGCAGCGAATTATTTAAAGGACGATACCGGGAGTATTTCTATTCAGCCATTAGGTGCCATTACGCGTGATATAAACGGTGAAGAACTTGCAGATATTTACGATATGCATTCATCCGGAGTCAGGGCTTTTACGGATGGGTTTTGTCCGATTCAGAGTATTGGAATGATGAAGCGTGCACTGGAATATGTAAAGGCATTTGATGGTGTGGTTATGAATCAACCCTATGAACATTCTCTTGAGCCGGAAGGAAAAATTCACGAGAGCGAGATAAGTACGGAAATGGGGTTGAAAGGAATTCCTGTTTTAGCGGAGACTACCATGCTAAAAAGAGATATTGATTTACTCGAATATACGGGGTCAAAGCTAATTAGTCATGGGATCTCCTCAGAACAAAGTGTGGTATTAATCCAAAAGGCCAGGAAAAAAGGGATTCAAATTTTTGCTACAGCTCCTTTTTTTAATCTGGTACATAATTCAAAGGATCTGCAAACCTTTAATACGAATTATCTGGTCAATCCGCCTTTGAGGGGTGAAGAAGATAGAAAGGCGCTACTTAAAGGATTGAAAGAAGGAGTCTTGGACTGTATCGTTTCCGGACATTTACCTGTTGAAGATGACTATAAAAAAGTGGAATTTGGTGAAGCCGAAATGGGTATATCTTCTCTTCCTTTTGTTTTTCCGGTTTTGTACGATCGATTACATAAGTCGTTGAGTTTGGATGATCTTGTCAGATTATTATCGATTGGGCCCCGAAAGATTCTTGGGATGGAGCCTGTTGATATACACCAGGGAAGTGGTGTCGATTTTGTGTGGATAGATCCTTCGTTAAAAACACAGTACAATGAAAAAAATTACCCGGGTAAATCCAGGAATAATCCGTTTTTGGACAAAGAGTGGAAAGGGAAGATTCTTGGAGTCTTTAGAAAAGACCAATATGATCTATACGAATAAGTAGAATTGGACACCATTTTTTATTGGATTGGGATAATATCTGAATTGTATTATTCCAAGGTTTTTGATTCAAAAATGCGATATTACAAACAGTGGTCTTATTTTTGTTGTATTAACCCGAAGCTTGTTTACATTTCTGTAATGGAGGGGATATGAAATTGAATCTATTGAAACCCATAGAAGAAATGTAAAAAGCGCTAATCAAATAGTATGTAACAAATGGATAATAAAGCAATAAATTTTGGCCTAATAGCTGGTGGTTCGGTTGTCATTATAATGTTTGTATTGGATTTGATAAATAACCGGATGCTAATTTCGACCGGGATGAGTTATTTCCCGACGCTCGTATTGATCATTGCTATGTTCCTTTCGGTACGGGAAGCAAAAAAATCCACCGATTATCTTCCGTTTTCCGAAGCCTTCAAACAGTCTTTTCTGCCATTTATAATTGGGAACGCTATTTACATGATATTCAATTATTTATTGTACAATTTTATAGACCCGGAACTGGCAGACCTTGCGAAGGAAAAGGCATTGGAGATTTTTGACAGCGGCGTTTTTAATAATTTTGTGGACGAAGAACAGAGGGAATTAATGATAGAATCCATTCAAGAGAATTCATTTCAATCCACTTTGGGACAAACATTCCTGGGTTATTTGTTTAGCCTGGTTATTCCCGGGGCAATTGTGTCTCTTGTACTGGCAGCAATTTATCGGACAAGAAGTACGCAATGAGTAAGTCACACATCGATTGGGAATATGATTTGTCGGTAGTTGTTCCTCTTCTCAATGAAGAAGAATCACTTGCTGAATTAGAACGGTGGATTCATTCAGTTGCTGTAACGGAAGGGTATGAATACGAAATTATTTTTGTTGACGATGGTAGTACTGATCGATCGTGGGAAGTAATAAAAGAACTAATTGAAAAGAATGCAAATGTCAAAGGGATACGTTTCCGGAGAAACTACGGAAAATCCGCTGCATTGAACACTGCATTTGATGTCTCGAAAGGGAGAGTAGTGGTTACTATGGACGCAGACTTACAGGATAATCCCGAAGAAATACCTGAAATGTACAATATGATTGTCGAGGATGGCTTTGACCTGGTCTCGGGATGGAAGAAAAAGAGGTATGATAATAAATGGACAAAAAACCTTCCTTCCAAATTATTTAACTGGGCAGCCAGAAAGATGTCGGGAATTTTTTTACATGATTTTAATTGTGGATTAAAAGCATACCGGAAAAATGTGGTTCATTCTATTGAGGTGTATGGTGAAATGCACCGCTATATCCCCATTATTGCGAAATGGGGAGGATTTCAAAAGATCGGGGAAAAAGTAGTTCAACATCAGCAGCGGAAATATGGAAAATCCAAATTCGGAATGTCTCGCTTTGTCAATGGCTTTTTGGATTTATTGTCGATTTTCTTTATGGGGAAATTTGGGAAAAGACCCATGCATTTTTTTGGGTTACTGGGTACATGTATAATTTTTGTAGGGGTTTTATCTGCATTATATATAGGAATAAGCAAATGGATTTCTATTCAAAAAGGCATTCCTGCTCCACTTGTGGCAAATAATCCTTTCTTTTTTATTTCACTTGTAAGTATTATTTTAGGTACACAACTATTTTTAGCGGGCTTTTTGGGAGAGTTAATTACGAGAAATGCTTCGGAAAGAAATACATATCAATTGGAAGAGTTAGCAGGATTTGGATCAGTGGAAAGTGGTTCAACTTTGGAAACACTTGGTAATACGGGGAAAATGTTGATTCCGAAGCGGAAATAATCATTTTCTCATTTCCATATTTTGAAGTTACAACGTACACATTAATGGAAAACAAGGCATTAATAGAAGATAGAATACGGTGGTCTGCCCGTGTCAAAATGGACATGCTTGAAGACCCGGCTATAGTAAATCATTTACAACAGGCCGCAGAATGGGCTGTAAGGTGTTACAGGGAAAATGGAAAAATTCTTTTTTGCGGAAACGGCGGAAGTGCTGCTGATGCCCAGCATATAGCAGCTGAATTATCCGGTCGATTTCTGTTCGACCGACCGCCATTATTCGCCGAAGCTCTACATGTGAATACTTCGTTTGTGACTGCAGTTTCTAATGACTATTCATATGACCGGGTATTTTCCCGTATGGTAAATGCTATGGGACGACCGGGTGATTTATTATTTGCTCTTTCTACCTCCGGAAATTCAAAAAGTATTATTGAAGCTGCTCGTACTGCCCGTTCCGGACAAATGAAAGTTATTGGTTTGACGGGAAGGGATGGCGGAGAATTGGGAAGTATAGTAGATATTGAGTTGCGAATTCCATCGGAGGATACTGCGCGGATTCAGGAATGTCATATTTTGTTAGGACATATTCTATGTGAAATTATTGAAATGGAAATGTTTGGAAATTGAAAAAAATCCAGGTTACACGAGATTGGGTGTTATTTTTAGATCGGGATGGAGTCATTAATGAGCGTATTCCCGGTGAATATATTACCGATTTTAACCAATTTAGGTTTCTCGATGGGGTTTTGGAGTTTTTGGAAAAAGCATCGGGTATTTTTAAGTATATAATCTTAGTTACTAATCAGCAGGGTATTGGAAAGGGGATTATGACGGAGTCGGAATTAGATCTGTTGCACGAATGTATGATTCGGGAAGTCCGAAGGTGTCGGGGTAAAATTGATGCAATTTATTATTGTGGTGATAAAAGCACCCAGTCTAATAATAGCAGGAAGCCCAAGACCGATATGGCATATTGGGCTAGAGAAGATTTTCCTGATATCGATTTTATGAAGTCTATTATGGTGGGAGACAGTATTACGGATATGGATTTTGGAAAACGCCTTGAGATGCAGACGGTATTAGTAGGAGAGTGCCTCGGATATACTGACCAGGATGTATTGGTAGATTATGTGTTGGAAGGCCTTCCTGATCTGCTGTCTGTACTGGAGTGTGAAAAGTGATGAGTGACAAACTATATTTAACGTGAGCTTGGCACATAATTGATGTTGTCAATTTTTTTGAAAGAAAATCAACGCCAGCATCAATTATTTCACATGTTTTCCTCTCTGGCTTGACACCCAGAGGTAATTCTATTTTCGCTCCTTGTTCCAACTCTAAAGCTAAAGCACACGGACAGAGCTCTTATTTTCTCTGTCGAACTCACGTTTATTTAATAAATTTTTTTTCGAAAGAAGGGATTGTTGTTACCAGAGTAATGGGTACCAGACTTACAATGTGTGTAATCATTTGGAGACTGAGGCCTGTTTTTTTCCTGAGTCTTTACGTAGATGCGGCAAATTCGACAATCCACCCTTTCCAAGCCCTTTACACTTATCAATCCTTCAATTTCCCTAATTGGGAGATCTTCCCTATTTCGTTCAGCAAATTGCAGGACGGTGTAGTGGAATGATAAATTGTATTCAAAAAAGGTTAGATTTTTCGATACCAATTTTATACGTTGCTAGTTCGTATTGGTTGAGCAGTTCATTTATAGCCTTCCTGTCCAATGGGTTTTTTATGTTCTCATCAGCATCAAACATCAGAGAATGCAATTGGCCTTCAATATCGTTTTTCTTTGATTCTCTGAAGTCGTAATGTTGCAGAAATGATGCCAGCATTTTTATAAGCCGAAGAGTGATGACAATATCGTGTTTGGCATATTGACGTATTGCGCCTAATGTAATGTGTAAAACCTGGCTAACAGGAATAGGGGTAATAAAGACCAGGGGTGATTTTTCACTGTCGGGATTATAGGATGTAAAAGGCTTCTTTTCAATCTCGAGGGCCAACAGGTCACTGAGATAATCAATGGCGTTGAGGGCTGTGCCAGGGTCATTGATACCAGGAGACATAGCTTTCAGGATTACTTCTGTCATTTGTTTTATACCATTGAGTGGTTGTCCGTCAAACCATTCTTGTTCTGAAACTGTAAATGTATTCACGATTTTGTCACGGACTTCATCTGCTGGCATGGGGTGAACTTGAATCACCGGCGAATGTCTGTGAACAAACAGGCCAACCGGCACATTGATATATACCCTGATTTGATGTTCTCGGGCAATAGCGTTGAGGCTTTCAAAATCGACGCTTTGTAAATATCCTGACTTTTTTATATTGAGTGATTTCCACTTGGCATTGGAGGAAGCTGGTAGCTCATTGGCAAAATCATCCGCTTTTTCTTGTTTGCTATACTGTGCTTTAGTGTTTTTATATAGTTTGTATAGAATGTTGCTAATTTGGATATTGGTAGAAATTGTATTGATAAAGTATATAAAAAAAATAAGGCTAAGAATGCCAAGTACTATTGCTATTAATACAGCTGTGCCGGGTACATCGTAATTACCGGTATCCGGTAGTATATTGATCATAATTAAAATACTGTAAAGAATGGTTCCCAGGTAAAAGCCAAGCACTATTTGGTGTTGCCTATTGGAAATCAGTTCGGGTAATAGCCGTTGGGTAAAATTATTCGCTGCCTGGTTGAGAACAATCATAACCATTGAAAAGCTGAATACCATAAGTGACATTACACCTGCTATCAAAGTCGTAAGAATACCACGGGCTGTATCTGAATTGTCAATTACAATAAAGGAAAAATGGTCCGTTATAAATTGGGATATCCCGAAACTTTCTGCTACTAGCATACCTATGGCCAACAGCGTAAGCAGAAAAGCAATTAGGGATGGGTAAAAAGCAATGCTTTTGGTAACCCTTAAATAGTATTTTTTTTAAAAATTCTTTATACGTATGATCATAAAATAAAATGAATTAGATTTCATTAAAGCTAATGAAAACCTTGTAAAATACTTCAAAGACGATAAGGTTTGAAGGTTTTAAAGCACATGGCTACAATGCAGTGACAAAGAAAATTAAATGACATAAATGACAGGAGTATAGAAAGACCGGCTTTTTATTTTATGTAAAATCGTTATTGATTTAAAAAATTAATCATTCATACACAAAAAAAAGCCATTCTACAAATTGCAGAATGGCTCTTCTCTTTTTATAGAGTTTTGGTTTGTTATAAACCAGCTACATGTTTCATTAATTTACTCTTCAGGTTCGCAGCTTTATTCTTGTGGATACGGTTGTTTTTTGCAAGTTTATCAATTTTGCTAACTACTTTGGGAAGAAACTTTTCTGCTTCTTCTTTATCCGTTATCTCCCTGAGATTTTTTATAGCCGTTCTCGAAGACTTTCTATAATATTTGTTTAAGGTCCGCTTTTTTGCCGAACTTCTTATTCTTTTCTTTGATGATTTATGGTTTGCCATAATTTCTATTCATTTTACATTAAAATGACGCATAGTATGAAAGCTATACGCCAAATGGACGACAAAGATAGGCTTAATTTTTGTAACTACATAAATTTTTTGCAAATAATTACAAGTCCTTTTCCGGGATCTCATTATTTAGTTGTGGGTTCAATGTGTCGTGCCCGTCTGAATAACTTTTATCTATTGATTTTTTCTTGTGTTCCTATATACAATTGTAAATTGGTAGGGAAGGCGGGAATAGGAAATTTAAAATTTATATGAAGCAAAAAGAAGTGGGTATGGTCATAATGATCGCCTTTATTGTAACGGTAATGGGTTGTGAAAAGGATATTCCTGGCAGCGTTTCTGATAAAGACAGGGCGGAATCACACCTGGATACGTTGGGTTTTAGGTTATTGTATACCGAACAATTGGTTCATTGTATGTTAATAAATGATACTGAGCTTCAAAGGGATAGTTTTTTGGTTGAAACCGACACCCAATTGGAAGCAAATTTTCCTGGGAATTCCTGTATTGATTATTGGCCTGATATTCATTTTCAGGACAGTGTCGTTATCGGGTATAAGACCATGGTCGGGGGATCCGGTACAGACATTGAACGGCTCGTGGTATACAATCGGTCTACCAATTCAGTAACCTATTCGATTACGGCATTTACCAATGATACGGCTTTATTAAGTACTAAGTTAAATTGGATTACATTACCAAAATATGATTTTGATTCTGTGGTATATAAACTTAAGATAATGGGAAATTAACTATTGGAAAAATGGGAAAATTCCCATCAATGCATTCTATAGCCCTTTAGAATTCGGTTCTTTTACCCAAAACTATTGTGTACAACCACAAGCTGAAAATCAAAATAAAAGTGTTAAAATGATTTAAATCGCTTATTTTGAGTAAAAAAAGTATCTCTTTGTATAATAAGGGCGGATTTAGACGTTCTAATGCCTGAAATGTGCATGGAATGGGAGTTTTTTAATAAAAATTGCTGAAAAATTTTGATTTACAAATTACTTCCTGCTAAATTTACCGCGCAAATTTTTATTTTTTATTTAAAAATTTTAATATGAACAAAGGAGAATTGATCGACAGCATTGCAAAGTTGTCAGGTTTGACAAAGGCAGATGCAACTAAAGCTTTGGATGCAACTCTGGAATCAGTTACTAGTGAACTGAAGAAAGGAGAAAAAGTTACATTGCCTGGATTTGGTACTTTCTCTACTTCTGAAAGATCTGCTCGAACCGGTAGAAATCCTCAGACTGGAAAAGAAATCAAAATTGCAGCAAAAACTGTTGCTAAATTTAAAGCTGGAAAAAATCTGGCTGATGCAGTAAACTAGAATTTTATCAATAGAAATATTGAAAAGAAATGCAGGACAATTCTCTCGGGAATTGTCCTTTTTTTATGCCCGATATTGAACGTTATTCCCACATAATTCCTTTAGCTTTGCAGGATTCTTTATACGAGATCAGTTGATTGGTCACTTCCAAAATATCTTTTATGAAATTCGAAACAAAAGTAATCCACGCAGGTATTAGTCCTGATCCATCCACAGGGGCTATAATGACTCCAATTTTTCAAACTTCGACTTTCGTGCAGGCTAGTCCCGGCGTCCATCAGGGGTACGAATATGCCCGGACCCAAAATCCTACCAGAACCGTATTACAAAATAACCTGGCGGCCCTGGAAAACGGAACCCATGGAGTTGCGTTTTCCAGTGGATTGGCAGCTATGGATGCCATTTTAAGAATGTTGAAACCAGGAGATCACATTATTTCTACGAATGATTTGTATGGTGGTTCTTACCGGTTGATGACGCAGGTATATAAGGATTATGGCATAGAGGCTACGTATATTGATATGTCTGACCCCGATAGTTTGAAAGATGCTATTAAAGAAAATACCCGGTTAATCTGGATTGAAACACCAACAAATCCCTTATTACAGGTTTTCGATATCAAGGCACTTTGCTCCGTTGCAGATGAAAAGAATATAAGAACATGTGTGGATAATACCTTTGCCACACCGTATTTGCAAAATCCATTAGATTTGGGGGCCTCTATGGTTTTACATTCTGCTACGAAATACATCGGCGGCCATTCGGATCTTGTCCTCGGTGCTGTTGTGACGCGGGATGAAGAAATAGCAGAGAAGCTCGCATTTATACAGAATTCAGTGGGAGCCGTACCCGGTCCCCAGGACTGCTTTTTAGCTCTTAGGGGGATTAAAACCCTTGCGATTCGAGTAGAACGGGCGTGTGAAAATGCAGCAAAAATAGCCGATTTTTTAACGGGACACCCTAAAGTCGGAAAAGTTTTTTATCCGGGCTTAAAGTCTCATCCAGGCCATGCATTGGCCAAAGATCAAATGAAAATGTTTGGTGCTATGATTTCTTTTTCAACGGTAAATGATGATATGGATGTGGCCAGGAAGATACTCGAAAATACCCGGTATTTTAGTTTGGCGGAGTCATTAGGTGGGGTAGAATCACTTATCGGCCATCCTGCTTCCATGACCCATGCCTCCATTCCTCGGGAAGAAAGGGTGGCAGTGGGGTTGCTCGATTCCACCATTCGTTTAAGTGTAGGAATAGAAAATGTAGATGATCTTATCGAAGACCTAAAGACGGCTATGGAAAAGTAGTTCTTCCTTTCCGGGAATGCCGATACATTCAACTGGGTGTTCAATAAGTGGCAATATAAAAAGTTTGAATAAAACACATGTGTTTAGTATTTCCAAATCTTATTTGGATTTTATCCGGCAATGGACAATTAGGTACCCGGTACTTATTTCAAATTGATGATTGGACACAGCATAAACTTGGATAGCACCCTATGATCAATTTGGTATAATATGAAATTTCCTTATGGACGCGATCTGGGGGATGACGAACCGAAGTTCGAATTTGTATGGTGTCCTTTCATACCAGGGACATTTCTGACCCGGGTAGGTTTTTCCTGATTATTGCCTTTCCAGGGCTTCCCTTGCGTGTCTCATTCCGTCTTTTAGCTTTTGATTTTGGGTAGTCACTAGATCTTTTATTAAAAAGACAGGTCTTTTAAAAAAGGGAAGTTTTTCTTCATATATCCAATCCCAATGTGTTGTCCGGCCATCTCCGTGGGGGTGAAGCTGATGTTCCAGTACGATAACTTTTACCATGTTCATAGCCAATTCCAGGCGTTGGATAATGAGGTGGTCTTCTATTTTTATATTGGATATACGTCCCAGGAGCTTATCATCTTTGCTTTTCCATTCACAGTAAGAGCCGGGAAGGCCGGGTTCGCCGCCTTCATATATTTTCGGGTGTTCTTCTGATATTATCCAGGGGTTCCATATCGCCTGATTTTCCAGGTTGGCAATAAATGCTGCCAGGCTATCCGGTCGGGTTTTGACAAAGGCAGAGCTGATAATTTTTCTTTTTTGCGGGCTGATAATACACAATATAATATAGAGAAGAAAAATAAAAAAGATGGTTGTTAAGACGGACATAGTTTACTAATTGAATGCTCAAATGTAGCAATTTAGCCAAATTCGGGTTTGATTATCCGGGAATATGATTTTTTTTGCGGTTTGGGCCGGTTATTATTATTCATTTTCCGATAGAAACTATATTTTTATCCCGCTTTGATCGAAAAGTTGCGAAAATAGCTATTTTCTGGACCGGGATCAATAGAAGAATTATATGTTTTTACTTTATTAATATCGGTTAAAATAAGTTTAAAAACCACATTTCGCCGAAACTTTCGTTATTGTACAAAGTCATAATGGTGAATTTAAATACTAAATAGATGAAAAAAATAATAACCAGTTTTATCCTCGGAGTTGTTATCCTGATGGGATTTGCTCAGGACGCTAATTCCCAAAGTGTAGCAATAATTAATATTGCTGATATATTGGAAAATATGGAGGATTATAAAAATGCCCAGGCCAAGTTGGATAAAATGGCAGAACAATGGCAACAGGAAATCAATGCTGAATTCGAAGAGATCGAAATGATGTATAACAAGTACAACGCCGAACAGGTGTTATTGAGCGATGCCGAAAAAAAGGAACGGGAAGAGACTATTATCAATCGTGAAAAGGAAGTCCGGGAGAAGCAAAAAATGAGGTTTGGCCCGGAAGGTGAATTATTCAGTAAAAGGCAACAATTGGTAGAACCGATCCAGGATAAAGTCTACAACGCTGTGCAGGAATATGCAGAACTGCATAATGTGGATATCATACTCGATAAAAGTAGTTCTGCAGGGTTGATATTCTCGAATGATGAATACGACAAGACAGAAGATATCAAGAAGATGTTAGATATTAGATAAGATTATTGTAATTTTGCGCATATTTTAAATAAATTAAAACTTTGAAGATGAAAAAATTGTTCAAATATTTTTTTGCAGTTGCTTTATTAGCATCGGTATTTCAGGTAGCTAATGCCCAGCAAAAATTCGCCTATGTGAATTCGCAGGCGATCCTGGAGAATTTACCGGAAGTGAAAGCAGCAGATGCTGAAATACAAACACTGCAGGAACAACTACAGAAAAAAGCACAGGAAAAGGTTCAGGCTTTTCGAACAAAAATGATGGAATTACAGCAACAGCGGGATGCCGGGGAATTATCTCCCAAGCAGTTGGAAGAGGAGAGTCAAAAACTCCAGGCTGATGAGACTGAATTGCAGCAATTCCAGGGACAAATGCAGACGCAGATAATGCAAAAGCAACAATCATTGTTACAACCTATTCAAGAAAAAATACAAAAGGCCATAGATGATGTTGCTGTAGAAGATGGGTATACATTTGTTTTTGACTTGAGCACAGGGGTATTGATGTATGCTGATGAATCCACTAATATCACGGAGAAAGTGAAAGCCAAACTTTCTAGCACCGGAGAATAACATATATTATTCCCGTTTACAGATTTCGTTTGTTGTCATTTTACAACAAGAAGTATTAAAAATTTGGTAGAAAGAAATCTTTGGACGGAAATTAAAAAAGGTCGATTAGTAATTACACTGATCGACCTTTTTTTTATGTTGGCATGAAATTTTATTGTGAATCCGCCTCTTCTTTGACGAGTAACTGAAACCCGTTTCCATGGATATTGACAATTTCTATGTCGGAATCCCTTTTAAGATATTTTCTCAACTTGGTAACAAAAACGTCCATACTTCTCGCAGTGAAATAGTTGTCTTCTCCCCAAATTTTGGTCAACGCTTCTGAGCGTGTCAAAACATTATTTTTGTGAATACAGAATAGTCTCAACAATTGTGCTTCTTTAGGAGAAAGTTTACTTTCGTCTGAATCAGCTCCGTCATTGTATTCCAGGGTTCGCAGTGGAAAATTAAAAGAAAACTTGCCAAAATCAAATTCGGTTTTGTCTTCTTCTTCCTCCATGCCGTTTTGACTTCTCTTTAATATGGCTTGTACCCTGAGTAGTAATTCTTCGGAATTAAAAGGCTTGCTGATATAGTCATCTGCACCGATTTTTAATCCTTCTACGATATCCTGATTCAGGGATTTAGCGGTAAGAAATATAATAGGTGTTTTTTTATCCTCCGTTCTTATTTCTTTTGCCAGTGTAAATCCGTCTTTTTTCGGCATCATCACGTCAAAAATGCAGAGGTCGTAATTTCCGCTGTCAAATGCATCCTTCCCGGCTTCGCCATCACTTCGCAGTGTGATGTCAAAGTCATGCATTTCAAGATATGATTTTAATACGTCTCCAAAGTTTTGATCGTCTTCTACTAATAATATGCTCGGCTTTACTTCATTCATAGGATTGATTTATTGAATTCGATATATAAACGATTTAACAGATTTAAAATTTTATGTAGTTAATTATTTTTTAAAGAAAAATTATTTTCAAATGGAAAATATAAAGTAAATTCACTCCCTTTTCCCAAAGCACTTTTGACAGAGATATCCCCTTTATGGGCATCGGTAATTGCTTTTACATAGCTAAGTCCTAGTCCAAATCCCTTTACATCATGCACATTACCGGTAGGAACCCTGTAAAATTTTTCAAAAATGTGGTGAACCTGTTCCTTGGACATTCCGATACCATTATCCTTGATGGTAATGTAAATCCCGTTGTTGTCGCTTCGTGAACTAATTTCTATATAGGGGGATTGTTCGGTATATTTATTAGCATTGTCCAATAAGTTGTGGATAATATTACTTATATGGTTTTCATCTGCCAACAGGATATGTCGGGTAGCATTGAGTGAAAGTTTTACTTTTCCCTCTCTTTGATTAATTTGAAGTTCTGTATGTTTTTTAGCTTGTCTTAATAATTGGTGCATATCGACTTCTGAAACTGACATTTTAAAGGACTTATTGTCCAGCAGGGCCATTTGAAGTACTTTTTCTACCTGCATCAACATTCTTTTATTCTCTTCTCTGATAATTTTGGCAAACCTGTTAATTTTCTCCGGACTTTTCTGAATAGCAGGACTTTGCATAGAATCTACTGCGAGGGAAATAGTAGCAATAGGTGTTTTGAATTCATGGGTCATATTGTTGATGAAGTCGGTTTTCATCTCCGAAAGGTGTTTTTGACGGAAAATGGTAATGACCGTATACAGGAATGAGAATAATGTAATTGCTATAAAAAGAACAGATAGAATTATATTAGAAATGATCCTTTTTAAAATAAATCTGCTCCGGGTTGGAAATTCTATAATCAGTTTACCCAGTGCGCCAGAACTCGTACGGAATAGGTCGGATGCATAAGGTGAATCCAGTAATCTCAAATTATATTCCGTCAATGTGGCTTCAGCATCCAGGTCCGGAAATACTATAAAATTACCATCCATAATAACAAAGTTGCTTTCCCTGTTGGAAAAGACACCGTAATGATAATCCGTTTTAATACCGCGTTTCCTCAAGTGATGTTTGATACTGTTGTCCAGGTTTTCCAGGTCTATAAGGTCAGTAATAGGCCTATTTTCCAGGTTGCTATTGACGGTCCTTTCCAAAACCTGTTTTTCCAGGAGTGCCCGAAGCTGGCGAAAGGAAATATTTTGATCAGATATATTATCCAGTTCAGTAGTGCTAAGGATTGATTCCAGGTTCTCTATATGTAGGGTACTGTCAGCGTCAATAACGCCCCGTAATTCTTCGGGGATCATATCAAATCCACCCTCTCTGTTCTCTATTTCATTAATGACATTATTCAGTGCAGAATAAACCTCTGTGTCGAATTGGTCTTCAACTACTTTGATATTTTCCCGAATCCAGTTAACCTGCATCCAGACGATTCCGGCAATGGCTACGACCATCAATCCAACTACCCACCAAATCCACTTTATATTTTTGACCATCTAAATTATGCCATTAATTGAGTTTGTATCTAATCGTAGTTCCTGTTTTGAATCTCGTAATAGGGTAGGAGTTTGATGTCCATGGAATGGTGCGGTCATACTCACCGTATAAACGAATAGTCAATTGATCATTTAGTTCATAGTCAATGGTAGGGCTCAGGCGGATGTTTCGGGCCCCTGATGAAACCTGGGGTTGAATTTCAGAATCAAAAAGGTGAATAACCGAAATGTTGTTCCCAAAACTGAAGTCTACCTGAAGTATTATGTCATTCCCTGCTTCCGTTTCCCGGTTACTTCTATTGTTATTTTCCTGGACTTCTCCGGGTCTGGGACTTCTTGTTCTCTGTTTTCCGCCCCCTTTTTGCAAGAAAGGAATATTAACATTTTTCAGTGTAGTGCCTAAACCCACTACGATTTCGGAGCTATTATTTTCATTGAGTTGGTAATTGGTCAGACTCATTCCCAGATTCCTGCTTTTGTTGTAATCTACCGTAAAATTAAAGTCATTTTTGGTTTGTATTTGGATCCCTATCAGTGGGTTGAAACTTTCTGATATTACCACGTCCGGAATTTCGTATCTACTGTAATAATTTGCAGTCAGATCATTAATGTTTTGTTGCGGGTCTTCGTTGTAATCCCTGTCCGTACGGAAGGAATTGACATTTAGGTTGGAAGTATATCCATGCCTAAGTGAAAAATTCGAAAACAATTCATTGAAATACGGGATTTTAGTCAATCCGTTGTATTGTAATTGCCAATTTAATTTAGGGGCAACAGTTAAGAAATCAAGGGGTATTGAATTGGCGCTTTTTTCGGTGTAGGCAGCCATAAATGATGGAATTACCACTTCATTATGATTCGGTCCGTAACCCTCGGCATATTCCGGGTGTTTTTCATGCGGTTGGCCATTTCCTAATCGATTTGAAATAACGACTCGATTATTTTCATATGTTCTGAATAAAGATTGAACGTAACTCGTATCCCCTGCATTCAGAAACGTATTCAACGTAAAGAACGAGATATTATAACTACCTATATCCCGGGGAGCCAGATGTTCAAATTCACCACCAGGCTGTGCAACTTTAAAGAATTCAAAATTGTTTTTTCGATAATCCTTGTACGCAGTTAGGGTTAATTTAAAATCCCTGAAAGGTTCTACTTCCAAACTGGCATCAATAGTTTCTGTATTGTTTCTCACTACTTCCTGGTTGAGACCTACCGTATCGGTAATGAATTGGTTGCCGTTACTTACCAAAGCATTTAGCCAGTCGTTTGTCGGTTGTACACCCAGGATATAACCGGCCCCGGGTGCAGACCATTCTTCATTCATTCCAAAAAACTTGGGCCGTGGTGTGAATCCAGGAACGACACTGCTTAGATTATTTTTGTAGCTGAATTTAAGTGATCTCACAGACATCAGAGGCCGTAGCAACGCAACCTCCGCTATTCCCGGACCATCGCTTTCTCCTCTTCTACTTCTTGAATTACCATTTTCCTGGTTATTGTTTCCCGGTCTTTGTCGACTTCGGGTATTACCGGAAGAGGATCCTCCCATTCGGTAATCGTTTATTTTCTTAAGATATCCAACATTGTTATACAATTTAACAAAATCGACATTGACGGTTGCCGAACGGGATTGTTGGTTTTGGATAACATTGCCGTATTCCTGTGCATTCAAAGCCGCTGCGCTCCAGGTGTAAGATGTACTGAGTTGTGTTCCTATATCGATAAAATCCAGGAATGGAAAATACCTGAAAGGCAAAGTATAGGTAAGGTTGAAATTGTGCTTGTAATTTTTGGGGCGTCCCAGGCGTCCCAGGCTATTATTCAATGAATCCCGTATCTCTTCTTCGGAATAAGGATTCCTGTTTCTATCCAGCACCGGAAGTTCATCAACAATGGCGTTGTTGATGGCATCAAAATTCAGGCGTAGGGACCGGGTAAGGTTCCAAACGAGATTATAATTTCGGTCCCAGGTGAATCGTTTGGTATACCAATCGCTGAAGTTAGATTCCATAAACCTGTATACGGTTTTATTCTGAAATCTATTGAGTTCATTTCTGACGCTGATATTCGAGGGAATCGGATTGAAGTTGAATTCCGTAAGAAATTTTAAAAACTGGTCTTTTGAAATTACATTTTTAAAGGGCGTTATATAGAGGGGCTGCGCTGAATAATTATAATCCAATGCCGCCTGCTCCTGATCCTTCCGGTTCTCCTCGATAATGGGGTCGGAATTGATGCTTGTGGTTTTGGAATACGAAACACTGAAATTCTGGACATCCCATGGTTTTGGGGTGGAACTGGTATTTCCTCCCCTGAGCACTCTGACATTGTTGAATGAAACCGTTTTGCGGACTTCCCTTCGAATGGCTTGCTCCCGAACGGAATCCCTTTCGTCCTGCTCCACTGAATTGAGTTTCTCATCCAATGTCAAATCATTATCATACGGATCAAACCTAGGAGTGCTTGTCGCATTAAAATACTGCGTGAAAAAAGGAATACTCAGATTCCAGTTTTCCGGCAATAGCTTGTCCAATTGCAGGTTAGCTGACACATTGTAATCGAAGTTCTGTTCTTTTTGACGTTGCACAAGTTTTTGATCAAGGCTTCCCCACCCAACGGTACTAAAGTTCGAGGCAAAATTTACTCTTCCCAGGTCTGCCAATTCTACATCCAATCGCGCCAGGGCTGCCATTCCACCCCGTTCATTTAGGCCCTGGAGCCGGAGCTCATTGACCCATACTTCTGCACATTTATTTAATTGATCCGGAGCTATATTTCTCACTCCGATCATTACCGATTTCGGGTCTCCCAATGTAGGGTTGCCGACTACTCTTATGCGGTTTCTCGGTTTATCGGGATCCGTGACTTCATAGGGTACAACTTCTGAAGCACCCGACGCATTACGCTCGATTTTAGTATTTTTTAAAAGCTCCAACGGAAAATCAAATTGGTTGGCTCTCTTCCACACTTCGTCTTTATAATCCAACGTTCCGGGAGCTATATTCAGGTCAGGGTCCGACAAAGTCAATGGAATTTCGTATTCATAATAATTATTGGTGAAATCTGCACCAATTCTCAGGAATATAGCAAGGTCATCGTTTTCCAAATTTCTACCTTCAATTCCTTCTGCATGGACGAACATTTTTAGCCTTTCAAAGTCCCTTAAGTCATAACGGCCGATGATTTTGTAAATCGCAGCTGCTTCTCCTGGGGGGAGATTGCATATATTTAGCGCAATGGATTGTTCATTTTGTGCAAGTGAATTTACAGTACCGTATGTAATTTCACGAGCCACACCCCGGGGAATGGTATATTGGAAAGGAAATTTACCACTATTTTCTTCAATATTGACAACGTTGACGTCAAATTGGACATTGTCGCTAACAGGCTGAGGTTGTCCGATCCCTGGCTGGCTAAGACTCTTTGTATATCTTCTCCATGTATTGTTGACCAATTCGAGTTTTGCAAAACGCAAAGTAGCCTGGGATTCAAATTCAGTCATGTACATGCGGATAAAACGAATCGACCTGAAATCATTTATACTTCCCACTTTACGCTCGTATTCATGGATTGGTATTTTCAAACGATACCAAACGCCAACGTCAGAATTTATAGTATCTGTGATAAACTCCATCTGTTTGATACCCTGCGTGGACGGATCGAATTCAATGGGGATTTCATATTCGAAATAGGCTTCGGATTCATTAAGGGTATTATCGCCGTTTATATCTTCATTATCGGGTTGGTTGGTATTGGATTCAAGTCTTGATCCACTGGAAGCTCTGGAGTTCCCTTCGGGCTTATTGGAGTTTGCAAAACGGTCATAAACATCATGGTCTTCCGGGAATTGTTCGGACCGGAATGACACATAATTGTCATTGGAAGGATCCGCTTCGATTTCTTCCCGCGCTTGCAGGTTTAATGATTGTATATCCTGAATGTAATCTGCGAAAAATTGACGCTCTCCATCATCGTTTAATCCATCATATCCGACATCTTGCAAGGATCTGTTGTCAGGGTTGGGGTCAAAAGAACGGGTAATATTTCGCAACCGGGGAACCACTCCAAGGTTTGTGGTGTCAAGGGGTGCATCCGACCCGGGAACAGGAAGGCCGTTTTCATACATCATCCTAGAATCTTTGAGAATATCTTCGGATACATTTCCGAGGTTAATATATAGCTTTCCGTCGTCTTGTAACCGAGTTCCGTCCCCACGGTCCATGAAGGGGTTGAGAACCCACATTTCTATATATTCTACGTTGGCCGCCTGGAAATCATTTCGTTGAATTTCGCGCATAATTCCAGCCCATCTTGACTCTGGCCGTCTCAAATTACCGTCAGGGTCCAATCCTTCGCTGTATTCTGTACCATTAGGTACATCGTAATTATAGGGTCCCCGTCGGGTAGGGTCGTAATTAATGTCAAAAGTCAGGAAGTTTCTGGCAAACTCAAGTTCTACCTGTCTCCCCGGGAAAATGTCATTGATCTGGATGTCACTGGTGTAGGGATTTGAATTGTCACTGTATATAGATTCTAAACGATACCATGCAATATGTGCTCTATTAATGCCGGTCAGCCGGTTATTAGTAAATTGTGATTCAGGAAATTTCGGGTTATTATTATTCAGGTCATTTTGAGGAACCGAAGCCAGGACCCAATCCTGGAGGGGGAGTCGTAAATCTATACCTGTGGAACTTCCTTCGAAATCATCAATATATGCAGTACCTCCTGAAGAGTCGACATCAATGGCTTTGGCATGACCGGGTTTCAACCAGGCCCCTTCCAGTGCCAGGTCTATAAAAGAAGATTCCTTGGTATTGATCAAAGGTATATGATCAATCGCCCTTGTCAGCCAGGGAGCTTCTTTGCTAAGGTTCATATCCAGTCCGATCATCCGGTTGTTTATCGGATCCTCTCCGTAATTTACTTTTTGTGTGTAAGGGCGCTCCCATAATTGCATAAATGTGGCACCGACATTGAATTCTTCACTGAATTTGTAATCTGCCCGGAGCCCGATCATATTTTTTCGATTGAGATTGAAGAGACCCTGGTCTTCATACTCAATACGTATATTTACACCAGGACCGGTATAGGCACTATTTGTGATCCGTACTTTCCCAAGACCGTAATTCACTTCATAGTCTACCCCTTCAATTAACTCTTGACTTCCTGCATAGACTTTCACTGACCCCTGAGGTACATTTGCGGACCTGAGGTCGTATTCATCAGAAGAACTTGCTTTGTAAGACCCCGCGATTAAAAATCGATTCTTTTCGGTATATTCACGGGCTATGACCAGTGTACTGTCATACAACTCCTGGTAAATAAAGTTGTCAATTAGATCCTGGTCTTCCACTTGTTCCTGTAACCTCTCCTCGAGGTCTGATCCGAAAGGTTCCAATTTGGGGAACATCATTCTACCGGAGGACAAATTAAATGTTACCCCGTTGACAAAATCAAAACGACCATCCCCACCTGGTTGCGGGTCGCCGGTTGTCGTCAAATTATCAAGATTAAAGATATTCAACAATGGAAGGTTTGTAAAGCCTTCAATGGGTAAATATCTCTTATCGGATTTTCCAGGATCTTCATAAAATATATCGAGCTGAAAATCTTCTTCACTTACCTGATAGGCTCCTACTGAATAAATATTCTTCATCATCAAATCCCAAATCGGTAAATCTATACGCTGGGTTGTACCTTTTAATAATTTGGTAAAAAGGACAGTTGTGGTGTCGGGATTGAGAGGAAGGTCGGTGGAGAATTCCCCTACCTGATATTTTTCACCATTGTATTCGTATTCATAGGACACGGCGATCACCTGATCAGGCCGAACGGGAGTGTTAAGGGAAATATAGCCCAGGTCCGGTTGTAAATCATATTCAGATGAGCGAAGTAATCTTGCACCTACTTTTTCAAAGTCGCGACTTTGCTCGAGTTGGAATTGGCTTTGCAATACGGCTACCGCCATATCGAGACTTCGGATGTTGCTATTTTGGGTGATTGCCTCATAAATAGGATTGGTTGTATTATCAGGTAGTGCATTCCCCTGGATATCGGGATTGACTACTACTGTTGGTGCCTGAAAATTGGGGTTTTGGTTGAAAATTTTATCGTGTTCACCCAGGTCGGCTATGGCCAGAACGTCCCTGGAATTATCTGTCTGGTTGCGATCATTGGTAATCCATGCTTCCACCCGGGTTATTTTGTATAAGGAGCGGATTTGAGGTAATTTTTCAAGGGCGGATTCAAAATTGTCACGGAAAAAATGAGATAGGAAAAAATGTCGGTTTTCATCATAACTATCTGCGGTAACCTCGAATTCCTGTAATTCTCCTCCACCTTCTATATTTAGGTTTTTTTGCTCACTATTCTGCTGAGATAATATGGTCGTCAAATGCAATCGTCCAAATTGAGCTCCTAATTTGACTCCGAATAAATTTTGTGACCCTTGTATCAATTGGCTATTGAGTGGAAGGCTTACGTATCCTGCATCAACGGTTTTAATAATTTCATCTTCTGAGAAATTGTCCGTATCATAATTAATCTTGAGATTCTGGTCAAAATTAAAAGTGGATTTATTATCCCAGTTGAAGCGTAAATTCAATTTGTCTCCCACATTCCCTTCTACATCCAGGCGGATAGGCATATCAAAATCCAATCCTCCATAGCGTTGCTGACGTTCTAGTAGTATGGGATTTTCTACATTTTGAAACTCATAACCCAGAGTGACGTCTACACTTCCACGAGGTTGTATATTTATGTCTGAACCGCCAAACAATCGGTCGGCGAGATTCTTTGAAACATCGACATCTTCCATCGGGTCAAGTGAAATCCCCTCACCAGGTGTAATGCCTGAAATTCTGTTGAAATAACTTTGTTCCTGCTGTTTCTTCCGATATTCCAGGTATTCGCTGAAGGTCATTTGCGGCGAATACGGCGCATATTCATCTCCCAGCCTATTAATAAAATTATAGGAATTGGATTCATTGTCATATTCCAGATCTCTTCCCAAAATCGGAGGGTCTTTCAGATCAAAGGGATTTCCCTGTTGACCATTTGAAAGGTATTTTCCAATATTTTGTTTTTCCGGAATAGTATCTACCTGTTCCTGAATATCCTCCTCAGGTACCGATATAGGTAGGTCATAGGGAGAACCCGCCTCCGAATCAAGCGTAAACAGGAATAGCAGTGATAATAAAGCTATTGCAATAATACATACCTTTTTTATCCCCAAGTCAAAGATTAACCTCATATATCTTCACAACTAATTATAATAATTCAAAATCTTAACGACATTTATTTCAATTCATTATTACGACAGTAATTTTAATGCCTGTTTTATATAATCTTCTACAGTCTTTGCCGTTTGTGCCTTTTTTACTTTACTAAGTGCCTGATGCACTTTATTCCGTGGAAACCCAAGAGTCATCAGTGCTTCACGGGCTTCATCCTCAGCAGATGAAGAGCCTGGTATCGTTACTCCCGGTCCGGAATTAATTTCAGTCCCTTCTATTTGCCGTACTTTATCCTTCAAGTCAATAATTATCCTCTTGGCCGTTTTGGCACCAATACCTTTTACATTCTTAAAGGCAATATCATCTTCGTTCGTAACCGCATCAATTATTTGATCCGGCGTCATCGATGATATTACAAGCCTGGCCGTATTAGGACCAATTCCGCTAATTCCCAAAAAAAGTTCAAAAATACTCCGTTCTTCTTTTGATGCGAATCCAAATAACATGCGAATGTCTTCCCGTATATATAAGTAGGTATAGAGTTTAGCTTCGCTTAGGGCTTGAATCCGTGAAAAAGTATTTAAACTTATGTTGATATAATAACCTATATCACGTGTTTCTATTATTACGTAAGTCGGATTTTTTTCTGTTAAAGTCCCTTTTATATATTCGTACATACTCGGCGTTTCCTGAAAAATGACACAATATATGTGTTAATTTATTAATATGTATCAAATTCTGTACCGAAAATGATTGAAAGTGCATTTTTATAGATGAACAAAAATTGGGAAAGGTTAATAGTGTTGATTGATAGTGTGTTACGTATTTTAAAATAAAAAAATATTTTCAAACTCAACTCAGCTTGCCCTTTGATGATAATTATGAATCCTGAATAAATATAGAAATCAGGTTAACAGAGCCTCAATTCCATATAGAAATATCCATCTACTCTGTACTAATGGGCGGGGTATTACCCATTAGCTCTTATTTCTACCTTGATAGGTGACCCTGGCGTTCAGTCAACTTCTTTGACTTAAGGTCGAAGATAGAGACTATCTCAGGTAATACTTAAGTAATTTTATTAGTAAATTGATGTTTTCCGGACAACCTCAACAGGTCTTTATTTAATTCACATTATATTTGGGCCATTATTTTCAAAAAACTATCTTGAATGAACGTTCTTATTTTGGGAGGAGGGGGCCGGGAGCATGCCATGGCCTGGAAAATTTCACAGAGTTCCAACTGCGATCAACTTTATCTGGCACCAGGGAATGCCGGAACAGAGACAGTGGGCAGAAATCTGGATGGTATCGGAAGCGATTTCGAAATGATTAAAAAGGCCGTATTGGATAATAATATTGATCTGGTAATTGTAGGTCCGGAAGCTCCACTAGTAGATGGAATCGTGGATTTTTTCCTTGGTGATAAGGATTTGCAGGACGTCAATATTCTTGGTCCCGATAAGAAGGCTGCCCAACTGGAGGGTAGCAAGTCATTCGCCAAATCTTTTATGGAAAAATATGAAATTCCAACAGCTCAATATTTGGAAGTCGGACCTTCCAACCTGGAAGAAGGATATGCATTCCTGGACAAAATGAAACCTCCCTATGTATTGAAAGCAGATGGATTGGCTGCGGGTAAAGGGGTTTTAATTTTAGACGATATAGCGGAAGCCCGGAAAGAGTTGGGTTTAATGCTAAAAGGGAAATTTGGTGATGCCAGTGAAAAAGTGGTGATAGAGGAATTTCTTGACGGAATTGAATTTTCAGTTTTTGCACTTGTAGATGGGAAGGATTTTATAATTCTTCCCGAAGCCAAAGATTACAAGCGTATCGGAGAAGGAGATACCGGGTTGAACACCGGAGGAATGGGAAGTGTATCCCCCGTGCCTTTTTACGATAGTGTATTAAAAGAAAAAGTACAATCTCAAATAATAGAACCTACCGTAAAAGGGATTATCGAAGAAAAAATGCTCTACCGGGGATTCATATTTTTTGGTTTGATTAATGTAGATGGCGAACCCAAAGTAATTGAATATAATTGTCGGATGGGGGACCCGGAAACTCAATCGGTCTTTGTGAGGCTGGAAAATGATTTGCTGGAAGTATGTGATAAGGCAAGTAGAGGCGAATTAGAAGGTATGGAATCCAGATTTAGTCCCGATACGGTGTGTACAATAGTAGCCGTTTCCGGTGGGTACCCCGGGGGGTATGAAAAAGGGAAAAAAATAGATGGGCTGGATAACATCGAAGAATTGGTTTTTCATGCCGGGACCAAGCGTTCGGGAGAGGAAATACAAACAAATGGCGGTCGGGTTTTGGCTGTAACAGCTAAGGGAAAAACGATTGATGAGGCCAGAAATTCGGCGTTACGTGAAATAGAGAAAATCAAATTCGAAGGGATAAACTATCGGAGGGATATTGGCGTTGATTTGTTATGAGGTATGCTTTTTCTGAAGTAATCCAAATATTGGGGACAGGTGAGTATCGAATCCAAAAGGATGGAGAAGTGAGAATTCCTCTTATTGATAGCCGGCAACTAACGGTTCCTTCCAAATCTTTATTCTTTGCCCTTCCGGGAAAAAGGCAACATGGAAGACAATATATAAGATCCTTATATGAAAACGGAGTACGGTTTTTTATTAGTGACCGCAAAGATGATTTAGTCGATCTTTCTGATGCTAATTTTATAATTGTTACCGATCCGGTAAAAGCATTGCAAGCTCTAGCTACTTACCACAGAAAGCAATTTAATTTCCCTGTAATCGGTATTACCGGTTCTACGTACAAAACCACTTTGAAAGAATGGTTGTACGAGCTTCTCAAAAGTCGTTTTACTATTGTGAAAAATCCCGGGTCTTATAATTCGGCATTCGGAGTCCCTCTCGCATTATTGGAAATTAGTGACCATCACAATCTGGGAATTTTTGAAGCGGGAATTTCCTCTCCGGGGGAAATGGATGAATTGGCTGATATGATATTACCTGACCTGGGTATTATTACTAATGTAGATGCTGAGTTCAATCGCAATTTTCCAGGTAAAGAGGAATTGGCAAGGGAGTTGGCAAAACTCTTTACCAATTCCAGGCAGTATATTATCCCTTTTGATTGTAAGAAATTCTTAAGTATTGAAGGTGCTAATAAAATAATTACAAGGGGGTATGAATTTGATGCTGATTATGCATTTAATCGGGCAATAGGGAGTCAAAAAGAAGAATTTGTCGATGTATTTTATAGAGGGGAATTGTTGAAATTACTGCACCCTTTTCACATTTCCAATAACCGAATCCGTGATCTGCAGGTAGCGTGTCTTGCAGCTGTAAATGCCCTGGGAAATTTTGAAGCGGATTTGGATTGGGAGCGTTTGGCAGGAGTAGACCTGGGATTGAGGACTTTTCCGGGATTCAGGGGGATATCACTTTTTCACGACAATCAATCTTCGGACCTGGCCTCCTTTAGAAATACCCTTTCAAAATTGAAATTAATTACGGGGGACAAACCCATTTGGGGTGTCTTTTCAAAAGCAAATCCCATTGTTGAATCCGATGGTTTTTGGCGTATGATGGATCGTATATTATCATTTGGTTATATGCAGGAAATCTTTGTATCTTCTTTACCGCCGGCGGACCTTCGTCTCAAAAATGAAGACCGGTTTAATATTAATGTTCCGAAATCAAAAATCATTACACTGATTAAAAGAGCGCTGGGGGCAGAGAGTGCGGTTCTCGTCCAAGGAGATAGAAATGAATCTTTACGGGATTTTGTTTATGCACTCCAGGATCAGACCCACAGTACGGTATTAGATGTCAACCTATCAGCTTTGAGTAAAAATCTCAAGTCTTTTGAGAATTTTCTCAATCCTAAGACAAAAATAATGGTCATGGTGAAGGCCAATGCCTATGGAGCAGGAGCTGTCCGGATTTCGAAATATTTATCCGGCCGCCGGATTGATTATTTAGGTGTGGCGTATGTGGATGAAGGGGTCGAATTGAGAAAAGCGGGAATAGACCTTCCGATATTGGTATTGAATGTGGATCCCCAGGAATTTGAATTGGTGTTGGACTATGACCTGGAACCGGAATTATATAACTTCAGTTTACTGGAGCGGTTTGAAAATTATGTGGCAAAAAGGGGGCTTTCCGGTGTAAAAGTTCATTTGAAATTAGATACGGGGATGCACAGGCTTGGATTTTTGGAGACCCAGTTGTCTGATTTAATTGCGTACTTCAAAGGCACAGAAGTATTGGTTATCCAGTCGGTATTTTCTCATTTAGCGGCAAGCGATGATCCGGAACACCATAATTTTACGGTTCGTCAGATAGAACATTACCGGAAGATGTCTGACTTGATAATGAAAGAGTTGGATATCCGTTTTGACAGGCATATTCTTAATTCTGGGGGTATTGTAAGGTATCCTGAGTATCAGTTTGATATGGTGAGGTTGGGCATTGGGATATACGGAGTGGGAATGGACAGGGTAAATGAATTCATTTTACTGACTCCCGTTCACTCCTTGAAGTGCAGGATTTCCCAAATTAAGGAAATCGAAGCAGGTGAAACCATTGGGTATGGAAGGCAAGGGAAATTGACCCGTCCTTCGCGGATAGGGGTTATCAGTCTGGGATATGCCGATGGCCTGATACGATTGGCGGGAAATGGGCGGTTCTCGGTCCTTATTAACGGTCATTTATGTCCTACTATAGGGAATGTTTGTATGGATATGACTATGATTGACCTCACGGATTATCCTCCTGCCAAAGAGGGGGATGAGGTAGTGGTATTTAATGAAGACCATTCCATTAATTTTTTGGCCAGAGCCGCGGAAACCATTCCCTACGAGATATTGACGAATATAGGCAGAAGAGTGCAGAAGGTTTTTGTGTACGATTAGGGAGTGATCAGCTTTGAAGAGGAATACGGGAGCCAGAAATACAAATTCATTAATTATACCTTCATGAGAAGCTACGAAGTTTTGACATTTCGAAAGTGAGAAAAACGGCCGATTACAAATTTTGGTTTTACGGTTATTTTTTATACAAAATATAACTTTATATTCGTTCCATAGTTTATTTGAAAAAAATACATCAATTATGTTGGTAAGATGTTTATCTTCTTTTCTTACTATATTCCTGTTAGTATTGCCCCATCTCAATGCTCAGGACAATAGCGAAGACCCCGTGCTTTTTACTGTGGGAAATGACAAGGTGCATATTTCAGAATTTAAATATGTGTATGAAAAAAGCAACGGTGCTTCTGCTGATTTTTCGGAAGCTTCGCTAGATGAGTTTCTTGAGTTGTATAAGAAATTTAAATTAAAAGTGGCTGATGCCAAAGCGCAGGGACTCAATGATGATCCTGCCTTACAGGAAGAGTTGAATCATTATCGGGAACAACTGGCCAATAATTATATGTCCGACAAAGCGGTACTGGATAACTTAACCCGGGAGCTGTACGAACGGAAAAAAGAAGAAGTAGATGTAAGTCACATATTAATACGTATACCTGAAAATGCCCCGGAAGCTTTAATTAAAAATGTACGCGATCGGCTAATGATGGCAAAAAATGCGCTTGCCGAAGGACTTCCTTTTTCTACGGTGGCTAAGCGGTTTTCCCAGGACCAATCTGTAACTTCGAATGGAGGACACCTGGGATATCGGTATGCTAAACTTCCCAACGGATTTTACGATTTGGAAACCGCTATGTATGAAACACCGGTGGGACAAATATCTGAACCTGTAGAATCCTCCCTGGGTTTGCACATAATCAAAGTAGAAGGAAAAAGGCCCGCAAGAGGAGAAATGACAATCCGTCATATTTTGGCTAGGACCGGCCGCTCCAGCCGTACGGATACCAGTAAGCAGAAAATTGACCGCATCTATTCATTGTTGGAAGAAGGTGCCGACTTTCAACAGTTGGCTAAAAAGTACAGTGAGGATAAAAATACGAACCATAAAGGCGGGATGCTAGGAGCTTTTACCACCGGTACATTTGCACCCGAATTTGAAGATGTCGCCTTTACTATTAGCCAAGACGGTGGATATTCGTTACCTGTGAAGACTGAATACGGTTGGCACATTATCCAACGTGTCAAACTCGATACATTGGATTCTTACGCTATGGAAAAGGACTATCTTGAAAATATTATCCAAAATGATTACCGGTTTCAAATTGCCCAAAAAGCGCTGGTAAATAAAATCAAGACCAAAGAGAACTATCAAATAGGAGACATCACAGCTTCAGATTTGCTGGAAGTATTTTCTGAAGATGTTTTTAAATTAAAATGGGATGCTCCCGAGGTAAGCAAAAATCCGGTTCTTTTTTCCATTCAGGATAAAGAGTATAGGCTAAAGGATCTATCTACTTACCTGCAGAAAAACCGGAATGCCAGGTATCAGACGCGGGCTGTTAGAAATCCGGAAGAGGCAATGCAGGAAATTTTTGATGCTTATATAGACCGGGAGGTATTGGAATTTGAGAAGGCCCACCTGGAAGAAAATTATCCCGAATTCAAAGAAATAATGCGAGAATATCGGGAAGGAATTATGTTGTTCGAGGTTTCGAAGGAGCGTATTTGGGATAAGGCCGGATCTGACACAGTAGGGTTAAAGAACTATTATGAAGACCATAAAAGTGAATACTATTCCCCAAGGGATATTACTGTTTCAAAATTTACAATCAATAGTACTGACGAAAGGGTTATTGAAAAGGTAGCAAAAAGAATCAGGAAAAAATCTCCTGAAAAGGTCCTGAAAAAATTGAATAAAGCAGCGAAAGTAATTTCTTATGATAAAATGGAAATGAAGGAGAATGAATTAAAGGAGGAATATTTTGCAGACAAGGAACTTTCGATCGGAGACATGGATATGATAAAAGATGCAGAAAAAGGATCTACTACTGTTTTGAAAATTCAGGAGGTAGGTAAAGCCATGCCTTTAAAATTTCAGGAGGCGAAAGGGGAGGTAATGTCTGATTACCAAATATTTCTTGAAGAAGATTGGATTGCAGAATTAAAATCCAAATATGAAGTCGATGTCAATGAGAACGTTTTTCAGTCTCTTGTTAAATCTTAATTTTTCGTTTGGTTTTTGTTTCGTGGCGATAATACTATTAATTTCGCTGTCGTGCTCGGATAAAATGGTTGATCCTGATGTGGATAAGGGTGATGTAATAGCTGAGGTATTTGGTGAAAAGCTTTTCTCAGAAGAATTGAAAGATATGATGCCGGATAATGCAAAGAGTGATGACAGTACATTGATTGCCAATGCCCTGGTGGACCGTTGGACAAGGAAACAAGTTCTCCTGTACAATGGGAAAAAGGATGCGATTGATCGGGAGGAGATAGAAAGATTGGTAGAAGATTACAGGGAATCATTGATTTTACATGAGTATGAGGAGAAATTATTACAACAATTTTCGGACACTACTGTGACAAAAGAGCAAGTTCAGACGTTTTTTGAAGAGAATCCCGGGCAATTCAAACTCAAGAAGCCGATCGCCAAGTTTAACCTGGCTGTTTTTCCTAAGAATTCTATAGAGGATTCATATAATGAAGTGAAAAAATTGTGGGATGGAATGGATGATGCTGTCAATATGAATATAGATTTGATTAAATACCTGGATTTATATGCGGAGGATTTTATTCTCGATACTTCCTGGTATGCAATTGATGAGCTTCAAACTGCTTTGCCAGAAAATATTAACCTATCTTTGTTGAAGAAAAGTCATCGACTTGAATTAGAAGACCAGGAAAGTTACTATTTTTTGAAGATAATTGAAATTGCAGAAGAAACAGATGATGCCCCACTTTCCTATATTCGCAATTTTGCTCATAAGACCATTTTGCAAAGAAGGAAAATGAAGTGGTTGGAAAAGATAAAAGAAGATTTATATCAGGAAGCTGCATCAAATAATAAGATTATTAAGTATGAGAATTAGCCATATTATATTAGTTACGTTATTATCGGTTACATTTAGCTGGGGACAGGGAGAAGGAATAGTGCTCGAGCAATTGGCCGCTAAATTGGGAGGTGAAATATTATTATCTTCAGAGATTCAAAGTAACCTGGACTATCAGGAAGCTGTCAATGGTGGTTTGACTCAAACCCAGGAGTGTCAGGTCGTTGAAGATTTGTTTCTACAGAAACTATTGATTGACCAGGCCAAAGTGGATAGTGTGATAGTTGCCCCCGAACAGGTAGAAGGACAATTACAGGCTAAGATCGATTACATTCTTCAAACTATGAACGGAGATGTAGAGCGATTTCAAAATTATTACGGTAAAACGGTTACCCAGGTCAAAAATATGATGCGTAAGGATCTTAGTGATCAGATGATGGCTAACCAGATGCGAAGTAAAATACTCGAAAATGTACAAATTACCCCCCGGGAGGTTATTAACTATTTCGAATCAATTCCTCAGGACTCACTACCGTTTTTTAACGCAGAAGTTGAAGTTGGGGAACTACTTATGTTCCCTGAAGTGAATCAGGATGAACGCGATAAAGCCATTGCCCAAATCGTAGATATACAGAATCAAATCGAGGATGGAGTTTCATTTAATGAGCTGGCGAGAAAGCATTCGGACGACCCTGGTTCTGCCAGGATGGGTGGAGACTTGGGATGGCAGGCACGTGGACAATTTGTTCCCGAATTTGAAGCGGCGGCATTTAACTTAGAAAATGGAGAGATCTCGGATATAGTTGAATCTGAATTTGGTTTTCATTTGATTAGGCTGCTGGAAAGAAGGGGTAACAGGATTCACGTTGAGCATATTTTGATCAAGCCTGAAATTACCGAAGCTGATGTCGAAAAAGCAAGTGCCAAATTGGATTCCATCCGGACATTGATTCTTCGTGACTCCGTACCCTGGGAAATTGCGGTTAGAAAATTTGGATCCGATAAGACACAGTCCTTCCACAATGGCGGGAGAATGACCAATCCCAAAACGGGTAATACTTTTTTTGAAACTCCGGATGTTGAAACGGATGTTTTCTTTGCTATTGACACCCTTGATGTAGGTGGAGTAACCCGGCCAATAGAGCAATATGACCAATATTCAAGATCTTATTCTTTGAGGATCATTAAATTGTTTTCCCGTTCAAAGCCACATACAGCCAATCTGGGCGAGGATTATGACAAGATTAAAACTGCAGCTGTCCAACAACGCCAGCAGATGTATCTGGATCAATGGCTGGATGGAAAGATCACCGAAACATTTATTGAGATCAATCCGGAGTACATATCTGAATGTGAGACTATGGAAAAGTGGAGAAGGGTAAATCTTTTTACCAGTCAGCCATAGAGGAACCTCTTCTTGTCTACATCGCTAATCCTACCCATGGGCCTCTCTGTTGTATTATAAAGCCTGAATGATTTGGGATATAGATATAAGGGGAACCCATCCGAATTTCTTGACGGAATCCCTGTAATACTTTCTCTGCGGCTTTTTAAATACCCAAAATTGTATGCAATTGAACGTTTCGAATGGCATTTGACCCGAACGTAATGGTTATTCTTCGAGTGACAAGATTTTCCTTACTAATGACACGGGGGTACTATCAGGGGAAATCCTACTTTTTCCCCAGGTAAAAAGAGTTTTGTAGATATGCCTTTGTGTGAATGTCCCTTTTCCTTTTATTATTACCGACTTCCTTTTTTATGTGCTATTTTTCCCAGGTGTAATAGGGGTAAAAATCTAATTTATGAGCGTTCTTTTTTAAAAACGCTATTTGATTAGGATAGTCAGGACACCAAGTTTCCACACACCTCCAAAAAGCATTGGAATGGTTCATATGGTATAGATGTGCCATTTCATGTAATATAATATATGTTCGTGTTTCTTTCGGTAGGAGACATAACCTGGTATTAAGATTGATATTGTTTTTGGATGAGCAACTTCCCCAATTGGTGGAATTATATTTGAATCGAAGATTTTCAAAAGATTTTATTGAATATTTTTTTTGGAGAAAATGAACTTCTTGTGATAATGCCGTCCCAAATACTTTCTTGGTTAAGGTACTAAGTGCTTTTTTTATATAGGTATATTCTTCCCATTTTGATCCAAAGGAAGGAGTAGAGGCTTTATATTTTCCGTTTAGGATAAGGGTGTGTTTTTGTTGATCCCGGGATCTATCAATATGGATAGATACTTTTTGGTCACATAATAGTAGTTGAAAATCGGATGGATATGGTTTAATGGGGAGGGTGTAATGAAGGTTAGGATTTTTATGTAGCTGTTTTTGTACCCACTCAGGCGCTTTATCTATATAATTTTGAGATTTTTTTTGACTCATAAAGTTTGGTAGTCTGATAATGACTTTATCATTTCTGATAGAATAGGAAACAGATTTTCTGTTTTCTCGATGAATTTGAAAAAAAATAAAAAAATCTTTAATTTTTATTTCTAGGGAGTATGCCATATATCTGATTTGTTTTTTTTATTTGAAAAATATATTTGTTTAATTAATAGAGAATATGTATATTTATTACCCTTTTTGGAAATCAAGGTGGTTGAAATTATTTTTAAAATAGTTTGGAAATATAAAATTTATATTCCTATATTTGCAACCGCTTTTGAAGAAAAGTTCTTTGATAGATTGGGAGAAACAAGGTAAGAAACCGAGTATTTTAATACGAGTTTCGATAACGAATTTTTTAAATTTTGCTAGTACGAGCCAAAGGAGATTAATCAAAATTGTAGTGCCTGATTTTATTAGGTATTATATATAAACTAAATACAATGGAGAGTTTGATCCTGGCTCAGGATGAACGCTAGCGGGAGGCTTAATACATGCAAGTCGTACGG
>NZ_JAJSLW010000032.1 GCF_021729145.1 Membranihabitans maritimus | reverse complement strand
TCGGTAAAGGTCCAGGATTCGGTATAGGACCCACCGCATTCATCGTGCGAACCGGAGATGGTAGACATGACCTGTCCATCAATTTCGCAACTACCGGTTGCACTATTGGAATAAGCGATCATTTGCCCTGTGGGCGGTGCTTCGTTGCATTCAATGGTTTCGTCCTGGGGTTCATTGGTAAAGGAAGCTTCGGGGGCCGGATTTACGAAAACGGTACAACGAACTGCGACCATAGGTCTACCACAATCGTCGTTACCGGAATATTCAATAATTAGGTTTCCTCCACATGCATCTCCAGGTTGATCGATGATTATCCCGGAAACAGTACCGGAAATAAGACAGTTGCCGGTTTCACTATTAGTATAACTGGCATCAGGGATTGAAAATCCCCCTACTTCATCACAATCAAGTGAAGCTGGTAGCGATGGCGGACAAGATATAATTGGTAAGGAACCTGATGTAATGGTTATAGTCTGCTCGCATGTCTCTATATTATCGTCACTTGGATCTGAGGGGGTTCCGTTGTCGTCTGTAATAGTATATGTTACCATTACTTCACCGCCACACGCTCCTGTATGAGAGAAATTATCTTCGATAGTTACAGTTCCACAGGCGTCAGAAAAACTACCTCCACCGTCTTCAAATCTTTCGCCCGGAGTGGAAGGTATATTATCACAATCGTAGGTTTGGTCTGAAGGACAAGTCACAGAAAGGTCGCAACAAGATTGTATAGTGACCATTTTTGATATCATGTCCATATTGCCGTCATCATCGGTCACAGTCAAGGTCACCGTTCTTGTATCGGTACTGTTATAGCTGACTGTTTCCATTTCATTGGAAGAGTTGGAGGGAGTGGCACCGGTCCCGAAAGACCAGGAATAAGAATAGGGTGGAACTCCTCCTACGGTGGTTGAAGTAAAGGTTACGGATTCGAATAAATTTCCTGTGACACACTCATTGGTAAATTCGAAATTGGCAATTAAGGGTGTAGTAACAGGTTGGCTACTTGTATAGAAAGAGCACTTTGCTCTTGTGGTGGCATCGCACTCGATCATATTTCCTGGACACATTGGTTGACTGGCTGTGGCCCAGACAACGAGGGCGTCTTCAAAATTAACAGCACTTTGGCAATCCCAATCGAAGGTATTGGGCGCTGGTACGGTAAGTATGGTAAGGGTGTTCTGGGGAAGTGCGACATCAAAGCAGTATTCTACTGGAAAAGTTTGATTTCCGGAAGTAACCGTTCCTGTAATATAAATTCCATCCCGGTCAGAACTCGTATTATTTTGGATAACCATTGCTACGTATGTAACGGCGGGACCTCCCATGTTGCAGGCAGCTGAGGTCAAAGGTGTTCCATTGGCATCACTGGCCAAATATACTTCAGTAAGTTCAAAATCATTGGAAGTACAATTGGGATTATTATAGCAGGGGTGAGTAGCCTGGGCATAAGCACTCCCTACAGACGTAATTGATAAGAATAAAGAAATTAATAAGGAGAAAGTCCAGTAGAGTGGGGTATTGTTTTCTTTTTGATATAAGGTTTTAGCTTTCATAATTAAATAATTAATTTGAAATGTAAATAAGGGCGTCACTGTGTGAATTAGATATAGATATCCTATTTTAAATATTGCATGAAGCCATATTTAATTATATTTCTACTGAGGAATTAATTATTTATAAAAAGATCGGGTCTATAAAGTATATTAATTGCTTCATATAATTTATAGATTATGTAAAATAAAAAAGTTGTTTATTACATAATTTTTACCATAATCCGGAAAATCAAATCCGTATTAGTAGAGAACAGAATAAAAATCAGAATTCAGAGAGAATTACTTTGGTAGTCGTCGATGTGTCATATTTTTTCTTTTTAGGTTTAGCAATAGTCTATACGTTTCTTCTTTACCTGATTCAGGCATGGTGCTTATTTATGCTTTGAATCAAAGTCAATCTGTATTAGCATTATTAGTTTGGGGTGCTGATAATGCTAAAAAAAAGTTGTTAATAAAGTACTGCTTGGCTTAGCTATATAGGGTTTCTTCGGGTTTTAACTTTGGCCTCAATACTTAATATTGACCTCTAATATAAATTAAAGTATTTTAAATATCAAATAAATTAATAAATTATTTATTAAGAAATTAACAATTTGTTTTAGGTGATATTATTTTGCCTTATTTCAGTGTTTTTTAGCGATGATCTCACAAAATAAGAGGTGCTGATATTATTTAGTTCGGCAATCCGAACAAGTCCCTTCTAAAATCAGGTGCATTTGGTGAACTTCAAAGCCTTCAGGTAAAACAGGTCTTGAAGTATTAATTTCTTCAATACAAAGAGTTTTATCACAATTGGTACAGTGAAAATGAGCGTGATGATCATGATGTTTATGTTCTGTGCAGTGGCTGCCGCATAAGGCGAACTTGGAATTACCGGAAGTGTCTACGGTTTGGTGGATTAATCCCACTTCTTCGAAAGTTTTTAATGTGCGATAAAGTGTAACTCTGTCAGGGTCATGAAGTAAACCTTCAATATCTTTACTTGAAAGTGCTTTGCCTTCATTTTTTACAAAATTTTGCAAAACCAATTTTCGAAAAGTAGTCTTTCTTAATTTTGACTCCCTTAGTTTTTTGTCTACTATTTCATTCGCACTCATAATATTGCATTTCTGATGTCGAAATTACATAAATATATCCTGGAAATAAAACCAGTCCCGGAAGAAAAAGTTCAAGTTTGATACAGTCCCTTAATAGTGTTTCATAGGTATCAATATTTCTATTTTCTTAGGTGATAATCTGGGAGTTTTTACAATATGGAGTAGTTTGACTACAAGAAGAACAGAAATTTACATATGATCGGTAAGAAGCGTAACACTTGTTGATGGGGACATTTATGTGAGAAACATGTCTTCGATGTATCCCGACCTATTACTATTCCATATCCCTGTTTTCAGTGATAATAGGAATTAAAGCAGGAAACAAGGAATAGAAACGTTTTATCGTTCAAATCACCTTAACATATCAATTTTATTTAATTCAATTACGGTGTTTGAGATGTTTCTTATATTGAGTTTTTATAATATCAATTTGGTACAATGACAAGATGGTTTTTATTCACTTTGATTGCAATTAGTATTGTAAATTGTAGTGCCCCGGAAGAAAACCTTCAGCTAAAAGATAAAATTGTGCAAGTACTGGATACAGTCGAGGGAGATTTTGCTTTGGCCTATTTTAATTTCAATACGCAAGAGGAACTTTTGATTAATGAAAGTGAACCTTTCCATGCTGCCAGTACAATGAAAACACCAGTTCTTATAGAAGCGTATAAAAAGGCCCGGTCCGGATTTTTCGGTATTAATGATTCTATTTTGCTGAATAATGAGTTTTATAGCATAGTTGACAGCAGTCAGTATTTCTTGACAAGGGAATCAGATGGAGATCCGGAATTATATGACAGGATAGGTACGAGAATTGGTTGGCGGGAGTTGATGGAAAAAATGATTACAAGAAGTAGTAACCTGGCCACAAATGTTCTTATTCGGGAACTCAATGCCATTGATGTTACACAAACTATGAGAGAATTAGGAGCTCCTTCTATTCAGGTACTTAGGGGTGTGGAGGATATAAAGGCCTATGAAGCGGGATTGAGTAATTCAACGACAGCTTATGATTTACTTCAAATCTTCAAAAAAATTGGATTGGGGGAGGCGGTGGATTCCGCCGCTAGTGAGGAAATGATACAAATCATGTCTCGGCAGGAATTTTCAGATATTATTCCCGCCGAGTTGCCCCAAGATGTAAAAATTGCCCATAAAACCGGGAGTATTACAGGAGTCCGACATGATTCAGGTATTATTTTTTTACCAGATGGTCGCAAATATGTATTGGTATTATTGTCTAAGAATCTGAATAATGAGGATGAAGGTGTTCGTGCTTTAGCCAAAGTTTCAAAAATAATTTACGACGAAGTGGCTCAAAACTCGTTGCCGTTAGAATCGATAACCAATGGCTAGTTTGCCGGTAGCATCGAGATTGAGCACGGGCCAATCAGCTGCATTAAAAGAAGAATCATTAGAAGAGTAATTATTGACGAATGCCCTTCCAAGACCAAGTCCCAGCTCAAAAACAATGTTCTTTTTAGAAACCCATTTATATCCGGCATATATCCCCAAGGCAAATCGAAAACTCGTAACATCATCGGTTCCAGAAGTATACTTGATCTTATTTCCACCAATTCTGGCATAAGGACCCGCATGAAACTTGTCCAATCCCTTGTCGGAGTTGAAGTAGTATTTTCCCAAAGCTCTTAATCCATATCCGGTGCTTTTGAATTCATCTCCTAAAGCATCAAATCGGTTGAAGTTGTAATTTACAGTGCCTTCCAACCCGAAATTTTCAGAAAGTGGAGTTTCAGCTGAAACTCCTATATTGCTGAACAATAGGCCGAGAGGGTTTATGGTAACATCCAGTTGTGAAAATGCGGGAATCGAGAATAAACCTAAAATAAGGGTAAGTAAGGCGTTTTTCATAATAGTATTTTTTGTGAATTATTTTTACATAATTCGCAAATATAAATAATAAAATTATATGTTTTGAGAATGTTCAATGTAGTATATGGTATTTTCTCAGGACAGGACCCAAAAAGTCTCTATAATTTCTATTATCAGCATTATCAATCCTAAATAACAGGACACCTGAAGTTTGCGCAAACATTATGGCCTCTAACAGAACCCAGTATTTGGCAAGATCAATTAATTTTCCTGTCCAGGGAATTCTTTTTAGATTGTCCATGGGTCCTGTATTTATTCTTTTTTCTATTTGTGAATAATGTCAGAAGGATGAAAGGCTGTATTTTTGTTCCCTTTCTTTAATTCTACTTTGGTGGGAGGGATTTACTACGATAGATGTGTTGGATATAGAGAAATAGATAACTTTCATCCTTACTTCTGTAAGTATGTATGACGAATAATTCGATTTTTCTCCACGGAGGCATTTCTGATCCGGCTAGCAATTTATCACAGTTCTAACCAATGCGATGATTTATATAGCAGTAAATTAGGATTTCTCATTGTTGGAACCTTGTTTTCCTATTCCCCCGTCTGTTCTATTTTCTGAAGGGTGGGATAAGCCTATTCAAATATATATGCACTGTATCTTGTTTGTACTGCATTCGAACTATTTTTCGTCATCCTAACAAAGGGTAATGAATTTTTATTCAGCTGAACCTTCGTTAATCATTTTAGTCAAAGCAAGTTGAGTATTTATAATGTATTTGAGGTATATTTTTAATCAAAGAAACTATTTCAGACCTATTTCTCGTAACCTTTCATCAAGATATTCACCAGCAGAAATGGGTTCATATTTCAATGGATTCTCATCGGAAACACATTGATCAAGACAAGTCAAATCCATATCACTTACCGGGTGGAGAAAAAACGGAATTGAAAGCCTTGGAATATGCCATTCTTCTTTGGGCGGATTGATAACCCTGTGAGTTGTGGACTTGAGATAATCATTGGTCAGTCTTTGAAGCATATCTCCTACATTAATAGCTATTTCATCTTCTTCAGGGATCACCGGAAGCCATTTACCATCATTATTAAGTAATTGGAGTCCTCCTGCGGATGCACCTACTAATAATGTGATGAGATTTATGTCTTCATGCTGTTCTGCCCTTACAGCAGAATCAGGTTCCCTGGTAATTGGCGGATAGTATATCGATCTTAAAATACTATTTCCATCTTTAATTTCTGAATCAAAATAATTCTCAGGTAATTTCAGGAATAAGGCTATCGCCTTGAGGAGTTGTGCGCCCGTTTCTTCGAAAGATTTAAACAATTCAATTCCGGATTTAGTGAAGTCATTTACTTCCTCAACCTGAATATTATCAGGGTATAATTCTTTTCGAGGATGATCATTGTCAACGGCTTGGCCGATTTGAAAAAATTCTTTTAGATCGGGTATGTCAGAATGTTTTGCATGCTCTTTACCAAATGATGTATAGCCCCTTTGCCCAGCCAGGCCTTTGATTTCGTATTTTCGTTTTATGGGATCAGATAAGTTGAAAAAGTCACCGGAGGATTCATAAAATCGCTTTATCAGGTTTTGTGGGATTCCGTGATTTTTAACTATCACGAATCCCCATTTTTTGAAAGCAAAACCCAATTGATTAATAAATTCCTTTCTCTGGTCTTCGTTCCCTTCCTTAAATAGGCTCAAGTCTATTTTTGGTACAATATTTTCTGACATGGATGAATTTTTTGACAATATAAAAAGTTTGTAGCGAAAATTAATTATTTGAATACAATATGAGTGCCCGGTTATTTACGCGAAGGTTTGTATCTCGCATTGTCCATAATTGTTTGATAATCGGTATTATTGGCTAATACAGAAAGGGAAATTTCCGGATTTTGATTCATGTAGGATTCGATTATTTTATACCCGGTCCAGTTGGCTACCCTTCCGGGAGATTCAGGTGGCATACCAGGACTCGACGGTGCACGGTCTATATATTTGACAAATTTTCTGGCGTCTTGTTCATATAGCAGTCCACTGTCTAGTATGAATTGCCAAATAGATAATTCGTTTTCATTTACCCAATCCATTTGTTCGGGTGTATACATACATATTTTGTATAATTCAGTTTCGGGAAGAAACCTTGACATCACATAAAGAATCTTACCGTTTCGAATCATAAAGTCCAGCATGTTTCCATCAGTAGGAGGGGGTACAAGGTTCTCAGTGAGTGCCCGAATGGCATTGGAAGACATATACTCTGGTTTCATGGTTTGCTGGACGAAATGGGGAAATACCGAAGGATCATAGTATGGGTACTCACTTCCCAGATAAAAATCCAGTCCGATGCCGAGAATACCTGACCCGGTCACAAAAGTTCCGATTCCAAACTCAGATATATATGTAAATATTTTAGGCTTATTCTGCTCCGGAAAGTAATGCAAATAATAAGAGATTCCTATTTTCAATTCTTCTTTAAGATTTTCAAGAGCAGGGAATAAAATGTTTATGGTATCGGTTAGATGCTGAACTGCTTTTGATTGGCAATAGAATTTTACAAGACTGTCTATATGAATTGATTCTTGATTCGAAGGGAATATTACCTGATTGAAAAAAACATCAGTAAACTCCGGATAATCTTTTATTATTTGATTAATGTTATCCTGGGAATTATTTTGCCCCCCGGAACAAATCAATTGTTCAAACCGTGTGATTTCTATTTCTTCAGGGACAAGGTCTACATTTGTTCGATTATTAGAATCTAAATTACAGGAAGCTGAAATAAATAGAAACAATAATAAATATGAACATCTGGGAAGAGGTGATCCAGTGTTTGTTGAAATGGTTAAAATAAATGTACGTATTGTCATAGGTTCATTAAAATAGGTCCGATATCACCAATGGTTAACGCAAAGGAGTATTTGTTTATTGAAATTAATTGTCCACAAATGCTAAAAATAGTGGAATTCGATTTTTTTATCCAGGGGTTCGATTTTGTTTTGGAAAAATTAGGTTTAGATGTCTGATGATATTGAAATGATAAGAATATTTCTATATTTACTTTATTAGAGTAGTAATATACTATGAAGTTAAATAAGCATATAATTTTATTAGGATTCTTATTTATATTTAATTCTGTTGAAGCTCAGAGGATTGAAGAAAAGATATTGGATTTTCATGTCACACCTGTCTTTAGTCAGATAAACAGCTCCAGCGATTATATTAGTCCTAATGGCATAAATGTAGGATTGAAAATCGGCGCAAATGTTAATTTTTTGTTAGCAGATTGGGTAGGTTTTACCGCCGGTTTGGATTTTACACTTTGGTCAGGTGGTAATTTACTTTACAGGGAAGGGGGGAATTTTTTGCCTAAGTCAAAACTTTCGGACCCTCAGTATAATCAGGGGAATATGCCATTGCCTGATAATACAAGTATCAGGTATACATTAAATTATATTGAATTTCCCGTTGGACTTCAATTTAATCTACCCCCAATTGATGATTTTCGAATCTTTGCCCGTATCCCTACTATTACAACCGGATTCCGGAATAGAGCCCGGGGCACAATTGAGGCGGGCAACTTATTGTTGGAAAGTGAAAAAATTGGAAAAGACGTTTCTTTCTTCAATTTTATGTGGGGTATGGGACTGGGAGCAGAATTTGAGTATCGTGAAAAAGAGGTGATGGCTATGATCTTTCTCAATTCAGGCCTTTCTGATGTGACAAGGAACAAAGGAACGCAAGTGATTAATTCAGACGGAGGTAATCGTGTAATTACCGAGGATTCGAAAGCTGCTTTAAATCAGTTTGGTATTCAGGTAGCATTCAGGATTCGATAGGTTTCGAATTAACTAAAACGCTTTTATTTTTCAAATTCAATAATTATTCCCGGATATTTTCTTTTTGAATTCAGTTAGGACAATGCAAAATAGTATTGATCGTTTATCTTAGCGGATCTAAAAATGTATAAAGGAATGGAAGCTCAAGTTATAGATCAATTAAGAAATTTTATAGGACTGGGGTTAAATGAAGATGTGGGAGATGGAGATCATACGTCACTTGCCTGCATCCCTCCAGATCAAAGCTCCCGGGCTAAATTGCTTATCAAAGACGAAACGGTTTTAGCGGGAATCGAAGTGGCAGTAGAAATGTTTAGATATGCAGATCCCCATTCTCAGATTGAGCATCTTATGCGTGATGGAGATGTTGCCCAACCAGGGGACATTGCCCTTTATGTTGAAATGAATACCAGAGCATTACTTAAAATTGAGCGACTAATGCTGAATACGGTACAAAGAATGTGCGGTGTAGCGTCTATGAGTAGACGATATGCTGAAGCAGTTGAGAATTTTGATGTTTATATCCTGGATACAAGAAAGACAACCCCTTTGATGCGATTTTTAGAAAAATGGGCTGTAAGGATTGGAGGTTGTACTAATTACAGGAATGGCTTGTATGACCGAATAATGATTAAAGATAATCATATCACTGCCTCCGGATCCATTTCAGAAGCTATAAGCCACGTTCACAAGTATTTGGAAGATAAAGGGCTGGACCTGGATATAACCCTGGAGGTTCGTTCACAGAGTGAATTGGACGATGCATTGGCATCCGGTGGATTTCAAAGAATTATGCTCGATAATTTCACCCCTAATCAGATGATATCAGCTGTTCGTCAAATTGATGGCAGATATGAAGTGGAAGCTTCCGGGGGAATTACTTTCGACGATTTAACCAAAGTAGCCAGGACCGGAGTTGATTTCATTTCGTCAGGAGCATTGACTCACAGTGTCATGGCCAAGGATCTTAGCCTTAAAATAACCTGATTTCGAAATAAAATATTGAGATACAAAGGAATTGAGAATAGGAATAGAGATGCCTCTTTTTAAGTGGTAACTATATAATCGAAATTCTCCAACTTGAATTGAGACTTCGAATTTATTGTATATCCTCCATTGCTTTATCGGGATAAAGCAATGGAGGATATAAGTCCGAAGGGCAGAAAGTCGTCAAGGTTGGGAATTGTTTTATGTCCCTGTTATCTGAGGCCATTACAAATCTTTTCGCTAAGCATTCTCTTTAATGACAAGGTAATTGATCTTTTGTCCCAGATTGACGCTATCCTTACCAGGCCTGAATGGTATATATTCATCGAATTTTATTGGTAAATAATGGATGAAATAATAGAGGTGCCACTAGAAAAATGGTGGTATTGGGATAGTAAAATCAAATCACCTTGTAGAAGGGCTCGAATTTTTCGTATTCTTTTTTCAGGGGAAAAAAGCTGCTTTATATTGGCTTTTATTTGGGAAGGATTGCTACAAAGAGAATCTTCCTTTTTTGAAAAGTATTTAAAACAAATGAATTGATATATTGGATTGCTACCCTTTTACAAGGATACAATGTGAACAAATTAAAAAAAGACCGTCGGATAGCGGTCTTTTTTTTGTTTTAGTTGTGCTTTTTTAAAAAGAGTTTTTACGTGCTTATCATTAATACCTGAATCAAAAATCAAATCAAATATTCTATTTACTTCCAGGTTATTAAACTTGTGAAAGTGTTTTCAAATCAGCCACTCTTTTGGCGATGTCTTGTGTAGAAATATTCTGGAGTTTATCAAGTGAAAAGTCTTCTACACAGAAAGATCCCATTGCCGCACCGTAAACAAGACCCTGTTTAACGGTTTCAAAATCAGTTTTGCCCTGGGATGAGATATATCCCATTAAACCGCCGGCAAAAGAATCGCCGGCACCGGTAGGATCAGATATTTTGCTTAGTGGCATTGCCGGTGCAAAAAACATTTGTTCTTTTGAGAATAATAAAGCCCCGTGCTCTCCTTTTTTGATAATTACGTATTTTGGACCATATTGCAAAATCCGGTCAGCAGCTTTTACAAGGTTGTACTCATTACTCAACATTCTTGCTTCTTCATCATTGATACTAAGAATATCAATTTTTTTAATTACTTCCATAAGGGAATCCCGTTCACTATCTATCCAGAAATTCATGGTATCCAATACGATTAATTTGGGACGCTTACTCATTTGTTCGACTACACTCATTTGGACTGCAGGTGTGAGATTTCCCAAAAGAACATATTCACTATCTTTATAAAAGGGGGGTAGTTTAGGATCAAAATCTGCCAATACATTTAGTTCTGTGGCTAATGTTTCTCTCTCTATCATATTATCAGCATACTTGCCAATCCAGAAAAATGATTTTCCATTAGGTACTACATGGATCCCATCGGTATTTATGCCTCTGAGGTTCATTTTTTGCAGTTCATTTTTGGGCCAATCTTCACCGATAATAGAAACAAGCCTTATGTTGTCTTTTAAGTAAGATGCCGCCCAACTGGCATAGGTTCCGGCACCACCTATTACTTTTTCCGCTTTTCCAAATGGTGTCTCAATAGTGTCAAATGCGACCGTTCCAACGATCAGTAAACTCATAACTTTTTAATATTTTACATATGTATTCAAAAAAAAAGCCTTGCCGCTTGAAGGCAAGGCTACTAACGAAGTAACTGTATAATGACGTCAGTCTGGATCCAAATTTAATCTTTCAAGCCCAATCCTGCCTTTTCAGATATTTCAAGCATTTTTTCTATGGACTTGACACCCTTTTCAATTACCCACTCAGGCAAATTTACTTCAGGATTTTCATATTTCATACACAAATATAACTTTTCCATCGTATTTCTTTTCATATGCGGGCATTCATTGCAGGCACATTGATTATTTGGTGGTGCCGGAATAAAAGTTTTCTCCGGTGACCCCAATTCCATCTGATGGAGGATTCCTACTTCTGTGGCGACTATAAACGTATCACTTTCAGAATCTTTTGTGTATTTCAAAAGGCCACTTGTTGACCCAATATAATCTGCTTTATCCAAAATATGAGCTTCACATTCCGGATGTGCAATTAATTTTGCTTCGGGGTGTTGCATTTGCAATTTAGTAATTTTTTCATTACTAAATACTTCATGTACCATACAAGAACCGTTCCAAAGGATTAAATCTCTACCTGTTTTTTCTTGCAGGTATGCCCCTAAGTTTTTATCCGGGGCAAAAATTATCTCTTTATCCCTGGGGATACTATTAATAATATCTACGGAGTTAGTTGAGGTACAGCAAATATCAGTCAGGGTTTTCAATTCTGCAGTGCAATTGATATAACTAACTACAACGGCGTCTGGATGTTGTTCTTTGAATTTTTTAAACAAATGAGGGGGACAGGCATCCGCTAATGAACAACCCGCTTTCAAATCCGGCAGCAAAACTTTTTTGTCTGGTGAAAGCATCTTAGCTGTTTCCGCCATAAAATGTACTCCAGCGAAAACTATAATATCAGCATCAGTGGACGCAGCTTTTTGGCTCAATCCCAAACTATCTCCTATATAGTCAGCAATATCTTGAATTTCGGATTCTTGATAATAATGCGCCAGGATTATGGCGTTTTTTTCTTTTTTTAAACGTTCTATCTCCGCTTCCAAATCCAGGGAAGGATCAACTTCAATATCAAGAAATCCTTTCTTTTCAAGATCTCTCTTAGCTAAAACTAATTCGTTAGTTCCTGTCATAATTACCTCTAAATAAGTGAGCAATTTATAAAAAAACTTTTTGAAATAAGGAGTATTCATGGCAAAATATTCCTATAATTCTCAATATATAGGTTGTATCGGGCCCTTAATTACAGCTCTTTTTAATTAAAATACTCCAGAATACAAATTTCAAAGTTTCAATTATAGTAATGTAAAAACCACCTTATTTGTTTTAGTAAATTTCGCCTGGTAAAATTTTTGTAGGCCAGTGGCCATTATTATGATGTTCCCAAAATGAATATGGCTGGTATTTTATCTAAATAAGTTTTATCCACTTTTTTCCATTCATTTACTGACCGGGTTTTAGAAGTATTGTTATTATTGAATAAATCAGAAGAAATGGAAATTTTGAACTCTCCCGGACAGCTATTTAGGAGTTTATTCAGCGTTTTTACATTTCTATAAGGGGTTTCTATATAAATTTGGGTATACCCTTTTTCTGTTTCCTTTATTGCTTTTTTTATTTCACTATTAAATACTTTATTGTCAATGGGGAAATATCCGTTAAATGAAAACTTGTTTCCATTAAATCCCGAAGCCATAAGTGCGAGAATAATGGAATTGTTACCCGGAAGAGGTATTACCGGGACATTCCTGAGATGAGCTTCATAGACTACTCCATACCCGGGATCTGCAATTGCCGGGGTTCCTGCCTCTGATGTAAGTCCACATACCTTTCCGTTTTCCCAATGTTCATAAATTGATTGCCATGGGAATGACTTATCGTGTTTATTGTATTCGACGAAAATCCTATTATCAATATCAAAGTCAGGATTTATAGATCGTAACCATCGTCGTGTGGTCCTTATACGTTCGCAAATGAACACTTCTATGGAAGGCAGAATCGACACAAGGGTTTCATGTGGATGGTCATTATCCCCCAAAGCGGTAGGGATTAAGTACAGTAATGTCTGTTTCTTCATGGTATAAAGGTAAGGAGAAAAGGCGGGAGTCCGAAGCTGGAAATTGAAAGTCCAAAGATCGTCCCGTTATGAATAGAGTGATGTTATCTGGAACCTATAAGTGGAATATTGATACCTAGCTTACTCAGAATTATTACTTCAGGTACAATACTCGTTAACTCTCATTATATTTGTGATATGTTTGAAAATACTCCGGATCAATATTATATTAAGCTTCCGCAGTTTGAAGGACCTTTTGACCTTATCCTCTTTTTTATAGAGCGGGATGAAATTGATATACAGAATATCCCTATTTCAAGAATTACTAAGGATTTTCTCGAATATATCCAGACTATGGATCGATTAAATATTGAACTGGCTTCAGAATTTATTGTCGTAGCTGCTACCCTAATGCGAATAAAGACTAAAATGTTGTTGCCAAGGAAGGAGAAAGACGAGGACGGCAATGAAATAGACCCACGTGAGGAATTGGTTCAACGTCTTATGGAATACAAGCGTTTTAAATCTGTTTTGGAGGAATTACAGGATCTTGAACAAAAACGAAGCCGTATTCATCCCAGAGGAAATGTTGATAACGAGTTGAGGAAGTATTCCGAGCAAGTATTTGTTGAAGCTGAATGGGAGTCTGTTGATTTGTATAAACTGTTTCGCATGTTCCGGAAAGTTATGGTACGTTATGATACGGAGAAGAACAGAATCACGCATACGGTAGTAAACTTTAAATATACCATTGAAGATCAGCGATCGTATATCACTAATCTGGTTTTTTCCGGGGAGCGGGCTTCGTTTGAGGCAATCTTTGACCAGATGGAAAACAGATTACATGCCATAGTTACATTTTTAGCTTTACTTGAATTAGTGAATAGTCGCAAAATAAAAATTCAATTGGGTAATTCACGCAATTCCCTTTGGATTTCACCTGGAAGTGGTAGTGATGAAGAAGAATAATTTGATCTTTGTTTACGGCTCGTTAAGGGCAGCATCCAGTCATCCTATGTCGACTTATTTTAGAAGAAATTCAGAATTTATAAGTAAGGCATATATACTCGGTACATTGTATGATTTGGGTGAATATCCGGGAGTTGTTGTTCGTCCTGACAGCTTGTCCAGGGTTTACGGTGAACTGTATCGGATAAAAGAAAAGTATTATGAAGAAGTTATTGAAAGATTGGATTACTACGAAGGATATGATCCCGATATACCGGACCAGTCTGAATTTATTAGAACCACTGTCCACGTTTTCACGGACCAGGGGGTATGTGAATCACAGGTCTATCTCTATACTTTTGATAATATTCAAAATGAAATAGAGTCCGGAGATTATTTTGATCGTGATAAATGAAGGGATACCTTATCACTTAGATCCTCAAAAAAATCTGCTCCTTCTAGAACATCTCCATACTCTTTCACCTTTCCTTCTCGGGTAAGAATTTCTGCAATATTTAAAAATAGATAATAGTTGTTACTGAATAATTCACTCGTGGGCCACTCCCATATAATTTTGTCAATCCCGGAAATAAGGGAAGCCAGTACTTTATTGGTGTATTTTAATAAAGAGGTCTCCAAATCATCATTGCTTTTCCCAGGCTGAAGATAAACTCTTATTTTGGGCGTATAATGGCCATTTGTATGGTGTATATACTTGAATATACCTCTAATCAGGCCAATAGTAAAGAAAATATCACTTCCTGGAATAATCCATAATTCAGAAGGAGAAAGATCACTATTCCCGAATATTGATGTTAATTTCCGAAAAGCATTTCTAGGGATATTGCCGTCGATAAATTCTGCTGTAGCATTATCAGTAAATTTTATGGTGTCTTCAGATTTTTCAATTATTTCCCATCTCCTATCAGGAGAGGGGGGAACCAGGTTGGAGTCACCTGGAGCGTAACACACGGAAATATTATATTCTTCAAGGGTTTTGGTTACAGGTATATTCCAATTTCCGCTAAAAAGTATACCCTGATTGATGGTTTGAGAAAACTTTTGGTTCCTAAAGGGGGGGATGGTATTTCTATCATAGTAAGGCCGTATCTGTATAGCTGCATATCCTTCCGGGCTATAACTCAAATCCTCTGGCGATTTACCTTTCGTTTCTTTATAAAATTGTTTTTTCCAGTCTTCGTAATTATAGTTTTCAAACATTATCCGGTATTTTCAAGTTGACAAGATAAGTTAATATAAAAGAAAAGAGATTTGGAAAAACATAGAATATATTTTGATAATAATTCTACTACGCCTGTAGATCCCAGAGTAGTGGATATGATGTTGCCCTATTTTACTGAAAAACCCGGTAATGCCAATAGCAGGAGTCATCCATTTGGTTGGGAAGCAACAGCTGCTGTAGAAGAAGCTACTTCGAGATTGTCTGAATTACTGAGAATCAAAGAAGAGGAATTGGTCTTTACCAGTGGCGCGACGGAGTCCCTAAATCTGGCCTTAAAGGGATTAGCGGAAATTTGGGAAGGACAAAAGAATCATATAATTACGTGCAGCACAGAACATCCGGCTGTTTTGGATACTTGTTCTTATTTGGAAAAGAAAGGGCTGCAGATCACTTATTTGAAAGTGGATTCAAAAGGTCATATTGACCTGAATGAGATGGAAGATGCCATCCGTGATACAACAATATGTGTTGCTTTAATGTGGGCAAATAATGAAACAGGAGTAATTCACCCGGTAGTCGATATAGGAAAAATTTGTCGTAGAAAGAATGTATTTTTTGTTTGTGATGCAACCCAGGCAGTAGGTAAAATTCCGGTGCATCCAAAAGAGGCGGATATTGATTTAATGGCTTTTAGCGGGCATAAATTTTATGGACCTAAAGGGGTGGGGGGGCTTTATATGAGCTCAGATAAACCGAGACCCCGAATCAAAGCGCAAATACATGGGGGGGGGCACCAAAATGACCTTCGTAGTGGAACTCTGAACGTCCCGGGGATTGTAGGGATGGGGAAGGCTGCAGCGTTAGCAAGCCTGGAGATGAGAGATGAGTATATAAGGATAAAGGGATTGAGGGATCAATTAGAGAATTTATTGCTTGAAAATATAGAATCTACCTCAGTTAATGGCGATGATTATCATCGATTGCCCCATGTGTGTAATTTGTGTTTTAAATATGTAGAAGGTGAGCAATTAATGGTGAATATCAATTCATTAGTAGCAGTATCATCTGGCTCAGCTTGTACGTCAGCGAATCCGGATCCGTCCCATGTATTGCTGGCTCTGGGATTATCTGAAGGGGATGCCAAGGCTTCCATTCGATTAAGCCTGGGAAGGTTTTCCCTGCAAGAAGATATTATTCCTGTATTTGATATTATGAAGACAGAAATAGAAAAACTGAGAGAAGAAAGTCCGGTTTGGCAGATGTTCAAAGATGGTGTCGATCTGGAAAAATTTTAGGCAGTTGGTAAAAACAATTAACAGAATTAGATCTTCAATGGAGTTAGAATAAAATTTAGAGTTCCGAAATGTAAATGTATAATAGATATCTTTCGGTTTAACTACAAAAATATTCAAGTTAAATAAGGAGCTCCCGGTTAATGAAAAGTTGTATTTATCAAATCAATTTGGAAGAGTTTCTCGATCGGCAAGCAGTGTGATGGAGGAAGGATATAGAAAAGACAATATCAAAAATATTTTTCAAGTAATTTGAGGATGCTGAAAGGGAGAATTCTGAAACCAAGATTTCGCTTTATTCTATGTAAGATTGCGTGTATATTCCAGGAAGAAAATATGAAGACCCTTTTGCAAAACTAACGTAGTAGAGCGAATATTTAGCCATGTTGTGCATAATCCTGAAAATTCTAGACTCAATAATTGACTCTATTCAGCCTCTCAGGTCGAAAAGCTGCTGCCAACTATGATTTGAAAACTGCTTATTTGAACTGTATTCACCTTTCTGTTGTTTATTGACTATATTTGTGTTAATGAAAAAATGAAAGTATGCTATTTGTAGGTGATAGTGCCAAATCAAAGATTGACGAGATAAGAAATGCAGGCGAAATAACCGAGAATCATTTTGTACGCGTAAGTGTAGTAAGTGGCGGTTGTTCCGGGTTGTCATATAAGATGGATTTTGATACGGAACTTGCAGATGACGACCAGATATTTGATGACAATGGCGTACGGATAGTAACGGATTTAAAAAGCTTTTTATATTTATGTAACACAACGTTGGAATTTTCAGGTGGGTTGAATGGTAAAGGATTTTACTTTGAAAATCCAAATGCTACTCGTTCCTGTGGTTGTGGTGAAAGTTTTGCAATATAGATTATTCCCCAGACAGATAAGACTTTTCTAAATAAACGTTTTCTGACTATATTCTCATATATAGCGGTATTATATTATTAAAATCATAACTTTATTTAATAATTATTTTGTAATGATACTCGTTATTAATCGTTACAAATATGTTATAATTTCGTATTTTAACAACTGAAAATAAATCGCATCATGAGTTTGAAAAGTAAAAAAGTTGTTGTTTATCTTACTTCTCTGTTTTGTATCGGTTTTCTACTGTATGGATGCTATAAAAATCCAGTAACAGGTAAGAAAGAATTGAGTTTTATGAGTGAAGAAAAGGAAAAAGCGATTGGAAAGCAATCTGATCCGGAAGTTGTGGCTCAATTTGGCTTATATGAAGATGATAAAATCCAACAATTTATAAATGAGAAGGGACAGGAAATGGTGAAAGTGTCCCATCGGCCGAACTTGGATTTTGAGTTTAAGGTGCTCAATTCACCGGTGGTAAATGCCTTTGCATTGCCTGGTGGCTATGTCTATTTTACCAGGGGTATTTTGGCTCACTTCAACAATGAAGCGGAATTTGCGGGAGTTTTGGGCCATGAAATAGGTCATGTTACGGCAAGGCATGGAGCGGAACAATATACCAATCAAATGTTATCACAGATCGGGCTCATTGCCGGTTTGGTTTTATCGCCCACGGTACGGCAATTCGCAAATGAAATTTCTCAGGGGATACAATTGATGATGTTGAGTAATAGCCGTGAGAATGAAAGTCAATCCGATAGATTGGGTGTTGAATATTCTACCAAAGTAGGGTATGATGCGAATAATATGGCTGAATTTTTCCGGACGCTGGAGCGTTTGGGAGATCAATCAGGAGCCAGTGAAATCCCTACATTTTTATCTACCCACCCTAATCCGGCTGATCGGCATGATAACGTCCACGAATTGGCAGCGGAATGGCAGTCAAAGGTGAATGAAGGTCCTTACGAAATAGACAGGGGAGATTACCTGGACATAATTAATGGAATCATGTATGGTGAAAACCCCCGGGAAGGGTATGTGGAAAATAATGTTTTTTATCACCCCGACCTGAGATTTACATTCCCGTTTCCAAATGGTTGGAAATTGGCAAATTCTTCTTCACAAGTACAAATGGCACCTGAAGATGGATCGGCAATGATGGTTATGAGTTTGGCTCAGGGGAATTCCCTGAGGGAGGCGGCAGATGCCTTTATACAGCAATACCAGTTAACATTGGTCGAAAGTAATTCCAAAAAAGTAAATGGTTTTAATTCGTATCAAATTGTTGCGGATCAAGTAAACCAGCAGACACCCGATCAAAGTGTAAGGTTGGTTGTATACTATTATCAGGATACCCGGAATGATCTGATATATCAAATATTAGGTGTTGCCCCAAAAAATAATTTTAGTAGTACGTCCAATTACTTTTTGTTTACGATGGACAATTTCAAACGGCTTACGGAATCTGCGAAGATTAATGTCCGGCCGGAAAGAATCAAAGTAGTACAGGTCCCATTTTCAATGACGTTGGAAAATGCTCTTCGCAGGTTTAATATGCCAGTGAAAAGATTTGATGAACTGAGTATTCTCAACAGTATGAACCTAAATGATGAATTAAAAGCCAATCAAAAAATTAAGGTAGTAGAAAAGTATAATCCTTAAGTAGTGTGGCGATAGGATCTCTTACAACTTATTGTACTAAAGTAGCTTCTTTTGGGGCCTTGAAAAATTCGGTGGGTTTACTTTTCTCCGATAAGTTTACTTTTTCGAAAGTCACCAAATTTTTTGGGGCACCAACTTTACCTTCATGATATTCATGCCATTGGATAGTTTTAGGAAGAAGAAGGTCATTTGCTATTTGCCATTCTTCGTATTTGATAATATTGAAATTATTACTTTTTTCACCTGAGAAAAAAGTAGCTGTGTATGCCAACCATTCCATCTGGTAGTTTTTTTCATTGTAATACAGGATATACTCATCTTTTGGGGAAGAACCGATATCCGTTCCATAAGAAATCCGAATACCGGGAAATTTATAATTGTTGTAATACAATGTATCCGCTGATTCATACATTATCCCATTGTCCCCAAGTACAAAAGGCATAGAGAAAAAATAAAACATAAGATTGTAAGAAAATATCGCATTGCCTTTGAATGCAGCGGTATCCTTTTGAAAAGTCCAAATGTTTTTGCCATCAAACCCTAATTGGTGAAGCGGGCGGTTTATTAAACTATATCTATTTTTTAAGTCGGTGGTAATGGTTTCATCACCATTATCCCGGGGGATACTGAATTGTAAAGTGGACATTGAATTCCAGGTATGTATTCCTCCGTGTTGCCTGAAAATTTGGGTTAGCTCATATGGATATTGGTCAGAATGAGTAGGTTCATTTGAAGATTGGCAGCTGAACAATAGGTACCCGGTTACGATCCCCAGGATGACGCTATTACTTTTTCCAAGGTAATTTCTAATGGACATAAATCATTTATTTAGACCTTGAAATAGTATCTTTTCGTTTTCAACAAGGCTTGAAACCGTTTCTTCAAGAAGCGGTTTATTTTCATATATCTGTTCCAGGTCTACTAATTCTACCTTTCTGAATTCGATTGGGTGGCTTTCACTTTGCAATGAAATATATCCTTCTGTCAACAAATTGCCATCTTTCTTTACCTCCGGGTTATAGGCAGAAACACTCCCACCACCAATTTGGGGTTTTGTATATTCGAGTACAATTTCACCTTCCAGGTAATGTCGTACCAAAGAATCTTTAAGTACCAGAAAAGAGGCTCGAACCCATTGTTCGCCGTGGTAGGTTTTTGAACTTGAACTGACGCAGTGTGGGGTGAAAAGCTCATTGTCCATTACTACATTGGTCCCGGGTGTACATAGGTTTGATGTAGTTCGTTCACTTTCGCCATCCCCTCCGAGCAATTGGCCTTCTATACTGATGGGAAAGTCCTGATCTTTGCCCATGGTCGCCGGATCCTGACAGTGGAGCATAGCACCACTATTTCGTATAGCCCAACCGGGACCATCGTGTATTTGATCCCCTACAAAGCGATATTCAATAGATAGAAAATAAGCGGCGTAAGGATTTTTATAAAATAAGTGTCCAAATTGCTCTTCGAAATTATCGTATTGATCATAGTTGACAACAATTTTACCGTCATTAACCGAGAAGGTGTTATTGAAATTGTTTCCAAAATCCTGATATCTGATCTTAGGCGTCCAATCGGTTAAATCTTCACCATTAAATAGTTGCTGCCATTCAATTTCAACAGATTTTTTTTCTTCTTTGGATGATTCATTGCTACAAGCAAAAAGGGAAATAGTAATTATAAATAGTACGGAAAATGAAAGGAGCCGGTTTGTCATTTTTTAGGTGTTGTGATAGTTATGTGTTATAAATTTGTAATATAAGTAAAATATAATTTTCACATTCTTTATACACTACATATTCCTTTGAAAGGTTGTCTATACATGGGAGTAATTCAGATGGCAGGTTATATTAAATTATCCAGTATGAGCTTTTTATTTTTTAAAACCCATTGATTTAGGTTTTTGATTTTCTGCTCAGAATTTAGTTTATTGATAATATTACTTCGGTGTTTTTCAACCGTTCTGAGTGAAATAGCTAATTCACCGGATATATTTTTGCTATTTAGCCCTTGGGTTATAAGGGAGAGGATCCTTTTTTCAGATAGGGTGAGTTTTTTTAATGAATTTATTAATAATTTCCCTTCTTCCAAAACTTCTTCGTATTCACCCAGCGGGAAAAAATATTGTCCTTCGATGACTGTACGGATGCACTCTTCAATTTGTTTAATGGAATTTTCCTTTGCCAGAAAGCCTCGGATGTTGAGGGTTTTGGCTAGAGCTATAAAGCCGGGATCCTGATGATAGGAGAGGAATATTATTGTAGTGGGAATCTTTTCACTCTGGCATTCTCTAGCTACATCTACGCCTGACATCTTAGGCATTTCAATATCCAGAATTGCAATTTCAGGTTTGTTTTTTTTGATGTGTTTGAGTGCTTCATCCCCGTTGTAAGCCAATGAGACTGAATTATATCCTTTTTCTTTGAGAAATGTAGATAATCCTTTTAGTAAAATCGGGTGGTCATCTGCTAATAGAATCTTTGTGTCTTTCATAAACCGGAATTTTTAGGGTAATTACCGTTCCTTTGTTTTTCTTCGATTGTATATCGAGGTGGCCCCCGATAATTTTACTTCGCTCACGAATGGAATTCATTCCGAGGCCGGATATTTCAGCTTCTTCAAGTTCGAAACCTTTACCATTATCCTGTATTCGAATAAATATGTCCTTCTTTTTAGGGAGGATTGAAATGGAAATAGTAGAGCATTCGGCGTGTTTCAATATATTATTTAATATTTCCTGGACAATGCGATACAAGTGTAATTCATGTTCTTCATCTAGTAAATTATCAATCCTTTCAATATGATGAGAGACTTCAATGTCATCGGCGTATTTATTTAGATTTGTACATAAATATTCCAATGCTGCCGTAAGACCAAAATTGGAAAGAATGGCAGGATGGAGAGATCTGGTAATAGACCTTAGTTCGTCAAGTGAACCTGATACCATCTCCGAAACATCATTATAACCCAAAATATCCAATCTGTTTTTGATGAGTATCAATTGTTGACTTAACCCGTCGTGCAAGTCCCGGGAAATTTTACTTTTTTCAAGCTCCTGACTAGATATCAACCGTTGAGAAAAATTTTCCTGAAGCTTGTTTTTTTGAATCGCAAATTTTCGGGACTTATAGAAATAAAAAACAGTAAATATCACACCAATGACCAGAACCACTATAGCCCACCTCATTAAAATTAATTTATTTTGTGCTGATAAAAGTTGTATAGAGGCTTCTTGTTGCAGGATTGTTTTATCTTTTTTTTCTGATTCAAATAATTGATTGTAATAGAGAAATTGATTGTTAATTCTCAAGTCTTCCAGGCTGTCTTTCAAAGAACTGTAATTTTTCAAAGCTTGTAATTCCAACTCTCTTTTGCCCCATTCATTATACAAAGTGCTAAGAGTCTCGTAAAATCGCAATCTCATCGAAGCCTTTCTGGTAGTCTTGGCATCTTTTATCAATTGAAGGATAATATTTTCAGCAGCTGTATAATTACCATGTAAGTGATAATTTGAAGCTTTGCCTATTAGATAATAGCTTTTTACCCAAGCTCCGTGTTTGTCAGGAGAATACAAATTTTCCAACTTCTTAAAGTAGAATTCCGACGAATCAATTTGCCTCTTTTCTGTATAGTACAATGTATGAAACGTATAGTTTACAGCTTTTACATAGTCTTGTACTGTAGATTGATGTTTGGAATATTCGTTGGCTTGTTTCAAATGATATAATCTCTTCTCTTGATTGTTTCGCTCTTTATTTTCCATCGCTGCGGTGAGGTGGGCGATTGTGACGATGTCAAAAGCTTTGTTTTCTACCCCTACTTTATAAATAATATTTCTTGCGTTGTTCGCTTCTTTATACAAAGAGTTGAGACTATAAAGAGAAGCAAGCCCCGACTGGGTCCAAAGGTACATACCCACATTTTCCTGTTTCAAAAATAAATCAGAAGCTTTGTTAAAGTGGATGATAGATTTCAATATATTCCAGTGGTTGGCATACACTTCTCCCAGTTTCAAATGGGCATATGAATAACTATATTGCGTTGTATCCACTGCGACATCTAATATGGTTTTGAAAATGTCAATAGCATCGTCAAAATTATTATTGTATATGGCAATTTCACCTCTCTGGACCAAATAGTTGGTCCAGGCTGTAGTGTCTGAAATCAATTTCTGATAAGGTATAACGAGGTCTAGTACTTCTTTAGCTTTTTGATGGTTGACTTGATGGGAGAAAATATAATGGTCTGCAACAGAAGTTACCAGGTTCAATATGGTATCCGGAGCGTTTTGACCGAGATAATAATTAATAGCCTCTTCTAGAAAGTCTGTGTACTCCTCGTGGTAAGAAATGTCTGAAGACTGCTCGTACTCCAGAATGTATTTTGCTCTTGCACCAGGAGAATCTATTGTGTTTAGAACTGCCGTAAACTTGCTATATGATTCCTGTGCACATATATATTGTCCACTAAGTAAAAATAGGAGTAATATTATTGTATTTTTGAACATTACTTTGTACTTACTTGAATATAAATGTTTGACTTTCAAATATTGGAAACTAAAATATAACAAAATTTACACCGCGAATTTATTAATAATTATGGAAGATTTAGTTTATGTGATTATAAACAGCAGGGGTGAATTAAGAAGAATGTATATTTCAGATGTCCTGAAACCAGGTAACAATAGGCTATGAAAAATATTTGTTTCATAAATACCGTGAAGTTTTGGGGTGGAGGAGAGAAATTTTATTTGGATTATGCTACTGGACTACAAAATAAAGGGTATAAAGTATTTCTTATTTGTAACCAAAAATCGATACTGGGAAAAAGAGCTGAAAGAAATAATATACCCACATACTATATGAATAATGTGGGAAATTTGTCATTTCTTAATCCTTTGAAATTGTATAAACTAATACGTTTTTTCAAAAATAATAAAATTGATATAGTCATTTTCTCTGCTTCGCGGGATTTTAAGTTAGGGGGACTTTCGTCATACCTTGCAAAGGTGGGAAAGAGAATCTATCGAAGGGGATTGGCCATCCCCATTAACAACAACTTTCTCAATCGTTTCCTTTTGCAAAAATGCATTACTCATATTAATGCCAATTCAGAAGAAACTAAAAGAACCATCCTTAAGAATTTGTCAGGGGGCCTTTCTCCGGATAAAATTAAAGTAATTTACAATGGTATAAAATCAATACCAGAGAATGGACAGGGATTGAGAGAGATGGCAATAATTCAAGAAAAGGGGAAAGGGGTTATTTTGGGTAACGCCGGAAGACTGGTAGAACAAAAAGGTCAGATATACTTGATCGAAATTGCCAGAAAACTGCGTAATAGAAATTTACCGTTTACCATATTTATTGCTGGAGCAGGCTCCCTTAGACAGCGGCTTGAAGAAGAGATTTCACGATATAACCTGGAGAACGATGTAATTTTGCTTGGTTTTGTAGATGATATTGTTGGCTTTATGAAATCAATTGATATATTTCTTCTCACTTCGGAGTGGGAAGGTTTTGGATATGTTTTGGTAGAAGCCATGCAATGCTCAAAACCAGTTGTGGCATTTGATATTACCAGTAATCCTGAAATTGTTGTCAATAATATCTCGGGATATTTGGTTGAATATCCTGATTTGGATGAATTTACAGAAAAGGTGTTACGGTTGGCTGAAAATCCTACCATAAGAATGTCTATGGGGAAAGCGGGTCGACATAAATCCCTGGAAAAATTTCAATTTGAAAAAACATTCAAACAGTTCGAAGATTATATCACCAATGCCTAAGGGTTTAAGGGAGAAAACTTTCAAGCCCCATGTTATCCACTTCCCTATAGAATGTTTCCCATAAAGATTTTTGTCCTGTCCTCCACAAATTCATATGGGAATTGTGAAGTAAAAGACTGATTACGCATTGGGTATTATGGGAGGTTATCCATTGCTTCATTTTTATGAGCATCGATTCTGTAGAATTACCCAAATATTCTGTAAAGGTGGCATCCATAAGGTGAAGGGGATATTCTATAAAACTATGCGGTTTATTTTTAGTTAAATTATACGGTCGAAACGGTCGGCCGAAGGAGTTACGGAATCCATAGTGTTCTGCAAATCCCAGGGAAGCATCATATTGTAACCCGGCCTTTTCTATTTGTTGGTAGTGGTCATTTATATGGAATTTTAGAAAATGATTTCTATTCCCATAAATGGGTAAATTGAATTTGTTAATTTCTTCCCGGTAGGATAGAGGAAAAGCGCTTTTGTGAAGACCTACTAAAGATCCGTTAGTATGGATTGCGTGAATTCTTCGTACCATAGATAGTGAACCGATCGCGTAGTCAGCATGATCAATGTGACCATTGACTAAATGAAACTTGCCAGACTCCGTAAGGAAGAAAAATACAGAAGGAATATTAAATTTCTTTTCCAACTTAAGGATCTCATCAAGATTATCCCAATTATGATGGGAAAACAAGCGATTAATTATATGTTTTGGTATTTGGGTAAATTTCCGGTTTCTTATTGACTGAATTATTCCCGATTTCCAGGCGCTAAACAGGTAATCAATGTCATGCGACCAAAAAATTTTACTCTTTATCAGGGGGACTTCTTGTTGAAATATTTGCTTAAATATTGAATTGAAAATATTCTGGCAATAGTTGAGCTCAATAATATTATTTTTAAACTGAATGGATTCCTTATAAGGATATCTCCCGAATTTATCCAGTTTACATTTCGGTAAAAGGCGTTCGTGAAGGCTGTTGATCAGGTAAAAGCAACAGGCGACTGGATCATTTTTGGCAAAAGTATCCAATCCGTCGGGTAAGTTATATATCCTGGCTACCTCCTCAATGTTATTATCTAACAAAAGTTCAAAAGTACTCGTAATTGGAAAAGAGCCCGAAGCTTCTATTGTAAACTCAAAATCCTCTTTTTCTACCAATGAGTCTGCCGAGGTACTCTCACAGAATAATGACCACATATACGCCGCAATATTCTTCAGCCGGTCAGGCAGGTTTATTTTAATATTATCGGGTACTGTACAATCTGCCATTTTTATTTTTGAAAGAAATCAATAATTTTACCGGTGATAAATCGAATCATTTCTTCATTGAGCTCTGTATGCATAGGAAGGGATATTACCTCTTTTGATAGTTGTATGGAGTGCTTACAATCGGATGTACGAGACGGATTTTTCGCAAAAGCTTTTTGTTTGTGAAGTGGTACGGGATAATATACACCTGATGGGATGCCCTGTTCATCCAGGTATGTTTTCAATTGATCCCTTTGCCCGTTGGTTATTTTTAACGTAAACTGATGATAAACGTGATCTGAATATTTTGATTCCTCAGGGAGTACTATTTCATCAACATCTTTTAGCATCTGTTTGTATAGAGATGCTGCATCATATCTTGCCTGGTTATAAGAAGGTAAATATTTCAATTTAACTTCTAATACACAGGCCTGTATGCTATCCAGTCTTGAATTAACCCCAATTTCATCATGATAATACCGGGTTTCCATTCCGTGGTTACATAATATTCTTATTTTATGGGCCAGTTCATCATTATTAGTAAAAATAGCACCTCCATCACCATAAGCACCGAGATTTTTTGATGGGAAAAAAGAAGTACATCCAATATCCCCAATGGTACCTAGTTTTTGTTTATCCCCATTGGCCCATAAAAAAGAAGCACCAATTGCCTGGGCATTGTCCTCTATAATTTTTAAGTTATATTTTTCCGCAATTTTGACTATTAGTTCCATATTGCAGGATTGGCCAAATAAGTGAACGGGAAGGATCGCACTGGTTTTTGCAGAAACTGCCGATTCAATGCTTTTGGGGGAAATATTGAAATGGTTATAGTCTACATCAGCAAATACCGGAATATATCCGAGTAAGGATACCACTTCCGCCGTAGCAATAAATGTAAAATCGGGTACAATGATTTCGGAACCTTTTGGGAGGTTAGCGGCCATAATCGCTATCTGGAGAGCATCCGTCCCATTGGCACAACCAATGACGTGTTTTACCCCTAAAAATTCAGACAGGTGATTTTCAAAAGATCGGACCTGGGGGCCGTTTATAAACTGGGTAGAATCGATACAATCCCGAATAAGGGTATCAATTTCGTCTTGGATAGGCAGATACTGGCCCTTTAAATCAACCATTTGCAGGTTTTTCATAACTTATGTTTTGTTTCGTTTCTCAAATTGGAATTGCATTATATATATTTGCATTCGAAAATCACTGAAATGATAGAAATAACAATAATTGATCGCGAAGATAATAAACATAATGTTGAGGTTCCTACAGATATGGGATTGAATTTAATGGAAGTTTGTAAAGCCAGTGAATTACCGGTGAAAGGAACTTGTGGAGGCATGGCGTTGTGCTCAACCTGTCATGTCTATGTTGAAAGTGATACTGAACTCCCCGAGATTCAGGATGCTGAGGAAGATATGTTGGATCAGGCATTTTTTGTTGAAGATAACAGCCGACTCGGATGTCAAATAAAGATGACGGATTCACTGGATGGATTGGTTGTTAAACTAGCTCCTGAAGCAGAGTAGATTCTCCTCAATTTATTCAATCTTTTTCTTTTGGGGCATTAATTATTGAAATGATACTATTAATTAAGACCTTCCTTGGAATATTTTTGACCAATAAATCAAGGTGGCGACCATTCATGTGAACTAAATATTATTTACGGTATTTTATCTATAGAAGTATAAGATGAAATGAACCAAATACGGGAGAGCAAATTTATTGGATATTGGAATTCTTGTAGGACGTTCAATATCCGGGATTAGAGAATAGCTGAATTTGGCATTTCAAAGATTTTGATAGTTGGTGAAAACGAGGCTGAAATTATATTACTATAACTGGCTGAAATTGGGACATCGCAAAGCCTGGATATAATCGGTGAATATAACTAGCTAGAAGGTTTTGTTGATAAGAAGTCGGACGAATGTTTGGAGAATTTTGAATTGATAGCGAAATTCTTTTCTGTTTCACCTGCCAGGATCATCTATGATTACTTGAATACAAAGATAAATTGGTGGCCAATTACGTAATGACCGGTTGTGTGAATTTTCTAAATCAATGTAGTTTTATGGGTAGTTGATCGAAGGATTCAATAATACATGGAATGATTAAGTCCCAAACAAAACATTGTAATTATAAATTGCCAATATTCTTTTGTGTCTTTTATACTTAGATTATTGTTTGAGTCATGATGAGACAAACATCGGTATATATTGATTTCCCTGCATTTAAAGCCGGATCTAATTCGTTTGACAATAAATTTACGCTGGTTTAAATTCAAAACTCATCAATCAAAAAAGAATTCTTCAACGCCCAATTGAAAACACTTTCGCTTGAAAATTGGTAATAGTTTCCCGGATTAATTGCCAATTACACAATCGGAATAGGAAACTTGATGTTATCAGAGATCTATGGAATAGTAGAATTTATCCTCCGGTTTCTCTTCGCAATTTGGATATTTGGGACTCCCACAATTCTTTTTGCTCATCGACTTCATCATCATCGCAATAATCGGTAATTGTCAAAATGGTCTCATTGGTTACCGGGGATATATCAATTCGGAATTCAAAAAACTCATCGGGGTACTCTTCCCAGTGAAATCTTACGCGTTCGTCTTCGATATCATCGATCATGTATGCGGTCTCTTCAAATCCGCTCCATTCGAAAGTATAGAGGTCCCCGGTTATATCAACAGCATCACAAAACCATCGGACTAAACAAGATGGGGTCGTCAGGAATTTGTAAAGTATTGTAGGCGAAGCTTTAAATAAAAACTCTATATCAAATGAAACTCTTTCCATTGCAGGTTGTTTTAATTGAGGCAAAAGAAAAATTAATTTATTGATATAACCAAATTATTTCATCCTTTTTTAAAGATTGGAACTAAATTTGTGTTATAAACATTTCCATTTTATAGTAGTTAGTTACTATGAATTAAAGATACGATTTCGTACCTTTGCATATTTTTTAACGAATTAGTTGATTAGAAAATTTATACATGAGGCAGTTAAAGATCACCAAATCCATAACCAATCGCGAGAGTCAATCGCTAGAGAAGTATTTGCAAGAAATAGGAAAAGTAGACTTATTGACTCCTGAAGAAGAGGTTGATTTGGCCAAAAGAATTAAACAAGGTGATCAGGAGGCATTGGAAAAACTGACAAAAGCAAACCTAAGATTCGTTGTCTCAGTCGCAAAACAATACCAAAACCAGGGATTGTCATTAAGTGATTTAATTAATGAAGGAAATCTGGGGTTGATAAAGGCCGCGAAAAGGTTTGACGAAACCAGGGGGTTTAAGTTTATTTCTTATGCTGTGTGGTGGATTAGACAATCTATTTTGCAAGCGCTGGCAGAACAATCGAGAATTGTTCGATTGCCCCTTAATAAAGTAGGATCACTGAACAAAATTAATCGGGCATTTTCTGAATTAGAACAGGAGTTCGAAAGAGAGCCTTCTTCAGAGGAGTTGGCCGAACAATTAGAAATCCAGGCTGATGAAGTAGAGAAGACATTAGGAGTAGCAGCACGACACGTTTCGATGGATGCTCCGTTCGTAGACGGTGAAGACAATTCCCTTTTGGATGTATTGGAGAATGACAATATCAATTCTACTGATAAATCCCTCGAATACAATGAGTCTTTACAACGTGAAATAGAAAGGTCTTTGAATACCTTGACGGAAAGACAATGTGATGTAGTGAAACTTTACTTTGGGATTGGGGTTGAACACCCCATGTCACTGGAAGACATCGGAGATAAATTTGGTCTGACCCGTGAGCGAGTGCGGCAGATAAAAGACAAAGCGATAAATAAATTGAGATCGGCTTCAAGGAGTAAATTACTCAAACATTATTTGGGTAGTTAATAACTTATTAACGAAGAAGAAATTAGAAGGGTATATCTATTGACTATTAGGTAAACCCTTTTTTTGTTTGTAAGTTATTGAATCTAATCTTTTAAAAAATGCCTTTCGATCCATGTGACGAAGCACTTTTTTTGTTAACCTAATGAGTCTACGGGGTGTGGAAGTAATCAGCAGTAATGCAATTCCTGGCGTTCGTTGAAGCCATTGTATTAGTCAATATTTTGAACTAAAGACAACATCATGGGTATCGCTTCACATAAATTCCAGTAAGTTGAAAAGGTTTAATTTTTACTCTGAAGTAGAAATTATATTAATTGATTTTTTTATAAAGTTTCATTGCTACACTATGGTTACATCTCCTATGGTATTTTCTGATTTTCCTAGTAACCAAATACCTTATTCCTGTATTAATTTTTTTAATCATCAAAAAAAAATCCACCTTCGGGTAAATGTATATTTCATCCCGATTGTATCACTTATTAACTATGGGGAAGTTTAATCGCGATATCATACAGTTAATATACAAATTTGTAAATAACCAGTGTTCTGAGGAAGAATGGGAGCGGGTGATTGACATACTGGAGAATAAGAAATATACAAAAGAATGGGAATATGTCATGGAAGACAGGTGGCGAAATCCCCAATATATAAATGGTATTAAGGATGAATATTTGAAATCAAGGAGCGAAGAGCTAATTATTAGCAGTGGAAGAAATTCCGATTTAAAATCTGGTAACAGGAATGGTTACAGACGATTGGTGATGATGGCAGCTTCTGTATTGGTAATAATATCCTTTGGCTGGTTATATTTTTTCAATCATACGGATGAGGTAGAGAATACGATAGTAAATACTGATGTACGAATTAAGAGGGTTAGCATGAAGGATGGAAGTACGGTATGGCTCAATAGAAATAGTCAGATTTCTTATGCTAATAATTTCGGAGATTCTGTTCGGTTAGTTGAATTAAAAGGACACGGTTTTTTTGATGTAGTCCGGGATACCTCCAAGAGCTTTATTGTAAATACGACAAATTTGCGGATACAAGTATTGGGAACCTCTTTTGACGTTTTTTCCTATGGAGATGATTCCGGAGAAAAAGTATTGGTTACTTCCGGAGAAGTAAAAGTTAACAGCGTATTGTCTGCTGAAGAATTTTTGTTATTGCCGGGGGATGAACTCCTCTATAATAAGGGGGAATTTAAGGTAAATAAAAAAGAACAATTTATCGCGGAAGTCGATGAATGGAGGTCCGAAGCATTGAGCTTCGAAGACGAGACTTTAGGAACAATTATTCGTGAACTGGAAAAGGTATATAACCTCAATATAGAATTTGAAGATTCCGAGCTGTCGAATAGAAGAATAACTTTTAAACCTCAGAATGCTGAATGGTCGTCAATATCCGCGGTTTTGGAATTAATAGCGAAAGTTGAAATAAATCGAGATACCAATGATTCAAAATCTTATAAAATTCGAACCAATGAATAAATAAAAAGAGCAATTATACCTTTTGCAGTTTGGTTTTGTCGGAAACCCGGGCTGGGAAATATGGCAGATCTTGCAGTGGAAAGCACAGGAATGGATGGTCCCATCAAGTCTTTCTTAAGATAGGTTGGCATTTTTCAGCTCCAGAAAGTGGTCAAAACCAATTGGCATGGGTATTAAAATAAGAGCGGAAGTATTGGAGGTACTTCCGCGATTAGCTCAAAGTTTTTTTTAGAAATATCGATTACTAATTAAAAATTGAACCAATGTACAATGTTACAAAAAAATGTTTAATTCACAATTTTTGGGTGGTTATGCGCATATCATTTTTGACAATGGTTGCTCTTATGACAATGACCGGGCTTTTGCTAGCTAACGATGGTGTTTCCCAGTCTTTAGATGATTACGAGGTAAATTTGAAATTCAAAAACGCATTATTAAAAGATGTGTTCGAAGAGATTGAAGCGAGCACAGATTTTACTTTTTCATTTGCCAGTCCGATAGGAGAAATGTCCATAGCGGAATTAGATGTCAGTAATGGGAATTTAGGTGAAGTGCTAGAAAATCTAACTGATCGTTTAGGCCTTGACTTCAATCTGATCGATGGTATGGTAGCTGTTTACAATGTTCCTGATGCCAACAATTCAGATTTAAGAAATCTGAGGACAAATACAAATCTGAAAAGTAATGAACAGGAGAAGATTGAAAAGAGAGTAAGGGAGATAGGGGTGCAAAAATTGATCTCCACGTTCAGAAATTGGGTTTTAGTAGATACCTTGAAAGGTGTAGTGCTGGATGAAGCCAATGAACCCCTGATCGGGGCATCAGTGAGCGTAAAAGGCACTACTTCAGGAACAACGACGGATTTTGATGGTGGATTCAGCATAATTAATGTGGAGGATAATGCGACGTTAGTAATTTCTTATGTTGGATACGAAGCACAGGAAGTTGAGGTAGGAGGTAGATCTGACATCACTGTAATTTTGACAACCGACTCTGAATTACTGGAAGAAGTAGTAGTCGTGGGGTATGGTACCCAGAAAAAAATTAATATGACTGGGGCTGTTTCTGAAATTAATTCCGATGAAATCGAGATGAGGTCTGTAAATACGGCAACTCAGGCATTACAAGGTTTGGCTCCCAACCTCAATGTTGATGTCAATGCAACAGGTGGAGCTGCAGATGCAGAAATGAATATAAATATTCGTGGAACGGGTTCATTATCTAATTCCAGTCCTTATATTTTGATTAATGGAGTACGCTCTTCCCCATCTGAACTTTCGGCGTTGAATGCCAATGATATAGAAAGTATATCTGTCCTTAAAGATGCTGCTTCAACGGCTATATATGGGGCCCAGGCAGCTTTTGGTGTAATCCTTGTAGAGACTAAAAAGGGAGGTAATAACCAGGATTTCTCAATAAGCTATTCGAATAGTTTTCGATCTAAAAAAAGAATATTTGTACCGGACTTTGTAAATTCAATTACCTATGCAGATGTATTGAATACTGCAAGTCAGAATTTCAGTGGTCAGGTAGCTATAGGTGCAGATCAAATGGAAAAAATCCGCCAGTTTTCTACCGGGCAAATATCCTATCAAACAGAAGCTGATCCCAATAATCCCAACCAATGGCTGGGAATCCAATCCGGTACTTCCAACGGGTGGTATACGGGGTTTGCTGAATCCAATTGGTGGGACATCATATTCAAGGACAAAGAGTTTGCACACAAACACGACATAAGTGCGAGTGGAGGAAGTGAAAGTATATCCTATCACCTGGCGGGTAGTTTCTTTGAAGACGAAGGGGCTTTGGACTACGGAGATGAAAATGAAAGCTTTAAGCGGTATAATATTGATGGTTTTATTACGGCACAAATAACAGATTGGTTGAGTGTTTCTAATAACACTCGGTTTTATCAGGAAAATAACAGTTTTCCGGCTACCCTGGAAGGAGGGAGTAGAGGAAGATTATATCACGATGCTATGAGGTTTTCACCCCTGGCTCCGTACAAAACCCCACAAGTTTTAGATGATGAAGGCAATGTTTTGGTAGAAGAACAATTGGCGTTGCTTCCCGGATGGTTGGAAAATAATGGGTTTAATGCCTATAATGAGAATAATTTTGTTACCAGCTTCAGGTCGGAACTGACATTGACAAAAGACTTCTCCATCAAGGGGGATTATTCGTTCAAGAAAATCTTTTATGACCGAACACTGAATTACAAAAAATGGTCGCTGACCGGACCGGATGGAAGACCTTCTATTACCTATCAGGCTAATAATAATCAAATCACCAAAGATATCAGAAAGACGGACTACCAATCTTTCAATATTTATGCTGATTACTCAAAGAACTTTTTGAATGATCATAATATAAATGTATTACTGGGATATCAACAGGAAGAAAATGATTATTTTCAAGTGGTAGCTTCCAAACGAGATGTAATAGCTGATCAGTTAAACTCCCTTGATATTGCGATAGGGGATGTCATTGGTCCTAATAACCCTATTGATACCTGGAGCACACTTGGGTATTTTGGGCGGTTTTCTTATAATTACAAGGAGAAGTACCTGTTTGAATTTAATGGAAGGTACGACGGGTCATCAAAATTTGAGGATGGAGATCGTTTTGGTTTTTTTCCGTCCGCCTCCGTCGGTTATAATGTACATCGTGAAAACTTCTGGGAATCTTCCTTGGGGAGTTTTATGGATCAATTAAAGGTCAGATTATCGTATGGGAAATTAGGGAATCAGAATGTAAGTAGCTACCTCTATTTATCAAATATCCCCATTAGTAACAGGCTTGGATGGATAGTAGATGGTACACGGCCAAATTATGCAGGAATTCCCGGTATTGTCAGTCCTGATATTACCTGGGAGACTTCGGTAACCAAAAATCTGGGACTCGATTTAGCCTTTCTTGGTAGTAGGTTGACAACGACTTTTGACATTTATGAAAGACAAACGGATAATATGTTTGGGCCATCCGGTGCTTTACCGGCTGTATTGGGAACAAGCCCGCCCCAAACCAATAGTGCATCGTTAAAGACCAATGGGTGGGAGCTGACACTCGGCTGGAGAGACGGGATTGGAGACTTTAATTATAATGTTAATGTGCTCCTTTCGGATAACAGGTCAGTCATTACAGAATACCACAATCCCAACAAGGTAATAAGTGACTGGTATGTCGGAAAAGAAATCGGGGAGATTTGGGGCTTTGAAGCGGAAGATTTATTCCAGACAACTGGTGAAGTGGAAGATTATCTTACCAATGTAGACCTTTCTTACTTTGGATCGGGTTGGCAACCGGGGGATGTGAAATACCTGGATGTAAATGGGGACGGTGCTGTTAATATTGGAGATAATACAGTAAACAACCCAGGCGACCGAAAAATTATAGGCAATAGCCAACCCCGATATAGATATTCCATCAATGGTGGTATAGCGTGGAAAGGGTTTTCCCTAGATGTTCTATTTCAGGGAGTTGGTAAAAAAGATTATATGCCGAGTAGTTACGCGACGCTATTCTGGGGATGGAATAGTCGGGGGCATTCCAATGTAACTGAAGCTGTTTTAGATTTTTGGTCTGAGGATAACCCTAATGGTTATTTACCACTGCCCCTTGAAGCCGGGGGACGAAATGGATTTGGAAAGGATCGGGCTACCTCAACCAGGTATTTACAAAATGCCGCTTATTTGCGATTAAAGAATCTAAGTCTTGGGTATACAATCCCTGGCCGTTTATTGACATCAGTTCCGGCTGTCAAGGGACTTCGACTGTATGCTTCTGGAGAAAATTTGATGACATTTACCAATCTCTGGGAAAATTTCGATCCGGAAATTTCCGATGTTACCGGATCGGGAAGAATTGGTGATAGCCGGGCATATCCTTTGGCAAGAACCATAAGCTTTGGACTGCGAGTACAATTTTAACTTAACAACAAATTTTAGACAGATGAAATCTTTAATTATATATATAATGGCAGGTGTATTATTAACTTCCTGCCACAGTGTCCTGGACAAAACACCTCTTGATGAGATAACTGAAAAAACGTTTTGGACATCACCTACAGATATGGAGTTGTACATTAATAGCTTCTATCCTATGCTGAGAGGGAATGTAGAATACTCCAATAATGATAATAATAGTGACAATATGATGCCTATTTCACCCGACGACTTACTGAATGGAAGTCGTTCTATACCAGCTACCGGCGGTGGATGGGGCTGGGCTGATATAAGGGAAGTAAATTATTTTCTTGAGAATGCACAAAATGTTACCGAAGGTAATCAGGCTGATATCGATCACTTTATGGGGGAAGGACTATTTTTCAGGGCTATGCTTTATTTTGATAAAGTCAAGCGATTTGGGAATGTGCCCTGGTATGATGAAGTTTTGAATATTGATTCCGAAGGGCTGTATGCACCCAGAGAACAGAGGAATGTCATCGTTGATAATATCGTGGAAGACCTGGACCAGGCCATTTCTTTATTAAAGAGTATTGATGAAATCGGAGCTACACGATTGAATAAGGAAAGTGCTTTACTGTTCAAGTCTCGTATTTGCCTTTATGAAGGAACCTGGGAAAAATACCATGCTGGGACAGTTTTTGGAGTAGAAGGTTCAAATGGAGAGAAATATTTGAATTTGGCTGCAGAAGCTTCTGAACAATTGGTCTCTAATGAAAATGTCCAATTATTTTCTACGGGTGATCCTGCAAATGATTATTTTAATTTATTTGGTATGGATGACCTGTCTGGTATAAGTGAGGCTTTATTAATTGAAACAGTAGATCCTTCACAAGATCTGGGAACCTGGGCATGGACTTATTTAAACGGTTTGAGAGGAAGAGGAACCGGGATTACAAAATCTATGGTACAGACGTATCTGGATATAAATGGAATGCCTATCAGTGTAAGTACTGTATATGAAGGTGACCAGACACTCTCTCAGGTAGTAGAAAATAGGGACCCACGCCTGAATCAATCCATGTGGACTCCCGGACAAGTGTCCATTAATTCAAGTCCTCCGGTTGTGTTCAATACGCCGCCGCTGGAAAAAGGTGCTACAGATATGTCTACCACCGGATACATGGTTAGAAAAGGTTCCACAACGGACCCAAATCAAAACACAGGGTCCTCCACTGACCGATACGGGGAAGTGGATGGTATGGTGTTTCGATATGCAGAAGCTTTGTTGAACTTTGCAGAAGCAAAAGCTGAATTGGGAACGCTTACCCAGGAAGATTTGGATCGCTCAATTAACCTGCTCAGGCAACGGGCTGGTATGCCCGACCTTACTCTGGAAGTCGGTTTTACAGATCCTGATTGGGATTTTCCATCATTGTCACCTATTATCAATGAAATCCGAAGAGAAAGAAGGGTAGAGCTGGCTTTTGAAGGGTTTAGGCTTGATGATTTAATGAGATGGAAAGCAGCTCATGTGTTCCAGGGAAGTCGATTGAAAGGGGCTAAATTTGTGGAAGGGGTTTCATTTCCTGAAATTGAAGATCAAATTAGTGGAATTTCAGTTGATGCAGATAATTACATTGACCGGTATCAATCTGTAATTCCAAGTGGGTTTTCATTTGATGAAAATCGGGATTATTTATTTCCCATTCCAACCAATGAACTGACATTAAATTCAAGCCTTAATCAAAATCCGGGATGGTAACTAGAAATTTCTATTGTGAAAAGTATTCATTATATTAGTCTACAATAGAGTAATTAATAGAGGGGTTGATAAAAAAGGGCCGTTTCTTATCTATTAAGGAATGGCTCTTTATTTTTTGATATATGATTCTTTTCAAAAAAATTCGTAATTTAGATATGATAAGATTAAATACGGATTTTGCTTTACTTATTTTAACCAACAATTATATACTTAAAAATAGAATTATTAATAATATTAGAACCCTTTTCAGGTCTAATGTTAAAGTAAATTCTATGGCTGAGTATTAAGTTTTAATGAACTTTACTAGCAATTTTCAATCTTGTTGTAATTAAGAAAATTATTTGACTCTTGGAATCTGACTCTCTGAACATACAACAATTACACTATTTGTACGAAGCATACGAACAAAGGATTTATGCTTTTGCATTGAGCTTTGTAAAAGTCCCGCATATAGCAGAAGATATCGTTCAGGATGTTTTTGTCAAAGTATGCGAAATGGACATTGATTACTCCAATGAAAAGAAATTACAAAGTTTTCTATTTACGATTACCCGAAACCATACATTGAATAAATTGCGTAGAACCGTAAAAGAAAAAGAAATTCTTAGTGAGATCAAAGCCCAGGCGATTCAGTCGAACAATGATGTATGGGAAAACGTGAAAGGTATGGAAGTACAGGGGCATTTGGCCAGGGCTATTGATACACTTCCTCCCAGGAGAAGAGAAATTTATCAACTTTGTAAAGTTAAAGGACTTTCTTATCACCAGACTGCTGAATATTTGGGTGTTTCTTATCAAACGGTTAATTCGCAGATGGTAAAAGCTATTAAGTCTATCAGGGAATATATGTCACATTATTATGTCGCCAGGATGGTAGTCCTGGTATTGTTTTGGTGGCTGTAGAGTGGGGTTATTTTACGATATGGTTTCATCCTTGCATCACGCTGTCGATTATCCTTTTTCATTGCGAATTCTTTCCTATTCTTTTATGTCTAGCAGGTCTTTTGGCCGTTGCAACCCGATTTTACTATCAATGAGGTCATCATAAGAGAGAACACTCCATTTGAGAACTTCGATTTTTTCAAGTTTAGTTTTTACGCTATCCCTTATTACTTCTTCAAAACATTTTCCAAGAGAAAACTTTGTAATTAGCTCGAGGTTCAGTTATCCCGGGGAAAATTTAATCGATATATATTGTTTTTGTTCCTTTACTTGGACAGGGAATTCTTCGATATCGTATTCCATATCCTTGAAAAGATTGACAAGATTCCTGAGGTTTTCTTCAGTGGTGTCGATTCAGAAATCGACATCAGCGGAATGTCTTTGATATTTATAGAAATTTACGGCTCCGCCGACTAAAATCATTCGTACATCGTGTCTTTGGCACAACCGGACAAATAATTTGATTTCAGAATTTCAGTCTTGCACTTTTGAAGAGATGTTGATTTTAAAAATGTCTTCTTCTGCTTGTGTGGTTGTGGAAATGGGGAAGTATTTCAAAGCTTCCATTAAGTGTATAATCCGGTCGTATTGACCCCCTAGTTCCGATTTATACTGACCCCGTCAATCCGGAGTATTGACCCCCTCAAG
>NZ_JAJSLW010000031.1 GCF_021729145.1 Membranihabitans maritimus | reverse complement strand
CTCATCTTTTACTCAGCATAAGTAATAAACAAAGAACTTTTCCTTTGTTCAATCCTTGTCAGGACACTCAATATCCTTGATTTTGTTCAAAATCTGTCACATCGATTTCTGTCTGGGGGACCGGAAATAAATAATCTCTCGTTTCATCAACGCTATGAGGTTCAAACAAATCATCACCTGTTTCAAATGTTTCCTTTAATAATTCCCATCTTTTTATATCAAACCATCTTTTGAATTCAAAAGCAAATTCCAATCTTCTTTCTTCCCGGATTATATCTCTGAGTTCCTCCCTATTAATTTGGCTATCAACATTTACAGGAAAATCTGTTTCTTCCTCTCCATTGAACCGGGCCCTTTCCCTAATTTGATTGACCAAGCCAATAGCTTCACCTCCAGGCCCTTCTGTTTCATTAATAGCTTCTGCTGTCATCAGCAGTACATCAGCATACCGATACAAACTATAATGATGGTCACTGGAACGATCATCCCCAGCTTCCTGAGGTCCGGGGAACCGAAAATATTTTGCTATATGAGGTCTAGGCACCCGAAAATTAGTCGCAGTCAAAGCTGTTTTTACCCCATCGACAATTACAGAATCTTCAAAGCTGACTTTTTTCCTGTAGTCTCTTGAATCCCAATCAGTATAAACCATTAGAGAAGGAACAGCAACAGACAAGCTCCGGGGGGCATAATCCCTGATTCTTGTAAGATTAATCATTCCGTCCTTTTGATTGTAGGCACCCTGGTTCAGATCGTTTTTAAGATCAATGGTTAAAATAGGTTCTTTTAGAGTACCAGCCAAATTTGCGTTAAAAAGATCTTGATAATTAGGCTCCAGACCATAATTATATAATTCCTGATTTTGAATAATTTGTCTGCCTTCGGAAGCTGCTTCTTCATATCTACCTAATGTCAGATAAATATCAGTCAGGACAGTTGAGGCACTTCCCTGGGTACCTATATTTCTAGCATCTCCCTGGTTAGAAATAGGCAAGTGTTCTTTTGCGAAAACCATATCATCTATAATGTAGTTATAAACTTCTTCAATTTCCGTGCGGTCAATAGCATCTAATACTTCTGCACTTTCAATGGGCTCATCCATATAAGGAACAGCTCCAAAGCACCGGACCAAATGAAAATAAGTAAATCCACGGATAAACCGGGCTTTAGCTTCTAATTCATTCTTAATATCTTCATCAGCGGCTATAATTCTGGCCCCCTTTATTGCCGAGTTTGCTGCTGATACAGATTGAAACAGACGGTCCCAACTTTCCTGTATCAATCGATTGTTGGCATCCATGCTGAAATCGTTAATAGCAATTCTATCACTCAATGTATTTCGGTCTCCCACATCTACCATATCCCCTCTCAGCATCAAGGCCAATAGATATGATTTTTCCACTTGAGTAGTCACCCATTCGGCATAAGCTCCATGAATGGCTGCTTCTACATCTGAAGGCGATTTAAAAAAACCCTCCGGCGCCAGTAAGCCTTTTGGATCTTCATCAAGGGATGTGCAACCAAGAATGAAGACCGTGATTATTGCGGAAACATAAAAAATATAATTCTTCATTTGATTTTTAATTTTATGTAGGTTTTAAAATCCGATAGTAAGTCCTAAGGTGAATGATTGGGTATTTGGATAGCTACCAAAATCCAAACCTATATTTGTATTACTGGACCTGAAAGCAACTTCAGGGTCTACCCCGGAATAATCGGAAAAAGTCAGTATATTTTGGGCACTGAAATATATACGGGTACTATTTAATTTTGCTCTTTCAATCAATTGTGTTGGCAAGTTATATCCCAGCGATAAATTTTTCAATCTGATATACGATCCGTCTTCTACAAATCTTGTAGAAGTCCTGGCAGCCCTGTCTGAAGTAGCCTTTGGTACATTGGTTTCTGTATTGGACGGTGTCCATCTATCCAATGCCCTTACTGTTGCATTGGAATTACCACTAAGACGATCCAATTCCATTCGAACAATATTAAGCATATCTGCCCCCGTATAAGCCTGAAAAAAAAGATTGAGTGAAATTCCTTTATAAGTAAAATCATTATTGAATCCCCAAATCGCATCCGGATTTGGATCCCCTATAATTTTACGATCATCTGAATTTAAAATCCCATCTCCATTTAGATCCGCAAACTTTTCACCTCCCGGAGAAGTTTCAAAACTTCCTCCAGGAATAAATTCATCTCCTTCCTGGTATACACCTTCATATACATATCCAAAAAATGACCCTACGGGCTCTCCCTCGCGTAAAATTGAATTGGGTACCGCTGAAGGTTGACTAGGTGCACTTGAAAAAATAATATCAACACCTCCCGGAAGTTCCAACACTTTATTCCGGTTAAAGGTGATGTTAAAAGCCGTATTCCAATTAAAATCACCTGTTAACACCCTATAGTCTAATTGGAATTCAAAGCCTTTATTCTCTACTTTGCCAATATTTTCCAGACGGTTTTGAAATCCAGAAAAGGAAGGAATCGGAACATTAAAAAGCAGGTCACGTGTTTTTTTATAATAATATTCACCTGTAAGATTAAGTCTCCCTGAAAATAATTCCAAATCCAAGCCTAAATTGTATTGGCCCGTTGTTTCCCAGGTAAGATCCTTATTGGCTATAGATGTAGGTCTCACGGAACTTACCGGGCTGTTATTTAATATAAAATACGTTGTAGACAATCTCGCCAAAGATTGATATGCAGATATTCCCTGGTTTCCGGTCAGGCCATAACTTGTTCTCAATTTAAGATTTGTTATTAAATTATTGGTTGGAAAAAATCTTTCGTTACTAATATTCCATGAAAAGGCACCTGAGGGGAAAAAGGACCATTGATTTTCCTTACTGAATTGAGATGCTCCGTCATATCTGCTCGTAAATGTTAATAAATACCTTTGTTCAAAACTATAATTTACCCTTCCGTAAAAAGATGCAATTTCGGACTTTCCATAACTGGAGGAAGGAGAAATCAATGTCGTACCCGACCCCAGATTCCAAAATCCCAATGCATCGGATATAAATCCGGTATTGGAAGCGTTCAATGACTCGTTGTTAAATCTCTGGTAAGAATATCCGGCAGTCAATATCAGGTTATTCTTTTCTCCAAGGTCCGGACTATAATTAAAATATTGCTCTGTCAGGAAATTAACTCTCTTTATAAATTGCAATGAACCCTGTCCATTGGTATTTTCCCCTTGGTTTGTTATCCGGCTATTGTAGGTGCCATTCCTCACATTTTCGATCTTCAACCCATAGGTGGAATTAAAAACAAAGTTGTTGAATAAATCGATTGTAGCATGCAAATTAGATTGAATATTATTTTGCACATTTCCTTCTTCCCGGCCATCCAGAATAGCCATCGGGTTTTCAAATGCGGCAATACCAACTCTACTTTTAGTATAAATGCCATCTTCATCAATTATTCCCTGGTTCGGATCAAAACGCTGTGCTGCTGATACAACTCCGGAATTAGCAGCGATACCCCCAGTCTGGGTGGGTATACCATCTCTGTTTGAAGAACGGATTGACGTATTTAATTTCAAATTAATCTTATCCGAAGCCTGTAAGTCAAGATTTGATATTAGGGAAAATCTGTCATACCTTGAATTCTGTATTACCCCTTTTTGGTCAAAATATACTCCCGAAACATAATACTTTACCTTAGTTCCGCCCCCCGAAACGGATAATTGATGATTTTGGGCATGACCCGGCCTAAAAATTAATGATTGCCAGTCTGTATTGACATTTATAGAACTTAAATCATAAAATTCGGCATCTCTAGCATCATTGATATACTCTGCAAAATCCCTTGCCCCTAAAAGATCCAAACGCCCAATTTCTTTATGAAAGCTGTAGTACGTATTGTAATTAAACTTTGTAACCCCATTGGCACCGGATTTAGTAGTAACCATAATCACCCCATTGGCACCTCTGGATCCATAAATAGCAGTAGCTGATGCATCCTTTAGAACCTCTATTGATGCAATATCTTCAGGTGGAGGCATGGTTCCACCGACAAACCCGTCAACTACAAATAGCGGGTTACTACTTGCATTGATAGATGTTGACCCCCTTACCCTGATTTTAAAATCTCCTCCGGGTTCACCGTTAGTAGACTGAACCATCACACCAGCAGCTTTCCCCTGCAAAGCATGCACGGTACCAGTAGCGGGAAAATTCGTCAAATCTTCACTGTTAATGCTTGATACGGCACCCGTTAAATCACTCTTCTTTTGTGTACCGTACCCCACAACAACTACCTCATCCAATTGTGATGCGTTTTCCGATAAAACAGCATTTACCACTTCTTGATCAATTACATCTACTTCCATTGTTTCATACCCTATATAGGAAAACACTAATGTAATTGGACCATTCGGAATCTCCAATGAATACTTGCCATCAAAGTCAGTAACAGTTCCCAGTCCAGCTCTGCTTTTAACAGCAATATTTGCTCCTATCAGGGGGTTCCCTTCCGAATCAGTAACCGTACCGTTTACTGTCCTGTCAAAATTCAACCGGTTAGCCCTTAATCTATCCTGAAAAGAAACAGCTGATGCCAATTGATCGACTTTTTCTGTTTTGAATAGCATAATCTGGTTTGTACCTTCTATTACTTCATAAGTTATATCCAAACTTCCTAAAACCCTGTTCAGGAATTGACTTAAGACTTCATTATCAGCATACACATCCAATTTCTGTTGGCTGTTAATCCTTTGCGGGCTGTACAAGAATTCAACATGAGAGACCAACCCAATTTTATCTAATACTTCCTCCAGACTTGCGTTTGATAGGTCAATCTGTATTTTGTAATCCAGGATCCCCTGGTCATTTCGTAATTCCCCTCCCTGAGCAGGTGAAAAATTACTAACCAATACCCACAAAAATAAAATCAAACTCATTTTGTACCTATTATCCATAATTCCATATATTTTCTTTTCAACAACCTTTACTAAATATTACTATCTGCCCGTCATCTTCTAGGTAACTGGCATTCATAAGTCTACAAATTATATATAATGCTTCGTCCAACTTCTTACCCTCAAATGATGCTGTTAGAGTACAATCCTGAAGTTGTTCTTTGTCGTATTTGATTACGATCTTGAATTGCCGTGCAAGGTCTGTAAATACCGTATCAAGGGACTCGTTTTTGTAAGATTTAGTATGCATCCTCTGATCGCTATTCATCAATAAATTTAGATCCTCGGATTTACGGTAAATAGAGAGATCTTCTTTTTTGAGATGAATACTTTCCATTTGGGTCAACATTTCTGAAGCCGGTTCTACGGTATCCCCCCTTTTATTTTTCACACTTACCCGCCCCTCTGTAACTTTTACAAAAGATTCGGGATCAACCATTTTATCACTTACATAAAATTCAGTACCTAATACTGTTGTTTCAAAATGTTCAGAATTTACTATGAATTGAGCGCCTTCTTGTTTTTCAACAATAAAAAATGCACTACCTTCTAGATCCAATTCCCTGATTTCACCAAAAGAAGATGCATTGAACCGCACTGAACTCCCGGGGTCCAAAAAAACATAGGAATGGTCGGGAAGCTCTACGGGTTTGACCCTACCGTCTTCCTTATTACTCACTATATTCATAATGTTTTTCTCTTCATGGGAAGTATATTCTTCGACTATCATCTCTTCAGGTGGATTATCACCCCCCCAATACCAAACCCCCAAAACTATCACGGCTATACTACTTACAATCATTCCTGCATTTCGTACTTTTCGCAATCGATCCTGAAATTTGATTCCATTGATCAATTTACCTTTTTGATCTTCAATCCTTTGTAGGTCAAAATCTTCTTTTTCAGCGTAAAATGTATTGTAAAGGTCTATTGCGCTTTGCACTTGATGAAACTTCTCTTCACTTTGGGAAGCATAAATACGCCAGACATTATCTCCCATTCCCTCATCACTTTTCATCCATCTGAGGAATTCTTCATCGCGAAGTATTTCTTCTGTTGTATATTTCTTATCCATATATTTTCTCGTTATCTAGTTATAATGAGCATTGGGTAAGCAAAATCTAATAGGTAAATAGAGTTTTTTTTTAAAAATTAAACGAAGCCACCTATGTAAACAATTGACTATCAGGTTCAATACCAAAAAAAACTTTATTTGAATGTCTGTTCGACGAACAAATACAATGGAAATAAATGAAAGATTGGTATTCTTCGCATACCAGCTTTGAACAAGCGCTCCATCCTTACTATTTAAGACAATTCCACAACTTTATTATGCGAATCTCTGGCATACAAAATTATTCATGACGTTCAATTTTGACAAGACATCTATTTACCAGGGACAAAGCTCATTTCAGGCTCCACTTCGCTTACAGCGTGTGCTAAAACTTACTCTTCAAATTTTTCAATGAACGGCTCATTAGGTTATAAGCACTTTGTCTACCGATATTCATAATTTTACAAATTTCATCAAAAGATTTTTGCTCCAGAAAGTGAAGGGTAATAATATGTCTTTGTTTGTCAGGTAGCTTTGTGAGGTTCAACTTTAATAATTGCAGTTTTTCGTTTTCAGATTCTGCATGTATCCAGATTTGCTCCGGACTTTCACTTTTTAAATTCTCGATAGGCAAAATGTCCTCCGGTAAGTATTTTCTATATTCTTCCAGGTCCCTAATCACTTTGGACTTCAAAGTTTTCATCAAATAGAAGAAAGCGGCCTGGGGATTGCGAATTTGGTTCCTTTTTTTCCAAAGAATTAAAAACGCTTCCTGCACATTATCTTCTACTACATACTCCAAATGTGTGATTGTAAAACCGTATTTATACAATCGCACATAATGTTTGTCCACGAATTTGATAAATCCAATACGACTTTTTATTTCAAAACTGTTAAAGTCTTTACTCATATTATAACATCCTTCGCATTCTCAGGATAATCACTTTCACATAATAATGTTTCAAAGAAAGCAATTTCAAACAATAAATCAATATTTCCATCTTTGATTTATGACATTTTATTTCACAAACGATCAGACAGGTATGCTAATTTATTATTCTTCAGAGCAAATCGTTATAGATTAAAATTGGAGTTTTACAAAAATCACCCATTAATTTTTAACTAATTATTTTATTTTTAACATCTTTGTAAAAGATTTAAAAAGATTTGGATTTTTTTATTTCGCTTTATTGACTCTTGAATGAAAATCAAAAGATGCTTTTATCAAGAAATATACAAGATAAATATTGAAAATTCGGGTCTTATAGTATCAATATCTTTAAACAAGAAGGTATGTTAGGTATTTGAAATGAACTAACTCGTGATTTTAATTGATTGTTAACAAAAAAATGTTGAAATGGGAAATTTAAGAATTTCATCTGACGGGAATCTTCGACCGGCCGACTTCATTATTCGGCCATCGATGCGATTTCTATTCACAATAGCGGCAACCTTATGCGGCTATTTAATCACCGCACAGACGGTATCCGGTGTCGTCACCGACGCAGAAAGTGGAGAACCTATTATAGGGGCTTCCGTCCTGGAAACAGGAACAGACAACAATGGTACAGTAACTGATTTTGAAGGAAAGTATACATTGGACTTGCAAACGGAAAATCCAACTCTTATTGTTAGCTATGTAGGGTTTCAATCACAAGAAATACAATATAACGGACAGGGAAATATCAACGTGCAATTAGCTTCCGGACTGGCTTTAGATGAAGTTGTTGTCACGGCATTGGGAATTAAAAGGGAGACCAAAGCGCTTGGTTATGCAATGACTGAATTAGATGGCAGGGAACTTTCCTTAGTCAATACTGTCAACCCGGTGGAAGCCCTTCAGGGAAAATCCGCTGGTTTAAGCATTGGTGTATCTGACGGAGGTTTATTTGGAAATAATAAAATCCAGCTTCGTGGAGTATCAGTTTTAAATTCAGGTAATAACCAACCTATTTTTGTAATTGATGGAGTCATTATTCAACCAGGGGTTTCCAATGCCAGCGCTGACTGGAGTGCAAGTGCCAATGATTTTGGGAACATCCTTAAAAACCTGAATCCAGACAATATAGAATCTGTATCCGTTCTTAAAGGTGCTGCTGCCACGGCTCTTTACGGTTCCAGGGGGATCAATGGTGCCATAGTAATTAAAAATAAAGATGGTAAAAACCAACAAGGCATTGGGGTAAGTGTAACTCAAAGTGTAGGGATAACCGATGTCTATGCTACTCCCGATATTCAATATGATTATGGGCCAGGAACTTTAGCGGGTTATGTGGGATACGGTGACAGAGATGAAAACGGTAATTATTATAGGTTTGATGTAGATCAGGCTTATACAAGAGAAGTAGATGGCCAACAAGTAATGTCTAAAATTCAGAATGCAGGATCGGGATTAGGTTACGGTCCAAAATTTGATGGTCGTCCAATTGAAGATTTTGATGGCACGATCAGAAGGTATGAGGCATTTCCCAACAATATGTTGAATGCATATAGTACGGGTGTAAATTCCAATACAGCTTTAGCACTGAGCGGAGGAAATGAAAATGGTAATTTTTATTTATCAAATTCCTACAATCACAGGACTGGAATAATGCCTACCGATGAGTTCAATAGAAACTCTTTATTATTTAAGGGTTCCTATAACCTGGCATCCTGGTTAACAGCCGATGCTTCTATGACATTTACTACGTCAAAATCCAAGAATCCGTTTAATAATATTTCCGGTAATTTCCTTTCCGGGACCTGGGAAAATTGGTATGACACTGAAAGATGGAGTCAGCGCGATGTATATCAAGCGCCTCATGGTGGAACACCTAATAGCAACTATGGCGATGAATTTGCTTCTGTACCAGGAAATAATGTTTGGTTTGAATACAACCTTAACGATTTTGCCCGTAAAGAACAGGTTATTCGTCCAATTGTAAGACTAACTGCCAATCTTGCGGACTGGATATCAGTTTCCGCTGAGGCCAATATGAATTTTTACTCCAGATTTTATGAAAGAAAGGCATTGGGTTCAGGCTATGCAATGGATGGAGGAGCATATGAATTGAGAAATGATCAGGAAATAGCCCGTACAGGAAAATTATCCGCTAATCTCAATAAAAAGTGGGGAGATTTAACATCTAACTTAATTCTAGGTGGAGAAATTTGGGACCGACAAAATCAATTCACAAGGTCCTGGACAGACGGTGGATTAATTGTCCCGGGTAGATTTTATCTCAGCAATTCAAAAAGAAATCTTAGAACAGAGGGTGCTGTCAATGGAACAGAACAAATAAATTCCTTATACTTCCTGGCAAGTCTAGGGTGGAAAGATCAATTATATTTAGATATTACCGGAAGAAATGACTGGTCGTCTACTTTGATATATACCAATGGAACTGGAAATTATTCTTATTTCTATCCATCTATTAGCGCGTCCTGGATATTATCAGAAACATTCGAATTACCTGATTTAATATCTTTTGGGAAACTAAGGGCGTCATTTGCCCAGGTAGGAAACGATACAAATCCCTATACCATCAATAATGGATATTCATTGGGGACCATTGAGTTAGCCGGCGGTAATTTCATTTATAGCAACACTAAATCAACCACTTTGGTAGATCCTAACATTAGGCCTGAAAAGAAAAATTCCCTAGAAGTAGGACTTGATTTCAGATTATTTACAGGAAGAATTAGTACTGATATTGCATATTACAATGAATCCATTACTAATCAAATAGGAACTATTCCAATCCCATCAGCTACTGGATTTGGAAGTATGTTTACCAATATTGGTACGTTGACTAATAAGGGATTTGAACTATCTCTAAGTGTAATTCCTGTCCAAATTAGAGACTTTGAATGGGAAACCACTTTTAATTATTGGAACAATACCACCATAGTGTCAGACCTAAGAGATGAAGTAGGTGATTACAAGGCTTTGGGAGGTGATGTAGCTTATGGTAATTTCCGTGTAGGGTCAGTAGCATTTGAAAATGGTGAATACGGCGTATTAATGTCCGATACAAAGCCCCTGGAAGATGGAAATGGAAATAAAATTTTGACCTGGGCTGATGACCGTCGTGGTGCATTCTATACCAGAAGTAATGAAATTCAGGAAATAGGAAAGGTTAACCCTGATTTTGAAGGTTCCTGGAATAATGCATTCAAGTATAAAAATTTCAACTTATCGATTCTACTGGATGCTCGATTTGGTGGCCACATTGCTTCTTACTCGAATAAATATGGTACTGCGTATGGCTATCTGCAGACCTCTTTGGCCAATAGAGATGAAGAGCACGGAGGTATTACCTGGACAAGTGAATACGAAGACACAAAAGGCAGGACTTATCATGACGGCATGATTCCAGATGGTGTTTTTGCTGAAGGACAAAAAGTAACTGCACCTAGTGGTGAACAAGTAGATGTAGGCGGAATGAGCTATCAAGAAGCTTATGACGCTGGTTTTGTTGAACCCACCCACGCCAGCTTTAATACGTATTTCAATAGTGCCTGGAGTTCAGGTGTTATTAACGACAATTGGTTTAATGAAGTCAAATATATTGCACTTAGAAATATTTCGCTGGGATATTCATTTCCTAAAATCCTAGCTCAGAAAGTAGGTGCAAAAAGTCTCTACTTAGCTTTTAATGCACGGAATCTAGCTTATTTGTATAATTCACTACCTAACAATCTTAACCCTGAAAGTTTCCGGGGTACCACTAGTAGTGATTCATTCCGGGAGCGCTCATTTACTCCATACTCTGCAAATTATACATTTACACTAAGTATTGATTTTTAATCAAATAAAACCGTATTGAAATGAATTATAAAAATATATTTATACTATTAATTCTCACACTCTTTTTCGGAAGCTGTGACAGAGATAAATTTGCCGAACTGAACTCAGATCCTTCTACCCTTTCAGATCCGGATTTGAGGTACTCAATTACCAAGGCTATAGAACAAATGTATAGTAATGATTATACCAACTGGTTCTATTCAAATTTCCAATATATCTTCCCATGGACTCAGGTAACTACTATCCAAGATGGCAATAATGCCGATTTTAATGTTATGGGACCTTATGGAAGCCAGGGCATTTACGGAGGATTATTCCCACAAACAATGGATGTGAGAATGAGGATTGATGACATGTCTGAGGAAGATCAAGCTACTCGACAAGCCCTAAAAGCAATTACGTATCCAATTCAAATAACTCCCGCACTTACAAATACAGACCTTACAGGTTCGATGGTTTATAGTGAAGCAGGGCTCGCTCCTTATACCAACCCACCATTGCTTACACCTGAATTCGACTCACAAGAAGAATTGTTTAATATTTGGCTAGAGGAACTGGATGGTGCTATAGAGGTTTTATCCAATACAGAAAATCAGCTGACTCTTGCAAATCAGGATGTAATTTACCAGGGAGATTACAGTAAATGGGCAAAGTATTGTAATTTACTAAAATTAAAAATTGCTGCACGACTTGTCAATAAGAACAGGTCGAAAGCGTTGGCAATTGCTGAAGAGGTAGTGAATTCTCCCGCCGGATATCTGGATGGGCTTGACGATGATTTCATCTATCAACGTGGTATAAATTATTTTGGAACTGGAAACGGCATGTGGATCGGATATGGAAATAAAAGACTGGTTGACTTCCTATTGCAAAACCAAGATCCCAGATTGCGTTTTATTTTCAAAAAGAATGATTTCAATGGCGAGGTTGTCCAAGCATTTATTGATGCAGGACAAGATTTACCCCCATTTATTGAGCCTTTAGTCCAATATGACGAAAATGGAAATTTTGAGGGATGGGATGGTCCCGGTGAGCCGTGGGTAAGATACCACGGAGCCCCTGTATCTCCCGACGCTACACAGGATCCTGCGAATGATATTTATTTCAATCAATCTGCCTACAACAGAATAGCTGCCAATGGTGTTGAAAAAACTTATTCTTCTACCATTCTATATCAGGAAAAATTAACACGAACCACGTATAACTATACCTACCCAACGAAACCTGGCGGTCGCGTAATTGAATTAAGAGACAATGACCCACCTTTAAATATAATTTTGGGTAGTTCCGCTGAAGCAAATTTATACTTAGCTGAATTCAAACAATTAGGAGCTAATTTGCCTAAGTCAGCACAGGAATATCTGAATTGGGGTGTTGAATTATCCGTTAAAAGAGCAGATTTGCTGGCAGAAAATAATCAATTACCATATTATTCTTCTGATCCGGTCTATACAGATGCAGATATGGCTGATAAAGCAGCAACTTACTTGCGCGATGGCGAAATAGAAAGTCTATTGCAGAATCCTGCTTATGATCTTAGTACAGATGGTTTGGAAAAGATTTATATTCAACAATACATTAATTTCATGAATACACCTAGTGATTTGTGGGCAACAGTAAGACGTTCTGGAGTACCTAAGAAAGGGAGTGATTACCTGGCATGGGAAGAATTTACTTCTTCCGGCAATTCAATGCCTATCCCACGAAGATTTACTGTGGGCACCCCTACTCCTGATGATATTAACTACGATAATCAATTAAAATCAGTCCAGGAACAAGGTTTCACAACAGGTGACCCTAATCCTACCATTCTAAATGCGGAAAGATTGTGGTTTGACCTGGAAGACCCCGAATACGGAGCAGGACCTAAATAACAGATCAACATTTATATTCATTAAAAAGCAGGCCAGGAATTCTCCTGGCCTGCTTTTTTACATTTGTCCTTCCCCACCTGTAGATTGGCTTTAGTAGTTTCATGAAATGAAAATTGTTATAAACTATTTTCACCCAGTCCCACCTCTTCTCGATAAGAAATAATTGTTGCAATATTACGCTAAACCATAATGTCAAAATCGCCCGATATAATTATCATAAAAGCAAAGGTGCAGTTATCCTTAATACTTTATACTCACCATCCATTTGAAGACACTATTAAATAACTAGAATAAAATCAGTAAACAGTTATCAGATAATTCAAATTAAATACAACAATGCAGAGATTGTATGCAACTCATTCATCAACTAGGTAATGGGGAGGAATGGTAGCATTGGATAAGTGATGACTAAAATTAGGAATCAGTATAAAAGGATTCCTCAACAATCTAAGTCTAATGACACTTTAAATTTTTCAATTTGAAACATTTATAATACCTTTTTCCCCCTTCAGAATCATAGAACATTATCAAATAAAGGAAAACATAGAATAGGGGTAAATAGGATATGTGCCAAAACCCTACCACGGGATCAGGATTTACCTCAGTGAAGGCAGCAACCGTTTTGAAGAGGTTTATCTCTTCCCCATGTACGGTTGCAGCAAATCCATGGCTGCTGATTTTGATCACGATGGCGACCTTGATATTGCAGGTATTGCATTTTATGACAACACAAACCATCCTACTAAAGGATTTGTATACCTGGAAAATTCTGGCAATTTAGATTATACGGCCCACTATATGGACCAGGCCGCTTATGGAAAATGGTTGACTATGGACCTGGGAGATTTCGACAATGACGGATACACCGATATTTTCCTGGGTTCTTATTTCCATAATATACAAGAACTCTCCACCAGAGTAAGTCCCTCAGGTGAACATCTTCCACAGGTATTGTGGTTATCTTATAAAAAATAGAAAATATAACGTATGCTTACCTTTTTTTGTTAAAGAACGTTAAATATTCATTTTTTAACCGAAAGTCAAAAAAAATATTTCTTTTAAACAAAATTATGTTTATCTTTGTATTACTAAAGTGTGGTATATGAATCACAGTCTTTAGGCGATAAGAATTTAATTATTTAACTAAAACAACTTTTATAGAGAAAAAAACAAAAAATAGATTGACTTGATTTTGAATGTTTATGAGTTAAAATCGAGATTTCTAAGATTAATTTGATTATAGTTTAAAATACCCTTTAGAGGGTGTACTTGTAATTGGTATTTTAAATTCTAACTCTTATCTAATTTAGAATTTCCCTTTTCTTATTAAATTTCAAATCTTAAGGTAAAGTATATCTCTTTATCTTTTTCCAGGTTATATCTCATTTTTTAACATTTGAAAGACAGCATCTGACAATGCTAGTTTTTCTCGCATGTTAGCATACCAAATTTCATATTGAAATTAATGGGTTACCATTGATTATTGTGTTTACTTTTTTGACTTTAGGTCAAATTAGCCATGGGTATGCTATAACTTAAAATTCCCTAATAATTTTAAAACAACTCTAAATGAAACAGTTTACCCTTACCATTTTGCAATTATTTGCAATATCAATGATCTCTCAAGTTTATGTATTTGCAAATACCAATAACTTGAACACTTACGAAAACAACCCCCATAAGCTAAACCCAAAAGGAACTTTCTTCTCTAAAAATGTACTATCCGCCCCACCCGTACTTTCCGATGACTGCGGTCTAGGAATAGCTGGAGAGTTTAATTTCTTTATTTTTAAAGACCTTACCCTTTCCAATACTGACTCAGAAGGTAGAATAGCAGTAGGAAAAAACGCAAATTTGTCCAATTATTCCGTTAATTCCTCAAATGTCTCCGGTGAGTACGCCATTATTGTAGGTAAAGATTTTACCTTCACTAACGGTCAAATCAATGGTGGACACGCTGCATACGGAAATTCATTCAATGGATCCGGATATGGGATTCCCAATGGGGAAGTAAAAAAAATTACTCCCATAGACTTTTCCCAGTTAGAATCAGAACTAAATTCCCTTTCCGCATCATTGGCTGAAATTCCCGCCAACGGCACAGCAGACAATGTAGGTTGGTCTGGCAATCTAACCCTTACAGGTACAAATGAAGATATGAACGTCTTTTTGATCAGTGAGGATATTAAAGAATTAAAGCTTAATGTACCCTCCGGTTCTACTGTTCTTATTAATATTGAAGGAAGTAGTCGAAATATTGGTTTTAATGGTCAACAGTTTATTGACAAATCACAGGCCAAAAAGGTTATATTCAATTATTTTGAGGCGAGTTCATTGACTATAGGTTCCAGCGGTGCAAACGGCACCATATTAGCTCCTAAGGCGTCTGTATCTACCACTTACAGTCAAATAAACGGTTCTATAATAGCTAAAAATTTAATTGGAAATATTGAAGGACACCATAACTTATTTAATGGATGCTTAAGTGAACCTCCCTCTTCAACATGTGAAGATATATCACTATCCATAGAAACGGTTGATCCATCATGCGGAGAAAAAGACGGATCCATAACGGGAACGATCTCCCAGGAAAAAGAACCGAATGGGGCATGTATTCGATACGCATTATACAGATATGATGACCATGGCAGCGGAGATTGGGTGAAAATAAATCAGGAAACCCCTGTATTTACTGACCTTTCTCCCGGTAAATACGCTATTAAAAAATACCAGGATAAAAACTGTGATGGCGACTTTGAAATCGATAATTGTGATCAAAGGTTTCCTGAAAACAACAGTGAGTACATACTCTTGGAGGACCAGCCATGCCCTTGTGTAGAGATTTCTATGGAAATTGATAAAGCCAATCCATCATGCGACCAAAATGATGGGGTCATTGTCGGCATACCTTCTGAAGAAGAGGCTCCCATAAACGCTTGTTTCAGGTACGGATTATATAAATATGACCAACCCAATGAAGGATGGGTAGTAACGTATTCCAATAGCCCTGAATTTTCAAACCTTGCGCCAGGAAAGTACCGCATCAAAAAGTTTTTAGATTATGGTTGTGACGAGGACTATAGCTATGAGGACTGTTATCAGGCGTTTCCTTCCGGAGATAACTATATAATTCTTGAAAAAGAGCCTTGCTGTTATGAACCATCTGGTCAAACAGAATTCAGCGATGGATCTTGCACATATCCTTCGAACCTAGGTCTTATTAAAATGGATGAAGGATTCAATGACGGAGAGACCAAACACATTTACGTAAAAGTAGACGGTGCCGTATGTTGTGGAGAAGTACTCTTAAATCTCAAAACCGGAGGAAAAACACAATGTAACATCTATTCAATTGCTGGTCCAGTCTGCCTGGAAGAAAATAATAGCTGTAACACCAACTTCACAGAAATAGGAACTTACCAGCCCGGATGTGTAAGTGGTTTACAAAAATGCGAGGACGTAACAGATGAATTTGAAGTAGGTGGCCATTCAGCTAAATTCAATGGATGGAAAGATTTGGGGGACGGGACTTCCATTTGGTATTACACCATCTCCAGCGGTAACAAACATGCCATCAGCCATGTAACTTTTGGTTTAATTGAAAGTAGAAAAACATGTGAACAATTCAATTCTCTTGGTTCATTTGTTTGGATTGACAAAAACAAAAACGGGATACAGGACGATGGTTCCGAGGCGGGAATGCCAGGAGTAAAAGTAATTCTATACAAAGATGGTCAGGAAACTGATATTTATCAATATACTGATGCATTCGGCAAGTATCTATTCACTGACTTACCCAATGGAATGTACCAGGTGAAATTTATGAATCCGGCAGAATATATATTCACCACCAAAAATATGGGTAATGGTCAAAACGACAGCAAGGCAAATCCTCAAAATGGTATGACTGATGAAGTTCAACTTTCAGGAGGGCAAGATTACATGTTCTCAGATGCCGGATTGATTTTTTCTGTACTTTCGGTAGAATTAACATCCTTTGATGCCAGGCAATCAACTTCAGGAGTAGAATTGACATGGGAAACAGCGTCAGAAATTAATTCAGATTATTTTGAAGTGCAAAGATCTGCGAATGGCTATACCTTTGAAACAATTGCAATGGTCAATGCGGCAAATCAATCTTCAAGTGCCCTGCACTACGAATCCTTCGATGACAGTCCTACAGAAGGAATTAACTACTACAAATTAAAACAAGTAGACAAAGACGGAACATTTAAGGTGTCAGATACGAAAACAGTTGAATTTAAAAATAATACTTCCCAAAATTTAAGTGTATTTCCCAACCCGTTTGATACAGAGCTATCTATCAGGCATTCTTTCAAGGAGGACGTACAGGCAAGTCTGTATAACGCTGCAGGCATTTTGATCAAAAATTTCACATTGGATTCTAATCGATCAAACAGAATTGATACAAATGAATTAGAATCAGGAATGTATTATTTAACATTTCAATCTGATCAAACACAAAAGGCAATAAAAATCATTAAAAAATAAAGTACTGTAAAAGCATTTATTTAGGGTGCTCATCATGTAATAGCCGGATTACCATATTTAGGGGATGGTTTTCCGGCTTTGATGAGCTTTTTCACATTAAGTACTTAGAGTGAACTAAAGTCCGTGAAGTCCGTGAAGTCCGTAAGATTGGACAATTTTCTTCTTCATCAGCACATCTTCTTATTCAATTCTACTATAGTTTCAAGGGTATTAAAACCAGCCAATTTGCTTAGCCAATAACTACTGTATATATTTCATATACCGGTTTTATATGCACTCCTCAACTTTAGATACTTTTTAAAATAGTTTTCGCAATTTTGCATAATTATAAGCAAAAATAGGGATCTATGAATTACAGGTATCTTTATACTACAATACTTTTTACGATATTACTGGGTATAAACCCTCTGTACAGTCAGCAAAACAGTACCAATGTAGCGGGAAAGATCGTAAATGCAGAAACAGGCAATGGAATTCCTGCCGCAAACATTATATTAAAAAGAAATGAACAACTCTTCTCAGCGGTTTCTAATGACAACGGGAATTATGAAGTAAAAAATATACCTTTTGGGATTTATACATTACAGATTTCATCTATCGGGTTCCGGTCTGTGATCATTCACGAATTCCCTGTAGAATATAATCGCATACCTCCATCCTATTTTGAATTGCAACCTTCCCAGATACAGATCGACGAAGTAGTAATAAAAGCGGGACAAGATCCTTCAAAAACTTCCAGTCTTACCCATGAATATATCCTTACCCAGGAGGAGGTAAGAAGATTTCCGGCTACCTTTTACGACCCCGCTCGACTGGCTACAGTATACCCCGGAGTCAATAATGATAATGACCAGGCCAACAACCTTTCCATTAGGGGGAATACTCCCAATAATATGAATTACTACATTTACGGAACCGAAATTGTCAATCCCAATCACTTGTCGAATGCCGGAACGATAACGGATCGAAGCACAGTCAATGGTGGCGGTGTAAATATGATAAGTGCTCAATTGCTTAAAAATAGCAGTGTGTATACCGGTGTCTTGCCGGTAAAACTCAGCCAGGCTACGTCAGGAGGTATTGATTTTGCCATTAAGGAAGGAGCCAGGGACCAAATGCACTTTACCGGGCAGGCGGGATTAAACGGGATTGATCTGGCTTTAGAAGGTCCAGCCGGAGAAAATTTATCATATATTGCCAATTATAGATATTCTACTGTGGGATTGCTGACGCAATTAGGAGTGGATTTTGGAGATGAAGCGATAAATTACCAGGACCTTTCACTACAATTTACTTATACACCTAACGAGAAAACAAAAATACAGTTTTTTGGTATGGGCGGGACTAGTAGTAATATTTTTGAAGCCAAAGTGGATAGTCTTAGAGAGACCTATAAAGACCTTCAAAATATCGAATATGAATCCAAACTAGGTATTATCGGATTCAATGCCTCCTATGATTTCAATAATTCAACTCAATGGGTGACTACATTTGCCGTGTCAGGAAGAGAAGACCAGCGTTTTGCTGAAATCCCTATTTCTTCCTTTGAAACATCTGACCATGCTGTTTACGCAAAATATGCTTTAACTTCCTCTTTACATCAAAGTATTTCGTCTAACTGGAAAGCTGATTATGGAATTTCATTTACCGGTTGGGGTGGAAAGCTCTTATATACTGAAGAACTGTCATCTACCTTCCCCCAAACCGACGTACAGGCAAAAAGTTTCTTATTAAGACCATTTGCAAGTGCCAAATATATTGAGGGATTGTGGAGCATAGACGCCGGGATTGGGTTGGCATACAACCAAGTGAATAAAAATTTTGCACCGGAGCCGAGACTTGGGATTAATAGGTACATGGACAACAACCAAAAATTATCTTTCCAAACCGGTTTACAACACAAATTAAAACCATTTCAGGTACTTCTTTCCACCCCTGAAAATACAAAACTAAAAATGCTGCAATCCTGGAAGTCAACATTATCCTATAAAAAGGATTTTGATAAGAGTTCCATTACTTCATCACTATTCTACGAAAATATCAACCACGCAGGTGCCGGAGAAAATTCTTTTTCTACTTTAAACATCTTGGAACAATACCCTCCGGGAACTCTGACTGACAACGGTAAAGGACGTAATTACGGCGCAGAAGTGTTTTATAATCACTTTTTAAACGGAGGTCTATTCTATATGCTCTCTGCTTCTGTATGGGATGCTAAATTTAAAAATCCCCAATCAAATGAATGGAAGAATACCCGATATAACAACCAATACATGTTCAATGGTACCATTGGAAAACAATTCGATTTCTCAGACGGAGCAAAAGAAAAAATACTTGGAATCAACATTCAATTAGTCTATACGGGAGGATTTTGGTCTTCCCCTATCGATTTGCAGGCCTCCCGGCAAACCGGCAAAACGGAATATGTAAGTGGCCAGGAATTTACGATACAACAACCCGACATAATCAAAACATATTTCCGTGTCTACTATAAAATCAATCACAACAAGAGATATAGTATGATTGGACTTGACTTAAGCAACGTGATAAATCGCCAAAATTTAGCATATAAATACTATGATCCATATCTGGATACAATAACTGAACAATATCAATTAGGATTGATTCCCATGCTTAGTTATGTTTTAAGACTGTAAGATGAATGAAAATTATTACTTTTGAAATTATCTAGCATTCAAATAGTAAAATATGAAATGGGTACTAATTTTATTTTGTATTGCAGAAGTTTTATCAGCAATAGTTCAATTTAATGACCCTGATCCCTGGCTTTGGGTTCCTATTTATCTAATCCCCTGTATTCTTACCGCATTCTATTTCGGAAATAAGCTACCGAAATATTTGAAGATTGGAGTTTTGGTTTTGTATTTATCAGGGCTTTTTACCTATTTTCCTTCCCTGATAGGATGGGCGCAAGATGGTTTTCCTACTATTACCGGTTCTATGAAGGCAGAGTCCAAATATATCGAACTGGTCCGGGAAGGAGGAGGATTGTTAATTTGTATTGTCCATTTGATATTATTATTGTATCCTGGAAAGATGAAAAAATAAACTTGTAAAAGTAGATGATAACTTTTGAAAGGACGTATTTATATCTTTTTATATTCTAATGATCTCAATTACCAAGCAAAATTGGGGTTCATGAATTAATTTTTGAAAGTCGAAACCAAACATATTAAAATGTGCATTATAATTCGAAAGTCAATGATTGAATTAAGTTGAAAAAAATCATCTCAGACAACTTGGAAAAATTTAATATTTATTGATATTATGCAAGCATTTGAAAAATCCGGCCGGTTTTACATATATTTCGACGATCATTTTTTTGGGGATCAAGTAGTGACGGATCGTTTATCCGTTTTTGAATGGACGACCCTGAAGGAGTAAGCAAGGGGAAAAATGGAGCATTTGAAGAAGTGGAAGCGATGTACGACTTTTTTGTTAAAAACAGAACAATACTAAAAAAAAGATTAGTAGGTACTGTATAGGATTTTTATACTACACCCACACCTTTATCATTTCAAATCATACAATTGAGAAGATCATTATCATTATTAATTACAACTTTATTTTTGCTTTTCACGTTTCTCACGCCTGGAAAATCTCAAAACGCATTTTCCCCCAAAACTGCTATTGGATTTACAGCCGGCTACAATATCTCCTCTGCCAATTTTGAATCAGACTTGCGATTTGCTACGGCTATAGACGGGGCGTTTCTTCCGGGATATAACGCGGGCTTACTATTTACTTATGTCGCCCCAAAGAATCTCGGCATCCAGGTAGGACTCAATTACACTCAAAAGGGGTGGGTAATTAAAAGAGCTTCGAATTCTTATACCCGCAACATTAATTACCTGGAGCTTCCTTTCTTGACAAGGATTGAAATCGGAAAAGGGGACTTTAAGCTTTTTGGGTTGCTGGGCCCTTCTGTATCCTATTTTTATTCTGAAAGCGAAACTATCTCAATAGAACCGGGTACGGGAGAACAAGTATTCACTGCCTTTCAACAACCTATAGAAAATGAATTTGACTTTGCGATTTGTGGAGGGGTGGGGTTTTCCCTTTCAACATCAATTGGAATCTTTCAAATTCATGCAAAAGCCGGTCAAAGCCTTACCAACTTTTTTCAATACAAAAGGGAGGAAAATGGCTTTATAACTTCACAGAATCAGGCCCTAAATGTAAACTTTGGGTATTTGATAAAATTGTAGTTCCAATTGATTAATTACTATTTATTTCCTTACTTTGGAGCGTTTATTTTGAAAAATTAGCGTACCAAATAAATAATAATGGCATTTTCTACTTTAGACATTGTTTTGTTTGCTATCTATATTGTACTTACCATGGTAATGGGACTATGGATAGGATCCAGAAAACGAGGAGGATCGGAATCCGCTGCTGATTATTTTTTAGCGGATAAATCCATACCCTGGTGGGCAGTGGGAGGATCATTGATAGCCAGCAATATTTCAGCAGAACAAATGATCGGGATGTCCGGATCAGGATATGCTGTCGGTATGGCAATCGCATCATATGAATTGATGGCAGCCTTTGCACTTCTGATTATTGCAAAGTATTTTCTCCCGATCTACATTAATAAGGGAATTTATACCATGCCACAATTTCTCGAACAACGCTTTGGGCATGGGGTACGCACAGGGCTCGCATTGTTTTGGATTGGACTTTTTGTCCTTGTAAATATTACCAGTGTCCTTTACCTTGGAGCATTGGCTATAAGGACTATGTTGGGTATCCCGTTGCTTTATGGTATTATAGGGTTAGCGATCTACTCGGCAGCATTTTCAATTTTGGGCGGGCTACGAACAGTTGTTTGGTCAGAAGTGGTCCAAGTAATTGTTTTAATATTCGGTGGCTTTATGGCAAGCTATTTAGTTCTCAATCAGGTCAGCGACGGAGAGGGTTTCTTTGCCGGGCTTAATACTCTTGTAGAGAAAGCACCTGAAAAATTTGATATGATCCTAGATAAATCCAATCCCGAATACATCAATCTACCTGGTATCAGTGTACTTATAGGAGGGTTATGGATTGCCAATCTTTATTACTGGGGGAATAACCAATATATAATACAGCGAGCATTGGCAGCCAAAAATATAAAAGAAGCTCAAAGAGGAATGGCATTTGCCGGATTTCTAAAAGTACTTTTACCTATTATTGTTGTTGTTCCTGGGATAGCGGCTTATGTACTCGGTGCAGATATTATTAAACCGGATGAGGCTTTCCCGTGGGTATTATCTAATTATGTAACAGCTGGGTTTAAAGGTATTGTTTTTGCCGCACTTGTCGCTGCTGTAGGTTCTTCGGTAAGCGCAATGGTAAACAGTACCTCCACCATATTCACCCTCGATATTTACAAAAACTATCTGACCAAGGATCCCAGTGATAAAAATTTAGTTCGGGTTGGTAAAATCGCCTCGACATTGGCATTGGTTATAGGAACAGCTCTGGCACCTACCTTGAGCAGCCTCGATCAGGCATTTCAGTACATTCAGGAATACACCGGGTTTATTAGTCCGGGTGTAGTTGTTGTTTTCTTATTTGGAATGTTTTGGAAAAAAGCATCTAACCGAGCCGCGCTATGGGTAGTCATACTTTCAATTCCTCTTTCGGCGGCCATTAAATTCCTGGCTCCGGATTTTCCATTTATGGATCGAATGGGTGTATGCTTTCTGGTCCTGGCAGCTATTTTAGTCGCGATATCCTATATAGACAATGGTAAAGAAAACGATGTCAATGCTATTAAACTATCAAAAGATATTTTCAAAACCGGCTGGGTTTTCAATTTTGCCTCATTGGTAATTCTAATCATTTTGGCTTTTGTTTATATCAAATTTTGGTAGCCTATGGGATTAAAAGAAATACATGACACCCTATTCAACCCGCCACAATTTGCAGTTTGGGCTCCCGGAAGAATCAATCTCATCGGGGAACATACCGATTATAATGGCGGATGGGTACTTCCCGCTGCAATTGACCGTGGCTTTGAAATGTACTTTTCTTTTGATGAAAACATTGAGCAATTTGAACTTTACAGTAAAAACCTAGATAATCAACAAGCCTTTACTCGAACCCATGAATCTTTACCCGCTGCAAATTGGGCAAAATACTTACAAGCTCTCATCCTTGTCATCAAAGAGGAAGAAGGGATTATAGTACCTTATTTCCAAGTTAGTCTGGAAAGTTCAATTCCACCAGGTGGAGGACTTTCCTCTTCCGCAGCCATGAATGCTGGATTTTTAACTGGAATTAAACACTTTTTGAAGTTGAAATGGTCTGGGGCAAAAATGGCTCAATTAGCGCAATTAACAGAACATAAAATCGGTGCCAATGTGGGAATTATGGATCCTTATGCTGTTATTTACGGAGAAGAAAACAGTTTTATTTTCCTGGATTGTCAATCCAACTCACACCAGGTAATCAATGCAGACTTTCATGATTACGCATTGGTGCTGGTAGATACGAAAGTCACGCATAATCATGCGGAAAGTGGGTATAATGACCGGAGAAAAACCTGCGAAAGGGTAGTTGAACTGGCGAACGCTTTTACAAAAGCCCAAACTTTACGGGACCTCAAACCTGACGATTTAGTAAAAATAAATGATGAATACCCGAATGTTTCTACTGTCGAAGCAGAATTCATATTTGAAGAGAATAAGCGCGTGCAAGAAGCAGTAATGGCTTTGCAATCTGGAGATTTTGTTGGATTGGGGAAATTGATGTATGCGAGCCATTATGGATTGCAAAATAAATATCGGGTAAGTTGTCCTGAATTAGACTTTTTGGTACATACCGCTACCCGATCTGGGCTTGTTTTAGGAGCTAGAATGATGGGAGGAGGGTTCGGAGGAAGCACTATCAATTTGATTCACAAAGATAATGTTAGTTCCTGGATAAAATTTGCGACAACAGAATATGAATCAACATACCAGATTTATCCTTCTACACTAATTGCACGTCCGTCCAAAGGATGTGAGGTAAGGGAAACATGGGGCTAGAAAAATTGGGGTTGGAAAATATTTAAAGGCTTACCCTAGTCATCAACCACACAAACTCAGTATTTTATTTGTTATACTAAAAGCGGTAATTTCTACGTTTTATCAGCAAAGTACCAGAAGTATGAAATTAATAATTCCTCTCCTATTTTTTATTGGATACTTTAATCTCGTAATTGCCCAACCAAAGGTACAGTTAACTCCTTTTGCAGAACGTTTAGATGCTCCTATTTCAATGGCTGCTACTGGTAATAATACTTTATATGTAGTGCAAAGAGCAGGTACAATAGTAATACTGGATAATGGTCAGGTATCAAAGACTTTTCTTGATATTTCAAATCTGGTTTCGACGAAAGGAGAAGGAGGTTTACTCGATATGGCTTTTCACCCTGATTATGAACAAAACAAAACTTTCTATGTAAACTTTACGGCAGAGGATGAAGAAGAAATGCTCCATACGTATATTGCGCAAGTCACAGTACCACAGGATAGTTCTTCTGCTGACCCCGACAGTATGAAAATTTTAATGGATATTGTCCAACCGTTTGACAACCACAATGGTGGTCAAATTCTTTTTGGCCCGGATAGTAATCTGTATATTTTCACCGGAGACGGTGGTTCTGGAGGAGACCCGGAAGGAAATGCACAGGACTTGCTTTCGCCCTTGGGCAAGATCTTGAGAATAGATGTACGCCCGGACACTGCCTCTGCACCCTATTATGTGGTACCGGAATCCAATCCTTTTGCATTTACGGACCAGGCTTTACCAGAAATATGGGCCATCGGTCTCAGAAACCCCTGGAAAGTCAGCTTTGACAGGGAAACCGATAGCCTTTGGGTAGCCGATGTGGGGCAAGGACTCTGGGAAGAAATTAGTGTGCAGAACATTTATGAAGCGGAAGTAAATTACGGATGGAATTGCATGGAAGGGAATGTAGTGTACGAAGAATGTGACGAAACGTCTTCCTTCTTATCTCCTGTATATGTCTATGGACACAGCAATAAGGAAAATTGTGAGGACCCCGATTTTTGTGGTCAATCCGTCACTGGCGGGTATGTCTACCGGGGAAACGATTATCCGGCTCTGTACGGGCATTATATTTTTGCTGATTTTGTCAGTAACCATATCTGGACCCTGGATACAAAGAGTAATTCAGTAACTCTGCAGGATGATGAATCCATCAATGGCGTATCAGGGATTGTAAGCTTTTTTGAAGATCCGGATGGAGAATTGTACCTGGTCAGTTTAGGAGGCACAATCTACAAAGTGTCAGCAGAGGATGTAACGACCGCTTTGGGACATGAGTCGTATGAGAAAATCTCTATTACTCCTAACCCAGTGAGTAATGAACTAAATCTGAATATTTCCGAATTTGATAAGGCACAGATCTTTTCGATGGATGGCAAACTCATGAATGAATACCGAAGTCCCCGAAATACCATTAATGTATCTGCACTTCCAAATGGTACCTATTTCATAAAAATATCTAAAAACAACCAACGGTTTGTAGGCAAATTTGTCAAACTATAATTGTAAATATTTTGGGAATTCTAATTGCGAATCGTCTTGTTCTTGATGATTGGATCCGCTTTAAAAGAAATAAAGGCAATATATCCCAGTGTAATATATAAGAATAAAAAGGCGAGTTTCAGACCGATTAAATCACCAATACCTCCAACTACAAAAGGGACTAACGCTCCCCCAAAAATACCCGTACAAAGGATGCCAGATAATGGACCGTGGTGAGCTGTTACAGAATTCAATGCCATTGAAAAAATAATAGAGAACATTACAGATATAAAAAATCCCATCGCGGGAAAACAAAATAACGAGACATTTGCAGACCCAAAAATAGCAAGCCCCAAAGTAAGTGCGGAAAGGACGGTCGCAATGGATAGAACGATTTTCGCGTCGAATATTCTGAGAACAATTAGTCCAACCACACAACCAATTGACATAGATCCCCAAAACCATCCCACTGCTTTTGCTCCATTTACTTCAGGCGAAAATCCATGGTATGTTTTTAAAAACTCGGACATCCAGTTCGCCAATGCCTGTTCTGTACCTACATAAGCAACGATACCCATAAAATACATCCACACCTTAGGGTCTTTCAATAATTCCAGATACACTGCCAGTGATCCGGTTTTTTCATCTTCTTTCAAAGTAACTTTAGGCAACTTGATCAACGAGAGCATCACTATCATGGCAATAAATACAATACCAAATAACCAATACAATGAGGTCCAATTAATCTCTTGTCGAATCAGAGGAGCAAATATGCCCTTTACCCAGTTTTCTCCTGTTTCAGGCCCCAGAGATGACATAAAATAAGTAAATACAAAAGGGCTCGCAAACGACGCTAAACCAAAAACCAATTGGGCCATCACAGCAAAAAATGCAAAATTTTCTTCACCACCGGCTGTACGCATCAAAGGGTTAATTATTACTTGTAGCATAGCCATTCCAATTCCTATAACAAATAAAGAAAATAAAGCCATTCCATAGAATGGCAAAAAAGAAAAAGCCAGCGTTCCAATTAAATTCAGAGAAAATGCAATCAGTACAGACCTTTTTACTCCCAGTCTTTCAATCATAGTTCCTGCGGGAATAGAAGCTATACCATAAGCCAGAAAAAATGAAAATGGTAAAAACGAAGCCATGGTAAGACTGATGTCGTACGTATCAATAATCAATGGCATTAAAGGCCCCAGGATATTGGTGACAAATGAAATGACAAACCATATTACAAGTATAACTCCTACTACAAAATTACTTCGTTTCATACCTTAATTTTTGTGGGCTACGTTTAAAATTTATCCGGATACATCTTCGCAAATAATCCATGAACATACAGCAAAATGTGCCAAATTACTTAATCCATAGTTTGCCTTCTAATATTATATTGGGAAATCTTGGCGGAATATTACTTATATTTCAATGGAGAAAATAACGATGGGTAAGATTGTTTATTAACGCTGTCAGATCCTATGGACGCTGACAGGTTAATATCTTCATCAATCTTTATCCCTCAAATTTTTCCCATAATTTATCAATTGGGCTTGAGATTGAATGAGATTGAAAAAAAGAATTCCTCCCGCCAAACCATTCAAAAACATGTTTTACAATATATTCCGGCATCTCATTTGGCAAATAGTTGTGAAAAGAAGTCCACGGATAGTCATCTATTTCGTTGGTAAAACCATGATGCACAGGATTGTAATGTATATAGACCAATGCGTTCCTTAGATATTGTATATTATCAATTCTATTCCTTTTGAAAGGTCGTTGATATAAACTTCCGCTACGTTTGTATTTCCCGTTAATATATTTAGCATAAGAACTAAAAAGATGAGAAAAGTGGTGAGTAGGATTAGCCTTTTTTCTATTGTTCACGCGGTCAGGTTTTTCAAACGCTGACAGGTGAACAGCGTCCAATTTTACGGTTTTCCATTTTACATCTTCAAACCTGACAGCATCCAGATTGAGGGATCTGTTAGCGTTTGTCTTACTAAAGTCATTCTTTGAATACCGATAATACATTCTTTCTTTTATTCTAATAAGATAATGAAAATGATTTGGCATAAGCGCCCATGCATAGGTATCGGCTACCGGGCAAATATACTTGTCATATAATTCTAAGAAATGTTCATAATCAGTATCCTCTCGAAAGAGATCTTCTACTCCATTCGACCTGTTATATATGTGATAGAAATATCCTTCTTCCAATTTGTCCAGATAGCGCATGGACATTGATTTTATTAAAAAAAATTATTACTGCATACTTGTTCTTAAAATGGATCTTTCACTTAAAGTTAACAATTTTTTCAAACCTGACAGCATCCAGATTGAGGGATCTGTCAGCGTTTGGACAATCCACGATATCATACTTTTATTAACGCTGTCAGATCCTATGGACGCTGACAGGTTAATACACTCATGGAAAACTCAACTTACCCATCGTTGTCTTCGGCATGTTTTCGCCAAAATATGGGTATGATTTGGGGTCACCAAACAACAATTCATTAGCCAAAACAGCAAAGAGGACCGCTTCCTTGGCATCTCCATCAACACCCAAAACCTTAGTGTTTTTAAATCCACTATTGGGAAACCGTAGCTTTAATTGGTCCATTAATAAAGGGTTATGAGCCCCACCGCCGCTTATAAAAATTTCGGTTCCCGGGTTTGCATAACCTTCTAAACCCTCAGTTATCGACAACACAGAGAAACGGTTCAATGTGGCCATTACATCCACAGGAATTATTGCATTAACACTCGATTGAATCTTGTCAAATAGATACTCTAGATTAAATAGCTCAGGTCCTGTCGTTTTGGGAAAATGTAAATCAAAAAAAGGATTTTCCATTAAGCTTTTCAACAGTTGTTCATTAACGACCCCGCTTTCCGCCACCTTAGCATCCCTATCGAATTCTTTGCCAAATACATATCGCATATATGCATCCATTAAAGTATTCCCCGGTCCTGTATCAGTACTAAATGGAAAGTCACTACTTATGCCTTCCAACTTTGGCAGATACGTAAAATTGGCGATACCCCCAATATTCAAAAGAATTCGATCGGTTACCTGATTTGAGAATAAACAAACATCTCCATACAGTGCCAATGGTGCACCTTCGCCACCTGCCGCTATGTGTTTCTGACGAAAATCACTGGCTGTAATTATTCCTGTATTTTGTGCAATAAAATCACCATCTCCTACCTGAAGAGTTATATTCCCATACGCCTTGTTTTCATGAAAATGTCCCGGGGCATGGTAAACCGTCTGGCCATGGCTGGCAATAATATCTATTAAATCAGAACTAAGTTGCCATTCCAGAATAGTATCGTTAATTATTTGGCTGTGTTTAGTCGCTACCAATTGATCTAAAAAGCATACGTCCTGAATACATGCATCTGGTTTGGCAAAAACCTTTCTAATCTCATCTCTGAATTTATCCTCATACTCAACCGTCTGGAAATTTATTATCTCCAAATCCGTTTCATAACCAGTACCCTTTACTTTGCACAATGCCAAATCCAATCCATCCAGTGAAGTACCGGACATTAACCCAAGAACATACTTATACTCTTTATCACCTATTTTTATGAGTTCGTTATAATTGTTTGCCATATAATACTTGTCTTAAACTCTATGAATATTCAATACCAGATTTGATCTCCATTCTCTCCAATTTTGAAAATACGAGCAAGATTCCTTCTATCCGACGGACTTTCCAGAAAGTAATATCCTTCGGAGGGCACATCCTGAAAAGTTAAATTCCCTTCTTTTGTACATTTCTTTTCCTCCAGTGTTTCCCATTCGCCATTTCTATTAATCAATAATAATTTATAGACAGCTCCTTCTTCTACCTGAGCCAATTCGCCGTGATTGATTTTTGGTACTGAAATATTGATCTTCTGATCATAATCCGGATTGGGGTATTCTATTTCACCCTCCGTTGTTACCAAAAAAGGAGGAGACGTAAAATGATGTGTTCCTCTTTCAAAATATCCTACCCTGTAAATAACATCAGTCCCCATATCACTGAATACTACCTCACTATCTATCACCTTTCCAAAATAGATTGGCATCCATCTTCCATAGTTCATGGCGTAAATAAGACCGTACCCTTTTTCCTTTTCTTTTCTACTTGCAGGTAAACTTACATTCGTGGTCCGGCAATGGTCACTCGTAGAATCATACCAATAATCGTTTTTCAAAAATGATAATGGAAAAACATCATTTCCTACCAACTCTAATATATCATCTGAATATTTCCCCTCCCTGTGAAAAGTTCTTCGAATCACTTTAGCCGGACGCTTGGTTTGGATCGCATGTCTCAGGGGAGCTGAAAATCTATTCTCCACAGGGTCATACACTACTTCAAAGGCGTGTTGCCCATTAACAGAGCCCCAAAAAGGTATTTCATCAACCGTCGTTGGAATACCGGAGGCCCGTAATTGATAATTAAATAAATTAGCTCCGTAATAACATGTCCCCTCATGAAAACAATATAGTTCACTCAAAGATGGGTACTTATTAAAAGACCTGGGACTAGGATTATAAGACCAAAATCCGGATAATTGCTCTGTTTCTATGATTCTTTGCTCTGCCTGATCAATTAAACGCGTTTGTTCAAGCGGTTCGTAAGGCAAATTCTTATCCAGCGTATCCAACGTCTCAGAAAGGATATCAAAGTAGTGTGACCTCCACTCCTCTGGATATTCATCGATTATTTTATAAGGCAAAACATACCTTAGAAAAATACTATCGGGAATATTCTTATTCCATTGATATCTACTTCTTGTATCAATTGCTAATCTGATTCTCTTGGATAAATCCAATCTCGATAATACTTCCAGGTCTGAAACCGTATCTTTTGTAATTTGCCAACCATTATTCAATAATTTCATTAAGCTCTCCTGGTCATTTACTTCCATCGTGTGGAATGAAAGAACATCTCCCAGCGGATTAACCCATCGAACCCGATTTGATCTTTTTGAAGGCATCTCGGCTTCCAGAAAATCAATGCTCTTCGAATAAATCTCATCACCTTCACTTTGAAATTCTTCTCTCAGGTTTTTCCAAATTGGACTTTTCGACTTTTTCTCTACTTCAGATTCTGCTTCTGACGTATTGCATGAGAACATTGAATAAAATGCACATAAAGCAAAGCTAAAAAAGAGAATTTTTTGAGGCATTATTATTTTTTTGAAAAGTTAATTCACAATATAAAAAACATTTGTTAATTTCGTAATGTGTATAAATACGAACCCTAAAATTAATTTTTTGTGTCAAGTCAAACCCAGGAATACATTTCAATTGGTATCTTAGGATTATTAATTGCACTACCAACCTTTTTCCCTTTACATCCCGGACAACCTTACCCCAACTGGTATGAGCCTTCCTTTCTTGTTTCAGTAATATTAATTTGCACAGGTTTAATTTTTTCTGTCATTAGTGGTTTCCTACGGAAAAAATTTATTGCTTTTAATCTTGCTGATGTATGCTTTATTATACTTACCACCTATATAGTAGCCAATACCTGGCTTCAGAACACTGTAACAAATTCTACCTGGGTAAATATTCTCTGGATTTTTTTACTATTCTTTGTAACTCGCATTTTAGGTGCCGGAATTACAAAAAAGAAGTTACCTCTCCTTTTTACAGCGATATTATTGGTAGGGGTATTTCAAGTTTTTTACGCTTTGTTTCAATCCAGTGGCAAAGTAAATAATTATAGTATGTTTAATCTAACCGGTAGTTTTTTTAACCCGGGACCACTCGGTGGATTCCTGGCTACTATTATGCCCATTTCTATGGGAATGATTCTAAATTCCAGGTTGGATAATTATAGCAACTTTAGAATAAACAATATCCTTGCGTGGTTATTCATAACTTTTGGGACTTTAGTTTTATTCTTTACGTTTTCCCGTGCTGGAATCATCGCTGCCTTATCAGGGACATTGTTAGTTATATGGCCCTATATAGAGAAAAGGATACCATTAAAAATATCTAAAAAAGGCCTTTACACTCTACTGTCTACTATTGCTATCTCTGCAATAATAGGGCTATACCTGCTAAAAAAGGATTCTGCAGACGGAAGACTTTTTGTTTGGAAAGTCTCATCGAGCTTGATAGGAGATGCTCCATTCTTTGGACATGGGTGGGGAAGTTTTGATGATAAATACAATTTATACCAAGCTCAATATTTTGATTCAGGACAAGGTAATTCAGATGAAAAATATCTTTCCATAAACGGGGTAAAATACCCATATAATGAAAGCATAAAATGGATTGTAGAAAATGGGGTAGTGGGTTTCGGTTTATTAATTCTATTCCTCGTTTTACTCTATTTATCCTTTCAGAAAGTACTTTTTTCTGAGCGAAACAACGCCCTTCAATTCAGATCAATTCTTGGAAGTCTGGTAGCTCTTTTTATTTTTTCTCAGTTTTCCTATCCCTCCGAATTAATATTTTTATCAGTTTTTGGTCCTGTTTTATTAGCACTGCTTGGCGTGGGTGAAACTATAAATCAGAAAACCCTCTTAAGAGGTAACGGAGTAATTCAGTACGGAATGGTTACACTTCTTCTTGCATCCGGTTTTTACCTCGGAAAATGGACAATTAATAATCGCAAATACGCAGGAAACTGGGAGAAGGCTTTTGCCGCATTTAATGAACAAAAGTATCATGAAGCAAACCAATTATACAGTAATTCTTACCATCAACTAAATGACGAAGCAAACTTTCTACAGCAATACGGTAAATCACTTTCTTTGTCCAGTCAATTTGACAAGAGTAATATAATAATGACAAGGGCCAAACTATATAGTTCAGACCCTGGAATCTACAATACTCTGGGATATAATTACTTCGAGCAAGGAAAATATCAGAAAGCGGAATTAGAACTCCTACAATCTATGTCAATTAGTCCTTATTCACTGTATCCCCAATATATATTATCCAAGTCATATTTTCGTTCAAATCAAACAGATAAAGCCGTCTATCGCGCTAAGATATTATTAAGCATAGAACCAAAAATTCATAATGATATGTCAAATTCCATAAGAGCTGAAATGACTTCATTCATCAATGAAAATAAATAACAATACCTGACTACTCGGACCGCTCGAATAAGACATTAATTTCATTGTAATATGGCCGGGTGATAGCTTCGAAACCAGAATCCGTACCAATTAACAACCATGCAGTACCAGTACTATCGGAAGTATACAAAAATGGTTCTTCATTTCCTCTTGATATTAGGTTGTATTCAAACTCTGAAGTTCCATTAGACATGTCTCCTACCACTATCATATCCTCTCCCTCATTAGCTTGATTCCCTTTATCAATATCCATTCGATAATAGTCACCCTCATCTTCGATCCTTCCGGGCTCCTCATCTACTACACCTGCCTTCAAATAAACACTGGTTGCAGGGCTTCCCCCTACCCCTACCGAACTATCTGCTGCATCAGATGCCAGGTTGATATCAAAATAAACTTCATATTCAGTATTCGGCTCCAAGCCACTGATTTGCTTTTTTATTAGCATGAAAAGGTCATCGCTGTGGTTACTTCCTGAAATCACCAGGGCACCATCAGTTGTATCGAGTGGCTCCGGTAATGTAGAATGACTAAAATCCAGTTCATAAAACTCTTCCTCTCCTACCGGATAATCAGCAAAATCACTTTCCCAGCCCTCAGTATCAGTATCGAAACTATATTCATATAATTTAAGGGGGTCGGGACCAAGATCCTTATCGTCACAAGAAATTAGAGTCGTTATAAAAATTGAAATAATTAACAAAATAGGTATTCTCATATTAAACATTTTACTCTAAGACGTATCAGGGAGAGGAATCGTTGGGTAGTTAATAATTTTTTAGAAAAATTTAAATCCTCTTTAATAAAACTATCCTTTCGATACACAAATTATTGAATTCCAAATTATTAAAACACCTACAAACCCAGGCTTCTACAAATACATTAATACCCTGACAAAGAGAACAGCTTCCAGACTATCAATGCTAATTCTGTTTTGACCGTCAAGAGAAAATCAACATTGTTTTAGTTCCAGATATGACAAATAAATCCAATGTTAAATCGCAAATAATCTAATACCGAACCACTTAAAAAAACGTTAATATATTCAAGGAGAAATAAACTATCATGCATTTTCTCCATCAAGAGTTCTGAAAGATCTGAATATATTTTACCAGAAAGCTTCAACTAAAGAGATCATGAAAAAGATAATACTCTATTTATTAATAATTTATGGCTCTACAATATTCGCCCAAACGAATTCAACCTACCTGGGGGCTGGAAATGATAATAATATCAAAGTGTACAGCAGCAGTAACTATACACCACCCGGACGCAATAATTCTGCTTCCGCAGAGAATACAATTAATGGAAGTGGTCTTGACGGACCAAGACAATCGGCAGCTCGTTTTCTTTCTCAGGCAACATTCGGGGCAAATGATGTAGATATAGATCTCGTACTCGAATCGGGATTTGGAAATTGGATTGATGAACAAATTGCTAAGCCTTCACCTTCTATGCTGAATACTCTACACTCAGTGTACCAACAAGGATATCAATTACATTTGGAAAATGGTGGTGAACCGGATGACTATTACGGTCCTTACTGGATCCATTTCCAATATGCTTTCTGGCAAAACAACATAATGAATCAGGATGCCCTGCGCCAAAAAGTCGCCTGGGCTTTGAGCCAAATATTTGTAATTTCTATTCAATCAGACCTCGAAGGCCGGGGTGAAGCATTAGCTAGCTTTTATGATGTTTTACTCAAGAATGCATTAGGCAATTTCGAAGATTTGCTGCAAGAGGTAACTCTTCATCCCGCAATGGGTTATTACCTCAGTCATTACAATAACCCAAAGGTCGACCCGGAAACCAATATTCATCCCGATGAAAATTACGCACGCGAGGTAATGCAACTTTTTACAATCGGATTGCATGAACTCAATGTTGATGGTACTGTAAAATACAATGGAGCGGGAAATCCAGTTCCTACCTACGACATGAATACCATTTCGGAAATGGCCAGGGTATTTACCGGCCTGGGACCGGGAGGATTAATGAGAACCAATGAGTGGGTGCAAGAGCCCTTTTTTGGATTGGATATTTATTTTAATGACCTCACGGTACCTATGACCATGTATGAAGAATACCATGACAATGGGGAAAAAGTCCTAATTGATGGAACAGTATTACCTGCCGGGCAAGGAGGAATAAAAGACATAAAAGAGGCCCTTCACACATTGTTTATGCATCCCAATACCGGTCCATTCATTACACGTAGGCTCATACAACACCTTGTGAAATCAAATCCAAGTCCTGCTTACATTGAGAGGATTTCCTCGGTTTTCAACAATAATGGGCAAGGTAAACGAGGAGATCTTGGTGCTGTGGTAAAAGCTATATTGCTTGACCCCGAAGCAAGAACTTGTGAATGGATCCAAGAACCATCACAGGGAAAATTGAGAGACCCTTTTGTACGCTATCTAAATGTCGTGCGTTCCATGGACCTAAACAATAGCAATGGCATTTTTTGGAACACAGGGTATGAATTTTGGAATTCTACAGGGCAGGTTCCGTTAGCTGCACCTTCTGTTTTCAACTTTTACTTACCCGATTATCAAACCAATGCATTCAAATCAAATGGAAATCTATACAGCCCTGTCTTTCAAATCCACAATACGAAAACCAGTCTTGATATGATCAATCAGGTCTATCAGTGGACTATGCACTGGAATTTACTGAGAGCCTGGGATCCAGTTGAACCAACGTTCCTGGATTATAATAATTGTGAGCCGCTTGCCAAAGATCCCGAAGTATTAATCAATAAATTGGATATTCTATTTACGCACGGCCAAATGGATCCTTTTACACGAAAAAATATCAGGGAAGCAATTGAAAAGATCCGAGGTAGTAACCTGGGAGCGGATTATTTAGAATATCGATCTGCTCTCGCCCTTTATCTCACGTTAATATCTCCTGACTTCACCATACTAAAATAACCCGAAATGGAAAGCAAATTACATTCTCACTCGCGTCGAAAATTCCTATCAAATATTGGTTGTGCCGCCTTGGGATACAGTACCCTATACTCTTCATTAATTAACCTGAAGGCACTCAATGCAGCTGCTATAGCCGATTCACAAACTCAACAATCCAATGATTATAAAGCATTAGTTTGTATACTTTTAGCAGGAGGCAATGACTCTTATAATATGCTTATCCCCTACCAAAATGATATTTATTCGGAATATGCCAAAACGCGTTCCAACCTTGCCATTCCCAAGTCTGAAATTTTACCTTTAACTTCCCCAATATCATCCATTGCAAACTATGGAATACATCCTGGGATGTCAGAATTACAGACTTTGTACAGAGAACAAGACCTGGCATTTGTAGCCAATGTTGGGACCCTTGTAGAACCAACATCCAAAGAACAATTTTACAGTAATTCACACCGACTTCCACTGGGTTTATTTTCGCACGCCGACCAAATACAACAATGGCAGACCGGTCTACCTCACGAACGATCTTCCATTGGTTGGGGCGCTCGAATTACTGAAATTATACAATCGATGAACCAAAATCAAAACATTTCTATGAACATATCCCTTTCGGGAACCAATGTATTCCAACAAGGAAATGGAATTTTTGAGTTTTCTATCGGGCGCGAAGGCGCTGCCGGTATTCATGGATTTAACGATACATGGCAATTAGAACAAATCCGAACGGCAGCGCTAACCAATTTAATGGAACATCAATATCAGGATATATTTAAAAAATCTTATATCAATACTATCAGTAATGCGCATTCGGCCAGTCAGGAATTTCAAAGTGCCTTAGAAAACGCCCATGAATTCAATACTCAGTTTGGCCAGTCAGATCTTTCCCAAAGTCTGAAAATGATTGCAAGAGTAATTTCAGTACAAGCTAATCTCGGATTCAACAGGCAAATCTTTTTCTTAAACTTTGGAGGCTGGGATCATCACGATGAAATACTGGAGGCCCAAGACTCCATGCTTCCAATTCTAAGTCGGGCCCTATTTGATTTCCGGGAAGCAATGAAAGAAATAAATCAAAACCAATCAGTGACCACTTTTTCCATTTCAGATTTTGGACGTACACTAACCTCTAATGGCAATGGAACAGATCATGCATGGGGTGGTAATACCATCGTATCCGGAGGAGCTGTAAAAGGAGGTAAAATATATGGTTTGTATCCGACCTTAGCACTGAAGAGTTCCCTTGACCTGGGGAATGGGGTTTTGGTGCCCACGACATCCGCAGATGAATACTTTACAGAGTTAGCACTATGGTACGGAGTTTCCAAATCGGATGCAATGACTATTTTTCCGAACCTGAAAAATTTCTATAATCCACAATCTGGTAATTCCCCCCTTGGCTTTTTAAATGAAACATTATGAAAGTATACCACTGTATAATAATTGTATTATTTCTTTCTCCCATCCACCTTTTGTCTCAATGTTATCCCGATAGACACAATACATCATGGTCTGACGCATGGATAAGTTGTGAAACACGTAAAAGCCCAAATCCCAACAGGGGCTTGTCACATTGGATATTATATGATCTGGGCAAAGTTTACCCACTCGGGATAATGCATATATGGAATCTCAATATTCCGGGGGAAGAAAATTCCGGGATTAAATCAATGGTAGTAGACTATCTCCTGGATGAAGAAAATTCCGAATGGCAAAATTTGGGTACTTTTGAAGTGGACAAAGGACCAGGATCAAGCATCTACGAAGGAAAGGAAGTAACCGATTGGGAAGGCGCTCAGGCACGGTACGTTTTATTAACATTTCCAGAAAACTACGGTGGAAATTGTACTGGTTTTAGTGAAATAAAATTTGACCTTCATGAAGCAGAGGTAATGACTCATATTACTCACGAAAAAGTTTCCGAATTAAGCGTACAGGCCTATCCAAATCCTTTCAAAAATAAATTTATCCTGACCATTCAAACAGATATCAGGGAAAATGTCAGGTATAAACTTGTAAATGTATTGGGACAGGTGTTGATTGACAAAAACGTACCTGTTCATGGCCTGGAACAAATTGAAATAAATACCGCTAAACTTCCGGCCGGGAATTATTTTATATTTGTAGAACAAGGAGAATCCAGCGTATCCCAATCGCTTATTTGTATACCCTAATGGAAACATATAAATGGAATAATCACAGCGTTACCATCAAAAACGATCATGACCCATCCTTTTTCACTATAGGTTTCAACGTAATATCTTATTTATACTTCCTATAAATTTTCCTTGACCAGAGTAAAATAACCGGAAATTAAAAAACAATAATTAAATTAGATTATTAGTGTTTTTATACCATTTTTTAGTCATGGTCAAAAGACTTAGAGATATATCATTTTTAATTGTTGGTCTTATTATATTGGTTCACAATATAACACCTCACCTACACCACGATGAAATATCAGAAGAACAACATCTGAAAGCACATTATGAAGCAAATAATGTATTGGATTGGATTTTGCTAAGTTTTCACAATAACCTGGAGAATGGACATCTGGAATGTTATTCCGAAATCGAAAATATTAACTTGAGTCCGAATTTGGATTTCATCATTCCTGTGGACTTCATGTTTGACTTTAATTATGTATCTATCATTCGTCCGGACAGTACCAAAGAAATTTCACGGAGTGATTTGTATCACTTTCCTGATATTTTCCGGCATTTCTATCATTCTTTGGCTATTTCGAACAGGCCTCCTCCCAGTAATTTTGGATAAGTTCCTCCAACGGTAATTTGAGTCTTTTTTCAATATTAGTCATCCTTCGCTTGAGAGAAATAGCAGAAGGAAGGCACTTTGAGCTTTATTGTTGAACTGGCAACAACAAGTTTTCTTACTGTTTAGAGAAGTTTGTTCCCAGGACTAAACAAGAATACCAATGGGCAATCAGGGACCACACATAACACTTAATGTAAATCTCATTTATACAAGAATAATAATTTAGGTCGTGTTTAATAAAATAATACAATTTTCCCTCAATAATAAATTGATCGTACTACTTTTAGTAGGCGGCTTAGTGGGAGCTGGAATTTTTTCTGCTTCAAAAATTCCTTTAGATGCAGTACCAGATATAACCAATAATCAGGTCCAAATCGTCAGTACTTCACCCACCCTTGCTCCACAAGAAATGGAGCAACTTATTACCTATCCGTTAGAAGCATCTTTGACCAATATTCCGGGCGTTATTGAAGTCAGGTCAATTTCCCGGTATGGATTGTCTGTTATCACTGCTGTCTTTGAAGAAGATATCCCAATAATGAAGGCCAGACAATTTGTTCGGGAACAGCTTAATATAGCATCAGAAGAATTGCCCCAGGGCTTGACCAATCCTGAATTGATGCCCATTACCACCGGTCTTGGAGAAATATATCAATATGTATTAACCGTTGACAAATCAAAAGCCCATTTGTACGATGCCATGGCTTTGAGAACGATGCAGGATTGGGTGATTAAGCGCCAACTCAATGGGACACCAGGTATAATTGAAGTAAGTAGTTTCGGAGGCTTTCTAAAACAATATGAAGTCTCATTACAACCTGAGCTATTACGTAGTTATGACCTTACCATTAGTGAAGTGATAAGTGCTGTCGAAAAAAACAATGAAAATAGTGGCGGCAGTTATATCGAAAACGGACCGCATTCCTTTTATATTCGTTCTGAAGGAAGAGTATCAACACTGGAAGAAATAAGCAAAATTTTTATAAAGGATAATTCCGGGGCTCCTGTTAGAATTTCGGATGTAGGGGAAGTAAGGATCGGAAACTCTAAAAGGTATGGTGCACTCACTATGGATGGCCAGGGAGAGGTAGTAGGTGGAATCACATTAATGTTAAAAGGAGCTAATTCCTCGGAAGTACTCACCAATGTTCAGGAAAGGATAAACTCTATTAGTCAAAATCTACCTGAGGGTGTAAGTATCTATCCATACCTGGACAGGTCCCGGTTAATAAGTAAAACTATTGATACAGTAAAAACGAATTTAATTGAAGGAGGATTAATCGTCATTTTCGTACTCCTATTATTACTAGGAAATTTACGGGCAGGATTGATTGTAGCTTCCGTTATTCCCCTTTCGATGTTGTTTGCTCTCACAATGATGAATTATTTTGGAATATCTGCAAATCTAATGTCTCTGGGCGCCATTGATTTTGGGATTGTGATTGATGGTGCCGTTATCATCGTAGAAAGTTTGCTACACACACTTACTCTTGGATATTTGGGCAAACGACTCAAGCAAAAAGAAATGGACTCAATTGTAGCAGAATCCACCTCAAAAATCTACCGTTCTGCTGCTTTTGGAGTTCTTATTATTTTAGTAGTATTTATACCCATTCTCACACTGGAAGGGGTAGAAGGTAAAACTTTTCAACCAATGGCCAAGACCGTGGGATTCGCTATCCTGGGATCTATGTTATTGTCGATAACTTATGTACCCGTAATGGCTTCTATTTTCCTGAGCAAAAAAGTAAAAGATAAAGTAACCTTCTCTGACAAGATTGTCAATTTTCTCAAAACTCTTTACAAACCATTTCTCACCTTTTCGTTGAAATATCCCTTGTCAATTATAATTATAAGTATTTCCCTGTTAGTTCTTGCCATGATCCAATTCGGTAGATTGGGTACTGAATTTGTTCCTACCCTCGAAGAAGGGGACATTGCAGTCCAGCAGTCTATAAAGCCAGGGAGTTCGTTACAGGAAAGTATCCGGACATCAACCATAGCGGAAAAAATTATCCTTCAGAATTTTCCAGAAGTACAACATGTCGTATCCAAAATCGGAACCGCAGAGGTACCTACTGACCCTATGGCCATCGAAGATGCGGATATTATGATTATTATGAAGGATAAAGAAGAATGGACTTCTGCTTCAAACAGGGAGGATCTTATGGCAAAAATGAAAGAAAAACTCTCACCCATCACCTGGGCTTCTTATGAATTCACACAACCAATCCAGCTTAGATTTAATGAATTAATGACTGGTTCCAAAGCGGATATATCTGTAAAAATCTATGGTGAAAATATTGGCACTCTTAAGGAGAAAGCCGACGAAGCTGCTCAAATTATTAAGAATATAAACGGAGCCGGGGATGTTAAAGTTGATCAAACAGAAGGTCTCCAACAATTGTCAATTCAATACGATCGAAATAAATTAGCACAATTTGGAATCAACATTAAGGATGTCAACCAAATAATCCGAACAGCATATGCCGGAGAAAAGGTGGGAAATGTATTTGAAGAAGAAAGGAAGTTTGACCTTATGGTAAGACTAACTCCGGAAAAAAGGCAGAAACTGGATCTTACACAACTAACCGTTAAGTCCAACCTTGGACTCCCTATTTCATTAAGTGAAGTAGCTACTGTAAAAACGATTGAAGGCCCCATGATGATTTCTCGGGAAAAAGCCCGAAGATTTATTAATATCGGTGTGAACGTAAGGGATAGAGACGTCGGAAGTTTAGTAGCAGATATTCAGAATCATTTAAAATCCAAACTTAATCTCCCCCCAAGCTATGAAATTCAATACGGTGGTCAATTTGAAAACCTGCAAAACGCTCGAAAGCGATTAATGGTAGCCCTGCCGATTGCTTTGGGTCTGATTTTATTGCTTCTATATTTTGCATTTGGTTCTATCATGGAAACGCTAATTATTTTTATGGCAGTACCTCTATCTGCCATTGGGGGAATATTCGCTCTGGCTATCAGGGGTATGCCTTTTAGTATTTCGTCCGGCGTAGGTTTTATTGCATTATTTGGAGTTTCTGTACTTAATGGAATTGTACTACTAAGCGCTATAAACCAATTGAAAAATGAAGAAAACCTTAATCTATTTGACATGATCAAGACAGCCTGCTTATCCCGCTTTCGCCCTGTATTAATGACTGCTCTGGTAGCTGCGTTGGGATTTCTTCCCATGGCAATATCCACCGGAAATGGTGCAGAGGTTCAAAGACCACTGGCCACAGTAGTTATAGGGGGATTAGCTACATCTACACTATTGACTTTAATGGTTCTACCAGCTATTTATTTTTTAGTAAAAAAGCGCAATTCAGTTGTATCAGCAAGCATCTTTATTCCTTTAGTACTTGGTGTTAGTAGTCTCAATGCACAAAATATTTCCTCTTACGAGGAGGCGCTTCCATATTTATTAAAAAACAATCCGACCATAAAAAATTCCCAACTTGAATGGCAGAAAGAAGAATTGGGTACCCATAAAATAGGAAATTGGTCGCCACTTTCCTTTCAATATCAGGGAGGACAAATAAATTACCCGGGGTATGACCATTTCCTGACTATAGAACAAGATATTTCTCCAATTTTTCAAAAAAATCTCAAAAATGCACGGCAAGAGGTAATTGAGTTCAATTCTGCTGCCCTAAAAGACGAAAGCAAACTGACAGCCATAAATTTAACAAAAGATCTAAAGCTACTTTTTAACGACTGGTACTACTGGAATAGCAAAGCAAAACTTCAGGATTCTATTCTATCGATTTTAACCCAAATAAAACCGGTAATCCAGATTAGGCTTGAAAATGGTGAAATCGATGGTGTAGAGTATGAACTTTTTCTTCAAGAAATCACTAGTGCGGAAAACAACCAGGAATTATTCGCATACTACGATAAGGAGGCGGAAAATAACATCAGGAATTTGCTTTTTATCCCGGATTCTATTTCAATGAACCCCAGAAAACTTGAATTGCTAGATGTAAAGGGAGAAATTTCACCCTTAATTGATACAATCAAAATAAACTCCTGGTATCAAAACCAGCATAGTGCGATTGGAGCCATGATTCTGGAAAATAAAATACAGGCTAAGATGCCCTCATTCCAATTAGGGTATTTCACACAATCCCTCGAAGCTGATCATAATTATCACGGTTTTCAATTAACAGTACAAATACCTATAGATAAGAGAATTGAAAATACCAATGTACAACAATTGAAAGTCCAACAAAATCAAATTCAAAATGAAAACCAAGCAAAAATAAATGAACTCAATCTAAAAACCAGTCAGTTGAAATCCTCCATCCACCAGCTCGAAAACATAATAGAAAGGTACGCACAAAATATGTCTTCAAGTCAAGATCGATTGCTGGAAAAGGTAAAACAAAAATATACAAACGGGGAAATAAACTTTCTGGAATTTAGCCAAATTCAAAGAAGGATATTTCAAAATCAAAATGAATATCTGGATCATACCCAAGTTTATAATGAAAAAGTCATCCTATTAAACTATCTGTCCATCTTAAACTAATAATAAAATGAAATCACTTACAAATATATTTATCCCCATTTTTGCATTTCTATTAAGTGCATGTAGTCAAGCTCCGAATTCCGAGCCATTAAATAATTCAGAATCATCCACACAATCCCAAAGCACATTATCCCTGGAAAAAGTATCCTCAAATGACCTCATAGAAATTGGCCCGTTACAAACCAAAACTATATCGAGAGAAATTCCTGCTACCGGAAGATTGTCTCTTCCACCAAGCGGGACTATTTTAGTCCATGCCAAAACTTCAGGATATATAAGTGACTTCCACCACTTACCAGGAGATTTTGTCAAAAAAGGTAAATTACTAGTGTCTATTAATCATCCTGGAATTATAGAAAAACAACGCATCTTCCTGGAAACTCTATCAGAATTGGACCTGGCATTTAAAGATTTTCAAAGGAAAGAAAACCTCCGAAATTCTAATGCCACATCCGAATTAGTTTATGAAAGAACAGAGGCTAAGAAAAATTTGCTACAAATAAGATACGAAGGGTTAAAGAATGAATTGGAAATTTGGGGGGTTGATGTTAATACTTTAGAAAAAACAAAAATATATCAACCAGAAATAGCCATAACGGCACCCCATTCAGGAATCATTGATGAAGTATACATAAATCCGGGGCAACTTGTCACGCCTGAAGATCCTACCTTTAGAATCGCTAATACAAAAGACCTTCATTTGGAGCTTCAGATCTTGTCGAAAAATACTCCATTTGTTAGCATAGGACAAAAAGTAACATTTACCATTCCCGGCGATACGACCAGGTATCAAGCCAAAGTCATAAAAATAAATCCTACGCTCAAGCCTGGAATTGAGACACTTTCTGTTCATGCCCATTTGGAAAAAGACCGGCATACAAAATTAATTCCCGGTTTATTTGTTAATGCTAATATACAAACAGAAAGTATGGAAGTGACAGGACTCCCTGAAGGAGCAGTAATTAAGGAGGGACAATCTTATTTTGTGTATGCCGTAGAAAATAAAAATCTTGTAAAAAAACCCCTGAAATCAGTGGAGAAAATAGGAGATATGGTAGTGTTCTCTCCTCTACCCTTTCAACAGTATATTACTAAAGGTGCTTATTATCTGGAATAACATTTAGAATTTTTTCTGAATTAGCCGGTTCTTACATTTCAGGAACCGGCTAAAACAAAAGAGTTTTTTTTAATATATTGCACCAAGAATAGCAAATATTCAATTCTCCACTTGGGGAATTTGCGAGTCAATGTTATATACTAATTCAACACACATAATCCGGGTTACTCCACCTTCACCATTCGTTTGGTAGCCGTATATTTATCCGTATCCAATTGATAATATAATACACCCGTAACCGGTAATTCCTGTGG
>NZ_JAJSLW010000030.1 GCF_021729145.1 Membranihabitans maritimus | reverse complement strand
TTCGCCCAATTCATATATCCCATGCAAAAAGCCATATCCTAACTGACTGCTATTCGTATTATCTGCTAAATACTCAATGTATTCCGTATCAAATGGACTACCTCCAAAGTCTCCAACTATATCACCAATAGTAATCTCCGTACCGTCTACCTTCTTCAGTATCACACACTCCAGGTATTCTTCCCATACATTCTCTCCCTGTGCATAGGCATTGATCAACCCCGCACCTATAATAGATGCTGGCAATTGATACGCCACACCGCCTAATTTGCTATACGCTTCTTCGTAATCGTGGATACCCAACGGCTGCTTCCACGCTGCATATCTTTTTATACTTTCTCCTTCTTCTTCCAATGGCTCGATTTCGCAATACACCGTATCTTCCATATACCCTACAAACGACTCCGCCGTCATCATCGGCAATCGCAATACCACAATCGTATCCGTCAGGGTTGCAATTTCATTTTCACCATTAAATACTTCCCACGTACGATAGATAATTTCCGAAGTATCGCTTGCTTCATTGCAATTTATCACTTCTATCCAATCAGGTTGTGCTGCAAGTCCCTGATAGCTTCTTCCACAGGGTACTTCAACTCCAGGTTCATGATCTGAAGGTTCAGGTACATATCCACAATAGGTTACCAATAATCCCGTATCAATACGGGCTGTGGGAATATCCAGGTCACTTGCTTCATTGATGGTAGTACCAAAGGCAGAAGTAAGGATGGGTTCTGCTACTTTATCAAAAATCAGCATAGTTTCACAAGTGCTAATCCCATTACTTATTCGAACCGTAAGTTTTTTACCTAAATAATCACATATATTGACCCCTTCCAAAATATAATCTGTCCCAATTAAATCTTCTTCACTCCATATTTCAGCATTCCATTCATTGAATACCTGTACATCGTGAACAGGCATACAATTGGCATTAGGCACCATTTCTACAATCTGGATTGAAATATATCCTTCAGCATCTATAGCGGGACTGATGACGGAGACACAATTCAATGGTCCGTCCGGAATTTCAGGTATCGGCATATTAGCACAAATAGTATCCACTACATATACATTCCCATCGAATACAGAACTTATATTACGTAAGCCTGTATTCCCATTTTCACCGGCATCATCATCACAATTTGCACTTGCTTCGGTTGCTGTACAAGGATCAACTGAAAATACAACTTCCACTTCAAATGTGTCCAATTGTTCTGTTCCCAGTTCCTGTCCTTCAACTATTACAGGGTCACTAATCGCATCGGTGGAAATAGATCCATTTAATCCTGGCCCTCCGGCATATGAAGGGACAGCACTAATTATCGTTGCTCCAACACCAAATTTCAAGGTGTCATTTAAGTCGTATTCTCCCGGTCCATTTCCTATATTCTCTACGATCAACTGATAGGTAATTTCATATTCCGATCCTCCTAATTCATTGGGGCCATCCAGAACTTCTTTACTGATTTCAAATGCTGGGGTACAATCATTAATCGTAAAGGTCTGTACAAATTCAGAAGTCAGCCCGCATGGATCCGTTACAGTATAGGTTCTTGTTAATACCAGCGGGTCCCCTGCTGTTCCAACACCTCCATTATCCATATCAGAAACAGCAATTACCAGGCTGTCAAAAGGAGCACAATTGTCAGTGGCAGTGATCAAGGTAGTATCCGCTTCCGGAATTCCATCACTACAGGAAACCAATACATCTTCTTCAAGCTCAGTCATGATCTCTGGCGCGACCGTATCCTGTACGGTAATTGCCTGTATACAACTATCCAAATTACCGTCCAGGTCTTCTACATACCAATTCCGGTATATGGTAACCGTACAGTTCATGTCTATATTTGCAGTATCATCCGCAAAATATATGGTATCTACCCCACAGGCAGCAATAATCTCAGGTACACCCAGCGTAGTTGAATCCAAATCCGAATCACAATTTACCAGGGTATCAAGGCTTCCACAATCTTCAAATGTCACCGGTAAACAAGGCATTTCTATACAGATGGTGTCAGAATTGTTTAATGTATCATTTGATATGGTAGCTATATTGCGCAAGCCTGTATTTCCGTCTTCTCCATCATCATCTTCACAATTCGCACTTGTTTCCGTCACCAACATCGGATCCAATGTAAATATTACCTCGACAAGAAAGGTATCACTTGCTCCTATCCCCAATGAATCATTTTCAACTACAATTGGGTCGCTCAGAACATCTGTATTTAACATCCCCATCAAACCGTCTCCATTCACATAGGATGCTGTTGCACTGCTAATGACAGCGCCTGCCCCAAACTTCAGAGTATCACTTAAATCGTATTCACCCGGGAAAGTCCCCATGTTTTCAATAATAAGATTATAACTTATTGTGTATTCACCCATACCGTTGTTTGTAGGACCTTCCGCAAGCTCCTTAAACACCATCAATTCCGGCATACAATCACTAATGGTAAAGGTCTGGATAAACTCGGAAGTTAATCCACAAGGATCCGTTACCGTATAGGTCCTTGTTAAAACTAATGGGTCATCAGCTGTGCCAACACCCCCGTTGTCCATATCCGAAACGGTGATCACCAGGCTGTCCGCCGGTGCGCAATTGTCTGTAGCAGTGATCAAAGTTGTGTCCGCTTCCGGAATTGATTCCCCGCAAAGAACTACAACCTCTACTTCTAGTTCTGTCATGATCTCAGGCGCAACCGTATCTTGTATTGTAATCGTCTGAATACAACTATCCAGATTCCCATTGAGATCCATAACAAACCATTCTCTGTAAACAGTATCTGCACAAGCTAAATCTATGGTTTCGTCTGAAAAATATATCGTATCGATACCACATTCCGAAGTTATTTCCGGAACCCCAAGAATGGCGGTATCCAATGAAGTCATGCAATCTACTATAGTATCCAATTCGCCACAAACAAGAATTGGCGGTAGACAAGAAAGAGGGGAAATCTGACTACTACTCTTGGAAAAATAACTGGTTTCATCAGTTCCGGATGTAGCCAAAGTTGAATAGCTACGGTCTCTCATTGAAGATCCGGCAACTGTCCCGGCAGGAGTGACTATATCTCCGGCAGTCCCGGCTCCCAGCGTATTGCTTTGCCAGGCAGTGGTAGACAGTGCTACATCACCGCTACTATTGGGAGTCATAGCACTCCATTGTGTGACAAAGTGCTCCATATTATTGAATAGCGATTGGTTGGTGGCCAGATTATGTTGTAAATTAATTTCCCAGTCCGTCCCGGTGTCATCTGCATAAATATGCCATGTACGATCCATACCATTACCCATAGAACCTGTTAGTTCATCAGATACGCTTTCTAAGTAATCCTGCACACTAACATGTACGCCAGTACCAGCACCGTTATTTGTAATTTCCGCAGGAGTATAATCACCCTCTGCTATACCTACAGGAAATTCAAATGATCCTGTATAAGCCTGTTTCACCATATGTCCCTGAATGCTATTGCTCGTCACTACCATACGCTCCGGTCGATAATTACTAATAGTGGCATCAGAATCAAAAATGAAATCCGTGATAGTAGAGGCCGTATTCTCTATTGAAGAAAAATGCATAGGAGGTACAGGTATCATTAACTCCATTCCCAGAATAACATCTCCGCTGTCCACTTGAAAGCTGAAGTCTCTGCCTATTCCCAATGAGGCTGTGTCAGCCAGGTTCGACCAAGACATATCAGGTAATATAAAAGCCATATCCGCTAAAATCATGTTGGCGGTATTATAAAGCTCAGTATTTACATCGACCAGCACATTGTTGCCATCTATATAGGTAGCTGAAGAATCGGCAGCACCGCCATCAATTGAATTGTAAAACCGTATGGTTCCATCTCCGCTGATATCAGCTGCAGGATCAATCCATACATACTTACTGTAAATATACCATGTTCCGTCAATGGTGTATGTTCCGGGTCCTATTATTAATGTTTCAGAAACATCAGAAACCAATCCGGGACCGGTAATGGTCAGTCCTGTATGGCTGGTCACAGATCCTGGTGCCTGGGCTAAAGCCTTAAAAACTCCCAGGAAAAGAAAGAATATATATAACCAAGTAAATTTATTTTTCATAATTGTTGTTTTAAGCAGTTATTAGATAACATTCCGAACATCTGCTTCTAATCAAGTTTGGTTACAGACCAGGTAATACCCGAACCTCCTCCTCCCAGATCGAGGTTAATGGTCAAGCCATCCGCTTCGTAAAACAAACCTATCTCATCCCCGGCATTAAGCTCAACATCCCCACTCAAAGCCACCTGGCCGGTTCCCAGCACCGCACGTAAGGTTAGTACCAAAGCTACATTCACATTTAATATCGGCAGGTTACCTCCTACCAGGTCTGTCATCATCGGAGAGGTTCTCCGCACAACAAAGGAAGGTTCCACACCTGCCCCTAGTGAAACGGTGACAGCAGCGGTTGTAGAATAATTAATGGTAGCGGAAATACGGTATTTTCCAGTTTCCGGAACCGTATAACTTCCCGTGGTATTATTAAATGCAGCTGAGCCATAGAAAGGTGAAGCAACCGACCAATTACTGAATTGGGTACTTGAACTTGCGCTAAAAGATGTTTTAGAGGCAGAAAATCCTTCAAAATCTCCGCCACCGCCACCACCGGATGAAGGGAACAAATATATCCACTCGGTTCCATCAAAATAATAAAATCCTGTAGAGTCGACTACATCAGTCTGGTATACGAGCAACCCCGTAGCAGGGCTGGCTATTCCTGTTCTTTGGGCTTTAGTCATGCGAGGTGTTAATAACCCCTTGTCCGAACTGGTCACATCGAGTTGAGCACTGGGATCAGGTGTAGTAGTACCGATACCGGTCTGGCTATACACGCCTCCCAGGAAAAGAAAGATTAATAGGAATGTGTAAATTATTGTTTTCATATTTTAAGTTTTCCAGGTTTTATATCAAAAAATGTTTCTAGTATATTTTTACTCTTTCATCACGTTAGGTTATTTAGAAGATATTACTACCAAACTAGTCGATAGTTACCCCCCCACTGGCATAACCTGCAACCGTATTGATTAATGACAATCCTGCTGAAGTAGAAGAAAACACCATCATTAAACGCGTTCCAGCAGTAACCGGAATATTTAACCCTGAGGTAATTCCGCTGCTAATACTTCCTAATGAAATAACCCCTGTCAAAGAAGGAGAAAGAGTCACCAATGCACCGGGGACGGGTGTGAATGTATTATCAGGAGTCGAACTGGAGTACAACTGCCCGGTAACAGTTACCGTAGTACCTACTAATGCTAAAGCTACCGTAGTACTAAAGTATCCAGACAGGGAAGTAATCACTCCATCCCTTGGAACCGAAAAGGCCATATTCAGCAATGTCCCTGCGGCCCCTGTCAGGTCAATTACGCCACCTGTTAAAGATATTCCATTGGCAGAACTGCCAAAAGCTACTGCTCCAGAAGTACCAACCAAACCACCTGCAATAGTTGTCATTACAATTGGCAATCCGGAAGAAAAGGGAATAATGGCCCCTCCTCCGGAAGAAGAAGAGGACGAAACGAAAGGAAGCCACATTGAACCATCATAATAATAAAATCCGGAGGTTCCATCCGTTTGATATATCATTAGTCCGGTTGCAGGGGAAACGACAGCATTTTTCTGTACTTCCGTCATTCTCGGGATCAATATTCCTTTTTCCGTACTAGAAACATCAAGTTGGGCACTGGGATCCGGGGTTGTCGTCCCGATCCCTGTTTGGCTATATCCTACTCCCAGGATAAAAAACATCAGTAGAAGTGTGTAAATTATTGTTCTCATATTTTAAGTTTTTCCCATTCAATAGTGTTACAGGGTCAATATATTGACCTTTCAAAATAGTTTGGCTTTTAGTTTATGCTTTTGGTTGGTTCTTAGCGGGGTTTCACTTAAAATTTAATTTATCACTCCATAAATTAAGCGTTTAAATACTTTAAGTAAATAGATGTTTTCACTCTAGTATTCCAGCAAGAAAAAAAAGTACACCTGGTCGCTGATAGGGGATAGTCTAACGCTCTTGAAAAAGCAAACTCACTTATAGAAATTCGCAATACTGATTTAATTATTCGTTTGCTACGAATCAACATATCATTTACAAATTCATGTAAATCATAATTATGATTGTCAGTCAAAGTCTTTTTAAATCTGGATGTCCAATAAAATAATAGAGAAGCTTTTGTAGGGTACAAAAATTCTTCGAGGTAAACACTCGAATCATAGACAGGTGTACTGATGCCCGTTCTACGGACATGCTCAATTAAGGCATGATGCCCTAATACTGAAGCAATAGAGTCTTTTATGAATCTCTTCATAAAGTTGTATGAGGTAAACAGGTTAAAAACAATTTCAATTCAAATGTAGTAATTAAATTGTTCAAATTATAACAATTTCAAAAAAATATATGCACAATTTTTAATATGTAATAAACCAACCAACTCAATTTGAATCTATCAGAAGAACAAAAAATACATATAAAATATTGATTTTCAGATATATATAAACAACAAAATCAATTATTTAATCCTAACAGTTTAAATCCTCAGTACTTAATAATTACTTAATTTTTTTCTAATTAGTAAAATAAATTTGCATTTCATGGAATGCAGGCTTTAATTATTCACCATACTTCCGGAAAATCCCATGGGGTTTTACGTTTTAGCAAACCACATTTATGGATAGTAACAGCATAAGTTATATTCCCCGGATCCAAAGAATGAAAACCGGAAGGATACCCCAATATATGTTGAGATCTAATCTCTATACCGTTTACCCTTTTAAATGTAATATCTGCTCCTCCAAAAATTGTTACTTTAACGTGAACTCGACGAATAATTGTTTCTGTCAATATTTTTGCAATATTGGCAATGCCAAAGGCTTCGCTATGCGGAAATCAATGCCAGAAACTTCATTTTTACTTGTTTTCAGCCCTGGGCTACACCCAGGGCTAGTAAGATCTCGATCCTTCAAAGCTTTCATCTTCTCCAAAGAACTGACGTAACTTCATCAAATTACTTCAAAACAATGAGTTGACGACATAAAGGACAATACTTACATTACAATTCTTATATACTCATCTTTTCCCTTTTCTGTCATATGTGGTAATATCAACTCCCATATATGTTTTGACATTTCTTGGGCCTGTGGGTATTTATACGTAGTAAGAACTTCTTGCTGTGGCAACCAAAATGTAATTAAAATCCGTATCGTATGTTTCAAACGACCATAGCTTTTCTCCGAATTGTCTTTAATCAATCCATCTTCTATAAACCTATCAAAAAATTCAGACATTTGATTCTTTCTCAATTCTAATGTTTCGTGTAATAATTCACTTACTTTAGGATATGACCTGGATATTTCCAATACATCCAGGGTGAAAAATCTATATTTAAGTTGAAAATTATCAAGATGAATAAGCAGTTTGTGAAAGTGCTCAAAGGAATTCCTTGGATCCTTCATCGGCTTATAGGATTCTGACATCTCCGACCTCATTTGCTGATATATTGCCATCATCAAATCTTCCCTCGTATTATAGTGATAGTCCAGATTGCCGTGACTTATACCTATTTCAGAAGCAATATGCCTGCTGGTAACATTTTGAGCACCAAATTCATTATACATTTTGATGGCTGTCTGTATTATTTTTTCTTTTGTAGTTAATTTACTCATTATTTTACCTAATTATCTTCCATTTGTATAGTTTCTAACAATTCCGTTAATTCCTCAACCTTTTCAGGAAAATTATCATATAAATTTTTTGACTCTCCGGGATCTTCACTCAAATTATACAGTTGTCCCGGGGTATCAATTCCATAACCAGTAGGGTTTTTCCCATCGCTAAAACCACCGGAACGATCTGAAAGAATAAGCTTCCAATGCCCTTTTCGAATCGCAAATACACCCTGGTGCGAGTGATGAACCAGTGATTCCCTCGCTACTTCACCTCCATTTTCCAAATTCATTAAAAAGCTTTGACCATCCGGTGAAATATTCACATCCTTTTTACACCCTAATAGGTCTTGTACTGTAGCCAGTATATCCAAAGATGAAATCAATCCGGCATTTTTAGAATCCTTTTTAATGTATCCAGGCCATCGCACTATAAACGGAACTCTATGGCCTGCCTCCCAGGCATCACCTTTTAATCCCCTCCAATCTCCGTTCGCCCGATGACCAAATTCTGCAATGACAGATTCCGTAGGTCCACTGTAATCTTCACCATTCCGCGCAGGGGAACCGTTATCACTCGTAAATACAAAAATAGTATTTTCTGCTTTTCCTGTCTTCTCAAGAATCTTCATGATTTCTCCCACCGCCCAATCCACTTCCTGAACGAAGTCTCCGTAGGCACCTGCATTACTGGTCCCCTGGAATTCTGGAGCCGGCGCAATTGGGGTATGAGGGGCCGTCAACGCGAAGTACATAAAAAAAGGATCCTCTCTATTCTCCTGATTTTTTATGTATTCTACTGCTTTCTGGGTAATCTCCGGCATTACATTCTCTAATGCCCACCCTTTGGTCATTTGTCCCGGTGTTCCAAATAAGGAATCGGGTTTTACCATGGAAGGAACTGAGACCACCTCTTTATTCTCAATAAAGGTATACGGAGGGAAATTAGGAACATCATCACCAAAATAATAATCAAACCCGTAAGTCAAAGGACCTCCTCTAATAGGCTGAGAGTAATCTACATTTTCCCCATTTCCCTCTTTAGCGGTCCTGTCATCTTTAGTAGGCCAATCCCACCCAAGGTGCCACTTACCAATAGCTGCCGTGGCATAACCATTATTCTTGAGTAATTGCGGAAGAGTGATCCTGTCTTTCTCGATCAATGGAGGGTCCCAGGACCACAAAACTCCTTTTTTAAGCTTTGTTCTCCATGCATATCTTCCAGTCAGTATGCCATATCGGGTCGGAGTACAAACGGAAGAAGGTGTATGGGCATCTGAAAACCGCATTCCTTCCCTGGCCAAACCATCCATATTGGGGGTTTCCACTTTGGCGTTGGGGTAATAACACTTTACATCTCCATACCCCATGTCATCAGCTAGGATCAATACTATATTAGGGTTCTGAATTTTTTCACCGGGGCTTTGGCAATGGGATAAGAACAAGATCACAAACACAACGCCGCATAACTTAAAAAGCTTAATCATAAAATTACAATTTAATTACCTCTATTGGATAAGGAACGGTTTCTTGTTTTATCTTGTCCCAGGGCATTAGGGCTCCGGAGGATAACAAATGATCTGTCAGCGCCCTGGACAGCTCATGGGTCTTTTCACGGTTTTGAAAAGCAAAATTGTTTCTTTCACTGATGTCTTCTTCCAAATTAAAAAGCTCAAGCTTTCTATTGGTATGATGGTAGATTAACTTCCACTTTCCTTGTCTTATGGCACTATAAGGTGGTTGATTATACGTATTAGGATAATGCCAAAAAATCGGTCTGTTTTTGGGATAGTCGCCTTCCCCTTTCAACAACGGGACAAAACTAACCCCGTCTGTTTCATCACTTTTTTCGAAGTCAATCCCAGCCATTTCCAAAAAAGTAGGAAAAATATCTTCAATAATCAGGTATTGATTATTTGTTGAATTCTCTTGGGTTACACCGCTCCATTTCACAATCATTGGCACCCTGACACCTCCTTCGTATGGGGTTAATTTGTGCCCACGCAATGGCAGGTTTTGATCTGCCTGGCTGGGAGAACCGTTATCGGACATAAACACAAAAATAGTATTCTCCATCACTCCCAATTCATCAACCATTTCCATAATATCTCCCAACGATTGGTCCATCCCTTCAATCATAGATGCATAGGTAGCATCAAATTCGTCCAGTCCCCGGTCTACATATTTCTGGTAAAAACGATCGTCCTTCTCCCAGGGAGCATGTATCGCATAGTGTGACATATAGAGATAAAACGGTTTTTCCCTTTCTACCGCATCTTTTATTGCTTTACTTGCTTCTATCGTCAAGGCTTCTGTCAAAAATGTATCTGTTCCATGATATTTGTCTAGACCCGGAACATCCCATATATCTTGTTTTGGTGCACGCCATATTGCACTGTAATTATATTTACCCAGGTAACTTCCCGGTCCCCCGGCTGCGTGACCTGCTATATTTACGTCAAAGCCCAGGTTTTTGGGATCCTCGCCGGAAGTTTGCCTGGCTCCAAAGTGGGCTTTCCCAACATGAATGGTTCTATATCCGACTCGTTTAAGTTTTTGAGGAAGTGTTTCGGAGTAGACGGCCCTACTTTGCCCTTCCTTCGCACTTAATCCATTTACATTCCACTTTGGTGACTCAATGGTATCATTAGGCTGGTCCGGGGACTGGTCTTTTCGTAACGTCCAATTAGTGACCATATGACGCGCTGCATTCATACCTGTCATCAAACTAATTCTGGAAGGTGAACACACAGCACACGCATATGCCTGCGTAAACTTCATACCTTTCATTGCCAATTTTTCCATATTGGGCGTAAAATATCTATCATTCAACGATGTCTTTTCAGAATAAAAAGGGACAGAGGTCTCCTGCCACCCCATATCGTCAACAAAAAAGAATATTATATTGGGACGATTGCTCGATTTATCATTAATGTCTGCACATCCAAACAAAAAGATCAAAATCGGTAAAATAAAAACATATGGAAGCTTCATAAAAATGGGTTTTCAGAGAATATTAGTAATGAACTAAATCGGCGCTCATACCCGGACTTTGCGGTACTTTGTAGACCCCATCACATACATCAACCGGGAATTTAAAATAGTTCCGAAGATGTGGTATATGCTCCAACAATATTACCGGATGGCCTACACTTATGTGGTTGAATAATACCAGGTGTTGATGAATTTGTCCCATATCGCCTACATGAGGAACAACAGGAATTTTGAATTTTCTTGAAAGCAAACTTATTAGGATAAATTCCGAAACGCCTCCGACACGCACAGCATCCACCTGATTAAAGCTCATACAACCGGCTTGAATAAAATTCTTAAACAGAACCTTATTGGGAATGTGCTCTCCAAGAGCTAAAGGGATAGAAGTATTTTCAGATAATTTAATATGAGCGATCAAATCATCCGGATGAGTAGGTTCCTCCAACCAAAATGGATTCAGCTCTTCCAGTTCTCCGGAAAGGGATATAGCTTTGTCTAAGGACCACTGTTGATTGACATCGAACATAATCCTTGCATTTGGCCCAGCCATTTCTCTTAACATATGTGCTCTTCGAATATCCCGGCTAGAATCCTCTGACCCTACTTTAAGTTTCATTGAGTTGAATCCAGCGTCCAATGCTTCTCGGACTTTATCCATCACCTCTGAATCGCTATATTTCAACCACCCAATTGATGTGTCATATCCCGGATATCCCCGTAGTAAAATAGATTTTCTCTCCTCCTTATCCTTTTCTTCAGCTCTCAACAAATCAACCGCTTCCTGCCGGGTAAGAACCTCTTCAAAATAAGAAAAATCCAACGTGTTGATTATTTCCTCGGGGGAACAACTTATCAATAAGTCCCACAACGGAACACCTTGCGTTTTAGCCCAAAGATCGAAACAGGCATTGACAATGGATGCAAGAGCAAGATGAACGATGCCTTTCTGAGGGCCTAACCACCGAAAACCGGGATCATCTGCCATGGCTTTGAATGTTTCTCCAAAATTAGACATTAATTCACCAATCTCCTTTCCTTCTACATATTTTGCCAAATACACTATGGCATCGCAAACCAGTTGATTCCCTTCACCAAGTGTAAAGGCCAATCCAATCCCTTCACTTTCTCCATCTGTGACCAACCGGCAAACACTATAGGCATAGTATGATCCTGTATGGATAGCATCCGTTCCTGCTCCATTCTGTAGTTTAAATCTCTTATCTACCGAAAGTACTTTTTTTATAACTACTGTTCTATTCATTTATTTATATTGAAATCTTTATTTTCTTGAAGAAATCGGACCTAATTTTCCTGTGTCTGAATCTATATCAATCTGAATTACCTGCGGATATTCCGGGGAATGCAATACAGTAACTATTACACTATCCTTGTACATTTTGTATTCAAGTGGGTTTCCCGTGGCCAAATTTGAAACCCTGTTTATTCTCATTTCCCTGGTAAGTGGTAATTTTAAATCTTTCAATTCCCTGTTGAGGACAAATACAAAAATAGATTCCCCTTTTCGCGTCGATACAAAATCGTCATTGGGAAGGTACGGGCCACCTTTTGTGGCATATATTGCTCTTTCGTTTTTTTTCACCCAGGTTCCTACCGCTATTAAAAGGTCTTTTTGTCGCTGCTCAATCCTGCCATCCAGCATCGGCCCCACATTGTACAGTAAATTCCCTCCTCCTCCTATCGTACGGATCAGGGTGGAAAGACTTTGTTCGACTGATTTCATGGAATCATTGGGTTTCCAGGCCCATTGCTTGCATATAGTCATGCAGGTTTCCCAGGGTAAATTAAAATCAACTGCCCCAATTCTTTGCTCCGGTGTAGCATAATCCCCCGCGTATTTTTCCGGGTTCTCTATTTCTTTTACTTTGACTCCCTGATGCCCCTTATCAACTCTGTCATTTATTACAAGGTCATCCTTCAGGGTCCTCAGGTACGCATATAAGTTCATTCCCATTTCATGCGTATAGGCATTCTCCCAGGCTCCATCAAACCAAATCAAGAACGGGTCGTAACGATCGATCAATTCCTTAAGTTGGTTTTTCATATAATCGACATATATTTCCATGTTTGATTCCTCTACCGGCCGGGGATCACCACCGTACCGGGTGGTATAATGTGGATGATGCCAATCCGCAATAGAATAATATAATCCAAATTTTATGTTATACTTATTACAAGCATCGGCCAGTTCTTTAAGGATATCCCTTTGATAAGGGGTAGAGCCAATATCGTAATCCGTAAAAACTGATGGCCACATGCAAAACCCATCGTGGTGCTTAGAGGTGAAAACAAGATATTTCATCCCTGCATCACTTGCTGTTTTTACCCATGTATCGGCATTGAAAAGTGCTGGATCAAACTCCTTGTATAAATTGTCGTATTCTTCGATCGGAACTTGCTTACCGCGAGACCAACCAATTTCAGTCCCCCTTAGCGATACCGGGCCCCAATGAACAAACAGACCAAACTTCATTTCCGAGAAATCTTCCAGCGCTATTTGATTGGTTTGTAAATTCGGGTAAGCTTCCCCCCCTCCCGATTGGGCCTTTGACCGCATACAGGTAAATGAAAGTGTGAAAAAGATTAAAATCGTTACTAATTTTATCCTGTAAAAGCCGGATATATTCATTTTCAATATTTTAATTTATTCCATAATTCTCTTTTATTTTACTCCACCACTCTCACTACTTTTATACGCTTTTTCAACCCATTTCATGGTTTCAAAAGCATCTTCAGTATCGTGCAACAACACTTTATCCTCACCTGAATGAAATCGCTGAATTCCTGCCATAGGACCTACAAACGCATGGGGGAACCAACCTCCCGTAAGAGTCAACTTTCTCCAACCTTTCCCGTCCCTGTTAATAATATATTCAAACCTGGGGGGAATACCTTTAGGATAATCGAGAGAAACTCCTATTGTAATTTTTATCGCTCCTTTTGTCCCCTCTATTTTGAAATATGATTCCTGATGCTTCCCGCCAAAGTCATGACCATGGTTAGTCAGAATCCTCGCCTGTACACAATCATCAAAATCCATAACTATTGTCGAACGGGTTGAAGACAATTCTTTCATCTTTGGGTGCTTGACCGAACTCGCATAAATTTTCACAGGGTTTCCGGCAAAACTTCGTATTAAATCAATATAATGGATACTGTGGTACAAAATTTCCACGCGAGGCAGATCGAATAAAAAGTCCCATAAATGCCACGGGGTATAGACACACACCTTAATTTCATAGTCATAAATATCGCCCAACCACCCCTCGTTTATTAACTGTCGTGCTGCTATGCAATACGGAGCATATCTCAATTGGAAATTAACTCCTGATTTTAATTTTTTCTCCCGGCAAATATTCAGAATTCGTTGGGCTTCTTCTAAATTCTCCCCCATCGGTTTTTGTATTAAAACAGTCACTCCATCCGGTAATCTCTCAAGTATCCCGAAAATCTCTCCCGCAGGTATGGCCAAATCAACGACTACATCGTTCGTATCTAAATCTTTTGATAGTTCATCAAAGTCATTGTATATCCTTTGGACAAAAGGATAATTACCTTTTGCTTTTTGGGTCTTTTCTACCTCTAAGTCATAAATCCCTAACACCGGAAATTCTGCGATCTCATATGCGGGAAGATGTGCGTCAGTAACGATCCCACCTGCCCCAATTACAACAATGGGAAGAGGGTTTTTCGGCAATTCAGGTTTTTGTTTTATCCTTTCCATAATTTCTTCTAAAAGAAAATAATATAAATTAATATCATTACTACCATCAGGATGAGGCTAAATAACCGGACCCGTTGATCCGACCTTTTGGTATTTAGATAGAAATCATCCTTCAAAAACTGTGGGGATCGGTCAAATAGTGATATGGTAAAATACATTAGCGTAGAAAATATAAAGAACAGGTACGTCTGGCGCAACCAGTTCAAGCCCAGCCCTTTTGGAGACGATATGAAATTGGCTATGCCATTAACCGGTAGGTATTTTTCGATAACAAATACTATCAAAGCGAACACACTACCCAGGAGCAAGGTCCAAAAAGATGCATTGGCAGTTCCCCTCTTTAACAACACTCCCCAGAAAAAAACAGCTACTATTGATGGGGCAAAAATGCTGAACATCTGGTTTATCAACTCAAAAATGCCTCCAAGATCCCCTAAAAATGGAGACCAAATAACTGCTAGCACTAATACCAAACCTCCCGTTAGCCTGCCAATTAATATTTTCCTGCCATCAGCCATTTCCGGTGCCATACGCCCAAATACATCATAGGCTACCAAAGTAGAACAACTATTCAAAGCTGCAGCTACGCTGCTCATCACTGCAGCCAGTAATGCAGCAATCATTATTCCTTTGAGTCCTGCAGGCAATAAATTTACTATCATTACAGGCAGCACACTTTTGGTGTCTTCACCGATTTGATTACGGAACAGGACAAAAGCGAGGACCCCCGGAACAACCATAATAAAAACCGGTAAAATTTTTAGAAATCCCGCAAATATAGCCCCTAGCCTTGCTTGCGTCTCAGAACGTGCACCTAATACCCGTTGGACAATGGTCTGATCTGTGCACCAATACCAAATTCCCAACACAAGATGACCAAATAACATATCAAAAAAGGTAAAACCCTTTTGCCCCGAGTCAAAACTAATTGCCTTCAATCGATCTGGGTCTGCAGCTTCTTTAAAAGCAGTATACGTATTAATACCCTGTTCCGGGAGCTCCAGGATTGCCAAAATGGTTATTATTAATGCCCCAAGTATTAGAATTACAGTCTGTACAGTCTCTGTGACTACTACTGATGTTAACCCACCGATAATCGTATAGATACCTGTCGCAATGGCAATGACTATAATAGAAAAAAATATATCCAAGCCAAAAATTTTCTCAAATACAACAGCCCCGGCATAAAAACTTACGCCTATATGCATAAAAAGGGCAGCTAAAATGCTGAAAATGGCCAGAACAACACGGGATCGTTGATCATAGCGTTTTTCCAAAAATTCCGGAAGTGTAGAAATTCCTGACCGTATGTAGAAAGGAATAAAAAGAAAGGCTAATAATAATAATTCGAAAGCAGAAAACCATTCAAAGTTCCCCCATACAATTCCATCAATAAAACCCGACTCCGAAAGTCCAACTAAATGTACAGTAGAAATATTTGAAGCAAATAAAGAGGCTCCTATTACACTCCAGGTCAATGATTTTCCTGCTAAAAAATATCCTTCACTGGTAGTGTTTTTCTTTCTACCATACCAAAGTCCAAGAGCAACTACACCCGTCAAATAGACTCCGGTAATAACGATATCAATAGTAGATATTTCGTTCATCAAACTGCCTCCTTGAAGTATCTTTTAGTATAAAAAATGTAAAGCTAAATTAGCATTTTTAGTCCAATAGCCCTAATTTTGCCTCAAAGAATATTATTATTTGATTTTTGTAGGTCTTCTCCTATAGACAAATTCAACAGTTTATAAAGAATTATATATTTCACAACCACACCTTTCGTATATAAAAATAGGCCTCAATATTCTTTCAAATTGTAATAGTATTACTACAAAGATTGTACATAATTTTCAAAATCAACAACTATATATAGCTCCAATTACAGATCAAAAAAGATGTCAAATAAACACAAGTCAATTAAATATTTTTATTAAATTACACCTTCCAAAATAATAGCAAAATGCCCAAATATAGTAATTGTAAAAGCTGTGGAATTCCTATGATCGTGGAATCAGAGGTATCTGAATATTCTCTGGAGAACTCTTCCGAATCACATTTTTGTTCGCTTTGTTATCAGGAAGGTGATTTTCAAATACCCGAGATTTACCTTCAGGCTATGAAAGAAAGTAAACGGAAGTTTTCAACCACTTTAAATAAAATGGTTTCGAGAAATATTCAGAAGCTGGCCCGGTGGAATACTTCGCCTTAGGGCGAAGATCTTTCGACTTGAAACTAAATTGACTTTAGTCTTTATTTTTTAAACCATGGTGATGCAGGTTCTTATGAATATCCTATAGTATCCTGCATTTATTTGCCAAACTCCGGCCGGCCCTTTTCTGCCCGAAGAAAAGCACTAACAACCTTCCTTTCGAAGGGTTTAAAGTTCTTTTCGAGAGGTAAGTCTTTGCCCATGACTGGAGATGATACGAGATATCAATCCTTTCTTTTTTAAAAATATATGATAGCCAGGAAAAAGCTGTACTCGTGGCTGTCAACTCCCCGAAAAATCTTTAGCAAAAAAAGCAACATGTAAAAGCCCCAGAAGTGGGCCAATTTTTTACGGGAGATTAAAGACGAATATTTTGAATAATTATTCCACACAACTACCAGAAATCAATTCATTAATAAATATTCACCAGCAAGGGATTGATTATTAAACGATTCTCACGGTCCTTGAAAGGCCCTGTCAAAGATGATTCAAATATCCTGAATCGTCCTGGCACGGAATTGTCCTAGCTTTTACCACCCCAACCCATTACCAATACTATTCCCCATTCGAAAAAAGTACATGGACTCTTTCCCCACTATGGAAAATTAACAATAGCTATAATACGGATTTTAATATAATTTGATATATTTGTGATATCAATATGATGTCAATTTAAATTTGAAATTATGAATAATGAAAAAACAACCTCTGCTATCTCCGGATATATCGTTTTATTAGTATTCTTGATGGGCATAATTCTTTTCGGTTATTTCTTCTTCCAGACCAAAAACCCACTATGGTTGGTGCTTTTATTGTTCTTAATTATTCTGATTCCCGGGTTTATGATTGTCTACCCTAATCAATCAAAGGTGTTGACATTATTCGGAGCCTACAAGGGAACTGTGAAAGGCAATGGTTTTTTCTGGACCAACCCTCTATACGTCAAAAAAGCCATCTCTCTTCGTGCTCGTAATTTTGACAGTGAACGCGTGAAAGTTAACGACAAACTGGGAAACCCCGTTCTAATTAGTGTAATCCTGGTATGGAGGGTTAGAGACACATTCAAAGCATCATTTGATGTAGATGATTATGAAGCATTCGTAAGAATACAAACTGATTCGGCAGTCAGAGAACTGGCCGCCAGTTACCCGTACGATACTTTTGACGATGATAATGCTGAAAAATCCCTCAGGTCTGACTTCGAAGAAGTAAATGAAAATCTGGAAACAATGTTGTCTAACCGTCTGGATATTGCAGGGATAGAAGTCCTGGAGGCACGTATCGGGTACCTTGCGTATGCCCCGGAAATAGCCAGTTCCATGCTGAAGCGTCAACAAGCTACAGCTATTGTAGCTGCACGCTTTAAAATTGTAGAGGGCGCCGTGGGAATGGTAGAACATGCATTGGAGGAATTGAATAAGAAGGAGATCATCGATTTGGACGAGACTAAAAAAGCTGCTATGGTAAGTAATTTAATGGTAGTTCTGTGTGGTGATCGGGATGCCAGCCCCGTAGTTAATACAGGAACGCTTCACCAGTAATTGGGAATGCATATATTTGTAAAGGTTCATTGCAGCCTCATTTGAATCGAGCTGCAATCCAATTGACAATAATAAAAAAGAGACGGTATTGTAATGGCTAAAAAGAGAAAACAAATACCACTGCGATTAAGTGAGGAGATGCAGGAAGCCGTTGAGAAATGGGCTGCAGATGAATTCCGGAGTATAAACGGTCAATTGGAATGGATTATTTACAATGCCCTAAAAAGTGAGAATAGACTTCCCAAAAAGAAACCTTCCGAAGAAACCAATAATAACGAAGATTAGAACACATGTTTGTAGAGAGAGAAGGTGAATTTGCCGCATTCCCTCCCCTTTTTTTAACTCAATACGACAGGGGAAATTTGCCGCCAATAAAGCTTTCATACAAGCTGGGGCAAGCCTTGTACATTCGCCTTCCTCTCCATCTGAAACTATATTGAGCACAGGGGTATAGTTTCATATTTCCACCATTCCGAATTGGAATTCAGATAATTGTAGAATGGCGAAATTTCCTTATACTCTTTCGGCCCCTTCCAACGCTTCTTCTAAAGCAGGGACAAAATTAACCTGCCCCATTTTATTGCTCTCATGGATAAAATCCTTTAGACTTTTGCTGCTATTACTTCTGGAAAAAGTGCCTATTATAGAAAGACGAATTCGGTATGTTGAAAATTTTTGCAGTATTTCTCCGGCCATTTTTGTTTTTAAGTCAAAGAATCGGGGCGTAATATTTTCTTCATATAACACTACTTTGTCATATCCCTGGTAATAAATATTCCCCATTAAGTCCACCCCATCTTCCACTGATTCAATAATATGCCCATCCGAGGTAATTACTGCAATTTTTACGTTTCCTTTTCTATATGCATCAATTTTCATTGCACCTATTTTAGCCAGTTTTCGAGATTATTGTAATACGGCCTTAAACCCCTCTAGCAACATCTGAACCGCTACCATAACCAATATCATCCCCATCAGACGCTCCATAGCCAACAGGCCCCGCTCCTTCAAAACTTTCAATAGAAATGGAGCCGTCAATAATAAAACGGCTGACAATCCCCAAGCTATCAATAACGCCATCAACCAATGACCAAGGTTCCCCGGGGAATTTTGCGTCATCAGAATCAACATAGCCATTACCGAGGGGCCTGCAATCATAGGAATGGCTATCGGCACTAAAAATGGTTCGCCCTGAGGTTGATGTCCCATAACACCTTCAGGTTTTGGGAAAATTAATCTCAATCCAATTATCAATAGAATAATTCCACCTGATATAGTCACTGCTTCCTGGTCCAGGTGCAAAAAATTTAAAAGTGGTTTCCCGCCAAATAAAAAAAGCAATAAGACTACCAGTGCTAAAAATAATTCCCTTGCTATAATGACCCTCTGTCTTCGGGGATCGACATCCTTTAACACCGAAAGCAATAAAGGAATATTTCCTAAAGGATCCATTAAAAAGAACAACAATACCGCTGCAGACCAGACCGAACCACCAAAATCCACCATATCGTATGACCTTTAAATATTTGTGCAATAAAGAATTAAATCCTAAAGTAAGATAAATATTTATGTTATAAAATCCGATTTGCCTGCTATTCCCTTTCATGTATTATTGACCCCTCTGCTCACTTTATATGGTCAGATCATTCCTTATGTCTCTATCTTTCAAAAGGCCATATGTATTCAAACCCTTGGTATCCACTTTTCAAGGCTTGGTTGGTTTCAATTATTCAAAGTCTCAAAAAGGGAATTTTAATCAACTTTTACCAATACCAAAATCTTGATTTTTGTCCTGTACTATTCCGCATTATTGCTAATCAACACCTCACTTGGTTGGGAACCCTACGCCTTCAAAAAGGATATTACATGTTTCCACTGTTTACGATTTTCTCAATTAACCCTGGAAATAATGGATAAAAAATCTGAACCCATTTGGCAGGTCCGGGATAGCAAATTTTTTTCCCTTTTTCCAAACTTTCCTCCACTTTTTTGACGACAAAATCAGGAGAAACCAAATGTTTTCGGGTAGATTGTATGTCCTGCAAAAATTCTGGACCATTGTTCTTAGCTTGATTGATCAACGGGGTATCTACTGCCGGTGGGCAAACCAAAAGAAACCGAACTCCCGAACCCTCATTTTCAGACATAAGTACCTTCATAAAAAAGTTGGTTGCAGATTTACTTGCTCCATAGGCTCCAAACCGTCTGGATTCTACTATTCCCGCTACAGAGCCATAAACTATCAGGTCACCTGAATCCCTTTTCAACAAATAGGGTAATACCGATTGAACAGTATTTACCATTCCTAAATAATTAACCTTCATTACACGGTCAATCTCTTCCGTGGGAGTATCTGACAACAATCCCCCTGGCATTATAGCTGCACAGTGGATAAGCCGATCGATTGCACCAATACTCTCCTCAATTTCTTCTATTGTATTCCGAACCTGACTTAGCTCTGTAACATCACATCGAAAAGGAAGAATTTTATCCGAAAAGGAAGAAAAACCCTTTAGCGAGTCTTCTATATCAATCACTGCTACGGTACTTCCTTGCTTCGCCATTTGCAAAACGTGCTCCAGTCCAATGCCACTTGCCCCCCCTGTAACAACTGCAATATTGCCATGAAAACCCATATCATTTTCAAATTTTTGTTGTTGTAATTAACTTTTTTTCCTGTTTAATTCCGGGGTTAACTTTTTTACATTTTCATAAACGTTCAATTAACCAATCTAGCATTTTTTGCTTCTCCTTTGTATAGGGTGGCCGTATCCATTCTATAACGCTTTGTCTTCTTTGCTTCATTATACCGCGCTCATTTGAAAATTCCTTAAACCCATAGAATCCCCTGGACTTGCCAATTCCACTCTCATTTACTCCCCCGAAAGGAAGGTAGGGGTTTCCGGCATGGATAGCTGATGTGTTTATACAAACACCACCTGAAGTAGTATTTCTTAAAAAATAATCCGTATTTCGCTTGTCCTTACTATAAATATACAATGCAAGCGGTTTTGGAAAACACCTAATTATATTTACAGCTTCTTCGTTTGAATTATAAAACAATACCGGTAATACGGGACCAAAAATTTCGTTTTTCATTAAATTACCATCTATCGGTAAATCACAAATTATTGTTGGTTGGATATACCGGGTCTCCTCATCAAATTTCCCCCCGTATACAATATTTCCCCCTTGCATTATACATGAGTCTACATACGATTTAATTCTTCTAAAATGTTTTTCATTTATTATTCGGACATAATCTGTTGACTTATTTTGTTCTTCACCATAACTATCTTCAATGGCTTTTCTCAACCCCAGAAGAAATTCAGATCTGCGGGTTTCGTGAACCAACACATAGTCCGGGGCAATACATGTTTGTCCAGCATTGATAAATTTAGCCCAGGCAATTCTACCCGCACTTTTTTCAATAACTGCTGTTTCATCCACAATCGCCGGTGATTTACCTCCTAGTTCAAGGGTTACCCCGGTTAAGTTTTTTGCTGCTTCTGCCATAACGATACGGCCTACTTCCGGAGAACCCGTAAAAAAAATATGGTCAAATTTCTGCCTTAATAGCTGAGTAGCTACGTCAACACCACCTTCCACAACAGCTACTTCTTCTGGTCCGAAACACCCCTCTATTATCTCTTTAATGATTCGCGACGTATTTTCCGCGAATTCTGAGGGCTTTAGAATTACTGTATTTCCTGCTGAAATAGCTGATATAAGTGGTGCAAATGAAAGTTGAAATGGATAATTCCAAGGGGACATGATCAGACAACAACCTTTGGGCTCATATTGAATTTGAGATTTCGCACCTAATAACAATATCGGCGTCTTGACACTTTTTATCTTCATCCAATTTTTGAGATTCCGCATAGCAAAGCGAAACTCCACAAGCGTAGGGTGAATTTCAGTTATATCCGTTTCTGTTCCTGGTTTACGCAAATCTTTCCATAGCGCATCATGTAAAGGTTCTCGATGTGCAAGGATTGCATTATACAATCTTTTTAATTTAAGCTTTCGTTCCTTAGCTGATGTCCTTTTGACCGCCTCTGCATTTTCTTTTTGAATTTCAAATAACTGGGTAACTTCTTTGTCAGAATTTGCTTCACTCATTTTCATTCTTATTTTGCATCCAGCGAATTTAGGGTTTATCCTTTAAGGATTTCGCATAATTCACCTGCCTGCTAATTTTATAAGATAAATTCCAGGCATTTTGGTGTCAATCATTTCAATAAATACACCGTTAATTAATCTGTAAAATACCTTAATCCACTTTTCTGAATTCAAGTAACTCTGCACCGGTAGAGCTTTGTAAAGAAAGGGTCAGTCCTTCCCTGACAAAATGGGAAGACCTGGAGAGGGCCTTTTGGAAAGCATCAGCCGTTTCCATTTGATCAACACACATTTTTCGAGTTGATAACAGGTTTCCAAAGGAAATATCTTCCAGGGACAAGTTTTGTACCGGTCCATTGTAATTATTGCACCCATCAAAACCATAGATTTTCATTTGGGTTAAATTTAATTCCAACCTGGGACGATTTGTGTCGCTTTCAACAGGCTTACCGTCTATATTCACTGCCACCCATATATCATTCAATGCAACTCTAGGGTCTTCTTGCTCATCAACGAATTCAATCAATTCATACTTTAAAGAAGAAGCATCTGCAGGAACATTTTCTCGGGGAATAACTTTTACTTTTATTTGTTGTAAGGCTCCGGACTTGAATTCAAGTCCGTCAATATCTGAATAAAAATATTCCCAGGACCCTTTACCTGGATTGGTATTTTTATTAATTAACAAACAACGTTTTTCCCCGGCACCAGCAGCACATTCAGTCTTAAATCCACTGATCCAAAAAGTAGAGGTCTGATAATCAGGTCCGCATGATAATAGAAGAGTAAAAGAAAAAATTCCAAAAATATATTCAAACATTTTCATCTCAGAAGGTTTATAATAGACATTATGAATACTGTTTTACAATTTCATTGACATCTGTATTAAAAACCATAATTCCTTCGATGTCAGTATCCATTTGTCCAATTAATTTACCATCTTTATTCCATATGGAAGACTTTCCGCAACTTACAAAATCATCGCAAAGCCCGATGCTGTTGGAAAGGGCGACTAGTAGATTGTATTGCTGTGCCTTCTCCGAAAAGTATTCCTCTGCCTCTTTCATTCCACTTAGCGACTTTGCAACACTAGCTAAATAAATATCTGCTCCGGATTCAACAGTCATACTAAAATGCTGAGGTTGAAAACATTCATAGCAAATTCCGGGGACAATTATTTCACCCTTTACAGCAATAGATAATTGCTGCTTCCCATTAACGAAATAAGGCTTTTCATCTTCATGCAATAGTTGTTTTGAATAGGTTTTTCGGGGTTGGTCTGGTTGGAAAATCACCATACTTATCCGAATACCGAAGTGGTCTTTTGTCGGCAACCCGGCGCCGATAGTTATAGTATTCTCATCACTTAATTTCTGTAGAACATCTAACCTTTTATCCTGTTGGTTACTGGCTAATCTTTTTGATATCGTGGGTTCATACCCTGTTAGTGATAATTCAGGGAAGAAAATCGCATCTGACCTTAATGAAATCGCGCGGTTAACCAACTTAGTATGCTTTTCTATATTAGCAGGAATGTTTCCAATAACGGGTTCTATTTGAGCAATTGCTATTTTCATTGCTATTTTTTTAGGCCCTAAAGTGGTTTGAGAACAAGTTCCTAAGATACTTGAAACAATAATTTTTACTATCCGTTAAAATAAAACTCCTCTGTCTAATTTGCATGTTCTTTCATCCATTTCCGTTGATCTCTTTTTGAAAGTTCCTGAAAAATAATGATGTTGGACATTTCGGCGCCATATTCCTGGTTATTTTCAAGTTTCATAGTCCCTTTTGAAGTTTGGAACGTTGGGGAAAAATACTGGTATTCGGCATTCGTATTAGACAATATAGATTCGTTCTTATCATCAAGAGATTTTAATATTAAATAATACGTTTTAAAGTATAAATCAATAGGATCGCCTTCTTCCGAATTTTCCAAAAGACCTAGCGGTGTTCCAGGAAATACTTTATCTCCGGGTTCAACAAATGTATGCGTGATAGCATTACTGGCATAGCTCGCAAATGTGCCGTCTTCATGCTCTACTAATATGTCCCTTGGTTCTACCGAACTACCAGATCTGTCATTGTAATTATTTTGATTTTCGACTGCTACAACCATACCTTTTCTGGAAGCAACTACGGTATCACCGTCTGGAAGTTTAAAGTGTAGTATTTGCCAGTCTTTCGGTTGAATTTTGTCCTTATAAGTCTTTTCTTCAAAATCTTCTATCACTTCAACCCCTACGTTCAATCCCGGTCTAAATGGCAAAGAATAAATAATAGAACTATCTACTGAAGGGTTTGGTATCCCCCTCGTACTGGATGTTTTATACGAGAAATTAATGCCCTTATATCTATCCTCTGGTTTAAGGGTTACCAACTTCCCAAATGGATCCTTTATAACCCCTTTGTATCCGGAGCTATAAGTATTATGTAAATGGTCAAATGTCAAAATAAAAAAATAACTACCTGGTTTACTTTTTCTATACTTTATAAATACACTACCTGATTTATTTTTATCATATGATATTTTAATCGGACCTTGCTGACTAAATAGTAAACAAGTACAAAAAATACTTAAAAAAGCAACTACAATAATTCTAAACCTGTTCTCCATAAAATGAAATTTTTTGCAATCTATTACATTGTTTTGTTGAATTACTGGGTAAAAAGTACTTTTTTTATTATATAACCTTCCGAGATATCAATTTTTATAAAATACAAACCCGGATTCACGTTCGGTCTTATTGATGTCAACCGAATCGGTGCTTCCAAAGGAATTTGACTGACAATCTTTCCTGAAGAATTAATTATATCGATATTCTTAATTGGTTTATCTCCGTTCCATTCTATAGTTATGTCTCCTTTAGAAGGATTGGGAAAGACCTTCAGATCAGATGATTTGATAAGTGGTTGATTGTTAGCACCGGTCATAATGTAACCATGGGTTAGCAAACGAATGTTGTCCTCAAAAGCCGCATCATATCTTTTGTTAGGAAATCCGGAATATATCACCAAGTCCCGGGTTTGATCAACAGACGAAATATACGGATCCGAGAAGACAGCGAAATTCGTATCGTATGATGCAGCATCATACGATAGTTCTATGGAGTCACTTATATATACATATGCTTTCGAACAATTGCTTGCTCCGAGTTGATTGGTTCCCGAACTCAAGATAAAAATGGTATCAGGTCCGTTATTGGAAACCGATAATCCTACTTTCCCCAATTCATTACTGTCTTTATATAGTGTATCTCCATTCATCACCTGGGACTCTCCAAGGTAGAATGAATCAATCAACCACACACTGTCGAGGGACAAATCCGGGCGATCCAAGCTTATTTCTTCCTGGTGATCGGGGTTGAAAAACTGGTAAAAGCCAAATTCCTGGCTTGTAGTATTCCTGTATTTTTCGGAATCCAATGTCTCAAAACTGACTCCTGTGGTTCCCGTCCTTCCCCAAATACCATTAGTGAATGGCCTCCAATTCAATTTTTCATTATAGTACGATCTGTAAAATAAAGAAACGGAGTCTGTCAGGTAAAATGAATCGATGTCGTACAAATAAAAATTATTCAAAGAGTCAATTCCTGCCACCTGGTTGCGAAACGGGTCCCAATGGATTCTCTCCAGGGATTGAGCAATAGGGAATTCCTTCCATGTGCTATCCTGGAAACGAAGAATTGAAGAATCCGTTAATGCAAATAGGATTCCGGCAGAATCCACTTCCTGTTCAAAACAACCCGTAGAAGTTAGGTCCAGAATAGGTTGCTCCATAACTATCGTATCGGATGCAAGATTGGTTTTATAGGATACTATAAGAGTATCCTGAAAGGTATAAATATCGTAGAGAAGGGGAACCAGATCCTGGTTTGAGGCATCAACGGGTGTTGAAAACAGTACATTATGTTCCATTATCCTATGATACAAAGTATCAGCAGTTTTGTACAGGATGGAACTTCCAAGCAAATAAAATTCCTCGATATTGAAACTACGCTCCCCGTAATTGAAAGAGTCAACCGCGACAAGATCCTCATCCAATGAATACAAAACCAACTGCGGACTGCCTACATCGTCGGCCAATCTTTGCTCTGTAAGAACCAGAAACCCCGTATCCGTCCTATTGATATCAACCACCTCTCCATAACTATTACCCGGCCAAAGCAAGGTTTTTTCACTCACAATATCCTGGTTTACAGAATCAACAAACCATACTTTTGCTATTTTACAACTGGATTCTGCCCCCCCGAGTACATATCCGCCTGATGCGTTTACAACGCTATTAAAATAAAAAGTTTGAGAATCTGCTTCGATATTTTCTATTTGCCCATGGACAAAAGGAACAAATAGGAAGTTTAATAAAATAAAAAGCAAATTTTTCACCACGATGATTTTTCAATTAATGTAAGAAAATGTTATTGAAAATTCAAAAATAGCACAACAATTTAACACGCCAATTACGCCTTCATTATAATTAAACAAGGTACATAAAGCTTACTTTTATATTCATTGTGGCTAATAATAGATAATACGTTGATGAAGACTCTTAAAATCAAAGAATTGTTAATTTCGTCTTAACAACATTTGTTTTCACAACATTTGAAATTGATTTAATTACTTATATTTGAACTATGAAAATAGAAGAAGCCATACAGCAAAAGAAGTTTAAAGACCCTCAAGCAAAGGCATGGATTAACCTTGTTTACACCCACAATCAACTAATGGGCCGGGTCAATCAGGTGATAAAAAAATTTGGGATAACACATCAACAATTTAATGTCCTCAGAATATTACGTGGAAGAGAAAACCGATCTGCTATTTGCAGTGAAGTAAAATCAGTTATGCTCGACAAAAATCCTGACGTAACAAGATTAGGAAATCGATTGGTCGCAAAAGAATTAATTACAAGAGGCGTTAATGAAAATAATAGAAGAGAAGTAGAATTATCCATTACGGAGAAAGGATTGGACCTTCTAAAGCAAATAGATCCGGAACTGAGTAATTATAATCAATTCCTCTACAACCTGACAGATGAAGAAGCAAATCAACTCTCTGATCTACTGGACAAATTAAGAAGCTAAAATTTTTTGAACAAATATTCGTTTAAACTATTAACAGTTAAACATATTTTATTTAAACACTATTTTACTATGACAACAAAGACCCAATACAACGCACTCCAGGAGCTTACTTCAAAAGACTTACACCTGAAGAACAAAATTGTCATGGCCCCTATGACGCGCTCCAGGGCCATTAATAACCTTCCCAATGATCTAATGGCAACATACTACGGCCAACGTGCTTCCGTGGGATTGATCATAACAGAAGGGACATCACCCTCTCCCAACGGATTGGGATATTCCAGTATCCCGGGGATATATTCGAATTTACAAACCGACAAATGGAAAAAAATTTCTACCACTGTACATAAAAAGGAAGGAAAGATATTTATGCAACTAATGCACACCGGTAGAATATCCCATAAAGAAAACATGCCCGAAGGTGCCAGAATATTAGCACCCTCAGCCGTTCGTCCTTCCGGTGAAATGTGGACTGACCAATCCGGTATGCAACCGTTTCCCATACCCGAAGCTATGAGCCTGGAAGATATCAATCAATCAATTAATGAATTTACGCAGGCTGCAGAAAACGCTATTAATGCAGGTTTCGATGGCATTGAACTTCATGGGGCCAACGGCTATCTCTTGGAACAATTTTTAAACCCGGAAGTAAATAAAAGGAATGATACTTTCGGAGGGAGCCTTGAAAATCGAATTCGATATGTATATGAAGTTACCAAAGCAGTAGTCCAAAGAATAGGGGCGAAAAAAGTAGGAATTCGTTTATCCCCTTTCAACACATTTAATGATATGCCTTTGTATGACAATGTTTACGAAACGTATCAACACCTGGTGGAAAAGCTCAATAGTCTTGACATAAATTACATCCATCTTGTAGAAGGCCCTTCATTGAATCAAGACAACGGACCTTCTCTATTGTCTAAAATACGCGAAATATTTTCTAATACTATCATTCTAAATGGTGGATATGACCTGGAACGTGCAGAACATGCTATTTCTTCCGGTCAGGCTGATTTGATTTCATTCGGCAGACCGCTAATATCAAATCCGGATTTTGTAGAAAGATTGAAAAACCAGTGGGATATCGCAGAAGCAAATCCTGCAACTTTTTACTCCCCTGGTGAAAAAGGATATACAGATTATCCCACATTCGACTAAAATAGAACCATATTGATAACTGATTCACCTGGCAGATAAAATTAAAGAGTGCCCTTCCGGGTGAATCGGCTTTCAACCACAACCTTGAGGCAACAACATGTTAACATTATCATAAAAAATGTTCTGCAGAACGAAAAACAACATCACATTTTGGGTCACAAACGTTATATGATTAGTTTAGGCGAATTATTTATTTGCCTATTAAATACACATAATTTTGGTTCCAGGTATTACTGAGATTTTATTTATTATGGTTACGATTGTTGTAATATTAACATTATTGCGATTGTTTGGCAAAAAAAGAAAGAATCAATAATTCTGTCTTCACTGCTTTTGAATAAAGCAAACTCAATATCTATCGTTACTTTTGCTCAATGCAACCACTAATCAGCATCATTACTCCTTTCAAGAACACAGGATCTTACCTTTTCGAATGCCTCGATTCAGTACTGGAACAGACATATCAGAATTGGGAAATGCTCCTCATTGATGATCATTCTTCAGATAATAGTGCCCAGATAGTTGCAGGATATTCAAAAATAAATTCTCGAGTCAAACTCACTAAAAACAATGGCGTCGGAATTATAGAAGCTTTGCGAACGGGGTATTCCCAAAGTGCTGGAAATTTTATTACGCGGATGGACAGTGATGATATAATGGCCCCGGAAAAATTGGACACACTCATTTCAGGATTGTTGGAATCCGGAAAAAGACACCTGGCTACGGGTAGAGTAAAATACTTTCGGAAAGACGGCTTAAGCAACGGCTATATCCATTACCAAAACTGGCTAAACAGACTCACCTCTGATGGAAGCAACTACTCAGAGATCTACAGGGAATGTGTCATTCCATCTCCTTGTTGGATGGTTTACCGGGAAGACCTTGAAAAATGCGGGGCATTTAAGCCCGACAGGTACCCGGAAGATTACGACCTGGCATTTCGATTTTATAAAAGAGGGTTGAAAGTCATACCTTGCACCCAAATACTACATTACTGGCGGGACTACAGCACCCGAACAAGCAGGACTGATGAACACTACGCTGCTAATTATTTTTTAGATATCAAGCTACACTGGTTTCTACAATTGGATTATAACCCGGACAGTCCCCTGGTGGTCTGGGGTGCAGGGAGTAAGGGCAAAGAAATTGCTCGGAAACTGATAGAAGGGGAAACCCCCTTTCAATGGGTCTGTAACAACCCCAATAAGATAGGGCATAAAATCTACGGCAAAGAAATGCTTCCTTTCGATTCAATTACAAATCTTGTTGATCCCCAAATAATAGTAACTGTAGCCAATAAAGATGCCCAACGGAACATACGGACCTTTTTCCATAAGCAAGGGATGAAACCAATGACTGATTATTTCTTCTTTTGCTGACCCAGGCTTTTTCGTAACGTCTTTAATTTGAAATTTGTCGTAATCTCCCATTTGCATTGTCGTAATAACACCGTTTTAATCTCAATTTTTGATTTCATCTTTACATTGTCAACAATATGTCTTTTTTTATGAGAAACTTTATCGTCTTATCAATGATTACATTAGATGGCGTGATGCAATCACCTGGAGGACCCGAAGAAGATTCTTCAGGAGGGTTCTTACACGGTGGCTGGGTCTTTCCTTATGGTGACGAATTGTACAACAAAGTAGTAACCGAAGAGATAAAGCCCGCTGAATATCTTTTGGGTAGAAAAACATTTGAGATCTGGGAGGAGTATTGGCCCTTTCATGTCAATGCCTGGCCGGGAATCAATGATGGCAAAAAATACATCTTGTCCGGAAGTAGAAAAAAATCTGATTGGAAAAACTCCGTTTTCCTGGAAAATATCACCGATATCCAAACAGTTAAAAACTCAGAGGGTCCCGATATTCAGGTTTGGGGGAGTAGCAGGCTCGTTCAATTACTCCTTGAAAATGACCTGGTTGATGAACTTCGGCTCAAAATTCACCCTTTAATCCTCGGTTCGGGAAGAAGGTTATTTACAAACAGTTCCATTCCGGCGGCATTTAACTTAACGGACAGCATAGTAACCTCTAAAGGCGTGATTATAGCCAATTATAAGCGAACTGGGGAAGTGAAAACTGGCTCCGTAGGAAGTTAAAAAACAAATACCATTTAGACGTAAAGACGTTGATATACCAAAAGGTTGTAATTTTTTACAAAAAAACACACAATTATGAAAAGCACGAAAATAACAGTTGAAGCAACAATTTCTGAAGGGGTTCAAAAAATCTGGGATTACTACACCCAACCCGCACACATTACTAACTGGAACTTTGCTTCTGACGATTGGTGTTGCCCAAGAGCAGAAAATGATTTAAGAGTAGGGGGAAAACTAAAATCCAGAATGGAAGCCAGGGATGGAAGTATGGGTTTTGATTTTGAAGCTATCTATGATGTAGTAAAAGATCAGCAGAAAATCAGCTATACCATGGCTGATGGTAGGAAATGTACCATCGAATTTGAAAGTCAGGATGGAGAGACAAAAGTCACTACAACTTTTGATGCTGAAAACCAAAATCCGTTAGATATGCAAAGAGATGGATGGCAAGCCATTCTCGACAATTTCAAATCGTATGTGGAAGCAAATTAAATGCGATCAAAAAAATATGGCAAAAGCATATCTGGCCAAAACCCGATATTATTAATTGGTTCAAACTATTCCTCTAATAAAAAACATTAAATCATGGCAACTAAAATTTTTGTTAATCTACCGGTAAGTGATCTTGAAAAATCAAAAAATTTCTTCGAAAACCTGGGGTTCACATTCAACCCCCAGTTCACAGATGAAAATGCGGCGTGCATGGTAATAAGTGAAAACATATTTGCTATGTTACTAACAGAAACCTACTTCAAAACTTTTACTAAAAAAGAGATTTGTAACGCCAAAAAAGCAACGGAAGTGCTTATTGCACTTGATGCCGGTTCCAAAGAAGAGGTAGACCAAATGGTCAAAAAAGCCGCGTCTATGGGTGGACAAATTTATTCCGAACCCCAGGACCATGGTTGGATGTACCAACACAGCTTTGCAGACCTGGACGGACATCAATGGGAACTGGCATTTATGGATGAAAACCAACTCCCCTGATCGTAGTTTTTAGGTACAAAAAACTAAAGGGATAAAAATGCCTGGGTTCACATTGTGGCTAATCCTATCCTGGCACTATTTGGCGATTTTGTTCCGTTTTACAATTGGAAAAACGGGTGCAAGAAAGGTGCCAAAAAACACCAATTACCTTTTTAAGCCTCACACCTGTATATATCAACAACACCAATATGAAAAAGAAAAAAATAATTTTTTGGGCAACTTCAGTTTTTATTTTCCTCTTTGAAGGGATGATGCCCTTAAGCACTTTATTATTTCAGCCTGAGTATTTTAATGCCGGCACAAAGCCGTTAGGCTATCCCGATTATTTTGCCTATACCCTTATTATTTTCAAAATACTGGGTTCAACGGTTTTAATTATACCCAGATTGCACCCAAAAATCAAAGAATGGGCCTACGCAGGACTTACCTTTAATTTAATATTTGCCGTTATAAGCCATATAATAGTTGACGGAAACATCAACTATATACTAATGCCCATTGTAATTGGATGCATACTTGCCACATCTTACATATATAACTCAAAAATTAATTCCAATGGTTAACCTACGTTATCTATGAAAATCCCTAATATATCCAGGGCCATTCAGGTGATCCCGAAAATTTTGGATTTGGTGTATTAATATTTTACTATATACCGCTGTGTCCTGACATTTTTCATTAGAAGATTACCCTAGATGTGGTTGGTTGTCAATGATTTATTTGCCATCAATCATGCCATGATTCATGAGGAACCTTGAATATAGAGGGTAATATTGTAAAGTTTGTATATTTATTTAGCAATGAGTCCATCAAGAACTACAATACCGTACTATAGGGAGATAAACGATTTTTTGGCCTCTACACCTTTTTCCAACAGAACAAATAATCCTGACCTTTTTTGTTTACGGATTGGGGGGGGCGATATGGTTAAAAAGTTTTACAAACCTCCTTTCAGAAGGGCCTTTTATTTCATCGGACTACTCAATAATGTTGAAAATTCACAAATTATTTATGACAACATGAGTGCGATAAACTGGAATTCGAGTTTAATATTCCAGGCTCCGGGGCTGATTTCCAGTTATCATCACCATGATTCGGCATATGGATATCTTATCTATTTTACGTTGAATTGTTTTTCTTTTCTTAAACCTGAATTAAAAAAAGAATTTCCTTTTTTCGATATCCGTCAAACAAATTTTTTTGGCCTTGAAGAGAAAAGGTTTAAAGAAATTACCCCACTTTTCGAAGATGTTTTTTTAAGTTATGAAAAATCGGCAGGAACACACCATCCCGCAACCAGTGCCAGGTTACTTGCTCTACTTTATGAACTAAAAGACTTTACGGATACCCGTAAATGGAAAGATCACCTGACTAACCCTCAGAGGGTATTATTAAAAAAATATACACAGCTCGTCAATAATAATTACATCGAAAAAAGGACAGTGGAAGAATACGCCGAAATGTTATCAGTTACCCCCAGGCACCTTTCCCATTCCATTAAAAAATCAACGGGGAAGAAGGCTCTATCCTTTATTAAAGAACGGATAGCCACCGAAGCTCAATCATTGATCCTTTACACTGATTTGAGCATTTCGGAAATTTGTTACCAACTCAATTTTTCTGACCCGGCCAATTTTAGTAAATTTTTTAAAAAGGAGGTTGGACTATCCCCCTCCCAATTCAGAAATCAGAGTATGTTTAAAAATTTATAGCCCCAAATCAAACATTAGTTCGCCTAATTATTATAAAACATGTAAATAAATACATTTGTTATTATAATTCCTTCATGAGTTCTTAGGCTCAGAACTTTGCGAGTCTTTGTGCAATTTTTTACCTATTCCCTGTCTGCAGTCGAAGACAGACCCACTGAGATTCCACATGGATGTGGAATCCAAAGAGCCTTCCAGAGGAGGGCAGGTTACGCAGATAATTTGTTAAATTTAGACAAGTTCTCAAAATTTCCGGTAAAATTTACAATGGGAAGCGACTTTTGAACAAGAGAAGCCATTTGTGTCAACGTACCTTTGTTTCAGAACGTAAAAAATGAGTATGAACACCGTTATTTCTAACGATGGCACCAAATTAGCATATAATATTTTCAGGAATGGCCCTCCTCTAATTTATATTACAGGCGCCACATGTTTTCGCAATTTCACACCGGTTTTATATGATTCTTCAGTATTTGCCACGGAATTTAAGGTCTACAATTATGATAGACGGGGACGCGGGGATAGTAAAAATAAATTACCCTATTCCCGCGAACGTGAACTTGAAGACATCATAGCACTTATCGACAAAGCCGGCGGAAAAGCAAGTCTCTACGGTCATTCATCCGGAGCCATTCTTGCACTGGAAGTAGCAATGATGATGGAAGATAAAGTCGAAAAAATAGCGCTGTATGATTGCTCGTATTCGCCTAATAAAAAAGAGCAAAATGAATTTATTAATTTGGGTAATAACCTACGTAAATATCTGGAACAAGGGAAATATGAAGAGGCCATCAACAGGTTTTATCTAGGGATAGGACTTCCCGCGGAAGCCTTTATATATTTCAGACAGTCTCCGGACTGGTCTACCATGGTAGCTCTGGCGCCAACTCTGGCTTATGATATCCGATTGGCCAGCGACATACCACCTGTTGAAAGCCTGGCAGATTTTAAGGTGCCAACCCATATTATCGTAGGTGAAAATAGCCCCCAATCCATATACAGCGTAGCTGATCAACTGAAAAAATCTATCACGGATGCCACCTTTACCAAGCTGAAGGGACAGGATCATATGCCTGACCCTGAATCGGTCTTGGGTGAATTAACAAAATTTCTAAAATGAAAACCATATTTGAAAATCAAGTACGGGATAAACTGATCGAAAGAATATCCAGACTAAGCGAAAAGGACGAAGCCGATTGGGGTAAAATGAATGTCTTCCAAATGGTTAAACACAACACCTATTGGAATGGCTGGATTTTAGGAACAGAAGACCACACCTATAGACAAGCTTTTCTGGGGAAGATATTTGGGAAGATAGCGCTGAGAAAAATGATAAAAGATGAAAAACCCCTAGACAAAAATGTTCCTACATCCGCTCAGTTCAAGGTGAAAGAAAAGACGGGGGATTTTAATGCTGAAAAAATAAAATGGATTTCACTTATCAGAGAATACGAGAACTTTGAGAACCCTAGATTCGTCCACGATTTTTTCGGAAAAATGTCAAATAAGCAAATTGGCATTTTAGTCTACAAACACACTGACCATCATTTACGACAGTTTAATGTTTAAAGCGCTGACACAGGGAAAAATATTGGTTCGACAAATTATTATATAAATAGCAATTGATCAAGTATTAGATTGGTTACAAATTCTTTATATATATTTTAAATGCCAAAGCATCCCATACTCACGGGACTATATTTATAGTGTCCTGGAGTACGCTGAACACCTACGGGCCCCTCAAAAATGTTCTTGCAGGACAAAGAATGAGTAGAATCTTTATATGGCTTGCCATAGCTATGCTGAAGAAGAAAAATTGAGAAGGGTCAAACCAAAAATCCAACGGGTAGTTGTCAATTCGGACATTGAAGATGTTCTTGAAACAGGTTGGAACCCCTTACACACTATCCTCTCCCTGCCCCGTTTGGTTTTGTCAATTATATTTTTTTCTGGACCCGGGGTAATCAAACCCTGTGTTTTGTAATAAGAAAAATTATAAATACCTTGTAAATTCAAATTTCTGCTCACGAACTTATTTTAGTACTTGGGAAAGCGAAAGAATCTCAGCAGAGAAGACATATTGAGAAAAAAAATTAAAAAGCGCGTTAAAAACCAGAGTGGTTTCTTAAAGCACGCTATAATTTATTTTATAATTCTCACTTTTTTCCTTGTTATGGCCACTTTTATCAGGGCAGAAGAATTTTTCATAGGTTTTGGCATGCCTATGTTTTTCTGGGCTATTGGTTTGTCCATACATTTTGCTTCCGCTTTTCTATTCAACCGGATTAATTCCTGGAAAGAAACTAAATACCAGGAAGAGCTCAATAGATTGCAACTGGACGACCCCACGGAAAGGGACCAAGAATATTACGAAGATTTTGAAGATGATCACTGGGATGATGAAGTTCAGTTCGATCTCAAAGAACTGGAACGGCAAAGGGAGTCGAGCGAGCGTAAAAAATGGGGAGAAGGGGATTTTGTTTAAGGTCTATTTGCCATTCGCAAATATTTCCATTTGCTCCTCGGGTATAAGCTTAAAGCTTTGACGGTGAAGTTGACAGGTTCCATATTTTACAATAGCAGATCGATGTTTTTGGGTAGGATATCCTTTATTATTAACCCAATCATACTGTGGAAATTCCTTATGATATTTTTCCATATACTCATCCCTGTATGTTTTTGCAAGAATGGAGGCCGCTGCTATATTCAAATACTTCCCATCACCTTTCACCACACATTCAAAAGGAATATTTTTATATGGCTTGAAACGATTGCCGTCGATTAATAATAATTCAGGTGGTTGTTGTAACTTCTGCAAAGCCAGGTGCATGGCCTCGAAAGAAGCCCAGAGGATATTGATTTCGTCAATTCGTGCTGGAGCCACAAAAGATACCGAATAATCATAAGCTTCGCCTTCGATAACTTTCCGGAGCTCATTCCGCTGCTTTTTTGTCAGCTGTTTGGAATCATTGAGCAATGGATGGTCAAATTCCGGGGGCAAAATAACTGCAGATGCAGCAACCGGTCCTGCCAGACAACCTCTACCGGCTTCGTCCAAACCCGCAATTTTTATGTTGTGATTTTCGGGATGATGTATTAATGCCATCTAATAAAGGTATACAAAAACCGGTAATATTACAATTTGTGCATTACGGTTTAATTGGCCGATAATTTCGTTGATAATTTCCTTAATTTTTTGTATTTTCCTGAGCATATAGAGTTTGTATAAATTACCAAATACTTTTCGGATTCAACCTTCATTCGGAATCTCAGGAGATCGTTGGGAAGGAGTTAAAAATCACAAAAAGATACGTTGGACAACGCGAAGGACCCAGGTGTGAACTCAGTCGAGCAGTTGTAAAATTCTAAACCTAACGATTCAAGTAGAAATTGAAATTAAATATGTTTTTATTATTCATTTAAAATAAATCCTCATACTATCGTTCAATTAATTGATATAAATTTTTAAAAACACTTTAATATCTTGTTTTCGTTTCATTATTAGAAAAAGAACAAATTTGATTTCAGACGAGAATGGTCTTTTAGGTAAATCTGGGACATATATCTAAAAATCTAAAGTAGTATTAAATTAAATTTGTCTTTTGGAGTCTAATATTGGATCTATTAATAAGTTTGAAAATTATCAACACTATGGCTCGAAAAATTTTATGGATTTTATTAATCGCTCTGGTTGTTATCCAGTTTATACCGGTAAATGATGACATTCCGCCATACGATGCGAATGATGACATATTCAATACAGAAGAGAGTTCCACAAAAGTTCAGACATTAGTCAAGGGCGCTTGTTATGATTGTCATTCATATGAAACAACTTACCCGTGGTACTACAAAATTGCCCCGGTAAATTTTTGGTTGCAAGACCATATTAATCACGGAAGGGACGAATTAAATTTCTCTACATGGGCCCAATATCCCGCAGACCGAGCCGCCCACAAGGCAGAAGAAGCGGTAGAACTAATAGAGGATAAAGAAATGCCTCTTACTTCTTACACCTGGGTCCATAAAAATGCCCGGCTTTCTGAAGATCAAAGAATGACCCTGGTAGGATTCTTTAAGGAACTACAGCAACAGGGAGGGCATTAAAATAAAAACGTAATACTTCTTTCGGTTTTATACAGTCCGTAATCCTTTATTTCTTCAGCTGTATCAAGAGGGATATAAGGAATAAATATATTGGAAGATGCCGTACAAAGTATCAGGTTGGATAAATTACTCCTGCGCTGATAGGGAGTTCTCAGCAGTGTCAACTTCTGCAATTTTTCCCATTTGACTATAAAATGTCTTCTACCCCACACTCCTTTTTTAATAATAATATACTCAGGTAAAAGCCAGATATGGAAATTCCTGGCAAACCATATATTGTGAAATATAAAATAAACCGGTATCAAGAAAGAGAAATAAAAAAGATAGGGATGCACCCAATAGCTCAATATAATCAGTGCTAAAGAAAGGGGAAGTTTTACAAAAATAAAATTTCTGGCAATGTAGGATTTGTCTATTTGTGTGGGCTGGCCTAGGTAACTGCTAATGGAATTATTATATCTCATATTTGCTTCGTGGTCACCTTCCATATTATTTTCACCCCTTTTGAGAAAGTCCACTTTATGGTATGGTGATATTAACTCCGGAAGCATCCCTTCATCAAAAAATGGAACAATAGCATCTGCCCCCAATGTCCTCCGTGAACCTGCATATTTATAATTCAACGTATAAATCCCCAGTCGACGACGGATTAAATTAGTATACCAGGTAATATATTGAATCTTCCTTTTGGGGATGATGGTTTCGAATTTATTAATCAACCCTCTTTGGATAAAAATCTCTGACGTCCTCATAATCAATTTATATTTGAACAACCCGAGTATCCGGTTGAAAAATATAAGCGAAGAAGAAAAACTTCCGATAAGTAGCATATACAACAATACATAAGAAATGGTTACATCTGCCTTTCCTCCCTCAACATCTATTGCATCATAGTCTCCAAACAACAATTGGAATATCAGGGCAAAATTAAATTGGCTAAGGTCCGTCATGGCATACAACCGGTAGATCAAAATACCCGTAAGAACAATAGGCAAAAACACCCAAAGCAGATTTTCTGTTACTGCATACCGGGTAATTTGTTTATTGGTAAGTTCATATCGATAAACATCTTCCTCCTCTTCTTTTGCTGCCATTTCCGGGTCTTCTTCCCTGATTTGGGATTTGAGGGTCTGAACCCTTTGCTTAAGCTGGAATGCTTCTTCTTTTCTCACTCCTCCGACCTCTACCTCTACATCACTTTCCCCGATAGTATCCACTTTTACAAGATAAATATTCAACATTCGATACAACCAATTTTGTTCTACCTGTACCGATTGAATTTTATCGATAGGGATACTCTTTTTCTCCCTTCTGATCCACCCCCTATGGATCATCATATAATCTTCTGTTAGTTGATATTTAAACTTCCTGTATTCCATCACCCCTGAAATAATGACTAGAAATGCCGGAATAACATTGAACAGAAAGTCCAGGAAAAGATCAAAACTATTAAATATTGAAATCTCTTCAGCGCGATTATACGCACGGTACGCAAAATACAATATAATAAGTGCATAACTCCGGATAGCGGAAATGATCTCCACAAAAACCGCTGGCCTGGCAAGCCGTTTCCACAGGTTATTCTCCATTCTTCATTTCCTTGTTTAGTTGATCAACCTTGTCATTGATCATAGTCTGCAAAGACTGTGCTACTTCCGGCCTTAGCCCATTAATGACAATATCGTCTCCCGCCGCTGAAACTACAATTGTAGCGAAATTGAATAAACGCTCCAGCATACTTTCTGAAATTTTGCAGTGTTGGATCCTACGGAATGGCAAGTACTGTCGGGTCCTAAAAATCAACCCCCTGCGATAGGACACATCCTGCTCCCTCACAGCATATCCCCTTTGGCGAAATTCCAACCAAACATATATTCCCCAAAGAAGTATAAGTAGTAAAAACCCTCCTGTAATTACCGTTTTCCACAAAAAAGTCATGGAAGATAAAAGCACAAATAACGCCACTAAGACACCACCAACAATAAAAAAGATCAATACGGAAGTTAATCGGACATAAAGATATTCTGATTCCACAGGCGTAAAATCTTCGGCACCGGCCCTTGGAAGGGATTCCGGGTCCACCCAACGATTGGAAAAAGACGGTTGTTCTATCATTTTTTTAACTATTTCAAGGTCGGTCCGAATTTATAAACTTTTGATAGTACTCAAAAAAATCATCTACTTTTGCATCATCCCATGCTGCCGGCTTCCCTTCTCCCTTACTAATATATATAGTCCTTGAAGGAAACGCAAAAGCAACATCCATCGATTCCGCCAATTTCAATATACCAAAATTGAGATCTTCTTTCACTTTTTGTTCCTCTGCATAATCATTGGTAAAAATCCGGGCCCTGAACATAATCGATAGACTCGAGTCACTAAAGGTAGTAAAACGAACCCAGTAATTTTCATGATCTGTTTTAGGGTGAGTAAGTATTAATTTTTTAATGCCTTCAAGAAAAGACTCAAGAGTTTGAGCAGGGGTATCATATTCCACACCTATGGTAGTATTGTACAGTCTGAATTGCCGAACCCCCATATTCGTCACGGCACTATTCACTATATTACCATTGGGAATAGAAATTAAAGAACTATCTACTGTCCTGATCTTTGTCGTTCGAAACCCCACTTCTTCAATGGCACCTTCTATGCTTCCATTGACGACCCAATCGCCTACCTGAAAAGGCCTGTCCAAAAATATAGTTACCGAACCCAGAAGGTTCTTAACCGTATCTTGTGCTGCCAGTGCAATAGCCAAACCACCAAGTGATACCCCGGCAATAAGCGCCGTGACATTTACGTCCATCAATCGCAAAACCTGGATCACTCCCAATGTAAGTACTATGAGCTTTAATATACTATCAATGATAGGGACTAACTGATCGTCAGAAAGGCTATCAGTGCGCGATGTCCATTTTTCAATATAAATGGTTATGAAATTCACCAGTTGGATAAACAATAAAACAAATAAAACCGTAATTGCTATCCTTAAGCCAACAATCATAAAGCGGCTCACCTCTATTGGAAATTGCAGTAAAGCAATGACTACCCTGAATAAAGTAAATACAAAGATCAAACTCATGATCTTAATAAATTTACTGGATTTTTCCTTCAATTTAATAGCCAGCAAGCTGTCTTTGAATCGGTTAGTAATAAAATTAAATAACCGCCTTACGGCCCATTTGAATAACCAATAAGACAAAAAACATAATAACAAAGCGCAAATAAGTCCGTAAATCTGCCAAACAAAAATACCGAGAAACTTGGTGCCGGATTTGCTGGGCAACAGGTTAATCAGGTAGCTGGTGCCAAATGGATACGCACTGCGGTGCAAGCTCGCAATATTTCCAACGGTTTCTTCGGAATATACCCATACCCCATTTTCCTTTGTGAGGTAAACCGAGGGCAACTTCTCCGGAAAAAGAACATAGTTCTGTTGATTCGTTGTCGAATCCGTAAAGTTTCTTTGGTTGGGTAATTTATTCATGTAGACATACAGCCCCATCCCATCCAATACTTGTTTTAATTTAATGGCATTCTCTACAGCTTGTGCGCTATCTTCAGTATATTTCTTAAATGGTAACGATGCCTTTTCCGGTTCATACGTATCGCTTTGTAGAAAATACAAATGTGTCTTTACGGCATCGTAAGGACTGGACAAATTGGGTTGATAATCTTGCCCGCGAACAACCTCCACATTTAGAAGTAAAATAAAAAACACCCACCATAAGCATGGGATAAAAAATCTAAAACTATTCATCGAATAATTACTTGTGTTTATCTTAAAAACCATCAAATTAATCATTTTCTTTTCTTCGCACTGCAACAAATGGCTAGTTTGCACCGTCTATTAGATAACTCTGCGATCATTATATTATAAAAATTATGACAGAAAATCACAATTGTAAAATGAAATAACAGATTTACAAGAATATTTATTAATTTTTTAAAACTACCAGCTATGAAATTTTTTAAATCAATCGCAACTACCATCCTCTTTGCATTTTTTATTTCTGCCACAGTAAATGCAGCTACGACGTATGACCTTAATAATCAACTACGGGAATCCGTTCAGAAAATGTTGGAAAAACCCGATTTTGATAAAGTGGTTGACGAAAGTGTAAGAATATCTTTCTTTGTAACCACAGACGGGGAAATCGTAGTACTCAAAACGGACTCCAGGACTAAGTCAATTGACAAATATATCAAAGCCCGTCTTAATTATAAAAAGACGCAGGCTGAAGATGTGGAAGCCAACAGGGTTTACAATATGAAGGTACACTTCAAGACTCAGTAAGCCTTTATTTCAAATATATCTTACAAAATATACCGATACCCCCGCTCGCCGGGGGTATATGGAAAAGAAGTTAAGTCAGTAACAATCTTTTCATGCCAAAAGTCATTCCGCAAAAGAGCGGAATGGCTTTTACTTATGGGGAGAATTACATGCCATTTCCAATTTTATTTTTACCTTTCATGTATTATACTTAGAAACCGTATACAAAGTACATGTGCATGAATGTTTTAAAACAAATTACATATCTATCCGTCCTGACTTTAGTAATCAGTTGCAATCAATCGAAAGATACGCAATCTGCCACGAGAAGATCCAACCCTAATGTTGTCTTCATCCTGGCTGATGACCTCGGCTACGGAGACTTGAGCTTTACCGGCCAAAAAAAATTTAAAACCCCCAATATTGACCGGCTGGCTCAGGAAGGGCTTTTCCTTTCACAGATGTACTCCGGAAGTACTGTTTGCGCACCCTCGCGGTCCGTACTCATCAGCGGTCAACATACGGGTCACACTTATGTGCGGGGCAACAAAGAAGTAAAGCCCGAAGGCCAACACCCGATCCCGGATTCCCTATTTACACTATTTGAGTTCTTCAAAAGCCAGGGATATGCTACCGGCGCATTTGGTAAATGGGGTCTCGGATATCCCGGCTCAGAAGGGGACCCTATGAATCAGGGCGTAGACCGTTTCTATGGTTTCAATTGTCAACGTATAGGCCACAATTACTACCCCTATTACTTATGGGATAATGATAAAAAAGTAGATTTACCCGGGAACAAGGGATCAAATGAAAACGATTATGCCCCTGGATTTATCCAACAGGCTTCCATCGAGTTTATCAAAGAAAATAAGGACCAACCCTTTTTTATGTTTCGCCCCACTATTATTCCCCACGCTGAATTGAGAGCACCAAAGGATTACATAGACAAGTACATAGGGAAATTCGGGGAAGAAACGCCCTATGAAGGGGTCGATAGTGGCGAACGTTATAAAAACGGCGGATATGGCTCCCAGGAATACCCCCATGCTGCTTTTGCTGCCATGGTAGAAGTTTTGGATGACTATGTCGGGGAAATAGTACGCGTACTCGATTCTTTGGGGATTCGGGACAACACCCTAATTATTTTTTCTTCGGATAACGGGCCACATATGGAAGGAGGCGCAGATCCGGACTTCTTTAATTCAAATGGACAGTATAGAGGCTATAAAAGAGATCTTTACGAAGGAGGAATACGTGTACCTACGATATTTAATTGGCCGGGCACGGTTCAACCCGGTTCTACAGACCTAACCTCTGCTTTCTGGGATATTTACCCCACGATATTAGAATTGACTGGCCAACAAAACAAGCCCCACCCAATGGATGGAATTTCTTTAGTACCTATCCTTACTGGTAATGAAGAGAACCAGAAAGTTCACGATTACCTGTACTGGGAATTCCACGAACGTGGAGGGAGAATTGCGGTGAGAAAAGGTGATTTCAAATTAGTTCATTACAACGTACTTAAACCGGATGAAGAAAAGATCCAACTCTTCAATATTGCCCAGGACCCAGGGGAAAAGAACGACTTGTCTGAAGACCATCCGGAAATAGTAATGGAACTAACAGAAATTGCTAAAAATTCCCGAACGGAATCCGAAGTATTCCGCTTCCGGTCAGAAATGTTTCAGGGGGGAAAGTAGTAAAATACTTAGAAAACCACTTTTTTACAAGCTGAAATCAATGAGTATTTGACTACTTAAATGAAATGAGAGGTGAATCGGCAAGGTAAAGCCCGTCCTTCTGCAATTCTCTTACTCTTTTCCATTGGGAGACCTAATAAGGGTTTATTTTTGTGCCATAATGATTGCAGAACCTTCTAACATTTTTTTCAATCGAAATAAGCTCCCTGACTACAATTAAAAGAATACAGGATGAAATAACTATAATGCTTATTTATAGTCAAAAGACAGATGTTCATATTTATAGAAGTTAGTGGAATGAAACTTTGTATATTCAGGATACGATTCACACTCAAATCAATACTAATATTGTTGAATGAATAAACATGTAAAATTCTATATTTTCAATTTGGTTCTAATTACTTTATTAACCGCTTTATTATTCCTTTTTTCAAAGGGATCCGGCTCCAGATATCCCCTGGAAAGTTTCGGTATTTCACTGCTAATAACAATTCCTATAATCTATTTCCAATATCCTATTCTCCTTCTCAGGAAAAACTGGGCCTACAAATCTTTGATTTTTTACCTAAGTATGATTCTTTTTTTATGGATATTCGGAGTAATAACAGGATGGAATCAAAAAGTTGGAAACAGTGATCCAGGAACCTGGATCGCTCGATTAGACGCCGGAATTAGGATGATACTATACGGGCAAGTTTTCGGCGGATTTTTATCCTTTATTATCATTACGCTCCTGAACTATACCTGGAAGGAAAAACTTTTCGAAAAACACTGAAGGAATTCCTTTTTATCCTGACCAAAACATACAAAATGAGCCGCAAAGTCCAAACGGCTAACTAAATGACAAACCAATATTCGCATCAAAGAAAATCCGGACTTTGCAATCCGGATTATTCTATAGATTAACCTCATACTTAAGTTCCAACATGTATGGAATTCAAAAATTAAATATAGCTACTGCGCTGTATAAATGTTATAGTAATATTTTAATTTTCATGTAGAAATATTATTATGCTTTACAAGTGAAACAGCTAAATAAACTTTTCAAAATAAAAAAGTGGAGCCTTTTAAAGGACCCCACTTAATTTCTAAAACTATACTTCAGAATATCGAGTAGAACTCAGGACCAATTAATTCTTTCTATCTCTACTCCACTTTCACCATCCGTTTCGTAGCCGTATACTTATCCGTATCCAACTGATAATACATCACGCCCGTAATCGGTAATTCGTGCTGCGCTACCTGGACTTCATTGTATCCCTTCTTGTATTCACCCTCAAATTCCTTCAATACCTTGCCCGTCACATCGTATATCGTCAACCGCGCATCCGTATCTTCCGGCAAGTCAAAACCAATTACCGTATACCCGTCAAACGGATTCGGACGGTTTTGGTGTAATTTAAAGCCGTCTCCGATCTCACGGTTCCCTACTTCAAAATCATCCATTGGGTCCGGTCCTCGCGATACTACATCCGGCTCTGTACATTCCGGGTCTACCTGTACTATGATCTCCTGTACATGCGTGATCCGTGAATCCTGATCACACCAGTCTATAAATTCCCAGGTACGCTCTACCTTATACATACCACTCGCATCCAGGATGCGACTCACTTTGTCTTCATGACCGATTGCCACAGCATTACACAATGCGCCTTCCAGGTGCGGCAACAACGTCGCATCTCCCGTCAAACTCGTCGGTAAATTGTTCACCGTCACTTCACTCGCTACACACAGGGCTTCTGTCTTCGTACCTATATCCGACGGCAAGTCAAACATGCTCAATCTTACTTCACAGGCCGGTTCTACATAGATCACTTGCTCTACTTCTTGTGGAGGTGTCGCATGTGGTCCGCACCCGCCCTGGATGAAGAACCTACGCGTGATGGTTCCGTAACCACAATCATCCAAATCAATCCACACATCCTGCTCACACGTAGCACTGCAGTTTACCCCAATCACTCCGTTGTATCCCGCTTCACGTATCGTATCCAGGTAGCTTTCCTTGCGCACTTTCGTGATCCAGGCAATCGTGCCATCGTGCAAGGTATCTGCGATCTTCTCTGTCACCGATTTCTCCTCGCATACTACTGTGCTGTAGTAAAACTGAAGGACACTGTCACCAAATACATTCCCCTCTATGTCCGTAGGCTGTCCCTGGTTGTTTACCCACGTCTTGATATACTTACCAAACGCTTCATCCAATGACGCATACACACCTGACGTATCCGAAATGCTTCCGCCTACAGCGTTGTACGATGCCGCTTCTTCCACTACGTCTTTGTAGAACAGGTTATACGCTTCACATGATATGGTAAGGTCTTCCAATTCTTTAG
>NZ_JAJSLW010000002.1 GCF_021729145.1 Membranihabitans maritimus | reverse complement strand
TGTCCGGCCCAGGGCCGGACAATCCCTTCCTGCTTATGCCCAAGGCATCTGGCAAAGTCATCCCTATGGGACTTTGTAGACATCAATGCCAGAATCCAGGTTTTACCTTGATTCCCCCCTGGGTTGGCGCACCCAGGATTAATTATATTTCGCTTTTCGCCAATTTCATGTCGGGACAGGCACTTCAGAGCTCTTTTTTCGCTGTCGAACTCACGTTATAAACAGAGATTCCTCTCATTCAAAGCTCAAAGGAATTGCCAAAGGAGATGATAAAAATGGTATCGCTTCCTGGAAAAGAATGTGGCGGGAGGGGCATCAACACTTTTTTTTATCCCTATTCCAACAGCTTCCGTAATAAGTACAAGATCTCCCCTACCACACACTTTCAATGTTTATATATTTGGCATTACTGTTTCTTTCGGAATAATAGCAATAATTGCTAAACATATTTGATTAGTAATCAGTATGCTATTCTTTTTACTTCATATAATAAGATTTTCTCTATATGGCCAGCCACACGGATTTCACTCCTGCCCGGATGATAAACTCTGCTCTTTTTGTGTGAAGGACAACCATTATCACTTATAGAAAATAACCCTCATTTTCGAATACTATTCACTTCTTTTCCACAGCAGCAGGTCGCGCTTATTCATTTCAACAGGATTCGGAGGTATAATCTCAGTACAAAATAGCTAAAATTTACCCCAATAACCGCTCATCAAACCCGAAAACTACTGATCTGACCATTCTGACTTTGCTAAATTCCTCATGCAATGGATTGATCAAATAATTGCTCTCTTCCGGAATCACCGCCGAGGGAATTTCCATACCAAGATTGGATTGGGTGTGTAAAAACCCATCACCTATAAACCGCGTCAAATCCATATCTTCTTTCCAACCCTCTTCCAAAGCAGTATGCTTAAACGGATAAACCAAGGTATCAGGCACTTCCATGACCAACAAATGATAGGAAGGCATATAATGAAGTATTTCCCTGTCAAGATTTACCACAATTTCCAATACAGATAAAGAGATATGGGATGCTGCATATAAAGCATAGACACCCGGGGAATTCCACCTACCTCCGTACAGGTAAGCACCTTTACCTGAAAAATCGTCTTTGTATTTGGACCTTACTAGTCTAAACACTTCCATTAAGCAGGAATTCCGTTTTGAATCCTGTGAAGTAAGTCTATACCTTCTACTATCCCCTGATGGGTAAACAAGCTATCAAATACTTTTTTCTCACCCAAAGAAAATGGAGTAGAATGCACCCATTTCTTGAATCCTTCTTTACCCATTAAATCATTACCTGAAGCAATAAAGTCATCCAGCAATAATATACGCTCTACATGCAATCCGTCAAAGGCTCTGTCTTCTTTGGCATACCGATGCAGGGTCCTTTCGCTGATGTACAAAAGCTGCGCCCACTCCCCTATCGTAAATGGCGACCGATCAGCAATAGACTTGAAAGAAGAATACGTAAACTCCTTTAAGTCATCAGCTTCTCCTCTCTTCCTATAAGACCTGGGCTCCGTATCGTATGGAACATAAACTTCCTGCACCCTGGAGCCGGATGCTGACTTCCGGGAATATTTTTTAAGATTCTTCTTCATGATATGCAATTTGTCACTAATATACATGAAATTTGTCGGAATGTCAAGTTATGTTTTAGTCTTAAAATATTTACTTAATTTCTTCTACACTTAATCAAGAGGTACGAAATACAATATTATTTATAGGTGAGAAATGCTGTGGCCTTACAATCTTTATCTGATGTAAACCTAATCCAATGTGCATTGAAACCCTCCGGGAAAGTCATTGAAAATTTTTCACCTTTCTTGAGTTGAACTTTATCAAAAATATGCCATCCTGAAAAATCTACATCCACCTCGATTGTAATTTCCACATCTTTATCTGCTCGTAATTCTAAAGACTTTTTATCGTACCCTCTCATCAAATACTTATCTGACGGTTGATCCGCCTTCACCATAGTATTTTTCCAGGGACCACCTTTGCCAACCGGTTTACCCAGTTTCCATATGTCATCAACATTTCCAAACCAAAGTCCGGTTTTATTGTCTCCAGATCTGAAAACATGACCGTCATTTTTTGATTCAGAATCAATACCTGATAGTACAAGCATTCCTCTCCAGGTACAATAATCCATAATTTTTTTATTGTGGGAAGTGACCGGTTTTATTGCATTTAGACCCGCAGCCCTGGGCATTTCATAAAAGGTACCATGAATATTCATCATGAAACGCTCTGATTCAATTTCACGAATACCACGTGGCCAGACCCCGTTAAATGATTGGCTGAATGCAGAATCTCCTTTTGGCAATCGGACCCTTGTACCTTCATACTCCATAATAACAGAAGCCTCATCTTCTTTAAATTCCTTATAAAACCTTCCTATTTCCTTTACTTCATGAGACCTGTCATCTTCAGGAACCAGGTAATCCAAGCCCTCATTTAATTCATAATAAGTCTCGTTATTCCCTTGAAAATCTACCATTTGGAGGTTTAAATTATGTCCCGCTACCATAATCATACCAAAATTAAGTTCCTCTGAAGAATTTATATCAGCCAGGCCATTAAATAGTTTTCCATCATAGGGTTCATATTTTTTTTGGCTAAAATGAAAAACAGCGGTTGCCCTGCAATCAGCATTTGCTAAAAGTCTCACCCATTGAGCCTGAAAATCTTCTGGAAAAATAAAATATTTATATCCCTTGCTTTCCACGTGGACATTCCTGTATTTTCTCCAATCTCCGTTACCAAATTGGTCATATTCAATGGTGAATGTGACTGGTGCAAAATTATCGTGAGCGAAATGAATCACCTTGCGATCATATCCATTAAATAAATATGGGTCAGAAGGAACTCCTTTTTTTGTTACATCTTTCACCCATGGTCCACCATATCCCTGAACAGGGCCCCATTCTTTAAGATCCGCCAACTGCCCAAACCAAAGATTGGACCAGGAACGCTTAACAAACTTATTTCCTAAAGAACCTCCACAGAATGTAGTTTCATCATTTCCAATAACCAATTGATCGTTCCATTCACAAAAGTCAGCAGTATACCTCAAATGCGTAGAAATCGGTTTTAGTCCAGACGAATTTCGCGGAGTAAATGATTTGGGGAAGTCGTAAAACATTCCAAACATATCCATAAGGTATTTTCCATCCGTTACTTCTCTAATTCTCGGCCATTCAGTATAATACCCTCCTTTATTTTCATAGGTGTTTGAAGATTTGGGTAATCGATATGTACTCCATGTACCCTGATCCAATACTTTAAGTATAACAGAACGTTTGTCCCAACCCATGCTCCAAATCGGGTCTGACACCCTTTCATTTCCATAAATACCCCCCGGACCTGTCACTTCGGTAAACTGCTTACGCTCAATAATGCGCCACGTTTCCCCATCCCATTCAGCTAAGCTTCCCATCTCGTCCTCCGTTTGAGCTGGTTTTCCTACCTGCAAATGTTCCGGCTTTTCATAGTTACCACTTTCACCATTGTTAGAAATAATATATCTCCCCTGACCTGTATATGCACCTTTCCCATGCCATCCCGGAACCGGTTTTTCAAAGAGTTTATTTACTTCAAGGTTATGAACATTCACTTCATACACTTTACCTTCCATATCCTGGAAATAAACTTTATTTTCAGGATCTGTCAGATGCCTCGCTGTCCCTGTATGCCTCCCAGACATCTCACTATAAGGGATTCCACGTACACTCCCTCCTTCAGACACAAAATAAGGTCCGATAATTAATTGGTTAGACTCCCTATGGATTAATCGATTAGCTGGGGTTCCTCCTATGCTTTTCGGATGCATATTTAAATTTAAATTACTGTCAATAGTCCAAAGCCTATCGGAACTCCCATCCGGGCAATGCGGAGAATACGTAACCATCCAAAGTTTGTCAGCCCATGGCACCATGGCTCCAATTCCACATTCCAACCCGTCATATCGCGGGCAAAGTTCTGATTTATCTCCGGGATTATAAACAGCTAAACTTGGATATACCCCGCTAATTTTCAACATTTCACCACGGTCTACATTCTGAGAAAATCCTAAATTCCCCAAAATAAGTATGGTCAATACTAATGATATTTTTATATTCATGCTTATTACTAATTTTAAAAAATTACAATTTGCCTTCCTTCTTTAAATCATCTTTTACTTTCTGATACAATCTCAATCTTTCGCCAGCATAGCGATATTTATTATTCTGGCGGACATCGATAAAGTGTTTTTGCACTGGTAGGGAATCCTCTTCAAATCCTTTATCTTCTATCTTTCCTATCCAATCTGTCAATATTGTTTGAAGCCTTTCCCTAATCACTTGAAATTCTTCTTCATAGGCGAGATTTACAGTCTCGTGGGGATCATTTTCAAGATCATATAATTCTTCCGCTGGAAGAGGATTTACTAAGCTCTTTTCGACCCCATTCAATTTATTAAAATGATCGAGAATGCTTACAGCATGATATCCAGGATATTTGGCCTTAGCATATTCCGTGGTGCATTCCAATATTGAACGGCCATTATTAAAATTTTTAATGTATTTATACTTTTTTGTTCGTACAGCGCGCGTTTTAAAATTCGTACCACTTATACGATCAATAGAACTAAATATATAATCTCTTTTAGCTTCAATTTGACTCCCCAGAAATACTTTACCTTGCATATAATCAGGCTTTTTCACTCCCGCCAAAGCAAGTGTAGTCGCAGAAATATCAATTGCGGAAAGCATTTGTTCACTCACCGAATGCTGTTTATACCCCTGGGTGAAGTTTATTTCTTCAGGAATATAAACACTAAAAGGAATTCGAACACCACTATCATAGGTCCAGTACTTCCCTTTTAAAAAAGGTCGGCCATGATCGGAAAAAAAGAAAATTATTGTGTTTTTCAGCAGTCCTTTCGCCTCAAACTCATCTAGTATCTCTTTTACTTCTCGATCCAGTAATTGAACATTTTCATAGTACGCTGCCCAATCTTCACGAATAGATTGGACATCAGGGTAATATGGAGGCAAAATCAAATCTCTATCGTCCAAAGGGAAGACAGAGTCATTGTCAAAATCCCTGTGTGTATAATGAGAATTCACCTTGGCAAAAAATGGTTTCTCACCGTTTAAATCATCAATATCTTTATATTGGAATGAACTCTTGTCATTACTAAACAAATAGTGATCTTTCCCCATTCCCAGAGTTTGATATCCATTTTCTTCAAGAATATCTTCTATGGTCCTTACGCCACCTGGTAAATCGGGTTTTAATTCTTCTGAATAACTCATATGCATAGCACCCAATGTTGTCTGATACATACCTGTCGCTATGGCAGTACGAGACGGAGCGCAAACACCGGCAGTGGTGAACATATTGGTAAAACGCATACCTGAATTTGCCAGTTGGTCAATATTAGGTGTTTTAACAATATTATTTCCATAGCACCCAAGGTCTTGAGACATATCTTCTGCTATAATCCATAGTATATTTGGTTGACTCACATTTTGAGAACTAACAGCACTGTATATTGTAATCATCGCTCCGATGATCAAAAGAAATCTAACCATTATCACATTTAATTTTGTATTAAAAGAAGGCCTGCTTGAAAAATTCACAGACCTTCAACATAAATAAGGATTATATCAATACCCGTTGTTTTGAACTAAGTTGTCATTAATTAGAATTTCACTGGATGGGATTGGCCAGATATATTGTCTTTGGGGAAAAGAACGGACGGCCAATTGTTTTATAAGTCCGGCTTCATATAAACTGTCCAAATTTGGAATTCCATTTTCATCAATTTCAGGTACTCCCGGCAAAAACCATTTCCCTTCGTTGATAACTTTTTCTTTAAGCTCTTCATAATCCAACAAACCATATATCCGTGTATTTAATACCTGGTCGGCAATTCCCCACCGCACGATATCCATATATCTCAATCCTTCATGGGCAAATTCCATTCTTCTTTCAATTCGCAGTAAAGTCCTAAGTTCTTCTGAATCTGTAGTGGTAACTTCCGGATATTGATTTGTCTGACTAATAGAAACCCCATAAGCTCTTGCGCGTATTTGGTTCATTGCATTTAAAACTGAAGCATCGATATCGCCCTGTTCAATTTTTGCTTCCGCATACATCAACAATACTTCAGCATAACGTACTATCACGAGATCATTATCTGTCAATAAATCACTCCAATTCTCATCAATACCTTTTTTCCAAACCAAACCGTTAAAAGAAGCAAATAAATTATCTGGTCTCCTCGAATCTCTATTAAATTCATACTGACCAGCGCCATAGTTATACACTTGGGTAGAATCGGGATGGGGTTCATACCTGTATCCCAAAAATTCTGATCCAGGCTCAGGCATTGTCTCCCCAAGCCGAGGATCCCTATTTTCGAAAGGATTTTGGGGATTGAATAAAGGAGATTCGTCTATAGGCAACCCATCGATACATAAGTATGAGCAAAATAAATCCCATGAAGGTTGATAAGAGGCAAACCCTCCAGCATTTCTAATTACATACCTCTTTACAATCCAGTCAGCATCCCAATAATAATTCAAATCCTCAGAATTAGGCAAACCAAATATTTGTTCATCGGTATTTTTAGTTTTTGCCAAGAACAATTCACCATAATCCGGATACAATTGATAAATACCAAGGTCTATACAATCTTTCGCGGCGTTACTTGCAATTTCCCAATCCTCCATATATAACGCAGTTCGGGCTTTCATGGCCAAAGCGGCTCCTTTTGTAATTCTACTAGTTTCAGAGCCTCCATAAGATAAGGGCAAATTTTCAATTGCAAAATCAAAGTCCTCATAAATATTTTGAAGAATGTTGTTTGCGCTAGATTTTCTCGTTCCAAATGCAGCCTCTATATCGAGGTCTTCAGTGAAATAGGGGACATCTCCCCAATGAGTAATCAAGTAAGAATATTGACAGGCCCTGATAAATCTTGCCTCCCCAAGAAAGTTATTAATTATTTCTTGAGGGATATCTCCTATTTTGTCCATATTATTAATTATGGAATTTGCTCTTGCTATTGCCTTGTAAGAATTGGCCCATCTGCTGGTAACTATAAAGTCTTCACCCGTTAACGTTCCCCCACTTATAGAAGTCACTGTTGATCTGCTCGTCCAATCATCAGTCCATTCATCAAAATCACGCGCCCAAAAAGATTTACGATAAAGATCATTGAGAGACATTCTCACTTGATTTTCACTCGTATACCAATTCTCACTAGATCCTTCTGACAATGGATTCAAATCCAAGTTAACACATGAAGTCAATAAAATAGCATTGATTATTATATAAAATATGATCGTTTTCATAAACTGCATTTTAAATTTTTATAGAGATTCCAAATATTAGCGACCGGGTAATAGGGTAAACGTTTATTGCCGCTTCTGGATCCCAACCTTTTGGATAATTATCCAGAGAAAATAAATCCGAAGCTGTTCCATTAATTCTCACTCCTTGCAATCCCAGCCTGTCAATTATATTTTGCGGTAAATTATAGGACAATGAAATATTCTTAAGACGGAAAAATGCGCCATCAAACAACCAATAATCCGAAAGTACATAATTGTTGTTATTTGCACCTATTTCAGAAAGTCTCGGATATGATACATTTCGATTCTGCTGATCAGTATTATAGACACTCCAATAATTCCCATCAACAATTGAGGGTGCATTTTGGGCGCTATTGGACAATGGCCTTACCATATCCGGTGAAAGGTGGGCTTGTTGTTTACCTACTCCATGAAAGACTAATGATAAATCAAAATTATTGTAATTCAATCCAATGTTGCCCCCATAGATAAACCGTGGTAAAGACCCTCCTAAAAGCACACGATCATAATCTGGTGAAATAATTCCATCCGGAGTACCGTCCGGACCACTAATATCAATGTACTTTATATCTCCTGGTTTAACAGAGGAATTCAATTTTGCTGAATTATCTACTTCTTCCTGAGTCTGAAATAATCCTTCCGATAGATATCCGTACCATTCATCAAATTCACTCCCTTCAGTCTTAATTTTGTTACCTAAGAATTGCGTTCCACCCAAATCTCCCATAATGGATTCATAATCTGAAATATTAGCTGACACTCGATATTCAATTTGTCCCATATGATCTCTCCAACCAATTTGTAAATCCCACCCATGGGTTTTCATTCTACCAGTGTTTTGTTGGGGATCATCATAACCAATAAAGTCGGGGATATTTAAATCCAATAACATATCACTCGTGACTTTAGTATAATAATCACCACTAACAAAAAGTTGGTTATCAAAAAAATTGATATCCAATCCCAAATCAAAGGTTTCTGTCGATTCCCAGGTGACGTTCCTAATTGCATACTCAATCTGGGCTGCTGTAGTCAAAGAAGTTACGTTACTCCCTTGATAAAATAAAGCCTCATTAAACGCAATAGTCGATTGATATGGGTAGTTTCCAATCCTTTCATTACCTAATTTGCCAACAGATGCCCTTACTTTAAAAAATGACAACCATGATGGTTGATTTAGCCAAGGTTCTTCTGATATTACCCAACCTGCAGATAATGAAGGGAAGGCACCCCATCTATGTTCGCGAGCAAATCGTGAAGAACCGTCGTACCTAATATTAGCCTGAATTAAATATTTACCTTTGTAATCATACATTAACCTACCAAAAAATGAACGATAAGAATTTTCGATAGCGCTTCCAGAATTCCCCCTCCCTTCAAGAGGACCAATATCCAAATATGGGAAATCTTGTAGTGCATAATCTCTTCGTGCCCCCCCTAAAGATTCCTGGAAATAATAATATTCCTCAAATCCACCCAATAAATTAAAGTTGTGGTCTTTAAATTCTTTGGTATAATTTGCTAGTAATTGTCCTGTAATACTGTAATTTTCACTTCTTACTTCATTTAAATTAGTACTATTGAAATTAGACAAATAGGTGTCGAAAACTGTTGGATCCTCCGCAATATAAGTAGGAATAGCCTTTTGAAAAGTCTTCGTTTTTGTCGATGAAAAATTCGGGGAGACAACCGCTGAAATTTTTAAATCATTGAAAGGGTTAAAATCAATACCCAAACGACTTATCATATTGTTCGCCCAATCGTTATCAAACCCGCCATACTCAACCATTCCCCAGGCATTATCTCCTTGTTTTCCACTTGCTATTCTCCCATCCGACCACATAGCTGCATAAATTGGTCCAGTAACGCGAGAACGATTCATGGGATTGATGTTGGGCCTTTCATCGATTGTCCTTCTTAAAGATATATCGACCTGTGCCGATAAAAATTTGTTAATTTTCAAATCATTATTAACTCTGGCAGTAAACCGTTTAAAACTTTTGTTATTCCAAAGTGCATTTGACCTTTCATATCTAAAAGAACCTTTGGTATTTAACTTTTCCGTGCCCAATGAAAATCCCAATTGATGAGACTCTCTGGTAGAATAGTCATTCAAGATTAAATCCGCCCAGTCCGTTATCGGAAACTCGTCCGGGTTAGTCCTGTTATTTTGGACATAATTATCAATGTAATCCCTTGGATAAACTGGATGTTCCCCTTCTGGATTATTGTTATTATCATTCCATTGTAATTCATTAAGCATTTCCATATACCTAATGGGACCCACCGATTGGGGTAACCCGGTAGGTCTTTCTATTCCATATTGATTGGAATATTCGAATAGAATTTGTCCGTTCTTTGCTCGTTTCGTTGTTATCAATACCACCCCCGCAGAGGCCCTTGCTCCATAAATGGAAGAGGAAGCTGCATCCTTCAATACAGAAATACTTTCTACATCGTTAACATTAACATCATCTATGCTATTTACAGGAACTCCATCCACAATAACTAACGGGTCATTATTACTTAATGTGGTAATGCCTCTGATACGAACGGTCGCTGACGAACCAGGTGCACTTCCCGCGCCCCTGGAAACCGAAATTCCAGGCATTGCCCCCTGAAGGGCATCACTTACCTGAATTGAATTTCTATCCGAGATAAGTTCACCATTAACAGACGATACAGACCCCGTCAGGTCGCTTTTTTTCACACTTCCATAGCCCACGACCACTAATTCCTCCAGTTCGGCCACGTCCTCTGACATAGTAACATTAATTTGGGATCTACCCTCTACAGGGACTTCAAGAGTCTTGTAGCCAATGTAAGAAAATACCAGGGTATCCGACAAGTCAGCTTCTACATCAAATCTCCCGTTAAAATCAGTCGTCGCCCCTCGCGTAGTTCCTTTTACCGTCACATTAACACCGATCAAAACCTCACCGGAAGACTCCGTAACTATTCCCGAGACACTGGCTAATAATTGATCCTCTTTAAATGGGGTGATATATTCATCAATGTGTTGTAATTTAATTGTTTTAACTTCATTTAATTTAGTTTCCACCTCCCTGACCACTATTGTTTTCTCAATAATAGAATACGTTAGGGGCTGTTCTGCAAAGACATTTCCGAGAGCATCTTCTAGCGGCATATTTTCGAACCGAACAGTCACTGGCTTTGCACGTTCCAAAATCCGATTATTAAATAAAAAATTATAACCGGTCTGTTTTCGGATTTTTAAAATCACCTGTTCCAATTTGGCATCGCGTTCATCAAGTGATACATATTGCGCATCCATTTTCGTAGCACTGAGCTGGACACAAACGATACAACAAAGTATGGTTATTAATTTCATTATCCGGATAATTTTAGTACTCGGAACTATTCCCGGGTGCCAGGGCCGTTTGAAGTAATTCAAACAGCATCCTGTTAGTAAAAATTTTTTCATAATTTTACTTTATTAGATTTTTAATATGCGACTCATTGGTCGCTGGTTTTAAACTGCCGCTGGGACGTGGTTTTCTGAAGGTACCATCTTCGCAAACCACCTAGCGGTTTTTTTTTAATAAGAGCCTGATTTGATAATATTATTAAATCATCAGATCCAGTAGCTGAATGTAATCCGCAAACATGCCCTTTGGAACCATATTGTGCGGAATACCTACACGCTTGATTACGGAGGCACTATTCTGTATTTTCTTTTCACCATTTTCCAGTTATTTATTGTATTTACATTAATTTTCACTTATCACTTTAACCCGCACCGTATTTCCTTCAATACCAAATTTGACGTCTCCTGCCTCTTCCAACATTTCCAGCACCCGGGAAATGTTGACATCCCGGGAAATAAATCCGGTAAATACTTCATCACCAAAATCATTGAGATACTCAACTTCTACCTGATACCATCGCGATAGTTGTCTCATAATATCTTTTATGTCTGTAGACCAAAATTGAAAAACTCCGTCTTTCCAGGCTATTACCGGATCTATATCTACTTCAGATACCTCAATTTCAGCTTCAGGCGTATTCACTGCTTGTTGCCCCGGGGAAATAATGACAGATTGACCACCGTTGCTGATCTCTACCGAACCCTCTGTAAGAGTAGTTGCAATCCCACTTTCATTTTCATAGGCATTAATATTAAATTGAGTACCCAATACTTTCACTACCTGATTCCCGGTCTTGACAAAAAACGGCCTCGACTGATCGTGAACCACTTCAAAATATACTTCCCCGGTAATTTCAACATTCCTACTCGCCCCATTAAAATCTACCGGAAATCGAACAGAAGAAAGCGCATTCAGCCAAACCGAACTTCCATCGGGTAGGAGTACTTTGAATTGTCCCCCTTGTGGAGTAGAAATCGTATTGAATTTTTCTCTATGCATTTGCCCCGGCTGTTCCTTATCAAAGTGATAACTCAGTATACCCTGTCCGGTCTTGGATATAGAAGCACTTCCTTCTACTGCCAACACTCCCTCTTCCGAATCGTCAAGAGATATTGTAGAACCATCGTCCAGTGTCAAAATTGCTTTATTCCCGCCCGGATTGATATCGTTTTTTATTACCAGTTCCTGATTAGAATTTTTGACGGGTTGCGCAAAATAGAATACCAGGGCAGAACCAAAAATCATCAATAATATTGACGCTACTGCCATTCGCCTCAGATGAAATGTTGTTTTTTTGACCGGAGATATTTCTTTATTAATTCTATTTAGTATTTCCCCTTCAATTAGTGACTTATCTCCCCACTCTTCTTTCCATTCAATATCTTTCTGAAAGGAACGGTACCATTGATTGTATTTTGCCAATTCTTTATCGGATGCCAGTCCTTTACTGACTTTGTCAGCCAATTGTATAAATTCCTCTCTATTCATTATGCATTTTATTCTCTTTCGGACAGTTTATTTTGCCCATTGCATTAATAAGGCAAATAATTGCGGGGTATCCCCTAAAGAGAATTAAAGTTTTTGAAAAATTTATAGAATTTTTATGCAGAGTTGGCAGTGAACCGCTGTGAGACACTGAACGATTAGGTGTTTTTTAAAACTATATTTTGACTCCTTCGCGTAACAGCCACATTTGTAAACAGCCGGTGAATATTTTTACATAAAAAACACCAGCCAGAAAGCCATATGCCCCAGGGTTGTACGCAACTTTCGAAGGGCTATCGTTATTTGATTCTCTACTGTTTTCTCTGAAATTCCCAGCCTCTGAGCTATTTCTTTATTGGTAAGGTGTTCAAATCGGCTAAGTCGAAAAACTTCCTGGCAACGGACGGGCAATTGAACTGAAAATTCCCGAATAATTTGCTTCAATTCCATTACCTCCATTTCAGCTTCAGTAGAAGAAATATTGGCTTCCATGGACATTCGCTCCTTCAGGTCTTCGAGAATGGTATCTTTAATTTTGCCCCGCCGGATTACATTGGTTACTTTAAATTTAACAGCAGTGGCTAAATAAGATTTTGGTGAGGAGATATTCCATTGGTTTCTATTTTCCCAAAACCAAACAAAAACCTCTTGCACAACATCCATACAAGCATCCCGGTCCTGTAATATATAATTTGCAGAAGTATAAAGGTATTCCCAGTAACGGCGGTAAATCGTATTGAAGGCTTCTTTATCTCCCTTTTTGATCAGGGAAAGTAAAAACCCATCATTGTATTTTATATATTCTCTTTCCACCTATTAACAATACATCCTAGCAAACAAATATAATAAAATATAATTTTATTTTCCAAATACATTTTGATTTAAATCACAATTCGGATGAATTGATGGCAATGAATAATACTATTTAAGCTTATGATTAAAAGCTAATTTTCGTTATTGCGGTGGTCCACCCACAGGGGAGTCATCACATTCCAGGTCCCCACAAGCATATTGCATTCCGTCCAAAAAGTATTGCAACAAATCGGGATTATCAAAACTTTGGGCATTATGGGAGGGTGAAGAATAGAATACATGACCTTTCCCATATGGTTTGATCCATGAAATATACTTCACTTTATCAGTATCCTCTTTTCTTTTCTTTTTAATCATATCGGTTTCTATATACAATAAAGGTCGAAAGTTAAAATCCCGATAGGCATTTTTAAACATATAGGGTTCGTCGACATGAGTAAAACCCTTTCCGTCAAAAGCTTGAACCATAGGGTGTTCGGCATCGACCAACTTAACATTCAACTCCTGCTGAACCGGATGATAGTCAAAACTCCCTCCCAGCATTTTACTAAATTCCATGGAATTATTTTGCATCACGATTCCTCCATGCAGTGTTATCAAGCCACCCCCTTTTTTTACAAACCTCAAAAGATTATCTTCCAATTGTTGGGCTTTTTCGAATTTCTCTTCTTCTGTCAGATCATTATCGTCCTTGAAAGTATCGTAAAAAAGGTTCCTGTGCTCCCCTACAGAACAGTTATTGTTTAAAATAACAGCATCAAATTGCCTGAGATTTTTCCTTTCAAACATTGCCGGATCTTTCGTAGTGACAATTTCAAATGCTCCGGTCTTTTCCGCTAACGTTTGCATGATCACATCCGTATGAGGAATTACCCAGTGCTTGAATCCGGTATGCAAAGAAAATAAGAGCAACTTTCTTCTTTTATCAACCTTTACAGTTGTTTCAGAAGGAGCCAATTCATAAATTTTCTCTTTCCAGGTATCAGTTACTTCAAATGGATCTTCGTTCTCTTGAGCATTAACTACTCCAAAAACAAAAAATAATGAAAACGTTATCATCAATAAACCCGTCACCTTTTTACTGTATTTCATTTTCCAGATTTAATATTTAGTAATACTATTCCTTGATTTGAGGCCCAATATATAAAGATTGATTCAAATTAATTAGTTCCAACCAATAAAATGGCATCCCTTTCGAAATATTGCCAAAATATAAATCTTCTTATTGGGGCTCAATGGCAAATATTTCATGCATTTTATCAGCGATAAATTTCAATCGCTGTTCATCACCCCCAGGTACTTCTGCCGAAGCCCATCCTTCGTATCCTATTTTATCCAAAGCCGAAATCACTACCGGCCAATTACAATCACCATCCATCAGTTCCACCTGAAACCCTTTCCACACACCTTCATCCCGTTGTTTGGTCCGGCTGTATTCCTTGATGTCCAGCTTCATAATTCTATCGCCCAAAGCCTCAATCCAGTGCTCAGGCCAGCCATATCTCACTATATTTCCGACATCAAAATACCAGCCAATCATAGGATGGTCAAAATCATCCACGTACCTGGCAGCCTCTACAGGGCTAAGAATGAAGTTATTCCATACATTTTCAAATGCCACTTTGATGCCTGTTTCTTCAATAACCGGTATTAATTTGCGAATTTCTTCCTGCGATCGAGTCCAGGCGTCTTTATAACCAATTTTTTCATTGACCACACCCGGAACGATCAACACGGTTGTTCCCCCGTACAATTTACAGTCGCGCAATGATTGTTTGCAAGATTCCAAACATTTCTCCCGGACTGAAGAATCAGGGTGGGACAACGGAAATTTCCAGTGAAGGGCATTAACTACTCCCGGAATTTCCAGGCCGGTTTCTTCTTTAGCTGCCAGAATTTCATCGGGATCCAATTCATTAGGAGAGTTTAATTCTACTCCATCGAACCCAATTTCCTTGAGCAACCTGAATTTATCTAAAACAGAACCCTCTGTCTTTACCATTCCATATTTCAGGCTTTTCTTTATTTTCAATGGTGCCACTGGCGAGTTAGAACCACCTAACACAGGAAATGTGCCCGCTCCCATTAAAGCACCTAAAGCAGCAGTATTCCTTACAAATTTTCTTCGATTCATTCTAAACTTACATTAATTTTCAAACAATCTGTGTTATAACAAATTATACTCCACTTTAACTCTACCATTTTGTTCCATAACTACCGAGTTGTCAAAGTGAAATATTTTCATGATTAACCGGTCTCTTCGATAAATATATAGAATATTTTCCTCGGTTCGGGAGATCCTCCAAACCTCACTAAAACTCCAAAATTGATTTTGCTCAATGATAATATCCTTACCTTCTTTTTTCAACCTGAAATCATCATCCAAAACGATTATTCCTTCCCTCTCTTCAATATTTTCATCCACTAAAAACCCACCAATTCGATATCTTGAAGGGCCTATTTTCTCTATTGTTCGATTAGACAAAAAGTTCTTGAGAGCAAGTTTATCATTATTCTTTTCAATAGTAAATTTATTTAACGGCCCATCCTGGACTTCAATGTTTTGGCCATTTCGTTTAATGATTCGATTGGAACCAAAAACTGATTTACTGCCTTTTTGATTTGATTTAAAGAATTCCGAACCTCTTTTTGTGAAATATTTTTCCTGCATTGCCCCAAACATATTCGGCGTATTTTGCATAATTTCAAAGTTGGAAAATCGATCAATTCCCAACAATCGAATAACGTCAAAGGACAAGTTTCCATTGAGATCATAAAACAAGCCTTCTCCCAGGAAAAACCCCAAAGGGTTATAGTCTTCCTCCTCCCTGGTTTCCTGGGCACTATTAGCGGATTTTTCCTTGCGATACAGGTCAATGCGCAATTCATATAGGTCATAATCCGGCTCAAGTTTCAACTCGGCTGGCTGTTTTTCACCAGATTGCCGCTCTGCATTATAAAACCATGACGAGCATTGAACCGAAGTAAAAAAAACTACTGCTATGTAAATATATCGAATCATTTCCCGCTGGGAAAGATAGGAAGAAATACGGAAAAATGATACTGAAAGACCATTTCGTCAAAACCTACGATAGCCTCTGGAATATTACTGGTGGATTATGGCTGTATTTTACTTTTTACCCTCTTGACAAAGTCGGGAGTGACATCCAGGACTTTACAAATTACAGTTGTAGCAAAACCTTCCTGAACCATTTTTTTTGTTGCTTCTAAAACTTTTCGTTCAATACCTTGCTCGACTCCGCGCTTTTTAGCTTCCTGTATAATCATTTCTTCTATTCCCATCGTTTCATGATTTTTTACTATGTGTTTAACCTTTTTATCGAATAATAAGTTCATATTATTATTACCTAATTTGACATAAAAACGAATAAATAACATCAATGCTCTAATGGTTTTCGGTTGATATCCTTTATCATATAATTTTCGAACCAAAGAAAACTTCAAATCCACCTGTTCGATATTTGTCAATTTATTCAATTTGAAAGCTGTCAATACAATTTGGATAACTGTAGCAAAGGGATTATCATTCTTAACCAGTTCTTCTTCGGACTGATCTAAAACTTTATACGTCGGATAACTATACAAAAGATTCGTTCCATATACGGAATACCGGTATTCGGCCGGGTAATACCTCGGATTTGAATCAGCCAAGATCACCAGCGTAGAGACAGGCGTTTTGTACCTGTCCACGATCCTGTAAAAATAATTAAACATACGCAGCGGTAAATTCTCATCCCGATAAGACTGAACCTCTATATGAATCAACAACCATTGTTCATTGCCGGTAGTATCAAACACTTTAACCAATTTGTCCACCCTCCTTCCTTGATGTTGCCCCCCAACGAATGGATAAATTTCTTCTAACTCCTTGTCCAAAAATTCATATCCCTTGTCCAAATCAAAAGTTTGGTCGGAATAGAAAAAAGCCAAAAAATCCGGTAAGAGGACTTCAATAATGCCTTTCCACAAAGAATCGTTGCTAATTATAATTCTATTGATTTAAACACAACTAGATCCACAAAAACCTACATGCCGGCACTGTATTACTGATCACTAAAAAAACCCGGAAGAGTTATAGAATTTCTCCCGGGCGTATAAAATTTCATAACTGGTAGTTGGTAACCGGCTTGAAACCGCCGGTAAAAAATCTTATTTCTTCTCGTTTACTTCTCTTTCCTTTTTCATTTCCTGCATAAACTTCTTATTTCTTTCCTGTCGTAACTTTATCAATTCCTGCTCCTTTTTGCGAATCTCTTGTTCGAGTTCCTTCATTTCCTGGGATTTATTCTCAAGTTTATGAAAAGAATGGGCAAAGGCAGAGCGGAAAGCCGTTGAATCCCAATTCCGGTGGAATTGCATAATGCTATCAATCCCAACATCTACATTCCAATCTACATTTTTCAAGTCTTTACTAAACTTCTTGACGTAATAATAGGCCGTGTCGTTCCACCGGGCTAAGCTATCCGGAAACGAAATCCTGGGGTCAAATTTCATTTTATAAAATTGATCCACAGAATCAGGTATAATTAATTTGTAGTTATAGGCATTCCGAAAACTTTTACTGTGAGACTGTACAATAGAATCCAAATGAGGTATGCGTTTGTGGATATCCATCTCAATATTTTTCAACATTTGTGTATCTATTCGTATACTTCTCGCTGCTAATATTGAATCCACCCTATGTATTCTCGGAAGGTTTTGACTCAATTCTATTTGAATTTCCCGGACCCTTTCCATTTCAGACTGAAGTAAATCATGGTACAACCTCTGAACATCAAATTTCATTCTCTGCGTATCCAGCTTGATCCTCTGCTCGATCATTATGGAATCAAGATGTTTTAACTCAGGCATATTTTTTCGCAATTCAATGTGAACTTTCCGCAGACTATCCTGAATTTTCTTCATATCCTGCAATGATTGCACCGACACTGTATCCCCATTGACAATAACCGTGATCGCTTCTTTCGTTTGGACAATAACAGTTTCCTTCTTTTTACCGGGAATAGTATCAACTTCTACCACTTCAATCCTTTTTTCTTTTCCATCGGGATCTACGGGTTCAATAGAATATACTTCCACCTCCACCATAGTATCTTTTTCCCTGTCATAGGCCTGGACTTTAATTTTCCTTAATTTATCCTTTGGCAAAGAATCCGCATCATGAAATTTCACAGCATCCTCGCTACCGATATCTCCGGCCCGTTGATGGGTATGAAACTGGCTTTTCCCAATGGAGAATAAAATGAATATCCCGAGAAGTGACCCGTAGTATATAATCGAAGTAGAAGGCGCATATCGAATGGAGGACCTGTAACCCAATAAGTATCGAATTCGATCCAGTAACTCATTGGATCTTTTGCCAAATGTCATAGCCCAATCCCCCTGATTCTGAACCTGACCTACCAGGGTCAAAGCCCTTGCCAGATCTTCTTTCGTACAGCCTGCTTCTATCGCTTTTTGGTCACAGCTATATTCCCGCTCCCTACGGACTACATAACTAAAATACCATACAGCCGGATGGTAAAAAAAGATAGTCTCAATAAGGGTCTGAAAAATATTAATTAAAAAATCATTTCTCTGGATATGGGCCAGCTCATGGGCCAGCACAGCTTCCATAATCGAAGGTGTCGTATTCGTTACCATCGAAGCAGGAATCAAAACCACCGGCCGAACTATCCCAATCACCATAGGAGAATGAACCATTCGAGACCATCGAAGTTCAAAATTTATATTTATGTCCATTTTTTTTACCAATCGGGGCAAAAATTTCAATTCTTTATGTCCTACAACTTCAGACTTAGATTTAAGTCTCTGTATTTTCCAAAAGTTGAATACCATCCTTAAAAGCAAAATACCCAATCCTATCATGTACATAATTGTCAGGGACTTTACATTAGCCTGCAAAAATTCAGTAATCCCTGCCCAAATACCTGTATTTGCATTTTCCTGAATAGGGACTGCATGGATAAGGGCAGGCCCCACAGATACAGGAAGATTTTCAGCAGGAAGTGGGGTTCCGTATTTTTGAAACATCACAATAAATGTAGTACATGTGACAGATACACTTAAAACCATAAACAAAAGTCCTGTCCAGTACTTAGCAACCGGAGCAGCATTCTTTATCCAAAGCATGATCAAATAGAATACTATGGCAAGCAAAGTCAATTGCCAAAAAGAATGGATCAGGGTCCAGCCCATAGCGAGTATATATTGAGCGTCCATCATGATTTTTTAATTTTTATTCTTCTCATAATCATCCAAAAGTTCCCGTATTTTTTCCAACTCTTCTTCGTCCGTTTTTGAACTGCCCAGCAGTTGCATAACTAACTTGCTGGCACTGCCCCCGAATGTTAAATCCATGAAACGATTCAATAAACCCTGTGTAGTCTTTTTTTGATCCACATTAGCGTGATATACATGGCTTCTTCCCCGGGAATTTCTTCCCAGCAACTTCTTTTCATTCATGATTTGCATCATCTTCAAAGTCGTCGTGTAGGTAGTCTTTTTGTCTGCGGAGATAATATCGTGGACTTCCCTAACCGTCAGAGGGCCTCGATCCCACAATAATTGGAGTATAGCTAATTCTCCTTCTGTTGGCTGATTCTTCATTATCTAATCAATTTGGTCATATAAACATTCTACGAATAAAATCGTACATCAAATATATACGATGCTTTTCGTAAGTCAAAGTTTTTAGTACGATTTTTTTCGTAACAAAATATTAAAATTACGGGTGTGAATAATTTTCTTATTTTTAGAATAAAGATTTCATATCATGAAAGCACTTAAGATTATACTGCTTATGCTGGTTTTGATTGCAGTGGCATTTGCGATCATAGCCTATTCGGGGCCACAGAATATTGAAATTAAAGTAGAAAAAACTATAGATGCACCAAATGATGTAATCAATAAATACGCATCTCAATTTGCATTTTTTGACCAATGGAATCCATGGATATATTCTGAAAGATCAGCAGAATCTATAACAACAGAAGTTTCCGGCACTGATGGGGAAGAAAGTGCCCAACTCAAGTGGAGAAATAAAAAATCACATGAGAAAGGGATACAGACGCTTCGTTCATTGAAAAAAAATGAACGCATAGATTTTGATCTTTTGATAGAGGGCGAGCCCTCGGCCCAATATTCTTTAACCCTACACGCAGAAAACGATTCTACCACGACTGTTAATCTAAATTATCAATCTGAATTTAATGGGCTTATCCCCCGATTTTTTGCCACCCTACAGGGAGGTCAACAGAAAAAAGAACTTTCTACCGGATTTGAAAAAGGACTCAACAACCTTAAATTACTATCAGAAAATTACAAAAATCTCCAATTTTCAGGATATAATATAAAACGTAAAAAATACAGCGGAGGCTTATTTCTTGCCAAAAGGGATACCATTCCTACTTCAGCAATCACTCCTTTCCTCGGTCAAAACTTTTACAGGGCAATGTACCAAATCCAGGACCAAAATGTCAAAACAGTTGGTATGCCTACTGGAATTTACTATGATTTTCTGGGAAATGACAAAACGGATATAGCTGCAGGAATAGGCATCCAGGGCGACATCCATGAAGCACCCGGATTCGAAATTATCGGAATACCCGCAGCACAGGCACTGGAGTTAATGTACTTTGGGGAGTACACTGAAATTGATAAGGCCCATAATGCCATGGATGAATATCTGGAATATTTTAACCTCATCAAAACTGACCCTGTTCTTGAAGAATATATTACTGACCCATCACTGGAACCGGACACGTCAAAATGGAAAACGAAGATTACATATTTTTTGAAGAATTGATTACAAAAAAAAGTCCTGACAATACAAATCATCAGGACTTTCCGTAGACCCACAAGGATTCGAACCTTGACTGACGGTACCAAAAACCGGAGTGCTACCGTTACACCATGGGTCTTTGCTAATTAAAGCGGATGCAAATTTAATAAAATAATTTTTTCTTGTCTGAAAAAACGGAAGAAAATTTTTAGCTACTATTTTAAAATAAGTATCAGGCCTTTTTTTCTTTTATTTTTTGCAGTGCTTTTTTAGCATATTCCGAAAGCACTAACCGTCCACTCAAACCAGCTCTTTTCTCCAGTAAATCCGTCCAGTGATCAGTACCTTCCCACAAAATATTTTTTACTTCCACCATTGCTTCCGGATTGTAACCAGCCAGTTTTACTGTAAATTCGGAAATATAGGCATCCATTTGCTCCCGGGTATCAAATACTTCCTGAAACAATCCTTTTTCCTTTGCCCAATGCGCCGTTTGCCATTCACTGGCATTCAGCGTCATGTGGCCCAAAACAGCTTTGCCCATTTTGCGTTCTACTGCAGGACCTATAACAAAAGGACCTATCCCCAGGGTAAGTTCACTCAATTTAATAGATGCCCACTTCGAAGCGATAGCGTAATCAACTGCTGCACATATTCCGACCCCCCCTCCGACGGCTTTGCCCTGTACTCTCGCTACCGTAATTTTTCTACATGTACGCAAGGCATTGATTACACGGGCAAACCCCATAAAAAAAGCCTTGCCGTTTACTTCATTCGAAACCGTTATCAATTCATCAAAACTGGCGCCTGCACAAAAAGTACGGTCGCCCTCACTCTCCAGGAGTATGACACGGACAGTTTCATTTTTTCCGAACTCCAAAATCGCATTTTCCAGCCCCTCAAGCAGGTATCCCGGCATAGAATTGTGAGCAGGGTGATAAAATGATATCACTCCCACCCCCTTTTCATTTATTGACTTTGTAATTTTGCCCTCCATAGATTTTTCCTTTACATCAATTTATTAATGATTTCTAATTAAACCGAAATTTTCAATAAACCAATAATTTTTTTGGTACTTTAACCAACTGTATGACGTTACCTAAATCCAAAAAAGTGTACAAGCTAAAAGGTAGAAGCTTTTCGCATAAACCTTTAAAATAAGACAACAGGTATTTCCATGGACTATCCAAAAAAAGCCATTCAATCAGCTTTCACCAGCATAGTAGTCAACGTAGGTTTAGCCACCATTAAAATTATTACAGGCATTCTGGGATCTTCCTTTGCATTAATCGCAGATGGCATCGAATCCATATCAGATATCTTTTCTTCTTTGCTGGTCTTATTTGGCATAAAATATGCCGTGAAACCTCCGGATAAAAACCATCCTTACGGGCACGGTAGGGCAGAGCCATTAATTACATTTGTCATTGTTGGGTTATTGGTCTTGTCGTCCATTTTTATAATATATCAAAGCATTCTGCATATACAGCAACCCCACAGCACCCCCAGGCCCTATACTTTGATTATACTCACCTTAATTATTATAGTAAAGGAGATCATGTATCGAAGAATGAACCGGCGAGGAAAAGAATTCAAGAGTACGACTTTACAGGCAGACGCCTGGCACCACCGAAGTGATGCCATTACTTCATTTACTGCCTTTATCGGAATAGCCGTGGCCATAATTATGGGACCGGGTTATGAAGCGGCTGATGATTGGGCTGCTATAGTGGCTGCTGTTATCATACTTCTGAATGCATACCTTATTTTCCGGCCGGCACTGGGCGAAATTATGGATGAAAATCTCCATCAGGAAATGATTCAAAAAATAAGGGATATCGCAGCATCTGAACATGGCATACTTGAAACAGAAAAATGTTTTATTCGCAAAACAGGAATGTATTATCACGTTGATCTCCACGCCGTGGTAGATGGGGACAAATCGGTAAAGGAAGGTCATCTATTAGCACATAATCTAAAAGACAGTATCCAACGGGAAATTCCCGAAATAATTGAGATCCTAATACATATAGAACCTGATCACTATTGATTCAAATATTACATTGCATACATGAAAAACCAAACCGTATTAATTACCGGAGCCAACGCAGGCATTGGATTCGAAATCACTAAAGGTGTTCTTCTGAAAAACAATACCGCAATTATGGTTTGCCGAAACAGGGAAAAAGCCATGAATGCACGTAAAAAATTAATTGACCTCACGAAAAATAATAAGGTACATATTATCATTGCTGATCTCACGCAATTTTCTGACTTACGACACATTGCAGATGAAGTGAATGAAAAATTTGATACCATTGACGTCCTCATACATAATGCCGGATCTTTTTACAGTAAATGGTTACTCAATGATGCCAATATTGAATTGACTTTCATGGTAAATCACGTGACACCTTTTTATCTTTCTCATTTACTGCTTCCGCAATTAATCAAAAGCGAAGATGCAAAAATTATAACCATCAATTCTGACTCACATTTTCTTGCTAAATTACGTATCGACAACCTGAATTTGAAAAACAAATTCCAGGGGTTGAGGGCATATGGACATTCCAAATTAGCCAATGTCATGTTTACCTATCATTTTGAAAAAATAAATCCCTATGACAATTTAACCATATATGCCGTGCATCCGGGTCTGGTCAATACCGATATTGGTATCAAAAACACTAACTGGCTTTTTAGCCTGATATGGAATTGGAGAAGCAAGCAAGGGAAAACACCTGAGCAAGGGGCTGAAACTGCTTTGTTCATTACGCACTCTCCAGGTACAAACCTAGAATCCGGAAGGTACTGGGATCATAACCAGCCCAAAAAGTCCTCCACGGCTTCGTATGATGAAGCAATGGCTGAACGTCTATGGAAGAAATCCAAAGACTTATGCGGAATTGTTAATTATTTTTAAATCCGGCTCTTTAATTTATTAAGGAAAAGTCTCAACTTGTTTTTATCCATTGTTTACGTTTCGTCATGAATTAAGCGGGTTAAAAACCCACCTAAACTAAAGTGTGTTCGACCGAGAAAAAAAGATCTCTGAAGTGCCTGTCCCGACATGAAATCGGCGGGAAGCGACAAATACCTAACCCCGGGTGGATAACAAGTAGAATCGTCTATTCTGGCATTGATTTCCACAAAGTCCCCATAGGAATGCCTTTGCCAGATACCTTGGGCATTGCATTTTCAGCAAAAATAATGACAGAATCAATTATTTGTCGAACTGACGTTAAACTAATAAACACCCTGGTTCCGAGTACTTTTGTAGCTGATTTTTTATGCACTGGCTTAAACGAAATTCTTAACCAAAATCTAGCAACCTATACTACTACCGTCACAGTTTCCCCCGGCCGCGAAGTGGACAGTTTAAGTTTTTCCCATTTATTGGCATCGGGATCTCCCACTTCTACAATATAATTCCCTTCCATCAATACAGGTGGTTGAAACACCTTTCCCTTTATGCGGATTGCACTTACCAGTTCACCCGCCTCATCAAATATTTTGATGACAGGGTCCTCCACTCCATGGATAGTCAAAGTAGGCAACTTAAATTTACTGGAGGAGGCAAAATTATCGTATTGACTTATTTCTATAGGCCAATCATCGTATTGCCCCTGAGGTTCCCGGACCGGATCCATAAATCGAGGCCAACACTCAAACCGGATACGTCTATTATTTTTATTGAAGGTTACGACCCCATAACCAGTAGCCCGATCGTACAAAATAGCAGGTTCCCGGTTACTTTTTTCCGGGTTAGCAGCCGCATAAACGGTCATTTTATTTCCAAACCCATCTTTAAAGTTGCCGGAATATAATTTCCTTCCCGGAATAGGTCTGTGGTGTTGCGACACCGGAGGCCACCATCTTCTAGGCCACACACTGGCTATGGCCGGTACTGTGAACGTAAAATTACTGTCACCAAAGTCCTCTACACCGTATTGGGCTACAGAAGCCAAATGCTGATCTCCTACGATATGAGTAGCGTAGCATTTACGGATGATGCGTACTACTTCATCCCGGCGCGCCTGAGGCCAACCGTTGGAATCCATATCCCTGGTAAAATAATCCCCTTCTACATATTCATCCCGTTCCGGAATAGGAAGGCGGGGAGTGATCTGGTCATTTGGAGTTCCTTTGGGAAGGGTCTGAAGTGTCATGAATGAAGTGGCAGACAAAAGCACCTTCATATGGATATTGCCCGTCCAGTCTTCAGCCCAATCTGTCAGAAAAGACTGTTGGCGATCGCCAATTAATTCGGCCTTCTCCGGCTCCGTAAAACTTGCAAAATCAAATTCCTGGTTTTGGGCATATCCGTTATAGACGTCCGCTTCTTCAGGAAATATATTCTTGGGTGCAGATTTGAATTTCCGGTCCTCTATTAATGCAAAATCCATTCCCCCATATTTCCAACTCGTATAATAAACGGATATTCCTTGCTTTACAGGAGTGGGATCATAGGCATCAGGCATATGGCTCGTCTGTGTAATTTGTACAATATTTACCCAATCGGCAGGCATTTTGTACCCTCCAGTATCCTGCCTTGCAGCAGCACCGCCATCTTTTATGGTAGCCTTTCCCCCCTCGCCCCAAATATTCCCATGATATACATCATGATCATCTGGCAAACAGATAGAAGGGCGGTTCCGAAATAAATCGCGATGTGCCCATCCAAATAAATACCATTTTCTCAAAAAATCCAGAATTGATTTCTCGGGAGGTCCCATTTGCACGCCAAAACCTGCATTTCTTTCATAAAATTGATCCCCCAGAAAAAAAACCACATCCGCATGATGAGTCAGCGCATTATTTCTCAATTCAGTATCCGGAAACCCCATATCTCCGTTACAGCTCAGTGCCAAAGCCTTGATTTCAGTTTTATCAATGGGTTCGGCATCGATTACCCCCGAATACTCGTAAGGAATTTCAGTCCCATCCTTTAACCGTATAAGTATATTAACTTTATAATCATAGACTTGTGTACCATCCCAATCTTCCACTCTGAAATGGGCGGTCCTGGCTCTGGGATGAATATTACTTTCAGCTACGGGCCTCCAGTCTTCTTCACCTGTCTTCACAGAAAGAACTGCTTTCAAATCGTCCTGATCCACAGGTGCCAACTGTGCAGTCATCTTCAATATCCCAGCTTCCTGAGTATATTGTGTAAAATAAATCGGTCCAAAACTTTGGTCGCCACTTCCGGTAAGCATATCTCCCCTCAAATCCCAACTACTGAATTTGACTGTCCATGTTTCATCCTCAGTATTTTCAAAATCAGAATATAAAACGATGTTACCCTCTATATCTCCTATTGAAAAATCTTCCTTTCTCAATGTAACGACAGATCTTCCGTTGTGCCATACAGACAGATCTGCTTGTAAACCACTTCCATCAGAACTAAAAAACAATTTTAATTCTACACCATCCTCCAGAAAGTTTCTTTCTACTACCTTATTTGACTTCGATCCTCCCAAAACCAAATACCCTTCTGTATCGATACAGGCTTCGATCCCATTCCCTGTAATACAAGCACTTCGATAATCTTTGAACTTTCCTTTGACACCCCACAAAAACCCCACTTTACCTTTCTGATCAAGAATTTTACTATTTATATCCAAATGAATAGAGTTCTGTGCAAAATTGCCTTCCGCAGATAATTGATACGTCAATAAATGGGCCGAACGGTTATTACTATTAATATTGCATTTCAATTTCCCATCCTCAATCTCCCAATCCTGCAACCGATTGGCCCAAAACTCTTCACCAATCCAGGTGGAGTCGGGAAGGTTAAACCACCTGCTGCTGTAAACAGAAGCCTGGCCCTGCTTTTTTATTTTTTGTTCAACTGCTTTATTTGCCAGACTGGAATGAGTCCATACATGTGTACCAATAGCTGAAAGAGCCATTGATTTTATCGCCTTTCTACGTTTCATCGGATTCAATTAATTTAGGACAGAAAAGGTAGTAAATTTTTAATCATTTCGGAATTATTCGATCTTGCAATCCGTCATTCCATTGTAGTTTTGAAATAGGTTTGTAGGTTTAAAAGTTGGGGTAACCTCCTTGCCACTTACAAAAGTAAAAGTTGCCTAATTCAATATCATCGGATAGATCAAATCAAAACTTGGAATATTCACATAGAACTTTTCATCAGTAGTCAGGTTGATCATTTGATAACGGCCATCCATCCGCCCCAGTTCCGTGCTTACCGGGCTCCATGAAGAATAACTGTGGAATTCTCCCGGGTCAATTACGGGCTGCCTTCCAATAATTCCTTCTCCTATTACTTCCCTTTTTATCCCGTAGCCATCAAAAATTCGCCAGTGCCGGGCCATTAATTGAACGGGGTTATCCGTCAAATTCTCAATTAAAATTTCGTAAACATAAACGAATTTTTTCTCCAAAGGATCTGAATATTCCTTATTATAAAAAACCCTCACACTTATTCTTATGCCATTAGTCGTCGTCGTATGCATCATTTTCCAATATTATTCTACCCCGAGGTATTCTTCCACCATCAATTCAGCCTCTTTCAAAGTAGCATCCAGTATATCATTAACAATTACTTTGTCAAAAGTGTTCTTATAAACCAACTCCTCTTTAACCCGGTCGATACGTTTTTGTAAATTTTCCGGTGACTCGGTTTTCCTTTCCTTAAGACGTTCAATCAGTGTATGCAAGCTGGGGGGATCAATAAATATAGCGAGGCATCGATCTCCATACTCTTTCTTTATAGTAGTGGCCCCTTTTACATCTATATCAAAAATTACATCTTTGCCAGCTGTCCAAATCCGCTCCACTTCACTCTTTAACGTACCGTAAAATTGGTTCGTATATACTTCTTCGTATTCTAGCAACTCCTCTCTTTTTATTTTCTCATTAAATTCTTCTACGGTAAGAAAATAGTAGTCAACACCTTCCTTTTCACCGGGTCTTTTATTCCTTGTTGTGGCCGAAACAGAAAACGCCAAATACTCTGTATATTTTTCAAGAAGATGTCTTTTAATTGTCGTTTTACCGGCTCCTGACGGGGCAGTTAACACGATACATTTTCCTTTCCTACTTTCCATCATAAAACATTAGCCAATTGTTCCTTGATCTTATCCAATTCATTTTTCATCTGAACTACGTATCTCTGTATTTCAGAATGAGAGGCCTTGGCACCTAGTGTATTAATTTCCCTGCCGATTTCCTGGCTTATAAAATTCAATTTTTTCCCTTTCAATATTTCGTCGGCATTGATTTCTTCCAAAAAGTATTCACAGTGCTGCTTCAATCGTACCATTTCTTCGGTAATATCCAATTTATCAAGGTAATAAATTAATTCCTGCTCAAACCGACCACTATCTAATTGCTCTGCTGAAATATTTTTCTCCAGGCTTTGTTGTAGTCGATCCTTCACGCTTTTAATCCTTTCATCATCCAGATTTTCCACCTCCTTTTGATTTTCCGTTATTCGCAAGATATTACCTTCCAGCGTTTCTTTCAACACCTCGCCTTCCGTTTTTCTATGCTCGTCAAGTTTTACCAATGCTTTTTCCACACATTGTAAAATTGCAGACTTAAGGGAGTCATCAATCGTCAATTCGTGTATTTTTACGACCCCGGGCAAACGAACTATTGAAGATAGAATATCATTTTTTTCAAACTCCAGACTATCCGCCAACCGACTTAATTGATGATAATATGCTTTAAATACCTTTTCGTCAATTTCACATAAATTATCATCCACACTGTGGCTATCCAGAGAAATATGCAATTCTATCTTTCCTCGCTTGGCAATGTTCAGAGCCAGCGACCGGATATCCATTTCCAGAGAATTTAATTCCGATGGAATTTTTAATCGTACATCCGCAAATTTTCCATTTAATGTTTTTACCTCTACATTTATTTCATAGGGGATTACTTGATCATTAGCGCTTCCGTATCCGGTCATTGAGTGCATGTGCATTGTATTTTGGCCTAAATAAAAAACTTTTAATTGACTTTAGCTTAAAATTGTTGAAAAAATCACTATAGGGGCGTATAAATTATTGATTGTATTGTATTTGCATCAATTTTTTTAAAAAAAGAATGTGTGATTATTATAAAGTAAAGGATAAAAATGCGAAATTTGCCCACCATTTTAAAAACAATAAAAAAGAAAAGATAATGAGAAAAGCGGATTTAGTATCAGCCATTTCAGAAAAAACGGGAGTTCCTAAAGTAGATGTTTTAGTAACATTAGAGAATTTTTTCACTGAAGTAAAGGGATCCTTATCAGATGGCGAGAATGTTTATATCCGTGGTTTTGGGTCTTTTATAGTCAAAAAGCGGGCTAAAAAGATCGGTAGACACATCAAGAAAAACAAAGCGATCGTTATACCGGAACATTATATACCTGCGTTTAAACCTGCAAAAATATTTGCTGACCAGGTAAAAGATCAGGTAACTGATGAGTTAGTAGAGAAGAATGATAAATAAAACACAAGGAATACTCATTTTAGCGGGGGTTATCCTCATTCAATTATTCTATTTCGGTTTTGATACGGTTCAAATGGACAAAGATCTGGAAATAGAAGGGACTGAACCCGAAGTATCTGAAAATATCGATATAAGCCATCGTATTGAAGATGCGGTGAAGACTTTATCTGCAGACGACCGCGATAGCGCGGTTGCCTGGATGGATCGCGCCGAAACGGGAAACATTCACACCCTTAAACAGCTTACTTCTTTCTGGGTTTCCAAAGGGAAGTGGGTACTGGCAGGTCATTATTCCGAACAAATTGCCAGGCAAGAACCTTCATCTGAAAACTGGGCCATGGCAGCCAATACATTTGCCACCGGTGCCGGACAGGTCGAAGAAGCTGAAGATAGAACTTTTTTGAGTCAAAAAGCGCTATCATTATATAACAAGGCGATTGAGATGAGTCAAGATCCGTTCCCTCTGGAGTTGAAAAAAACGTTGCACATGATTAGCCATCCGGTAGGAGGCAATCCCATGGGAGGAATTCAGGCTCTAATGCAATTAAGTGAAAAGTACCCCGACAGACCGGAAGTGTTTTTTCAACTTGGAAGGTTTGCTGTTCAAACCGGTCAATGGGAAAAAGCTCAGGAAAGACTTGAGAGGGCAAATGAACTGGCTCCGGAAAACAAATCAACAATTTGCTTGTTGACAGATGTCTACGAGCAATTAGGAAATAAAGAAAAGGCAGCGGAATATAGAGAGCGCTGCAATCAATAATAAATTATTTAATAAAAAACGATAAATTATGCCAAGTGGTAAGAAGAGAAAGAGACATAAAATTTCTACTCATAAGAGAAAAAAAAGGTTGAGAAAAAACCGACATAAGAAAAAGAATAAATAGCAATTAACCAATTTAGAGAATGGGCGAGGTTTTGAAAGAAAGGTTATTAAACCAGCTACAAATGTTTTCAAAACCTTGATCTTTGTGAGCCACACAAAAGTCCATTTACACCTTTCTATTAAAATCTTGCCATTGTAAAAATGATACAGTGGAAAAAGAATTAATAATAAAGTCCAATAATAAAAAGGTCGACATTGCTGTTCTCGAAAACAAAAAGTTGGTTGAATTGCACCAACAAGAGTCTAATCCAAAGATTGTTGTTGGAGACATATATTTAGCTAAAATAAAAAAATTAGTCCCGGGATTAAATGCAGCTTTTCTGGATATTGGATTCAGCAAAGATGCCTTCTTACATTATTCCGATCTGGGGCCAAAGTTGCCTTCCGTTAAGAAATTTACCAATAAATCTATAGGTGATAAAAAAGCAACATGGCGCTTAAATGAGTATGATCTTCGAGATGAGATTATCAAAACCGGTCGTATTGATGAAGTCCTTAAGAGGCGAAGTATGTTGTTGGTACAAGTGCTCAAGGAACCAATTTCAACAAAAGGTCCCAGGTTAACTTGTGAAATAACACTACCTGGGAGGTTGTTGGTTTTAGTACCTTTTAGCAATAATATTTCGATTTCTAAGAAAATACAGGATACAGAAGAAAGGAACAGGTTGAAAATCCTAATCGAAAGTATCAAACCCAAAAATTTTGGAGTGATTCTCCGTACAGCAGCTTCAGGAAAAAAAGCCGCTGATCTTCACGAAGAACTAGATAGTCTCGTAAAGAAATGGAAAATCATGCATACCAATCTCAAGGGAACCAGATTGCCGGGAAAGGTACTTAGCGAACTCGACAAAACCGAGAGTTTGTTAAGAGATTTAATGACTGATGATTTTACACGTATAGCGGTAAACGATAAAGAATTAACGGGAAGTATTAAAACTTTCCTGGATCAAACCATTCCTGAAAAATCCAAAATTGTACAGCATTATAATGGGCGCAATGGGATTTTCGATACTTTTGGAGTTACCAAACAAATAAAAGCTTCTTTTGGTAAAACCTCCACCATGAATAGTGGAGCATACCTCGTAATTGAACACACAGAGGCTATGCATGTCATTGATGTTAACAGTGGCCCTAAGGTATCTACACAAAATCAACAAGATGCAGTGCTGAAGGTAAATATGGAAGCAGCGGAAGAAATAGCCCGGCAATTACGCCTCCGGGATATCGGAGGTCTTATTATTATCGATTTTATCGATATGAGGCGCGGGGACCACAGAAAATTGCTGTTTAAAAGGATGAGAGAGTTTATGGCCAAAGACCATGCCCAACACACTATTTTACCGTTGAGCAAATTCGGACTTATGCAAATAACCCGCCAGAGGGTGAGGCCTGAAGTAAATATCAAAACCGCAGAAGTGTGTCCTTCATGTAATGGTACCGGGAAAATAAACCCGACAATCCTTACCATAGATGAACTGGAAAGGGATTTGGAGATGGTATTAAAATTACGGTCGAATACAAAAGTAGATATAAACATTCATCCATTTCTCTTTGCCTACCTGAAGAAAGGATTCCCCAGCAGGCAAATGCAATGGTTTATGAAATATAAAAAATGGATTAAAATCCATTCCGATCAAAACTTACCTATAAATAAATATAAATTCTTTGATTCGAATGGAGATGAAATAAGACTTACTCAAGAAGTTTCATAAATTTTCACCATATTTGGTTCATCAACTTATGTTATTTCATGAGTTATATGAGTACCAAGGCATCGTCCGCTAAAAACATACTTATTTGCCCCTTAAACTGGGGCATGGGACATGCAACCCGGTGTATTCCGATCGCCAGGAAACTCCAGCAAATGGGTCATAATATAGATTTTGCCAGTGACGGACCTCCCAGAGAATTATTAAAACTTGAATTTCCGGAAGTTCGTCACCATCTTCTTCCTTCCTATAAAATAACTTACCCCACAAAAAGTATCATTCTCAATGTGGGTCGGAAATTAGGAAGCTTTTTTCTTGCGATAAAAAACGAACATAAGAAAGTAAAAGAACTCGTTACAGAATACAAATATGACGTCATCATTAGTGACAACCGGTTTGGATGTTACTCACCCCAGACGAAGAATATCTTTATTACCCACCAGATAAATATAATAACTCCTACAGGTGTACTGGATCCTGCAATCAGGACCTTTAACTATCGTCTAATAAATAAGTTTGATCAGTGTTGGGTCCCAGATTTCAAAGAATTTCCAGGTTTGAGTGGAGTGCTCGGCCATAACCATACCATAAAAAATTGTGCTTATTTAGGACCGATTTCCCGAATGAAAAAATTAAAAACGGTCCAAAAGTATAAATATGCAGCTATTCTTTCAGGTCCGGAGCCTCAACGGACAAAATTGGAAAAGGAAGTATATAAAGAGCTATTGAAATTAAAAGTTCCTTCTGCCCTGGTCAGCGGTGTAGTAAATCCCTCTATAGAAGATCTGAGTACAGATAAAATTGACCACTTCCCATTTTTGACCTCGAATGATCTCAATCAACTGATATGTTCAACAGAAATGATAGTCTGTCGAAGTGGATATACAAGTATAATGGACCTGGCCAAACTAGGAAAGAAAGCCATCTGTATACCAACACCAGGACAAACAGAGCAGGAGTATTTGGCTAAACTTTATGAAGAAAAAAAATTTTTCCCACATTATAAGCAAGGTACTTTGGACATACAGAAAGCTTCCAAAGAAATTGATGGCTACACAGGAATTAGCCTTGATTCGGAAGATCGGTTACATACAGTCCTACTGTCTATTTAAGGCTTATAAGTAAAAAATACTGGAAAAGTCTGGACATTAGTTTCGTTCCTCATAAAAGGCATCCGTTACTGGACAATGTTTATTGTCTGGCACCCCTGCCAAACTGATTCTTTCTACCACAACGTTCAATAATATGTGAGCGAATATAAAAAAGAACTGACCTCATCATTGAAAATGCATCTGTAAAAAAACTCACCAAGAACCGCAAAATGCGAATCTTCTTTACCTATACAATTTTTACAATCATCCTCGGACGGTCCGGATAACTATTTATTATTAAACGTATTCATCGTACGATCCGAGCCGATAGTCACAAAATTCATAATCACTTCTGAGCCTTTCGCTACCATTTCCTCCAATGTACTACGATCTTCTTCCGGCCACTGTCCCAATACATAATCAATTTGCTGCCCGGAATGAAAATCACTACCAATCCCCATTCGCAGCCTGGGATACTTGGTCGTCCCTAATCTTGCCTGAATGTCCCTGAGACCATTATGCCCCCCATCACTTCCTTTTTTCCGCAACCTGACAACTCCCAGATCCAGATGCAAATCATCAACTATTACCAATAGGTTATCAAGCGATTTAATCTTCAGCTTCGTCAACCAATAGTTAACGGCTTTACCGCTCAAATTCATAAAAGTATTGGGCTTCAATATATAAAGGGTGCGCCCCTTGTGTTTTCCAACCGCCAATTCACCGTGCGAATCCGGGGCAAAAGAACAATCCAATTCCTTCGCCAGTTTATCCGCTACTAGAAAACCAATATTGTGACGGGTATTTTCATATTTGGCACCCGGATTACCAACCCCTACTATTAAATACTTCATAGTAAAAAAAATCTTTAATTATTCAGCGAAGCTCAGGCCTAAATCATCTAACAGTAAAACCATATATTCAACTCCCTTATAATAAAAGAATTACGAAAATTTATTTTTCATTGCTAAACAAAATTAATTTATTATTCAGGATAATGGCCATTCTCTTTGTTTAGTTTTGAAATACTCAATATTTTTGTTAATTCTAAAGGACCAAATTTATAGAAATCTCGTTGGGCAATAAAGCTAAAACCTGAATGATTCAAAAGGAATTATTCACAGATATCCAACGCTATTGACCGGTAACAAAATAATAAGCCACATGTTTTTTTTAAAAAATTGGCTATAGTATCGTTCCGGTTCGTGCAGTTTGTGAACAAAGAGGATAAATTTTTAAATTATTACTGCTAAAAGAGTATTATTTGAGTTTTAGTGTATATAATTTAAAGATGCATAAAATATTGCCGTATTATTCGAAAAAACTAAATATAGAAAGTATATGTTTCACAAAAGTATCTTTCAAGGAAAGATAGAATTTGATAACCCCAGAAGTTATTCCAAAGCGTTGAAAATGTTTCGCCATCGCGTCGAAAATTACCACAAGTCTATTGAGATAATATTCGAAGAAGAACAATTATTCAGTGAAGAACAAAACACCATAGAAATCCCGCGTACCGTAATAAATGTTACCGAGAAAGCCTGGAAGACTACCGTCAGTTTATTATCATATACTGCTCAATTTGGTATATCTGGAAACATAGGGGCCTGGATGATAGAAGAAGGAAATTTAATGCATTTTGCCTGGATCGAACCCAAAAGTGACAAAGCTGTTGTGAAAAACTACCTGAAAGGGAAAGAACTTTCCAAAGTGGAAGGCAAAGAAGATGAGGCCATAGAACTACTTTCTAAAGCTATAGAATTATATGACAAACACTCTCAGGCATATGAAAGAAGAGGATTCCTGAACTACATACTCGAAAAATTCCACGATGCAGAGCGCGACTTTTCAAAAGCTATTCAATGGGACGATGGAAATGCAGCTGCTTACCTGGGAAGGGCTCGCCTCAAAATGAGAAGGAAAGACTATGATGAAGCACTGAAAGACCTGAAAATGGCAATTGCCAAATCCCTCGCACTTCAGGATATACACTGGCATGCCAGAAGATTAAAGGCCGATTGCATGATACATCTAAAAGATTTTAAGGGCGCAGAATTTGAATTGCGGTTTTTCAATAAAAAAGATTTTGAGAAATCCAGCCGTAATAGTCGTCACGAAAAAGCCTCTCTGTATAAATACGCCCTGGTCATGAAGGAGCTAAAAGATCAGGAAACTGCATTAAAGTATCTAAAAGAAGCCCTGAAAATAGAAGACAAAGGTCAAAAATATGTAACAGATGCCGATATCTACCTGGAAATGTCGCTTGCAAAAAAGGAATTGGGTAAAAACGGACACCTGGCAGACCTAAAAAGAGCCGCTAAAATGGGAAATAAACGGGCTGTGGGAATTTTGGAAAATAGATAGATTTTTTAATACGTTTTCAATTGAATGAAAAAGTGGTTTGCTTTTGTTTTGGTAGGTATAATGTTGGCAATTGGGTGCTCAGGATCTCGATCTGCTTCCACTCCTGAACAACAGGGCTCTAATTACGGAGATTGCCTTGAATTATATAGGAATGGGCAGTATCAAGAGGCTTTACAGTGCATGAATACCATTCCCCGGGATTTGAGGGATTTTGAATATTTTGATCTCAGGGGGACGTTGCAGGAAAAGAATGGAGATTTAGCAGGCGCAATCCAATCATTGACTATGTCAACACAATTGGATTCTTGTACGACTAATTCTTTTGTTTTCTACAAACTCGGAGAAGCTTTGTGGAAATCACATGATTACTTACAGGCAGGAAAAGCCTTCGAAAAATTCAACAGGTTGGCTCCCTCCCCAAAATCCTCTATTCAAAACAAAGTTTTATATTTTATAAGAAGTGACTCCATGGCCCAACTTCTTTACAATCGGCCTAAAGAATACCATTCCAAAAGACTTAGCGACTCTATTAATACAGCTGATGCGGAATTAGGGATAACGATGACTCTGGACAATAAAAATAGGATAATAACACGTCGAAGCACTCAGGAAGATTTATTCCAAAGCAAAAAAGACCATGGAAACTGGTCCCCCTTCTCCTCTATTTCATCAATAAATACGCCTTATAATGAAGGCGCTGCGGCTTTATCCGGTGATGGGCAGACACTAGTCTTTGCCGGATGTAATTACCCCAGAACCCAATCCGGCATGGGAAGCTGTGATATTTTCATTACCACACGCAATGGTGAGGATTGGAACATTCCCAAACCTTTGAGCAATATAAATTCCATTTATTGGGATTCTCAACCAACATTGTCTGTCAATGGAAATGCCATAATATTCAGTAGTGAAAGGAAGGGAGGTTATGGGAATAAAGATCTTTGGATTTCGGTAAAAAACACCTCAGGAACCTGGACAGAGCCCATTAATCTGGGACCCCGTATCAATACTCCGGGCAATGAAGAGAATCCATTTATTCATACCGACGAAAGAACTTTGTACTTTACCTCGGATTACCACCCTGGTTTAGGTGGAAGGGATCTTTTCTATTCGCATCGGCTAAAAGGAAATAATTGGACAACACCCACTAATCTTGGCTACCCTGTAAATAGTTTTGAAAACGAGGAAGGTATTTTTGTCGATCCTGCTGGAGAAACGGGCTATTTCGCTTCTGAAAAAAACGGAAATTTTGATATTTATTCCTTTGAAATGGATTCTTCTAACCGTCCTTCAAGCATCTTGAATTTCGAATTTGTGCTAAGGGATAAAAAGTCTGGAAGTAATATAGAAAACGCTCAAATTCAATTTACAGAGTTAAACTCCGGAAAAATATTAAAACAAACTCATAGTAATGAGGAAGGAATTGTCCGGTTTTTATTATTTAATGATAGCAGTTATAGTATAAATATTGAAAAAGAAGGGTATCAATTTTTATCAAAAAATATAACCCCTCACTCAATGGGGAAATTAGTTTCCAGAGATACTCTATACCTTTATAAATTAAAGGTAAGTAAGGATCCTATTGTTTTGGAAAATATATTTTTTTCGACGGGAAGTACCGCGTTACAGCCGGCATCAAATCATGAATTAATGAATCTGACCAACTATTTAATAAAAAACCCTGAAATTCGCATTCACATTATGGGACATACCGACAATATTGGGTCAGAAAAAGATAATATGGAATTATCTCAGGGCAGGGCTAATACGGTAATGGAATTTTTGGTGAATCAAGGCATTAGTCCTGATAGGCTGCAGGCCACCGGCTATGGAGAATCGAGACCACTGGTAAGTAATGACACACCTGAAGGACGCGCTAAAAACAGAAGGACAGAATTTACAATTGAATAATTATGGGACGGGGAAAAAGAAAACCGAAAATTACAAACGTAGAAGTTTTTGATATTGGAAGTAAAGGAGCTGCCATAGGAAAAACGGAAGATGGTGAAGTGGTCCTCATCTCGGGTGCTGTACCGGGAGATCAAATTGAGGCCAATTTAATCAGGAAGAAAAAAGGGATGTGGAATGGATTCGTCAAATCCTTTAGAGAACTAAGCCCGGATCGGGTAAATCCCGAATGTTCTCATTTTGAGGAATGCGGAGGTTGTAAATGGCAAAATTTGAATTACAAAAAACAAATTTCTCTTAAGGAAAAAATGGTTTACGATGCTATGGACCGCATTGCAAAAATCCAAATTGGGGAAAAGGGTTCAATTTTAGGATGTGAAAACATTTATTATTATAGAAATAAACTCGAATACACCTTTTCAAATAATCGATGGGTGACTGCAGCTGAATTAAATAGTGATGAAATTATCGAAGAAAAAAGAGCATTGGGTTTTCACAAACCTGGTAAATTTGATCGGATTCTTGACATTGACCATTGTCACCTCCAATCGACATCTTCTAATGATATAAGAAATTTTATCAGGGATACATCCAAAAATTTAAATTACACCTTTTACAATGCGAAAAATAAAACTGGTTTCTTACGAAATTTAATTATCCGTACCACCAGGACCGGAGACCTGATGGTCATTCTAATAGTAGGAGAAAATGATATTGAATCGATTGAAAGATTACTAAATGAGGTAATCCAAAAATTTCCGGAAATTACCTCGCTGCAATATGTAGTCAACACCAAGAACAATGATACTATCTTTGATTTAGATGTACACTTATACAAAGGGGATCCATATATCAAAGAACGATTAGGGGACAAAATATATCAAATAGGCCCTAAATCCTTTTTCCAAACAAACTCTTATCAGGCTGAAAACTTATATAATAAGGTAATTGAATTTGGAGACTTTAGGCAAGATGAGGTGGTTTATGATCTATATTCAGGCCTGGGAAGCATAGCCATTTATGCAGCCAATAGTGTAAAAAAAATGATAGGTGTCGAAGAGGTTGAAGAAGCAGTGTCTTTTGCTAACATCAATAAGACACTAAACAACTCTGGTAATTGTCACTTCTATTGCGGTGATGTAAAAGAAGTCTTGAATACTGAATTCATTAATAGAAATGGTCATCCGGACACTATCATTGTTGACCCACCCAGAGCTGGTCTTCACGCGAATGTCACTGCCTTTATCAAACAACTACAGCCCAACAAAATTATATACGTGAGCTGTAATCCTTCCACCCAGGCGAGGGATCTTGCTATTTGGGATGATGAATATAAATGCACCAGAATGCAGCCCGTTGATATGTTCCCGCATACAAGCCATGTTGAAAATATTGCATTGTTGATTAGAAAATCACAGTAGGATTTACATATTTTCGAAACCAATTTGAAAAAATTTAGTTTGAATAATATATGGTGGGTATAATTCTGGTCAATTTAAGTGATCTGAATTGAGATAAAAAGTGGAACTATGAAAGAAGTAATAAAAGATTTTCAAGAGCATTATCATCGGTTTAAGCAAATGCTAACAGAGGCTCAAACCATAATTTTGAACAGTGACGTTTCGGATTTTCCGGTCTTTGTATTTTCAAAAATACAACCTGAGATCGGAGTAGGGATATATGCATCCCGGGATACCCAAAAAGATTGGAATGTACATGCCAGTTCTCTGGAAGAATTGGTGGCAAAAAATGTTATAGCAGATACAAAAATCGAAGAGTTTAAAGACGTATACAAAGACCCTAAAGAATATTTTTGTATTTTATTGATGAATGAGGGTGACGCACAATTCGCTTTCCCACCAATAAAAGACAATCCATTCTCAGAAAATTAATAGTTTCCCGAAATGGCCTTTCCCAATGCCTCTCCAAATGTATCCGGTGACGCTGCATAACAGGGAATTTCATAATCTGTCAGTCTGTTAACCAAAGGTTTGTTAAAACTTAATTTCCCTTTTTGATCCATCGACAACATACAGTGGATAGTTATGCGATCATCTTTCATGTGTTTAATCAAATCAAATAATGTAGCGTCATTATAATTATCATAAAGATCACTAATAAGAAAAATATAACTTTGATCCGGGTTTTTAATCTTAGTTTGGGTGAATCGCAATGCTTTCTTAATATCAGTACCTCCTCCTAACTGGATGTTAAATAAAAGCTTTATTATATCGTCCAGTTGATCAGTCAGGTCTACAAAGCCATTATCAAAAATAATCAGAGAAGTTTCAATCGTGCGAATATGGGCTAATATTGAGGCTATAATTGAGGAATATATAACTGAATCAGACATACTTGCACTGGAGTCAACTACAAGAAATACTTCAGGTAATCCAGAGGATTTTATATTATGACCATACAATCTTTGAATCACTATGGCATCCAGGTCGGGTTGATAATACTTGAGATTCCTCTTGATCGTTTTTTTCCAATCAATAAACCGACGATACGGGTAATAGGTAGGGTCAGATTTTGAAAGATTAGAATACACTGAATTCTGAATATTCCACGCAATTTTTCGTTCAATATCTGCCGCAAATTCTTTTACAAGACTTTTTACATCTTCTAATCTTTCGTCGGGTATTTGATCCTTGAGATTGAGAATAGTCTTTATCAACTCAAGATCAGGAGTAAGATTTGAAAAAGTTTCTTCTTCAAAGAGCAATTCATTAATCTTAAATTTTTCAATTGCTTCCTTTTGTAAGAAAATCGTTTTATCTCTCGGAAAAAGATTTCGAATATCTCCGAGCCATTCATTCAGCTTTACCCTTGAACGCCGGAGAAGGTTATTTTCAGTTTTATCATAGAGCAGTGAAAGTGACGAATCTATATTTTTTATATCACTATCCAACTCTTCCAGAGATTCGGGATCAGAATCCGGCCCCAGAATCAGCCTCCACTTTTTGTTAACATCCAAATTTCCGAAATTTTACCTCCTTGTTGAGTGAAAAAGGAGGGATCGCAACCACAGAAGAATAAAGGCTCCGACAACAGCTGTCACAAACGATCCCCACGTACCATTCGCACTTATTCCCAGTAATCCAAACACCCAGCCTCCTACAATTGCACCGACGATACCGAGAATAATATTCATTAATAAGCCCGAACCGCTACCTTTCCACAGTAAACTACCAACCCATCCAGCTATAGCCCCGATAATTAACCAAATTAAGATATTCATTAATTCCAAGTTTTATTTCACACATAATATAATGAAAAAATGGAGTATTCCGTATTTTTTTTGGCATTACGACGTGACCTTTTCAGTAGATAAATTTGTTCACAGGTTTTATTTTATTAGACAATCTCCAATGATTAGCGTTGCGAAAGGTCTGTAGAGACCTCCTCCGTTAATTTCATCGTATTTCAAAACCTCAAATTATATAAAACCCCGGCCATTTCGAGTAATTGGATGGAAAGTACTGGAAGGAAGGTGAAAGGGGAACACGTAATCCGGCAAGGACTAATTATACTGCATCACATCAGTAAATCAAATCATTTGTTTGGCTTTGAGGTAATATCTGTTGATTTTTTGTAATTCCTGAGTATTATTTAAATTCTCCTCTTTTATAATACTATGTACCTTTTCCAAAAACTCCTGATCTTTAGAACCAATAGCCAAATTTAGTCCGATGACAAAGTTGTTTAATGAAATATTTTCTTTATAATCATCTATAAAAATTTGTTTGGAAAAATCCTGCATATTTTCTGAATCAATAAAAGCTTTGAAAGTAATAAAGGACAGTTCACATACATCAGGTTCGTCTTTCTTAATATGCTTGTTAAGTACTTTGAGGTACTCGCTTTCATTTTTGCTTTGAGAATAATAAGAGAGTTCCAATTTGCGAATTTTCTGATCCTCCAATCCAAAATCGCTGGTCTTTTCCAGGGCTTCTTTAAAAATTGAAGAGGTTTGAAATTTTACTGCTGTTTCTATGGAAGACAATGCAGCTTCAAAAATTTTATCTTCCACCATTTCTTTCCCATATTCCTTTTCGAGAAAAGTTTTATTATTCCTTACCAGTTCATACAGTTTAGAGTCAATACTTTCCAGGGCTTCAAATGCGATTTTACTTTTTATTCCTGACTCTAGGTTGGGGACATCAATAAAAAACTTGTTAGCAATAAAATCCGTAGATTTTTCAGCCTTCTTAAGCTCTATTATATAATCCAGCATAAATTCGGGATCGCGTTCTCCTTTTTCATATCTCGCTTCGAATTCTTCGACCTTATGGTCTTTTCTCAATGCCGTATTTGCATTTTGCCTTAGGGCATCCGGGGATTTAAAACCTACGGTTTTGTGTACCAGTTCCCCATTCCCATTTATAAAAAGAAGAGTTGGATAAGCCGTCACCTGATATTTTTGACGGAGACCAGGGCCTTCTCCTTTTTCCATATCAATTTTAGCATTGATAAAATTCTCATTGAAAAAGTCCCCAATTTCCGGATCAGAAAAGACCTGCCGGTCCATCATTTTACAGGGACCACACCACACAGCATAGGCATCGAGAAAAATAAGCTTATTCTCCTGATTAGCTTTTTCAACTATTTTTGCCCAATTTTCTTTATGGAACTCTATTTGGCTATTTCCATACAATGAACAAAACAAAGAAAAGACGAAAATTGTAATTAACCGCACCATATTAACTGAACATTTATATTTTACCATTTATTGTTGAAAGCTATTGTACCAGGTTTTACAACTAACTTTACTGCAATAATAGGATCTTCCAAGCAAAAAAATTAATAAAAATTGTCTGTATTTCGTCGTGGAAAATAAAGATTAACATTCCTTTTTGAAAATCCTTTATCTGATATTATATTTAATGGAATTCAACCAAGACACGTATGAATCTTCAGTGGGATATTTTAATTGACGTTGCGTTAGCTATTATTTTAGGTGGAATAGTCGGATTTGAACGGGAGTGGAAGAAAAAACCAGCAGGCCTCCGGACCAATATGTTAATTGCGGGTGCTTCCGCATTGTTTATTGCCCTTGGCAGAATTATAATGAAAGATTATTCCAGTCTGGTAAATATTGAATCCCTTGGAATCGATCCTATTAGAATTTTACATGCTGTCATAGTTGGGGTGGGTTTTATTGGAGCCGGAACAATACTTAAAAGTGAAGACAATACTCGCATACGTTACCTGACTACTGCTGCTACTATTTGGATGTCAGCAGCTATAGGGCTTTGTGTAGGGTTAAAACAATATTATCTGGCTGGTGGAATATCATTAATAATACTTATTATCAATATACTTTTCGATTACCTGGGTAAATGGATCGGAAAGGTTAATGATTGATAAACCTCAATTTAGATTAGCCTCCTTCTTTTGAGCATTAAAATATTATCAATTAACAAAATAGTACTTCTGTATCCTTCTCAGTATTTTTTACCTTTAAGCATTTAAAATAATGAACCAATTAAACTATGTGTAACTTTCGACTTTTGGTGAGTTTTATATTATTGTTTTCGCTATCTGCAAAAGCCCAGGAATTTCTGCCCACAGAATATCCGGATCGTATTAATTTGACGTTCGGCAAACAAGACGCTACACCTGCGGTAACCTGGAGAGTAAGTGCGAATATTGATTCTGGAATAGTAGAAATAGCGCCTGCAAAAGCCGATCCCGAATTCACGCGAAAAAAGTTTTCCATTGAGGCAAAAATTAATCCTTATGATGATGGCGGGGTAAAAGCACATTTTTTCTCTGCCATACTGGATGACCTGGAACCGGATTCCTTATATGCATATAGGGTGGGTAAAAAAGAAAGGTGGAGTGAATGGTTTCACTTCAGAACACCGTCAGACAAGAATGACCCATTTACATTTTTATATTTTGGCGATGCCCAAAATGATCTAAAATCCCTGTGGTCCCGAACTATTAGACAAGCGAATCTTCACGGAAAGAAAATTGACTTTATGTTACACGCAGGAGACCTTGTCAATCGGGGTGTCAACGACCCTGAATGGGGAGAATGGTTCTATGCAGGAGGTTGGTTATACGGCATGATACCCAGTATTGCTACTCCTGGAAATCATGAATTTTATAGAGATGACAATGGCGATCGCCACCTCACCCCCCTTTGGCAACCGACATTTGAGTTTCCTCAAAACGGACCGGAAGGTTTGAAAGAATCCGTATATTATTTTGATTATCAAGGATGTAGATTTATTTCATTAAATACACAAGCAATGTTTGAAGCGGAAGAAAATTCGCCTCAACCACAATGGTTAGAATCAGTATTAAAAAATAATGATCAAAAATGGACCATCGTTACCTTTCACCATCCCATTTATTCATCCGGGTATGGAAGGGATAATCCGGATCTCCGGAATGCATTGAAGCCTTTATTTGAAAAATACGATGTTGATCTAGTCCTTCAGGGACACGACCATGCATATGGGAGAGGAGGCAATATTCCGGTGGGTTTGAAAAATCGCAATATAAAAGGCCCTGTATACGTAGTCTCGGTTAGCGGACCAAAAATGTACAATCTTTCTATGGGCGAATGGATGGACAGGGGAGCAGCAAGTACCCAACTTTATCAAATAATCGATGTCACTGCAGACCAAATCAATTTTGCTTCATATACCGTGACCGGTGAATTGTATGACCAATTTGAAATTATCAAAAGGGATCATCAAAAAATATTTATTGACCACCAGGAGAGAGCAATCGAGGAGAATGTACAGCCACCTCAAAGATACCAGGAAAGATTTTCCGATGAAGACTGGAAAGAATTCCAAAATCGATTCGATGCTTATAAAGAGAAAAAGTCTAAAACGTATTAGCCCATTTTGGTCAGAGCTGAATTTTGTATAATTTCATGTAGTTCCGGGGACAACACCGCAAGTCCAAAAAATTATTTTGTAGATAAAGTTTTTTTTTATAATTTAAAACAGTTTATTTACAAAATACCCGCTTATTTTACCGGCTATGCTAAGTTTGAAAGAATACGAATCTGCTATAATCAAGATATTAAAAAAATCATCCCGAGGACTATTCCGCGATACGATTAAAGACCGCCTTATTCATTATATGAAAGACCGGCACGACCTTGAAAAAGATGTAGTAACGAACAACTTTGACTTTGTATTTAATAGTTTGAAAGCCAAAAAAGTCATTATTAAAGCTCATTCTAAACCCTCCTTTTCGGATTTTTATATACTTAATTAACCAAGGATTCTCGGAAATCAGAAAAAAACATCCGGGAATAGATCCCGGATACTATTAATAATAAGTAACCCTAAATATATTATCAATAGCACTTTTTGAGACGTAACCAACCGTAAAAAGTCACATTCGTATAATATTTATTTAATACATTACACTTTCATAAGATTTTCTCAGGCTGTTTTCCTTATGATCAAAAATTTAACCGGATGATAAAACTTGGACTAATCTCATCAATATCAATTCTTCTATTCGGTTTTGTCGGCAATCATAACCAACCCAAAACGTATTTTATACATCCCACCCCCTTTAAATCGAATGAAATCAATACGTTAGTCCCGGAAGACCTTTGGGCAAAAGCTAATATACTAAATGACTTTTCTTCTCCTTGGAATGATAGCCATCCTCAAAAAACAGCATTCAGAGCACTTTACAACGAACAATTTCTCTTTTTAAAATATGATATAGAAGACCAGAACCTTCTGGTTTATAACCATAGTGACCTAAATAGAGCAATTGGACAATCAGACCGGGTTGAAATTTTTTTTCGAAAAAATGAAGAATTAACCCCCTATTACGGTCTGGAGATCGCCCCTAATGGACAGATCATGGACTATAAGGCAAGCCTATATAGAAAAATAGACCAGGATTGGAATTGGCCAAGGGAACATCTATACACCCACGGAACAATTACGGATAACGGATATATCATGGAAGTAGTTATCAGGCTTTCTTTCCTGGATGATCTTGGCCTTTTAAGAGAAGACGTACTAGAAGCTGGAATTTACAGAGGTGATTGTATTCTATTACCGGACAGCCATCAATTACAAAGTCAAATAAAATGGATTACCTGGGTGGATCCTGAAACCGATAAACCGGATTTTCATATACCCGAATCATTTGGGCAATTGGTTTTCACACCCCCAAATTGAATTTTACATCAGCAGTATAACGAGATAGTTTCAACACTTAATTTCTCATTTTATAAATACCTCTGTGGGTAATTTTCCAACCCAGCTTTCGGGAATATTATCTCTACAATTAAAAATTTCACTTACAAGCAGTGATGTATTTACATTGCTATTTGGCATTTTTAGTACCTCCCCCTTTTTAATGCCAGGTCCTGATACACCCCATGGAACCAACATTTCACTTTCACTAACGCCACCATGTCCACTCCCCAATCCACCGTGATCTGTTATTAAAATAAAATGACTATCATCAAACAAATCTTCTTCTTTTAATTGATTAATCACCCTTCCTATTTGAATATCTGCTTCTTCTATTGATAAAATGTATTCCGACGACATCCACTCATGTTCATGCCCTGCATGGTCCGTATGCACTGAATACAAAAATACAAAAGTTGGGTTATTGCGGTTCTCCTTCAGAAATTTCACAGCTTTTGTATAATTTTCAATGTACCGGTCCTCGTCCAAAAAGGAAACATCGTCGAGATATTCTTTATTAATCGGATTAATGAGATTTCCCCAATTGTAATAATACCCCGTTTTCACGTTTGGCAACTGCTCTTTTAAAACCTTAAAAATGGAAGGATAGTACCCATCATTGTCCACCTCAATCGCAGGTAAAGTATGGGTATCTATTTTCCATTCATTATTCACTACACCGTGTTGTTCGGGTCCACTACCGGTCAAATGGCTAGTCCAGTTGGGCAACGTGACTGAAGGCATCACGCTTCTGGTAGTAAGTGACAAAATACCATTATCCATTAATTCATCTAAATTGGGATGTTTTGCCGTTTTATACCCTTCAACACTCAACCCGTCCAAACCGATAATTATAACTCTTTGACCGTAAGAAGAAAATGATAATATCCCTAACAAAAAGAACACAAGTGATTTCATATGTAAAAAGTTTTATGCGATAGCTTTCCTGGGCAAAAATACCCATTTATTGAAAAAAACTAATGCTATAAAAGATACTGAAATTAACCCAATCGCTGCATTAATATTCAATTCGATTAAAAAATGAACCCAGCTGTTGTCAAAACTGAAGATTTCTTTCATAAGTAAAACCAATACGCTAAACAAATACCCTAATGCATCCGCAGAATAAAATAGAAATCCAACGTTGCCGCTGTATTTCAAAAAGGCGATTAATCGTTCAAAAATCAGACAATGAAAAAGAATATAAGGCAAGTAAATTCCCGTGCCGGTAGCAATCATCCAAAATACCGGACTTACCTGATTTGCTTTAAATAAATACGTGGTTATAAGGATTAAAAAAGCGCTTAAGATAGTAGCTATCATACCCATGTTAAAAGCCAGCAAGTTCCTCTTAATTAAAAAACCTAAGCCTGCTATAATCACAACGGATATCGCAATCGGTATTTCTGTTAATGTCAATATCCCGGGTTCTTCAGAATATCCTAATTCTGCCCAGAATTCCACAATAAAGTTATCCCTGAAATCACGGACAATAGTCAATATCACATACATGATTATCAACGCAACAAACCCAATCGTATACGTAACAATAAACTCTTTTCTCTCCTTACCATTCATCGGATTTCGTTCGGTTCTATACATCTTATCTTCTTTATCCGGACCTTTAACCCGATTCAATATCATTACAGAAAGAAGAAAAAGTGGAAAAAATAATAGGCCTGTTACAAACGGCATTGCAAATTCATCAATACCGAAGTCGCTCATCATTACGACACCGACATTTTTTACCAATCCGGTAGAAAAAATAAATGTTGTACTGAGAGCTGCCGCCAGTAATTCCGTGTTTCTCCTTCCCTCCAGATAGGAAAAAACAATACCAAATACCATCCCTAAGGGCAATCCATTTAAAAACATAGCCAACACCTTCCATCCTGGAGGTAAAATGTAAAATGCAAGCAGCATGAATAATCCAAAACTTACTAAAATCACCAGCCAAACCGATCTCCTTTTGGAGGACATTTCGGAGATTACCTTGATTCCTACAAATTTCGAAAGCATGTAGCCCAAAACCTGACTAATCACAAGTAAAACTTTGTATTCAACTCCTGAAATTAATTCATAGGATGTCCCGGCATACTGGGCAGCAAGGAAAGATTTTCGTACCGCATACATCCCTGTGTAACATAAAAAGGCAGCAATCATTATTAGGACCACGGAATGACGTACATTTGTAAAATATAAAAATTGCTTATTCATTTTCTTCATAAGAAAATTATTTGTTTACAAATGTAGAGGGAGAAACGAGGCTTCCACAATATCCTGCATTAAGAATTGTTTAACTTAACATCATTTACAAATCCTAATGAGACAACAAAATAACTTGTATAATTCCTGGCAATATCAACTCAAAGGCTTACCAGACTGTCGTGAAAAAAGTAGTTGGGAAAATCGATCAATTCACCTTTAAAAAATTTAATTTTTCATCAAATGAAAACTAAGAGTAAAAAACTTATACGTCCGAACTATTGGGGGGGGATGGTATTGAATATAAATACAACTCGTCAGGACACCAAGAGATTTATTTTCCCCTGGAAATCCTTTTTTACAACATACTCGCCATTAGAGAACAACACATTGGCAACACCTTTCTTATTACTCTCAAGTAAGTTATTTTGATTTTCAACAAGGAATACTTATTCCTCAAAACAGGCCTAACCAAATTGCCAGGCAAATCAAGCAGATAGCAGCACTAAAAGACTCGCGCAAAAGATTACATTCTTCATTGATACGTTTTATCTATTAACAAAATAAGTAATGGTTCCACCGATAAAACACAGTGTAGAAGTAACTGCAAAAACTATATTATCCTGATGTATAACATCCGCCATATAGCCGATAAAAGGTTCGCCCCCGCCAGCAAAAGCATATACAAAAGTATTCATTTCACCTACTCAGGTCCCTGATCGATCCACTCCCAATAAATCCGGACTCAAGGGCGAATAACATGATTGGGAGCCATAAGCCAGAAAACATGCCAGGACCATAAGGACCAGACCTCCGTGAATATTTTCTTTAGGGACCAAAAATACTGCCAGAATTACAAAACCTGCCAATCATAAAGAAATAGCAATAGACCGAGATCGATTGGATAGGAATACACCATCAATTAGTTACCCAAAAAACACCGTACCTAATGCCATTCCTACTGGCAAGGCCAACACAATCCACAAATTGGAAGGAATCGTTGATCCTGGAACCTAAATAATATAAGGGAAACCAAAAGACCATACCGGGCAGTATTCTGAAATCAAATGGAAATACACGCCAACATAAATTTTTATTTTTGAAAACACTCTTATATCGTTGAACCAGGCTTTCTTCAATTGATGAATTTTTTTGAGGGTGTAAATCTTTATCGTTATCGTTTTTCAAAGGAGGAAATCCTCAATCTTCGGGTTTATTTCGGCCTCTGGTATAGAACACAATATAACCTAGCAATAGGAGTAAAACCAGAAGCCGGAAAAGCCCCCTCCAATGGAATTCGTAAACATCAAGCATCACAATAGACAGCAAGTAAATCAGAATGGAAGAACACCCTGCTGCAAACACATAAAAACCAAAGGCTTCCCCCTTTCATTTCCACCCCGCCAGTTTGATATCAATCTACTTCCGGGTGCCCATCCCAATGATGGACTAAAACCGTTCAATACCCAGAAAACAACATTCATCCAGTAGGCATTGGATAAACTAGTGGCCCAGTTCATAATAACAGATAGAACACCACCTATTACCATCATTTTCCTGGCTCCGTCCGTATCGGCTAAGTTTCCATTTATAAATTGTCCGAGACCATAAGCCCATAACATAGCAACCCTGTCCCATCCTATCAATTGCTTACTTATTTGGAATTCCTCTCCAATACCTGGTATTGTCCATTCGAAATTTTGTCGCCCCGTATAAAAAAACAAATAGCAAAACATAACCGCTAGTAGCATACGCTACTGAATAATCCTGAATTTTTGTGCTGCGATTTGGTCGGGCGTACTTTTTCACTTAGGGTTTAATGGAGACCCTCATCCAATTATGCTTCCGAGCTTCAGAAACAGCCTCTTGTAAATTGTCTAATTTATACGGGGGACTAACCAGATCTTCAAATGGGAATACAGATATATTTCGTTCAAGAAATGCGACAGCTTTATCCAAATGCCAGGGAGCATAGTTATGTACGCCTTTTATACTTATGCACTTTCTTATGATTTGCTCAGCAGTAATATTCAATTGAGAATCTGGGTGTACAAGACCGGCCAGGATGTATTCTCCACCAGGTCGCAATAATTTCAGGCCCTGCGGAATCAATTCTTTTACTCCCGCTACTTCAAATATCGCATCAACACCCTCACTGGTTTGCTCAAGGATCAGGTTAGCGGCATTTTCTGAATTTCTGGTGTCAACGGGAATAGCACCGAAACTCCTGATCAGGTCAAACCTTCCTTCATTGACTTCCGAACAAAAAATTTGAGGTACACCCATTTCTTTGAGCATTCCACATCCGTAAATCCCAAGCAAGCCCCCTCCCTGAATTAATACCCTCCGGGGTTTGGACTTTAATTGAGCTATAGCATTTACCATAGTGGCCAGGGCGCAATTGGCCGGAGCCGCAATTCCATTGGTCACCGCATTCGGAATTTTTACTATATGTGTTCCTTTCCTTATAAAAAGATGTGAAGCATAACAACCGTTTAAGCCGGTACCACTTGCTAAAGACGCATGTCCGTATTTAAACAACTCACTGCACTTTTCTGGTAATCCATACTCAATACAGGCAGGGCAATGTCCACAACTATCAGCTATTGTCCATGTAATCCTATCTCCAACGGCAAAGCCTTTTCGGCCACTAATTTCGACAATTTCGCCCACAGCCTCGTGGCCTAGTATGCACGGTACATTCTCAATTCTTTTCCCTTCGATAGTATGTAAATCCGAGCCACAAATAGTGGCCTGCAAAATTTTAACTACTACTTCACCGGGTTTCACATCCAGAAAGACATCTTTTTCTACAAATTGAAAAGGTTTTCCGGATTCTTCAAATACCTGGTACCTGCTGTGTAGAAAATGTTTCTTAATATTGGACATTATTTAGATGCATTTTTGGATTTTGAAAAGAAGGGAGCGAACAGGATTTAGGCAATATCCCAGGGCAATGAATAGGTTTTTATATTTGTATATCCTTTCATGGCTTCTATTACCCCTTCCTTATATCCCAATCCAGAATCTTTTACTCCACCAAACGGTGTCCATTCTAATCGATAACTAGGTGCTTCATTTACATTCACAGTTCCCGTATCAAGTTCTGTAATCACACGTTGAATAGAAGGCCAGTGATTACTTACTACCCCCCCGGTCAAACCGTAAGGTGTATCATTGGCAATATCTATTGCTTCATCCAGGGTTTTGAATCTTATTATCGGAGCAACAGGTCCAAAGGTCTCCCTGGCAACAAGCTCGTAGGAGTTCTCTACATGATCTAGTACAGTGGGGGCAAAAAGGGCACCTTCCCTTATATTTCCGGTAAGACAAACTGCACCTTTTGAAATAGCATCCTGGACCCTGGACTCCATTTCCATAGCAGCCTCTTCACTAATCACCGTGCCCATATCAATATCCTGATTATAGGGATCTCCATAGCGTATGGATTTTACTTTTTCTGTAAGTTTTGTAGCATACCTATCTGCAAGACTCTCGTGAACCAGAATTCTTCGAATGGCAGAACAACGCTGAGCAGAGTTCTTAAATATACCTGCCATAGTCACCTCTATAGCTTCTTCAATATCCGCATCATCCAATATCAATAATGCAGAACTTCCCCCAAGTTCAAGCACTACTTTCTTGTATCCTACCCGGGAAGCAATAGTTTTTCCGACCTTACTTCCTCCGGTAAATGATACCATCGCAATATCCGGATGGATTGTCATCATCTCTGCAGTTGATTCTACATCCAATCCATTCACTACATTCAACATATTCGGCGGAAGACCACAATCAAGTGCCAGTTGTGCAAAATAATACGCTGACAATGGGGTTTTTTCCGAAGGTTTTAGCACGACAGTATTATTAGTAGCTATAGCCGGTGCAATTTTGTGTACTACCTGGTTCATTGGATGATTAAAAGGGGTAATGGCACTGATCAACCCCACCGGAACGCGTGTAGTATAAATTCTCCTCTGCTTTCCATTCTTAGATACATCACAAGGGAAGACCTGAGAATCATCATCCAAGGTCTTCATAGCAGAAAATCGCAATACATCTGATACTCGACTGGCTTCATAACGAGTATCCTTTAGACAAAGCCCCGTTTCATCAGTTATCATTTTACTTACCTCCTCCACCCTATTTTCCAGGGCGGTAGCAATTTTGTTTAATATTTCATACCGCTCATGCCGGGTAAGTGTAATCTTTGTTTTTTTGGTGTCAGTCAAAACAGAATCAAGAGTTTTCGGATTAATAGATGAAACCCTTCCCACCTTTTTCTTTGTATAAGGATTATATACATTAATCCATTGATCGTTCTTTATCTGCTTCCCATTGATAATACTTCCAAATTCAATCATGCATCATATCTTTAAAATCCATTGCTTAAAAAATCGAATAAATCGAAGTTCCTTACCTTTCCGGATGCGAGTTTCGCACTGTATATTGGATTGAGTTTTTTATTAAAAATCATAGGTACAACCTGCGAATTCTCACTGCCGTGCGAACGCAGGCCAACTTTCACTTTATCAAGATCGTGCCAATCAGGAGTCCTTCCTATAGTCGTGGACGCATCGGAAAGTACTACCAAGTCACCGATGCGGTCCGCAGGAAGCTCATACTTCTTTGCAGCCTCTTCGTTCGTCAATACCGTCTCAATACCGTCCAGGTTCAATAAATAATTTTTAGCTCTGTTCAATTGTAACCGATCTTCAAGATATAGTGTTCCATAACCTCCAAGTGCACCATGATGAACTACATAGGGATCTGCAATCGGCAGTATTACTCTAGACTTTATACCTTGTTCATTTAACAACTCCTCTATAAACTGAATCTTAGGGGCCCCCTCTTCATTTGTTTTGGCTTGCATGCCGTGATCTGCTGTAACACCTATCAGCGCACCTAATTTATCCAATTCACCCAACCAATAATCAATCTTTGAAAGGAAATCATTTGCTTCCGGATCACCAGGCGCATATTTGTGTTGTACAAAATCGGTAGTAGTCAGGTACATAACGTCGAAATGTTCTTTCTGTAATAATTTCACCCCTGCTTCGATACAATAGACTGAAATGTCAGGATCATAAATTCCGGGCCTTTCCTTCCCCATCAGACCTTGTTCCACATTTTCAATACCATGCTCTTTCATGGTTGCCTGATTGGCGAACTCTGCGGAAAAACAAATTCCGTTTAGATTGTATGCCAACATTTTCCGCAGTTTGTCTTTGGCTGTTACGACCGCCACTTTACGGCCATTTTGACTTAGAGTTCCCAAAATCGTTGGAACTTTCAAATATTTAGGATCATTCATCATCACTTCTTCGTGAAGATCTTTATCCCAGTAAAAATTTCCACAAATACCGTTTTCTATTGGTGGCACACCGGTAACTATGGCCATATTATTAGGATTGGTAAATGAGGGAATTACACTTTTGACCATACCCATATCCCCCTTTTTTATAAACCGTTGCAGATTCGGCATTACTTCTTTTGCTGCTTCATAATATGGATAGGAAGTGCCGTCCATACAAATACCAATAATGGTATTTTTAGTCTCTGGATAATTGCGGTTGTTTACTTTCATTGCTATTTATATTACGATAATCTGTTTGTTGCCAATTCAAACCAGTATGTTTTTAGTATCCGATTACACTTCCGTAAAATCTAAAGACAATACTTATTGCCGCTGAGGTTAGGGCTCAGGACACCCATCAAATTTCCAAAACTTTCGCTCCCTTATCTCTGGACATATCTCCTTACCTACCTCCAATTCATCATTTACATATCCTATATCTACTGGAGACTGATGTACCCAATTACTTTTTTTTGCAGTTATCTCAATGTGCTGTTTTTGGGGGTTAATGGTTATAAATGTAAATAGCTCATCCTGATAAGGACAGGTATATTCAATCCAGGGATTCTCTACATGAATTTCCGCCGGATAGCTCTCATGCTTATAATTTCCGCCTACCCAGTAATATGAAGCTGAATTTACGTGAAAATAATAGACGTCTTTTACGCATAAAAGGTGATCAATATGGCTATGGCCATTAATAGCAAACAGGATTTTATCCTTATGAACTGATAATAGATTCTGAATTTGGACTGCGTTATCCACTGATATATACCCCGCCAATGGCTGATGTGAAACAATAATGACCGGCAATGAAGTACTCTCCAACTCTTTTACCATCCAGGAAAGTTGCTCTTCCCCAATATACGAGGGATAACCACCTTTATATGTAGGGCTTCCCTTATCATTGCCATCCAATACTAATATTTTAATACGATCTACGACATAGCTATAATACCGGTGGGGTATACCCCATATATCGATACATTGTGAAAGGGTATGTCCATTATCTGTATCATGATTTCCAACGACATGCAAACTATTTATGTGCGCTTGATTAAATGCATTAATTACATCTAAATTATCCTTATTAGGGTAGGCAAAATCACCCATTTGAATAATAGCATCGGGTTTTGTTTTTTCCGATGCCTGTAAAAAACCTTCTAACCGACGAAAACCATCATGCATAATATCATGATGTAAGTCAGCAATAAATCCTAAAGAAATAGGATTGTTTATAACTGAAAGCGACAAATTAGGAGAGAATGGAACAGTAATAACTCCACTGGCTATCAATGATTTTTTTAAAAAGTTTCTACGATTCATATATTCTATTTGTACGAAGGTTCAAAAGCCCGGTTTTTAATATTTTCAAAGATATAATTTCTTATTAATTTTCATATTGAGAAATATTTTTTCTTTTTGTGAAAACACCCGATTGAATAATTACGGTTCCAGAATCCGGGGTCTTTTACAATTTAAATTCATCTCCCGCACCTCCTTTCACGTATTATATAATCAATGTCACTTTCTCCATCAACATTCTGCAGGATACATGTGTCTGATTCTCGGACAGGGGATTTCAGGATACGGAATTAAAAAAAAACCATTAGGAAAATTGAATTTTCAGCAGTGACTTTTTCATTTATCCATATACAACAGCAGAAATTTGCCGTTGAATATTCCAATGCAGGAAGGGTAAACCGTTCTAATGGAGTTAAAACCTGCGTGACAAGAAAACCGCCTTCCAAAAGGAAAAGCTCTGAATGAATCAAATAGTCAAGGTGGCACCCATCCCCCAAGTGACAGGGTAAGTCCTGGACATTCTGATGTCTCCATCTAAAAGTATACCTATTGATCTATTTTAGATTACAATTCTTCTTTGCATTCGAGGTGACAATAATACTAAATGGATAACTTGGTTCATCCCTTCCTTTACTTAGTAATCACAATTTAATCGAATAGGATATTTTGTAAGGAGAAGGCAAGAGATGCAGTCATTCCCCACGAATTTTGGACAACCAAGAGCTATTTGGAATATACTCAACGAACTCATTTACAACTCAATGAGCATTGAATATTATATTTGGTACTATAGTATGGTAATTTTTCCATCCAAACTGACTTATTCATACTGCCTTGATACCTCAATTGAGGATTCAGTTCATGGTGATGAAATAGAATACAAGAAGTTCAGCTGGTCCAAGGCCGGAGTTGGTCGGAACATGAGGAATATTCCCGTCAAAAAAAATCGAGTCTCCTTCAGCCATGCTAAATGTATTCCCATCCAGATCGAATTCTATTTCACCCCTTAGCAGATAAACATATTCCATTCCGGCAGTTGTCAATTTTTCTCGTTGTGCTCCCGGCATTAAAAGTAAGTGGGATATTTCCATGGAAGACCTTTCCAGGACTTCTGAAAAAATAAATGAATATTCAAAACCCACAGTGTTTTCTTCTTTTTCAATCCTTTCCAAGCTATCTCCTTTAATCATAAAATATCCGGGAAAGTCCGAATCGGAATTAATATCTTGAAAAAACTCATTTAAATCTACCTGAAGGGCCCTCAACATTTGAAGTAAAGTAGGCAATGTAGGTATTAACCTACCATTCTCAATCTTTGAAAGCATAGGAATACTTACAGAACTGCGGGCACTCAATTCAGAAAGATTAAAGTTTTTTTCTTTTCGGATTTGCCGCAGTTTATTTCCAATTTGAAGAGTTACATATTCTGTAGATTTCATATACTTAAAGATTCCGGTACAAAGGTATTTTTTTTCACAAAAATTTTATTCTTAGTTCAATAGAAAAGGATATCCACAATGGGTGGTATTGTAATTGCAATAATAAATCTTCCCCCTCTACTTGAAAATAGAACCAAATTTAAGCTCTATTATAATATAAAATCCTCTAAAGTCAGCTCTTTATAGAGGGAATGAATTCTTCTCCAAGATGAACATTTTAATTTCAATATATCAATGGCCTAATAACAAGAATTTGATGAATATATTGGATTCAACCTCATTAAAAAAGGAACAATTCCATGCTGTGGAGCAAATACTTAGTGAGACAAATAGAGTATATTTTGGAAAGAATATTACTGTTTTATAGAGACATTGGGTGGGATGAAACACTTAATATCCAACAAGATCAAGGGAAAAAGCAAATTTGCAATGATCATTTACCTTGCATATCTCAATTAAATGCAGGAAAGTTCAATTGAATCCTCAATAGATGGGTGCAGGAGGTATACTGGAAAGGGAAACTGATCCCGTCAGTTTTCGGCAGTGGAAAGACTCCGGATCCCTCATACCGGGAAAGATGGAACAACCTACTTCTCCATTTAGAAATTTACCCATTCGTATCGCTCAGGTATCTAATAAAATTTAAAAAGCGGTCTTACAATAGATTTTCAATTCTTTCAAATCCTAAATCAAATATTGTAGCCAGCGCCATAATCCTACATTTTAATGCCCAGATGAAGGAAGATATTTTGCTTTTATAAAACCCGTATTACTGAATTGTGTATATTCTTATTCTAAGCTAACGTAATATTTACTTTTTCCGCTAGCATTTGAAGTTCGGACCACAAATTTTGCAGCCTCTTTTCATCTGAATCGTCTAAAGCCCCATTATAAGTCCTGCTATTTACATTGACAGGCAGGCCTCTTATTTTCATAAAGTATTTGGCACTAATCTTATATTTTTTCCCAATAACTTTCTCATTCCGAAGAATAAAATCATTAACTAATTCTACCTCTTCCTTTTTTCCTTTTTTATTAGCATTTTTGCACAAATATGCATACAACTCCGGGTAATAATTACTTGCAATAGTAGAAGAACCTGCACCGTCGTGACGCAAAGAATCCAGAATATCCGGAGTATGAGCATTGTACAATCCCAACTTTGAACCTTTACACGCTTTTATTTTTTGACGGACAGTTTCTGCATCACAGGAAGTATCTTTTAAGTAAATAAAACGGCCTGTATCCGATATTTTACCAAGTAATTCCGGCGAAACCAATCGTTTATACGGGCTTGGGCATTCGTATATACCCAGGGGAATTCCTTCCGTTTCATTAACTAATTCCATAATAGAGTTGGCAAAATCCTGGTCACTTGCATCTTTCCCTACAATCACACTTGTAATAATCACTACACCATCTACGCCGGTATCATGGATTTTTTTTATAAAGGAGGCATTTTCACGTACATCATCAGAAAAAGTTCCGGTAGAAAGTACCGGAACTTTACTATTTTCTACTACAAAACGAGTCAAGTTTAATCGCTCTTCAGGAGATAAATCATACATTTCACTTGAGGCACAATTGGCAAAGAATCCTCGAATTCCCGCTCTCTCATACCAATTAATTAATTCTTTAAGTGCAGGATAATCAATTTTTAGATCTTTTGTAAATGGCGTCATCATAACGGCATAAGCTCCCCCTGGCAACTCCTGTATTTTATCCTTGGAATTATTGAAATAGGAGGAAGTAGCATATGCACTGCCTGTCAAAAGTCCAGCACCTGAAATTGCTGCTATCTTAATAAACTTTCTGCGTTCTATAGAACTCATAATTTAAATTTAATTATTTAGTACTGATTCCCAAAAACCGGTATTTGCATTCTACAATGACGGAGTCTGACAAATACCTTTTATACTATTTTTCAGGTCGTAATTCTGTAGTTTTTAATAAGGCTTATCTGTTCCCTGTAACAACCACATCTTAGAACGGATATCATCATTTGATGAAGTATTCGCATATTCCGTTCTTTCCAAATTTTCAACGGCTTTACTATATTCTTCAATATATTGAGGATCCGGAGGATTAGGTGTGTCATAGTGATACCTAATTGGCAACACCGGCTGATCTGAATCAACTGGTCTTTCAAGATCTGGATACCCCGTTCTGCGCCAATCGAACCAAGGTTCGGGTCTAAAAAACATTGAAATATACTTTTGAGTCATTACGGTCTTATGTACGTTATCGGATTTGCTTAGGTCAACCGATTCTTGGTTATAATATCCATCAAAATCAAAACCTCCAACATAATCATCAAATATTTCCCATTCAACCATAGATGCTTCTATGGCCATTTTATAATGACTTTCAGCATCACTAACTCCAAATGCTCCAATAGCGCCAGCTTCTGCCAAAATAAATTCAACTTCAGAATAAGTGATAATTTCCATGGCAACTAAATCATTTGCATTTTGGAAATAAATTTCACTCAATCTACTTACATACGGGCTTGTTTTAGGCTCCACTGAACCATCACCACCGGCATTGTATGTGATAAATGTTTGTGCACTACCAATAGGTAAACCAACATACAAACTTGTATCCAAATCATCAAAACCGTCCGGATATGGCAAATTATTAATAGGGAATGTTTGACCTAAAGGATCCGTATGTTGAATGGTTGTCGCTTCAGCAAGACCTCTAACCCAATGATTTTCTACAGGTCGTAACCATCTATACAATCTCGGGTCGTTTCGATCGCGTAAGAGGTTTAGAAAGCCATTCCCCATTCTTCGAGCATACGTTAATTCTGAAGCTCGAAACGGTCCTCCTCGAAAGGAAGTTCCTTCAGAATTTCCAATATATTCTAACCTTGCATTATCTTCACTACTGGTAAAAACATTCTGCGCTGCATCTTGAAATTCTGAGTCTAGATTTATTCCTAACTCCCCTTTTTTATTGTTTAGTAATAAACACATTCTGATTCTCAAGGAATTTACGAACTTCACCCACTTGGATTTGTCTCCATCATACAACAAATCGTAACCATCCAATACGGGAACCTCCGATCCTGGGATTCCTTCGATCATATTTTTTGCTGTCTTCAAATCAACCAACAAGGTTTCATAGATTTCTTTCTGCGAATCATATTTTGGAAATACTAGACCTTCATCCAGTTGGTTTATTTCCGAAAATGGGGCGTCACCATATATTTTTGATACCAAATCAATTAATATAGCTCTATAAACTAATGCTACAGCCTCAAGAAAAACGTTTCCCTCTTCTTTACTGAGATCAGACATTGCTTGAACATCTACTAAACTTGAATAAATAGATTCCCAGGGACTACTTTCTCCCGGTTCCCATAATAAGGCATTTAATTCATCCGCCTTATAGCTGTCTCCCACTTGGTAATACTGCATGAGGGAAGGAACTCTCGAACCCCAGTAGCCGAATTCACTATATAAATTTGCTACATTTCGAGTATTAGTGGACATTAAAAAGTTGGGAGACAATTCACTTACATCATTCGGACTCTCATTGATTTCATCAAAATCACTACATGAGTTTAGAAAAGATATAAATGCAATAGATACTATTATTTTTATTATATTCTTCATATTTATTATTTATTGTGGTTAAAACTCAACATTTAACTTCACACCAAAACTACGGGTATAAGGAATTACAGAATAGAATTCATATCCCGCTCGTTTAGTATCACCGCTATTGACATATGCCGTTTCCGGGTCAATAAATACGTCGTGTTGAGTCCAGACAAACAAATTTTGACCAAGTAAGGATACAGAGAGATTTTGCAATTTCAACCTATCTACTATAGTTTTGGGAAATTTATACATAAATGACAATTCTCTCATTTTTACATAAGTAGAGCTGAAAAGGTTGGCTGAAGCCAGATACCTGTCAACACCCTTTTGCGCATTATAAGGATCCAACCAATGAGTACCAGGACCACCAAAATTTTCAACATAATTACCATCCTCATCCACTTTTACTCCGACTGCAAAACTAGCATCATCCACATAAACTCTTTGTCCTGACGCGTTTATAAAACTTCTTTGCTCTCTTTTCTGCTCATCTTGCCAAACAAAACCACCATCTTCTGCATCACGTCCACCTATCCATTCATTTATATATTTTTCGGGATTGTCTCTAATTTGCTGTGCTATATCCCCATTAGGGTCGTAATCTGCACTACCATTAATGTAGTCTGGGAACCTTCCATCATTTTTGCCCTGTCTCAAAGTCTCAGAATAAAATTGTCCTCCTGCTCTCCAGTCAAAAACTGCTGTAGCACTAAAGTTCTTAAATTGTAGAAAGGGACGTATTCCCATTAAAAAATCAGGATTGTAGTTTCCGATTTTTTCAAGGTTCGTAAGGTCTGGATCTCTAGCAGGTTTTCCATCAGGACCTATAATAGCATGTCCATAATACTCAGAATTAACATCCTCCACTTTGAAGAAAGGCCGTTGGTAAATAGATCCTACTTCGTCACCTGGATAAGTATAATAATATCCGTACCCTTGTGTATATCCAAAATATTCAATGCCTTCAGCAAGTTCTATAATGCTCGTTCTATTTCTGGTGAAATTCAATCCTAAATCAAAAGTAAAGTTACTCTCCCGAATAAGAGTGGCATTTAGGGAAACATCCCAACCTTGACTCTTTACCAAACCAGCATTTATAAGTTTGCTGCTTGCACCAGATGTAATGGGTGTATTAATGCCAAGAACCTGATTTCTATTTTCCACAACATAATAAGTACCATCTAAAGATAACCTGTTATCAAAAAGTGATAAGTCAACTCCATATTCTATTGATGTTGCTATTTCTGGTTTTAGTTGTGCATTTTTAGCAGTTTTAGATAAAGAGGCACGTTTAACATCGCCCCAGTCCTCTCCAAAGTTAAAATATCTTTGAAGCTGATAGGGATCTACGTCATTACCTACCTGAGCATATCCTGCGCGCAGTTTGGCTAAAGATACCCAGTCAGGCAAGGAAACCATATCACTTAGAATCATACTAAGTGAAGCCGATGGATAAAAGTATGATCGATTTTCTTTGGGAAGTGTACTGGACCAGTCATTTCTCGCAGTTAAATCTAGATATATCATTCTTTTATAGCCAATAGAAGCTTGTCCAAAAACACTATTTACTTTCTTTTCACTCAAAAAGTTATTGTAAATCACCGAACCTGGACCTCCATTAGAAATAGTATACAACCCTGGAATAACCAAATTGGTAGTTGAGTTTTGAATGTTTTCAATATTATTGGTTCGAAGGTTACCACCTAGGTTGGTACTAATATCGAAGTCACTTAAAATAGTTTGATTATAAGATAAAAGTCCTTCCCAATTTTGCTCAACAAAACTTGAATTTTGAATATCAAAATTCCCTTTCACTGCATCAACCGTATCCCATGGCCTCCGATTGGTCGCTCTTTGATTGGATTGACTTCTCATATATTTTGCGGTAAAGCGTAAGTTGTCTATGAACTCCCAACTCATTTCCAACTTATTTAATACTTGTGTTCGATCAAATGCAGTTGTAGCCAACTCTTGCATCAAGTAAGGATTATTCCATCTCTCTTTCCATCTCCGTTGTACGATTCCCGTTTGACCTGGCATCCACCAAGTTTCAGGATTAAGATAAGGTTCCATATCCACTTGTGATCCAATAGTTAAAATGGCTCTGGTTGGCGTTCGGAAAGATTTGTCTGTATTCGGTCGATTATCTGAACTCGATTGATTGATTGAGCTCATTATAGTAACGTCCAAATTATCTGTCAGATTCATCGTTCCATTGATACCAATATTGTACTTTTTCAAGTCTACATTTGGTAAAATCCCCGTATTATCAAAATTCCCTAAAGAAACACGGAAATTGGCTTTTTCATAATTCCCACTGATACCGACATTATTCGCTACCGTCCAACCATTTTGATAAAAATCCTGCTGGCGATTAATATTGTTTTCATGTGAAACCAATTCACTGGGACTATCCTGATTTCTTTGTTGAGCAATGAAGCCGTTGTTTAATTTTGGCCCCCAAAATTCGTAAGCATCATTTTGAAAAACATATGCCCCATTTTGACCTGAAGCATATTCATTCTGAACTGGAAGATATCTATATGGAAGGTCTGCTACAAAAGAGGAATTAAAACTTACCCCTAAGCCTGCTTTCTGACCTGTTCCTGATTTTGTGGTAATAAGTACTACACCATTAGCAGCCCGTGAGCCATAAAGGGCGGCTGCACTCGGACCTTTCAAAATAGAAATTGATTCTACATCATCTGTATTCAAATCTCCAATCGCATTTCCTAAATCAGCTTGATTAAAAAGATTATCCTTTGAATTATAGATCGGAACACCATCAATCACAAATAAAGGTTGATTGTCTGAATTAAGTGATGACGCCCCTCTGATAACCATGTTCACAGATGAACCTTTAACACCATAGGTCTGTTCTATCTGAACACCTGCTACTTTCCCTTGCATTGAATTGAGCACACCAACCTGGGGCGTGGTATTTAATTCCTCCCCGTCAACTTCTCCGACCGAATAACCGAGCGCCTTTTTGTCACGGGTAATACCCAAGGCCGTAACAACTACTTCATCCAGGCCAAAAGCATCGGTTTCCAGTATTACATTAAATGATGTTTTTCCATTAACCACCACTTCTTTGGTCTGATATCCGATATAAGAAAATACTAATGTCGCATTCTCATTGATGTTTTCTAAGGTGAAATTTCCATCTAAATCTGTTGAAGTACCTCGATTAGCACCTTTTTCCTGAATATTAACCCCAATTAGAGGTTCTCCTTCCGAATCTGTGACTTTTCCGGATATATTTATATCCAATTTTTTAATTTGCTTTTGGAGCGCAGGATGTAAGAGAGGTACGGGTGTCACTTTTTCCCGGACCGGAACGGTTTTGTCTTGATTACTAATCACATCCTCGAGATGCTTCACCATTCCTTTTAGTGATTGAATAGCCCTTTGGTTCTCCTCGTATAAGATTACGTATCGATTATCAAATATCTTATACTTAATAGAGGTCCCCTGTAATAATGTCTCAACTGCCTGTTCTACAGACGAATATTTTACAGGTTCATACACGACTTTTACATCTTTGATTGATGATTCATCATAGCTAAAAAACACCTTAAAATCTTTACTCAATTCATGAAGTGCTTCTGCCAGAAGAACCTTCTCAACATTCGAATTTTCTTTAGCCCCTATTGCAGGAACCTGAAAAATCATTGCAAAAACAGCAATACAAAAGACCATGGCATTTCGTCTTCGTGAAAGATCCCGAAATAATTGAAGTCCCGGAATTTTCTTTTTTCTAGGTAAAAAATTTAATTTCATGTTTGTGTGATTTAATTTTCCCCGGAAGACAATTAATTCTTCCAGGAAGATTAATGATTTACAATTACCAACGAAAGACCGGGATCACGGCCAATGAAGACCGGTCTTCGTTTTTACTTTTTAATTTTAATTATTCCTTGTTTCTCTTCTAAATCTACGCCTGTCAATAATTCTATTGATTTCTTCACAACCTCCCAATCCGAATAAGGGAATACAGCTGAATACTTTCGATTCAGGAGATCCATATCAGTAATTTCAAACTCTTTTCCATAAATATCTTCAATGCTTGTCAAAATGTAATCAAGTTTCTTGCTGGTATATTGAAATGATCCATCCTTCCAGGAAGCACTTTGATCAATATTCCCATTACCTTCAACCAACTGAGTAGTAGCTACCGAATAACTCAACAGCTGACCCGGTATCATAAATACGGAGGTATCGGTTCTTTCATGCAAGCCTAGCTCCACGCTTCCTTCGTCAAGATACACATCGGTTTGATCACCCCTGCTTTTCACATTAAAGGCTGTTCCCACCACGCGAATTGATAAATCATGTGTTTCTACTATAAAAGGAGTTTTGGTAGTATCATTTCCTTCGTAGATGGATACCACATCAAAAAATGCTTCTCCCGATAAAAACACTTTCCTTCTGTTGTTATCTTTCCAGTCTTTCGCCCATTCCAACTTTGAATTGGCATTTAGTGTGATTACAGAACCATCATCCAATACTATTTCTTCTACTTCCGCAAACCCCGTTTCATAAACCAGAAAGTCATCACCTGACCTCCCCTTCCACATCAAAGCAACAATAATTATTGAAATGGATGCCGCAATTCCTATACCCCATTTCCAATTAGTGTCAAACCCTCCTTTCTTACCTCTATTATTCAAATATGCTTCTTCTATATCCATCCAGGCAACGGGGGACCTTTCCTCATCCAATTTTTCCCACTCGTCACCCATTTCTTCTTTAAGTGCTTTAAGGTTACGAATATCTTTCAATGCATCGAATAACTGGTCATATTCCTCTGATGTTACTTCTCGGGAGAGATATTTACGATATAATATTTTTAGTTTATCCAAATCTTTCATTCGTTCCTGTTGTATTTGTGAAACGGTTGTAAATAAAAAACGGACTAGTTCAGGAGAAAAAATTTTAAATATTCTTCATTACCTTTTAACATGTGTTTATGAATTGTAATTTACTTTCCTATCTTACCTCAGCGTAAAAATGCCCCCACTCCATATCATAAAGGTATTATCAAAGAGACAGATCTCAAGCCTACAGCCTACCGTAGGCCCCATTATATTGTTGTATTTTTTTGTCTTTTTTTGATACTTATTTAATCACATTGACTTTAATTCAAAAACAAAATATTATTCTAAAAGCATACTACGCCCTTAGAAAACACTTAACTTCCATGTTATATAATTCTGAATTTACCTCTCTGGTTATAATTCAAGTAACAATAAATTAATATTAGCACATTATAATTTTGTTAAAATTAATTTTACTTTAGAGATATAAAGTGGAATAAATAATAGGATTAGGTATGAGGTCTAAATTCAAAACTCCTGATGATCTCGAAAATATTTTTCATCAGTACAATGACAAAGTTTTTGCCTTTGTCTTAAAAAATCTGGGCAATCGAGAATTAGCCAAAGATATTACACAAGAGGTATTTCTAAAGATCTGTCTTAGAGCCAAAAGATTTCGACAAATAGAAGATAAAAGCAATTATATCTATCTAATGACCCGAAATTTGGTAATTGATCATTTTCGCAAAGCTTCACATGAATTAGATTACAGGAAAACGCTGAAGGAAGGATGGTCAAATCCGGTTGAAAAATCCATTCACCATGCTCATTACAAGACAGTCCTGGACGATGCTTTGGATCAACTTCCGCCTCGCCAGAAAACTATTTTTATTATGTACCGCCAGCAGGGACAAACAATGAGTGACATTGCGGAATGTTTGGGCATTTCATATTTCACTGTAAAAAACCATATAGCAGAAGCAAGAAAAAACTTGAAAAAACTAATTAGTCCGGAAGTAATGTACGGATTAGGGGTAATTGGACTACTATTTACCTAGCGGTAGATACGAATACATTTGGTCTATCCCAATTCAAAAGTTGTGACTCCGTAAATCCCCTTTAAATTTACTTTTGGGGGCTCAAGAGTATACATTCTTGCCGTACCGAATACAGGCTCCATATCAAATTGCAAAGCTAGTTTTATTCCCAATTGGTTTACTTCTGGCACATCTAAATAAATTGATGATCCATTATTAGGAAATCCAAAACAGGTTTTCAATAGACCAAGGGCTGTCTCATGTTTTCTGGCAAATAATGGGCCGATTTTATACCCCTCTCTGCACTTCCTCATCGTGACATACCCCTGAATATTGCCATCCTCTAATACTATCCATGTTGTGGAATTTGGTTGTTCAGTCCAATCTTTTATAAACCTTTTTCTATCAACGGGAAAAAACATTCTATCAAATTCACACAATAAATCAAAATAATTTACATCATAAGGGATTAATTGCTTACTATATAATTGACTTTTTTGGGAAATTCCTTTATATCTCACATTTTTATACGCTAATTTAAACCCCGACTTTTTGTAATTATCCTGCTGTTCAAGAACCCCATCAAGTCCAATATTCTGTGTAGACAAATAAGATATTGCCTTATCCCATAATCTCTTTCCATATCCCAGTCCCCTAAACTCAGGTTTGACAATATAAAAACCTATAAAGCCAAAAGATTGGTCGTAAGCCACTGCTGAAATAGTCGCAATAATTTCACCATTTAAAATTCCCGCAAAAAATCCATTGGGATCTGCATTATAAAAACATTCTCCATCACCTAATCCTGGATTCCATCCTTCATTGTATGCCCATTCTATGCAAGTAGATGCCATTTCTTGGCTGGTCATCCTGCGAATTTGATAATCTTTCATTTCTCTTTCGTTAATTTGAGAATAATATTTTTAAAATCCGGAAATTGTCGAATCAATTCTCCCCGATCACCTATTTCAAAATCTCTGAAATCAAACCCCGGGGAAACCGTACATCCTACAAGTGAATATATCCCCCCTTCTACTAAATTTGCAGCAAACCAATAATGGGCCGGAACAACAAACTGGGGAACCTCTCCATTTCTAATGTCATTTCCAATATTAACATTGGAATATCTTCCTTTTGGAGATATCATATGTAATTCAATTGCACATCCCTTATAAAAATGCCAAATTTCATCCTGCTTAATTCTGTGAAAAGCAGAAAAAGAACCTTTTTCCAATAAGTAATAGATACCGGTGCAAAAATAACGACTACCAGCAAATTCAGCGCCTAAATTTCTTTCACTAATTATATTAGAAGCCTTATAAGTCTGTTTGTAAAACCCTCCTTCCGGATGAGGTTTCAAGTCAAACTTTTCAATAATTTGAGCAGCTGTATCCATGTTCAGCAATTTATAAAAACTCAACCTATTTCTTAAGAATTACGAACACATATAATGTAATAAACATTTTACTCCAAACAAATTTCGCCCAATACTTGTTGGTAATAACAAGGAATAGAGATCAAATACAAAATCAAACCAGTGACCAATGGATAAACATATCGTAAGAATACTTCAGGTAGAGAGAATAACACATGACGTAAAAAGTTTTAAAATTGAGAAGCCGGAGGGGTATGAATTTATACCTGGTCAGGCTACTGAAGTAGCTATTAACCACCCGGATTGGAAAGACGAAAAACGCCCTTTTACTTTTACATGCCTCAATAGTGATCCTTTTTTGGAATTTACTATAAAAATCTATGATGATCACAATGGCGTTACCAAACATATTGACAGTCTTCGAAGAGGAGATGAATTAATCATCCACGATGTATGGGGTGCTATAAAATATAAAGGTGAAGGAACTTTTATAGCAGGAGGGGCTGGCGTAACTCCCTTTATTGCCATATTCAGGCAATTAAAAAAAGAAAATATAATAGGGAACAATCAACTACTATTTTCCAATAAAACAGAGAAAGATATCATACTTAGAAAGGAATTTGAATCACTGTTGGGCGACCGCTTTATCAACACTTTAACCGACGAAGAAAAAGAAGGTTTTGATCACAGCCTAATTGACAAAGCCTATCTTGAAACCAAACTCCATTCCTTCGATCAGGAATTCTATATTTGTGGCCCTGATGCAATGGTCAAAGACATTAAAAAAGCATTAAATGAATTAGGAGCAGGCGAAAATGTCATTACCGTTGAAATATAGTTTTTTGAATTCGATGAAGATGCAGAATGCTGAAACATTGGCAATAGCAAGATCCAATGTCGAATACTGACCGGATCGCGAACAATTTAGAACCTTAACAGGAAGATGGTTTCTGTTTTTTAATGGTGAAGAAATCCTGAAATATAAAATAGCCTATAAGCTTCAAGTGTGTAGCAGAGCTTTTTGTATTCCCATCTCTTATTTTATCCTGATAAATCGGTAGGGAATTGCCATCGATTATACCCGGCAGAAAGGACAGTGCCTACCCGGAATAAGAGGGCAAACCTTGTCCATTTGATTCTTTTTCTATCTGAAACAAAAACGACTCCCTGGGTTCAGGGTATTTACCTTTACCATGCAGTCCATCCCCCGTCCACTACCAGGTTATGTCCTGTCACATAAGAGGATGCTTCCGATGCTAAAAACAATATCGGTCCTTTGATGTCGTGTTCATCCGCAAATCTCTGCATAGGTGTCAGCCTCTTGTAATTTTCAATAAATTCTTCCTTTCCTTCCATCGCATCAACTCCGGGTCCAAATCCACCGGGACTTATACAATTGACTCGAATACCATTTTTTGCATAAAAATTGGACAACCATTTTGTAAAACCAACCATTCCCCACTTATCATACGTATAATTTAAGGGACTTGTCATTCCTGTATCTCCATAAACTCTAAAGTTGGGTCCAACTACACCCTGGATGGAACCGATATTTATAATATTTCCACTATTGCTTTTTATCATAGATTTAACCACCTCCCGGGTAATGATCATCAATCCGGTGGAATTAACCCTTTGAGAATCTTCCCATCCCACTTTGGTCATATTCTCCAGATTTTCAAAACCCGCTCTCGAAACGGCATTATTAACAAGAACATCTATGTGTCCATATCTGTCTAAAACGTCATTTACAAAGCAGGTAATAGAATCTTCATCGCCCAAGTCAAGTTCCATTCCCATTGCGTTCCATCCCTGGGACACCAGTTTTTCCGCCCATAAAGTACAATCATTTACATTTCTTGATGCAATTACAACATTTGCCCCTGCTTCTGCCAGAGCAGTTGAAATAGACTTCCCATATAGTCCTGATCCTCCAGTAACAATAATGACTTTCCCATCCAATTTAAATCTATCTAATACACTCATTTTAAAAGGTCATTTTTAATTTGGTAAATACTTTTTTTCAATTCCAATTCCGTGCGAATTATATATTCCATATGTGTGGTGTAATTACTTTTTTTGGCACAGATGCAAAGCTTTCATAAATTTCCTCCCTTAAACCTGGTTTAAGGGCTGCTTTATTCATTAACTTACTGTTCTGCTCTATTTGTTGAACATTGTCTGCACCTACCACCAAACTGGTTATTCCAGGAATATCCCTGACAAATAAAAAAGCCATTTCTGCTACAGACAAATTCGTCCTACTTACTATTTCTTGAAGTTTTCGAATATAAGGAACAGCCTCCTCAAATATTCCTTTTAATTGTCTCTCGGAATTAAAAAATAACCCCTTTAAGAAAATACTTCTTGCAAAAACGATCCTGCCAGATGAGTCTAAATATTCAAGGACCCCGGATTTCATTAATCTGTGATCAAAAATATTAACCGGGACTTGAAATGCTTGTATATCCTCATACTCCATTAATTCTTTTATTTCCTCCGGCTCAAATACAGAAACACCCCCTTTTTCAATGAGATCGAGATCTTTCAATTTTCTCAAGATTCCGGGAATTACTTTACAGGTATCCTCCAGGCTATGATCCGGCCCTTTGTGAAAAAGTAAAATTGGTATTTTATCTAATTTCAACATTTTTAATGACCTGGAAATACTGTCAAATGCTTCGTTAAATGCTGTACCCGGATTCTTCAGGTGGGATGGGTTCACTTTAAATTTCGTAACGACCATAGGATTGAGTCCTTCCTCTAAAAACGAACCTATCACTTCTTCCGAACTACCATATTCCCGGGCTGTATCAAGGGTATTGATTCCCAGGTCGAAGGCTGTTCTTAAAATAGATTTACTTTCTTCCAGGGTTGGTTTGGGATTATGAATGCTATAATCAAGGCCTAGCTGCACAGTCCCCAAGGTCAATTTTGATATCTTCATTATATTATTAAGAATTGTTTTCTAAGAGGTTGTGATATGTCAATTGTTCTCCGTCCGCTTTTTTTCCGAATGCAAGACTCACAAAATAACCTATCAGGACACAACTAATAACACCAACAGCTGCATAAAGATATCCTGTTATGTCCGTTTGATTTTTTACTCCCCATGTAATCAAGGCACTTCCGAATAATCCGGCAATTGCCCCAATTGAATTCGCCCGCGGTATAAACACTGCCAAAATAAATATTCCCGCCAGTCCGCCCCCAAACAACCCCAAAACTTCCTGAAAATAATCGAAAATATAGTCCACATTAGCTATGGCAATAAACATAGCTGAACTCGTTCCCAACACACCAATAAAAATGGTTATCCATTTAGCAAGTCTGAGATTATCGCTATCTCGTGTTCCTTTTCGAAATCGGCTGTGAATATCTGTTATATATGCAGAAGCAATACTATTCATACTGCTATCCAACGAAGACATACTGGCAGCAAAAAGGGCTGCAATAACTGTCCCTGCCAGACCAACCGGTAATTTCTGCACGATATAATAAGGTAGTAGTTCGTCTGGCCTATTAGAATTTATCACTCCCGGATTATCAAAATAATAAACAAAAAGAGTCGTTCCCAACCCAAAAAAAACAACGATTCCCGGAATCATTAAAAGGCCATTTGTCCATAAGCTTTTAGCAGCTTCTTTTTCGTTTTTCACAGTCAGATAACGCTGAACTACTGTTTGATCTGAAGTATAGGGTATTATATTTAAAAAGAAAAAGCTTACAAATGCCACCCAAATAACTAATCGGGATGGATCCCATCCTTTGTGAAACATTTTGAACTTATCAAATTCAATTCCTTTATAGATTATCTCTGTGATACCCCCTTCAACATTCAAAGAAGCGATAAATATACAACAGATCGCCCCCCCTAATAAGACTAAAACCTGAATAACATCGGTCCAGATCACGGCCTCTATACCTCCCATTACCGTATAGATAGTGCAGAAAACCCCCATTATGGCAATACATAAAAAAATATCAATTCCCGTTACCGATGAGATAGCTATAGCAGGAAGATATAGAACGATTCCAATTCTTGCTAATTGCATAAGTATAAAAGTAACGCTAGCTAATGTTCGAACTTTTACATTGAATCTCTCTTCAAGGTATTCATAGGCCGTCGTAACATTTAAGCGACGAAAAAACGGCAAATAAAATTTTATTATTATCGGTACGATAGCCAATATCATTAAAGAACCCAACGCCAGCGTCCAGTCAGTAGCATATACTATAGCCGGAATCGCCATAAATGTAATTGCACTCAATTGGGTTCCATAGATACTTAACCCCGCAGCCCACCATGGTATCCTCCTCCCAGCCACAAAATAATCGTCCGTAGTCTTCCCCCTTTTCGAATAATAATAACCAATGTAAAGCATGCCCAGCAGATATGCCAAAAGGAAAATCCAATTCCATTTACCAAATTTCAATTCGTTTGAAACTGTTAACACTTTGGGCGATCTTACCCCCGGACCGGACTCACCGGAAGGCAAAACCCACTTACCATTCCACTGAGTACTTGGCAATGTGACTCTTGAAGTTCCCACCGGAAATGCACCAACAGTCGCATAGGATTTACTCAAGGTGTTATACGATAAAACCTCATTCAAAAAACCCGGATGGGTCTCGGGGTCAGTATGTTCTGCCGTTTCGCCATCCAAGCCCCCCGGAAAAACAATATGATTTAGTCCTAACACTGGAGCTGGATTTGGCCCTGCAGCTACTGCACGGGGCATTGGAGGCAATGTATTCCAATTGTTATTTTCCGGGTCAAAGACATAAGCATCTTTAAGTAATTTTCGATTGGTTGCTCCATCCGCCTCCACACTTACATTTATACCGCTAAATAAGTAAAACTTATTGTCCTTGGCCGCAGCTACAGACAATTGTCTCGGTTCTCCGGGCCATGCAGGTAATGCCTTCCATACCATTTGATCCTTGGGATGTGACAAATCCAAAGCAAAAAAATGGTTCGTAGGTTTTCCATCCCCGGTTACCAGTCCACCGGCAACATAAATTGTGGTACCTACCAATGTACCACTCATCATAGCCAATGGCACCGGCAAAGCAGGATAATCTTCTATGAAAATAATTTCACCTTCCCTATATTTAACACCCAGCACTTGGTTGAAATGTCGATCCGAATTGCTACCTCCAATGATAAGTACCTGGTCTTCAAAATTTACGGATACGCCATACCCTATATGGTCGGGTAGTTTTTGATCCAGTTTTATCCATTTGCCACCTTCATCTTCCAGGGCGTAAATATGATCATACCACACCTTTTTTCCATTCTCCCAAGGTCGGCCATTTGGAAAATTGGCACCTCCCATGCACAACAGAACGTCATTACTTACCCCGGCAAACATTCCTGCAAATCCTTCTTTATCCGGTAACGGAGTGAGTGAATCAATTCTAATTTGGTCGGATTGCCCAAAACCATAAAAGAATGAGAGAATTGCTATAAAAAAAAGTATACGTTTTTTCATTACATTTTTATCTTGTCTATTCCAAAATAACTTTATGGATCATACCGGGCCCAGGCTCTCCGCTTCCTCCCGACACATAAATATTCTTGTAGTCTTTTGTAAAACATAAATTACTTGTAGCCGGGATACCTGTAGGGACCGAGGTTATATATCTTCCCGATTGATCCACCACTTGCAATGCTCCCATTCCATAATGGGCCACCCAAAGATTTCCTTCGTCATCAAATGCAATTCCATCCGGCAAATTAGCCGTATAAGGCATATTTTGCCTGTCAATAGGATTCTGATTTTTAGGTAGGTCTACAAAAACTCTGGGTGGTTTTCTGCAGATCCCCGGTTCGGATAATTCCAAAACGAGAATCCTATTTGTATAACTCTCCGCTACAAATACATTTTTCTCATCATGGGATAAAGCAATACCATTGGGATAATCCATCCCTTTCGTTAATAGCCGTTCATCGCCACTACTGCTTATGTAGAAAACTTTGCCGCTATGACGGACCGAGTCTGTAAAATAAACACCCCCTTCACTATCAATAGCGAGATCATTTGGTGAAGAAAATGAGATTCCTGCGCATTTTTGATTTACCAAGGTTCTAACGATATTGCCTTGTGAGTTCAGTTGTAATATAGATTTCATTCCCGTCTCACATACTAAATGGTCTCCGTTATCCAATATTCTTTGACCATTTGGACATTGCAATCTCGACCATTCCGAAATTTCACCAGATGGATCCATTTTCATAATTACACCTCCTGTCAATGTGGTAAAAAATAAATTACCGAAACCATCCAGACCCGGGCCTTCCGTATAAAAATCTAAATTAGTGACCGTTTCTATCTTCATTTTTATTATTCATAATTTTAATCCAACACCCACTGGGGTCGATTTTCAACCTTAATATTTATTGCTAACATACTTCCAATCCCCCCCTGGGATTTTCTGCCGTATAAGAAGTAAGCTATAATAATTTATGTTCAAAAAGACCCCATTGGGGTCTGATATATGTTAGAACAAAATAAGGCCTTCAAATGACCCTGAAAGGGTCAGATATCAGGTACTATTAAGTTATCTATCACTCCGTCAACAACTATACATGTTATTGATCAATACCTATTCCCAGTCCTCAAAAGGGAATAACGGCCTCCGTCTAAACTCAAAACTTAACTGTGTCGCATCCGCACAAGTAACACCCGGGGTATTTACCCTAATAAGCGAAGGGCAAACCGGGGCATAGGCAGCAACAGGCGCTTGTACCCCCTTGGCAATTATCACATCAAAAGTCTCGGGATTGATCCCAAACGTTGTCAATTGACTCAAACTAAAAGGAGGTATTCGTTTGGAAATCAACATCAAAGTGGACCCGTTACTTGTTTTTGCAATAATAGTTCTTCCCATATTATATTTTACCTGTCCTCCATGTCGAGGCTCACTTTCTCTAAACAATCCATCTTCAATCTTTTCTACCAATAATTTTAACAATAATGGTTTCCCATGCCAACGATCAGTCTTGCCTCCCACGAAAATTTCTAAATTACCTCCTACACCAACCCTTTCGCACTCAACAACAGCCTCGGGATCATAAAGACAAACAAAAAAGTTAACATCTCTTTCATTTAGAATTTCTTTTAAAAGAATCGTACTGTCTCCTGGCGAACCTCCTCCTACATTATCGCCCATATCCAGTAATAACACCGGTTTATCTAATTTTCTTGACCTATTTACGGCATCCTCCGGACTTACCTTCATCCCTACAAATAAGTGACGATTATCTTCCAAATAATTACCCAATGAATTTGATAATTCAACCGCTTTATCCAAGTCACCATCCGTTACTACAATAAATGAACTACCCATTTTTTCAACATCCGAATAAGGAAAACCGAGGACTACACTGACCGATAGCACTCCTGCAATTTTTTCTATTTCTTTAGCCTTATCATATAAAACTGCACAGGGTTCTTCAGCTGTAGCCTGTTGTTCTATACTTATCGACACGGATGTAGGGCAATAGGATTGTACTAATTTAACCTCCTTTCTAAGATGAGACAACATCAATTCTGCTGCTGCTATCCCAGTTTCCCTTTGATCCAAATGTGGATTCGTAGAATAAGCTACCATCGCATCTGTGGCTCCTACCATCTTCTTACTTACATTGGCATGTGGGTCAATAGTACAAACAATTGGAACCTCATCTCCAACAACTTTTCTAACTCGTGCTAACCACTCACCATCCGTATCAGATAAATTTTCCGCTACAGCAGCTCCGTGAGCACAAATCATAACCCCATCCCAGGGACCTCTTGCCTGCAAAAGGTCCATTGTTTCTCCCGCAAGTTTTTCAAAACAAAGGTTCTCAATAATCCCACCAGGTGTTGCTTCTGCAAATAACAACGGATCAATTACCATATCCGAATCATCAAATATTTCCAAAATCCCCCCTATTTCATGATAGGCATGTAAATACTCTTCCCTTATATCAGCCCCTTTTAAAAGATGACTATCCACAAAGTTTTGATAGTTTGTCTTCCGGGAAATAAAGGTATTAGATTCGTGATATATGCCAATCAAGGCTATTCTTTTTTTCACTGCTATTTCGTTTCTATTAAATATCAGGTTTGTCATGGTTTTTGTATCAGCAAAAACGCACGCCAAACCTTTTTGCATCCGTTTTTTACTCCCCGGGCTTCACCCGGGGTTAAACATGTTTGACGCCTACAGCGTCCGTCTCAGGATTACTAAGCCCCTAAAGGGATTGTCCCCAAGGGATCACTTTGTGGGTAAGCCCGATTATTTACACAAGAACCTCCGTGTCCTTAGTGATTAATCTCTATCAACTGATTTATCTAAAGCTATCACCTCAACTTCAAACTTTAACAACTCCCCCAGACATCCCATGATCGTTGTTCTTGCCGGATAGGGAGCCTTGAAATATTCCTTATAAATTTCATTAAATTCTTTCAAGTATTCTTGTTTGCCCACATAGTTGCGAACCTGCACCACATCATCTAATGTCAGATTAGCTCCTGCCAGAACCTTTTTTACATTCTCAAAAGATCGTCTGCATTCACCTTCAAAGGAATCTTCAACAATATTACCAGATTCGTCTACCGACGCCTGGCCGGAAACAAAAACCCATTCGCCAACTTTTAATGCTGGTGAAAAGGGCAGTGAACTTACCGGTACATTTTTTCCTGTTATTACTTTTTTCATATAATGGTTTTTGCTATCAAATTCAGGCTTGTCACGGTTTTTGCTTTGAGGCAAAAACATGCGCCAACCTTTCTAACTCTTATTCAAATACCGTGGGTTTCACCCACGGCTATACATATTTGACGCCTACAGCGTCATAATTCTTAGTGAATCTTCATGTTCTATGTGCCTTAGTGGCAAGGTCCTTCATTACAACACTCCGTACTTCTCATAAGCTTCCATAGCTTTCATGCCCCCTTTTATAGCATCTCTTGTAACATTTTCTGCAGATACTTTCTCCAAGGCTCTTTTCAAAACTTCTTCCTCCCATTTTTGAGGTATAAAAACCACTCCATCTCTATCGGCAAAAACGATGTCTCCAGGGCTAATAGAAACACCATCTATTTCTACCTCTATATCTATATCTACCACTCTTTGTCTATTCTGGCTATCATAAACACACCTGGAAGCCGCAAATACGGGAAATCCCATATTTCTCATTTTATCAATATCTCGTATTGCCCCGTGAATAATAGCTCCTCTACACCCTGAATTTTTGGCGGCAGTAGACAATAATTCACCCCATATTCCAGATCGAACGGACCCTCCGGCAGCTGCAATAAGTACATCGCCGGATTGACAGGAATCAACAGCTTTTAACTCAAGCTCATACGGTTCAGGGTCTTCGTGATACATATCCACCCAGAGTGTAGTCTTACATCGCCCCATTAATCGATCAACACCCGTATACCCTTCCAATTGGATTCGAGGAGATTGTTCTTTGTATCCCAGGCTATCAAGGGCATCGCAGATTACTGCCGAATACAATGTATCGGTTAGCTTATCGAAATCGACATTCATATTTACAATAATTTTCTATTTAGTTAAGTAGTAGGTATTTTCAGTTGAGAAGCTGTTTCAAGATCTTGCATTAGGCTCAGGACATCTGCTTCTTTCCAGGCCTGGTTATTATTACCTACCGGCTTCACAGCTGGTCCAATATCTACATTGTACTTGTACATCATTGCAGCCCTGAAAAAAGTCCAACCATTTGGTAACAATTCAAAAATAATGCGTTGAAATTCAAGCATAAAACTCCTGGCCAATTCAAAATCACCTTTTATAAAAGCATCCCTTACATACGAACATTCTTTATACCAAAAATTATATGTAGTACCAATCGCACCTACCGTACCGCATAAAGTAGAATGACACAACAACTCGTCAGCACCACTAAATAATTTTAATTTATCTCCTGCAAAATTGTGTATTGTACTTATACCCAAAAGATCCGTAGTCGTGAGCTTCATACCCTCAACCTGGGGTATCTCCATCAGCTGTTTGATAAAATCTACGACATCCCCTTTTATGGAATTATTACCCAATTGATAAGGGAAAAAAGGCAGGTCTGTAACAGACGCAATTTCACGATAATGTTCCAGCACCATATCTGCTCCTCCTGGAAAATAAATAGGGCCTACAGATGAAATACCTTGGGCTCCTATTTTCCCAGCATGTTCTGCCAACGATCTTGATTCTCGTGTAGTTAAAGAACCGACCTGCACCATTACAGGAACCTTATTTTTTGCTATTTGAATAACAATTTTTGCTATTTCTTTACGCTGTTCCTCCTTAAATAATATTCCCTGGCCTGTTGAACCCAGGATATATAATCCATCGACTTGTTCTTCTACTAATTGCCCTACCAGTTTTTCGAGCTCGCCATAGACGGGGTCTCCATTTTCATCTACCGGGGTAAACATTGCCGGCCATATTCCCTGAAAAATATTGTTCATTTTCAAAATTTTAATTTGCTAAGTTTTTAATTATATATTTAGTAGCACCATCAATGCTTTCAAAATAATCCTCTTCTTTTTTTATCATTCTTTGTAAGGATTGGGGGTCCTTAAACCCATGACCAGTAATCACACAAACTACTGAATCACTTTTGTTAACAACTCCCGCCTTTCGTGCCTTTATAGCTCCAGCTAATGAAACTGCACCAGCGGGCTCACAATAAATCCCTTCTTTAAATGCCAACGCTTTTTGTAATTCAAAAACCTGTTGATCCATGACTATTTCCCCTCCTCCGTTTAATCGCCTACAAACCTCTATAGTCTGGTTTCCATCAATTACATTGGGGACTTGAAGTCCACTTATCTTTGTTTTGCTTTCTTTGATAGGATTAGCTTTTTCCTGTCCATTAATCAATGCCCCGGCAATTGTATTATTCCCTTCCGGTTGTACACAGTACAGTTCGGGTAAGCGATAACTCTTATCCCTTTCTCCCCATTCGAGAAACCCCTTTCCAATGGCCAGGGTAAGTCCACCACCGCCAGCCGGGGAAAACACCTTGACACAGTTTTCCGGCAAAGCTTCTGCTATTTCAAAAGCGATCGACTCAACCCCCATCATACCTTGAGGAGAATAGGAATAAGCACTGATTTGAACTTCGGATTTCATCCCCAGTCCAAATTGCTTTAGACTCCTAAAAACATCCTCTGAAACGACCTCGTCAATGCCAAACCCCTGAACCATCAATGTCTTTGCTCCGTACCCTTTCATTTGATTCACCTTGCCTGATGGAGCACCGTCAACGATTACTAAAAAACAAGGCAATCCCGACCTGGCACTATATGCAGCCAAAGCAGCCCCGGTATTGCCGCTTGAGGTAGCTAAACATAATCGGGCACGATTCTTCACAAGATGGGTCAAAGCAGAGGCAGCAAAACGATCTTTATAAGACCCTGTTGGATTTCCCGTCTCCAATTTGAAGTACAAATTGGGGATGTCAAACTCCTTACCTAAATGGACAGAAGGAACTAAAGGGGTATTCCCTTCTCCCAATGTAACGAGATCAACAGGATCAACCTCCGGCCAAAATTCTTTATATTTCCATATACCTTTCAAAACTCTTTCGGGAATTGTATTTTTTTTAATGAATAATGATTGAATCCGTGACTAAAACCGCCATCTACTTGCAGAATCGTTCCCGTCACAAAAGAAGATTCCTCGGAAGACAACCAGCAAATAGCACTTGCGATCTCACGTCCTTCTGCCGACCGCATAAGAGGAGTCTGGTCTGTCATATTCTCTTCCATTTTTTTGCTAATATTTTCACCGGTAGGCGTTGTGAAGTCTTTACTCAACGGAGTAATCACATTGCCAGGAGCCACACCAACGGCCCTAATTCCTGACGGACCATACAAGGATGCCAATTCGTAAGTTAAGCTTTCAATGGCCCCTTTACTGGCCACGTAAGCAGGGCTTGTTCCTCCTGCCCGTTGAGACATTATACTAGAAATATTAACTATTACGCCGCGAATATTCTTTTCTTCCATCAATTCTGCTACCCACTTCGCAAGAAATGCCGGAGCGGTAATACTTACTTTTAGAGTCCTCTCCCAATCATCTATGGAAATTGTCCTCATAGTATCATGCGTTCTCCAAACTGCATTATTAACCAAGACATCTATTCTCCCCCAGAAAGACCTACATTCTTCCACAATAGAATGAAGATTCTCCGTTTTTGATAAATCACAGGTAAAAACCTTTATCTCGTTCTTGATATTAGCTTCCTGTAATTGAGATTTGAGAGCCTCTAAAGGCGCTGTAGCCATGTCCACAAGTAACAAGTGGTATCCTTTTTGGCAAAACATTCTAGCAGTCTCTTGCCCAATGCCACCTGCGGCACCGGTAATAATGGCTACTTTCTCTTTATTCATATAATTGATATTTACCAGGTCCTGAAATAGGCAAAACCCCCGCCGTAGCAGTGCCTTTATTTACTTTAGCGTATTTTCGCAAGAGAAATAACACTCCTTCTTCAAGAGCGATTATTTCGGAATTATTGCCACTTAATGGATCATCAACAAACCCAATAACCTCTCCTTTACCGACTATATCTCCAATTTTCTTTTGACTTGAAAAAATACCATCGATAGAAGAGGGGTGCATAATTTGAAGATGGCCACTACTTTTTCGAAAGTCTTCCAACCAAAATTGTTCCCTTTGCTTAATTTCCTCATCCCATGCAGCCATTTCCAAGTATCGCATAACACCAAAACATCCTTCTATCAGCGAATCAATAATCTTCGGTAATGACTCCCCACCTCCGCCAAATTCAGTATAAATTGCAGGTATATTGGCATCCCGTGCAACACTAAGCGTTCTTCCATCCAAATCCGGCGAAGTTCCCCAGACAATGGGCATATTAAAAGCCCGGGCCATTGATCTTTGATGATTCAGAACATCAGGATCTGAATGGAGCATATAACCGGCCAACGGATAAATTTCGAATTCATTTCCCCCGGTATGCATGTCAATATAGAAATCTGCCTTTTGAATTAACCCGCTGATTTCCCGGGCAATTTTTTCGGTAATACTACCATCGAGATTTCCCGGACAGGTGCGGGCCAAATCCTTACCATCTTCAGCTGTTCTTTCTCCTAAGTTATAAGCTGGTTCATTGGTAATAGATACCAGGGAAATCTGCCCTGAAATAGCCAAGGAGGTATTTTCCAATATTTTTTTAAGACGTTGAACAGCCAATATGGGTTCCCATTCATCCCCGTGGACACCGGCCGTAATCAAAAGGTGTGGCCCTTGGTCACTAAAAGAATAGGATTTGACTTTTATGTTTTTTTCTAATCCAATCATCATTAATGTTTTCCCTCATAATATCCCCCTCCGCAAGTAGAAACTTTGGGATCGAAAATTTCCAATGACCGAAACAAGTTTTGTGCGATCTGCTGATGCCCTTTTTGATTGGGGTGTAGGGGATCATTTAACCACTCCTTATTGACTTCGACTTTCTTCCCGTCACGTTGTGATTCCCACCAATCATAATTGTCCACTAAAATCAATTCTTTCTCTTTTGACAAATCACGGATTACCGGAATATATTCCGGCAATGTACTCCGCTCAGGTGCCCATTTCACAATAATTGGATTGGGGGTATGAATTATCGGGATAGCTTCTAATGAGCGGATATCTTCAATAAATTGTTCCAGATAACGACCGAATTTATAAGGATTCATATTTTTCCGGGAACAATCATTGGTTCCAATCATAATTGACACAACAGATGGTTTAAACTGCGCTACTCGCCATTCAAAATCTTGAAGGATATCAGTAATAGTATTACCACTAATCCCCGAATTGATTATTATGTCCCTAACACGCCCCAATTCCCATCGAATTCGCTCTTGAAATACTTCAGGATATGACCGATATCCATGGGTATGCTTAGCTCCATGTGTGATACTATCCCCTGTAAATAGCCAAATCAGAGGTAAATCCAATTTTAATAAGCGATGAATTTTTTGGATATCCCCAACGCCTTTATTATCCATTATTTCGAAATTTGATCCCAAATGGGAATGGGAAGAAAGAATCATATTAAAGGGGAGAAGTGCTCCCAGACCCAAAGCTTTTAGCAATTTCCTTCTACTTTTTTCATATGTATACCTTTTCAAATTCAATCCTTTTATTTATTTTAAACTAAATGGTAACGCCATCAGAATTTTCCCTATCCCAATCCAAACCTAATTCCTTTTTCACATTCTGTAGGTCAATGGCCATTGCTCCGGAGAAAATGGAAAGATCGTTGCTATGCATTATCAGATTTGCACCCATTTTGGCCCATTCAATTTCCTTTTTAAAGCCTACTTCATCCCAAACATGTATCCCAACTCCTACCTTATTTCTCTTACATTTACTAATAATCTCTTTAATGGCATCCATAAATAGGGGATGGTCATAATCTTCAGGTACTGCCAAACTACAAGACAAATCATGAGGACCGACGAGAACGCCATCAAGTCCTTTTACGGAAAGTATTTCATCCAGGTTTTCAAGCGCCGGAACACTCTCGATATTAATAATCAAAACATTCTTTTCATTGAGCGCATTTAAATACTTGCTCAGTTTATCTTCCAAATCGATATCCCCCATTAAATACCTTTCGAGCTTTTTACCTTTTAGAGGTTTGAACTTTACAGCTCCGACCAATTGTCGAACCTGATCTGCGTTTTCTATATAGGGAGCGATTACTCCCATAGCACCTCCATCCAATACCTTTGAGGCCTCATAGGGATCTGGTGATGGGATACGCACAATGGGAACAATTCCATGAGCTTTATATGCATTAGCATTGATACTTACGGTTTCCCGGTCCAGGGCTGTGTGCTCAGTATCAATGAATACCAAATCCAATCCAAGTGAAGCCAGAATTTTTGGCCATAGGACAGACTGTGAAATCATTGCTGTTCCGAAAACATACTTACCATTCCTTAGTTCTGCACTTAAATTTTTCAGATCCACTTAATTTCCTTCTTTTATATTATCAATTATTTTGCTCTACATTATAGATCCATTCATTGTTTAAACGGGTGATATGCGTCACCGATAAACCCGTTCCTTGGGGTCTGTTACCAGCACAGTAGCTAAGCATGATATTTTCCTTATTCTCTGGAAAATGAATGGCGATATAACAATACCATCCGTCCGGATCATCCTCAATATTTTTTACACTTTCCCAGGTTTCACCCTCATTCCGGGATATAGCCATAGAAATAGGTGTGCGCTTCCCGCTAATTTCCGGATTGCTGCCGTCATTATTATTCCATACCAACAACCAATCTTTGGTATCCGGTATCTTTTCGATGGTAGCTGGAGACACTGGGGACGGGATATTACTTTTTTCAATATGACTCCAGGTCTGTCCCCGGTCAGTTGAAAAAGAACGTTGTTGATAGCCTCCACTTGCACGGATATACATCATAATTTTACCATCATTCATCTCGATTAATCCCGGTTCCTGGGTTATAATTTCTGTATTATTGGGTACTTGCGAACTCGAAGTCCAGGTTTGTCCATTGTCATCTGAATAATAGGCAAATAAGTCACCTGCGCTTTTCCATTCCCCCCCGGGTTGAGTATGACGAGCTACCGCCATCATCAACCGTCCGTCTTCTAATTGAATTACCCTGTCATTATTCAATACAAAATACCCTTCCTTATCCGTTATGCACTCAATAGGCTCACTCCAACTTTCAGCTTCATCCCTGGATATACGCATCATAGGTATACAATCCTCCGTTGAATTTTTTCGCAGGTAAAACAAGGCAATGTCTCCATTCTGCAGCCGAAGTAATGATACAGACATCACGTTCATTCCCCCTTCATTAGGCACTACTATTTCGTCACTTCCGGTCCAGCTTTCCCCTCCGTCTTCGGAATATCTCGCAGCCAAAGAAGCAGGAGCGTGATCACTTGAGGACTCCCCGGAATATTTACTATAAACAAACATAGTCTTGCCACCTTCCAGATCAATAAAGTCACCTTCACTGTTCCGGGGATTATCAGGGGAAGGATTCAGTTCGAGCGTGATTTGAGGTTCTTCAACATCATTTTCAATTGGAGTCGTAGTGGGCTCATTACATCCAAAAATTAATAGGACAAGTAACAAAACACTCAAATATTTTAATTGAATTTTATTTATTTCCATTTCAAACTAATTTATTTAATCGAATTAGGAGGGAACCATATTTGCATCGGATCCGGTCCCAGTCCTGTTTTTATAATCTCTTTCACCTCCAGGGTTTGCAAATCTATTACGTGTACGCCATCAGATTTATCCTTTATTTCCTTGCTCACTTCACTACCATCTAATAAAATAGATGCATGATTAGAATCTTCACACCCGACAAATGCAAACCGGCCATTCGGGGATATTTCGACACCAATGGCATATCCCCCTACAGGTATTCTCTTTATTTCTTCTTTAGATTTGGTATCAATCACAGTTAATGTTCCATTTTCAGACCAGCCGGCTACTAGCGCACGATCGCCATTTTCTGTAAACTTTATCCGCACCGGCATTCCCGGACAGTCTATGGTCTCTACTACTTCCATTGTGCTCCAATCAATTATCGTTATTGTTCCGCCTGTCTGGTTTAACGCCCACAAAAATTGGCCATCAGGTGTAAATGCCATTCCTTCCACTCCCTTTCCCGCAGGAATTATCTTCTCCAATTTTCCAGTTGATCGATTGATCACCGAAATGTCTTCTGAAGTTATATTAGCTGTTAAAATGTACTCATCATCTGGCGACAGATATACCATATGTGAAAGCTCACCGTGAGTAGGGATCGAACGGGCAATGGTGTTTGTGGAAGTTTCCACTTCCACAATAAAACTTGATTGCCCTGCGGTGAAATAAGCATTTTTACCGTCCGATGAAATAGCTACCCCATGGATCCGGATTTTATCCTTTGTAAAAATGGTATCTACCTGTGTTCTTTTCATTAAGTCCACTACTAATATCTGATTCCCCGGTGCTTCGTAGCTGCTCAAATACGCGTATCTTTGATCAGGGGTAATTCCTATTTCGTGGGGGTTGTTCCCTATTGAGATCGTTTCAATCACATTTAATTTTTGAGGGTCTACATAAGACAAAGTATTGGAATGTTTATTGGCGACCATCAGCACAGGATCCATTCTCTCTTCAGCATACAATTTTTGGAGCGGCCATCTTTGAACTCTAAGATCATAGCCCTTTTTATGATCCGATTTATAGTAATATGCAAATAAGATGTAGTCGTCCACCTCTTGGATAGCAATATAAGCATAAGAAGCTTCGATACTACTTTCCAGATTCTTTATTGCTGTCCAGGTATGGCCTTTATCATCAGACAAGGCAACCGTCAGAGGAGTCCTTTTTGACTTAAAATATCCCGGTCCGGATTTCCCGTTATTATTCCACACCAGAATCAAATCACCCGTAGAAGGAATTCTTTCTAATGAAGCCGGAGCTATCGGAGAAGGGATGTTTGATTTTTCGGCTACACTCCAACTAATCCCACCGTCTTCTGAATACGATTTATACTGAAGGCCACCACTAGCACGAATAATCATCATGATCCTGCCATCATCCAATTCCACGATTCCCGGCTCCTGGGTAATTACATCTTTTGGCGTGGGGACAACCTGACCTCTTTGCCAGCTCACTCCGTCGTCATCAGAAAAATAACACCTTAGCTCCCCTTTATTGCGCCATTGCGAATTGGGGGTTTTATGCAGAGATACAGGGGCTAAAATTCGACCGCTTTTCAACTGAATGACCCGGTCATTGTTCAGGACAAAATACCCTTTTTGATCGGTTATCAACGGTTTGGGATCACTCCAGGTTTTCGCCTCATCTTTTGAAATGCGTACCTGAGGAATATTATCTTCCAGGGAATTCTTTTGGGCATAAAACAAACAAATATTGCCATTCTCCAACCTTAGAAATGATACAGACATGACATTTTGATCTCCCTCACATTCAACTATAAGTTCGTCTTCTGCAGTCCAGGTATTTCCATTGTCGCTTGAAAAACGTCCCATAATTTCAGCGGGAGCATGATCGCTGGATGATTCCGTAAATTTGGTATATGCGAATAAAATTCGACCATCTCGAAGGGGTATAAAGTCTCCTTCGCTGTTTCGGGGGTTGGTGGAGTCTGACAATAACTCTAAAACTACCTTTTCACTATTTTGAGAAAATAGTTTTTTAGGATTGGAACACAGTAGAAAAATTATAAGTGCAGAGATTATATGTACGTAAAACTTAAACAATTTTCATAATTTAAAACTTAATAGGTATCCTTACTTAGCTCAATTTTATTTATATATCCAATTGGTTCCTATTTTTACGATTTTTGTAGTTGACATTCCCGTTCCTAAACCTTTTCCACCCGCACAATAACTAAGTAAAATTTCATTGTCATTTAAAAAGCAAATCGCTGTATAGCAAAACCACTTATCCAAATTTTCCTCTAAGGTTTTTACGTTTTGCCAGGACTTTCCTTCATTTTTTGAAATTGCCAGACACAATGGAGATCTATTCCCATCATACATTTGCCCCTTATCTTCATTATTATTCCAAACCATTAACAAGTCTTTTGTCTGAGGGATTCTGGTTATTGATGCAGAAGATAATGGGGACTTAATAATGCTGGGTTCTGCTATAGTCCAGCTGACTCCACTATCTTTGGAGAAAGCTTGATATTGGCACCCCTCATCAGTTCTCATATAAATCATTAATTCTTTCCCTTTTAACTCTATTACCCCTGGTTCTTGGACAAGAACACCTTCGGGAACAGTTACTTTTTTACCACAGGTCCAAGACCTTCCATCATTATCTGAATAATAGCAGTATATTTCACTAATATCATTAAAAATTTTATCATAATAACTAACCGTTGTATTGTCTGGATTATGCAGAGCGACCGGCATTATCATCCTACCGCTTGAAAGTTTAATAACTCTATTATTATTTAATACAAAATAACCAATTCTATCTTCTATACAAGGCTTTGGCTTCTCCCAGGAATCTCCATCATCCGTTGAAATACTTAAATATGGGATACAACTTATATTATCCTTTTTATTAAGGTAAAAAAGAGCTATATCCCCGTTATTCAAACGAAGTAAGGAAACAGACATTAAACTACCTGTTAAATTACAACTTAAGATTGAATCAGGAATATCTGACCAATTTTCACCATTATCCTGGGATATTATACCCTTCAGACGAGAGACTCCAAAGTCGCTTGATGAATCGCCAATAAAATACGAATATATATACAATATACCTCTCCTTAATTTTATAAAATCCCCTTCACTATTACGTGGATTATTAAATGCAGGTTTCAATTCTTTTAATACCCTTGGACCATTATAAATACTCGAAAACATTTGTAAATTAATTAAGACATTACCAACGCTCTATCTCTTCACGCTGAAAATTACATTGCTCTACCCACACCCACCATTTTTCACTTAATTTGTTCACTATTTCCGGATGCTTTAATGACAAATCATTAATCTCCGTGCGATCTCTTTTCATATCGTAAAGTTCCCACCTTTGCTTATTTATGCCCCAAACAATTTTCCAATTCCCTTTACGATATGCCCTATTACCATAAAGGTACCATCCCAATTCTCTTTCTTCACCGATATACTCGTCATCTGAAATAAATGTCGGAAATAAGCTTTTGCCATCGAGGGGCAATAACTTATTTCCATGATATTCAGATGGATATTCAATACCTGTAATATCCAAAACTGTTGGGAGTATATCAACTAAATGTCCGACTTCCCTTGTAACAATACCTGGTTTAATTTTACCTTTCCAATAGGCAATCATAGGTGTGGATATTCCGCCCTCATATGTCCAAACTTTATACCTTCGAAAAGGGGAAGATTGCACGGTAGCCCAACCTGGGCCGCAAAATTCGTAGGAACTTTTGCTACCTATTTCATTTCCTTTATTAAATTGGTAATATTCTTCCATCCTCTCTACTCTTGGCAAACTTGCACACCCTCCGTTATCCGAAAAAAATAAAACAAGTGTATTATCATCGACACCCAACTGTTCAATAGTATTTAGCAATCTACCGATGTTTTGATCCATTCGATCAACCATAGCAGAATAAACTTCCATTTTATTAGCCTCATAATCTCTATCCTCAATCATATTCCATGGAATTACAGGACGATCATAGTTTAATTCCCCATCCCCCCCTTCATCAACAACTGGCAAAACCCAATCTGGAGAAATAATTCCTAACTGCACCAAATTCTTATATCTTTTTTCTCTATGGAAAGTATAACCTTCGTCATAATGCCCCTTATATTTTTCAATATCTTCAGGTAAAGCCTGTAAAGGATAGTGTGGTGCATTATAAGCCAAATGTAAAAAGAAAGGGTTATCTTTATTTACACTCTTTGTTATCTGGGAAATTGCGTGATCAGTTATGGCATCCGTAGAATAATAATCTGGTGGCACCCCATCTATTACTTTGCCATTATGAACAAAGGGTTGTTCCGCACTATGGTAGTGTTCTAAAAAGGGAGGATTAGTTGGCAAAGATGGATCAAAATAATTAATCGCCCCAGCAATAGATCCATAAAACTCCTGAAACCCCCTATTATTTGGACTATATTTGCCTTCACCCAGATGCCATTTACCACTAAGAATTGTGAAATACTCATTATCCTGGAGAACTTCTCCTATCGTAACCATATTCTGTTTTAAAAAACCCTCCTCTTCCTTTCTTGTAAATACTCCTGTTAACATAGAAGCACGAGAAACAAAACAAACTGCTCCATTGTAAAATTGAGTAAAACGAATCCCTTCATATCCTAACTTATCAATATTTGGAGTTTTAATCTCACCACCATAACAACCCAAATCAGAAAATCCGAGGTCATCTGCCACAATCATAATAATATTCGGTTTCGTTCTACCATTATAATCGCAACCTACCATAAGCAAAGCAAATGATAGAATACACATGCAATATATAAATATATGTAACCTCAAACCCATTATTTAAATTGGAATGAATATAGATCTGCGTCTTTCAAAACAAAACGCAATTTCACAGGCTTACCAGCTATTGCCGATACATTTATGCGTCCTTTCCATGAAACCGTTCTCTCAATTGCATCTCCAAAAACTGGATCACACTCACTTAAACCAAAACCGGGAATAGGTTGACCTTTTTCATCCAAAAGTTCAACTAAAATTTCCCCTGCGGCTGAAGAAGAAAAATTAATATTTAAATTGTCACCTTTAAAAACAAGTGGTTTGGTAACAACTTCTCCTCCGTTCATAGGAGCATAAATTGAAACAAATCCATCTATCCTGAGCGTGTATCTACGCAGTGAGCTTGCCGTTCCTTTCCAATAATTTTCCGTTACATACATTGACAATTCATTTGGCGCTCCTGGTATTGAAGATGGGGTCTCTACCACATGCCATGCCGAATAAGCATCACCATATGTCCAGGTTCCTTTTCTTTCAATCCCCGGCCTTATGAAAGCCTCATTCCATCGGTCAAAGGTTTCACCATCTCTACTGGACATTAGTAATGTTTCTGTAAGCACCGTTCCATATCTTTCACTCTTCTCTGACCTTCCAGCTCTTTCATCTAATTCTGGAAGTACCCTCATGGATTCAGACCATCCTCGATCTATATATCGTGCAGGGAATCCAATTAGGATATGAGGTGCCCGATAGTAAGGTTTAATTTGATTAGTATATAATTCCTCATCCGGAGAATCAACATATTCTAAATCAGCATAATTTGACCAGTTTATAAAATCCTTAGAAGTTGCTGTCCTAATGGCTCTATTACCAACATAAGGGTTTACGCCATCTCCACCATCAAAATACCTCCAATATGCTCTATATACCTTTCCAACGGGATCCCAAAAAGCCAAATTCTGTGAATCAAAAACACCATCCGTAATAATTTGCTCATCTGACATTGCTTCCCAATTAATACCATCTGGTGAATGATAAGCGACCAGGCCAAGATTTGGTTTTGAACCAACAAGGACAGCTTTGTATAATGACTCGTTAGACACATTAGGATTTTCATCTTTGAATACCGCTGGATGTCCAGCATCTAACTTAAATCCATCTATATTCCCACTTTCAAAAACTATATTGTTATTTTTTGATCCGTTAAACTCATAAAGTGATAAATTTGGTTTATTCCAATTCACACCATCTTTACTTTCTGCGTATGCACAATACAGTGGGTGGAAATTGGATAAATCACTACTATTCCTGTGTTGCCAGGATTTATAATACATTCTATAAAGATCTCCATCCTTAAAAACACTATGGTACCCACTACCACTACCCTCCCAGGGCTCATCGTGAACCATCACAATTTCCCTGGGCACAGGATGATGTAATTTAACCTTAGCTCCATTTTTTAAATCTTCAATTATAAAATCATCGATGAACAACTCCAATTGAGAGCCGATATTTACGGGTACAATAGAAAGGTCTTTATGATCTCTTTTTAATTGTGAATTATTAGTACTCCCCAGGGGTTGTGCATCTATTAACACCCCACAAAAACTAACCAATACTCCAACTATTAATGCATTCAGATTGATCACTTCCCTCATATATTTAATTTTTATTCTTAATAAATAGTCTATTTAAATTGGAAAGAATACAAATCCGCATCCTTTATTTTAAACCTTAATTGAATAGTTTTACCAGCCAAATGGGAAAGATCTTTAAATCCATTCCACCCTACCCTTCTATCAATATCATCTCCAAATACAGGGTCACAATCGGCAAGACTATAACCTGAAATAGGTGCGCCATTTTCATCCAAAAGCTCAACCAATATTTCCCCTGCCGCTGAAGAAGAAAAATTAATATTCAAATTTTTACCTCCGAAAATAATTGGCTTAGTAATTACTTCTCCTCCATTCATCGGTGCATAAACTGAAGCAAATCCATCAATTCGAAGGGTATATCTCCTAAGTGCACTAGCCTTACCTTTCCAATAATTTTCTGTCACATACATTGACAGTTCATTGGGGGCTCCAGGAGTAGTGGATTCAGTCTCAACCAAATGCCAAGCAGCATATGCATCACCATATGTCCAGGTTCCTTTTCTTTCAATCCCGGGCCTAATAAAAGCTTCATTCCATCTGTCAAATGTCACACCATTCCTGCTTGACATCAACAATGTTTCGGTAATGGCTGTACCATACCTTTGACTTTTTTCAGCTCGTTTTTCTCTTTCTTTCAATTCGGGTAATTCCCTCATCGATTCTGACCATCCACGATCGATATACCTGGCTGGAAATCCAATGAAAATGTGAGGTGCTCTATAATAGGATTTAACTTGATTAGTATACAATTGCTCCTCTGGAGAATCAATATAATCCACATCAGCATAATTATCCCAATTAATAAAATCCTTGGAGGTTGCAGTTCTGATCCCTCTTACTCCTTGATAGGGATTTTTTTCATCCCCCTTGGAAAAATACCTCCAGTAGGCCCTGTATTCATTTCGTATTGGATCCCAAAAGGCCAAATTCTGTGAATCAAATGCACCATCAGTAATAATGGGTTCCTTCGACATGAGTGTCCAATTAATTCCATTAGGTGACTTATATGCAACAAGTCCTCGCTTAGGCTTTCCAGAAATTAAAATGGCTTTATAAAGCTCATCCTTAGGAACTTCGGGTCTTTGGTCTTTAAAAACCGCAGGATGACCGGCATTTAGATTAAAGCCATTGATTTCTCCACTTATAAAAACAATATTATTATTCTTTGATCCATCAAATTCATGTAAACGCAAATTAGGTTTTGTCCAATGAATACCGTCTTTGCTTTCTGCATAAGCACAAAATAATGGATGAAAAGAAGACATATCGCTACTTGCTTCATGCTGCCACGCTTTATAATACATTCTATAAAGTTCGCCGTCAAAAAAAACGCTATGGTAACCACTACCACTCCCTTCCCAGGGTTCATCATGTACCATTACAATTTCTTGGGGAACGGGATGATGTAATTTGACCTCTGCTTCACCTTTTATGTCTTCAATAATAAAATTATCAATAAATAACTCAAGTCTTGAGTCAATCCTGATTGGAGTTTCTGCATTTTCTTTTTGAGAAAAAATATCTGGAGAATACGTCGCTGCTACGTTATTCTGAGCATTCATTTCTAAACAAAAGACTACTAATAGAGCACCAGCTAAAATCATTATCTTATTTTTCATATTCATATATCTTTGATTTTATTACGATCGAAGGAAAATAATTCTTCAAAATCTATTGATTCCTAAGTTACTGTTTTAAACAAATTATTGCCATCCTTCATTTTGTACTAGGTTTGGATTCAATTGCAATTCTAATGGTGGTATGGGAGCCAAATATTTATACTCTGGAAATTCTTTAATCATATCAGGCTTTACCAATATTTTCCCATAAGTGCCATTTGATAATTTGATTGAAGTACCATCTATTATCATGTAATACACCCCTGAAACTGAATTTGCAGGTTGCTCACTCACAAAAGAGACATCGGGTCTCCCGTCATTATTCAAATCAAATAATTTATTCATTTCCGGCACATAAATCCCATCATACTCGTTACTAAGATTACCCCCTTCTTTCCATCGCATTAGGTCATCCCACCTAAATCTTTCAAGAATTAGTTCAATTCCTCTTTCTCTTCTAATCTCCATGATAGGGATAGAGGTTACATTTTCATAAAAATTCTCTTTTAAATAGCTATCTAATGTTTCGGGCATACTTGTATCAGTAATTCCTGCTCTTTCTCTCAATAATGCTATTGTATTCTGCCAGTCTCCATTAGTAAAAGTCCCCAATTCTGCTTTTGCCTCTGCAAAATTCAACAATATTTCTGCATACCTCATTAAAGGAATGTCATTTACATTTCTGGCCACGTCATCAAAAAAAGGATCCGGGTGGGAGTATTTAATAGGATGGTATAATGTAGTAGAAACCCCTCCAAAAGGAGCAGGAGTAGATCCATCAGACCGAACATATCCGGGAGTACGAATCGTTTGAGACAACCTCAAATCACGGTTAATTACTTCTCTACTAAAAAATATCGTATCGCTCCCTGGAATATCAGTAAATCGACTACCATCAATATTCAAGTAGGTATTGACAAAACTTTTTGTCAATGAAGTCATATATCTTCCTCCCGTATTTGAATAATGATTAGTGGAACCATGCCAAACTTCAAGGTTGTCACTATGGGCGTTCGCCAACATAACTTCTTCACTAACAGCATTATCACTTATAAATAAACTATGATAATCTTCATTTTGTGCATCTGTAATATTTATAGAATACTGGCCACTTTGCATAACCTCATCAGCGGCATCAGCGGCATTTTGCAACCACTCATCTGCATTTGCCAGCCCCAGTTCAGAATGATATTTTCTGAAGGTGCCTTCAAAAAGACAAATTCTGGATTTTAGTCCCAAAGCTACCCACTTCGTAATTGTCGTACTTGTAGGATCTTTTTCATCCCGGATGTGCTCAACAGCAAAATCAAGATCCGCTAAAACAGAATCCATAACCACCTCCCTAGGATCTCTTTCTTTATATAGATCTTCATCCGAAGAACCCAGGGTTGAACCATACCATGGAACATCACCAAATCTTTTTACCTTATTAAAGTAGAATTTAGCTCTAAACCACCTTGCTATACCGGCATAATGATTTTTTACTTCAGCAGATTCTTCCGATCTATTATAATTATCAAGGAAATAATTGATTCTCCTCAATTCATCCCAATACCAAAGGTCCTCATCCAATGGAGTGTAAGCACCTGGCACATAATACTTTTCTACAAATTGTCCATTAAAAGTAATGTCACTTCTTGCATCAGTAACATACTGAAAATCACCGACTCCCCCATTGGCTGGAGAACCATATATATGTGTGCTGGGAGGAAATGTCCCAGGCATCTCATATAGTGAATTGATATATCTTTCCAGGTTTTCTTCTGTAGTAAAAACTTGCTCAGAAGTAAGGGAATCCAATGGAGTCAGATCTAACGTTTCCTCCACACAAGAAATAGAAAAAATAAATACTAAAATATATAATATACTCTTCATTGCTAATAATTTATTAGTTTTAAAAGGCTATGTTTACTCCTACGCTGTAAGTTTTGAGCATGGGATAATATGTTCCAATATTATCATCCATTTGTTCGGGATCAATATCTTTTGAAATTTTAAAGACGGGCGAATACGTCCATATATTATTTCCCGTGAAAAAGAAGCTCAATTTTGACATTCCTGCCATGGAAGCTAATTTTTGAGGAGAGTAGGAAAGCGTCAATTCTTTTAAACGTATATAAGCTGTATTTTGAAGATATCGAGTTTGTGGTTGTAACTGTCTATTGCCGTAAGCCATATTTCCTTTCCACCTTGGCCAATAGGCATTTGGATCGGGATTGTCATTCGTATAGGAATTTTCGAGAAAGTGTATAGGAATTTCAGCCCCCCAATAACCATAAGGTCCCCAAAATGGATTCTGATGATGTACCGGATACCAATCTCGCTTTGCTACCCCCTGAAAAAATGTCGATATCGCAAATCCACTATATTCACCATTCAATCTTATCCCAAATTTATACCTGCTGGACATATTTCCAATTACAGAAAGATCTCCGGGATTACTTATCGTTTGATCTCCCCAATCTACTTTTCCATCTCCATTTATATCCTCAAATTTAATGTCTCCCGGTTTTGCAGGTTGTCCTCCGACATTCGTCAAAATAAAACTTTGATCAGCATGGTCATCAATTTCTGCCTGATCCGCAAACAAGCCAAGTGTAGTCAAACCCCAAATATCTCCTACTCGCATCCCTTCATAATACCCAGCTGTACGCAAATTAGGATCAATGATTAAATTACCCTGCGGGTTATTATATTTTGTTATGTATGAAACATCATCTGAAAGTGTTAACTGTAATGAATAATTTAATGGCTTATCTATTTCTAATTGATCCCTCCATCTTAAAGACACTTCAAACCCTTTAGTTTCAAGATCAGCATAATTTCCCCGAGGTGAAGAAGCTCCGAAAACGGATGGAAGAACAGGGCCTACGGTAATCATATCTTTCGTATTCCTTTGAAACCAATCAAATACAAAACTTAATCTTCCTTTAAAAAAATCTGCATCCAAACCAAAATCAAGTGTTGTTGAAGTCTCCCAGGTAAAGTCATCAGGAAGTACCGCCGGATTTCTAGTAACAACGGGTCTCTCTCCCTTAATTACTTTATTTGTTTGACTTGCCCTAATTTGTGGCACATATAAATAAGGGTTAATTTGACTATTTCCCAGCGAGCCATATGAGGCTCTTAATTTTAAATTATCGAGCCATTTTCCAGTTCCTTCCAATATACTTTCTTCACTCAGCCTCCATCCCAGAGAAAAGGAAGGGAAAAACCCAAATTGCTCTTGTTGCGGAAATTTTGAAGACCCGTCATATCGGGCATTTAACTCAACTAAGTATCTTTCATCATAATTATAATTTATTCTTGTAAAAATACCTGCATTTGCCCAATCATTTCCCCCACCTTCTATCATAAAATTTTCTCCTGTAGCCAGATTAAATGCATCTAACTCTTTAATAATCAAATTAGATCTATTTACATTTAAAAATCTAGTATTGCTAATTTCCATATTCCCACCAGCCATTACTCCTAATTTGCTGTTACGGAAGTTATGTTTATAATTACCATATAGATTATATACAAAATAATTCAATGTGTTTTTATTGTTATATAACCGCGAATCGCCAACATTAGTAATCACATTTGGCATATTGCTATATGGAACCGGAATGTATTTTTGATTTGTTTCTATTATTTGATTCCTGTAGGTAAAGTTACCCTGGATATTAAAAACATCCTTGACAATTGAAGCATCAAAGGCTATACTTCCTAAAATTTGACTGCGATCATTTTTAGCCTGACTTTCTCCTTCAAGAACACCAATTGTTTGGGATCCAATTTGCGTATAAGTGCCATCTGGGTTGTATGGAACCCCCATCGGCGTCGCTCCACTTCTAATCAAAATAGTATTCCAAACATTTCCATTCGAAAAAGGATCAACATATGAATTGCTTGAATAGTGAATATTACTATTTAACCTCAACCAATTAAATGGTTGAATTGATCCTTTAGTACGTAAATCATATGCATTGTATTTATCGGAACGAATATTATACAGACCATCTTGTGTAAAATATCGCCCTGAAATATAGAAAGAAGAGGTTTCTCCTCCTCCGGATGCAACTAGCGAATGTTCCATAGATGGAATATTATCTTTGTAGATCAAATCCCTCCAATCTGTATTTCCATAATATGCATAACTTCCTGTTGATGGATCTACTCCAACATCCTGTTTTCCATGATCCGGATTTTCAGATCGATACTTCAATTCATCCAAATAATCTTGAGAAAAATTTATTCCTACACTCCCCACAGTCGTCGGAGTACGTGTTCCACCATACAATTCAGTAAAACTCTCTAGATACATCTTAGCCCACAAATAACTATCCTTTAAAACTTCTCTTTCAGTTGTTCGAGAGTTTGTAGAAAAATTTGCAGAATATTTGATTTGAGATTTTTCACCCGGATCTTTCGTAGTTATCAAAACCACTCCAAAAGCTCCTCTGGATCCATAGATGGCAGCAGAGGCAGCATCTTTCAATACTGATACACTCTCGACATCCTCAGGATTTAATGTGCTTGGATCTCCTTCAACTCCATCGATAAGAACCAGAGCAGAGCCTCCAGCCCCAATTGAAGTTAGTCCTCTGATATTATAGGTAGGGTTTGAATTTGGTCTTCCATTGTTAAATGAGATATTAAGTCCTGGAATTTGACCTTGCAATGCTCTTGAGACATTAGGAACCGAAAAATTTTCTATTTCTTTACTACCAATTTGATCAACTGCACCAGTTAGATTAGCCTTCTTTTGTTCCCCATAACCCACGACTACCAGCTCATCAAGGGTCTGCAAATTTTCCTCTAATGTAATGATTATGCTGGCTTTTCCATCCAATGGAACTTCTTTTGTTTTGTACCCTATATAGGAAAGAACCAAAATGGCGTCATCCGCTACATCTGACAATTCAAATTTTCCATTAAAATCAGTAGCGGTGCCCTGATCCGATCCTTTCACCAACACATTCACGCCGATTAAAGGCTCCCCATTGACATCGGTCACCACCCCCTCTACATTAATTACTTCTTTCTCAAAGTTCATTAAATTGAAATCCAGACGTAGTAAGTCAGGGCCCGAATTTCCGTAAGTCACTCCACAAAAAACAAACAACAGAATGACCTGATTGATTAGTACATCAATTTTCATACTTTTGCATTTTAATTAATCTTTTAATTATACCAAGGCTGGGTAAATTCTCGAATATTCACTCAGCCTTTTATCTTCTATTCCTATTATTTTCTTTCCGGATGGGATTCAGATCCTTTTCAGGACAGCACTGTCAGCACTGCAATTATCCCCTACAAATAAAAGACTCTTAATCTCAACAATAAATTTCATTGTTTTAATTATTATTATTTTATTTGTTGGTCAAATATACAAATACTTTTGAATTATTAAAATATTATTAAGAATATTATTTTTGTTACATTTGAACGATGTCGTATTTCCCCCTCTCATCCAATTATTAAAGTATTTATTAGAGGAAAATACACATTTCTTCAAAATTTAATTTGACACAAAGCATTGAAATAGTAAGATCAATTTTGGAAAAGAAAAACACTATGGCAGCAAAGAAAAAGGGACTTAAACCATTGAACTCCGTATCCATGACCGATAGGGTAGAAAATATTTTACGAGACTACTTCCAGGAAAATGCATTCAAACCCGGTGACTCACTTCCCGGGGAATTGGAAATAGCGGAAAAATTGGATGTAAGTAGAAATGTGGTCCGTGAAGCATTAAGTCGGCTTCGAATGCTGGGAATTATTGAATCGCGTACCCGGAGAGGGATGATTATGGCTCGTCCTGATATTCTTGGCGGACTGGAAAGAGTGATGAATCCCTTTATACTAGGCAAAGATACGCTCAACGATGTATTTGAAATGCGACTCATCCTGGAAATGGGAATGGCGGAATTTTTGTTTGCTCGAAAAACAGCACAAGACATTGAAGAACTAGAAGAAATAGTTGCCAGTCAAACGAGTATCGAAGAACCTACAAAAGAAGAAGAAATACGATTCCATACAAAGCTATACGATATGACCGGAAACGAAACATTTACCCGATTCCAAATTCTCCTGCTTCCTGTATTCGAACACGTATTTAAAAAATACAGAAAAGGAAAGACCAATACTCCACCACCGGATCATATTCACCATGACGGCTTGGTAAAGGTACTCAAGACGGGTACAGTAAATGATTTCAGAAATGCTATGCAAACCCATCTAAAGCCTTACTTTGATGTGATTGATTTATAGGAAACTATTTCTGTTTGTTATGCATAATATTTGCAATTAACTATGCAGCCCTTTTCAAATTTTTACGGAATTATTATATAGTTGTAAGTTTTGATTCGGATTAATACAAGAAATCGCATATAAATGCAGAAAATTCCGGTATGCCTGGGGCCAATTCAACACGGTCGATCGTCAAAGCTTGTACAGCAATTCCCACATTTTCTACAAATATTACAACTTCTCCTCCAAACGATAAGTTCTACTACCCGTTAATTATTCAGACTCAAATCTACCCGTATCCTGAAAGAACGACTTAAACCAGCTTTATTTATGCAACGAAGCACATCCTCTTTTCAAAAATTAGCCAACTTTCCACTTTGGATAATTTCATTTCCTGAATAAACTACATAAACTATAATCTCAGGCAAAATATGAGAATTCACAACCTTCGTAGTTCCGGACAATTGGTTTTTATGAAACAACAATTTCCCTTGTAAATCATAAATACAAATCCCAAGTTGCGGGAATAACCTATTATTGGCCCTCAATAAAAGGTTCCCTCCATGGCAATAAACATACAACCCCTCCGAACTTTCGACACCTCCCATTTCCACTTTTACAACGTGAGAATACATAAAACCATCGTCAAACCCTACCTGTTTTAATCTGTAATAAGGCCACCATCGACCGGGGTTCCGATCAATATAATTATAGGATATTTTATACTGACTTTCCCCAGCTCCCCACACTCTCCCAATTGTCTCAAAAGAATAGCCATCCTGACTTCTTTCCACTTCAAAGAAAGCATTATTATTTTCAGATAGGGTTTCCCACACCACCTCTACCACCTGGGCCTGATGGCGATATACGGCATCAAAATATGAAAGCTCTATAGGGTTTACCACCCCTCTGGTTTGCGGACCGGCAAACCATGTACTATCATTCCTGCGCTGCAATGAATACCCTACAGGGGTATCACTCCCTTCTTCTACTTCAACATCCATACTCAATACACCTTCCGCCGGGCCGTCCAGAGCCAATATAGTACCTTCATAACTTACAAAGTCATACAATGTAGTGTCAGTCTCACCTGCATATGCCAATGCAATTCCTTCCAATTCGTTTTGAAGACTCGTCTCCCAAACATAATAACATCCTGAACTATCACAAGTGGATAGAATGCCCTGGAGCCCCCTATCACCATTGGTCATACTATCTGCCCCATTGTATAATATGATTCGATAATCAACCAGGTTAGTGGGTTGACTGTCCGGGATAGGCCAAAAAACTTCTACAAACTCTCCCTGATCACCTCCTTCATTATCATAATGAAACTCACTAATCACTCCCTGACCACATAATATTTTACACAAACAAATTAAAACAAACACCCTGATCAATATATGCACCATTAGATTAATATTTTATTAAAAATAAGTCCATATAAAATATATAATTCCTTACACTGTTACAACAAATTCATTACTGTTATTGTAATAATTTATTCCATTGAAATTTTCATTAACTTTATGCTGAAATGTTAAACCCATTCATCAATGAAAAAATCTTTACGCTGGATATTAGGGCTTGTATTACTTCTTGTCATTGCTTCTGTCCTTTGGGTTTTGTCAAATTTAAATGATAGACATCCCGGCTATTCTATGAACATATCCGTTGATGGGAAAGAAGCACCGGTGATATACTCTGTCGGATTTGGTAAATCTAAAATTACCCCAACTCTCCTGGATACCTGGATAGACGAGAATAATAATGCAAAATTTGATGACGGAGAAGAATTTATTGACGCCAATGAAAATGGGAGTTTTGATGCTATATGGATAGCAGGTTTCCACAATAACAAACCAGCAAATGGTATTCACGACGATGTCTGGTCACGTGCTGTGGTTCTGGACGACGGTCTCACTAGGATCGCTCTGGTCTCAATTGATGCCATAGGATTTATGTATACCGATGTAATTGATATTCGCAATATGATTCCCAAAGAACTGGGGATAGATTACACGCTTATAGCTTCCACCCATACCCACGAAAGCAATGATTTGATAGGCCTCTGGGGACCCAATATCTTTCATAGCGGTGTAGACGGTAATCATATGAATTGGCTTAAACAACAAGTAATCAGTTCCATAAAATCGGCAGTTCAGGCCCTGCAGCCGGCAACCTTCATTTTTGGACAAGATCTAAGCGGAAAGGATTCCATTTTGATAAAAGACACAAGAAAACCAATTGTCAAAGCCACAGGTATTCAGATAATGCAAGTGTTGAATGCTAATAATGACTCTACCATGGGTACATTAGTCAATTGGTCGAATCATCCTGAAAGTCTCTGGAGTAAAAATACTTTAATTAGCTCCGATTATCCCCATTATATTAGAGAAGCACTGGAGAAGGGAATTACCCATAACAATCGTAATGAACTGCAAGGAATGGGGGGTACTTCTGTTTTTTTTAGTGGCGTAATAGGGGGCTTGATGGCTCCACATTCTTCTCTCACTGTCAGGGATTCTATTCGGCAAACTGATTATTTAGCCCCGTCATATGAAAAAGCAAGAGCCATTGGAGAACAAGTAGCAATTTGGTCCGTAGAGGCCCTGCAAAAAAGTGACACCATAAAAAAATTGAACCCGATTAACATTTTTTCGAAGACTTTTGAGCTTCCGGTGCATAATAGAAATTTTAGGATCGCTTCAGCGATTGGGTTACTCGATCGTGGAATGCACAAATGGTTCAAAACCCGCACTGAAGTATGTGCTATCAAGGCCGGTCCTGTTACTTTTCTAAGTATTCCCGGAGAAATATATCCGGAAATCATTTATGGTGGTATTGAAAACCCACCCGGCCAGGACTATAGTATAGAACCTCTGGAAGTCCCTCCCTTAAAGGATTTCATGCCGGGAAAATATCACTTTTACCTGGGCCTTTCGAATGACGAAGTCGGATATATTATCCCCAAAAGCGAATGGGACGCAGAAGAACCCTGGCTATACATAAATGAAGGAGATACCTACGGTGAAGAAAACTCACTGGGTCCTGAAACAGCACCCATTATTTATTCGGAGTTAAAAAAGGTGCTTCAGAACCTGTCATCGAATCAATAACCTGTACCTGACGAATTGTTTCAGTTTAAAATGGAACAGGACATGTCTGAACGAGGCAACTACCCCTACCTTTATCAGAATTTCCTTACCACTTGAAAACAGCAACCATCTTGTAAAAAAGGACTCTAAATAATCCCTATGTATTCGTCTTTCCGGGTCTGATCTCACTATTTTCAGGCAGTCTGCCCCTAAAACATTCCTCAAATTCAGATTAATTATATCAACCACTTGTCGAATTAACTTCAATTTAAAGATAATTTTATTAAATTTGACTTATATTCAACTTTAAGTCGTTTTGTTAATGTAAAATTCTTTTGGACATGTCATTTAAAACAAAATTATCATCATTCCTACCTCTTATCTCCTTATTCATTTTCTCATTTTCATGCACCCCCAAAATTAACCCTGAGTCAAAAAATGAAAGATTCTTTACCCAGCAGGATTTCAGTAAAAATAATAGTGACCTCGCAAAATATGTTTATACACCAGATGATGCCTTTTCGTATGAAGTGGTGAATACATTGCCCGGTGATGGATACACTACCTATATTGTAAAAATGGTTTCACAGGTATGGTTGGATAAATCTGTAGTAAAAAGACCGGAATGGTGGCACTGGGTAACGATTGTAGTACCTGAAAGTGTTAAATCAAATACAGGTCTGTTACTTATCAGTGGAGGAAGCCACAAAAGTGACCAACCGGAAAAACCCGATGATGTACTCGTCAAATTAGCGCAAGCTTCAAATTCTATTGTATCCAAAATACATAACGTACCCAATCAACCAACCGAATTTGTAGGAGATGACTACGGACCAAGGGTCGAAGATGAAATAATATCCTACGGATGGCGACAATTTCTGGAAAAAGGGGCAGATTCGAAAGATGCCCATTGGTTGGCCCGTTTTCCAATGACTAAAGCAGCAGTCAGAGCCATGGATGTAATTACCGAAGTCACATCTTCAGACAAAATTAATAACCCGGTTAATGAGTTTGTAGTAACAGGTGCATCCAAAAGAGGGTGGACTACATGGACAACAGGAGCTGTCGACGAAAGAGTTGTAGCCATTGCCCCCATCGTAATAGACTTATTAAATATGGTACCTTCCTTTAAGCATCATTGGAGAGCTTACGGAAGATGGGCAGACGCTATTCATGATTACGAATATGAAGGGATCATGGAATGGCAAAATTCGGAAGAATACCACCAACTTACCTTACAAACTGAACCGTACTCATTTCTCAACGATCTAAAGATTCCTAAACTACTTTTATGGGCTTCTGGTGATCAATTTTTCCTTCCTGATTCCTGGCAATTTTACTGGGACGACCTCAAAGGGGAAAAACACCTACGTTATGTACCCAATTCCGAACACTCTATGAAAGAGACGGATGTTGTCGAAACGCTGGCAGCCTTTTTCCAAATGATCGTGGCCCAAAAAGAAAGACCCGATTTTGATTGGGAAGTGAAAAATGGCGAAATTCATATTCAAACAAACAAAGAATTTATCCCTGAATCAATAACGCTGTGGAAGGCCCACAATCCCAATGGACGTAATTTCCAGGTTACAGAAATTGGACGTGCTTATGAACCCTCCAATATCCCAATTTCAGCAGACGGTAAATACACAATTAAAATAGATCAACCGGAAGAAGGGTACAGCGCATTTTTTGCTGAATTAAAATTTCCAGGATTGGGTTCCGTTCCCTTGAAGTTATCGACTGGGATCGTTGTTACACCTGATACATATCCTTATCCTCCTTATGAAAGTGAAGACCCTATGGGAACACCAATGGATTAACACAAAATTGAATACAATTGTCAATAACCAAAATTTTTACTAAGAATTTAGCTAAATTTCGCGGAAGCAATATCTCAGTTTAACAGAAACAATACCTTGGCGACTATTGTATAGCTAAAGGCGGAACACGGGTAATAAATAGGACAGCTATAGTATAGCTTGCCCTACACATCCTTAGTATGTTTACGCTGTCGACTTTAAACGGTCTGGCAAGAATAATGGGTACAGATCCTAGATATTAAGGATTATTTTCAACAACAGCTTGTAAGAATCAATCTTCGAATATTTTGGGTTGCGCTTTGGATATACATTCGTAATTGCAGTTACTTTATGTGTTCCTGCCCAAAGAATTCTCTAACGTCCCTGGCAACCCTTAAAAGGACATCTGGAGAGGTCATCCCCCGGAGTCACTGGGAAGTAATAATTAGTTGAATCAATTTCCACCTAAAATAATATCATTAGTTAAATAGGGGGCTTTTGATATTCTAATGATTATCCTTCAAGATATAAATACTTCCTTTTCCTTTACCGATCATCGTAAGTACCTGCTCCGCCCGCAGGTATTGAAGATCTTTTTTTAGTGTACTTCGCCGTATTGTAGGTAGTTCTTTCGTAATGTCACTAATCTTTACAGGTTGATTCTTTGCTATAAAATCCTTTATTTCCTTTTGTCGGCCATTTAAGTATCTACCCCGAGATTTGAGTGCTACATATCCGTGTTCCAGTTTCTCAATAATGTCTCTGATACCCTTTAAAAAGAAAAGTAACCATTGGTCAAAACGCTCATTTACTTTTTCCCTATTTCGTTCCCCACTTATCAATACTTCATTATACGATTTTTTATATTCTTCATACATTTTTTCTAATGATACATATAGAATAAAACCATAGTCATTCTTTAAAAAACAAAGAGTAGTCAACAATCGGGATAAAACCCCATTACCCATTTCAAACGGATGAATAATCAAAAACTCATAAATAAAACTAGCAATGACAATAAGGGGATGAACCTTAGCAGTTCGTAATTGACTATTCGTCCATTCCAATAGCTCATTCATTTCCCCGGATACCGAATCCGAATTCGCAGTAACAATTACAGACCTTTGTCTACCTTCCGGATATTTTTTAGCGGAGACAATGCTGGAATCCGGTCTATATCCACCGGTTTTATCATTGTCTTTTGTATTATACTTAAATATTAACTGGTGCAATTTCTTGATGTAACTTCCAGAAAGTTCAATCCGGGTGTATTGGTTTTGTATAAGCTCCAATGCTTCATAGTACCCCTTTGCATTTTGTTGACCACTACTTTTCGGGAAGGTATTTCCTCCGCTACTTAAAAGATTTTGAATTTCCGAATTCGTAATCGAATATCCATCTAATCTTAATGAAGAACCTGTACCTTCAATATGCGATCTTCTACGCATTTCTATTAAATACCTGTTTTCCTCCTTTTCAATTGCATTCCATTTTCCTTTATATCTGTCTATCAGACCAATAAGCATCAAAACTTCTTGTGTTGTTACAAGGTCAAAATCTAATTTTTGAATAAATTTATCCATATTATAACCATAATATATCCAATAAAATGGATTTAAAATGACAAAATAGCCAAAATATATCCATATCATATCTAAAAATAATGATAAAACCAGAATTGGTTATATCTATTCATAAACGGTTATACAAAAATATACTCTACCTAAAACAGATCTAAAAAGCAATCAATATAAAATACGGATTATTTTATTATATTTGTACGTACAAATGCCATTTGTAATGGACAAAAAATTAACTTTAAAGCTCAATCAAAAAGTAATTGAAAGGGCAAAAGAATACGCTTCGGATAAAAAAATGAGTTTATCCCGAATCGTGGAAGCCTATCTTCAATCTCTGGTCTCTGAAAAAGACACTTCGGATTTTGAAATTTCCCCGTTTGTAAAAAGTATTTCCACAGGGACTAAAATTCCAACGGATTTGGATTATAAAGGGGAGTACTCCGATTATTTAATGCAGAAATACAAATGAACGAACGGATTTTTATAGATACCAACGTTATGTTGGATCTATTAGGAGAACGGGAGCCATTTTATGATCCGGTTGCCAAAATAGCGACCTTAGCAGAAAAAAATAAACTGAGAATGGTAGTTTCCCCTATTTCATTTGCTACGGTCAATTACTTTCTCTCCAAATTTGAAAGCCCCGGGATAGCGAAAGAAAAGCTTCGTAAATTCAAAATCATAAGTGAAATATGCTCACTTGATGAACACACCATTGAGAAGGGCTTGAATTCATCCATAAAAGACTTTGAGGATGCCCTACAATATTTCAGCGCTACTGAATCGGACTGCGAAATAATCATAACCCGAAATGGAAAAGACTTTAAAAAATCTTTGCTTCCGGTAATGACTCCGGACCAATTTTTAAAAACACTGCATTTTGCCTTTTAATTATTTCAAACAATTCGGGGGAAAAATCACCTCAAATGAAATATCCCGGTACACTGAATCACCAAACTGGAACAGAAAAGCTTTTCAGAACCTGGAAAACACTTCTATGGATTTTAGCTTATCCGCTCTACCCGGTTTTCTAAAAAAGCGTTTTTGGGATCAAACGCAGCGTGAACCCGAAAAACCAATACCGGTAGAAAGTCCTGATTTAGATGCATTTTCAACAATTACGGATAAACCTAAGTTTATCTGGTTCGGACACTCGGTACTATTACTTCAGTTAGAAGGTAAAAATATCCTGATCGACCCCATGTTCGGTTCCAATGCGTCTCCTATTGCCCCTTTTCCAACCAAAAGATTTTCGGAAAACACATTGAAACTTATTGACCATTTACCAAATATTGACGCTATTCTCTTCACCCATGATCACTACGACCACCTGGACTTTCAAAGTATTCAAAAATTAAAAAAAAGAGAAATAAAGTATTACTCCGGGTTAGGCTTAGGAAGACATTTAAGATACTGGGGAATTCCTAATGATAAAATTGAGGAGCTGGATTGGTGGAACAGTTTTACCCTTGGAAATATAAAAATCACTTATACCCCAACCCGGCATTTTTCCGGGCGCGGGCTGCGTGACCGGGGGAAATCCCTCTGGGGCGGATGGGTATTTGAGACACCACAACTAAAGGTCTACTTTAGTGGCGATGGAGGATATGGCAATCACTTTTCCCAAATTAAAGATCGGTTTAAACATTTCGATTTTGCTTTGATCGAATGCGGCCAATACAATGAAAATTGGAAACAAATACACCTATTTCCCAATGAAAGTGTAAAAGTGGGAAAAGAAGTAAATGCAGATATTGTCATGCCTGTGCATTGGGGTGGGTTTGCCCTTGCTGTTCACCCCTGGAAAGAACCCGTCCGGAAATTTGTGCAACATGCTACTATACAGGGTTTAAAATATGTCGTTCCCAGGTTGGGAGAAATCGTAAATATTGGTTCGGATTTCCCTTCAGATGAGTGGTGGGAAGAGTATGAGTGAGTATAACCCAATTTTAATACCCATCCATCGAGTAAACCCCTACCTTCGAATTTTGGTCAATGTGCTCGGGACACACAAATATTGATAAAAGACCATTATCATTTCGGAATGTACCTGCTCCCGACCTGAAACTTGTATTACCAATTAATTTAAATGTTCTGGTACTAATTTTTTTGATAAGAATTGTTTCAACTGATCCATTGAATTGATTTAATCTCTCTATATCCGATTTATCGATATCTAATTTATATAAATCAGCTACATTATTGCCATTCTCATTGGTAGCAAAGCCCATTAGATAAAGCTGGTTTCCCGATCCTGTAAAAAGATTTATGTTTTGATAGGAGTGCCAAATCGTATCAGACCAATTCTCGCGGGAAATCCTTGCCAACTCCAAGCTTCCAATAAGGCGAAAACCTTTTTCCCCTTCAATAAATTTATCTTCCTCACAAAAATAAAAGTCAAGGTTCCGGCTATCCCAATTGGCTACTGCAATAAGAAATTGATCATCTAGCTTAGTGATTCCCACAGCTCCGGCCGTTACACGTTCGTATTCACCTTCCCTGGTGATCACCTGCAAGGGATCCGACCAGACTCCCTCACTTTTTCCCAAATCGTAAACCATCACGCGGGATGTGTTTCTACGTTTATTATCCTCGATACCAACTGCTAAAAACTGATCATAAATTTGAAAACCACCGGCATGCCTGTATGGGTCTAATAGCAATGAATCAGTGCCTAAGATACGGGCGCTTCCGTCCAATTGGGCTTTAACCATATAAGCCACATCCGATGAACTTCCCGACATAAAAAGGTACTTATGCTTTTGCTTATCATATAATTGAATCCCCTGTAAATGGCCACCTGTCTGATCAATGGATATAGTACCCGATAAGGGTACTGCCACCCCTGTCTCAGGAATATTCTCAAATGCATGATTAAATTGATATTTCGAGCATGCCTGGGTAAAAAACAAGGCTATTATCAACTTGCATGTTATCGCGATTGATTTATATATTCGGACCACTGGTTTCATACTATAAAAATGAGCGTCGACAAAATACACAATATTAGCCAAATTTTTGGCACCGGAAAGCTTAGCCCGCTTTATTCATGATAAACAGCAGAGCTATCTTCAGCTTATTTAAAACCGGTTTATACAAAAAAATGAACTAAAATCTTAACAAGTGGTGACATAAATAAAAATTGTTACCGATTAGTGACATAATTACTATATTTTTACTTGAATTGTTCTGACAAATGGAGTTAGAAATCTGAAGAAAGAGAAAGTAATTATCACAAACAAATGTCTGCATATGGACACTGTCTATTTTACATGCAAGGAACTTACTTATAGTGATCATGCCGTTATCCAGATGTTTAAACGAAATATTTCTACAGAAGAGATTGATAAAATCATTAAATTTGGAGAAATTATCGCAGATTATCCGAACGATAAACCATTTCCGAGTTGTTTATTGTTAGGAATTGTTAATAGTAGACCTTTACATGTAGTAATAGCCATCAACAAAAAAGAAAACAGTTGTGTTATAATAACAGCTTATAAACCTGACCCTAATATATGGGATGATAGTTTTAAATCTAAAATTCAATAGTCATGGAATGTACGTTATGCAAAAATGGAATCACTGAAAAAGGGCACGTGACGGTAACTTTGGAAAAAGGAGAAACCATCGTTCTTATCAAAAACGTACCGGCTGAAGTCTGTACTAATTGTGGGCACTACTATCTTTCGTCTGAAATGACCAAGTTGGTTCTAAAAAAGGGCAATGAAGCTTATGCAAAAGGAGCCGAACTTGAAGTCGTCAAACTCCAGGTGGCATAATCTGAGCGTATACTCGTGATATAAAAAACAACTGTCACAGAAAATGGCCCGAAAAATACCGAAAGGCGAATTCCGTAATAAAGAACGTACAAAGTTGAAACTGATCAACGCAGTAGGTGAAGTCATCCGAACGCAAGGGTATACCAAACTAGGCGTAAACAACATTGCGAAAACCGCAGGGGTAAGCAAGAAACTCATCTATCGCTACTTCGGGTCTGCTGACGACCTGGTAGCGACCTACGTACGAAGCAGGGACTATTGGACGGCTTTTAGTAGCCACCTGTCAAAAGAACTTGCCGAACAGCATCAGCATGATCATGGCAAGGATTTCCTGACAAATGTGTTCAAAAACCTGTTCGAAGATATGTCTGAAGATTCCGAAACCCAAAAAATCATTCTTTGGGAGATCAGCGAAAAGAGCAAGCTAATGAGTGAAATCAGTGAGGACAGGGAAAAATTCGGGGGGGGGGAGATATTTGCCATAACCGATCCGTTTTTTGCAGGGACCGACGTCGATATCCGCGCTATCTGCGGGCTACTGTTGGGAGGGACGTATTACCTGGTTTTATATTCGAATACCACCGGTGGCAGCTTTTGCGGAATAGAAATAGATACCGAAAATCGGAAAACCCGCCTGTTTAACAGACTTGATAAAATCATTAAATGGGCTTAGGCAGAAGCCGAAAGGCAGCAGACAGATAGAAGATAATTTTTCACTGAAAATACACCCAATCCAAATTAAACAATAATTGATGACCCGCTTCGTCGTTTTTAAACACAAAATACAAGTCATGCACCCCATCCACATATTCCACAGCAGATACCAACTCTTCCCACTTGTCAGAATCCCCATTTATGTCCAAAGAACTCACCAAAGGACCATCAACACTATCGAGATGAAGATTAATAGTACCTCCTTTTCCTGTTCCTAAAACCCTGTATTTTATTTCGGAAATTCCAGAGAGATCAATAGTATTAAATTTCACAAAAGTCCCGCTACGGATATTGCGGATATAACTCAAATTCTCCGTTGTAATAGTAGCTATTCCCACATTCCCTTCATCAAACATTTCTGCTTCCACTTTGGGCGATATCCATACATTCTGGGCAATAGATCGAATAGGAGGAACCTCTCCTTTTCCCCCTTTGTCTGTATATTCTGAAATTAACACATACGCCCCCGACTCATTCTTTAAAGTATGCCGATTAAACATCAGATTACCGTTGGCTGGTATTCCTATGTTATCTAAATCCAGAGAGAGTATATATTTTACCATCTCCTCCGCATCTGATTTACCTAAATCCGGATGAGGCGTCATCGATCGACTTCCCCAAACTCCACTACCTCCTTCAATAATCTTTTGTGAAAGAAGTGTTACCGCCTCCTCTCTTCCCGCATATTTCGCAGCAATAGCTTTATATCTAGGACCTACTGATTCTTCGTCGATATCATGACAAGACTGACAATCACTTTCGTCCATCAAAATTTTCCCTAATTGGTATTTGCTATTTCCTACGCTTTCTGTATTCCCAAGAACCAAAGCAAGGTCTTCTCTATTTTCCAGGAAGTCGAATCGGGTAACAATTTTATCTTCAGGTATTTTCCCATCTTCAGCATCATTAATTTCGATTTTATACGGAATCTCTTTTGAGCCTCTATAAAAACTTTGATTACCTTCAAATTCTAGCCGGATAGCTGGAGGTGTGTTGCCTACCTTAACTTGCATAGTACTTTTCCCTACTCCTCCATTTCCATCGTCAACTTCGAGAACCACATCATAAACTCCCGGATTATTGAAAGTATAATCTACTTCCTCTCCTTCCAATTCATTGTCTTCAATTTTCCAGGTATAATTCAATGATCGGTCTCCATCATGATCAATTGTACTGCTACCATCAAACGCAACTTCCAATGGCTGAGCACCTACAGTTTTATCAGTCCGAATGATTACCTCCGGAGGACGATTACCTTCTACGTATTCTATCCGAACCAATTTAGCATCATTGTTTTTGGAAAACCAATTAGTCCCGTATTCCAGCACATACAAAGCGCCATCCGGTCCAAAAGTAAAATCCACAGGGGAAGAAAAACTAAATTGATCTAAAAATGGCTCCATAAAAACCATTTCACCATTTTCATCAAACTCTACGGCCATTACCCAATTTCTTATCCACTCATAGATCAGTAATTTACCCTCGTAATAATCCGGTAAGCGAAAAGGTTTACCCTCAAAATCCTCACCATGAAATACCGGACCCGCCATGGCACTGGCTCCACCGCTACCTACCAATGGAAATTTACCTGAAACCCCTCTTCCATACCAAATAAAGGCGGATTGAGCCCGAGGCAATTTCTTCAAGCCCGAATTATTAGGTGAAATATTTACCGGGTTTTCCGGATTAAACCTTGGCCCTTCCTCTTTGGTTTCGAAATCATAGTACGGAAAGGCTTGATTATTTCCCAGGAAATACGGCCATCCATAAAATCCCGGTTGATCCGCACGATTAAATTCATCGTAACTCATTAATCCATCCTCTCCCTCAACCTTGGTATCCGGACCAACATCTCCCCAAAATACTGTTCCTGTTTTACTATCTACGGAAAACCGGTACGGATTTCGACTACCCATAATATATATTTCCGGTCGTGTTCCGGGCGTTCCCTCGGGAAAAAGATTTCCTTCCGGAATCGAATAACTCCCATCATTTTCCGGTTTAATTCTCAATATCTTTCCGCGAAGATCATTCGTGTTAGCAGCCGTAGCCTGGTCATCTGCCAATTGTCTACCCGGACGTTCATCAATTGGGATATATCCTTCCGCTTCCTCTGCGTTGGTATTATCCCCGACAGAAAGGTACAACAACCCATTACTGTCAAAAAACAAATATCCTGCCGAATGGCAACAATACCTACGTTGTGTAGGGATTTCCAAAAGAACTTTTTCCGTATCCTGATATAAAACACCGTCATCAAAAACCATTCTTGACAAACGATTTATTGACTGATCTCCACCAACTGCATAATAAAAATAAACCCAATGATTATTTTCATATTCGGGATCCAAAACCACTCCCAAAAGTCCATCTTCTATTCCACTAAATACATTAAAGCGAGCTATTACACTAATATCCCCATCAGATTCATCATATAATTTCACAGCCCCTTTTCGTTCTACAATTAATACATTCCCATCGGGTAAAATTTGCATTTGCATGGGCTCATCCATACCCTCTACCAAAATTTGCCGTGTATACCTTTTTTCATCAGGTATTTTTCGTGTGCGAACACGCGAGTAATCCGGTGTACTATTATTTCCTATTGAATTTTCCAGATGTGTTAACCACTCGATGGATTGTAATTTTTTTATCACTTGAATTTCACCGGATCCAGCTATAACATTATAATTGCCATTTTGAATTCTTTTTGTGATCGGCCACACAGGAAAATTTAAAACTGTGTCTATTAAAACAACCATCCCCCCTCCAGCCTCTACGTACCTTTCAATTGTATTGCGTTCCCTGTAATACAGGTTATCGAGCGTCGAAAGAGGTAAAATAACGGAACTATATGAATCAATGAAATCGGCATTGACCATTCTCCCGGAATCAGTTTCCACTAACCAGCTCCTTTCCTTTGCTAAGGATTGAATTTCTGTATGAATATCATTATTAAGACCGATTGTTAAAATACGAACCTCATTCCTTTTATCCGAACAAGACCAAAATGTAAGCATGCCAAGTATAAAAACTACTAGTTTATATTTCATTTTGAAATCTCTTTATTAATCCAAAACTTTTCAATCTGCTCCAAAGTCATACCTTTTGTTTCGGGTACATACCGGTAGAAAAAGAAAATAGCTATCAGGCAAAACCCCGCAAAAGTAAAAAAGCCGGCACCTAAACCAACAATGGATACATACCAGGGGAAAAGAAATGCCGCGCCAAAATTTGTTCCCCAATTGGCGAAAGTGGCAATTGACATTGCCTGTCCACGTATGTGCGTAGGATAAATTTCTCCAATCAAAACCCAAATTACCGCATTAATAGAAATGGCCAGACTGGCTACATATAGACATAAAAAAACAACTGTTACCAGTCCTGAGCTTCCACTACCAAATGAAAAACCAATTCCACATAAGGTCAAAAAGACAGAAATCATTCCTCCAATCAACAAGGGCCGACGGCCCCAACTATCAATTCGCGTCAAAGCTATAATCGTAAATATCAAGTTAATAACACCGATTAACACCTGGAATTGAATCGCTCCATCAAGTTCAAATCCAGCCCCTTCAAGGATTTGTGGTCCATAATAAATAACAATGTTAACCCCGGTAAACTGGCCAAAAACAGATAATCCGACACCCACCGCCAAAGCTTGACGCCATCCGGGCTGCAATAGGGTTCTTACACCTTTTCCTGATATTTCTTCCTCGTCCTTTTCTTCTAATTTCTGTATACTAGATGAAGGAGCTATTTTCCGTAGTATGGATAATCCTTTCTCCTTAAATCCCCTGTCAATTAACCACCTGGGACTTTCCGGAACGGAGAATAATAATAGAAAAAATAATCCGCTAGGGAGCATTTCAGCGGCAAACATCCCTCTCCATACTTCACTCTTAAATATCATCTCATACCACACAAAATCTATCATTGCTTCCGCATTCTGTGACTTTTCCAATAAAATCCAATTGGAAAAGTAAGCCAACAAAATACCAACCACAATTGACAGTTGGTATAAAGCTACCAGGCGTCCTCGAAAACGTGCCGGCGCCATCTCAGAGATATACATAGGCGACAAAACCGATGCCATTCCCACTCCTAATCCTCCAATCAACCTGGCCACAATTAAATAAAAGAAGTCCATTGGTATAGCACAAAATAAAGCCGATAGGAAAAATAATAGTGCGGACAACATCAAAATAGGTTTTCTCCCCCACCGATCACTTAATCCTCCGGCAAAAAATGCACCGACTATAGCACCTACCAGTGCTGAACTTCCAAACCACCCAACTTGTATCTTTGACAATGCAAATTGCTCTTCCACCATTCCAAAAGTGCCCGATATCACTGCAGTGTCAAAGCCAAAAAGTATTCCTCCTAAAGATGCTACCAAACAAATTCTCCATAAATACCCGGTTATTTTATCATTCATGACTTGGAGTTTTATCAAATTTCGTTTTTAATAATCGATTTGAGAACCGTTTCAATTTGGAACAGCCCTCTCGGTACATGAAAACAGCCTTTCCACTTCCCTCCTTTCAGGGGCAGTAATACTTCCCCTTGCCGATTCAAATATCCATACCATTCTCCAAATTCAGGATCCGGAAACCGGGCCGTAGCATATTCGTGTAGCCTTACAAACCAGTCAGCCATTTTTATATTCCCTGTGAAAGCAAATCCTTTTAAGGCAGCTACCATCGCCTCTAAATGCACCCACCAAAGTTTTTGATCCCATTCAAGTTGTTGAGGGGGATGACCTTTGATATCCATAAAATAATATATCCCTCCATAGACTTTGTCCCAACCTTTTTCCAAGGTAGATAGACTTATATCTACGGCCTTCTTAATTAAGACATTATCCCCTCTTCTGAACCCTAGGTCCATCATAAACCACATGGCTTCAAGTACATGGCCGGGATTGTGTAGCCGTCCATCGTAGGTATCAGAAAAAGTACCATCTTTATTTACATTTTCCAGAATGACGTCCAACTCTTCAAGATAAAAAACCTCCATTACTGTTTTTATCGCATGATCAATCGTTGATTCCACTTGCTCTTCTTCCAGAACTTCTTCCAATTCCAAAACCAGATTACTAAGGATCATAGGCAAAGCAAAACTTTGTAGATTTCTGGTTCCGGGGTACGCCTTAGAATATATTCTCTTCGGATTATGCTGCCTGGACAGTATATTCTCAAATGTAAGCTTCGCAATCTCTTTATACTTTTCTTTACCGGTAGCCCTATACAATTGCCCAAAAGCCATCGCCGCAAAGCAATCAGAGAATATATTATACGGTTGTATCAATGGTTTCCCCTCCCGGGTCAAGGAAAAATACCAGTTACCGTCATTGTCTCTGCCATTGCGGATTAGAAAATCCGCTCCTGATTGAGCAATATCCAACCAATCGGAATTCTTATCCAATTCATTGTAAAATTTGGCAAAAGTCCATACCTGCCTGCATTGTAACCAAATAAACTTATCCGTGTCAAATACATTTCCTTCTCGATCCAGGCTCGTAAAATACCCTCCGTATTCCTCGTCTATTGAATTTTGAATCCAAAAAGGGAGGACTTTGTCATGGAGTTCTTTGTGATAGTATTGCGACAGTTTTTCGGAGTTTATTATCATTTTTCATTAATTAACATGAATAACTTTTAAGACAAATTTGAAAACACAGTCATAATTTGCTCAAAATCGAATTTTTAATTATTGTTTTTTCATTTTCTTTGCGTGCCCAAAGAAAACGAAACAAAAGCCCCATTGGGATGCCTGTGGCAAAAGGGCACTTTTTCAAAGGCATTTTTTTCCTTCCAGTCAAAAACCGTATCGAAAAAGTCACGCCCACCCTCGGCATGGGAACCGAGGTTATTTCACCGAAGAGCGATTTACGCTCTTAGATCCCATATTTAAATGGGATTTCGTTCAATAATCCAAGGCTTCGAAAATTTTTTAACGCTTTTTTGATACATATGCTGTTGAAAAAGAGCAAAACCGTGTAAAAATTACGACTTGCTTCTTATCCAATATTGAAGTTAATTATCAAGTACCTCTTATTAGTATTTTCATTTCAACATTTCTTTCTTTAGTTCCGGATAATATTCAGCCAACTTGGAATTCTTTGTAAGGTCCCAAATTGAAGTATCCAACTCTCTCAACGCCAAAATAGTAGTGATCCACCCTTGTGTCCATCCGGTCTCAATAGCCCATGCTCCCCAACCGTGGTCAGCATTTGACCCCCAGTGTTCAAATCTTTCATAATCAAAAGCCCGCATCCACCCTCCATCGAGTTCGGGATGATTATCGGACCGTACCTGAATACGGCATAAAAACGCTGCTAATTTGTCAACTGCATTTTCGATCTCCGGATCTTTTGTAGCATAAGCCGCTTCATGCAATCCGAGGAAAGCAAAATTGGTGGTGTACAGCAGGTCACTAACAGGATCCCCATTCCTGGCAATCAATGAGGCCTCTGTTGTTCCATAAGCTTCATTGGATTGGGGTGGGGGGTATTTCCCCATTTCTAGTTTGCCTAATTCTTCCCGTATGGCTCCACATTCATCTTGTAACTCTAAAAAATCTTTTGTCACACGCAAGAGTAATTCTTTATTTTCCCTGGAGTCATCCACACGTACCAGCCAAGAAAGAGGTAGAATCATCCGGGCTCGTTCCTGGGCCAAACCATTGGTCCATACCCATCCATCAGGGTAGTGTTCCATCATAAGATGAATTCCTTCCTTCGCTTTGTCCAAAAATATTTTATCACCGGTTTTATCATATGCCCATAAGTAACACGCCCATAAATAGGCTTCGAAGTGTGGGGAAAGATTTAATATTTCCCGATCCTGATAATATCGCCATCCATTTTCTTCAAAATTTGCCAAATCAATTCTACTTCCTCTAAAGCCATTTTGTCCCGTTGTCCGTATAAGGGCTACTAGCGATTTCATCAAAATTCTATCCCATTGTTCCGCACCTGTCAATGCTGAACTCGTCAATGCACCTAATAAAAAACGAGCGTTATCATCCCCATAACTGGCTTTGAACCAAGCCTGATTACTAATTCCCCAGGGAATCAATCCATAGGCACCGTGTCTGGGGTCACCGTATTCTTTTTTTGTTGCTATCGATTCCAATAAGTAAAAGTCCAATAAATTTTCAGAAATAGATAGATATTCTGCTTTATCAAATAATGCACCCGCTGTTGCAAAAGCCATAGCCGTTTCACTTATACAATCACCCCGTTTAATAATCCCAATAGGTTGGCTACCATTTTCATCTATTTCAGAAAATATACACTCGAAGGCGCCTTCTGAACCGTCGCCATAAGGAATGGAAGCATCCCATGCCATTCGTTGATCTCCTTTATCTAACATTTTCTGCAATTTATCTTCATACCCGCCGGGAACAAGCATTTTGGCTTCTTTATACCATTGAATTCCTCTCCCAATGCTTAGTTTTTGAAAATCCTGAGGCAGGTCTTCGTTTTTTGAAAATGTAGTGCTTACCGTGGGCGTCCACTCCAACTCCCCAATAGATGTTTGAGGTGAAACATATTCAATAATACTTTTCCAAATATGGGCCCATTGCTTTTGAGGTGCAAATCTTCCTGAAATAAATTGACTTAAATTGGTAGTAGATATCAATACAGGATGATCTTCCCATGAAAACAACAAGGAAGTGGTTTTGGCCGGAAGTCCAAATATAGCCGAGTCAAAACCAGCAACTTTTGCAGCCACCAAATGACCACCATCTGCATTATTTGAAATAAAATGCAATCCATTTAAACCTAAAATCTGCAGGCTATCCACTTCTGTGCCAAAAAATCCTGACCTTACTACAGCTCGCTCTGCTTGAGCCTCGTAAGTGTCACCCATTTCCACCCCCGGAACAAAGTCGGGGTATTCGATAAAGGCGCGAAGCTTTTTACTAACCACGGTTTGGTAAAATTTATCCGTCAAAGAGACCTTATCTTCAGGATATGAAGCTGATAAAACAAGCAGGCCCTCACCTTCTATCGCACTTTCCAGCGCTTCTTGCGGAGAAGAATACAACCGAATTTCCAATTCATTTTGCTTATTTAAAACACTTACTAAATCATTTTCCACAGAACCTGACACATGCAAAACACTTGCGGTTTCACAAGAACTTAGCCCCAGTAAAGGGACCAAACTCAATAATAGATAAATATAAAATTGCTTCATATGTTTTGTATTCATTTTTAAAGGAATTATATATCAAATCTTTAACTAACTGTAACACTACTTCATATCCCCAAGTAAAGACCACTGTCGATACTACTACATAAAGTTTATAAACATATTCAAGAAATAATCCGACACCCTCTGGTGTCGATATTCATTCCTGATGATCTTGGCTAACATACTCCAATCCTTCCGGGATTGCTTGTGATGCCCATAATGTATATTCCAAAGACCCCAGCGGGGTGGTCACAATACATTAGTTTACATCGTCATACTTTCAAAAGACCCGGCTAGGGTCGGATTATTTGTCCCTTTCAAACTCTAATCCTTTTCTGAAACCTACTCTACTCTTTGGCATCAAGGCTCCAGGTGTCTTTCCAACGCCTTCTTCAAAACCGCCGGGTAAGTTAACGCATTCCAATCCTTCCGGGATTGCTTGTGAAGCCTATAATGTATATTGCAAAGACCCCAGCGGGGTGGTCACAATACATTAGTTTACATCGTCATACTTTCAAAAGACCCGGCTAGGGTCGGATTATTTGTCCCTTTCAAACTCTAATCCTTTTCTGAAACCCACTCCACTCTTTGGCATCAAGGCTCCAGGTGTCTTTCCAACGCCCTCTTCAAAACCGCCGGGTAAGTATCACCCGTTGATGTTCCCTTACCCTTCATGGATGCTCCAAAGGTGAGTGAATCTCCAAAACAAATAATACGTATCCCTCGGATTAATTGCCCATATTCCAATAAATTCTTAAAGATAAAAGATACCAGCAACTGATTCCCCTTTTTTGTCAAATGGACACCATCAGCAGAATCATTATTATGCTCGTTACGGATAATATCGTCTTTGTTATGTTCAGGGATACCATTACCTCTGAAATAACTAAAAACATCAATAAAATGACAACCATATTCACTGCTCATTTTTTCTAACATATTACGGGCAGCCTCTAACTTTTCGTCAGGAGGAGTGATAAACTTTCCGCGATCATGCCGTTGAAATAGATATACACTATCCACAGGGGGAGGACTCATCAATACCAACTCAACATTACTTTTCTTAAGCTTTTCAATTATTTGTATAATATTTTTTCTGTACTCAACAAATGAAAGCATTTTTCGGGAATTCAACAGATCATTTGTACCCACCATCAAAAGGACCAAATCGGGTTGTTCGGAGATCACATCCCGGTCCAGACGACCCAACAAATCCACCGTTGTATTACCACCGATCCCTTTGTTCAGAACCTGAACACCTATTTGCGCCTGTCCTGTGATCCAGAATACCGACAAAACCATAGAAAGAATAAATTTTGTTATCAACTTTAATCTATTCAAGCGAATTCGGCGAATAAATATTTCTGCCATTATTTTTGCTAATTGGCAATGCCCAAGGCATCGCATTCCGGAAATCAATGCCAGAAATGAATTACTTACATTATTCATGCTCTGGGTGAAACCCAGGGCTATGATATTTCGCTCCTTCAGAGCTTCCATTTTTTTCATCGAACCCAGCTTACTCATATCATTCAGGCCAATGCGTCTCCAGCCCTTGTGTCTTAATCCATTCCTGAAAGTCAGCTAATAAGTTTTCTTTTTCCCGGACAGCCCTGGGAATTACATTTTTTTTATTGGCGTAAGCGATCAACATTCCCACTGCTTCACCAATGCTCCATTCTACAGGGTGAAGCCGGTAACAACCATTAGTGATATGGGTAGTACCAATATTTTTATTCGCCGGTAGCAAATTATTTACCCGCTGCGGTAATAACGAACCCAAAGGAATTTGAAAAGGCAAAGAGCCAAAATCTATATAATTATCACCTCGATTGCTTGGATGCAAATCGATATGGTAGTAGCCAGTCCCTACGCTGTCATAGAATTCAGCCGCTTTTTTCCCTTTTTCCTGTCCAGCCACCATTTTCCGATTTTCAGCTCCAACATGTTCTTCCAACACCCTAAATTCTGCTTTTATCCGTCTAGATTCACGAATGTACGGATACAAAGCCATTCCATCTTCAGTTCCCATCACATCCCCTCTCAGTCTCAAACCCGGCCAACCATATCCCCCATCAGGTCTGGGTGCTTCGGTCTGAAGCCAATAAAACAAGGATAGATTTAATTGCCGGGCATCCTCTACCGTCTTATTGAATTCCTTTTTTGTTACATCGATTAAATTTCCTTCGAAAAAGTCATTCTGGGGCCAGTTAACAATTGTAATATCACCATCATATGTTCCCGGAAGAAAATTATTTTTATTGATCATTCTCCGGTATAACCACAGATTTAATTTATCTCCGGTCTTTTTCCCTTCCGGGTGAAAACCGAGGTCTTTGGGTTTTGTATTCCGCGGGTTGGAATAATTTAATTCCAATATCTTGCCCGCCCAGGGAGGATTCATATCAGGAACGTAATTATTCCAGAAATCATAATACAATGGTTTATTTATCGTATTATCTACCCCAGGTTGATAGTCCATTGCAAAACACAACGTAAAGGCTTGGTGATTTTGAGGATCCGCCTTTTCAGGAGCATGCAATTCACCGGTTTCATTCCGGGATTCAGTTCCCGTGACATATTCTGTATTGGTCAACGGCAATACATCACCCAACTCCGTAGCATCTACAAAATATGGCGCACTAATCCAGACCGATCCACCCTCTTTGGTATCCAAAAATTCCAGGGCTTTCACTTCATCTCCTTCCGTGTCACCGGCGTGTACTTTATAATTTGTCAATACCTTCAGTTTCCCTGCACTGATATATGGATTCAGCATTTCCCGTAAAACCGCTTCGGATACACGAGGTTCGTGACAGATCCTTGATACGGATCCATCTCCGGGATTGAGTCGTTCTTTCTTTCGAGCTTCTAGGGTCATGGGATAATTCCTCCTGTAATAGTCCCGAACCCGGGTTCTGTAATCCCGGTACGATTGTGGCGCCCCATGTGTTTCTATCCAGCTATGTTCATCCGGGGGTACTCCTTGCTGAGCAATTTGCCCACCGATCCATTGGGTTTCTTCAGTAAGGATTACATGAAGACCGTTTCGACATGCTGCCAATGCTGTAGCTACACCCCCCAGGCCCCCTCCTGCTATGACTACGTCCGCAGATAATTCATCTTCCGACCGAATTCTTTTCTTATTTTGAATGGAAGAAGCCGATCTTGATCTACCTATTAAGGAAGGCGTAGCCAAAGCTCCTCCGGATGCTGGCAAAAGGGAAAGAAAATTTCTTCGTTTCATATTATATCATATTGATGCGAAAATAAACACTCCCAACACTAGATAGATATTTTTCCGAATATAAATTCAATTCCTTGCTAATTATTATATCATTTATGTACAGACCGATGAAAATTTAAATTCCAAATTTAGTATCCCGGATTTTGCACCAAATTAGGGTTGAGAACAAGTTCCAAATTAGGTAACGGATCTAAATAATTTTTACTCTGATCAAAGGGTAAACCGTCTTCTGCCGGGGTATCCTTATAAGGAAAAATATATCCATCGTCACTAACTGGAATATTCTCTAGCGGAGGATTAAAACTTTTTCCTTCAAATTGTGAAAATTTTGCCCCATAAGATGGTCGAGTAATTAAATGATCTGCAGACCATCTCATTAAATCATCAAATCGAAAACCTTCACACGCAAGTTCTACCCTCCTTTCTCGTCTAACTTCATTTAACAGGGGGGACAAACCAGGGAAATTCCAATTCGGGTCAGAAAATCCAACTGATAAATTCAAAGATGGCATTCCCACTCTTCGTCTCAATAAGTTAATAGATAGATCCAAGTCAGATTGGGTTAAGGATCCCAGTTCAGCTTTAGCCTCAGCATAATTTAGCAAAACCTCACCATATCTGAATGTAATACTGGCTACATCACTACCTCCCGAATGTTGGCTATCATCTGGATTAACACCTTTAAATAGGTGATAACCAGTGATATTTACCGTTCCCCCGGGTTGTGTAATATCTGGTAAGGTAAATTTAACAATGGTATCCCCATTCATAATTTTCCTGGGATCCCCTGGAACGAAAATGGTCTGTTCCAATCTCGGATCACGATTTTGAATTAAACTCATTACGGAATCATCCCCTTTGTACAAAGAGCTTAGAGAAATAGGCATGCCATCATTACACAAATAAGAATCCACTAAGGATTTTGATACTCCACAATCTCCTCCCTCAAGAGCAAGTATGGCTGTAGCATTGTGTGTCAAACCTTCACTTCGATCAAATTTCTTCCAAAAAATCACAGAATTGTTGCCACTCAAGTCAGATTGATTAAATAAATTCCAGTAATTTCTGGATTCTTTGTCACCTTCACTTATCGAAAAATTACCACTATCCATTATTCTTTGGCTTGCATCAGCCGACATTTCAAAATATTTGTCATAATCAGCGTTTTCTACACCAAATTCAGTCCCTTGATGGTATTTTTCCCATGTTCCTTCATATAATGCCACTCTGGATTTGAATGCCAAAGCTACATCCTGATACAATCTTTGGGGGGCTGATCTTCCAAATTCGGGTAAATAATCAATTGCTTTATCCAAATCATTTAAAATAGAGTCAGCAACAATATTTCTAGGTAATCGCTCCGCATACAATTGAGCTGAATCATTAGTGGCCAATGGCTCATTGTACCAGGGAAGGTCTCCAAATCTTTTTAACATATTAAAATAAAAATAAGCCCGAAAGAAATACATTTCCCCTACGTACTGTTTTGTTATGTTCCAGGATTCTTCGGTAGACGAATAATTATTTAAAAAATAATTTACACCTCTGATACTTCCCCAACTCCATCCTCCTCCGCTTTGCGGAACCGTAATGGATCCGGACAATCTAGCATTATAGTTATAATCATTAGGGATCATATTATCTGATGAATAATCTGCAAAAAATGGCCCTGTGAAATATCCCCCTACCGCAGCACCCGGTAGACTGGGGTAAAATTGATTACAATAGAGCTCCATCTCATTTTGCGAAAATCGAATCTCTTGATCCGTAATGGAATCTTGTGGAGGTCGATTCAGGTATTCTTCACAGGATACACCTAGCACACAAGCAAAAATCACATATATATATATAGTTTTCATTATATTTTATTTAAACGTATTATAAACCGATATTCAACCCAAAGGAATAACTCTTCAATAAGGGATAGATTTTTCCTGATCCCCAACCACCTCCGATTGCTTCCGGGTCGAAATTTTCATTAACTTCAGAGATCGTGATCACATTTTCACCACTTAAAAACATCCTAACACTTCTCATTTTAAGTACATTGAGTATGGGATTGGGAAGATTATATCCTATTTGAATGTTTTTCAACCTCAAATACGCAGCATTTTGTAAATAACGCGTCTGAACCTGCTGGTTTTTAGATATTTCTCTTGTAGAATAGGGCTTTGGCCAATAAGAATCCGTATTCTCTGGTGTCCAATAATCCAACGTTGATTTCCATACGGCGGATCCATACCCTCCTAACCAACCCCAAAAATTAGTGCCAGACAGCCAAACATCTCTTTTGGCAACACCTTGCCAAAACATATCTAAATATAATCCTTTCCAATCTCCTCCCAAAGTAATTCCAAACGGAAACTTAGGCGTCGAATTTCCAATCAATTTTAAATCTCCATGATCATCCAGCGTATTACTTCCATAATCAAGGGTTCCATCACCATTTAAATCTCTGTATTCAATATCTCCTAAGCCCCAATCCTTATAGAATGGTGAAGTTCCTTCAGTAAGACTTATCATCCATTCAACTTGCTCTTGTGAATTTATTATTCCCACCGTTTCATATCCCCAATATTCACCGATTTCACCACCTTCGTAATAAGAGTTTAATAATTTATTTGGGTTGTTTGAAATTTTGGTTATAACTGAAGAATAATTAGATAATACTATCCCAATATTATAATTGAAGTCAGAACCTATATTATCTCGCCATTTTGCAGATAATTCAAACCCTTTGGTTTCCAGGTCAGCATTATTTTCTAAAGGGACTCCTGCACCTAGAACTGCAGGTAAAGATGTTGGAGAACTTAACATATCAGACGTTGTCCGTTTATACCAGGTAAATGATGCATCCAATTTGTTTTTCATTAATGAGACATCTACACCAAAATCCAAACTGGTTACTTTTTCCCATGTAAGGTTAGCAGACACCAATCCCGGAACCCCTAAATAATTGGGACGTGTATTGTTGATTAAATAGCTAAGATTAGACCCAATGCCAATAGTTGATAAATACAAATAATTCCTTACATCCTGGTTCCCCAATGCTCCATACGATCCACGGAATTTCAAATTATCAATTAAAGCAATATCCCAAAATTGCTCTTTAGCGATATTATACCCTACTGATACTGACGGGAATATTCCAAAACGATCCCCTTCCGGAAATTTGGAGGTACCATCGTATCGAGCATTAAGCTCCAATAAATATATTTCATTATAATTGTAATTAAATCGGCCAAAAGTACCCATAGTAGCATATTCAGATACGCCATCAGAAGAAAATTGATCACCTGTTGCAACCCCCATCGCAGGAATTTCGTCAGTAATTAAATCATACCGGGTACCATTTAACTGGGAAAAAGTAAATAATTCCAATTGCTGTCCCACTAAAATTTTAAAATAATGGTTACCTAATTCCTTTTCATAAGATGTAAACGCATTCAAACTATTATATGAATTTGAATGATATTGTTTACTTATTGCATTTCGAGAATGCCCAATACTATATTTTGAACCATCAATACCATATGCATATACAAATGCATCGTGATTACTATAGTAATTATTGGCTCCATTCCATGTATAATCGATATTGACTTTCCAATCTTTTGTTATGTCAATCTCAGTAGCTCCAGAAAGCCATAAGTTTCTTTCATTGCTTATACTTCGTCCTCCTTCAGCGGGATAAGTCAAAGCAGAAATATGGCTCAACACACCGTCTGGGTTTCGGACAGGCCATGTAGGACGACGGGTACCTGCTAAATGAAACCAGTTTCCTTGTAAATCGGCATACGGAAAAGGCGTATCTTTTTTACCGCTACTAAATTTAGTACGTAGTTCAAAACTCAACCAATCTGTAGCCTGGGTGCGAACCGTACTATTAAAATTAAACCTCTGGTAAAGGTCATCCCCATATCTTAGTTGGCCTCCCTGGTTTAAAAAGCCAGACGAAAGGTAATATGTAGTATTGTCACTGCCACCTCTTGCACTTAAGTTATAAGTCTGATTCAAAGAATACGGTTTTAAGTATACACTATACCAATCGTTATTCGCATTGGCATTTTGATAATCCCATCTATTAGGATCATTCTGGTCTGGCTGTGTAACGGGAATACTGCCTGGATCATTTATATATTGTTCAATCCTCGATAATGCATCTTCACTATATAATGGTGCCAATCCACTATTTTCGGACGCATAATTATTGGCAATAGCATATTCCATAGAATTAGCCATTTGAGGTATTGTTGTATAGGTATTGGCAGCAACATTAGAAGAAAAATTTAATTGAATTTTTTCATTCTTCTCTCCTCTCTTTGTCGTAACCATTATCACTCCATAAGCAGCACGAGCCCCATAAATAGCAGATGACGCAGCATCTTTGAGAACAGAAATAGATTCCACATCGTTCGGATTTATATTTTGTAGATTGTCCATGGGTACACCATCCACTATGTATAATGGCTCACCACCATTAATACTGGTAAACCCCCTTACATTATATGTTGCTGGCGTCCCAGGTCCGCCTGGATCACCTGTCACACTAATATTAAGATTCCCTATTGTACCTTGTAAAGCCTGCCCTATGTTTGTCACAGGCCGATCTACTAATACTTTTCCACTTATTTGGTCTACTGATCCTGTCAAATTTACTTTCTTCTGAGAACCATACCCTACAACCACTACCTCATCAAGTGTTTGTGAATCCTCAAGTAACGTAATTTCAATACTCGTTTCCCCATTCAATTTGATCTTTTGCGTCTTATATCCAATATAAGAAACGGTCAACATTGCATTTTCAGAAATATCTTCTAATTGAAATCTTCCTTCAAAATCAGTAGAAGTTCCTTGGTTTGTACCTTCAACAAGGACATTAACTCCTATCAATGGCTCTCCATTTATATCTCTTACTATTCCAGATAAATCTAAAATAGGCAGCACTCTTATATGCTTATATTTTTTGGTTAGTAATTGCGATTTTGGTTGATTTAATAAGCCTATTGGTGTCAACTTTTCTAATGGTTTGCGAACAAGGATAATTTGACGGTCAATTATTGTGAATTTTATCGCTAATTGACTAAAAAGTTCATGTAAAATCACCTCAATCTTTTCTTCCTTCGCATAGACACTGACTTTCTTTTCTAAATCAATATCTTCCCGACTATAAAAGAACCGGTATTCCGAATTGGATTCTATGGTTTCAATTACCTCAAGCACAGTAGCAGATTTTAAGTTTAGTGAGATTGCACTCTCCTGGCTAAAACTTGTTTCCGCGTGTAGTTGAAATATGACTCCAATGATAAGGATCAGTGAGAGTTTCATTTTTAGACCGAGTTTTTGAACCGGACCAGGCTTGAAATCAAGCCATTCCCTGAATTTTTTCATAACTTTGAATAGATTTTTGTTAATAACTATGACATAAATCGAATTTCAACCGGGATCCTGCTCCACACGGGATTCCGGTTTTTACTTTCCTTCCTACCCCATATATTTATAGGAAAGACTTTACCCCTTTTATATTCTATTATTTTTCTAGGTATACCTTAGTGCACCAGGTGACTAGGTAGTTCCTAATTTTCCTGTTGCTTTCATTTCTTACTTTTTAATTGTGATTTTATCTCCATTTTTTTCATATTTAAATGACGTATGAGCTCTAAATACTTTGAGAATTTGATCCAGTGTTTCATTCCTGAAAGTTCCGGTAAATCTGCGTCCGTTGATTTCCCCAAATTGATTATCAATTTCCACATCAAAATGCCGCTCCAGCTTTTTGAGGATAAGGTCAAAGCGATCATCCGTAAAAAGCAGTTTACCTTCAACCCAGGCTGTATACTTTGCTATGTCTGCTTCCTCTATACCAATACTACCCTTTTCAAAAATTGCTCGTTGCCCGGGTATTAATTTCATTGACTCCCCATTGTCGTCGTTCCCTGAATTGTATACCCCCACACTACCCTCTACAAGTACAGTATATGTATTTTGATCATTTTCATAGCTGGACACATTGAATTTGGTTCCGAAAACCCGGGTGTCCATTTCTCCCGTTCGAACCGTAAAAGGACGGGACTTATCCCGGGATACCGTAAAGTATGCTTCACCATCCAGGTAGACATCCCTTGGCGTATTTTTCAGGAACTGAACAGGATAACGAAGACGGGAACCTGAATTCAAATATATGTGGCTCCCATCCGACAAAACCAATTCAAATTTTTTCCCATACGGTACCGCCAATATATTATATACCAATTCATGTCCAGTTTCCTTTTCACTAGACTCATATACCAGTTTGTGATAGTCCTGGGTAACAACTTTTTTACCTCCATCTGTCGAGATCACCCTGGAAACACTCTCATCAAGCGGGACTATCGAACCATCCTGAAGCTCTAAAGTAATTCCGGATGTAATTTCCATTGGTACAACTGATTCCATTTTGAAAATATCCGTCTTCAAAATACCATAAGCCAACACACACACCCCAATAAATACAGCCGCAGCCCTGATTAAAATATTCTGGCTAAAAATGTGCTTACTTTTTCCCTTCTTCCTTTCCGAAATGTTTTGCCACATAGCATTATAGTCACCCTCTGACAATTTTTCTACCTTCATCTCTTCAGAAAGTAGAATAACTGTTCTTCGGGCCTCATCTATAACCTCTCCCTTTTCAGGATGCAACTTCAGCCAGTTAGTCCAGAATTTCTGAGTTTCAGAATCCGATTCCAATACCCATTGCTGAAAATATTCATCGAGGACAAAATCATCTTTCTTATAGTCGTTATAGTTTGTCATTTATATGGTCTACCAGGTTGTATATAGTAATAGAGAGGCTATTTCCATTTTTACTCGGTAAAAAATGAATTTTTTTTATTTTTTTCTGCCACCAAGGTTTACCTACCTTTGGTAGGCACTAATACAGTGAAATGCACGAAATGCTTTTGGAGGAATCTGGTGCCCACCAGAGTTCGGCAGGCTTTTCTGCTTTCGTGGCAGATACTTCTTTCGCCACTAATGCACAAACGCGCTAAATAGCACGAAAGATTTTATATCATCCCACTTTTAACGTACATTAAAGAGGAAAACTTTTATTACAAATACTCTTACCAATGAACAAAAGGACTTACGAACCTATTCCCGATCATTTAGAAGCAATTGGAAAAAAATAGTGCATGCCGCATTCCTGGTTCATAGCACACTTGGTCCGAGATTACAGGAAAGGGTATACGAAACCTGCTTTTACCATGAATTGTCAAGAATGGGATTACAAGCCCTCCGTCAAATTGATATCCCTATAGTTTATGATGATATAATATTCAATAAGGCCTCTGGTTGGATGTCCTGGTAGAAAATGAAGTCATTTGTGAATTAAAAGCAGTCGATACACTAAATCCCGTTTGGAGTGCCCAAATTAGTAAGCCAGCTCAAACTCACCGACAATCGACTATGATATTTAATTAATTTCAATGTAGTAAATACCGGGAAGGGAATTAAACGCTTTGTTAATTGAAAATCGGCACAGTTTTACCACCAACATACTATTACACGAGTTTGATCGAATTTTATTTTCGTGGGATTTCCTGTTTTCCTGCTTCCGTGGCAGCTATCTTTTTGCCACCAAAGTTCTATTCCACAAAACCGCACAAAATCCTTTTGGTCAACTTTAGTGCTTTGGTATTTTCGTGGCAGATACTTTTCCGCCACTAAGACGCGAAACTCTTTGTTTATCAAGTTGTTGAATCCCAGACTTAACGACTTGACAGACTTCATGAAAAGAGACTCCAAAGTTATTCATGATAAAAAATTGATGCCTATTTGGAAAAACCACAAAAAGAGCCGCAAGACTGACAAGAATCAATTACTCTGTTCCCATAAATAAACAAATAAGGATTATATTCATCTAGATTTTTTAAAACTATTAAAATATGGACAAGTTACAACCATTCCATCTTGCCATTCCGGTAAAAGAACTTACTGAAACGAGAACATTTTATACCCAAACTCTGAATTGTAGAGAAGGAAGGTCTACCGATAAATGGGTAGATCTAGATCTGTATGGCCATCAATTGGTTCTGCATATTGTAGACCAAAATGATGACACCACAATAAAAAAAAATAATCCTGTTGATGGGCATAATGTACCGGTACCTCACTTCGGGGTCGTATTGACTATGAAGGATTGGAAGGACCTCGCAAAACGATTAACTAACTTAAATATTGAATTTATTATTGACCCATATATTCGATTTAAGGGAGAAATTGGAGAGCAAGCGACTCTTTTTTTTAAAGATCCCTCGGGAAACGCCCTGGAGTTTAAAGCCTTTAAAAATATGGATCAATTATTTGCTAAATAAAAGACATAATTAGAAAATCTATGTTTTCAATACACTCAATAAAAACAATATCGCCAACATCCCACCCATCACTTGTTTCAACCGCTCAAGTGTTCGGGCCATTAAATTGTAACTAGCCTTTTTATCAATTTCCATAATACCGGCAATATCATCATAACTCAACCTGGCGTAGAATTTGAGGTAAACAATCTCTTTTTGCCTAGCGTTTAAACTGGCCATGGCATTGCTTAATTCATTATATTCTTTATCCAACTGCTCCCTTTCAATAAGATTTTGTTCGGAAGAAGGTGTATGAACCCTTAGAAATAGGGCATTATTATCACCAATAAGTTCCACTTTTCTTTCCTTCTTTGAATTGGAAAAAACTTTTCTTCTCAATGAAATAAATAGGTATGCTTTGATAGACTTGACCTCACCCAATCGCTCACGGGATTCCCACATTCCTGTAAACAAATCCTGTATAGCATCCATCACTCGTTCCCGGTTATTCACCAACTTCATTCCATAACTATATAGATGATCGGCGTAATCACTGTAAATTCTAGCAAATGCATCTTCATGCCCTGCCAGGAATTTTATCCAGAGTTTATCCTCTGACCATGCCGAGCTATCTTCGTTTTCTTTTCGTTCTTTTGCCGAAAAGGAACTGTGTAATGCATATTCGTATGTTAATTCGGAAGACAAAACAAGCGCCTATTACTATATAATAATTAATCAGAACCAGCAATCGCGCTCAATTTAAAATAAAAATTAGAAAAAACGTAACGGAAAATTAATATTGGATTCTAACTGGAGGTAATAAAAGAATATTCTGCTTCACAATGCAGAGTAGATCTCTATGAAACATGATCTAAAATTACCATATATTTACTTAATATCAATTAAAGAAATCATTTTCGCTTGTATTAAGACCGGGGCCAACGCTTTCTGCCCATTGACAGAAAGGACGTTGGATTTATCCGGTCTCCCATTAAAGACCAATGGGACTCGGTGTTGATTTAATTTTTAATAAAACATACTTGCCAAATCATGTAAACTAACTTTCTTTCCTCCCGCACTTATATTTCTTTCTAAATAATTACCAGAACTGCATCCATATAGAATACTTCATCTGAACATTCAAACACACCAGCAACCTATAGCCTTTATTTTAATTCAGATATTAAAAAACTGAGGAAGAATTTTTCTTCCATACTTCCTAATCTCTCCTAGATATTCCCTGTCAATACCCTTATAGGGCCACCGCAATTTAGTGTCAGTGGTATCTCTCCCGCTCAGAGACCACAAAAATTTATCAAGTGCCGCATCCGAATAGCCTTTTTTCGAAAAGGGCAAAATACACTTATTAAGAAACTCCAAAACTTTCGTTTCAATTCTCAAACCCTCATCTATATCGCTGAGGATAATATCATACCATATTTGGGCTGCTTCCGGATCCAGGCAGGCAATATTGGAATAAGATCCTGTTGACACACCTTCCTTTATCCCTGTCGCCAATCGATGTCCAGGAGTAAATACTGCAACTTCAAGATCCATTTCCCGCATTTCTTTATACCATTCAGGACCACCATCTACCACTTTAATTCCAATAAGTTGTGGGAATTCTTCAGACAGTTTCTTAAACCCACAGGGATTCAATACTGTTTTTGAATGGCCCGCATTGTATAGAACAACAGGAATCGGATCCGCTGCTTCGATAATCCCGTCCAAAAATGACAATTGTTCATCGTAATTAAGTGTCAGCCAGTCGGGATAAATTATTTGAAACGCGGAGGGTTGCAAAGCTTTCGTCCGTTTTATTCTTTCCAGGGAAATAACGGGACTCATGTGGCTAGCTCCTATTTGAAAGGGAATATTTGCTTGATGACAACTTGAGGCAAACATTTCACTGATTTGATCAAATTCTAATTCAGTCTGGTTGAAAAATTCTCCGGCTGTCCCATTGGAATATAGACCGGATAAAGATGAATTCGTCAGGATATTTATCTCTGTTTGCAAACTTGCAAAATCTATAGTGTCATTTTGATTAAAGGGAATTTGAATAGAACACCAAATTCCATTGAGGGTTCCTGAAGTCAAATGTTCCATACTTTAATATTATTCAATTGAATTATTATTGGGTTTACTCCATAATATTTTTGCAGCAAAAACATTCCCGTTTGCGCCATACTCTTCCTCTCCTTCTCCAACCATCAACTCCGCTACGGTAATCCAGGTTTCGTTCTCATTAATATTTGAAACGCTGAAATTTCCAAGACGGGCTCCCCGATTTGGCACAATTACTTTTTCCGAACTCTTTATTAGTGACATAGTTGCAGTATCCACTTCGGAAATAAATAATGGCGCCCTATGCCTGATTATATGGTCATTGTTGGCACCCCTTCTTGTATATACAAGATACAATCCCTCCGAATGTGTAACCCAGTGTTGCATGGTGTTATATGTACCTAGTTCTTCTCCGGTATCGAAATGCCAAACCTCTGGTTCTGAAAAAGTAAGACCGTCAGAACTCTCTGCCCAATAGCCCTTTTTATCATTTCGCATGGTCAGATAATATTGATCGCCATACTTTGTTAACGAAGGTTCGAATAACCCCCTTTCAATATCTATACTTAATTGAGACCCCCGCTCCAAATACGTAAGAGATTCACCATCAAACGAACACCTTATCACACTGGTGGTAAAAGGTTCTACTCCTTCAGCCCGATAATATATTGGAAAAAGGATATCTCCATTTGGCATGTCCACTCTCTGGTCTGCGCACGCATTTGTTTCATAGTATATTGGTTCCTCGGGCAACTCAAGTGCTTGCCAGTTATTCCAATAGCGATTATCTAAATTATAGGTTGACCAAATGGGAGACCTCCGTCCACTCATCAATCTCTTGTCTTTATAAGGTACAGAATGGCATGTCCCCAACAGGGTTTTAGACTTTGCATGCCATTTCGGTGTAAAATTGCACATACCCGTTGTTATTCCATCCTCCCCTTCTCTAAATTCCAAAGCATTATTTTTGTCTTCCAATCTGGACCATGATTGTCCGCCGTTGTTACTGTAACTTGAGACTACCGGTGTAAAAACATCACTTCGACCTCTTAGCCATTTCTGTACGGTCATTACCAGTAAATCTTCCTTGCCGTCATCATTTATTACAACTCCCACACTGGGATAAAACCAGGATGTCGTATCCGAATACCCCTGCATTAGGGTATCTAAAACAATCTGGTAAGACAATGATTGATTGTCTGACTTTCCTTTAGAATTATGCTGTCCGCTACAAGCGAAAATCAAGAAAACATAAGATAAAAAAATTATTTTTTTCATTAAAGATGCCTTTACAAGGATTTTATTAATTTATTGATTTCAATCTAAAGATTCAATACCTGTCGTATCATATTTTGAACCCTTTCTGCTATTCTCATCATACCTAAGTCCGACAAATGGGTCCCATCCACTGTCGCTTCATGATCCTGGCCAATCAAATTTTGTCCGTCCATATAATGGAGATCCGGTACACCCATTTTCATAGCCTCCGTATATACTTTTTTCAAGGCGCTGTTTTGCCTTTGGATATATGCACTACTCCCAAAAACCGAAGCATCCGCTTTTCTAAAATACGAATACTCCCTGATTATACTTTCCATCAAAATAACCGGAACATTCGAATGACATTTTCTAAAATTCAAAATAAAGTTGAGTGCATTTTCAGCAATGATTTCCGGTGATGAATTTGGTGTACAATCAAGTACCAATAAAGAAGGTTCCATATCACAAAGACTCTCACAGACAGAGGCCTCAAATTTACCATTCCCGCTAAAGCCCAGATTAACGGTTTCCATATTCAAATTTCTGGAAATAATAGAGGGATACGCCATTCCCGGTCTAGAAGCACTGGCACCCTGGGTTATACTTGTACCATAAAATACAATTGGATTCTCTAATTCCGGAGTTTCCTCATATTTTTCAACCGTATATCCTACCGGGACTCCGATCTCTATTTTAGAGACACCACCATAAAGGGGAAGGTTAACGAGCATCTTTTTGCTAATTTGATCCATATCCGATATGAGCATAACTTCATTCATTTTGGATTTCGGCACTCCCGAATTGACATATTGCCAGGCTCCTTTCACATTACAATACAAGTCTATTCCCAAAGCCCCGATATCCGACATGTTGGATTTTGAAGCGAAACTATGCAATTCCCACTTCACCCATACTTCAGGTGAGCTTGTTTGAAACCGGATATTTATACCCGCCGAATTTTTACTTAATTTCCAAACAACAGGACGCACTATATCTTTACACTTTGAGGGAAGTCGTCCGTAGCTGTCCTCTTCATGGTATTTTCCATAAACAGTAAAATTTTCTTCATCAAAATATCGTATCTCAGGATCACTTTGGACACCTGTTTGCATACCCTCTGGTATTAGAGGGCTATTATTGCTCTCTACTCCTCCGAAAAAGAAAACACTACTTAATATACTTCCCCATATAATCCCATAATTAATCATACAATTCATCACATATCCTGTTTTTTTTTAATGCATTATCCAGCCACCATCTACATTAAAAGTCTGTCCGGTGATGGAATCGCTCCCCGAAGAAGCCAGGAAAACAAAGGTTCCCAGCACGTCTTCTACGGTTAGCCTCTTTGGTATGGCTTGGAATTCAATAAGTTTCTTCGACACTTCAGCGTACCTTTCTTCAGTCCCTACTTTTTCTCTTTCCGTTTCTGTAAGTATGGCTCCTAATGATACGCAGTTAACGGTTACACCTTCACCTCCTAATTCCCTAGATAAAGCCCGCGTAAAACCAATAACCGCTCCCTTAGAAGCAACATAATGGACATAGTTCCTTTGCCCGGTAAAAAAGGTCACAGATGAAATATTAATAATTTTACCCCAACTTTGTTGTAACATAGAAGGATAGACCGCTTTCGAACATAAAAATTGTGACTTAACATTAACTTCCATTACCCGGTCCCACTCTTCACCCGATATTTCATTCCACTCTTTTCTAGGATCTATAGCCGCATTATTTACCAATATATCAATTCTCTTAAAATGGTTTAATGTCGATTCAATCATGGCATTGACTTCGGCCTCTTTTGACACATCACCCTGTATGGCAATGGCACTACCATTTAGGTTCTGTATTTCCTTTACGACTTTTACCGCAAGATCTTTATTCTTATAATAATTAACTACGACTTTGGCACCTTGTCGGGCAAATTCAATTGCAATCGCTCGTCCGATTGAACGCGAGGCTCCGGTAATTATAGCTACTTTATCCCTCAGTTTCATATACTACTTCTTTCAAAGCTGCTTCAAATAATCCTTTTAAGTATCCCAGGGCAAATAAACGGCCTTTTGTTTCATATCCGGGGTTTGTATTATTTTCCCCTTCCATTGTGGGAACATGGTCAATTCTGACAGGCCCGTCAAAACCTATTTTAATGTAATTCTTTACAGTTTCATACATATCCGTTTGCCCTTCGTCATGGAAAGTTTCAACAAATTTCTGGGCACTACCTGAAACATCCCTGAAATGTACATAAAACACCTTTTTTTCACTTCCTAATTCCCGGATTACTTCGGTTACATTTTCCCCCATAGCCGAGATCGTACCCTGACATAGGGTTATCCCATTAAAAGCACTTGGCACCAGGGTAATCACCTTTTTCAGGTCTTCAAAACTTGTAATAATTCTTGATATTCCCTGAATGGAGTCCACAGGAGGATCATCGGGATGGATAGCCAACCTTACCTTTGATTGTTCTGCAACAGGAATTACCTCCTTTAAAAACAATTCAAGCCTTTCCCACAAAAAATCTTTTCCGATAATACCGTATCTTGTCGTTGGACTATTCTCTACCTGAGAATGATCATATTCCGACACCAATGCCCCACCTCTTCCCTCGACAGAGAAAGAAGTCCTTACCCAATTGAAATGAGCCATAAAATTATAACACAACACCGGAATTCCGAGGGCCCCCATGTTTCTAATTAATTTCTTGCACGCCTCTATTTCTTCATCCCCTCCTTCGAGATTCAACTTAAACTTATTCAACTGCCAATTTAAATCCGGTTCAATAACTTCCAGTGAATACCCATAGTCCCGGTGTTTATTCCTCAGCTGCAATAAATCCAGATACTCTACGGAAGGGTTTCCATCATCATCCATTGGCAACCTGGAAACCGAATAACTTACTCCTGCCTGTCCTGCAAGAGTCCATATTTCACCATGCCTTATTGGTAATACTTCTGCTATTTTCACTTGAGATAAACGTTTAATCTGAAATACATACATTAATGAGATCCCTCAACTCCAAATCGGACTTATCACGACAGAAAAACACAGCAGCATCTTTAATCCAAATATCGTCCTTTTTAGCCCCCACATAATCCATAGTCATCTCATTAATTCCACTTTTTAAATGATTCTGATTTAACTCAAATATTACAAGTCCATTTTCCTCTGACGTGACCAATGAAGTGCGCTTACCATTAATTTGTACATGCAAATCATTTGGATTTATATTTTTCGTCCAGACCGGTAAAAATACCTCAGCGGATTGGGATTCATCGCCTATCTCAATTCTAAAATCAATTGGACCTGAACCTAACTTACGATGATTCCCACTTGTAGGAGATATTCTTGAAGTGCTAAAATAATCATTCCCCCCTTTCAGGTATCTATCTGCAGTGTAATCCCTATATGTTACAAAATATAAATTATTGGTAGTCTTTAGTTTTTCAGGATCACCAATTTCCGATAAAAATTTGACTCTTGTATTATATTGGTTGAAAACATATATCCCATCTATTCCTGCTGACCAGGCTGCTGCTGCTCGAGCTCTGAAAACAGCATTTTGTTGTCGAATCAAGAAGGGGTGCTCATCTTTCACTCGAGATTCACTAAACCCTGCATAAATTTTCACGCTGTTTGACAACCCCAACTTTGCAAAATTTTCCCAGAAATCCAATCTGAAATATCCCGACCCTACAACTATATCAACCAATTCTTCGCTGATCCAACTCTTTATATCAATTCCAACTTTCAAAGCGTATTCTGGATTCGTCGGAATCCTCGTTAATACCAAAATAGGTTTTCCTCGTTTTTTCCCGATTTCTTCAGTAACCATCCTGATTCTTTTGACCATTTCCGTTATAAGATGCACTTGTTCCTTAGTTGCAACTCCACCCTTGCCAACATTCCCGAATAATTCAAGGTGCCTAAAAAAATCCAACTCCACTCCATCAACATCATAATTTTCACAGACTTCTCGATAAAATTCCACACACAAATCCCGAACCTCTTTATTACTAAAATCCAACGAACTCCACCTTCCATTCGGAAGATGTTCTCCTATCTCACCAAATAAATATTCCGGATGCTTTTCTTTGAATTCAGTCCATAAATAAAACTTTTGATCTCTCTTATGGGCCGCATCATGTGTATCGTTCATACGATTGGACCAAAAAACCTCAAATCCGTGCTCATGTGCGAACTCAACAGTAGCCTTTAAAGGATCAGTTCCATGGGCAAACATTTCGGCAGTTATGTTTCTTGCATCATCACGGAGACCGTAATTAAATCCGTGATCTGTTAATTCCTCACCTACCTTTGTCCGATGGGTAAAATTTCCAAAACCCGATGCAATAGTACAATATGAAAGGGTCTTTACATCCGTCCCAATCAGACCGGAAGAACGCTTGTCCAGAAAATTACTGAGCGAATACGATTCGTTGATAGGGAAATATACCGCATCACAACCGTCATTATTATGAATGATCGGACGGTCTTGATTTAATACTTCTTTTCTCAATTCTCTATATTCTTCATTGGAGAGTTCGGTGTCCATAGTTTGTTGACCATGGACGGATACTTCCCCCACCAAGCAAGTGAAAAGAAAAATGGCAAACCAGTTACATTTTATTCTAACCATTAGTTCATATTTTTTTATTGATACTTTTTTACATTAAAACATTATTCCAAACCGGAATTCTGTCCCAAATTTGGATACTGGTCCATGTATTTACCTGTTTTGCCAGAAATAATGTCTTTCTTCAAAAATTGGAAATTCAATATCATCTCCTTTACAAGAACCAGTCAAATCATATATTTGATAAATGGTACTGGCTTCGTAGAGCATGGTCTTCAGCAGAATTATAACATCCTTCATTATACAAACTTAGTATTCAATCAACTCACTGATATGCAAATTTACCACACCCATATGATATCTATCGTGTTGCTGAATACCACTCGAATAATATGCGATAACTATCTGTCCATTATCAAATTCAAGAGCTGCGGGATAACCAAGATCTCTACTTTCTTTAAGATCCAATATCCTTTGAGGGGAACTCCAGGTAATACCTTGGTCATTACTTATGCGAACGTCAATCCCCTTATTACCTAAACTTCTATTACCATATGACAACATAATTCTTCCATCACTTAACTGCAATAAATGTGCTGACGATACTTTGGGAATACCAAGTACGCTTACATGTTCCCAAGTGAAGCCATCATCATCCGACTTGTGAATATCAAGATCCAAATGACCAAATCGCCTGGAAACAGACAACCATTTACCTTTCCCTATGTGGAGTATGGCCGCTTCTACATGTGTTCCTTTAATAATCGGTATAACTTTATTCCAGGATTTTCCATTATCTTCACTACGCAACAAATATATATGACCTTTTCTTTGATTAGCGGGGGTCATTTTATCTCTCATTTCAAATGCATATGTACCTACGACTAAATCTCCATTCTCTGCCACAATAATATCACTAAAAGGTACATGTTCACTTAACCCAACAACAGGAGGAGGCATTAAACCTCCTACCTCCCATGTTCTGCCACCATCTTTAGAAATGGAAATTGTCGAAGTCAATGGTTTGCTTTCTGAATTTCTTCGAGGATTAATCTTATCCCATCCACTACATAAAACCACTAATTCCCCCATTTGATTAATACCCGCGGCAACATTCATTCGATTTGTAAATGGTGCATGATTAGTTGGTGTTCCCGAATATTCCCATGTAAGTCCCTTATCTTGACTACTCCAGCATTCTGCATCACCTTCAAAATATCCATGGTTGGGTTGATTATATATAGTTGCAATAATTGTACTGTCTTTTAACATAGTCAAATTGGGCCAGGCACAAACATTATCTATAGCAATTAACCTTCTTGGTAAACCTAATTTTTCAAATTCAGAATTTCTTGGTTTAATTTGATCCAATGGTTGGGTTAATCCAGGTTGCATAGCACATGTCACTGCAAATAATATTCCAGTCAAAACCTTAGTGATATTCATAATTTTTATTCATGCGCCAGTATAATTATTTACTACTCCCATCCTGGATTCTGGCCCAAGTTCGGATTCTGGGACCTAGCACTTACTGGTATGGGCCATAAATAATGTTTCTCTTCGAATACCGGATATTCAAAATCACTTCCCTTGTTCGGACATAAATAGATCTTTCCGGAACTACCAAATTCTTCATACCCAACCTGATTGTTACTATTTGGATCAATCCGATTTCGATTAGCCTCTTCCCATCTTATACCATAGTCTTTATCCCTCATTTTTTCTCCCTGCTTCCATCTTCTTATATCATCAAATCGAAACCCTTCACCAAATAATTCAATTCGTCTTTCTCTTCGAATTTCCACTAATAGTGGAGAAACACCCTCATTTGTGTATTTTGGATCAACCGGAATATTATTTATATCTATATGAGGCATTCCTACCCGGTCCCTCAAGGCATTAATACTAAGGTCCAGATCCGCCTGAGTTAGGGTCCCCAATTCCGCTTTGGCTTCGGCATAATTCAACAGGGCTTCACCAAATCTTAAGACAACGCAAGGTGTGTAACCATTATGAAAATAAACATTTTGTTCCTGGTTAACGTGTTTCACCTGGTGGTAGCCTGTAAGGGAAACCCATGATCCTGTCATTCCCACCAACTGAGGAATATCTATACCAATCTCGTTAAGCCCCCCGTAGTTATAGTAGGTAACATCTTCAGGGTGTAAAACAGTTTGACGCAATCGCGGATCTCTGTTTTCAAATACATTTTCGAACTGGCTATCACCTTGATATAGGGGGGATATCCCGATCGGTAAACCATCCGTACATAAATAGTCTTCTACAGCATCCTTGGTTGCAGTAGACATGTAATAGTATATCTGCCATGAATTTTCTATAACCCCTTGTGCATATCTGCGCCAAAACATTACCTCATCAACTCCGGTTAGATCATTCATTTGAAAAATTGCATTGTAGTCATGGGTAGGGTCTCCGGTAGAGTACAATTTATAAGGGCCATTGTCTATCAATTCCTTTGCAGCCGCTGCTGCGGACTCAAGCCATTTCTCAGGTTCGTTGCCTCCATGGTACTTCCTCCATGTTCCTTCAAATAAACAAATGCGGGATTTTATTAACAGAGCACACCATCTGTTCAGCCTTCCAGGCGAACCTGTGCCATCCCATTCATTGGGAAGATTCATAGCAGCATAATTCAGGTCTTCCAGCACTTTTTCCATTACTTCCTCCCGGGGTGTACGACTTGAAAATAATTCTTCTGAATCGATATTTAATTCCTTCTCTATCCATGGATAGTCTCCATATAGCGATACCTTGTCTGCCACTACCCATGCTCTGAACAACCGGGCTTCTGCTTTATATTGATCAATTACACTTTGTTCAATATCGGCTTTATCATAATTTTCCAAACCAATATTGATTGACCGTACAAATGCAAAACAAGTATTATTCCATGCCCATGATATCGGATTCTCTTCCGAATTTATTTGACCGGCTCTGATTCTTACATGGGCAGAATTATTACCTAATGCCCGAACATCATTGTCAGTCATTCCATCCAAAGAGTATTGACCGTCACGATTCGCCCCTTCATGATTCCCATTGAGAAGGCGCATTGCGTTTGTTTTTGCGTAATTGTAAAAGTTATTGTTGTAAACCCGAAGATCACTTTCCGAATTCCAAAAAGTTTCATTCGAGATACTTGTTAAAGGATACCTGTTTAAATCCTCTTCTTTGCAGCTTATAGTGAATATTACAATTAAAAATAATATCGTATTTCTCATTGTTTTTTTAATTTTATTTATAAAGAAACCTTTAGTCCCATTGTATAGGACCTATGAAACATATAATCCGGTTGCAAATCCGTTGTGTACTCTGGATCTAAGGTCTTATACATTCCCGTGAGCTCCCACAGGTTGGTTCCATTTAGATAAATTTCCGCGCGGTTTATAAATTTGAAAGGAAGTTCATAGCTAAGCGTAATATTCTTTAGTCGAATATACGCCGCATTTTGTAAATACCTTGTTTGATTATAGGTGTTTTTATTATCCGAATACGCAAATTGTCGTCCTGGAAAGTAAGCATTGGGGTTTTCAGGTGTCCAGGAATCATCTATCCACCATTGCTCCATAGACAATGTTTTAAATGGAAAAAACCGAATAAAGTTACCCCTGCTCGGATACCAATCCTTCTTCAAAACACCCTGAGCAAAAACATCCAGAGAAAAATTCTTGTATTTAATCCTTGGGTTGATTCCAAACGAATATCTGGGAGTTGAATTTCCTATACGGACCAGATCACCCGTGTCATCCAATGTCTGAGCTCCAGAAGATATAACTCCATCTCCGTTGAGGTCGGCATAATGAACATCCCCTAATCGCCAATTCGAGCCCAACCTGCTTTGATCTGCAGATCCGTCCAATTCACTTTCATTTTGGAATAAACCAACCGTTTCATATCCCCAGATTTCTCCTACTTCTTTTCCTATATAATAATCATAAATGGCACCTGTAGGATTATCATATTTGGTTATTTCCGTCACATAATCTGACAAAGCAAGATTTACGCTAAAAAACCAGTCCTTGCCCCGACCACTATTCCAATTCACTGAAAGTTCCCAGCCTGTGTTTTTTAAATCGGCAGCATTTTCATTAGGAGAAGATGCACCCAATGTTCCGGGATAAGATCTTCTCATCAACATATCCCTGGTATCTCTGACAAAAAAATCAAATGATACATCCAACTTCTGATTTAATACGGTAATGTCCAATCCGACATTTTTACTGATAACCGATTCCCAGGTCAGACTGTTACTTACCAATCCACCGGGAGTTATCATATTGGTCAATACACCGCTTCCGTCCATCAGAAAGGTGGAGGTCGATGGCGACATAGTCGAGATATACGGATAATAAGATCCTACAGATTGATTCCCTAACTCTCCGTAGGAAGCCCGCAGTTTCAAATTATCCAACCAATTTACAGCACTATTCATAAATGGCTCTTCCGAAATCCTCCATGCGGCCGAAAAGGACGGGAAAAATCCGAATCGGCTTCCTTCCGGAAATCTTGATGTGCCATCATACCTGCCATTGGCCTCAAAAAGATATTTGTCTGCAAAGGAATAATTTACCCTATAAAATAATCCTCTTAGCATTACTTCATTTTTACTATCCGAATTAGTTCTTGTTCCGGTAGTTGCTGATAATGACGGGATATTAGGGGATATTAATTGCGTCGAACGTGTTGATATACCCCTATAATTACCATATTCCTGATTGAATCCACCTAGTACCTTTATAAAATGGTCATCCCATTTTTCCAATGTATACTCCGCAAAGGTATTTATTACATAATATGTATTTTTTGTCGAACCGCTTTCAATCCAGTCATTAGCACTTTGACCTTCGTATATTATGTTATCAACTAATTCAAAACCGCTAAATCCTCTTAAAACGTCTACTTTGGACTGTACTTGTTCATAATCCTTCCAAAAATACCTATATGAAAAATCTCCGTTTAATTTTAATCCTTTAATAGGACTTATAGTAACTCTCTGGGTAAGCCAAATATCATTATCAGTACTAATATCTCTACCCCCATATTTTAAATACGGAAGTGGATTTCTGTTATCCAGATGCATCCCGATTAAGTGCTTATATTGGTCTCGATCACCCGGCTCTTTATAATACTCCAAATCCGGAAAAGTATGGGGTGAGTAGAAATGCTTGGCGATGGATTGATAGTACCATTGTGCATGGTATTCATGGGGATCATTGTTCCCTATCGAATTAAAAGAGATTCGCTCTTCCAGCGACAACCAGTCATTAATCTTAAAGTTGATTTTTGATAGAGCATTATACCGATTAAACTTTTCGTTCCCGTGCTTATAAAAACCTTTTTTATCTACCATACCGAGTGAAACATAATAGGAAGCCTTATCTCCGGCTCCACTTATGCTCAGATCGTATTGCTGCTGAGGAGAAAAATCACGCATTGCCAAATCACGCATATATGTATTCTCCATAGGGTATAAAAACCCTTCATAATACATCCAGGCGTCCTCTGGAGTAGGATTTTCTAGCTCCTGATACGCTAAAGAAGCATTAATGATCTCTTCTGGCAAGAGTGCTCGTCCTAATGTTTTTTGGTATGCATCATTGATAATTTGTCGAGCTGTACCCCCCTCTGAAACCGGTTCATAACCTGGAAAAATTGCTTTTTGTAATGTCTGTTGAGTAGAAAAATTTATAGCGGTTTGACCAGATTCTCCTTTCTTGGTTTCGACCAATATAACCCCGAATGCAGCTCTAGCACCATAAATAGCAGCTGAAGAAGCATCTTTAAGGACAGATACCGATTTTATATCGTTAGGATTGATCTTTTCTGCATCCATCGGTACACCATCCACCAAAATTAAAGGGGACCCTCCATTTATTGATTCAAAACCCCTAATATTGAAATCAGCCCCTTCATTGGGATCTCCGGATCCGTATGTAATATTCAAACCCGGGACAACTCCCTGCAATCCCTGGCCTATAGAAGTAATGGTCCTGTTTTCCAATCGGTCAGCACCCGCTACACCTACCGCTCCTGTTAAATTGGCTTTCTTTTGTGCGCCATAACCCACAACAACCACTTCATCCAAAGTCTGTGAATCTTCCAGTAATGTAATCGCCAATTCGCTCCTACCATTTAAGGGAATTTCCTGAGCCTGGTAACCAATATAAGAAATGGACAATACCGCACTTTCATTCACATCTTTTAATTCAAATTTTCCTTCGAAATCTGTAGCTGTTCCTTTTCCAGTACCCTTCACAAGGACATTTACACCGATCAAGGGCTCCCCTGCCTGATTGGTTATAATACCGGAAACATTGAGCTCTAGCCTCTTTAAAATAATTGATGCACTTGTCTTAGGTTTTAGTCTTTCAAGTACCGGAAACCTTTTGATTTTTTTCTCTGAACTTAATACGATAAATTTATCTCTTACTACTTCATAACGCAAAGGAATCCCCTTCAACAACAATTCCAAAGCCTCCTCCAGATTTCTTTTTCCGGAATCCAAGGTCACAAGATAGTCCTTCACTTGAGATATAGTGTAAGCAAATCTGAAATCAGTCTGCTTTTCTATTTGTTGAAAAACCTCAATGAGAGGTATGTCTTTCACTTCAAGGTTGACATATTCGTCTTTCAGGCTCTGACTGTATCCCGAATTAGCAATCAAGAATTGCAGGCCAAATACAGAAAGTAATAATATTGTTATGCCCACCTTCATCCAAAAGCTCTTTTCTTTTAACAGAGAAATACAAATACTCTCTGCATTATTCCCTGGCGGAAATAAATTTTTCATAATTTTGAGTGTTTAAATGGTTAAATAATCCTATACTATTTAAATGAATTAAGGCATTTCGGCTCCACCCGAGATGCCTTTTTATTTTTAATTACATCCTGGGCCCCTTACATTTACTGTATTATTTTCAATTTTATATTCCGCTCCAATTACAGCACATATTACCGCCACTATATCTTCCAGCGAGTCACCGCGGGTAAAGGAACTTGTAAACCTGCATCCCTCCAACCCTTCGTGTTCAAGAATGACCTTACAATTCCACCTTTTAGATACTATATCCACTGCATTCTTCATTTGTATATTGTCAAAAATAAATTCCTCAGGTTCCATATCCTGGGACTCCTCTATATTTAATTTCCGCTTAGTGATTTCCATGCTTTTCTTATCAACCACTACCTGATCATCTTTTTCCAAAATTTCGGCAGGTCCGGAATTCCCGGATACCTGCACTTTCCCCCGGGTAACAGATACGGTAACCGAATCAATATCATTAAAGGATGAAATCGTAAATGCCGTACCCAGGACCCTCGTCTCCACTCCATTACTATGGACAATAAAAGGGCGCAAGGTATCTCTGTATATATCAAAAAAAGCTTCCCCATTTAATTGTACTTCACGAATCTTATCATCAAAACCCTTCTTATATGTCAAAACACTACCCGGGCTCAACAGCACATAACTTCCATCTGACAAATAAATGTGCTCCTCTGATAACATCGCCGAATCCGAGACAAGGAAGTTATTTTTTTCCATTACCATACTTTCGAAGTTATCCTTAGAGAGGAATTGCCAACCAATGAATCCAGCTGCTATAATCAATAAAATTGAGGCGGCTATTTTGAGCAATACATTAAATGGTTTAGTTCGGGACGGACTTAGTTGAATGCTGTGATGAATAGCCTCTTTCATTTCACCCTTCAGCATTCTCCGTTGAATATCATTTAATTGAGACAATCCGTCATTATGATCATCAAACTGGTCGTAATATTTCTCCAGAAATGCTATTTCCGCCTCGGAAATTGTTCCCTTGACGTACTTTTCAATTAATTTTTGAAGCTCATCCCTGTTGGAAATATTGGTCATAATATCCGTTTGTTATTAAGGTGTACGATAACCACACCTTTTTTCCCAAACAAAAATGATTTTTTTCAAAAAAAAAAACATAAACCAGGAAAATCTCTCATTTCCATGACCTGAAAAATGGTATATCTCCAATCTATATGGGATGTGGGAATTAAAGAACAAAATGAAGAAAAGCCAGTATAGCAGTGAAACGGGCCAGCCTCCATTGCAATTCCTTTATACTATTATTTAGTTGGTTATATACCGTCTTTTGCGTAATATCTAATTCTGAAGCAATTTCTGAAACCGAAAGTTGTTTCTGATAATGTAAGACAAAGATTTCTCTTCTTTTTTCAGGAAGGGCCTCAATCCATAACGCCAACAATTTAGCCAAATCATCTCTTATAATATCACCGTCAGTCTGAATGGGAGATACCATCATTTGGTCAAAAGGTTCAAAAAAGAAATCACACTTTTTCGATTTATCAATGTGTTTATAAACCTGAAAACGAACAGCTCCATACAAATATGAACGGAGGTTCTGAATTTTCAACTTATTGCGACGCTTCCATAAATCAATAAAAACATTCTGGACCACATCCTTACTGGAAGATTCTTCTTGCAACCGTTGAAAAGCTTTTCTGTATAATGCATCCCAATATCGCTCATATATACAAGAAAAAGAAACAGGGTCACCGCTTTGCATATTAGCGCATAACTCTTTATCAGATAACTCCTGATATTGATCCTTCCTTTTCATTGGTACAATGATTTTAATCCCATACTCGCGAATCAAGCCTGATTACAAGCCCAGTAAAAATAACAATTATTTAATCAAAACCAAAAGAAAAATGCCACCACTCGTTTCAAATCGAAACTATAACAAAACAAAATTAAATATTAAAATAGAAAACCCTACTGATCATAATCCAAATGAATCTTTTCAGATTTTGGTAAAGATTGACATGTCAGACGGTAGCCCTCTGCTACCTCCTCTTCGTCCAACACAAAATTCACCATCATCTCCACTTTCCCTTCCAAAAGCCTGGCACGACAAGTGGAACAAGTGCCGCTCTGGCAGGAATACGGAACGGGTAACCCGTATTCCATAGCCCATTCCAGTATACTCATATCATCATAAGGCACTTCAATGGTGGTTGTAGACCCGTCCAATGTGATTCTGACTTTACTATACTTCCCCTTGTCTGTCGATCCGGAAGTGCCGGTTTTTTTCCCCTTGTTTTTCTGTGATGCATCGGTTGTGAACAACTCAAACTTGATTTTACTATCCACCACTCCCTGTTCCTGTAAGAATGTTTTGATATTAAATACCATTGCTTCGGGTCCACAAAGCATAAATTTGTCAGTATTATCAATATCTAGTATTGCATTTAAAATCAATGTTTTGCACTTTTTGGCATTTAACCGGCCGCAAAAGAGTGTTTTTTCATGAGTTTCCCGGGTCAAAAAATGAAATACCTTTAATCTATTGGAATATTCTTTCTCCAGTGCTGCCAATTCATCTTTGAAAATGATGTCATCTTTTGTCTTATTAGCATAAAATAAAGTAACATTACTAGCGGACTCCCTATATAAAACATCTTTAATCAGTGATATGACCGGGGTAATGCCACTTCCGGCAGCAAAAAAAGTATAACGCCTTTTACTTTCGGGATCCGCCTCTAAAACGAAATTACCATCAGGCCCCATAATTTCGATAGAAGCTCCGGACCTCAGCTCATTGTGAACATATTCACTAAATGCGCCACCAGGTACTTTCTTTACTGCTACCTCCCATTTATTCTCATAAGGAGCACTGCACAGGGAATAAGCTCTTTGAACGGAACCTCCTCCGATATTCACCCGCAAGGTAAAATATTGGCCGGCGCGATACCCAAGTTGTTTCTTTAGATCTTCAGGTATATCAAATTTCAAAACCCTACAGTCCCTTGTTTCTGTTTTAATCTCTATGATTGGTACGGAAAAAAAAGAATGACTCATATATAATCTCTTATGCCGACAAAGTAAGTAAAAATCTTTGTTTAAAAAGTTTTTAGGTTTTGATCAATCCATGTTTTCTATTGCATAGACAAATTTCTTGTTAAACCAACCTATGAATTGAGAATGCTTTGAAGTTTCATATTGATGTTTCAATGCCAAAGCAGTCAATGCATAAAACATCCCATAGTACACACGGTTTGCGCAGACAACAGTCTTATTGTAGGTCAACAAAAACTCAGCTAATTCAACTGTCTCATGAGCTTGTTGTATCCTGTATTTAATCAATATTATACGATCCTGATCACTGACCATGCCCTAATACCATTGGCAAGAGCCCTCACGTAGATAGGTTGTTTTCCCCTGGGAGTATCCAATTCCTCTTCACTTAATATATGAATGTCGGTTAGAATACCATACTTTAGATCCACTTCATAACATAAATCTGTAATCTCCCTTCGTGTTTTCCAATGGACTTTATTGTGCAATAAAATCAATATATCATAATCTGAGTTCTCTCGATGTGCATTATATAATCCGGAACCGAATAAGATTACCTCCTTTAAATTATTATTTAACTTTTCAGATAAGATTGACTTTAAGTCACCAAGAATTCATTTACTATCTACCAATAAAATGGTCTTGATCTCTAATATTATTGTTTCAAATAAAAACATTCCCTAAAGCGAAGATTCTATCCATTGCCAACTATTTTCATTCTTTCGCTAAAGTCAAACGACTTTCAGTTTCTCATCCAAATTTTCATAATTAGGTAAAGTCAGTTTCATCGAATCCTTCAATGTTTTCTTGAGTTCGGAAAATGAACCTAATTTCTTTTGCAGTCATACTGGTCAATTATTGTACTGAAAACTAACCATTCTTCAAATTATACCAATCGCCGGGAAAAGGCCGGACAGCTATTAGGCTCGTTTCAAAACGAGATTCGGGGTGGTTTGTAAGACTTCGGTTGGTTTACTGCACGAGTTGGTACTGTCAGTCAAACGAATATAAGGGCCCCTTTCGTTTTGAATCTGACATTATAAAATATACGTCTCATTTGAGGACAAAATCAGGTTTTAATAAAAGAGAGCCTTCAGAATTAAGTTGATTTCCAAAATCAGGCTTTGATCTTCAAATTCCATACTAAAACAGGGGGAATTACATTTCACTCAAATCAAAGAGATCAACGCAAATTCCCCAGTCATTTAAAGCATTTTCTACATTAGATACTGGTCTGGACATCAATCCTTCTCCGCTGATCATTGCCGATCATTAAAGAAATTCTCAATACACACACTAACTATTAAGAGACTTTCTCATACTTTGAAGCAACTTCTGCCCAATTAATTACATTCCAAAATGCTTCTATATAGTCCGGTCGTCTATTTTGATAATTAAGGTAATAAGCGTGTTCCCAAACATCCAGCCCAAGGATAGGTGTTCCCTGGATATCAGCCACATCCATTAGTGGGTTATCCTGGTTGGGTGTTGAGGTAATATCCAATTCACCGTTGTCCTTGACAATTAACCAGGCCCAACCGGACCCAAACCGGATAGCTGCAGCTTTGGCAAATTCTTCTTTAAAACGATCGAAAGAACCAAAAGCATCTTCAATCGCTCTCTCCAGACTTCCAGAAGGGGTCCCACCGCCATTTGGTTTCAAAATACTCCAAAACAACGTATGATTATAGTGGCCTCCTCCGTTATTCCTTACAGCACCAGGCAGGGAAGATGCCAATTTCAATACCTCCTCCAAAGGAATATCCTCAAATTTTGTATCTTTTATTGCGTTATTAAATTTATTAATATACCCTTGATGGTGCTTGGAATGATGAATTTCCATTGTTTTGGCATCTATAAAAGGTTCCAGAGCGTCATAAGAAAATGGTAAATTTGATAATTGATAAGACATAATATTAAGTTTTAATTCAAAAGCAAATTTAGTACATTTGTTTAATAAACCAAATAATTACTTTGTTTATTATGAATAATGATTTTGCGGAAAATGAACGTTCAATATCCATCCTCAAAGAAAAGGGTGCACTTCCATTGTCTTCCATCGCCAAGGAAATGGGAGTAACTTCTGAAGGAGCCAGATTCCATCTTCTAAAATTAGAAAAAGAAGGGCTGGTAAGGTCCCGTTCAGAGGCCAAAGGCAGAGGAAGGCCTAAGCAGATATGGTCACTTACCGAAAAAGGGCACTCGCGATTTCCCGACCGGCATGCAGAAATGACAGCACATTTAATTTCCACCATCCGACAAACCCTTGGAGAAGAAGCCCTGGAAAAGATACTTGATTCGCATGAAAAGGGGATTCTCGAACGATACCGTGAGACTTTGCGGAAAGAAGGTTCCTTAGAAAGTAAAATCAAAAAATTGGTGAAAATTCGAAGTGAAGAAGGGTATATGGCTCATTATATAAAGGAAAAGACCAATTTCCTCTTTGTTGAAGATCACTGTCCTATTTGCGCCGCCGCAGAATCCTGTCAAAATTTTTGTCGTGCCGAATTAAATATTTTCAATGAAGTCCTCGGAAACAACGTAAGAGTACAAAGGGAAGAACATCTCATTTCAGGAGATAGAAGATGTACCTATAAGATATGGGAAGAATAATAGTAAAAAGAGAAATATTATTATGGCAAACCTGAAAATAAATCGAATTTTAAAATAATCATTACCTTTAACCCAATATTAGTTTATAATTAAACATCAATTTTGTATACAAAATGAAGCCATCTTCTCTATCACACAAGGTCTATCTGGAATTGCGTAAAAAAATCTTATCTAACCAATTAGTTTCCGGAATGCGACTTAAAGAGGATGAGTGGGCACAAAAGATGGATGTTAGTCGAACGGCCGTCCGGGAAGCGTTGACGCGATTGCTTGGAGAAGATCTGGTGGAGTTTGGCAAAAGAGGAGGGTACTTCATCAAGTCAATGACTGTAGAAGATGTTAAAGAAATTCGCGAAATTCGCGAAATCCTGGAAACGGGAGCCCTTCGACTTGTGATTGAACGAATATCCGATGAGGAAATAGCTGAATTGGAAACCATCTGCAATGATTTTACTTCCATGGTAGAAGGCGGCTATTTAGGGGGTGCCTGCGAAGCAGATGTTAAGTTCCACGAAACGATTATAGAACTCTCCGGCAATGAAAAGCTCAAGGATATTTATCTACACAGCAACATACCCCTTTTTCATCTCAAGCTCGGACAAAGCATGACCCATATGGATGATTATGAATTGACAGACAAGGAGCACCGGGAAATTCTTGACTCCATTAAGAAAAGGGACTTCAATCTTGCAGAAAGAACTCTGCACAAACACTTAATCAGAGGAGAATTGACGGCACTTGACATTTCATAGGTTTGAAAAAAACCTATTCATAAATTTTACACCATCCCCAAACTCTAAATTAAATGCAATTATCCTGGCTTAATTAAAAACACCAGGGCAGGATCATTTACCGAGAGTTCGATCTGAGAAATGGAACAAGATTAATCTTCTGGGGTTTGACGCTTTTTTTCATACCTGACTACAATAGGGAAGCTCGGAGCCTTTCATCCTTCCCAGGTAATAAAACCATCGATTCGTTGCTTGTACCTGCATAGTGCAGGTTTATTGTAGCAGGAGAAGCCTGCCATCGTCTCTATTAATTCATACACCGATCTGATTGTTGTGTAAATAAAATCCATTTACGCATTGCCTTATCATAAAAATATTTGTAAAAAACTTTTAAGTTTTTATTAAGTATACATTATTATTTTATATTTGTATACGAAAACAGATTGATTTCGTACCTACTCAGATCAACTAAACAAGGAAATCAACCATCTTAAAAATGAAATCAATGATGAAAAAATTAGAAAAGCTTCATTCAAAAATTATCATACTATCTATGATAGTTTTTTCTGCTAGTATCTGTAATAAAATTACTGCGCAGGAGACACAGATTATCTCCGGCACTATTTTAGACAGCATATCACAGATTACTTTACCCGGTGTAAATATTATGATCAAAAACACGAATCAAGGAACAATCAGTGATGAAAATGGAGAATTTGAATTAAACGCCAGTCCTCAGGATGTTCTCATTTTTTCGTACATTGGTTATGAGACGAAAGAAGTAGCCATCGGCTCAAACACCACTATAGAAGTCTTACTCCAGACAGAAGCACACGCCCTTGATGAACTGGTAGTAACTGGTTATACAACCGAGCGAAAAAAAGATATTACAGGATCTGTGTCCGTAGTCGATATGGAATCAGCCAAAGCTTTACCAACTGGTGCCACCATGCAGGCATTACAGGGACAAGCTTCGGGGGTCACAATTATAGCATCCGGAGTACCCGGACGAGCAGGGAACGTTAACATCCGGGGTATTTCTTCATTCGGTAATTCATCTCCACTTGTTTTGATAGATGGAGTAGAAGCCAACCTCAACGACATTAACCCCAATGACATTTCATCCATACAAATTCTAAAAGACGCAGGAGCAGCATCTATCTATGGTGTAAGGGGAGCCAATGGCGTGATAATTGTAACAACCAAGAAAGGAGCATCCGGTGCTCCGGTTGTTAGTTACGATGCTTACGTAGGTGTACAAACACCCTTAAGTGGAAATCCGTTTAATATTCTATTGGATGTGGAGGAATATGCGCGACTTTCCTTAATCGCAGATTCAAACAACCCTCTTTTCTCAAATGGAATCCCAGACTACATGTACGCGGGACCGGACGGAAAAGGTATTGCAAATGAGGGCGACCCCGCTATTGATCCGGAATTGTACAATTTCGATCCTTTTAATCCATCAACAAATTATTTGATTCAGAAAACAAATAAAGAAGGCACCAATTGGTTTCAAGAATTATTCAACCCGGCATTTCGAACCAATCACAATCTTTCAATTCGAGGTGGCACTGAAACATCTAATTATTTCGTATCTATGGGATATTTGGATCAGCAAGGTACGGTTACTGAAACGTATATCAAGAGGTATTCGGGACGGGTTAACACCTCCTTTGATATAGGCAAACATATTACCATCGGCCAAAATCTAAATTTATATTACAAACAAAATCCAGGTTTTACAACCGGAAATCAATTCGGATCAATCGCCGAAACAGCACGTATCATGCCCATGATTCCAGCCTATGATATTATGGGAAATTACGGTGGCACTCGATCAGGGGTCAATGTAGGAACAGCAACAAATCCGGTTGCAAATCAGGAAAGAACCACTCAAAATCAAGGCAATTCTTGGAACATAGTGGGAAATCTATTCCTGGATCTTAATTTACTAAAAAACCTTAAAGCCAGGACAAGCCTTGGAGGCGTGCTCACCAATGGGTACTCATATTCATTTTCAGATACCCCATACGAAAGAGCTGAAGGTTTTGCCAGCCCCAACTCATATAGTGAAAGTTCCTCATTCTCAAGGAGGTTAGTATGGACAAATACTTTGTCATTTAATGAAAAATTCGGCCTCCACTCCATCTCTGCACTGGCCGGAACCGAAGCAATAGAAAGCGTTTCAAGAGGGCTATCCGGATCCCGGCAAAATTACTTTACCAATGACCCCGATTACTTATTGTTGTCTACAGGAACCACTAATATTTCAAATGGAAGTAGTTCCAGTGAAGACGCTTTATGGTCAGTATTTTCTAAATTGGACTACGGGTATAATGACAAATACTTATTAGGAGGTACCATTCGTAGAGATGGATCCTCACGTTTTGGCCCCGAAAACAGATATGGAATTTTTTACTCTTTCTCTTTAGGATGGAGGCTGTCACAAGAAGCATTTATGAAATCTGTTTCTTGGCTTAATGACCTAAAAGTAAGAGGAAGCTACGGAGAAATGGGATCTCAAAACAACGTAAACGCAGTCAATCAATTTGACCTGTACGGCGGAGGGTTGGGAACCACTTATTATGACATTAAAGGTACTGGAAATAGTATAGTTCAGGGATTCACACAGACTCGAAGCGGCAATGTATTTACAGGCTGGGAACGAAATCTCGTAACCAACATCGGAATTGACGGCTCCATATTCAACTACCGAATTGATTTTTCACTTGAATATTATAAAAAATCTATTGATGGTTTGTTATTTAGTCAACCGCTCCCCGCTATCGCCGGTGGGGCCACTCCCGCTACCGTCAACATCGGAGATATTCAAAACAAAGGTGTTGACATAAGCCTCAAATACAACAGCCCATCCGGAAAAGACTTCACATATTCCGTAGGATTAAACTGGACCACCTACAAAAATGAAGTAATAAGCGTACCAGACCCCGGCTACTTTGATGCAGCCAGTCACCAGCAATTAGGAAATATCGTCAGAAATCAGGTAGGACAGGAAGTCAGTTCCTTCTTTGGCTATGAAGTTATAGGTCTATTTCAAAGTGAAACGGACGTTGAATCCTCACCAGAGCAAAGCGGTGCAGCACCAGGAAGATTTAAATATAAAGACGTCAATGCAGATGGTGTCATTTCAGAGGAAGACCGTACATTTTTGGGTTCCCCAAACCCGGACTTTACGTTTGGATTAAATCTATCCGCATCCTATAAAAACTGGGACCTTTCCACGAACCTTTACAGTTCCATAGGAAATGAGGCTGTTAATGCAATCAAAGTTCAATCGAATTTCTTTGGCACCTATACGGGAGCAATCAGTAGAGATTTATTAAATGCCTGGTCTCCGGAAAATCCAAATTCCAACATCCCAGTAATTGAGAGTCAAAACAGCTTCAGTACTGCTGGAGTATTCAATTCTTATTTCATGGAAGATGCTTCATTTTTGAAAATGAGATCCTTAATCCTAGGATATACTTTCGACAACCACTCACTTCAAAAAATTGCAAATTTTAGCAAGTTCAAATTATATGTTCAGGCTTTGAACCTTCTCACCGTAACCAACTATTCGGGACTGGACCCGGAAATCGAAGGAAATACTTCTAATTTTGGTATTGATTGGTCCAATTATCCTAATAACGAACCAGCGTTTCTCTTTGGAGTTAATCTATCTTTCTAAACACCATTTATTCTACCTCAAAGCAATTATAAAATTTAGATATCATGAAAGCATTTGACATAAAAAAAATACCATTCCTTTATTTAATTTTAATTTTTGTGCTCCTAGGAACCGGCTCCTGTAGTGATGATTTTTTGAATCGTAGTCCCAAAGGAACTATTTTCTCAGGAAGTCTAGCTAATGAATCGGGTGTAAATGGACTCTTAATCGGGGCATACTCTTTGCTAAACGAAAGTGGAACCGGAGGTACTGGGTGGCACATGGGCAGATGGATATTTGGAGGCGTAGCTTCTGACGATGCTCACACCGGGACTGAGGCAGGTGCACTTCAACCAGTTCCTGAATTCGAGAGTTATACCGCAACTTCCGCTACCAGAGGATTGAATGATAGGTGGAGAGTCTATTATGCAGCGGTTCAAAGATGTAATGATGTACTCCGACTGCTCCAGATTACTGAAGATAATAATAGCATTTCCCCGGAATCCGCTCAACAAATAAGAGCCGAAGCCCGATTTCTGAGAGGAGTCTATCATCTGTATATTGCCTTAATGTGGAAGAATATTCCATTTGTAGATGAAACCGTAAGTGCCAGTACAGGGAATTACTATGTTTCTAATACGGAAAATGCCTGGCCCAGAATTGAAGAAGATTTTGAATACGCTTCCAATAACTTAACCGAAACAAAAGCTGACGCCGGAAGAGCCAATAAATGGGCTGCCAAGTGTTTCCTTGTAAAATCCTATATGTTTCAAAATAAACACAGTGATGCCAAGCCTCTTCTTGACGATATTATTCAGAATGGTGTTACACCGGGTGGCCTAAAATACGATCTTAATGAACATTTTTTTGACAACTTTAACCCGGATACAAAAAACGGTCCGGAACAAGTATTTGCAGTAATGCACTCTGTAAACGACGGCGCTAACGGACAAAATGGAACTAGAAATAGCGGCGAAGGAAATTCCGGACCCTATGGTGGACCTTTTACCACATACGGGTTTTACCAACCTTCATTTAGCTTGGTAAACTCATACAAAACAGATGCCGAAACCGGATTACCTTTCATATCGTCATTCAATGACTCTGATGTCAAACACGATCTAAATATTCTCTCCAGTGAACCATTTGAACCCTATTCTGGCTCCTTAGATTCCCGCCTTGACTGGACCGTAGGAAGAAGGGGTATTCCGTACCTGGATTGGGGTGTCAATCCCGGTCTGGCATGGGTAAGACAACAGAGCGTAGCAGGTCCATACTTACATATCAAACACGTCAGTTTCCAATCCCAACCTCAAGCAATGGAAGTAAGAAGCACCTCAAATACATATAACCTTATTCGGTTTGCTGATGTATTACTTTGGGCTGCAGAAGTAGAAGTAGAATTGGGAAATCTTGAAAAAGCTGAAGAATATGTCAATAGGGTCCGCATGCGAGCCGCAAATCCGGATACCTGGGTAAAAAAATATATTGACAATAATGATCCTCTTGCAGGATTTTCAAACGAACCTGCAGCCAACTACAAGGTGGGACTATATTCCGGGCATTTTTTAGAAAACGGGCAAGATTTCGCAAGAGAAGCCGTACGATTTGAAAGAAAACTGGAATTAGGTATGGAACACCATCGATTCTTTGATTTGCAGCGATACGATAACGGTACCGGATATATGGCCGAGGTTCTCAATGAGTATATTGAACATGAGACCAGTATTCCGGATTATAATTTTTACTATATGGAAGGTGCTACATTTACTCAGGGAAAAAATGAAATATACCCAATACCAATAGAGCAAATTGATCTTAGTGTTAAAGACGGAGAACCTACTTTAATTCAAAATTCAGGCTATTAATACCGATCTTCAAGAGCGTTAAAGAATTTATGTTTATGAATACAAATACAAAAGCCTGGATCACTCTGATTTTTTGCAATTTCATCTGGGCTTTTCATTTTACATGCGTAAAATTAACACAGGATCAGGTAGGACCATATTTTACGGTTTGGGGTCCTATGTTGATATCGGTAGTACTATTGATCCCATTTGTATTTAGGGATTTTAAGAAAAGCGGAAAGCAAATACGAGATATTTTTATTTTTATCCAACTTGCAGCATTAGGGGCGTTTCCCGCTCAGGTATTAATGACCTGGGGAACACAAAATTCATTAGCCAGTAACGCGGCTATTTTAGTACTTACTTTGCCGATCCTGACTGCCATTTTTGCCTTTTTCTTATTGGGTGAAAAAATGAATAAGGTCAAGTGGATGAGCTTCGGAATAGCCATAATTGGGGTTTTCCTGTGCACTTTTGAAAACATCAGAGACATTGATTTCGGATCAAAGTATGCTGTAGGTAATATTTTAATTTTCGCAGCTTTGGTGGGAAACGGATATTACAATGTAGGATGTAAAAAAATAGCTAATCAATACACCGAAATTGAAATGGTGTTTTTCACCTATTTGATGATGGTAATCTTATTATTGCCATTTGTCCTTATCTATGAAAAAGATGTATTTGGCAGAATCCCATATTTTACGACACAAACCTGGATTGGAATGGGTGCATTAACATTATTCCATAACTTTCTATCAATGGTTCTTTTCTTTAGTGCATTAAAGCATTTGCAGGCTACTCAGGTTGCCGTTTCAAATTATCTGATTCCATTTTTTGGAATCCCCATCGCGGCCATTCTATTAGGTGAAAACCTCAATACCCAGGGAATCATCGGAGGTATTCTGGTTTTATGCTCTACCCTTTTATTGACAATTTATGACAGACCCAAACCAATGATCTATGAATAATGGAAAAAACCAGATAAATACCCCCAATATTAATGATGGGGATTGGTTCTCAGACAGGAACGGAAGATTTGAAAAGGACCTATTAATAATCCCTTTTCAAATTAACTTCCCCAGTGATAATCACATAAAAATTAACGGAGAAGAAGCTCAATTCAATGGACATTGCTTCGAAACTGAAATTGGATTGCGACCAGGTAAAAATAAAGTGGACATTGTTAACCTCACTTCGGGATATTCAGAAAACATCTTCATTTACAGAGGGGATTCATTTGAGGATAAGTACCGGCTTTCAATAGATGATTGCATTTGGTTTTTAAAAGATATCAATCAACACAAAAACCAATATAAATCTATCTTTGATAATCCATTTTTATCACTTTTTAGAGAACTTAACCAAAAGTACGGGACAAAAGTACATTTCAACTTGTTTTACAGAACCGAAGGTTTTGATTTATCAGAAATGACGGATCAATTCAAAGATGAATGGCAAGCAAATTCTGATTGGATCCGATTGAGCTTTCATGCTGAAAAGGAATTTCCTGATGCTCCATATACCAATGCGGATTATCAAACAGTGGCACAGGATTGTGCAAATATACACCGTGAAATCCTGCGCTTCGCTGGAAAAGAAGTAATGAGTCCTGTAACAACGGTACATTGGGGATCAGCAAATTTGGAAGGATGCAGAGCCTTGAAAGATGCCGGGTATAAGGCCCTAATTGGGTATTTCAATATTGACAACGAACTTCCGGCAGTCTCATATTATCTAAATTCGGAACAAATCCGAAACATTAAGAAAAAATTTATTTGGACTGATAATCAGGAAAATTTACTATTTATCCGCACCAGCATAGTCATAGATACAATCAAAAAAGATGATATTGAATCACATCTTACTAGTAATAAAGATAACGACGGACGATTGCCCCCATTTGTAGACTTTTTAGTTCACGAACAATATTTTTATCCTGACTATTTCAATTATCAGCAGGATTATGGAATTCGGATCGAAACTGCCCTAAAATGGGCTTTATCCAATCATTATTCCCCTGAATTTGTAGAAGATGCATTTTTAAAGTAATTCAATATGGAAAACAGCAGAAGAAACTTTATTAAGAAAAGCGGAACGGCACTTACGGGATGGAGCATGATGCCTTCATCCACACCATTTTTCAGCCATACTACTGAAAATGTGAAATCGGAATTCAACATGAGCGGATACGCAGCACCCATACTGGATACCGTAAGAATTGGGTTCATTGGGATCGGAAACCGGGGAATGAGTGCTGTAAAAAGAATGTGCAAAATCGAGGGGGTCGAAATTAAGGCTCTATGTGACCTGAGACCCGAAAGGGTTAGGGAAGGGATGGAGTATTGTAAGGAATTCAAGCACTTTCCCGATGAATACTCCGGAACTGAGAATATATGGAAAAAAGTATGCGAAAGAAAAGATATTGACCTGATCTATATACTCACTCCCTGGCGGTGGCACACACCCATGGCACTTATGTCTATGGAAAATGACAAACATGTTTGTGTAGAGGTTCCCGCTGCTCAAACAATTGAAGACTGCTGGAAATTAGTGGAAACCTCGGAAAAAACCCGAAAGCATTGCATGATGACAGAAAATTGCTGTTACGATTTCGAAGAAATGCTGATGTTGAACATGGCCAGAGATGGCTTTTTCGGAGAAATTATTCACTGTGAAGGCGCTTATATCCACGACCTTAAAGAATATCTTTTTGATAAAGATCGATTTTATCAAATGTGGGAACTTCACGAAATGTATAAAAACACGGGCAACTTATATCCGACACACGGGCTTGGACCCATATGTCAAATCCTTGATATCAATAGAGGAGACCGGATGGAATTCCTGGTTTCCGTATCCAGTGCAGATTTTTCATTAAACAAAATGGCACTGGAAAAGAGCAAAACAGATTCGTTTTACAATGATTTTGTCAATCAACCTTATAATGGGAATATAAATACAACTACGATAAAAACCCGGAAAGGAAAGACCATTGTTGTTCAATACGATGTAAGTTCCACAAGACCATATTCCAGAATTCACCTGGTTAGCGGAACCGAAGGTATGGCACGCAAATTTCCAAAACCGGTTAGGTTTTCCAGGGGACATGAATGGATTTCTGACGCCGAGATAGAAAAACTAAAGAAAGTATACGAACCTCCCATTATCAGTAAAATTGGTGAAATTGCTCGAAATATAGGTGGGCACGGAGGAATGGATTTCATTATGGACTGGAGAACCATTGATTGTCTGAGAAACGGAATACCCCTCGACCAGGACGTATACGATGCAGCATTGTGGAGTTCTGTCTTTCCACTGAGTATACAATCGGTCTCACAAAGATCCCGGTCCATAGATGTTCCCGATTTTACCCGTGGCGAATGGGTACAAAATCAACCTGTAGATATTTCCATGAAAACAGGCGGAAATACAAAAATAAAAGCAGATTAATGGAAACGCAATATAAAATAGCCGTAGTAGGTCTTGGGTTGATGGGGCAAAGTATCACCTCTTGCATATTACCTTCCTCTTCTGAGGTTATTGCATTTGACAAAAATACAACCCAAAATAGTATCGCTCTGAATAATATCAAAAACAATCTCAGAGAACAAAAAAATGAAGGAATAATTGATGAAGACCCTCATTCCTTGCTTAGTAAGTTAACCATTTCACATACAATAGAAAAGATTCGAAAATGCGATATTATTATTGAAACCATATCAGAAAATATTGATCAAAAAATAGCCTTATTATTGCAACTCGAAAATATTGTAGATTCCGGGGCGCTTATTTGTAGTAACACCTCTGCAATCCCCGTTTCACTTCTGCAAAAGGATATGCAGTTTCCAGAGCGTGTATTTGGATTACATTGGGCAGAACCTGCTCACATTACCCGTTTTATGGAAATTATCTGTGGAGACAAAAGTGATTCGACTCATTTATCGACTCTACTAAACCTTGCAAAAAAATGGGAAAAAGAACCTTCTGTTTTACATAAAGACATCAGGGGCTTTATTGCCAATCGAATAATGTACGCCATGCTCCGCGAAGCTTTCTTTCTGGTAGAAAACGGATATGCCACCTTCGAAAGCGTTGATCGGTCTTTAAGAAATGATGTCGGATATTGGATTTCCTTTGCAGGCCCTTTCAGATTTATGGACCTTACCGGTATTCCGGCATATCTTGCCGTTATGAAAGATTTATTTCCAGAACTCAATAACTCTACCAAACCTCCGGCTTTAATGGAAAAAATCGTTTCGGAAGGAGCTTTGGGAATAAAAAACGGTAAAGGATTTTACACGTATTCCAGGGAAAGCCGTCAAAAGTGGGAAGAACTATTTACTTCCTTCACTTATGATATTAGAAAACTTACTCACAAATATTCGACAGAAAAAATAAAGCAGTCAAGTGAAAAGTATTAGAAGATATCAGTATGAATAGCGTACTTCCAATTATGATTCGATTTATGTTTAATGCCCTTTTAATATTAAACACAACACTCTTATCAGGCAGTAATAAACCGAACATTGTCCTTATCATTGCAGATGATCTGGGATGGAATGACCTAGGGTGCTATGGCAACGAAAATGTATCGACCCCAAATATAGATCGGCTTGCCAAAGAGGGATTGAAGTTCAACAATACTTACCTTACTACAAGTTCCTGCAGCCCAAGCAGGTCAAGTATTATTTCAGGAAGGTTCCCACACAACACAGGATTTCCGGAATTTACCTACAAAGGGGCTCTGGCTAAGAATATTTCCACATTCCCATTATTATTAAAGCAGGCTGGATATTATACCGCTCAATCGGGAAAATGGCATTTGGGAGATAATCCGCGAAAGTCTTTTGACAAAATAAACGATAAAGAAATTGGCCCCGGAGGAGAATCGGATTGGATACATACCATAAAAAACAGACCAAAAAATCGGCCATTTTTTATGTGGTTTGCTTCCACAGACCCTCATAGGACCTGGGGGAAAAATGCATTCGCAGGAACCCATAAAGCTGATAAAATACAGCCACCACCCTTTTTAGCAGATACAAAATCAACCCGCGAAGACCTGGCAAAATATTACGATGAAATTACGCGCTTTGATCATTACGTTGGAGAAGTGGAAGAAGAGCTTAAGGCACAAGGGGTTTTAAACAATACCGTATTACTAATATTATCAGACAACGGAAGACCTTTCCCCCGATGTAAAACCCGGTTATATGATAGTGGGATTAAGACCCCTTTAGTAATAAAGTGGAAAAAGGGAATTAAAATGATGGGAGAAGAATGTAACGCCATGGTTAGTGCCATAGACATTGCTCCCACTATACTGGATATTGCAGGTATAGATATTCCTGCAAGCTTTCAGGGAAAAAGTTTCAAGTCATTATTTAATAATCCTACCCTGGAATTTCGAAAATATATATTTGCTGAACACAACTGGCATGGATTTGAAACATATGAAAGGATGGTGCGAACCAAAAACTTCATGTACATTATAAATAAAAGACCCTCACTTAGTAATCCACCTCCTTCAGATGCCATAAAAAGCCCATCATTTAAAGATTTAATTTTTTTAAAAAACAATGGGCAATTGTCTTCAACCCAAAACGATATATTTATTAATCCGAGACCACGCGAAGAGTTATACAATTGCATCAAAGACTCGCTACAACTATTTAATATTGCTTCATTGGCTTCATATAAAAAAGAATTAAAAACCCTTAGAAAGATAATGAAAAAATGGCAAAAAGCAACTGATGATTCCTTGCCTGATCATTTAACACCAGATTGGTATGACAGGAGCACAGGAATGCTGCTTCAAAATATTGAACATAAACCGGGAGAAATACCAAAAGGAATACGAGGTACCAAACCCGGAGGACCCCAAGCAATTACGGTAACTTCGGGAGGCCCATTTTAATTAAAAATTACATTATTTGAATTACATAAAAACTAACAATGATGAATATATCAAAATCAACGACTTCTCGTAGAAAATTTCTGAACACCTCAGCCATTGCAGCCGCGACCTTAGCCGTCTCCCCGAGATTCGCCTTTGCCGCACCTTTCACTTCCTCTCGAAAAGTACGCGTAGGAGTAGTGGGCGGAAGATTTGGGCTCGGATTTTACTTTAATGAACATCCCAATGTCACTGTTGAGGCAGTAAGTGATCTTAGAGCAGACAGGCGCGCGGACTTAATGAAGCGCTATGAATGCGACAAATCGTACGAGTCTTTAGAGATATTACTAAAAGATCCCAAAATTGAAGCGGTTGGATTATTTACTCCAGCACCTGACCACGCTAATCATGTAGTTCAAACCCTGGAAGCAGGCAAACACGCACTTTGCGCTGTACCTGCAGCCCTGACCATCCCCGATTGCTACCGCATACTTGATGCTGTTAAACGAAGTGGTAAAAAATACATGATGGCCGAGACATCAACCTATCGGCAGGAAACTATTACCGCCAAAAAGATGTACAAGGAAGGGAAATTCGGAAATATCATGAGTAGTTCCGCTCAATATTACCACCCGGGACTTGAAGAATTATATTTCGAACCAAACGGAACAGCAACATGGCGACACGGTCTTCCTCCCATGTTGTATCCCACCCATGTTACCGCATTTTTAATTGCTGTAACCGGGGAACGCCTCACTCATGCGACCGGAATCGGATGGGGAGATAACGACCCTATCCTGAAAGGGAACCCGTACGACAATCCTTTCTGGAACACCACAGCTCTCTTTAAAACCGACAAAGGCAATGCTTTCACAGGGGAAGTTTGCTGGCGTGGAGCGCTATCTCATTGCGAGAGAGGGGAATGGAACGGGGATAAAATGAGCTATTATATGGGCTATAAAAATGAACCCGTACACACAGTTCACGCGGGAGACAAAATGGTAAAGGACGACGGTGGATTTACCGTTGCGCACCCGGAACTCAAACCCTACGATCAGGAAAAATGGTATGAAACGGATTTGTTACCTAAGCCTATGCAGCATAATTCAGGGCATGGTGGATCACATACTTTTATAACACATGAATTTATTTCTTCAATTATTGAGGATCGAGAACCGGAAATCAATATTTATGAAGCATTGGCATATACGGCTCCGGGAATCATTGCTCACGAATCGGCTCTGAATGACGGAGAGCACATGAGAATACCAAATTTTGATCCCCAGTAAATCTTGTATACTTTAAAAGCTTAAAAAAATTAAGACTTACGAATAAAATTAATTTTTCCCTTCAAATCTCGGGAAAGCAGATTATATGAAATAACAAATCACTCATGAATAATTGGCAAAAATCAAAAGAATTAATAGAAGAAAATGAAAAGTGGATACCAGGTGGCGTAGTATCCCTAAATCGGAAATCCGAACCAAATATTTGCTTTACAAAAGGAACGGGTAGTCATGTAATTGACCTGGACAATAATGAATACATTGACTATCAAGCAGGTTTTGCAGCATCATTTCTGGGACACAATGATCCGGATATCAATGAAGAAGTACGGAGGACTCTCGAAAATCAACACATATTAATGGGGGCCGGACCTACGGATTTGGAAGGTGAATTGGCCCATTTGTTCTGCGATGCTATACCAGGTGTAGAGAGCATCCAGGTAACCACTACAGGTTCCGAAGCAACGTATCACGCCATTAGAATTGCCCGCGCGGCAACCGGGAAAGACCACATCATAATTATGCAAGGTGGATATAATGGATGGCATAACGATGTGGCCTGCAATGTAATCAGCACAAAAGAAGCTATAGGTCCCAGGGTAAGCCCTGGAGAATATCCCATTGATTCGATATCAGCTGGAATACCCGAATCCAGTAAGCACTTGGTCCATGTAATTAATTTCAATGACCTGGACTCTGTCGAATATGTTTTAAAACGTTATGATGTGGCGTGTATTTTGCTAGAACCGATTCTACAAAACATAGGCATCGTCAAACCCAGAGAAGGATATCTGCAGGGGTTGAGGAAATTAGCGGATAAACATGGATTCCTCCTTATTTTTGATGAGGTTAAAACCGGTTTTCGGCATGCTCTCGGAGGCTACCAAAGTATTTGTGGGGTGACACCCGACCTCAGTACCTTTGGTAAAGCTGTAGCCAATGGCTATCCTCTTGGCGTTATCGGTGGCAAAAAGGAATACATGGATTATTTCATCCATCCGGATAAAGAAAAAAGGGTATTGATTGCAGGAACCTTCAATGCCTTTCCATTAACCACCGCAGCCGCCATTGCAACGATCAAAAAACTTTCTTCAGACAAGTACAATGTATATGAATATGTCGAAAACCTGGGAAGATCCCTTGAGAAAGGATTAAATGAAATCTTTAAAAACTTTGATCTTGAATTTTTCGTAGCTCGCCAGGGCTCGGCTTTTTGTACTTACTTCATGGATCATGCCCCAATAGATTTTCACGATATTATTGATCATCACGACTTTGACTTCGACCGAAAATACCGACTGGAATTAATAGAACAGGGTGTTTTCAATTTCCCACTTCCCATCAAACAAGGAAGTATTTCTTTTGCGCATACTCCTGAAGATATTGATTACACTCTGGAAAGTACAGAAAAAGTTTTGAAAAAATTGTTGTCAAAGTCAGATTCCAGGCTCGCTGTAAAAAATAAAGTATGAATAGAGCATAAACTTTTTTAATCAAAGATCTATACCGGAAATGATTAAAAAATTCAAAGGAATTCTCAAAAAGTAATCCCTTCGGGGCAGAATGTTATCAAAAAATTTAATAGATGAAAATCACCAACATAGAAACTTTTGTATGTCATGCCCGAATGCGCAACTGGATATTTGTCAAAATACACACAGACCAGGCAGGTTTATGGGGCTGGGGTGAAGCGACACTTGAGTGGCATACGCGTTCAGTAATTGGTGCGATAGAAGATCTTTCTACCCTTATCGTGGGTGAGGACCCCAGACGTATTGAACACTTATGGCAAATGATGTACAGGCAACACTTCTGGCACGGGAACGGTATCGTACGAGGTACGGCTATCAGTGGAATTGATATTGCCCTTTGGGATATTTTGGGAAAAATTCATAATGTTCCATGCCATGAATTATGGGGAGGAAGAGTGCGAGATCACATTCGTTTATATTGTCATCTCGGTGGAGGTAAGATGGAAGACTTTTATGAAACCCAACCAAACGATGCCAAAAGATTTGGGGAATTGGCGCTTCAAGCAACAGATGAAGGATTTACCGCTTTTAAATCCATGGCGGTACCCGAAACCATGCCTTTGGAAGGACTCAAACCCATCCATTATGCAGTGGCTTGCGTACAAGCCATGAGAGAAGCTGTGGGAGATCAAATCGACATTATGGTTGATTGTCATGCCCGCCCCAGCCCAAGAATGGGAATGCTCTTTGCCAAAGCACTGGAACCCTATGGCCTCTATTTCTTTGAAGAACCTTGCTGGCCTGAAACTATTGAAGATATTGCTCTTATTCAAAGATCTGTATCTACCCCAATAGCCAGTGGAGAAAGATTGATCGGAGTTCACGCATTTCGAGATATGCTCGAAAAAAGGGCCGTAAGTATAATCCAACCCGATATCACCCATTGTGGAGGACTCAGTGAAATACGGAAAATTGCTTCTATTGCAGAAGCCTACCGGGTATCTATAGCACCACACAATCCTCAAGGGCCTGTAAGTACTGCTGCATCCATCGAATTTGGGTTTTCCTGTCCCTCTTATATGATCTGTGAAAGTGTCCACAATGACGTCCCATGGAGGGAAGAAATCATATCAGAAGGCTTTACTGTTGAAAAAATAGGCCGAATAGTCAGACCCAATGAAAAACCGGGATTAGGTATTGAAATTAACGAAGATGTCATTAAAAAACATCCGTTTCAACAAGAGGTCTTACAAAGGACATTTTATGCTGACGGAAGTGTGGGAGATTGGTGATAATAGTCAATGATTGTAGGAATGAATCTTTCAATTAAGTAGAACAAGGACTTGTTAAATAAAAGTAATAACATGGATCGAATTTTTGAAGGGAAAGTAGCTATTATCAGTGGAGGACTCGGAGACATCGGGAAAGCTACCGCAGCAGCATTTGCCCGTAGGGGGGCATCCATTGCCATTTGTGATTTGCATAGTCAAGACGTTGCTTCAAATACCGTAGCAGCACTTGAAAAATATAATGTGGAATGTCTGTATCACCAGGTTGATATTTCCAAATACAACCAGGTAAAGAAATGGATAGACTCTATAGAAAATACTATAGGCACGCCACAATATATTATAGCGAACGCAGCTACAGCCACTATGGCTGGTATTCATCAGGTCACCCCAGACCAATGGCAAAAAGAAATAGATATCAATCTCAACGGATCTTATTATGTAACCCGGGATACCACAGCCAGACTTCTGTCACAGAAATTGCCGGGAAGAGTCGTTTTCACAGGAAGCTGGGCTGCCCATTCTGTACATCAACATATGCCGGCATACAGCGTATCCAAAGCTGCTATCCGTATGTTATGTAAATGTATGGCAAAAGATTTAGCTGCTTATGACATTTTAGTAAATGAAATTGCTCCCGGATATGTAAAAGCAGGGCTAAGTGGCAATATATGGAAAGAAAATCCAGGCATGGAAAAAGAATCCATCGAAAAAGTGCCCGTTCATCGCCTGATCTCCGCTAATGAAGTAGCAGAACAAATTATCCATTTATGCCTACCTGAAAATCAACATATGACCGGAAGCACACTGTTAATGGATGGAGGATTATCACTTTAATATCAGGAATATGACAAAACCAAGTACACATACTACTCCATCGTCATTTAAGGGATTTATTGGTGTATCAAGTCAGGATATTACTCCCAGCATAGGGATCTATACAGGGAATTGGGGTGCCGCTGATATCCACGTAGCCACTGGAATTCACCAATCGCTTATGATGTCGTGTATGACTTTTCAGACTGAAAAAAACAATTCTCCTTTGGTATTATTGACGGTAGACCTGGGATGGTGGAAAAACAGCCAGGATGAAAAAGAATTGAGAAGTCGAATACTGAATTCTATAAATATACCCGAACCCAATCTGATGCTCTGCCTTTCGCACACACACTCTGGTCCCAGTATTTGCCAGGCTGATAAGGACAAAAAAGGTGGAGAACTCATACCTGAATATTTCGATTTTTTAATAAAAACTGCCATAGATCTTATATCAAATGCCCTGGGACAAGCATCTATTGCCTGCTTGTCGTGGAGTTACGGAAAATGTTCGCTTGCCCAAAATCGCGACCTTAAAGACTCTGACAAGGATAGATACCTGGTTGGATACAATCCGGAGGCAGAAGCCGATGATACGCTTTTGGTAGGTCGAGCGACAAATTCAAATGGGCAAATAATAGGTACAATCGTTAATTATGCCTGTCACCCGACTACGCTGGCCTGGGAAAATACTTTATTATCCCCGGACTATATAGGAAGTATGCGTGAAATAGTGACGAATAACACCCAATCCCCGGTATTGTTTTTACAGGGGGCCTCCGGAGAATTGGCTCCAGCAATACAATATACCGGAGACACAAAAGTAGCAGAGGGCCATGGACGGGAATTGGGATATGCAGTGCTATCTACACTTGAATCCATGCCGCTTCCCGAAACCACTATCAGATTTAAACAAGCTTTGGAATCAGGAGCCCCTCTGGCGCTTTGGTCTTCTGAACATCATAGACCCGACAAAAGTGCCAATGCCCTTCATCAACATATCTCCTATGAAGTAAAATCTATGAATGATGCAAAGACCCTGGAAGGAATGTGGAAAAAAACAAGGGACCCTGTTGAAAAAGAGCGCCTCTGGAGAAAATATTGCATTCGGTCAGCGATCGGAGACGGGGAAAGAACCAATGTGCCTATTTGGATATGGAAACTTGGGGGAGCTTTTTTGATAGGTCAACCCAATGAAGCCTATTCCGTTTTTCAGCAAACCATACGAGATCAATTCAACCAACATCATATTGCAATCATGAACCTGGTAAATGGTTCCATTGGATACCTGCCCCCTAAAGACTTTTATAGTGAAAACATTTACTCAGTATGGCAGACTCCATTTGAAAAAGGCTCTCTGGAAAACTTAATCAAAGAAACATCCGAATTTATCCATCAAATGAAAAGGAACTAATGGATCTGAATCTGACTTCCCTTGACATTGCTATTTTTGCAATTTACATACTAGCTATTATTGGAGTAGGTATTTGGGCTTCGCGAAAAGGCCAAAAAACCAAAAGAGACTATTTCCTGGCAGGGGACAAACTTCCCTGGTATATGATCGGAGGTAGTATAATTGCAGCCAATATAAGCAGCCACCACCTGGTCGGGGCTATGGGAGTGGCTTACGAAAGAGGTTTTGTAGCAGTAGTGGTTGAATGGGGTGCTGTATTGATTGGATTCAATGCATTACTTTGGATCTTTTTACCCTTTTATATCCGCAATGGATTTTATACCGTTCCCGAGTTTCTTCACAAAAGATTCGGGACTGCTTCAAGGACAGTTTATTCTGCTCTTATTCTGTTTACCTACGTATTAGTAGAAATAAGCGGGGTGTTGTATCTGGGAGCACTGGCCTTACATTCCCTTCTCGGAATCCCAATAATGTCCAGCGTCGTCACGCTTGCACTTCTCACCGGAATCTATACTATTGCCGGGGGTTTGAGAGCAGTAGTTTGGACAGAAATGTTGCAGCTGGGTATTTTAATTTTGGGAGGAATTATCCTTACATTTGCTACTGTAAATGCCACAGGCGGATGGTCATCCGTTCTGGAAACTTCGAAAGATTGGGATATAATATTACCTGCTAATGATCCGGATTTCCCCTGGACAATGTATCTAGGCGGGATGCTGTGCATCAGCATCTTCTATTGTGCTACCAATCAGTTTATCGTACAACGTGTAATGGCTGCTAAAAATGAATGGCATGCCCGGATGGGGGTAATTTTTGGTGACTATCTCAAATTCCTGGTACCTTTGATAATTGTTGTTCCCGCATTGGTGGCACCGCAGATTTTTCCGGACCTGGAACAACCTGACTTGCTTTTCCCTATGCTTGTAGAAGAATTATTACCTGCGGGACTGGTAGGGTTGGTTATGGCAGGGCTTATCGCCGCAATCATGTCGCATCTTTCCGGGGCTATCAATTCTTGCACAACCATATTAACTGTAGATGTTTACCTTCCTTATTTCAAGAAAAATGCTTCTGAAAAACAAGCAGTTCGTTTTGGTCGAATCTCGGGAACAGTAATTATTGTCATCGGCATCCTATGTACGGCACTCTTTCTCGAACATTCGGATAAACCGGTATTTCTTTATTTACTCAATGCATATGGATTGTTTACTCCCGGAATTGCCACTATGTTTCTAATGGGAATCTTGTGGAAAAGAACAACACATGCCGGGGCTCTGGCAGCCGGGATATTGACCATCCCTATGTCTATAGCCATGGAAATATGGTTTCCCGGCATGCCCTTCTTCAATCGAACAGGCATTGTCTTCTGGACCTGTATGCTGGTTTGTGTGGCCATTAGTTTGTTCACAAAACCCAAGACCGAAGCTGAGTTAGAAGGTTTGATCTGGACCAAAGAAAGCCTTTCACTACCTCCTTCGGAAAGGGCTCTTCAAAGAGGGGTCAGACACCCTGTGATCTGGTGGGGATTGATTACCGCTATTATTTTGTTCTTTTATATCCGGTATGCTTAAATTCTGACCACTCAAATATGGAAAGCAGTTAGTTGCGCTAAGAGATTTTTCCTAAGTGTCACTTTGCATCCTAATTGCCTTAGAGATAAAAAGATCGCTATTTCAAGAGCAGAAATTTTGAGAACAATTAACTCACAAGATTGAAGAGCAAAGGCAATTTTACAGCATTCTTTCCCTTACCTTTTACCGATAACGGAATAGGAAAACCATTGTATATATTCCATCATTTAAACTTATAACTATCCGTCCAGGCTAGCTTTTAACATTTTTTTTACAGTCCAATACATGACTTTTACTGTATGTTTGCGTCACAAGAATGGATTTTTTTAAAGAAAAACTATAATAATGAAAAATTTACGCTTATTTCTATTGTTGGCTATTCCCTTATTTTCTATTACACTCCAGGCCCAGGATGAAGTGAGTATTGAAGAATTGAAAGAACAAAAAGCGGAAATACAAAGTGAAATTAATGAAAAAACCGCTGAAGTCAATACATTAAAGAGTTCAGCCTCCGCATTACAAAAGCAGATTGATATACTGGGTGGATGGCAATTTGGCTTTGGCGGTACCGTCGGATTCGCCTTTAACAATAATAAGCGATGGGCAGCCAGTCCCAATCCCGATGCCAAATCATCCAGCCTCGGATTAAACCTTTCCGGGTATGCCAATAATATCAAAGAAAAGTCGATGTGGAGAAATTCCGGCATACTTACCAAGCAATGGCAAGATATCGATTTAGATGATAGCGAGGATGACGGGCTATTCGATAACGGTACAGTAGATTTATTAAACTTATCTTCACTTTATGGGTACAGATTTTCTCCTAAGTTTGCGGCATCTGCCATGGGTGAATTGAATACATCCTTAGGCAATTTTCTAAGTCCTGGTACCGCAGACCTGGGGGCGGGTGCCACCTGGACTCCCAATAATAACCTTGTCGTTATTGTACACCCATTAAATTACCACTTTTCTTTTTCCGGTTTTGATAATGTAGAAAACCAGGCTGCACTCGGTGCTAAACTCAGAGCCGAATACAATAAAAAATTCACCATCGTTGGAAATGAAATGTTATTTACATCGACGTTTACCTCTTTCCTTCCCTATGGAGACCAGACTATTGAAGCTATGACTCCCGAAGGAGAGGTTTTTGACGCTTCCATGTCTGAATTTTCATGGATCAACAACATTGCTTTCAATTTGTGGAAAGGGATTGGCGTTGGCGTCGGATGGGGATTGCGAAAAGCTGAATTTGAAAACCAGGATATGCAGAGTTTTTTCAGCCTGGGATTGAATTATGCGTTTTAAATAAAAAAATACTGAAGTTATTTTTAAAAGCCGGTTCCGAAAGGTTCCGGCTTTTTTATTATCTCATTTAAAAATGGGAAAAAATACTTCATAAAAAAATCTAATCAGCAGTACTTTCTAGCTGTTCTTTAATCATGGGCAGGTATTTGTCTATATTATCTGCAATTGCCCAGAAATTAATTAAAACCATCACAAGGGGTATAGCCAACCCCTCCTGATCGAGAACTAAATGGTGTATTACGATCCCTACCATTACCGGAAAAATGACAATGGCTCCTAACGCCCGAAAACGGGGTATAGATATGAGGATTCCCCCGATTATTTCTATGATGGCAACCAAAGGCATAATCCAAAGAAGTGTACTAAAAGCACCAAAAATGGCCATTGTATCTTCATCAGGCTTTGGCATTGGCATATAGTGCAAAAACTTGTTCAAGCCGGCATTAACCATCATTAGTCCGAAAAGAAGGGTTAGAATGAATAAGGTATTATTCTTCATAATTTACTTTTTGATTTTGAATTCGACAAATGTATCAATTGGAACTAACAAAAAGTTATCACTTTACTCTAGGTAAGTAGTTACATTTTTGTAACTTGTCCGATCATGAATAAAATAATATGAAACCTAAAGATTCTCAGCGGTTAGACAGCGATAAATGTATTTCCAGATTGTCAGCAGTAGAAGATGCTTTATATGTCATTGGTGGCAAGTGGAAACTCAGGATTATTATCGCGCTGATGGAGGGGCCTAAACGATTTAATGAACTCCAGAGAACGGTTAAGGGCATTTCTGCAAAAGTACTCTCCTCAGAATTAAAAATGCTGGAGATAAATGGTTTCGTTACAAGAGAGGTATATACGGGTAGCCCGGTAGCGGTAGAATACCAATTGACAGACTATAGTTCGACACTTCACAAGGTCCTTGATGAATTGGTCAAATGGGGAAATATGCACAGGGAAAAAGTAAAAGAACAATGGAAAGAAAAGGAAGCGACACCGTAAATCTAGTCTTCTACAATGTAACAAATACTATAATAACGTCAGTTCGATGGAAAAGATGAAAGCTCTGAAGTGTCTTTCCCGACATGAAATCGGCGGGAAGCGAAATATTACTAACCCTGGGTGTAGCCCAGGGTGGGAAAACAAGTAAAAATGAGGTTTCTGGCATTGATTTCCGCATAGCGATGCCTCGGCATTGCCAATATTGCAAAAATAATGACAGAAACAATTATTCGTCGAGTTCACGTATAATAGAATAATCCCTTATGAAACCATTTCAGTCAATCAAAAACAGAAACTACCAAACTTAATGGTTGTATACAGGTCCGGATATCTTATAACCCCTCCCATTTTTCGATTATCATATCAGCGATAATCTCGCATCCTTCATCGGAAGGGTGTAATCCATCGTATGTCATATAGATGGCATCTTCAGGATAGGGATATTCATCATTCTCAGGGTCAAAAGGTAAGTCAACATAATCCGGGTATATGAATTTCTTATATTGCCCTGTTTCCGGATCTTTTAATCTTTTAAAATGTACCGCCTTTTCATCCGTAATCCCGCTATTGTGATAGAGATCTACAACTGGAAAATTTTCCTTTTTCCCAATCCAAGTAACCAGATTAGCAAATTCCTCCAGGGTTTGACCGTTTTTTGCTTTATACGATCCAAAGGCATTGTTAGAATAATCATTTACATAGACGAAATCGCCTCGCTGCATGGGAGTGATCAGAATAATCTGAGCACCTTTATTCAATGACTTCAATTTGTCAACAATAATTCGGAAACTACCCGAAGAAGTGCCCGTCCCGGTGTTATTTTCATAATCTGCCATAGTACCCACCGGCTTCCCCTGCCACCAGTCATTGGTTCCCAGAAAGACAGTATATACATCGGCTTCCACCAGCCCCAGGTCTTCAATATTTTCTGCAATGCCAATAGCTGTCCAACCGTTGTGCCCCTGGTTGATATAGTCCACATTGGGATATTTTTCACAGAGCCGTGTCATATATCCCTTTTCCAGGCGATGGCCCGTCTCATCCTGGTGGTCATTCAGATAGGTAATGGAATCACCAATGGCTACCCAGGTAACTTTTTGGGGCTCGCACCCACATAAACAAGCAATAATAAAAGCCAGGAAAAGGTAGTTTTTCAATTTGGTTTCGAATTTTTCAATCATGCAAATAATTACAAGTATGTTTTGAACTATAATTACATTACCCACTATCAAAAATCCCCCGGTACCGGATGCACCCATGGCCCTCTATAATCTCTAGACAATAAAGCCGTAGCTTCCGGGTCATTTTTCACGATCTTCTTCACGGGGTCATACTCAAGCGAACGATTCAATTTCATGGACAAATTAGCCAGAATACAACTAGCAGAAGAAATATGGCCTTCTTCGATATCAGCTACAGGACGACTACCCTGATCAATAGCAGCCAAAAAATCAAGCATGTGCAAACGGGTAGCAGGTGCCGCATGTAATTCAATGTCTTTTTCCGTCAGGTCTTCCGGATATTCTTCCCGTTCGTAGACGACTTCCTGTCGAATAGGATCCCCTTCACCCCGGGGAATAAATTCATATTTCTGAACACTTCCTTTCAATGTTCCTTTATCTCCATAAATTTTGAATGCCCAGGGGTAGTCCGGATCTGCCGGATGTCCCCATGCGCGATGCTGCCATACACAATTCAGACCGTTGTATTCAAACGTAGCAGATTGGGTATCGGCAGTATTTGATTTTCCAGATTTGTCGATATAAATACCTCCGGAAGAACTAATCCTTGTCGGCCAACCCAGGTCCAGCATCCACCGAACCGTATCCAACATATGTACGCACATATCCCCCATTATTCCGTTTCCATACTCCATAAATGTTCTCCACCATCGCCTGTGAGGCAATCCATCATAAGGCCGTAACGGCGCCGGACCTGTCCACAAATTATAATCAAAGAAGTCAGGAACCTCCTGAACAGGGGGATTCCCATTAGCCCGCATATGGTAATAACAACACAATTCCACATGCCCGATTTTCCCTAATAGTCCCGTATCCACTATTTTCTTTTTGGCATCTATCAAATGAGGAGTACTTTTTCTTTGTGTTCCCACCTGTACGGTTTTTCCATATTTACGCGCTGCGGCAACCATTGCTTCACCTTCCATGACATCAACGCTGACCGGTTTTTGCACATAAACATGGGCACCCGCCTGGAGCGCTTCAATCGTTTGTAGAGCATGCCAATGGTCTGGTGTTCCGATCAGTACAATATCCAACTCCTCTTTAGCCAGCATCTTCCTGTAATCAGAATACTTTTGGGGTTTTTTACCTGACTTTTGACGTTCTGACACCAGGTTTATGGCCCCTTCTAACATATTCTCATCGACATCGCACAACGCAATAACTTCGACATCAGTCACCTGGATCAGCCGAAAAAGATCACTTTTACCGTACCAACCGGTTCCAATAAGTCCCACTCTCCAGGGTTTTTCCCTATACATCAAATCAAGTCCATAATCGCCAAATGAAGAAAGAACCAAAGAAGCGGTTGTCCCTTTCACAAACTTTCTTCTGCTTATATTAAAAATCATTTTATTCTACTTTTATAGCCCTTAAGTTAAAATAAAATTATTCAATTATTTATTCCATAACATTGTATCCTAAAAATACTACACTAGTGTTTCATAATTATTTAAGCCATAGTATACCCACTTGCCGAAAGGCCTCCCTTATATGTTTGAAAATCCAATTTTAAAACTCCTAGCTTGCCATAGGCATTCCAACGGGAGAAGCGCTGGAATAGAAAACACAATTATTTAGAACTGATCAGTCCTGGGAAATCAGGTTTTTTTATCAATGTCCTGAAAGTAGAAGTAAGCCATCTTTCTCCCGAATTGACCCGATTTTTTAAAGATTTGGAGGGTGCACAAGAGATCTATGGTGAACCTTTTACCACCAAAAGGCCAGTCTATAGCAATATTAGTGGAGGATATGGTATCTTCGGAATATACAACCAGACAGATACGCAATTATTTCTGGAGCGGTAAGTACTACTCCACCAGCGAAACGGCCTCGAAGCCTTTAACCGTCAATTCCTTTTTATTGTATTGTAACGGTGTCCTCTTCCCCCAATCAAACAATCCGCCACCGGCTTCTTCCAGGATGATCGATGCCGGGGCCACATCCCATTCTTTCATATTGGTCCGCACTCTGGGATAATAATCTGCATCTCCCGTGATCAACTTCATAAATTTCAGGCCACTACCCAGAATATACGGTTTGGGATCATCAAAACCATCTATCGCTTCCTGGGTTTTGGGGTCAAGATTTGATCTAGAACGGACAATTCTCAAACCCGAATCATTGAGATCGACAGAATGTCCCTTTAGCTTTGTTTTTTGTCCATCATATTCACGCCAGGCTCCGCCGTTCTCCCAGGCATAGTACATGTCATCATAAACCGGTGCATAAATGACACCCATCACGGGTTTGTTACCTTTTACCAGCGCCAGGTGAATAGTAAATTCATCGAGATGTTGCACAAATTCCCGCGTCCCATCCAGTGGATCAATAATCCAGAAATAATCATATTCCTTACGCTCTTCATATGGAATCCTGGCACTTTCTTCAGAAATGATTGGAATATTCACATCGATTTCCTTCAACCCCTTGATCAATATTTCATTCGAACGGAAGTCCGCAATGGTAACAGGCGAGTCATCAGACTTAGTCTCTACATCCAGGCTTTTATTCCCATTGTAAATATCGAGCAATGCAGCCCCTGCTTTTCTCACCAATTCCAATGTATCCGGAAGATAGTCTGTATATGTTTTTTCAATCATAGATGAATGTACTTTACTTTAAAGATTAAATTTAAATAGGTTCAAATGTACGCTTTTTGCCAATGAAGCTTTTCCATTTACCCGATAAATGAACAATAATTAGCTTTCGAATATTGTATTGGTTATAGCTGGCTTTATAAAATAATTATAGCATGTACAACTCAAAAATATGAAAAAGCATTATCATCCTGCAGAATCCAGGGGGCACGCCAATCACGGATGGCTGGATTCCTGGCACAGCTTTAGTTTTGCCAATTACTATAATCCCGATAAAATACAGTTCGGGGCATTGCGGGTCCTCAATGACGATACCGTCGACCCCGGGAGGGGATTCGGCCAACATCCCCACGACAATATGGAAATAATAAGTATTCCTTTAGAAGGTGTTTTATCCCATGGAGACAACCAGGGCAACAAAGGCATGATACGTAAAAATGACGTTCAGGTAATGTCGGCCGGGACAGGTATTGTCCACTCGGAAATGAATGGCAGCCAAACAGATCCCGTTAAATTCCTGCAAATCTGGGTATTCCCCAACAAAAAGGATGTAGAACCGAGATATCAACAGCTTACTCTCAATCCCAGAAATCGACAGAATAAACTCCAGCAAATCATTTCACCGGATAAAAACGAAGAAGGCGCCTGGATCCATCAGGATGCATGGTTTCACATAGGGCATTTGGAAGAAAAAATCAGCACTACTTACCAATTCCGGAAGCCTGACAACGGGGTGTACATATTCGTCATTAGCGGTAAATTCAATATTGACGGGCAAATACTCAACCCTAGAGATGCTTTATCGGTTTCCGAAATTGAATATTTTGATATAGTTCCCGAAGAAACCGGAGAAATATTAATAATGGAAGTCCCCTTAAATGGATTTCAATAAAAATCGAATATGAACGAAATCATTTTTAATAAAAAATCTTCAAGGTTTGAATGGGACCTGGATGGACAAACTGCATTCCTGAATTACCGCCCCCTGGATGATACCACCTGGGCATACACCTATGTCTTCGTTCCACCCACTTACAGAGGTCAAGGATACGCAGCCAAAATTACAACTTTCGCCATGGAGTACGCAGAGGAGAAGGGAATAAAAGTCAAACCCATTTGCCCGTATATCAAAGCTTTCACTACAAAAAATAAAGAAAAGTTTGAAAAGGTATTGTTAAAATAAAAATAGATGCTTTCCAGCCCTCCAAAGAAGATGATACCGGTATTGGTAGAGGAATAATATAAAAGTACATTAAAAGTCTAACGTAGGGGCAATTATGGATGAGTAAAACTTCCAAGTCTTAGCTCTGCTAATTTTAAGCACTATTAACTTTATCCCGCAAACGTGCGGGATTAGGCCCTTTAATATTTAACTACCCTTTAAAGCCCTTTCTCTTATGCGATCCATCACAATAAGGCTTCTTGGATGAATGACCACACCTACACAAAAACACTTTGTTTTTTAGGGTCGCCTCCGACGAATCAGATATTTCCAATTTCCCTTTTATCAAATAGGGCCCGTCCTTGATTACCTGGATAGTTGTTTTTTCTGGAATAAAATCCGGAGTTAAATTCTTTTTTTCTTCCCTATCGAAGTAAAACCCCAATGCCCCTGAAGGACAATTTCCAATTTGTGCCGTAATTTCGCCAATTTCCGCACCATCCACATCTACCCACGGCCTGGAATTGGGTTTGAATACCCTATTCAACCCTTTCCAACAAATTCCGGAATGGATGCATTTATCAGGCTCCCAGGTTATAGTAAGATTGTCCTTTTTATATTCCTTTTTCATTTATTATTTTTCAAAATCCATTCATTTAAGAATTTAAAATCTCAATATACCTTTGCTTCTATTTGTAAAATAATAATTTTGATCGAAAATTTAATAATGGGAACAAATACAGCCAAAAAATACAGCTTAAAAAACGATTCAATAGAATTTGTTTTCACCAATTTCGGAGCGCGGTGGATTGAAGCCTTTGTATCTGATAAAAGTGGTAAAAGAGAAGACATCCTTCAGGGATATGATGAATTATCGACCTACCAAAGCCATGTGAATGCTTATGGAGCGGTATGTGGTCGCGTGGCCAACCGAATAGAAGATGCAAAATTTGATCTAGAAGGGAAGACGTATTTTTTATCCGAAAATGTAAAAGGGGCTACTCTGCACGGGGGGCCTACAGGTTTTCAGGCCAGGATGTGGACTACTGAAGAATATACCGGAGACAAAGTGGTTTTTACTTATTTTTCAGAAGACGGCGAGGAAGGATATCCCGGCAATGTCCAAGTGAGGGTTTCCTACGCTCTCCAAGGTAAGCAAACCCTGAAAATGGAGTTGGAAGCCGAATCAGACTGCCCCACTCCTGTCAATCTCGCATCTCATCCTTATTTCAACCTCTCTGGTCACGATTCAGGATCAATAGGAACTCAACTCTTTCAAATTTTTGCAGAGAACATTTTCCCAATGAACGAATATTTTATTGTCAAAGGGGAAAAACAATCCGTTGCAAGCACCGAATTTGATTTGAGGAGTCCGGTTAAAATTACCGAACGGTTACACTCCGTTAACCCGCAAATTATTCTTGCCGGGGGTTTTGACCACAACTATATATTGAAAGATGAACGAAATTCAAGTCTCTTGCAAGCCGCCGAAATATGGGATGAAAACTCCGGCCGTTTTATGAAAATCCACACCACTATGCCCGGGTTACAATTCTACACCTGTAATTCCGGTAACGAAAGGCCCGGGAAAGGCGAGGCAAAGTATATAAAATGGGGGAGTTTCTGCATGGAGCCACAATATTTCCCCAATAGCCCCAATGTTCCCGATTTCCCTGACACCATCGTTCGCCCCGGGTATCCGATGAAGGAGGTAAATATATTTGAATTCGGACAACGTTCTAAGTAAACTAAAAAGAACCTTGAGGACTTTTTAATATAAAAAAATTCTTATCTAACCCTCAAGGTTCAATAAATTTTACCTTATGCAGAGATTTCTATCGAATAAGATACGATGCCTTTCCTGTATACTCCCTACCTAAAAAGTCTTTTGCCATAATTTCCACCTCGTGTTTCCCAGGATCCAGGTCATTGGGAATCCCCGCTCTCCAAATGTGAGTGGACTCTACAGGGAAAGACGGTCTTTTCCCTCCGGGTAAAGTGTAATTGTACTCCCAATCATGATGAACTTTGGAAATAACAGGATCATGCATGGGTGAATATCGCATTGGCATCCATTCTCCGCCATCTACTCTATAAAATAATGAATCTTTACTGGATCCCTGGAAAAAATTGACAATTACCTGGGCCCGGCTCCTCCTATTCTGAGGAACAACCCTGGGCAGGTGGATATGCATCTTTTCAGACCAATCCGCTCCTGAAACTTTATAATCAAACTCATAGTCATTTCCTTTAATCTTCAATACGGCGTATCCTTTGGGCGTACCGTCTCTCATCCTCGAATTCGGCGTACCATAACTATCATCAGAACCAGAATACCAATCACCAGAAGTGGTCCCTACGTTATAATGGTGATGTACGTCTTTTCCTTTCCATCCCCGGTCCTTTCCAAAAAAGTCATGCATCTGAAAGTGGGTGTGGGCTGAAAGGGAAATTGTATTTGGAAATTTCTTTAATAAATCAAAAAGTGCTTCTCGATCTTCATCCCTGAATTGATCCCCACTACCAAAATCGGTAAGAGGTATGTGCAAACTAACGACTACCAAATAGTCTTTGGGTACCAGTTTAAGATCATTTTCCAAAAATTCCAGTTGGTCTTCACGAAATCCCCCCCAATATCCACTTCCATCACGGGGATCCGGGTAATACACATCATCTATGATGATATAATGCACTTTTCCATAGTTAAACGAATAATTCGCCGGGCCAAATACAGCTTCAAAAGTTTCGTCAGCCATATTATCGGTCTCCGCATCAAAATTCATATCGTGGTTCCCGTATACATGGTACCATGGCAAGCCAACCCGGGAAACCGAATGCAAGTAGGGATAAAATAAAGTTAAATCATTCCCTACCAGATCGCCCAGACTGATACCGAATTTATAATCTTTCGTACCCACTAATTCCGATACAATGGCTGTGTTGAAGTGACTTACTTCCTCCAGCGTATAGGGTTGTGGGTCACCAAACAATATGATATCGTAATTATTATCTTCCTGTTGAGGTATTAAACCAAAATCAATTGACTCCGGTAATGGACCCGTCGGAGCTACACCGGTAAAATCCATTTTAGGAGATCCATTGGGCTTATGGATATAATAGGACTGCGGTTGTTGATATTCATTTACAGCCAGAGCATATCCGGTAGGTTTAATAACGAAAATTATATTATCATCCGATACTGGTATTTCATAAGAACCATCACTTTTGGTTTTTACAACGTCTGAGCCATTCGACACTCCTATTCCAGGTATACCTTTCTCCCCCGCATCCATTTCCTGATTATTATTGGTGTCTTCGTACACATACCCGTTTGCCGTTTGTGCATTTAAATGGCTACCCAGAAAAAATGTCGACATTACAATAAACAGTGTAAGTTCCCTACGTATTGGTCTATAAATTTTCATGTTTTTTACTTGCTTGATAGGTTTTACTAAAAACCCAAAATTAAAATAATCTTCCTCCTATAATAATAATTAGAATGATAAGTAAATATTAAATTTCCTTTTCATTCCATAAAAATAACGTTACATTATAAAATTGAATAAACAGGACTTTATTGAAATACTAAATATACTTTTAGTTTATGTCACTAAAAAATCTCTTTAAACGAAACTCGCACAATCTTTTATTTAAAGGACTTTCAGGATTTGGAAGATCAATGCACCGCATTTATGAAAACCGAAACCACAACCCCCATAGCAATGGGGAAAAAACTATAATTAAAAAAATATCTACCACTGACCCAAAAGTAATCATTGACGGGGGAGCAAATACCGGGACATATTCTAAATTACTTAATTCCTTCAATCCCGAATGTTTGATTTACAGTTTTGAACCTGTTGATACAACATATGAAAAACTAAAAGCAAACACCAACGACCTTGTGAATGTGTACCCCATTAAGAAAGGATTGTTTCATAAAAAAACCAATAAAAAAATTAATATATATGAATCTTCCACGCATGCCAGTATTTTTGATATAAGAGGTAATAATCTTCAACAGCAAAAAACAGAAAATATCAAACTGGTAAAAGGAGATCATTTTCTTGATAGGCACAGGATAGATACATTAGACTTTCTTAAGTTGGATATTGAAGGAGCTGATTTCGATGCTGTTAAAGGATTCGAAAAAAGTATTTCCGATCAAAAAATCCGCATTATTCAGTTTGAATACGGGTATATTAATATCACGACCAAAAACTTATTAATCGACTTTTATTCTTTTTTTAATAAACACGGTTATGTCGTCGGTAAAATATTCCCAAGGAAAGTTAAATTCAGACCTTATAAATACAAATATGAAGATTTTATTGGTCCTAATTTCGTCGCTGTTCATGAATCGGATCGGGAAATGATTAATCTCCTGGGAAGTAGAAACCCATAAGTAAAATTGACAGCAGTACTAAGGACCTTCTATAGGATTGCTCCCGGTCAAAATAATAAATTTGAAATCCTTAATTCCCTATTTGGTCAGGATGGGTATACTACCGATAAGGATATAAACTTTGTTCTTTCAGCTCTCTATCACCCTGAATCGACAACAATTCTTCAAGTTCAGTTTAAGAGGAAATAATTACCGCCTATTCGACAACAGAATTATCCACCCACTTACCATTAATCATAACTTTTCTGATATTGTACATTTCAGATATGGAACTGGATGGATTTCCTTCGACTAGAATCAAATCTGCCATTTTCCCCGGTTCTATACTTCCTATTCGCTCTGAAGAGCGGAAATATTTTGCATTCATACTTGTACTTGCTTTAATCGTCTCATCAGGGGACAAACCCGCTTTTACCAACAACTCCATTTCACGCTGATAGGCCCAACCCATTTCCACATACTTAGAGTGGGTATGAGACCCTGTAACTATTGTTACTCCGGCATCGTGAGCCATACCCACAAATTTCAACATATTTTCAAAAGCCTGTACATGATAATCTTCAACGCCTTGCCCTCCTGACTGACGTTCAAAGGTTGCCAACGTAGGACAAAAGAATATCTTCTTATCTGCTGCTAGTTTTATTACATCTTTTACCCGGTCAGCTTCCAAATCAATACCAGCCCAAAGCTTATATCTTCCCTCCCTCCGGTTATTGCTATTTCTTTCAACAGCCTTCCTGAATTCCTCCGCAGCGGAAGGTTCAGCAATTGCCGTACCAAATGAACTTACGTGTTCTATCCCCGATACCCCAGCTCGTATGGCATCGTCTGCATCAACCAATTCCAAATGAGCAAATACCGGGATTCCATGAAAATCCGCTGCCTGAACAATAGGTTCGTAATATTTCAACGGTAATCGGAAATAAATTTTAATGCCCGAACTTCCATTTTTTGCATATTGATGGACCATTTCACGAGCATGACCACTGTCTTTCACTAACAACGCATGATCTTTATATACGCCCGGATATCCATCAAGGTGTGAGCCTGTGAGAAACATACGGGGAACAGGGTTCTTTGCAAAATCCAACGCCTGATAAAATCGAAAGGGATGTCCGGGATCCCGCATTGAAGTCACTCCATTCCTCAAAAACTGATTGAGCACTTCATTATTGTTTACCGAATGGAAATGGGCATCAACCAGACCGGGTAAGAGTGTCTGACCTTCGGCATTAACTACTTTAGCATTTTCCGGTATTTCAATATCCCCCACAACACCTACAGTTTTTATTCGGTTTCCTTCCAAAATAACCACAGAATTCTCTATTGGTTCTCCACCCAAGCCGTCAATCAACCTGGCGCCGACGATAGCTTGTACAACACCTCCTCCGGGGCTTCCGGGAGGATTAACTTCTGTCAAAGAATTATTACTTATTGTATTTTGCGAGTAAGTCAAAGCAGGAATTACTAGAAAAAATACTATAATTTGAAAAGTAGTAAATAAAATTTTCTTAGAAGTTTCGGTGATAATTTTCATGTCATAATAATTTTACTCTTCAAATAACTCCAAAGCAGCAGAAGTCATAGCTTTTACTCCTGTTTTCAAGGTAGGTTCAGGTAATGGCGCAAAAAACGGCGAGTGCAATGAAGGAAGATCCCTGCCGTCCATCTTTTCAGGATCTACTGCCCCCAACCAAAACAAACAAATCGGGACCTTATGATCCTGTAAGCCAAACCGGCTAAAATCCTCTCCGAATGTATAAGCGGGTGTTTCTACCACATTTTCTTCACCCAATACATTCTTAAATACCCCAACCAGTCTTTCCGTGAGTGCTTTGTCATTAATCGTAGTGGGTGTATAAGGGTCACGGATTTTAATATCAGGATATTGTTCCTCTTTCAAACCCGCGGCCTTTGCCAGGCTATTGCATTTTCTTTCCAGCGCACTGATAATCTTATTTCGTACTTCTGTAGAATACGATCGAATGGTTAATTGCAATTTCACTTCATCAGGAATGACATTGTGGACTTTTCCGCCATGGATAGATCCTACTGTTACTACGGCGGGATCAAATGGATTATTTTCCCGACTGACAATGGTCTGGAAAGATTCTATCAACTGTGCACTTAATACGATAGGGTCAATTGTTGTATGAGGAGCCGCACCATGTCCCCCCTGACCGTGTACGGTAATATCTATCATATCTACACTCGCCAAAACCGGTCCGCTTTTATACCCTACTTTTCCCGCTTCGTGATACGAACTTGTATGTAGGGCCAAGGCATAATCCGGTTTAGGTACTTTGTCATATAGCTTGTTTTTAAACAACAAGTCAGCCCCCAAACCCGCTTCTTCGGCAGCTTGGGCTACCATTACCAATGTTCCGCTCCACTCGTCTTTATATCTTACCAATGTACGCGCTACCCCGGTAAAAACCGTCATATGTACATCGTGGCCACAAGCATGCATAATGGCCGTAGAATCTCCTTCCGCATTCACCCCTCTTGCTTCACTTGCATAGGGAAGTCCGGTTTGTTCCCTGACCGGTAATGCATCCATATCTGCACGGATTAATACAACCGGCCCCTCACCATTTCTGAAAATTCCTGCCCGGTTGGTGGCCCCCAGGTCAGTAATAATTTCAAATCCAAGGTCCCGGAGATTTTGGGTCATCAATGTTGAAGTCTCCTCCTCCTGCATTGACAATTCGGGATTCTGGTGGAAATGGATATATAATTCCTCTAACGAAGGATAAATCTCATCCAAATAATCATCCGAAACTTCAAACTTTTGGGCCCACAATACTAGTGGGAGACAAAAGGCAATAAGCGCAAACCTCCACTTTTGTATATAATTCATACCTCAATAATTTTGTTAAATATAATGAAATTAAACCGTGTCAAGATTAAAAAGAAATTACAACCTATACCAAACCGGAGAAATATAGATCCTGGTATCCTTTCAGTGAACAATACCTTCTATACAATACCACACAACTTAATCAACGACGTCTCAACTTTGGACAAGAAACAAGTTACAACATTTATTCCGCCCGATAAACCGTAAAAGATTGGATAAAAGCTTTATCCTCTTTTCCCTCTACCAAAAGTCGAATCTTTGTAGTTTCTACAGGTTCAAAGATTTGAATTCGCTTCCTTCCGATACTTTGGCCTTCGGCAATAGTTGTCCATTCTCCATCGGTATAAGCATCCACTTTATATTGCCGGACATGTTGTCCATGTCGAATATCCTCTTCAATAACGAGAAGGTTTACTTGTTGTTTACTGGGAATATTTATTACAAGTTCGCCACCAGACAAATTCTCTACAGAACGGGTACTACCTATCGGAGCTGAAAAAGTCTGCTTTAAGGTTTTTCCGAATTGGGTTAATCGATCTACTTCTGCTTCGGGAATTAAGCCACTGGTGTCAGGCGTCATATTAATAAGCAAGTTGGCACCCCGACCTATGGTTTCGAAATAGACTTTCTTCAAAAAAGGAATACTTCTGAGTGATTTATCGGAATCAGGCGTCCAGAACCAGGATTTTCGGGTGTGCAAGTTGGCTTCAGCCGGAATCCATCCGACATTATTAGGCGCGACCCAATTATCAAGTTCCTTACCTGGCTCAACAGTATTCCACAAAGGATAAGCCGCCCATCCTTGTTCACTCCCTGACCACCGGACATCCGGCTTGGTCCCACCCATTACTACGGCATTGGGTTGTAAATGGGCAACCATCGAACGTATAGCATCTCCATAGGCGGTTCCCAGTGGTTCCAAGGTTTCAGGGTCCATAACATCCCATCCAAATGGGTCATAGGCACCATCCAACCATACGATTGATACTTCTCCATACGCTGTCAACAGTTCTCTGAGTTGTTCGAGGTACACCGGGAAATACTTATCAATGTCACCCACTAGTTTTCTCTCTCCCTGAGGATCAGGGGTGCTGGAACAAGGAAAATGCTTATCCCCTCCCGATAAATATAATCCTACCTTCATATCATATTTTCGACAGGCATCTACAAATTCTGCTACGACATCCCCATCACCATTTTTCCACGGAGAATTTTTTACTGAATAATCCGTCGTCTTTGTGGGCCATAGGCAAAACCCGTTGTGATGTTTGGCTGTCAGGACAATATGTTTTGCTCCAAACGAACGAGCCGTTTTCACCCATTGTTCAGCATTAAGCCGGGAGGGATTAAACAAATCAGCATCCGGAACGGAAAGCATATCTGACTCGATGTAAGTAGCCGGTCCAAAGTGGATGAAAGCTCCCAATTGCCTTTCCTGATAGGCGAGTTGCTGACGGGTAGGCTTCACCCTCATATCCACTGCGGAAATACTCCTATATTTACTTCTATCTTCAGGAGAAGTGAGGACCGGAGTCCAGTCTCCCTGATGCTGGGGAGGTTTGTTGGTCTGTTCATCCGTTTCTTTAAAAAAATGTTCGAACAATTGGCGGGGCGTACCTTCATAGGTGGCCCATTGTAGATCTCCTGCAGTGGTCTGATCACTGCCAGTAAAGTAAATAATAGTCTTCCCATTGTAATAACATAGTTCTACATCAGACGCATTGCTTTCAGAAATCGAAGGATCTATTAATGGAATATCTTTATGTGTAGAATCAAAAGTGATAAACGGGCGGTCTGAAGAAGCATCTTCCCATGTAATCAAATCCCTGGATCGTGTAATCCTCGTTTCATATCCATTTTCTAGGGATTCAAGGTACAGCGTATAATACCAGTCATTTTCATAATACAATGCCGGACCACCCACATATTTCTTCTTTCCATAAATCGCATCCGGAATCTCCTTCCAATTTTCCAGATCGGTAGACTCCATATATCGGAATGTAAACGGTTTCCATGTATCGTCATTGGTCTCATATAGTAACACAAACCGATCTTCCCCTCTACACACGGCGGTGTTGTAAAAAAACTCATCCTCCTTTGCCTTTAGTATGGTTATTGGTTTTGTCCAATTTTTTAAATCGGTGGAACTAGTCATCGAAATCTCACTTATATGACGCCAGGGTTTCCCTTCTCCATAATCCCCTGCAAAAATATATACACGGTTGTTCCAGGTCAAAACCGTCCCAAAGGCATGATTTTTAAGGGGTACAGAAATGACCTGGCCCGACTCCACATCTCTGATCCTGACTTCATCTTCACGAAAAAAATCTCCGGGCTTGGCTCCCTGTACGTCCCAAAATCGCTGGTTATTTTCCAGCAGAAATAATTTGTCATTAAATACAAAAGGGGAAGTTTCTACCAAAGGGGAACCCAATCGTCCTTGTTTTTCCATTGGATTTTGCCAAAGGGGTTGTCCAGGTAAAATGGTGTTGAAGCACAGGAGAAGTAAACAAGTCAATCCTCTTATAGAGAAGTATAAAACTGCGTGAAGTTTGCTATCTATTAGCATTTATATTTTGTTATAAAAAATGTCATTCAATCCAAGGTAGTCACTGATTATCTGAATTTCAAACCAAGTTCTAAGTAGGTCGATATTATTCACTTCATCATCTTCTCGTCAGCACAGGCAACAATCTTTAAATATTTCCCAAATCCCCATAAGCTGGCTTGATGACAATTACAATCCTTCATCAAAGCTACAATAATTTTCATTTCCATAGCTTCCTTCAACCTTATCAATATTTAGCTTATAATATTTTCAGGGTATATAAAAAGCTATTTCAAGCCGAAATGTTATTTATTTCTAGTATTAAGGTAGGTTTAGATTATGCCTGAATATTTAACTTTGAAATACGCTCGAACTACAGTATTTTGCTTTTAAATTTATGTTTCATCTTTTTCACTCAACCAAGAATCAAAAATGTCATAGTTTACTTTCCAGCTAATTCTATTGATGGCTATGTGGATGGGGGACATAATAAATGAGCAAAAAAAGTTATCCATTTATATGGGGCATTCATTAATCAGTGCAACACTATTGAATTTATTTTACACTATTAATATTCCAATGAATATTGTCCAGAACTGCCTTCATTGATTTAATAGTCGGTTGTCCAAAACCATATCGATCAGAATAGTTAGAAACTGCGAACAGTATTGAAACTCCTAACGTAGGGCAGACAAATCGGTGTAAGCGGCTATATTTTCCCCCACAAAGATGAATAAATGGTTTCTTTAGTTCACGATTCAGTGTCATCGTTGTTGCAAAAGCTTCAGCAAGTTCTTCTTCTGTATTGGTATTTGTTACAATTTTGACTACATCCGGGTCTCGTTTTTCTAGTGCAAGCATATGTTCGACAACTTCTTCTGTCGACAGGGAACTTGAAGTATGAGAAGACATAACCACATCTGCACCCTTTTCGTGAATTTTATCAATAAGTCTTTTTTGCTTATCTATTGCCTCTTTGTTATACGTAATTTCCCTCGAAGAAGGGTCATACAAGTCTCCCATGACATCAATCATTGAAGCTCCTGAACCGGCTGCTGTCAACAACAATTCCTGACGGTCATCATCACTTGAATCCTTCCATTTATCGTTGCGATAAAAATAAAACATAAATGGTAAGTTCACAGAATTGATGACTCGTTCTAGCGAATCAGAGTTTCTAAATTCCGGTTTTAAATCGAAAAGGTCTATTGTTATACCTTTAGCTCCTTCAAACTCCGCATTTCTGGCTTCCGCAATTAATTCTTTAACTGTTTGACCTGCAAAAATACCACTTATTATCGGATAAGATTTATTTAAAAAGGAAGGTCTTTTAGCATTATCCTGTATGGAGTTTATCTCTATGTTATGCTGTGAATTAATATTGCCTAGTTTATTTCGTGTCATGGGAGAATCTTCTTCAGTTTGATTGATATTAAATCCATTCATCAATGAAGATCCAGCAATTGCTGCACCCATGCTATTTTTAATAAAATTTCTTCGCTTCATCATAATACTATTTAAAAATTGACTAAAATTTAATTGATAAAATTTCCAAATGAATATTTAATTGAAAATAACAGTCTATAATTTGATACTGGACTTGTATTTGTCACTCTTCCTTTTTGATCCCCGTTGGCATCACCAAATCTGGCAGAAGTATATTCTCCTTCTAATGAAATTCCCAGTGGTCCCGTCGAATAAATTATTCGAGGAGCAACCCTTGTCGCACTTCCAATATCCACTCCACGGCTATAGAAGGGACCATCAATGGGTTCAAACGTCCCTAAATTCATTGTATGACCGCAAAATAACCCAATCTGTATTTTAGCATTCCCGCCAGATTGGATATCCGTCCAAACCGAAGCCGTATTTAAATTTGAAAACGCTCTTTCACCTGTTTCAGAATCCTTGACTCCTTTTACAGCATATCCCCCTATCAAAAGTACATCATAGGCGTTTTGTGCATAAACCCCCTGGAGCCTTACTGATGTATTAAATACTTTAGCATTTAAATACCCTGTCCAGGATATACTGTTTAATGCATTACCTGTTTTAAATATGTCTCCACTTCCATTCTCTGTATACAATTCCGGAACGATCTTTTTATAATTCACTCCAATTCCTGCAGATAGACTTGAAGAATCCTGGCTATATTGAGCTTGTAGATGAATATTGGGCACACCAGAGTTTCTCAAATACTGTGAGCCCGGACCTGCAGGCCCCGTTCCTTTAAAATCTCTTTGTGATAGTAAACTTCCAATTAATTTAAAGCTTCCTAATTCTTGTGAAACCTGAATTTGAGGGTTTCGTGCTACCGGATGAAAGGGTGCACCTGCATTAAATGAAATCATTCTTGGAAAAAATCCCGGAACGGACATTGGATGCCAATACTGGCCAGCCATTAATTCCGTTGTTTTCCAATTCAACTTCACATATGCATTGAATAATCTCAACCCGTTCAGATCACTGAAAAATTGATTCTCATTTCCGTAAAAATCTGCTTCAATTACCGCGCTTGAAATAGCTCCCAATATAACAGGACCTCTAATACCACTCCTTAACCGGGAATGTATTGAAAGCATATTTATACTTGGATTCGCATTAATATCTTTTTGATTAAAATCTAATAAACGATTCGCCGGATACAACACAACCAAACCTTCACGGGCGTTTACCGTTTGACGTGAATCAAAAAAAGCTTCGTATTTTAAAAATCCTGAAAATTCAATTGAAGAAATTGTATCATTCCTATATTTTGAATCTTTGTGATTAATCATTTGAACTTTTTGCTTGCTGGTATCCGTAAATTCAACTGGTGACAAAGAAATTTGCCCAATATTCTTTTGCATGTCGCTTGCAGGAAATGTATAAAAATAACAAACATGCAACCTACCTATTTTCAGAAATGATTCAAAACTCAAAGCAGAATTTGGAGATACAAATAACTGTGTTAATATAAATAAACATACTATTTTATCCACTTTATAAATTTGTAAATTGGAATATAAAATCTATCATTAATCAGGTTTGTAATCAACCACTTTATAAAGTTTTCCATCAGCTTTAGTAAAAACATATAATTCTCCCTTTAACCCTATTCCCAAACGCGGATCAGGTTTGGCAGGACCATTTACCTCCTGAAATGTGGTTTTTTCATTATCAATCCATATCTCTAATTCCTTAATTGAAGCCATTCCACCAATATTCATCTGAGTATTCTCTGTTACGAAAAATCGTCCATTTGTGATGTCTGCAAAAACATACTTGTTTTTAAGTTCAGGAATTGCTGAACCATTGTACACAAACCCACCTGAAATCGCCCTACCCTCGTCATGATCGTATTGCAGAACCGGATATGTAAATTTACTAGGTAGTTCACCATCAGGTAGTGCTGAAACTTTGCTTACATCTCCTTTTGTATCTATCATAAAAGTTCCTTCTCTTACAGGCCATCCATAATCTGCTCCCGATTCCCCTATATTTATTTCCTCTATATTTGATTGACCAATATCACTTATTAACATTTTGCCATTCGGTGTCCAGGAAATTCGATTGGGATTGCGGAAACCCCTACAATAAATTTCCTTCAACACATATGAGCTCGTATCATTTACAAATGGGTTGGAAGGAGGAATACCGTACTCTCCATTCTTACTATTTCTTCCCAAAGGATCAATCCTTAAAACAGAGCTCGAAGCGTAATTAGGGCTATTACATAGGTAATCATACCCCTTTTCACCTGCACCTCCATCACCTACACAGATGTATAAAAGACCGTAATCTTCATCACTTTGTAAAGCATAGGGATTAAAGGAAATTTCCTGAACACCGTGAAAAGGTGTTAATAAGTCAATCCTAAGCACCTCCCTGCCTTTAACCTTAAATGGAAGTTCCAAAGGATCTTCTACTTTCCATTCTGTCAAAATCCACTGGAGACCTACTTCTATAGTGTCCTCAAAACCCAGGTCTCCAGGAGTATTCTTGTATTTTTCAGCATGAGTGGTGTATAATAATCTGTTTTCATCAAAATCAGGATGAAAGGCAAAACTCCCAAAGCCCGTTCCTAATCCCGGAGATGAAACAAAGTCCGAACGCAGTTTTTTAATATCCATTGCAACGGTCCATTGTTTATCACGGATCTCGTACAGGATTCCCTGTAAGTCAATGACAAACATCCTTTCTTGCATTCCATCCAAAGTCCGCATATTATTGATTCTTGCCATAGGAGCTTTTGTTCCGCTGGCCGGGGCAATTGAATGTGTTGTTAAGTACAATTTTCCTCCCGTGTAAGGGATCCGTGCCGGAACAGGGTCCTTCAGATAAAAATCATTTGTTTCTTGTGTTCCTTCCTCATTACTTTGGTTTTGGTGCATGTATGCCAGAAGTGCATCCACCTCTTTTGAGGTTAGGTTGGTAAACGGTGGCATTACCTGCTTAAATTGCTCATACAATTTCATTGACCTGGCATCTTTTTTAGATATCATTTCGGGAGCATTCCGAATAAAACTTTTAAGCCACTTTTTTGGCAATCGATTGGTAGTATTCTGTAACCCAGGACCAATACTATTATGGGAGAAATTATGACACGAGGAACAATTGTCCTCGAAAAGTTTCTCCCCTTTTATTAGAACTTCAGGATCAGATAAATATACCGTTTCCTTTGTTTTCTCTTGAGACTTAAACTCAATCCAAAAAAATATAATCAACAGGGCAACAACTGCTACCCCTATTGTAGTTGTGTATAATTTAAACCGACTAACCATTACTAAATCAATATTTTAAATACATGATATATAGCAACAAAGCTTCTATATCTGCATCTGATAAAATTCCTTGAAAAGAAGGCATTTCCGCCTCATATCCTTTCACAATTTTCTTTTCCGGTTCAAGAATTGACTCTTTGAGATAATCATCATCAGCAATCACAAAAGAACCATCAGCCATGGCTCTTTCTGAACCGTAAATACCTTTGAACGGGGGGCCATACATCCCATCTGTTTTTGTCCCGGAAGAATGACAACTTTCACATCCCTTTTCTCTAAACAAATCCCTACCCCTTTCCCGGGTAATGGGTGGGTCAGACTTTATTAATGATGTAATCCTTTCAGTATCGATTTGCAATTTGTCCAAGTTCACATTCTTAAAGTCCTGAGACTGCAAATCCAGATCTTCTACGTGGTTTACACTAAACCAAACACCGTCATTCAATTCCTGACCATCTTTCGCTTTAAGATGGTACAATAACTCCATTTGATCCACTACTTTCATATCTGGAATCAGAAGCAATACTTTTTTCTGATCAGTAGATATATATGAAGACAGGACGGGTAATATCTCTTCCCCCGGGGTGTCGTCCAGTTTAAAATGGCCCGACCCGTACTTCTCCGACCGCTGATAATTCCAGCGCTTTACCTTATAGCTCTTTGGGTCAATAGCCACATTAGAATCTAATTTAGTGTCAAAAGAAAGGATCACCCCTTGTTCTCCAACTCGAAATTTGTTGGGTATATAATTTTTCATTCTGGTATACCTCAGCCTTTGGATTGCACTTATCCCCTCGGAGCTACTTCCGAAAAGATTAAATCCAGCCATATACAATTGGCCGTCACCAGGTCCCATCTCCCCTTTTATCACCGGTGTTGAATATTCAGAATGTATAGGGACTACAGCTCCTTGAATTCCATTCTCTGTACTGTGCAATAAGACCTTGAATAGACCCGGTCGTCCAAATGAAAAATGTACGAGGCTATTATTCAACGGTCCCATTTGTCCGCTGGTAATCCATATTTGACTACCAGCAGAACGATCAATTCGGTGAGGAATCCAGGTAATAGGGCGCTTGACAACGGGATGATCTCCTCGATGGCTCGTTGCCGGAACTCCATAAAATCCCCCTTCCCCCACAGAATAAATTGGTGTCGAAGGCACGTAATTACCTTGTTGATCAGTAGCGGTCAAAATACCAGAGTCCGGATGAAATCCCATATAAGGCGCTCGAAAGCCGGTACTGAATACATCTACTTTTTTACCATCCAGGGATACTTTCATAATCACCCCGGAATGATTGGATCCTGCTCTGAATCCTGGTGTCATTACTTTTGTGATTCCAGGCCTGGCGGTTAAGCCGCCACCTTTCGAAATAAAAATACCGTACTTTTCAGACATCACCATATCCGATGCCCACTCATAGGATTCGGCGGATTGCTGCATCAAATCACAAAAATTCTCATAAAAATCCGCCTCATTATCCCCATTTATGTCATGCAGTCGAACAATACCCTCTTTCCCAAAAGTATAAATTTGACCTCTAAAATACTCAATACTCATCGGCTCGTACAATCCAGAAGCAAATCGCTTCCAGGACATCTTTTCCAGATCTCCTTTGATTCCATCCACTAACCAAATATCTCCCTCAAAGGTAGAAACGGCTGCCTTTTCCTTGCTTAAAAAAGTCAAATCCGTAACACGTACGTTTCTGTTCCAGGGATTGGGCAAGGGTAGAGTAACAAGATCTGTTACAAAAGTCGATGTATCAGATGCCATCATCCCTTTTGTAAGTACCCTTTCCGGCCAATTAGGCTCTCCTCCTTTACCGAAATTCGGCATTTCAATCTTAAAATCTGAAATAGCAGAATGAAAGGATTCAATATCTTCAGGCCAGCCTTTCCATAAAAAAATCGCTATCTTCCTTTTTTGATCCCCCGGTGGTATCACTACACTTATATATTTTCCATCACTTATCCGTACTTTTGGTCCCGATTCTAAGCTGCTTCCTCCAATCCCCACTGCAATTAGGGAATCTTGAGCTTTTCCCACATAGATATACCCTGTTCCGTCCTCAATATAGCTATTAGTTCCATTCCGTATCTCAGCCGCATTAATAAATAAAGTATCTGAGAATGCATCCACTTCTATTGTTCGAGTATATATTGTTTCTCCATTTTTTTTCACAGATCCGGGCAATTCCAATACATTGGCATTGGCAATTGAATAAGATAACACCACCCGGTCTCCATATGGATAACATCCATTCCAACGACCATAATCAGATGGTAAAGGACCCCAGGCAAAGCCTTCCCGAAATTGATTTTCAGAACGGATGTCCTCCAATACCAATTGCCCGGCAGACCATCCGGGATAAACACCTGTAGCAATATCCGCTTTACCTGCTACCAAAGGAACGGTATTTTCCTTATTAAAGTAGTCACTATACGACACTTGGGGTAACATACTTTCCGTTAACAAATCCCCCGTCCATGCTACCGACCATCGCAATAAATCCCTGTCAAAACAAGCATACGAACTATCTCCAAGATTTACAACCAGCCCACGCGAAACTACATTGTTATCCGGAAAATTTCTACCCAACTCTCGTGCATCCAAATAAGTACTGAAAAAAGGGAAATCATTCTCTACATAAGAGTTCAAAGACAGAGAATCAAAATTGTTCTCTTCAATTAGTTTTGTCTCATTAAGGTTATCAGAAATATTGCATGAAAATATTAGTATTAGAAAACTCCCAAAACAAACAAAAGATAATTTTGACATAGTATAAAATGAATTAAACATTGTCCATTTTTATCAGGTATTGAAATAATCTATATATAATAGCATCTTTCTTTGAATTATAGTTTCTCATTAAAAATTACCTGAATTAATTATTTCAAATATTAGATCTTTATAAAAATAAATCAATACCCCTATCACCCAATTTATAGTTTAAGAATTCCTTATTACCATCCAGGATTTTGTTTTATTTGGCCTTGTGATAAAGTTATTTCATTTGTTGGTATTGGATATAAATAATAATGCTCCAAAAAGGGAGTTGGGGGCTGCTCTTCATATGCTGCGTAACCTTCGCTCGCCCCATTTAATATTGGAACTTTATTATTCTCCTCCGCTGCAACAATATATTTCCCTAACTTTCTTTCAGTTGCATAATCCATTTTTTTCCATCTTCTTAAATCATTAAATCGAAAACCATCTCCCATTAATTCGACAGCTCTTTCTCGTCTAATTTCCCATAAAACAGGATCTACTAATGGGTCACGGGTTGGGTCATCAGGTATATTTAAAATATCTAAACTAGCAACACCGCCACGAGCTCTCAATTTATTTATAGTAGCATCACAAATATCTTGATTGAAATCTCCTAATTCCATTTTAGCTTCTGCATAATTAAGCAAAACTTCACCCATTCTGAAGACGGGAGAATCATTTATGCACGGACGTAAACCTTCATTCAATCTTGTAAAAAGTTTACTATATTGGTACCCCGTAAGAGTAATACTCCATGTTTGACCATAATTATTATCAGAAAAATGGGGAACCTTTTGCACAACTGGCCCACTCCATGCGCGCATAGGCAAACCCTTCGATCCATCCGTTGACAAGGTATCCATTATGTCAATAAATTCCCTATCTGAAGGAGTATCAGTATAATCCCAATTTGTAGTAACACCTGGACCTATAATTTTATAGGGGGGAGGTGTGGTATAATATAGCCGCAGATCTCGGTTTCTAAATTCATTATTATATGGATACTCCCCTTCAAACATAGGACTCGTCCATCTAGTCTGCCCATCTTTCATCAAATACATATCTATCGCTTTACGAGTTAAATCACAGTATCCATTTGAGCTACCAGGATACCATCCAAAAGTATGCCCCAAAACAGATTCTTCATATTGTGTATATAGAATTATTCCATCTGCTCCTGCCAAAGATTCACTACAATACACTTTTGAATAATCTGCCATAATATTAGGATATGCTTCAATTAATTTTTCTGATGAGGATATAGCAGCACTTAAATAAGTTTCTGAACCTGAAAGTCCATGGTACTTTCTCCATGTTCCTTCTCTTATTCCAAATCTTGAAATTAATGCCCTAACGACATGTACATTAATGGTATTTTCACCATCTACATTGATATTACCATCAGGATTGATATTATTTTCCGCATATTCTAGTAATTCAAGGATATTAGCAGCAACGATATCTCTTGAAGTTCTGGGTCCATATAATATAGTATCATCATCATCCTTCAAAGTGTTTTCAACCCAAGTAATATCACCATACTTATTCACTAAGTCCATATAGTAATAAGCCTTAAAAAAATAAGCGACACTTCGCCAATGATTTTTTTCTGACTCTGAAATACCTGATTGATCTATATTATCAATCATAATATTACATCGTCTAATTCCTTCGAAAGGTTGAGAATAATTAGCGACGTCAGTTGCAGGAATCTCTACTGTTTGCCAAATCCAAGGAGAATATGCATTTCTCCGACTTCTAGCCATTAAATCCGTAGAAAATTCCTCCTGAATAAAGGATGGATTACCCCCAGTACCATAGCCTAAAAAATCATTATAAAAATTCCATGCATAGGCCTTAATTGTATTATAATTCGAAAAAGTAGATTCTATCGATAATTCATCTTTGGGAGTCCTTTCCAAAAAATCTTCGCAACTATAGTTTAGTATGAAAACAACTATAGCAATAAATATTCTAAATAATTTCATGATTTTCACCTATTTAAAAAGTTAATTTTATTCCACAACTGATTTTAGAGATAACCGGATAAGATAATCCACTTCCGATATCAACTAGCTCTGTATCAATCCCTTTTGGCAGATAATCAAGTCTTAGAATATCTTCAAAGGATAAAAATATTCCTAATCGATCAATTGTTAATTTCTGTATTATTTGCTCAGGCAACGTATAATTTAACTCGATATTTTTCACTCGTAAATAAGCTCCATTTAACAAATATTTGGTTTGAACTAATCGGCTATTTGCGGTGTTCCCTCCTGCACTTTCATACAGTCTTGGATAATATGCATCTAGATTCTCGGGAGTCCAAAAATCCAATTCATATTTATTAAACGAATCATAAATATTAACATAAGGCCAATATGACTGATCAGATTTCCAAACATCCCGTTTAGCAATGCCTTGAATTAAAAAAGAGATATTAAAATTTTTAACAGATAAGTTTCCAGTTATACCAAATTGATATCGTCTGTTACTATTGCCAATGATTTTTCTATCTCCTGGATTAGAAAGTGTATTTGTTCCTGGACTTATTTGTCCATCACCATTTAAATCAACATAGCGAATGTCTCCCGGATTTGTAATGGCAGTTGTCAAATAAACTGGGATTCCGTCCTTTAATTTACCATTCAACAATTTCTCATCCAGAGTTCCTTGAATGAAATCTTCAAATTTATAAAATCCCTGAGTTTCATATCCCCAAATTTCACCAAATTCATATCCCTCATAGTATTGGCTTAATATTCCTCCTTCGTTATCAAATTTTGTCACAAATGCCCTATCATCCCACAATTTAATACCTAAGGAGTAACTAAGTCCTGGATTAATAACCTTATTCCAACTAAGACTTAATTCCCATCCTTTTGAAACTAAATCTGCCACATTCTTTTGTGGTGCTGCAGCGCCAATAGTAGCAGGTAATTCTTCACCAGGACCAAGCATATTAAGGGTTAATCGGTGAAAATAATCGAAAGTTGCATTTATACTTCCGTTTAATACACTTATATCAATACCAATATTTTTAGATCTTATCGTTTCCCAAGTTAATGTAGAACTCACTAGAGCAGGTACAGAAATCGATAAGTTTCTAAGATTAGTTGTTGCGTCAACCCAATTTGAACTATTGGTTTCCATACTAGGAATATACGTGTAGTTTGCCACATCTTGATTCCCAATTTCACCCCATGATGTCCTAATTTTCATAAAATCTATGACATTTCTTATATTTTTCATAAATGGTTCTTCAGAAACAACCCAACCAGCTGAAAATGAAGGAAACAAACCAAATCTATTCCCTATTGGAAACTTTGAAGAACCGTCATAGCGCACATTAGCTTCTAAAAGATATTTATTTAAAAAAATATAGTTTAATCGTCCAAAATATCCTGATATTGCATTTTCATCAAAGGTTTCACTATTGGACATAATTCCTGTAGAGGTAGCTAAGGATGGTACATTAACACTTAATAAATCTAATCTCATAGCATTAAAACCTGAGGTCTTAATTAATTCATGATTTGTTCCAACTAATAGTTTAAAAGAATGGCTCCCAAAGTCTTTTCCAAAATTTGTATATAAATTAAAAGCGTGATGATTTTTATCTCCAAAATTTCTGTAATAGCTACTGTTATTATTAATCGGCGTTACGAAAAAGGAACTAATATCCCAATAATTATTACCAGTACCAACATCTATTCTATTATTGTTTGATTTAATAAATGTATATTCTGCTGTAACATTAATATTTTCTGAAACTTTATAATTCAATCTTTCTAAGATCCTTAAATTATCACTATATTCTTTTCTGGGAGGTTCACGATCTAAAATATTTCTAGGTGTTAATGTAGGTAAAGTAGATCCATCTTCAAGAGTATGTGAACCAACATTAATTGCCCGCTTTTCATTAGCAATTGAGTATATAACCCTCCCAACTGAACCGGGAACAGTAGTATAATCATTTTTATAATTTATGTTTAACTCCGAAGAAAGTCTCCTTGTTAAATCAGTGTTCAAATTGCCGCTAATTGTGTATTTTTTATAGGTATCTTTATCGAACTCAAAAATTCCATCCTCATTGGAATATCCAAATGAAACCCTATAATCAGAGTTTTCTGATCCACCTGAAAAAGAAAAATTGTGTATTTGTTCAAAGCTATTTGTAAAACTTAAGTCGTACATATCACTTTCTGCCAAATGATAATACACATCATCGACATAGGTTGCTCCATTTGGGTAATTTGAAGGATTCGATTGATAATCTTTTAACAAACTATTCCATGTATTTAAATCTTGCCCTGACCTATCACTTAGATTCCCTGCTGCTAATAAAGCAATATTTTGTTCTAACGCTGTCGCCTTTTCTGGCAATTCAAAAGGCCAACTAATTGCCAAGTTACTGGAGTAGTTAAATTTTATTTTTTGATTCCTTACCCCCTTTTTTGTTTTTATAAGAATTACTCCAAAAGCAGCTCGTCCTCCATAAATTGAAGATGAAGAGGCATCTTTTAAAACAGAAACACTTTCAATATCAACAGGATTTATAGATTGAATATTTTCCACAGGAACATTATCCACAAGTATTAATGGACTACCCCCATTAATAGACATCATTCCTCGAATAGAAATTGAAGTGGCCCCAAAGTCTCCTGGCCTTCCTGTGCTTTTAGTAATTTGTACTCCTGAAAGTGCGCCTTGTAATGCTGAGGTAATATTAGTTACTGGCCGATTATTTAAAAGTTTCTCCATATTAACATTGTCAACTGACCCTGTTAAATTTTCTTTCTTTACCGTCCCATATCCCACCACTACCACCTCATCCAAGGTCTGGGAATCTTCCAGTAATGTAATTGTTATTTCGTGCTTTCCATTCAATGGAACCTCTTGCGTTTGATACCCAATATACGAGACAACTAAAACCGCTTGATCCCCTACATCTTCTAACGTAAAATTTCCATCAAAATCAGTGGCCGTTCCTTTATCTGTACCTTTTACCAGCACATTTACCCCAATCAAAGGCTCTCCGTTTTGGTCGGTTACCATACCAGATACATTGATGACCAGACGTTTATTGTACACCTCCAGCGCACTAGGAGTATTTAGTCGGTCCACTTTTACATTTTTCCGTGCTGCATTTTTCCGCGCAGATACGATGCCTTCCATATGGCGGATCATTTGCTCCAATGATTCAATCCCGGCATCGTCATTCTTATAAATAATAACAAAACGATCTTCGAAGATCTTGAATCCAAAATTCACCTCCTTCAATACCCGGTCAAGCACTGAACGAATGCTTTCCCCTTCCTTCTTCTCATACTCTACCTTTACATCCTTGATCATATCAGAGTCATACGTAAAGTAGACATTGTGCTCCTCACTGATTTCATCCAATACCTCGATTAGGTATTTTTCCTTTGCTTGTAATTTTTCGGCCGGATCAGGAGAAGAAATACCCTGATAGGCGATTAAAAGGAAAATAACTAGTATTTTCCATCGAGTAAGTAATCCTATTTCCATACTTTTGTACTTTTAAACTGAATTAATAGTTCTAATATAGACTGGGAAAAGGGTCCAATTTTTTCTCAGTCTTTTTCTTTTATCCGTATTGTATCGTTCTTTTCCTTAAACTCAAGTCTCATGGCCATCTGGATCGCCGTAGCACTCATTTCCCAATCCGTCAACGGTATAGTCGAGGTAATCTTACGATCCAACAAGGCGCTATCCACAAACATAAATTCCTTCCCATATATGTCTGCTACTTCCTTCATTACCTCTATCAGCGGTTCCTCCCGATAAATCAACAAGCCGTCTTTCCAGGTAATCTTCTCATTACCTTCTTCTAATTTATATTTGATAAGGTTTTCATCGCCGGCATTGTATTCCACTTCATCCCCCGGCTCCAACATCAAACTTTCTTCGGGTTTTTCATTGATCTTCAGGTTGATCTTTCCTTCTTCCAGAAACACCTTTGTTTTTTGGCGACGGTTATTGACATTAAATACAGTACCCAACACTTCAATGGTCACATCGTCGGTTACCACATCAAACGGCATACCATCGACTTTTGCTACATCGAAATACCCCTCCCCTTCCAGAAATACCTTCCGCACTTTACTGTCTTCCCAATGGCGGTTCCATATCAATTTTGAATTTCCATTTAAATGGACAACAGAAGCATCGGGTAACTCGACAACGATCCGCTCACCATTACCCGTTTCATACATAACCGTGGGACGATTATTCCATTGTAGCAACCACGCCATTCCAATCAGGATCAAGACAGCTGCTGCTGCCCGCCATACTAGCCTCCGGGTTCTTAATTTCTTATTGTGCTTTGTAGTTTGTGCCCGGTATGTATTAATTCGCTGGTCAATTCTTGCACGAATTTCAAGATCTGTCAACCCATTATTTTCGAAATGAGCCCGTAAATTCAATAATATCGATCGGGCTTTGTCAAAAGCGCTATCCCCGGACTCACTCGAATACTCCTCAACTATCCTCCTCCAACTTTCATCACTAGCACTATCAAGAAGAACATAATTTCTAAATTCACGGTCTTCCAGGAAATCGTATATATCGTAGCTATTATATTTTTCTATTTTATGATGATCCTTGTTCATTTAATTACATTCTTCTAAACTGATATTTTGGATTGTTTATTGAATAGAGTCCCTAATAACAGTTTTGTTAACCTCTTTATAGAAAAAATTTTAATTTTTATTTATCACCAAAATCAAAATAATTGAACCAACCCTCTAAAACAACTTACTTTCAAATAACTACATATTAATTATTTTATATATTTGCACTGCAAAATATTTAAAAATTAGTTTTGATTACAATTTCCTTTCGCCAAATCGCTAATTTTGACTAATAATTATCGGACTGTGAAATAATTTATCCCGGAATGAAACCAATAGAAGAAGACAACCTAATCTTTACACTCAGGGCCATGGCCAATGGGAAAGAAGTTGCCTTCCGAGACTTTTATTCCCAACATTACAATACTTTTATCCGGTTTGGCAAACTGGTAACTTCTGACCTCCAACTTATCGAAGACGCCATCCAAAATATTTTAATCTGGTTTATTGAAAATCCAAATAAAGTATCCCGACTCGATCGCCCTGATGTTTACCTGTTCCGGTCCCTGCGGAATAATCTGATTAAAGATCTCAATAAGTCCAATAAAGCAGATATAAATAACCTAAATCAAGTGGTGGAAGACCTCATCCAGTCCCAAAGTGCAGAAACCCAATGGATGGAAAAGGAAAGCGAACAAATTCGAAACCAACAACTTCAATCAGAAATTGCCAACTTACCGGATTACCTCCAGCAGACCCTTTACCTCCGGTATTTTTCCAACCTGTCCTACAATGACATCGCCAATATCCTGGATATAAAACCTAACGTAGCTCGGATTTATGTACACAGAGCCATCGAAAGATTGCGTTCGGTTCTGACAAAGATAGGGGTGATTATAGTGGTGGCTTCAAATTTCTTCTAAAATCTTCCATTTTCTAAACTTGCCAAAAATACCTACAGATCGCAGGTGGAGTTGAATAAATCTCACTAATCTTATGACGGGCTATTTACTGACAACCCATTCGGGTATTAGTGGCTTATTATTGATAAAAGATTTGGCCTGATACGAACTTAGAGCGGCTTCGAGAACCTTAGCTGACTTCTCCTCCGTCAATAAAAAACTGTCGAATAGTATAAAGGATGTTTAGCCTAAAACCATTGAGTGATAATTTCCTTTTTAGCCCTATAGAGTTCTATTGGGCATTCTAAACTTCTTTTCTGCTACAATGTCTATGGCACCCCATATAATGTTATCACCTTATTTTTACCCATTTATTGTTCCGATAGACTTAATCTCATAGAATGCTGAATATAATCACAATAGGTAAATATCGGTAAAATTGCAAATTACCGCGCCCTAGGTGCAGTGCATACAGACATACCAGGTGGTTTATTGTTTTAATAGATATCTACTACCGACAGTTTACCAGTCATGCAAGTTCAATCATTTTGGGTAAACGTTTATTATAGTTTACTGCTTATACAATACGGTCCCGTTTGTTTACAAATAAGACACCTCGCGTATTGAATCTCTACTACCAGTTTCATTTCCAATTCTTTGGTCCCTAATTGACCATTGTAAGATATTGCTATAATGAAAATGCGATCCTGTCGGTTACCTTTAAATTACTCCCTCAATTCCACAATCACATCAATTTCCACCGCCCGGTTAAAAGGCAGTGAAGATTGGCCTACCGCTACCCGGGCATGTTTGCCTGCCTCACCAAAAACCTCTGCCATCAAATCGGAAAATCCGTTCATTACTTTTGATTGGTCATAAAAGCTGGGGGCTGAATTAACCATCCCATTGACTTTGACAAATTGTTTGATACGGGAAAGATCCCCGCACGCCACTTTCAGTGTAGCCAGGATTTGAACCCCTGTCTCGCGGGCTGCTTTATATCCTTCATCTGCGGCAAGGTCTACTCCGAGCTTGCCTTCGGCGGAGGATACACTCCCCGAAAGGTAAAGCATATTCCCAACCTGGCGCCATTTGACATAATTTGCAAGGGGCTGACTAATCTCAGGTAAAGTGATCCCCATATCCTGGATTTTTTCTTCCGGGGTTTGGGCAAATGAAAACGTCAAATTGGCAACAAAAATGATCAATAGAAGTACGTATCGGTTCATATTATATTTTTACCCAAAAGTAGCCATTTTAAGCATGATTGAAGAAAGATTGAAACGAATCAAGAATGAGGAGGTATATTTGCATTTCCATAGGCAAATGTAATTTCTCCCCAACAACCCAGTGCATCAACTACAAGGCATGTATTATTATCAAAAGTCACAACTTATACCAACCTTTGGACAAAGGCCTCTTTATACGCTCGTCCAATGGGAATTTCATCACCATTTACAAGTTCGATACGATTGCCTGCAAATTTTTCAATTTTAGAGATTTGTACGACAAACGATCGATGCACCTGGATAAATTTTTCATCCGGAAGATTCTCCACCCAATAACGCAGGGATTCGGAACTAAGGATTTTGCGGACGGGGATATAAATTTCGGTGTAATCAGCATCCGTCCGGATATACAGGATATCACTTATGCTTACTTTTATATACTCATATCCCGATTTAACAAATAATTCGTTTTCCTGCTCCTCTCCTGAATCCGGATTCGTTCCCTGTACAGGGATATTCCGGGCGCGCGTAACCGCCTTAACGAATCGTTGAAACGAAAAAGGTTTTAGTAAATAATCCACTACGTCGAATTCGTAACTTTCCAACGCATAATCCGGGAAAGCCGTGGTAAGGATTATTTTGGGAGGGTGGACTAATGTTTTGAGAAAATCAATTCCGGATATTTTGGGTAAATGGATATCTAAAAAAATCAACTCTACCTTTTCTTTTTTTAGGTAATCCAATGCTGAAAGCGCTTCTGAAAAAATAGCTTGTAATTCCAGTGAACCATAATCCTCAATGAATTTTTTCAGTATCCGTTGGGCAGGTGGTTGATCCTCTATGATAATGCATTTCATGCTTCTTCACCAATTCGGTTAAGTGATAAAGATAAGAAAACTTTATAGCGATTTTTTTCGATCGAAATATCGAGATGGTGTTGATCGGGATATAACAATTGAAGCCGCTTCCTTACATTTTCCAGGCCAATTCCACTGGAAATACTACTTATATTCGACTCCCGTGCAAACGTATTTTCACATGTAAAATGCAATTCCCCATCGACAGTCACTTTTACTTTGACATAAATATCAATGTCTTTTGCCTGACTAGCCGTACTGTGTTTGAATGCATTCTCTACAAAAACAGACAATAGCAATGGCGCAATTTTATACCCGTATTGGATATCCGTTTCGAAAGTAACTTTTCCGCGATCTTCAATTTGCATTTCGCTTATATTGATAAAGTTTTCGAGTTGTTCAACCTCTTTGTCAAGAGCGACATACCGGGCTTTGCAATCATATAGCATATAACGCAAAACCGATGATAATTCCAGGATTATATCCGGAGTTTTGGAAGAGCCTTCAATGGCATGGGCATACAAATTATTAAGGTTGTTAAATAAGAAATGGGGGTTAATCTGGGATTTCAGAAACTGAAGCTCGTTTTCTGTTGCTGCATTTTGTAATTCCTCTAGCTCACGTTGTTTGACAAATGCATCCCAAATCGTTTTGAGCCCCACAAGAATGGTACTTACTGGCAGTATGCCTAAAAGGGTAAAGAAAATCCCCGGGAAATTAGTCCCTCGGGTATCGGGGAAAAAAATTTGTTCAAGAAATAGTTCCTCAATTAAGATCACACCTACAAGGGTCAATAAAAGAAAAAGAATAAACCGGGTGTATTTTTTTTGGTACAGGAATTTGGGCAGCAGAAAATAATTGATGATAAAAGCTAAAAGTGCATAATTGAGAAAAAAAGGTATTTCATAACTTTCAAACTGAGGATGTTGTCTGCTTACCGCATAGAAAATAAAAACCAGGCCATGCAAAATTACCTGGAAGATAATTTCCCGGGTACGCAGCGTTAGTTTTTTAAATACTTTTACCATCCCGTCAAAAATAAGAGAAAGTGTCAAGATTGTTATAAGGGAACTGCCCAACAGCAAATGTAGTAACGCTAACGACAAAGAATAACCACAGTACAGGTTGTCCAGCCGTCGTTTACCTTACTATTTATGTCGTTGGGGGATTGTATTTCTTTATAGCAAAATCTTATCTTTTCTTTGTAATAAGGTTTATTGTCAAAAAATTGTCAAAATGTTTACGAAAGGTATAAATTCAGTACTGGTAATTGCAATGGTCCTGGTGGCTCATTGGGGGATGGCTCAGTCAAATAGCCTGGAAATCACCGGGAAGGTAATAGAAGGTCAGGGAAATCAGCCGGTTCCTTTTGCCACGATAATGGTAGTCAATAACGACGACAAGAGTGTGGTAGCAGGCACATCAACAGCAGACGACGGTACCTTTTCGGTAGAATCCAATTCCGATAATGTGTACATTGAAATCAGTTTTATCGGTTATTCGAAACAACGAATCCGCAATATCAATCCCAAAGAAGGAAAAGTAAACCTGGGGACCATTACTTTGACCGAAGATAGCCAGACACTGGACCAGGTCGTAGTAAGAGCTGAAAAATCCCAAACCGAATTTAAGCTAGACAAGCGGGTATTCAATGTAGGACAAGACCTGAGTAGCACCGGTGCCAGTGCGTTAGAAGTGTTGAACAATGTACCTTCCGTAAATGTAAACATCGAAGGACAAATAAGCCTTCGGGGTAGTTCTGGCGTCCAAATCCTGATCAATGGGAAGCCTTCGGTTCTCGCCAGTGAAGGTGGAAATGCACTGGGAACCATTACAGCAGATATGCTGGAAAAGATAGAAGTAATTACCAATCCATCTGCCAAATATGAAGCAGAAGGTACATCAGGAATTATAAATATTGTCATCAAAAAAGAAGAGAAAAAGGGAATGAACGGCTCGGTTACTGTAAATACTGGGATACCCAATAATCACAGTGTGGGACTTAGTCTCAATCGACGGACGGAAAAATTCAACCTTTTTTCCCAGTTGGGAGTAGGCCACCGCACATTCCCCAGTGAAAATGAAAATATCAACCGCGATTTGTTATCAAATACAACTATCAATAGCAAAGGAGAAAGCGACAAGAACGAAACCTTTTATAACCTAATCCTGGGTACCGACTACCATATCAATGACTATAATGTTCTTACGCTTTCAGGGCACTTTGCCTATGAAATAGAATCTGAAAATGCCAATACCAATTTTGCAGAATCATTAAATGGTAATACGGTTAGCAGTCGGTGGAACCGCGAAGAAGAAACGGAGGCGACCAATCCAAAATGGCAATACGAACTCCAGTACAAAAAGGACTTTGAAAACCATGAAGACCACACCTTGCTCTTTAGCGCACTGGGAAATTTCTTCGGAAAAGACCAGTCTTCCAACTTTATTAATGCCTATCAGGAAGGCGGTTTTGAAGACGAATTACAAGAGACAGCTACCAATTTCAAAAATGCGGAATACACCTTTAAACTGGATTATACAAAACCTTTTTTGGAGAGTTTCACCCTTGAAACCGGAGCTCAATATGTGATTTCTGATGTAGCCAATGACTTCGGAGTAAAGAATTATATTGACGAAGAATGGGTACAGGACATGGATCTGACCAATTTATTTGACTACAATCAGAAGGTAATGGGCGTGTATGGTACCGGAGCCTATGAAAAAGACAAATGGGGACTCAAACTGGGATTGCGATTAGAAAATACGGACTTGTCAACATTACTGGAAACTACAAACGAATCCAATAATCAAAACTATACGAATCTATTTCCCAGTGTACATACATCCTACAAAATCACCGATGCCATTTCATTGCAAGCCGGGTATTCCAGTCGGATATTCCGTCCTCGATTATGGGATTTGAATCCATTTTTCAATATTCGAAACAACTACAGTATCCGCACGGGAAATCCAGATTTACAGCCTGAATTCACAGACTCTTACGAGTTGATGAGTATTTATATTTTCAACAAAGCTTCTCTCAATTTCGGAGTATACTATCGTTACACCACCGATGTAGTAGAACGAGTATCTAGCTTCGAAAACAATGTCAATGTATCCAAACCCATCAACGTGGGTACTAACCGCACTACAGGTATCGAATTTAATGGAAAATATACGCCCAGCGATTGGTTGACCTTTAATGGGGACTTCAATTTCAATTATTTCAAAAGAGAAGGGGAACTGGAGGAGCAAATATTTGATTTCCAGGGAGATCAATGGTCTTCTCAGGTAATGGCCAAGTTCAAACTGCCTGCGCAAATCGATTTTGAGGTAACAGGCAACTATGAGTCCGGGTATCAGACAGTGCAAAGTGAAATTTCGGATCAATTGTTTGCGGACCTGGGGCTTAGAAAGAAGTTCAACAAGGGAAAGGCCGTGGTTAATCTCAGTATACGGGATATATTTGCCAGCCGGGTATTCGAGAGCGAGACCAACCAACCCAATTTTTATTTGTACAACCGTCGGTTGCGCGGACGGTTTATTATCCTGGGCTTTAGCTATGGATTCGGAAAAGGGGAAGCTATGGAATTTGCCGGACAAAAACAATTTTAGTCTTTTTAGGATAAATATTTAGTGGAGTTTACGCTTCTAAATTTTTTCACTACCTATTGTACAATTCGGGGGAATGCTATTCTTCCGTTTTGTTTTTTCGTACGTATAGAATTAGTAAAAATTTCTAAGAGTTTGCAAAAGTTTAATAGAAAGTGCATCGGTACTGTCTTTATTCCTTATGAATTTTGAATAGTAATCAGTTCGCTGCCGGAATCGATTTAGGAATTTTTTCAATCCTGCAATCCACTTACGTTCAGTCTGGGACACTACCCGATTACTTGGATAATAATTTTGTGCTGGATATACGAATAGCATTATAAAGAAGATATGCACAATGCGTATATTCGGGTGTTATTCCCCATTTGAATAAACGAGTCTTTTGAAATAAATTCTGATTTAAATAGTGAGAACAGTTGTATATAATATAAAATGATGCACTTAAAAAAGTTAAATAAAATTTGCTCTAAGCTATGGCCAAAGATTTAACCTCATCAAACATACATAGAAAGAATATCCTGAATAACAAGTATGCCCTACAAGAGATTGAGAAGGAAGTCGCCTTTCCTGGCATTTTGCTTGATGGCAGTTTGCTCTACACCAAGCGACAAATCGCTCATTTCTATGACATAGATGAACGTACCATTGAACGTTACTTGGAGCAACACGAAGAAGAGTTTTCAAGCAATGGATATGAAGTGCTAGTAGGTAAGCGTTTAAGAGATTTTAAAGCTGCATATCAACAGTATATCAGTGAGTTAGGCGGAGTTAAAGACATCAATGTCCCGAACATAAAAGATGGTAGCGGCACAAGTGATTCGGATGTTACCGACATTGATGTCGCCAACATATCCAAGGCTCCCAAAGTGGGCGTGTTTAGCTTCCGTGCTTTTTTGAATATAGGAATGCTGCTAACCGAGAGCGATAGAGCAAAACACCTACGTGCACTCATTTTAGATATAGTGATTGATACAATCAATAGCAAAATCGGTGGCAGCACCAAATACATTAACCAACGTGAAGAAGAATTTCTTCCAAGTGCCATTAGAGAGTTTAATTACCGTCAAGCATTTACTGATGCCTTAGATGATTGTATAGTGGACAATAAATGGAAATACGCTCAATTTACTAATACTGTATACAAGTCCATTTTTCATGAAAATGCAAAGGAATACAAAAAGATACTCAACCTAAAATCTAAAGATTCAGCCCGTGATACCATGTATTCTGAAGTTTTGGATTTGATAGCCGCTTATGAAAATGGCTTTACAGAATTTCTTTGTAAAAAGAAAGAAGAAATAGGTCGCAAATTGACTATGCCTGAAGCACAACAGCTCTTTAAGCTATTTGAACAATTCCATAATGCAGCTTTTACTCCACTATTAGAGAAAGCTAGAACCTTAATGGCAAGTAGAGATATGGTTTTCCGTGATGCTTTGCATGAGAAGCTTAAGACTTATGTCACCCATCTTACTGCTGAAGAATTTGATAAGTTCTTGGGAGAAAAAAGCAAAGCACTTGAAGAACGTCTTAAAGAAAATATTGACGTATTCAAAAGGTTAAAAGATCGATAAGATGGCATTTAACTATCTCGACAAAAAACATGCCATCGAGACACATGACTTCATTATCAATGAATCGGGTGGTTCACATGGCGTAAATGACTTAGGGCTGTTAGAAAGTGTTTTGGAGCACATCAAAAATGATCTTTACTATCCTGAATTTGAAACAAAGGTCACACATTTGGTCTATTCCGTAAATAAAAACCATGCTTTCAGTGATGGTAATAAACGAAGCAGTATAGCATTAGGTGCTTACTTTCTTGAGCTTAATGGACTTGACTATTGCGTAGATCGTTTCATAATTGAAATGGAAAACATCTCTGTGCATGTTGCAGACAACCGAATAAACAAAGACCTTCTTTACGAGATTATATATTCAATAATCAATGAAGATGATTTTAGCGAAGAACTGCGTATAAAAATAATAGATGCAATTAATTAAACTCTATGGGACGCATAGCCAAACTGTAGGTGCAAAAGGGAATTTTACAATACACTACCCTTTCATGAAAACTCCTGCCCCCTCTGAACCTATAACTATCTGCCAAGATCAGATTATAGGACCAATTACAATACTTCATGTCAGGTGAAGTTGTTTACTAATTCAGGACCATATAAATTATTTCGAACCAAGTTGGTTTATGCAAAGTCCGGGAAAAGATTTTTAAATAGCTGACAAGCGAAAAATTATGTGAATTTTCCAGGCTAATGGTTTTGATTAGGCCCCGAATAAGTAATCATTGGGACTAATTGCAGCAGTAAGGAACTTGCAAGTATTTGATCATTTTTTTATTTTATAAAAATATGATCAATACGTATGACTTGAAAATCAGTCAACCCCAAAAATTCAATCAATTGTCAGTAAAAGACATGTTGTTCGTATATTACCATTGCCCTCAAGTAGAAAAACAATTAGAGCTTTTTACTCACCTCAATGAAATAGCCTTTACTTTATCAGGCAAAAAAACAATCCAACAGGGCGGTAAATCATGGGTTCTCACTGAAAACAAAAGCTTGTTCCTTAGGAGAGCAGCCTACAAGCAGGAGTTGGATGAAACATCGGGGTGGGAAGTATTGGCTTTTTATTTTAATGACGATTTTTTGCGAAAAGTTTTCGATGAATACAGATTGTATTTGCCACTAAACAACCTACCCAATCCTCCAAAGGAAATGTTTATAGAAATCACAGTTAATGAAACGGCCCGGGCATTTTTCTTCAGCATAATTCCGTATTTCGATAAAAAAAATCCTCCTCCCGAAAAGCTTCTGGAGCATAAATTCAAAGAATTAATTTTTACCATATTAGCTGATCCATCCAATGCAAGATTATTGGCCTATGTCAATAGCATTCAAAATCAATTCAAGACTCCTATTTGGGAAGTAATGGAAACCAATTATACTTTTAATTTAACCATTGATGAGTTTGCAAAAATTGCGCAACGCAGTCCCGCAACATTCAAAAGAGAATTTCGGGAATACTATCATACCACTCCGGGTAAATGGTTAACGAAAAGAAAATTAGAGCATGCCAAACTGGTGTTAGAAACCAGTGATAGACTCGTTAAGGAGGTTGCTATAGAAAGCGGTTTTGAAAATTTATCCCATTTCAGTAGGGTTTTTAAGAAAACCTATGGTGTAACACCTAGTGCTTACCGCCAAAACAACCATAAATAAAAAACTCTCGGAATTTGTAATTACTCTGCAAAGCAAAAACATTGAGCTTTTAAGCAAAGTCTTTAATGTCTCCTCCCCGTATTTTTGAGGGTAAATAATTGATAATTAAATACATTTCAAATATGGTACATTTTAATTTTAAAACCTCGAAAAGTAAGCCATTGACAATATGTTTTTTATTAGTCTTTTTGGCTTCGTGTAATTATTCCGACCAACATCAAAAAAAAGAAAAAATCATGAGTAGCAACAAAGAAATGGCCACATATGTAATTGAAAGAGAAGCGAAGGGCGTAGGAAATTCTACCCCCGCTGAATTAAAAGCCATTTCAAGGGAGTCTAATTCGGCAATCGAAGAAATGGGCCCAGGAATCCAGTGGATACACAGCTATGTTGTTGGTGACAAGACATATTGTGTGTACAAAGCAATGGATAAATCTATTATAAATGATCACGCCGAGAAAGTAGGCGCCCCGGCCCAGTCGATTAGCAAGGTTTCTGCGATTATTGGCCCGGATACTGAGAAGTAAATGAATAGACTTAATTTGAATAATGGGCATGAAATTGTATATCAATAGGTTTCTGGCACCCAAATTTTATAATATATATCAGGGTTTACGGATATTTCTGTTAAATTATAGTCATCCTTCATAGAAAGCTATCAAGGAAAATCCGAATTAATTGGATAAAACAGAATAAGACTATTACTAATTTTAAAGTAACGGTTACTAATGGCCAAGAATATTTACCTAACCGGAATCACAGGAATCGCAACGTTCTTACTTTTCTTTCTAGGTGGCAACTATTTCAAATTTATATACAACCTACTTCCTCTTGATTACGATTGGATCTTTTGGACTGGAATTTTAGTCTCATTGGTGTTCGGGCTGCTAACTATCAGAAATTGGTTTAATTCTCAATCTAAAAAGCAATTGTGGATACTACTCTTATTCCTGGGGAACGTCTTAACAAGTGGAATAATAATCTTAACCGGGATCTTCATCCTTATATTAGCCGTTTTCGGATTTCCACCTCAGAATTAATCAAACCATAAAATCAAAACAGACCTCAAAAATTGCTATCATTTTTGCCAAAACAATTTCCGCTAATTTTGTCCTGTAACATATAATATATGTGCAAGAAGTAGATTTATAATTAGTTGATTTCTTTCTCTTCCTTTTTACTTTTGGAGAAAGCATAAGCTTTTTGTAGTTTGAAATCACAACTTTTATTTTTTAGTTCAAACTCTGGTAATTTTTATATAATATCGCAACACTCCCAAACCGCAATGGTTAATCAGGTAAAATAAAATAGCGAATGAAGAAATTACTCAAGTGGTACAAAATAACTCCCTTACTGGCCATTATTGCCTATGCGATGGGCCTTTATCAAATAAATCTTTTGGGTCAGATTATTGTGATTGGATTGTTGGTAGGGTCCATTCTATCTGCAGTATTGCATTCGGAATTAATTGCCCATAAAGTCGGGGAACCCTTTGGCACCATAATTTTGGCTGTATCTGTAACGGTCATCGAAGTTGCTCTGATCGTATCTCTGATGCTGGCGGGCGGGGAAAAGTCGGCGTATTTGGCCCGGGATACTGTATTTGCAGCTGTAATGATCCTATTGACCTTGATTATCGGACTATGTATTACTATCGGTAGTATCAAACATTTTGAACAATTTTTTGGAAAAAAATCCGTCAATACAGCTTTAGTCAGCTTAATTACTATACTTGTATTATCGATGGTTTTGCCGAATTACGTAGGGAATCCCGGCGAAGGAAAATTCAGTAACCCCCAGTTGATATTTGTAGCCATTATCTGTTTTATTATCTATGGTACCTTTATATATGTACAAACCATTCGTCACCGGAATTATTTCGTGCCGGACCAGCCAGCTCAACAACACAGCCATGAACCCAATTTTCCAATCTATGTGAATATCGGATTCCTGGTAGCAAGTCTGGCGATTGTTGTTTTGTTAGCGAAAACCATTTCGCCATCTATTGAGAAAATAATAGTGGATGCCGGTTTACCTCAATCACTTCTTGGTATTATCATAGCTTCTGTCATATTATTACCGGAGGCCATAGCCGCCATCAAAGCCGCTAAAAACGACGATGTTCAGACAAGTCTAAACCTTGCACTGGGTTCATCTCTGGCAGCTATTGGTTTGACAATCCCTACAGTAGCATTTGTGAGTATCTTTTTTGGAATTGACATTGTGTTGGGATTGGATAGTATTACTATGCTATTGTTGGGATTATCTATTTTTACAGTAATGCTTTCGCTATCAAAAGGTAGAACTAATATTATTTACGGTGTAATACTTATAGCTTTGTTTATGACTTTTATTTTTACTATATTATTCCCTTAATAATTGTCTTAATTCTTTTTCAGTTTAGTAAGAGCAGCCATATTTCATGCTTTTGAACCCCAGGTTAAAAAATAATATTTTAATGCCCCGACCAAAAACAAAGACTGAATTACTCACATTGAGCCAAAAAAACTACGATAGATTTATTGAGCTGATAGATTAAATGAATAAACAAGAACAACTAACCGATTTTGCACCTGGTACAATGAATAGAAATATTCGGGATGTAATTGCTCATTTGCACCACTGGCACTTAATGATGCTAAATTGGTATACCATAGGTATGAAAGGGGAAAAGCCAGCCATGCCTGCAAAAGGTTATTCATGGAAAACTGTTCCTGCATTTAATCAATGGATTTGGGAAAAATATAATAAAATCACCCTGGATGATGCCTATGAAATGTTCCGGTGCTCTTATAAAAAAGTCATAAAGATTATAGAAAAGCATTCCAATGAAGAACTTTTTGAGAAGAAAAGATACCAATGGACAGGTTCCACCTCCCTTGGTTCATACCTTGTTTCGGCTACTTCCAGTCATTATGATTGGGCATATAAATTAATTAAAAATGGGAAAAAACAAAAGCTCTGATCAATAATGGAATTCTGTCTATTTTGAACAATTTAACTTAGTAGGACCAATTCAAATAAAATAAACGGGTAGTAGTAGTATTACGTGGAAATAATAAATGCCAACATACAAACAACAATCCCTTCAGAATGGAAACTTAGCCAGTTGGATTTAAACTGTCTTCGAATGATAATTAAAGGAATCTGGGTATTTGATTACCCCCTTAATGAAGAAAAAGTGAAATCATCGCTAGTTAAACTATTGGAATTTTATCCTCATGTTGCGGGTAGAATGAACGGGCCCAATGAAATCGTCCTTAATAATGGTGGAATCTATTTTTCAAACGAAGAATACCATATTTCAGTTTTATCTCTAATAAAACAACCCAGGAGCTTTGATTTATATAAAACTCCGATCAAGATAAAAAAATTGGTCAATGGCAAAGAACCCCTGATGTCCGTAAAAATAGTCAGGTTAAAAGATGGGTGCCTATTAATAATACACTGTGCTCATGTCTGCCTGGACGGGAATGGATTTTTCAGGTTTGTTAAAAACCTAGAACAACTTTATCAAAATAAACCAATTCAACCAATCGATCTCGATAGATCAAACCTCTTTTTTGACAAAATTCCTTCAAAAAACAAAGCCTATAAATTAATGCTCGAAAAGGGTTGGAAGCCAGTTTCCATCAATACACTTGTCCAATATACCTGGCAGAAATTCAGGAGAATAGAAAAAATCGTTTCTCCTCCCATCCATATTTCAGAAGACTACCTCTCCGCCATTCAAAAACAAATCGAGAAAAAAGGGATAAGTCATTTAAGCAAACACGCTTTGTTATCTTCCATATTAATTAAACTCAGTTATAAACTCAATAACTTCAAAACAACTACCAATTGTTCACTTGTTTCAGTGATTGATCTAAAAGGTAGGTTAAGTTCTTTTCCAACTTCGTATGCTGGAAACGCCACGAGCAATATAACAACCAGAGATTTTAACCCGGAGAATCCTTTGTCAGACCTTGCAGTAATAATTGATAATACTATCGCTAAATATCTATTGCAAAATACTGATTTACTTGAGGAACATGTATTGCTTAATATAGCTGCATCAAAATATAAGATACCTTTTACTCCTTTTGATTTACAAGCTATGAACGCTCAAAAACCCACTTGTTTATATGTTAACAATTTTTTGAAATTTAAATTGTATGATATTGATTTCGGGATGGGAACACCTGTATTAATTCTACCCAATGACTTACCGGATGCATTGAAAATCTGGCCATCTCAGCCTGACAAACCAGGGATAAATGTGTATTTGAGAGGCCAACTTGGAAAAACCTATAATAAGGTAAAGAATAAACAGATATGGTTGGAAAATTTTTTCAATCATACCGCTATGAATGTTTAAAAATTGGAGAATATTAGAATATCCCTTAATAATTCCAAAAACATCATTCAATTAAATACAAAATAAAATTAAAAACGTGTAGGGTAGTACTTAATATGAGGATTGAATAAATCAGATGAAAGATAAAAACAAAATCGTTGGATCCATTGGCCTCTGTTCAGTATTATTATTTGCTTTCGCCTTAATAACATTTGGTAATCTAAACCCGGGTTTTGACTTCATGAATGATTATATCAGTAAACTTGGTGCAAAAGGAGAACCCAACGCACTGTGTTTTAATATCATTGGTTTTATAACTGTTGGACTATTACTTTCAACATTTGGTCTATCCTATGGAAAGATATTAAAGGACAAAATACTGTCTATTTTGTTAGCATTATTTGGACTTGGCTTTGCATTTACAGCTATTCCCGCAAACCTGGAAATGTCAACAACTTCTGTCTCCAAAGCCCATACAGTTGCTATTTGCCTGGGATTGGCTTGTTGGTTATTCAGTCTCTCAAGGCTTGGTAGTAATCAAAAACTAAAATTTAGTATTCGAAATCGAGCAAATATAACGGCGGTATTGATCGTAATATCTATGATTGGATTTGTATTAGGTTTCTGGACCATACCTATTACTCATCGCCTGGTGTTCGGAATTGTTTTTGGATGGACAGCCATTTCCTCAGTAGGGTTATTAATAAATGAAAAGATACAAAAATGATACAATTCAGGCCCGCTTCAATCCATGATTTAGAACTACTTACCTATTGGGATACCAAGCAACATGTGATAGACTGTGACCCCGAAGGAGATTGGAATTGGGAAATTGAACTCAATCGCCATCCCGATTGGCGGGAATTACTTATTGCAGAAGAGGAAGGAGAACCAATAGGGTTTGTTCAAATAATAGACCCTCAAAAAGAGGAGACCCACTATTGGGGGAAAATAGACCCTGACAATAGAGCAATAGATATATGGATAGGAGAAACAAATAATCTAAATAAAGGGTATGGTACTCAAATAATGAATCTGATTATCAAACGATGTTTCAATGACCAAAAAGTAAATGCGATCCTAGTTGACCCTTTAAAAACCAATACCAAGGCGCACAGATTTTATGAAAGGCTGGGATTTACTTTTACAGAAGAAAGAGAATTTGAAGGAGATACCTGTTATATTTATGAACTGAAAAGATATGTAGGAGTTGAAAAGTAATAACTTGGAAAGCTCCTGGCATTCCATTTTTCTAATTATCACCAATAAAGCGCTTCGAATGGATCCAAAATCGCTTCGAGTAATAAAGAATATTTATGATCAAATAGGCTTTGTTATTTTCGATTTTTTCCCGGAATTGGAGGGTAAAGAGTATAATGCTTGCCAATTTACAGTGAATGGACGGAAGGTACTGTGTAGGAATGCCAAAATTACGCCTAAAAAAAAAGGCCAATTTGTTACATTTTGGAAGCGATTAGAAAAGGGCTCCATTGCACCCTTTTCAGATACCGACCCTATAGATTTTTACATTGTAAATGTTAGCAAAGAAAAGTTTTTTGGACAGTTTGTATTTCCTAAATCCGTATTGATCGAAAAAGGAATTATTACTACCGAAAGTAAGGAAGGAAAAAGGGCTTTCCGTGTTTATCCGAAGTGGGATTCCCCTACCAACAAACAATCGATACGGACACAAAAATGGCAACTGAAATATTTTTACGAAATTAGTAAAATCAATAATTTTGATAAAATAAGGGAATTATACAACGCTAGATAATTTCGAAAAAACTCTTCAAAACCATGACCAACACATTAAAAATCACTTTTTCAGTATTCTTTTTTAGTATTCAATGGGCCATGGGATCAGCTGTAAATACATCTAATACCGTCCTTTTTAAAATCACCTCAACTCATCACGATCAGGTCTCGTATTTATTTGGCACACACCATGCTTTTGGAAAATCCTTTTTCGATTCATTAACCCTGGCCAACCAATACCTTTCCACATGCAACATTTTGGTCAAAGAAAATCTGAATATTCCCGGCCAAATGGCAGAAGATATTATCAACCAAAGAGAAAATGCCATCAAATGGAAGAAGTATCTGAATAAAAAAGATTTATCATTTATAAAAGACCTTTTTGCCAACAGTCCAACCGATTTCAAAAAAATGACCCCTACAGAAATGTATGTTTTCCTTAACAGGCACTATAAAAAAAAGTATTGCCTAACCAAAGACACCAATGATAGTTATCTATCCCTGGATGATTATATCGGCAATAAAGCAAAAAAACAAAACTTGAAATTAGTCGGACTTGAAACAACTGAAGATCAAATAAAAATCATCAATAAAGATGTGGAGGGTATGCCCAGAAAAGTACACAAAAAAAGACTCTCCTCTATAATTAAACACATTAAATCCGGAAATAGCAATAATTGTGAAGAAACAGAATGGTATCGTCAGATGGATATAGACTATCAACTAGAAAAACCCTGTCAAAACACACTTATGCTGACCGACAGGAACCTAAAATGGATGGATTCTCTTCAGAAATACCTGGATTCTGATAATTGTTTTATTGCTGTTGGACTAAGTCACCTTATGTACGAATGCGGATTAATAAATCAATTAAAAAAACTTGGTTACACTATCACGCCTGTAATGGTCAAATAGAGTTCGCAGATACAATATAGTATGAAAGCCCGGGGAATTGAAAGACATCAAGTGACAAGTTTAGATAATAAATATATCTGGAAGAATCCTCATCCTTTTATTTTTAATACTTCCAGTATTATTCTTCCCGGGTTACTCACTTTCGTAATTATATTCATGTTAGCTCCATTTGATATATCAGACGCCTCTATTTATATCCGGGTTATTCATGCCTTCGCCAGCGCATTTATTGCTTCCGGATGTGTATGGCTCGTCGTTTCTGCTATAAAAATACTATTCCCCCGGTGGACCCGGAATGAAAATTGGACCATTGGAAAAGAAATGATCCTTTTTATTTCCGTTATATCTGCGATTGCATTCTTTCATTTTCTTCTTTACTTTTTCCAGTTTTCGGAAGAACCTCCTTTACTTCTTTTCCAAAAGGTTTACCTACGGACAATAGTAGTAAGTATCTTCCCGGTAATTGGATTGGTCCTTTTTGAACAATACAACCATAGGACAAAACAATTGAAAAGAGCTCTTATCCTCAATAAAGCGATCAGAAATTTACATGTCAAAAAAAGGGTTGCTTCAAATATTTCCGGACCTGACAAAGACAGGGTATGGTTTCTACATGAGAATGACAAACCCGCCTGCCAGATAAACATATTTGATATTCAGTTTATAAAGGCAGACGGGAATTATTTCAATATTTATTATTTAGATTCTGGCAAAAAACTAGCTAGCCAATTGGTAAGAAATAAACTTAGCTATGCAGAATCTTTATTAAATCGAGATTACTTTTGGCGAGTGCACCGCAGTTTTATCGTCAACCTCAACCAAATAGAAACGGCCTCCGGTAATGCACGTGATTTCACATTAATTATGAAAAACTCTGAACAATGTGTACCAGTTTCCCGGTCAAAAATTAATTCCCTATTGGAAACAATTAGTAGCCATTCCCATTCGCCACAATATCCTCCCATCCATACCAAATAGCCTTTGAAAATAGCTATTGCATTAGAAGAGTACGTTTTTTGCCTTTGAAAAAATTCGAAAATAATGCAAAGAAAAAGCCTGATTACTGTATTGATTGTTTTCAAGTTTTGCCTGCTATTTGGTCAGGTATACAGTGATAAAAAAACACAACATCGATTTGCCCAAACTTATATAGGTTTAAATACGCAATTGATCCCATCATCAGGGCGTATTATATTTAAAAATAAGAAGTATAATTTTCCCACAAATGCAATACCCAGATTGAATATAGGAGGCCTGCATTTTTGGGGAAAATGGGATTTTAATATGAACATTCCATTGAAAAGCCTTGCCGACAAAAGTATTTCCCAGGGGGCAAAAATTCACTTTTCCAGCGGAGCTGATCTTAGTGCAAGATATTATCCCTGGCCATTATTAGATAAAAAATTTCGTCCCTTTGTAGGGTTGTCTTTCAACACAATGCAATTGTCGTTAGAAAATATAAACATTGGAAAAAGGGTAGAAGGGTTCATTACTTCATCCCTGCTCACAGGATTTTCTTATTCTTATAAGGGGTGGCAAGTAAACACTGAATGGATGTTTTTACCTCAAAATGGCCGCAATTTCTACAGTAATTTAGAACAAAAACACCAATATAAATTGCCGGACTCCTATTTTTCTATAGGTATAGTCAAGCCTTTTGATTTCACTCTATCGGAAGAAAAACCCAAACTCTCAGGAAAGACAAAAGCCATAGAAGAATTACTAATTAAAAATGGAAAACTCAATAGTTTTTCAATCGGTATTGCGGCAAACGGATCCTATTTCTTTAAATCCCCACCCTTTTCGGATGAATTGAGGTCCCTGCCCCGACACAAAGGAAGTTTCAATATGGAATACAGCCTTGGGTACTTCCTACACAAACAAAGGATTCATTTGGGATTAACCTATCGCACCTACCGTTCTAATTCGGTAAGCTATAACCTGGAACATGTTATCCGTAGACGAGCTATTTCACTTGAAGGGTTCAAATTTATTTGGAATTACAATGGATTTGTACCATTTATTGGTATTAGTTTAAGTTCAGAAAAATGGGCAACCGGGCTTTTCCTCAACGACAAACAGCAAGGGAAAACATCAAGAAGCAATATGTTTTCACCGGGTCTGATATTTGGCTGGGACATATCACCTTCCTCAATTGACACATGGGTTTTGCGCACTAATCTACGATACTATCCATACCAGAAAATCAATGATGGAGTTTCGGATAAAATAAGAGTTGATCAATTTGAATTTAACTTTATCCAATTCGTTTTTTACCCTGACCGTTGGTGGCATGTTCGCAAAGCCAGGCGAAAAATTAAATAACCATAGACGGATTGAAGGTTACTGTAAAGAAAATAAGTTTTATTACTTTTAACAAACTAAAGCTACAGTAAAAGTGAATGCCCAAAAATCCATTGCAGTGTTGCCTTTTGTGAATCGGAGTGTTCATACAGAAAATGAATTCTTTTGTGATGGAATGACCGAAGAGATTATCAATTCTCTGGCCAAAATAAAACAGCTAAAAGTTACCTCCAAAACATCAAGCTTTTACTTCAAAGGGAAAAACACACCCTTAAGTGAAATTGCCCGCACATTAAATGTCAGTGCGATACTTGAAGGGAGTGTCCGATTACACGATAATCAAATCAGGGTATCTGCACAATTGATTAATGTAAAGGACGACACACATATCTGGTCTGAAACATGGGACAGATTCCTGGATAATGTATTTGAAATCCAGGACGAAATCAGCTTATTCATTGCAGATAAACTACGGGAACAATTTGGCCATTTTGATATTCAGGAGCATTTAAACACAGCGCCTACATACAATCTTGATGCGTACCAGGAGTGTCTCCTGGGTAGATCTTTATTCAACAAATGGAACCCGGAAGATGTCAATGCTGCCATTACGCATTTTGAAAAGGCTGTAATGCTTGACCCTAATCTCATTGAAGCTCACACAGGGCTGGCAGATGGATATAGTTTCCTTGCCGTTGCAGGATTTGCCCCAAGAGAAAAAGCCTGGAAAAAATCCATTGATCATTTGGAAAAAGCCAAATCTATTGATCACAACAATGCACCCCTTAATTACCTTCTTGCCAATCAGGCTTTTTTTACAGAGGCTAGCTTTGAAAAAGCGATGGAGTATATTCAAATTGCACTGGTTAATAAACCTAATTATTCGGAAGCCATACAATTTATAGCTTTTCTATTCATACTGAGGGGAGACAAAAAAGAAGCTCAAAAATATATATTATTTGCCAAGTCAATAGACCCATTAAATCAGGAAACAAAATTTTATGAAGCTTATTTTCATTACCGCTTTCGACAATATAATAGGGCAAAATCTTTATTGGAAGAATTATTAGAAGCAAATAACCGGAACCTTCCGGCAGTCATTACCATGGCCTACCTTCTGTTAAAAACTGCAGAGTTTGATCAAGCAGATAAAATACTAAATAATGTACCGGGAGAAATGATAATGCCAGATGAAAAACTGGGATTGCAATGTATTCATATGGCTCTTTCAGGCGAGAATGAGGCTCTCGGGCCCATGCTTAATGAACTTGAAAAAAATGCTTTAAACGACTCTTCTTTTCAAGCCCATGCCTATTTGTATAAAGTCTATTGTTGCCTTGATAAATACGATGAGGCCTTTAAAATACTGGAAAAACTATTTAATAATAAATCTTCCATCCTATTGCTTTCTTTTGGGGATCCTCTGGCAGAATCCATCCAAGTGGATACCAGGTATAAAAAGTATCATTCACGTATATACAGGTTACATAAACTCTCTTCCCAATCTAAATCCAAATCTTCTTCATTGGATAATAGCACTGCTAACACATATTTAACACGCTTGTATAGCTTTATGGAACAAGAAACCCCTTACTTAAATCCCACGCTGACATTAAGGGAATTGGCAGGTCAAATTGAAATACATCCCAATCAATTGTCTTGGCTTTTAAATGAAAAGATCGGGAAAAACTTCAATACTTTCATTAATAAGCTACGAATTGAACATTTTAAGGAGTTAATACTAAAACCAGAAAATAACCATATTTCATTATTAGGATTGGCATATGAAAGTGGTTTTAATTCTAAAACTGCCTTTAATACTGCCTTCAAAAGAGAAACAGGAATAACACCAAAAGAATATATGAATAATACCCGCCTCTAAAAAGGTTCGGAATTATAAATCCGAACGCCTTCCTATTTTATTGGAACTTTTAATCCGGATGATCATTCGATCTTTGCTTCGAATCAAAAATTGAATGTTATGGACCGAAAAATGAAAGCAGCCGTATTATCGGGATACGGATCTCCTGAAGTAATCCATTGTAAGGAAGTAGAAATACCAAAACCTAAAACCCGAGAAGTATTAGTGAAAATTCACGCCAGCTCCGCCACAAGAGCAGACAGTATGATGAGAACAGGGAAACCATTTATAGGTCGTTTGATCTTGGGGCTTCGCAAACCTAAACATACTATTCCAGGTACCGGATTTGCGGGTGAAATTGTAGAAATAGGCCCTGATGTTACTTCTTTCAACCTTGGAGATCAGGTATTTGGTGAAACTACTACTAATTTTAGTACTAATGCCGAATATGCTGTTGTCCCGGAGAAAGGTGTAATTCTCCACAAGCCCGAGAACCTAAGCTATGAGAGTGCTTCAACTTTCTGTGATGGAAATTTGACCTCTATCAATTTCCTGAAAAACGTGGGACTACTAAAACCCGGACAGAAAATACTGATTAATGGAGCTTCCGGAAGCCTGGGAACCTCAGCTGTTCAACTTGCAAAATATATGGGTGCGGAAGTTACCGCAGTATGCAGCTACAGGAATGTGGGCATGGTGAAATCCCTGGGAGCAGATCATGTAATCGATTATACAAAAGAAGATTTCACTAAAGGAAAGATACAATACGACCTTATTTACGATACTATTGGAAAAAGTTCTTTTGATAAAACAAAAAGTATTCTGACGAAAAACGGAGCGTATATTTCACCGGTTTTAAAATTCCCTTTGTTGGTAAAAATGCTTCTTACCACAATATTTGGCAAAAAGAAAGCGCGATTCGAAGCGACAGGTATGAAGAAAGAAGAGGAGCTGAAAGAACTGTTAACAGAATTAGTTAAAATCTTTAAGGAGGGGAAGCTAAAATCTGTAATCGACCGGCAATATCCACTGGAAAAGGTCTCCCAGGCCCATGCCTATATTGACACAGGTCGTAAAAAAGGCAATGTTGTTATTATTAATGCGAGTACGACAGAGAAAAAAGAGCTCTGAAGTGCCTGTCCCGACATGAAATTGTCGGGAAGCGAAATATAAATAACCCGGGGTGCCAGCCCGGGATGGAAATCAAGGTAAAACGTCGATTCTGGCATTGATATTTGCATTTTTCGCAGAATAATGACAAAATCAATTATTCGTCGAGCTCACGTTATTATTTATAAATAAGCCTTCTCGTTCACCTAATATCAAAGACATTACAACCTATTAATCATGAAAATAATAGAAAGAAATTACGCTATACTATCGGGTACAGCACTTATAATTATGGCTATAGCTGCAGCCTACTCCTATGGTTACGTTCAAAACAGGCTAATTGTTCCCGGGGACTCCAATGCTACATTAATGAATCTGAAAAAAGCAACCGATTTATTTGAGAGAGGGATAATAGGATGGTTTGTCATTTTGATGGCAGATATTTTGGTTGCCTGGAGTCTTTGGAAATTCTTTACTCCAGTCAATAGTAAAGTTTCCTTCGCTACGGGCCTTGTGCGTATTATTTACTCCATCATTCTGGCATTTGCCATCTACCACCTGGTAAATGCATGGCAAATATTACACTTTGTAAATCCCGATGCATTAGCTATTGCAAATTTGCTTGGTGCCTTTGAAAAATACTGGTCTCTTGGTCTTATTGTATTTGGATTTCATTTAATGGGGCTGGGATACCTGTCAATTTATTCAAAATCAACACCTAAATGGATAGGCCTATTGCTCTATATAGCCGGAGTAAGTTACACCATTACACATGGAGTAAAGTCGGCAATCCCCGAAGCCTCAAACACCATTGCCACGGTTGAATTGATCCTCGGAATTCCTATGGCTATAAGTGAATTGGGATTGGCCATTTGGTTAATTCTGAAAGGGGGAAGATAGAAAATAGATATTGTACTGTATCTATCAATAGTCTGACCATTGGATTAATATTTCCCTTACATACAATTCGAAATTAAAACTTACACAACTTAGATCAAATATGAGAATCTATATGTAACCTTTGTTACGCTTCAACAAAAGGAATATCGTTATATTTGGAATGAACCATAAAATCAGGCAAATGAAAAGTAAAAATGCAATCGGATTAGACACGGAAAAATCAAAATTATTAGCTGAAAAACTCAATGAGTTATTAGCAAACTATTCTATCTTTTACCAAAATACCAGAGGGTATCACTGGAACATAAAAGGAGAAAAGTTTTTTGAACTTCATGTGAAATTTGAAGAGTTATACAATGACTTGATTTTAAAGATAGATGAAGTTGCAGAAAGGATTCTAACCCTGGGTCATTCCCCTCAACATAATTATTCAGACTATAGAAATATTTCTACGATTAAAGAAAGCCTGCAGGTCAGCGACGGCAAAAAGGCGGTTGAAGATATATTGGAATCCTTTCAAACAACCATTATTCTCCAACGTGAATTGCTTGATATCTCATCTGATGCAGATGACGAAGGTACTAATGCATTAATGAGTGATTACATTCGAGAACAAGAAAAGTTAGTTTGGATGTATTCCTCATTTTTGAACCGGTAGAATTGGAATAATTCTTTTGTGATATGTGACTATATGCGATTAATGAGTTTAATGTACTAAACCATAGTCCATCCTTCAAAGGGTCGGACATAAGAGATCCTATATAAACCAAATGAAGGAAATGAATAATCTACGATTAATACTTGGGTTCTTATTGTTAAACATAACTGTTTATTCCCAATCACCCTTTACAATAGCTTTGGAGCCATTTAATATTTCTGAATTAGGAGGACTTCAATCTTTTGCATTTGGGCAAGATCAAGAAAAGTGGTTATTGGTAGGTGGACGACTTGATGGCTTGCATCAAAGACAGCCTTGGGCCACATTTGACATTGCTGGTCACAACAATCAACTTATAGTAGTAGATCCTATCTCCCATGAAAAATGGGGTGCTCCATTATCTTCATTGCCGATTTCCATTCAAGAGCATTTGAGTTCTACCAATATGAACTTTTACCAGGAGGGGGCCTATTTATATATAATTGGAGGGTACGGGTATAGTACAACGCAAGGCAATCATATCACCTATCCCTATCTTACCGCTATAAAAGTTCCCGATGTTATAAATGCGATTGTTAATGGATTGAATTTTTCAATGTACTTTAGGCAAATTGAAGATCCCCGATTTCAGGTTACAGGGGGGCAGTTGCAAAAAATATATGACATATATTATCTTTTGGGAGGACAAATATTTTTAGGAAGATACAACCCTATGAATAACCCTACATTTTATCAGGAATATACTAATCAAATACGAAGGTTTTCGTTACAGGATGATGGAGTAAATATTGTTGTACAGCATTTATCTTCTTATACGGATGCAGAAAATTTACATCGAAGGGACTATAATGCTGCTCCACAAATATTACCCAATGGCGAAGAAGGAATCACCATGTTTTCCGGCGTATTTCAGCCAACCGTTAATTTACCTTTTTTAAATTCAGTCACTGTAGACAGCAGTAATTATTCAGTAAACAATTCCTTTCTACAATATTATAACCATTATCACTGTGCTACCATCCCTTTATATTCATCAAGTGAAAATGAAATGCACACTGTCTTTTTTGGAGGGATAGCTCAGTATTATGATAGTGCTGGGATATTGGTTCAAGATAATAATGTTCCTTTTGTAAAAACAATAGCAAGAGTCACAAGGGAGGCAAATGGAAAAATGACTGAATATAAACTTCCTATTGAAATGCCAGTTTTATTGGGTGCGGGTTCAGAATTCATTCCCAATGTGAATCAATCTCTATATAATAACGGCGTTTATAAACTCGATGAAATTACAAGAGATAGCACTTTGATTGGGTATATTTTTGGAGGTATTATTAGCTCAGAAGCCAATATTTTTTGGAACAATGATGGCACACAAAGTACTGCCAATAGCCAAATATATAAAGTATATTTAACCAATACGATTTATTCTGGTTATGAAGGGAATCCTCAGGAGACAGGAAGTTTGAATTTGTCCGTTAATCCCAACCCAAATGATGGCCATTTTGTCGTTGACTATTTTTTAAAGAAGGATTCTGATGTTAAATTAACCATGTATGATATGCAGGGTGCGACTATTAGAAATGTTTTTCTAGAAAATCAATCTTCTGGAAACAACACCTATACTTTAAATGCTAGCAATCAATTAAAGAGTGGTGTCTATGCTATTTCGATTCAAACTACCTATGGAAAAGCAACACAAAAATTTATTTTTAAATGATAAAAATTAAATAAGAAAGGGATTGTAATTATAAGGGAATTTGGCCAATCATTGTCAAAAAGGTCATTTACCTTTCCGCTTATTACGTAAAAAAGGTGCGATGGGGAAAATGCCGTAAAATTATAATCCCCCAAAAGCCTACTTCAATGGAATAAACTTTGCCAAAGCATCATCTTGTAACTACTTGAATGCCTATTTACACCACACATAAAATAAAATATTTGAAAGTTTTTAATAGAAAATCCCATTGGGAATCGATATACCAAACCAAAGAATTAAAAGATGTTAGCTGGCATGAACCAATACCACAAACTTCAATAGATTTTTTCACACAATACAAAGTATCCAAAACCGCTAAAGTAATTGATATTGGTGGGGGAGACAGCCTTTTAGTTGATCATCTAGTCGACATGGGATATCGAGACATCACCGTTCTTGACATTTCTGAAACTGCTATAAACAGGGCAAAAAAACGTTTAGGACAAAGAGCAAATAAAGTAAATTGGATTATCTCTGATATTTCTTCATTTCACCCCACGGAACAATATGACTTTTGGCATGATAGAGCAGCCTATCATTTCTTGACCCGAGAAGATGAAATTTCCTCCTATATAGAAACTGCCAGTCGCCATATCAATCCAGCCGGGATTCTGGTATTGGGCACATTTTCAGAAAAGGGACCAAAAAAATGCAGTGGATTAGAAATCAAACAATACTCTGAATCGGAGCTAACGAACCGATTTAAACATGAATTTAAAAAAAGAATATGTATAGAGATAGATCATAAAACTCCTTCGGGTGTATTCCAGAATTTTGTTTTTTGTTCCTTTAAAAAGGGGTCATGAATTTGAGGCGTAAGAACCCTTGATGGAAACAGTCAGGAATGGAGATATATCTCTGTAAGAAAAACTATTATTTTTCTCGAGCAATCATGAAAATTTGCTGAAAAGGCATTTGTTTTTGAGCCCAATGACAAAAACTCCTGGAAAACTGTAAATGCTATGATTACCAATTTCTTAATCAATATTTGGAAAGTATGCAGTCTGCAATGATCATTAATTGCCAAACTGAGTTATACTTGTATCAAAAGGGAACACCAGGAAACATTTCAAACTGATTATCCAAATTGTGCAATGTCCATTTAAACTAGATCACTAGCTTTTTACATTAATATTTGTTCTAAATTTAATATATTAGTATCAAAGGCAATACATTCCTTTCAAGCTGTTTTACTTGACGATGAAAATGAAAACTTACACAATCTATGCCCCATATACAACATTGAATAATGAACGCCTAAAACACAAAAAAATGAAGAAAACAGGAATTTGGATTGACAAAAGAGTAGCTAAGATTCTTACCCTGGATGATGACGTAGAAAAATTCGAAACCATTGAATCAGACATCGATGAGTACCGTCCGAAAGGAGGAAGCGGAACAAGAATGAAAGGGGGCCCCCAGGATGTTGTGCAAGACAGTAAATATCTGGAACGTGAAAAGCACCAATATAAAGGTTATTTTAAATTAATTGCTGATACAATAAAAGGTTCGGATGCCATAGTAATTTTTGGACCTGCCCAAACCGGAGAAAAACTGAACAACGAGCTTGCAAAATCCTATCCAGACTTATTTGCCAAAGTAAAGGATCATAAGAATGCAGATAGTATGACAGATAACCAAATAAAAGCCATGATAAGAGATTTCTTTGCCGGGTGAAACTAAAAGAGTTGGGCAGGACGTTGCATTAGATCATTACTTTTAACTACATTGAATATCAGTTCGATCACTTTGCCTGAATATTGTATTTAGGGTGTATCTTTTACTTTAACCCTAATTTTTCCCTATGTTTTTTTCCCCAACTTTCCATTTGTTTCACCACCTTTTCGATGCCAAAACAATACGCTGTTACCGTGTATTCAATCCTAACAGGGTAATCATCAATGACCGTCCTTTTAATCAATAAATTTTCTTCAAGATGCTTCAACTCCTTGGATAATACCCTGTTAGTAATATTAGGAATTGACTTTGAAATTTCATTAAACCGTTTGTTCCCACCAAAGATGGAAAGGATTATAGGCAATTTCCATTTTCCTCCAAGCACATACATAGTATCTTGTATGGCTTGAATTTTTCCCCTAAATTTTTCTTCTTCAATCACCATAATAATAGAATAAGTATCCTTTAGGATACAAGTATCTAATGTATACTTTTTGTAGGTTATATTTGAATTCTAAAACATAAAAATGAAAACAATATTTATTACAGGAGCATCATCAGGTATCGGAAAATCATCCGCCAGGCTGTTTCAATCAAAAGGGTGGAGGGTCATCGCTACGATGAGAAAACCCGAAGAAGAAACAGAATTATCAAAACTCCGCAATGTTACTATTTTACCCCTGGACATAACCGATACCAAACAAATAAAATCAACGGTACAAAGTGCAATTTCATTGGGATCCATCGATGTTATACTGAACAATGCAGGGTATGGGCTGTTTGGAGCAATGGAAACACTTAACGATGAACAAATTGTGCAACAGGTAAATACGAATTTATTGGGTACAATGAGGGTTACACAGGCATTTATCCCTTATTTCAGGGAAAGGAAAAACGGAATGGTCCTTAACATAACCTCCATAGCGGGACTTGTGGCTTTCCCGTTCAGTAGTATATATCATGCCACGAAATGGGGATTGGAAGGCTGGAGTGAAAGTCTGTCTATTGAATTGGCACCATTCAACATTATCATTAAAACCATAGCACCGGGTGGAACAAAAACCGATTTTTCTGGACGCTCTTTAGATTTGGGATCTGATCCGATATATGATGAAATGGTTCAAAAAACAATTAGTGGATTTAGTACCCCTTCCACCCCCGAGGAAATTGCTGCTGTGATTTATGAAGCAACAACAGATGGGAAAGACCAACTAAGATACCTTGCCGGAGAAACTGCTGAAAAGCGTTTTAATCAACGTTTGGAATTAGGTGCGGAAAATTTCAGAAAAGAAATAAAGAAATGGTTTTTGAACTTACAAAACAATTAAAAAAATATTTCGGGAAGATAATTCCTTCAGACATTTCAATTAAAAAATAAAAATATAACAACATGAACTATAAATATATAAGTAACACCGGGCTATTGGTTTCTGAACTCTGTTTGGGCACAATGACATTTGGTGGAAAGAACGGTGGTATTTGGGAGAAAATAGGAAATGTAGAACAAAAAGAAGCAAATAGTTTAATCAAAACCGCTTTTGATGCCGGAATCAATTTTATTGATACGGCCAATGTATATTCGTTTGGTGAATCAGAACAACTTCTGGGACAAGCATTGAAAGATCTGGGAATTCCGAGAGATGAAGTAATAATTGCCACAAAAGTATTGGGAAAAATGAATGAAAAGCCCAATAGTGCAGGACTTTCACGATATCATATTTTCAATTCGGTTGATGCAAGCCTTAAGCGATTGCAATTAGAGCACATCGATATTCTTTATGTGCATGGCGTTGATCCGAAAACACCGATTGAAGAAATCATGCATTCACTGAATGATATTGTGAATACGGGTAAAGTTCGTTATATCGCCGTATGTAATTGGTATGCCTGGCAAATTTCAAAAGCACAAGCTATAGCACAATACAAAGGCTGGCACAAGTTTATCGCCTTACAACATCATTACGCTGCAGTCAATCGAGATATTGAACACGAATTAGTACCAATGGCCGTCGAACACAATCTATCTATTTTCCCATGGAGTCCATTGGCCGGCGGTTTTCTTACGGGAAAATTCACCAGAAAAAATACTACACAAGGTGCGAGACGTAGTAACTTTGATTTTCCACCTGTTGACAAAGAAAAAGCATACAATTTAGTGGATATTTTGCAAGAAATGGGAAACCGGTATGATGCAAGTATCGCGCAATTGGCTTTAGCCTGGGTACGCCAACAACGCGGCATTACAAGTACTATTATTGGTGCAAAAACTGTTGACCAATTAAATGAAAATATTAAATCTGTAACTATTGATTTATCAGATAATGATTTGAAAGAGATAGATGAAATTAGTCCTCTTCCATTGCAATATCCCGGTTGGATGGTCCGGCAGCAAAGTGGCTATCGAATGTAAAAATAATTACCGCCCAGGGGTTGTACCAAACGAATGTAGTGGGTGAAACGGCAAATATTTTTCACTCTTTTCCAGAACATATCGCTGACTGCTATTTACGATATAGTTTGAACTCCGCGGGTTAACAATTGTAATAAAATTTCAAACCTGTTTTCATATTTTGGATTTATATTCCCGTTGTCATCAAACAATTCATTGCGTTGAATGGGGATACTCAAAGGTGCTGTCCATGCCCTTAAAGACTTGGCAACAGCATCCATTGCGTTGATTCCCTGCATGGCCTGTACGCCATCTGCCCAACAAACCAATCCGATTACCTTACCGGTAAGGTATGGATTGGGTTGATCGGCGCTATATTCCAACCAATCCAGGCAGTTTTTCATGACACCTGTCATACTGCCGTGATAAAGGGGTGTAAGCCAAATATGAACATCTGCATCCCGAAATATATGGTTCATTAATACTACCGAATTGGGTGTATTCTGTATGGAAACATCAAATAGTGGTACTCCTGATTCTGCAATTTTGAATACATTGGTTTCGATTTCCAATTTATTAAGTTCTTCACTTAAGTAGTCCGATAATCGCTCAGAAGTAGTATCTTTTCTACGTTCCAATGCACCGTTAAATATCAATGCTTTCATTATTCTTATTTTTTATAAATCACTTTAGGAAGCCCTACTTCACCATACATAAGCGTTTTCACCAATGGTTTGAGTTTATTGGTAATTGCCAAATACAACTGGGGCTCTATATTCTGGTTCTGTCTCACCACTACCTTTTGACCTTCAAGATGATTGAAATCAGTAGTTTCAATCCGCTCTTTCCATAAACGAAGGTCCAATTGACCGGGAGATGTATAATCTATTTGAGTAGCTATACCACAAAGCTTTTCCGCAATAGACATATAAGCCCAGGATGGTATTATGGCGTCAGTAGAACAACCTATGGCGACAGGCATATTCCTGTATTTTTCCCAATTTACTTCGGCAAGAAAAGCCTTAAACTCTTTTTCCTTCAACATCAACCCCATATACAAACCTTCTTTTATATCAAAAAAAATGCTTTTTATTTCAGGCTCATAATCCTGTAGATTAACCGGAATAATTCCGCTTCTCTCGACTTTGTTAGATATGGTTTTTCCCGTCATTTATTCTTTTTTTGAGAAATTTTGCATCCATTATATATACCATAATTGCAAGTTTTTGATTTTGAATATTGTTCTTCCAAACCTTTATGAGAAATCCTTACCTCATCCTGATACCGGTGATAAATAGTCTTCGTTTCAATACCAACTTAAATTCCCAACGCATCCTTCAACCAAACCAATTCGGGTAATTTATAACTTATACTTTAATTTTAAAATTATTTACCTGTAAAGGTAAAGATAGATTACTAATAAAACAAGTGATCACTTGTTTTATTAAATTTTTGAAAGTACTAATGGAATAATATGGTCTTATTAATCGGTGTTCTGCCCATTGAAATTATGCCGGGAAAATTAGAGTTTGCCTTAATCTATCAAATTATCTGCGGAACCTGCCCTCCTCTGGTCGGCACTGTGGATCCGTATCCATGTGGAGCCTCAGCAGACCTTTGTCCTGCCTGTCCTTCGCTGGCAGACAAGTAAGAGCAAAAAGACTCACTGAGCAATCCGAAGGACTTCGTCGTGAACTCAGTCGAACACTCATATAAAGTTCTTAGCCGAAAGGCCCCTGGAGGAATTTAAATACAAAATGTATTTAACTAAATGTTTTAAAATAATGATGCAAACTTATGTTTGATTTCTTGCTGTAATTTTTTTTCCTCTTCATCTCACAAATTACATTCAGACAACTCTTTGTGTTTTTTTTACTAATTTACCCATATGTCAAAAAACTACTCCATTGGAACCCGGATTAAAAAAGTATTTGGGAAAATACACCTTTGGTTGGGGTTAGGAACTGGACTATTATTCTTCATAATTTGTATTTCTGGTGCCATATTGACCTGGAAACCAGAAATCAGCAGCCTTTTATACAAAGAAAAGGTCGAAAACGAACAAAGATCATTTGCCCCCATTCCCAAGTTTAAATCCGTGCTTGAGAAAGCGTTTCCTGAAGGGGATTTTCGCACTATTCATTTTGGAGACAGCATTAGCGCAACTAAGGTTTTACTCTTTGTTCCGGGAACCTATTATTATGCATTCTTAAACCCATACAGCGCAGAAATTATCCATTTACAAGACATGAAAAAGGGGTGGTTAAATAAATTGGTTCCCTTACATCGAAATTTGCTTCTGGGGAAGGTTGGTGAAGAAGTTGTACATTGGGTGACGTTGATATCTTTTATTTTACTTTTCACGGGTATTTATTTGTGGTGGCCAAGGAATGGACAGGGGATGGCCAGATCCTTACAAATTAAATGGGGAAGTCGATTTAAAAGAATAAATTATGATTTACATAAAACTTTGGGGTTTTATTCACTATGGATTGGCATTCTTTCAGTACTTACCGGGATTTTTTGGGGGTTTAGCGGAGTACAAAATGCATTACAAATGGTAACGGGAGAGCAAATAATTGAATACGATACCCCCCGATCTAAAAAACCATCAAAGGTCAAAATACTAAGTGAAGTAGATATAATGGAGAAATTGGCCAAACAGTTTCGAAGGAATTTCCCGAAAAAATCAGTCAATATTTCTATGCCTCACTCGGAAACGGATCCTATTCATATAACGGTAATAGATTCCTATCAAAGAGTATATAGTACTGATCATTATTATTATGACCGCTATTCCGGTAAACAAATAAGTGGCTCGTTTAAACCGGGATCCTTCTCAGACAAAAGTACTTATTCTTACCTTAATGGATTAGTGTATGATATCCACCTGGGAAATATCCTGGGATTCTGGGGACGCCTATTACTTTTTATTTCAACGCTGTTCATTTCTACACTACCTATCACAGGATTTCTTATCTGGTGGGGTAGAAGAAATAAAAAAAGTCGAAAAACAGATGCGGGAAATAGCGTTACTACAGAATAATTTATCCTTCTTGGTTAAAGTTATTCCGAAGGGCCCTTTCTACCTTGAAGATTATAATGAAAATCACAAGAACTGTCAATACCGTTCCAATAATATTTCCAGCTGTTTCGGGAATCTCAAAAAACAGGCTTATAATAGCAAATACGACCAAAGCTCCACCCGAATTTGTCAACAATTTACCGGAATAGGATTGTGCAAAATCCCACCTATCCTTACTTTTCATCGCAGAAGAAGTTCGGTACCCAAAGTAATAATTAATACTTTTAGGAGGTTTATTCCTGAGAATCCAACCCAGTATCAAAAATACAGTACCACAAATTATAAGAATAGTAAAAAAAGGTTGTGAAAAATTCATTAGTAATCAATGTTTGAACTCTTAAAATTGTAATTTCAAATAATTATTTTCAGGCAACATTTTACACCCGCAACTATTTTATTATCAACCCCGTATGCATATTACAGATATCATGGATACTACTTTTTAACTTTCCACCATAAGATAATAAGTATCAAACTAATCTATTCGGTGGAGACATTTGTTTTAACCATTTTTCGAGAACCGAGATTGAATACCCCCATTTTCAATCCAACTCCAAATGATAATCCATTAACATTTTCAAGGTTCAGCTGATTACCAAGTAAGACATCACTTGTCATGCGATAGGTAATTCCTGTTTCCAACTGTATTATATTTGATATTTTAAAAACGACATTTACGCCGGGTTCCACAAGAAAAAAGGGATCCCACTCATCATCATACGGATCAATATCAAAATCATCCCTGTCCAGAAATCCGATAGCCCCGCCTCCTATCATGACGGGTACGGACATATGAACTTTTTGTTTTCCGAAAAATATAGGCTCGAAGTGCAATCCACCATATGCCCCGGTAAGGACCTTCCTCCTATTGAGGTTGGAAAGATTGTGATCTGAATAAAATCCGGACCCACTTATTCCTATCTCCAATTTATTATTAGTTACATAGCCGAGCCGCCCAGTGAAAAACAAAGCATTGTCATCTCCAATTTTCCCAAATTTGGGTTGAATGCCAAGATAAACACCGTGCGTCCCACTTCCAGAACTAAATGTTTCTGCCGCATCAACCTTTTTTTCAGAAAACTCAATATAACCTTCCTGGTCATTTTGCCCGTATAAACCTACCGTCACTAAAAGTAAAAAAATGATATTAATCTTCATTGTTGTTAATTATTGATTTTTAAAAATTACATTCCCGTTTTTTGAAATTAAATTGATAGTCTCTCCCACACCATTTCCATAGTGCGCGTGAATTTTCTTTTGCTTATCTTTATTATCCAGTGATTCGACCTGTAATATCTTGGTTGACAGTGGCAACCGTAGGGTACCCCCATCCACCTGTCCTTTGAATTCAAATGGATCATCACCTACAAAAACAGACACCTGAGAACTTCGCTGATTGATATCCAGGGGTACAATACCGTCCCTAAATCCCAAAATATTCATTGTCACAAACTGGATTTCAAATTTTGATCTCTCTGACAACCTATCAATTATTATCTCACTAAAGTTGGCATCAATATCACACCTGGCAGCATAATTTATTTTGAGCTCATCTCTTGATGAAACAAGATTTAACTGACCGATATTTTCAATTTCATAAACACCCCCTACGGATTCTGATTCAAATACATCTATACTATAAGCTTCTATATTAGTTTGCTTTAGATCCATTTTCACTCTCGAAACGGAACCAAATTTCGCCTCCACAAACTTCAACACACCATTTGCATTTGAAATATTTCCATCAATGACCAGTTGGCCGTGTTGTTGATCGATATATAAATCACTATCCCAGGATTCAATGGATACATTTCCGAATTCATTTACAATATTCAGGTCCATAGTATTCGGGACATTCAATGTGTACCCGACCCAAAAGTCTGACTTCCCAATGCTTTTTATTTTGTCATTGATCCATGATGAAAACCAATTTTCCGACTGATCTTCCCATTTCATGGCAATCGTTATTTCTTGCCCCGTTCGTATAATCTGAGGAGTAAGAGCATTGGTATGTTGCAAAATTTTGCCATTTTTACTGTCCCGAACAATGATTTCCAGTTGTATAATTTCCCGATCCCAACCAACAATACGTATATCCCCAAGATTATTCACTACATTAACCAGGTTCTCTGTCGTTACATGAAGAGTTTTCTCAAAAGGGTAAGTAGCTCCCGTTTGACCATAAGAGTGGCCAACAAAAAACAAGACTATCCACAGAAGCAACCCTCTAAAGCGATAAGTATTCACGATCATCATTTTTTTCATTTTTATCCATTTGGGATTTACCCAAAAAATCTTCAAGCGCTTGTATCTGTTCTTTGTAGTTTTCTACTAAAGCCATCATTACTTTTTCATCATCAATATTTCTGTTTAACCGATCCTTTAGCTTTATATTTTCTAATTCCAGAACTTCCATAGTTTTCAAAAATGCATCTTTAGTGGTTTGCTCATACGTATTGTTGTTTTCCAGTGATGACTTTAGTACCTCGTATTTTTGCCCGTAGTAAGTTTCAATAGCATTCAATTCTGAAAGCCCCTCATTAAACATTCTGTTACTGCCCTCATAGTACCCGTATTGATAAAGGGTAATAGCGGATATTATAATAATACATGCAATGGCGGCTCGCTTCAACAATGGAATAATTCTAAATCGGGGTGGTGGTAATTCTTTTTCTATACGATTCCAGACCAGGTTTTCATCAAAATCACGGTCATCAAATTCACTTTTGTTTTTCTGTATATAATCGTTAATGTCCATAAAATTTATTTTTTAGTAATTGCTGTAAAGCTTTCCGTCCACGATGATACTGTGACCGCGAAGTTGATTCACTGACACCCAGAATTTCACTGATCTCAGTATGGTCGTATCCTTCAATCAAGTATAGATTTATAATGGTTCGATAACCATCAGATAAAGACGCAATAGCTTCCTTTATTTGATCAATTGAAATTTTGTATTCATCTACTGTAAATTCAAATGGCTCAGAAAATTCTGATTCAACCTTTTCAAAGCTTACATTCTTTTCTCTCTTCAAAATATTTATAGATTTATACACAATGATCCTGTGAATCCAGGTTGACAGGGAACTATCTCCCCGAAATGATGATATATCCCTGAGAACCACTAAAAAGCCCTCTTGCAATGCATCTTGTGCTGATTCATCATCTCTGAGAATCCTGTAAGCAACGTTGTACATTTTTCGCGCATAGCGTTTATAAAGCCGCTTTTGTGCCTTTCTATCCTGCTGGACACAACGCTCCACAAGTACTTTTTCATCATTTAATAGATCAACTGTGTTTTTCACAAATATTTTTCTTCTATTGATATAGTCTTTTCATTTTTGAAAGCGTTGCACAATGAGAAAAGAAATTTAAATAAATTTAAATTTCTTAGATATAAATATACTTCTAGGGGGGTAGGTAGGTCCAGATAACAGTCAGTCCTGTAGTTTTCTTACACCGTGAATTTAACCATTCCCAAAGAACCTTTTGGAAAGGCTAATCCTTGGGGTAATTAGAAGAACTAAAATTGAAATTAATCTAAGTCCGGTAATTTTTTAGGATTCAGAGCATTTGAGAATAGTAAGGTTCGACTAAAAGCGGCGAATACATAGTGGACTCTTTAGCGCTATTTTTAGGAAGAAGGTCGCTGTTTCCAAGTAGCAACTCCAAAATGTAAATCCTTAAGCTAAGACCGGAAAGATATATCTACTGCGTTCGCTCCCCCTTTTCTTTATTGCGATAAAGATTCAGGAAGCAGCCTAGAATATTCCTTTCACTCCCCCCTTAACCTTCAACAATTCGTCTGGCACATGATAATTAAATGGATTGTAGCATTGAAAATACAACTGAAGGTAATGGCTTATCGAGAAGAATCCCACCGGATAGCAAGACCCTTTTCTCCTTCCCTGTAAATTCCCATGGATGCGTCACCTATTAACAGGATATCCTCTGAATAAAAAGGCATGCTTTATGATCCATGGTTTATCTCGATTGTTTACTTTCCTCGTCACCTCAAGGGATCATTAGTCCCAGGGATCGGGTTAATAGCAATCCATCAAAATTTGCCCTTTCTGGAGAAAATCACTAAAATTTCTTCCGTTGTAGTCTTGTGTAATGGTTTCCAGGATAGCTAAAACCTCATTTTGCATTGAAATAGATCCACAAATCATAATGGTACCACCCTTCTCCAGGGAATGTGCAAGATATGTTCCCTCATGCCGGATCAAATCCTGAACGTATCGAAAAGGGGCATCTTCCTTGGAATAGGCAATTTTAAAATCTGTTAACAATCCCTGAGATTTAGCAGATTCAATCCATTTCTTGTACAACGTAAATGATGTATTATTTCTTCCTCCCCAAAATAAAGATACCGGAATTGATCGTTTATTATCAAACAACATTCCGAGATAGGGTGCAATCCCGGTACCGTTGGCAATAAGTATAACATTGTTAGCTTTTCTGGGGAAGTGAAAATCTTTATTTACACGGAAAATAGCATGAAGTGCATCGCCCGTTTCGAGATTTCTCAGATAATTGGAACAAACACCCATTTCATGCCGTTTCACACTGAGTAGAATTCTTCTTTTATTTAATTTAGCAATGGAATACCACCTTTCTATGTTGGAATCCGGCGGTAGTATCCCAATTAAATCACCTGATGAAAATTGCTTCTTTGGAGATTCAAGTTCGAGGGTAAAGGTTTCATTAAAATCATCATTTACCAGGGTTTTGCTTTTAACTGAAAAAGTATGTGATTTTTTCTTCTGGGATGATAATTGAGCTGGCAATTCTATTGATACACCTTTGTGATTACCCCAGGAAGAAGCCCATGTTTGAAAGTTTGTGTATGACTTATTGTGTATTAAGCAAATGGGCCTCCCAGATTCACAATTTACGTTTTTGCTAATTAAAGCATTTACATCTTTGGCATATTGGCAGTACTTCGGATAAGCCAGAGAACCAAATCCGACAACGGCTAAATTAAATTTCCTGGTCGGGGGATTTTCTAAAAACTTTGAAAAAAACTGGGTTGCATTGGCCGGGGGGTCCCCCTCTCCGTATGTAGATGTCAGAATTACCATGTCCGTCATATTGGGGAAATTTTGATAACTATCCAATTCTTCCCAATAGACTTTTTGCTTTTGATTTAATAATGCACTGTAAAATATTTGTCCAAAAGATTTTGTACTGCCATTTTCTGAACCCACCAGAATAATAATCTCTGCCTCATTTGGCTTGTACCTATTTTTTATTTTTTTGCTTAGTCTTTTAATCGAAATGGCAAACCCCGAATACAAAAAGAATAAAATATTGGCAGATGAAATGGCTAATACCAGGGACCATAAAATACTACCGGTCCCGGTATGAAGATTAAAACTTACCCTTGCTACCGATTTAGTAACTGGAAATTGATTTGTTTCTACAATTGCACCTGTCACCTGATTAATACTCAATTTTTTATCAGGTAGGGTAAGAATGAAATAATCCTCTTCATCAGATGAAAATGGGAATTCCAGGCTTTCTATATCCCCCAATTTGATGGTTTCCAGCACTCCTGACATACTATTGGATCCATTTACAGAAGATGTTTGTATCGCAACAGGCTCGCCTTCAGGTACCAAATCAAACCGTAAAAGTGATAAATACACTCCGGACAGACTTATGATTAAAATGGGTAACAAGGTCCATCGACCTAATATGACATGGTAAAATTGATAAAAATCGTCTTTGGTTATTCTTTTGAAGACGTTCTGAATTCCATTTTGCCTTTTGATAAATAAAATTGTTCCTGTAATTGCAATGAGGAAAAGTAAAAATGATACAATTCCAACTAAAATCCTCCCCGTCGTTTTGAGGAACAAAGACCGATGCAGGGTAGTCATAAACTCAAACAAAGGCCTTTTTGCCGGAATATCCCCAATTTTTTGACCGTTATAAGGATTAATGTATATATCTCCGCTCAAATCTTCCTCCATACTAAATACGGATGCTTTTACAAACCCTTCAGGTGTAACCATTATCTCCACCACCTCTTCATAGGTAGATTTCATGGTATCAATGACATGATTCAAAGGTATTTCTTCGATTCCCTTAACTTTGAAATCCCGCAATTGATTTTCAATAGGTTCAAAAGCCAGGAAAAGCCCGGTGATAGATGCCAAAAGCACGAAAATAGAAGAAGATACAGCCAGCAAAAAGTGACTGTACCTCCATATTCTTTTTACCATAAGTCTGTAAAACTAGGTTTGAGGAAGTATTCGAACATAACGGATATAGCCGGTACCTTCAAACTTGCCTTTTAGAGATGCATCGTTTATTGATATTTTTAAATCGTCTTTATGATAGTCCTGGTGCTCTACCGATGTTTCAAACCTAAGTTGATATCCATTGTTTAAATACGATTCGTCAATATCCAAAACAAAAATTGACCGTTCCCCTCCTGCTATCGTCGCACCTGTGATCCCATCTATGTTGGGTTTGTTCTTGGATTCATGGAATTCCCACCATGTGGGAATATCAGGATACCATTCTTCATCGTCTCCAAGCACCCTCAATGTCTTGACATAATTATCCTCACTATCCAGGACCGACACGACTATATAAGCACCTTCCCCTGTATAATTAGTTAATTGAATCATACATTTAAATTGTCTCTCTTCACCATCTGCCAAAGGGGAAACAAATGAAGTAAGTCCTATTGATATTGCACATAAGACCACTAGGAAGCCTAAATATTTCATAGTAAAATCAATTTATTTTCAAAAATTTCAAATCCAACTTTGCCTTTTTAAGGGCCTCATTTTCACTTGCAAGATCAAATGCACTTTCTTCGAATTCCGTTAAAATACTTTTATCCGCTCCACTGTCTAACAGGATATTCAATATCTCATTATTTTTTGCTTTCATTGCAGCAAGATGTAGAGGAGTCAAGCCATCATCGTTCTTTTGATTGATTTCTACATTTGAATCAATGGCTTTGACTAATAATCCTTTTTCCTCCTTTTCAATGGCAATATGTGCTAATGTATTACCATTTTCAAAACTTTCTGCCAGTCCCAGACCTTTTTCCTTAAGAAGTTCAAAGAGTGGATCAAACCCATCTTTCGTCCTGTTACTATAAGAATTAAAAAGATGATACACTAAATTATTCCCATTAGCATCGAGGATACTAAAATCTGCTCCATGTACTTTTAACAAATCAACCAACTCCCCGGAACTGCGCATAATCGCATAACTCAAAGCTGAGTATCCTTCCTTATTTTGTAAATTAATTTCTTTTACCTCCGATAACAGACTTTCAGCTACTACTGTATTCCCTGCACTAACAGCATTCATAAACGCAGTATTTCCATTTCGGTCTACCTGATTGATATTTACACCATTATCTATAAAGTAATTAATGATTTCCATATCTCTTGCGCTCCTGGAAAGATTATGGATTGGCGTCTGTCCGTCGAAGTTAACAATATCTACTTCAAAACCGAGTCCCTCCAAAAATTTGTAAACACTTAGCGGATTGGTATACCCCCTGCTTCCCTGCGTAGCAAAAAAGAGGGCATTTTCCCCTTTTGAATTTAATTTTTTGTAATCAAGGCCCATTTTGATCAAATGCTCCATTAACTCAATATTACCCCCTTTTGCTGCGTAATTAAACATTCCATTGCCCTCATCATCGCGACTGTGTATGTCCAATCCTTTTTCTACAAAATAATCGATCATATTTTTGTCCTTAATCGAGGCTGCAAGGATATGAAGCACATTGGCTCCTGAACGGGTCGTTGAATGCACACTGACTTCGTGATCCAAAATAAGGTCATATAATTCTATATCCGTATTGCCGGATGCAGCGGTAAACGTAAGAAAATTATATCCGTGGGAATCCGTAATATCCGTGCGACTACCTTTTTCTAATAGTATTTTTACTATTTCAATATTGCCGGATCTTCCTGCCCACATCAAATAGTTTCTACCATCGTGGGTATGTTTATTTACATCATTGCCTTCAAGCGATAACAAAAATTTAATAGTCTCGAGAGGTGCGCCACTATTGATTGCACTTGTTACAGCATCAAAAGCATTGGGGTCTAATGCTTCAGCATCGTGACCTTCAGCTATTTTTTGTCGTATTACATCGACATTGGGTTGCGTGCTCCAAAAAGACCGATCGTGAAAAATATTTTCTGATTGTGCCTGTAAAAAAATTGGAAATGTGAAAAATAGAGCAATCCATGTATGTTTCATATCCTTTATTTTATAATTTAAAATGTGCCTATGAAGTGGCTTCCTTCCACGTTTACCAGCTCTGCCCCCCTGGTTACTTCGCCTGTATTGGTATTTATGACATAAATATTACCATTCTCTCCAACTGGGGCCTGGGTAACAAATATTTCATTTTCATATACAGCAAATCCCTGATATTGGAACAAATAAAAATCAGGGTCATACGGAATTTCATCAATTAGTTCTGCTGTTCTGGCCTCTAAATCAACCAATGCAAAAAATCCCTGTGCACCGGCAACGCCTTCTTCAGACCCGTCATGGCGATACGCTAAAACGGCTTTACCATTAGCAGCCGGTCTCCAGGCCAAAATATATGCGCCCTCTACCCCTAAAGCTTCATCAAGGTTAAAATCGTAAGAATCATCATACTGGTTATCGCTATCGATTTTTAATATATGTGAACCTTCAGGATCACTTTGATTTGCCTGGTAAACACTTCCATCGTACAAAAATGCATTAATACTGCGATATCCATTCGTATTTCCATGACCTACACTTGAGGTAATAATAGATGGGTTCAATAAAGACGGATAATCCAATACAATCGTTTTTGACCCTAAAATCTCATAATCATTATCTCTTTCTGCTGTTTCGGGATCGACCTTACTTAGACGGGCACCGATATATATTTTATCTCCTGCAGCATTCAAAACCGGCATATCAATTCTTGAAATATAGTACCCTTGCGCCTCTTCTTCTGCAGTCAAAGGAATACTGTGCTCCTGAAATTCTTTTATTGAAGAATTTACCAAATCCAACGTTACTATCCCCATCGTAGCTTCTGTACGCAAATAAGTATCATCTGTTACATCATCAGGAGTACCATTGTCATCGATTTCATGCTCGGTCGATACATAAACGGCAGCGCCGGTCTGGTCGCCATCAAATAATTTGATCCAGCGTGGGGCCGAGCCTACATAAGGAGCAATACTTACTTCTGAACCCGTCTGCTCAAAATTCTGACCACCTTCTACATTGTACTTAGAGTAATTCCCTCCAGTATCTCCCGCATAACTAATATTGAAAATTGTATTTCCGTCTTCTGATGCCTGTAATCTGGCTGTCCGATTAGACGGGACTATAAAGCCGTTGTCAAAAGGCTCCACTGAGACTGATGGGTCTCTGGCATCCTCACTATCAATGGCATATATTAGTGTTCCTCCATTCCCATCACCGGGATTATCGCCCATCCTGGCTGCAGCAACAGTAATCCACCTGGATTCTGTCGGCTCAGGAGTGGGATCTGGATTTGGTGTAATTTCTTCTTTATCGCAAGACATTAATAGCCATGCAGAGATGGCAATCAGTGCTAAATTTCTAATGGTTGAAAATAAATTTGTCATTTCTTATTATTTAATAATTTAAAATGTATTAATTGAGTAGTTAAATTTCAGGTAGAAAGCTCTTCCCGGCTTTTGGACAGATAGATTATCATAAACCGGTTTATCAAAGACATTCTTGACATCAAAACTGACAACAATATTATTCTTTGGAAAAGCATAACTTATTCCCAAATCCTGTGCCAATTGGTCAGGAACTTTAAAAAAATCATCCCCCACAGTATTCGAGCCCTGAGGAACCAGATAAGAAAATTCATCAGTAAAATACAATGTATAAAAAAGATCGAGCCTTGAGTTTTTCTGAATTAAATCCCTTAAAGAGTACTGGAGGTTTCCATTCATTGTAAAAAATGGGGTATTAGGCACATCAATTTCAACACCTCTGTTTTCTATTTTCAAATCAAATTTAGAAAAGTTGAAATTGAGGAATAATTTTTTTTCAAGGCTATAATTAAATTGGACATCAATTCCTTTTGATGTACCACTACCCTGGTTTACATATAGGATCAACTCATCGTCTACATTTAACGATGTTTCAATGGGAAGGCCAATTCTATCTTTGATATTTCGGGTGAAAATATTTGTAGAGAGCGTAAATTTATGATTGTTGAAATTAAATGCTCCAAACCTAAATCCCAGGTTGTAGTTATTACTCTGCTCGGGGTTGATACTGGCATTTGCAACTACATTATCGCCATCATTCCCAAAAATTTCCGTTTCATTCGGAAGTCGTACGGCTTTCTCTGCTGAAGTCAATAGGGTGATTTCTGGAGTGATAGCATAAGACACAGCAAAACCATACCCCTCATAAACTTTATTACTACTTACCACTTCGTCTACTATTCGTCTATTTCCATCAGAGCTTATTTCAACAGCTGGGTCAATACTCGTTGTTTTTTGTTGATAGTATTTTCCAAATAAGCTTGACTTCAACCTTTCATCAAAGGCATTTAATTCATACGTCAAAGCGACTATATTCTTATATAAATCTCTTGTACCACGAAAAGTATTTTCCAATACGGATCTCAGGATATCACTATCCTCCCTGTCAATCCTGTTATATACATGGTTGATTAATAATTTATGATTGTCATTCAAACTATAGGACAATCCCGTTCTTATCGCAGCTACATTTCTGTTAATTTTGGCCAGAGAAGGACCTCCCTCTTGTTGAGAATCCCAACTATACTGGTATTCATCCCCCCTAAAATCGATAGCTCGCTGTCCATTCCAACTGTATGCCCAACTAACCGTATCATTAACCTGACGGTTGCGCTGGCCATAATATCCATTTAATGTAATATCCAGCCCTTCGGTGAAGAGACTTGCTTTTTTATAAGAAAGATTTGCCAATGTGGCATCGGATGAATAAAACCTACCTTCATAAGGCGTAATAGTCATAAACGCACCGTGTTGAACCTCCTTGTAATCACTGGATCCTGTAAACCCAATAAAAAATTGGTCTGCCCATTCGACTCCGGTATACCCTATCTCTATCATTCCACCTGTCGATCTGTACGCATCATTAAATCTCCTGGCGGTAACAGGAGTTTGAACTCCTCCTAGTCCCGCCACCACAACACTTCTACCGGATACTTTGTAATTGTTGTCAGAATAATTATGAAACCCGGAGGATTTTATGGTAAAGCCTGAATTTTCGAACCGGTATAAACCATTAAAACTTCCCTGTAGCGTGTTGAAAGAACCGTATGATAATGAAGCATTCAAATTACTTCCTGCTGCTTTTTTGAGGACGATATTTATAGCACCTCCGAGAGCATCATCTGACAGGTGACCGGGAACAACACCTTTATACACGTCAATCCTTTCAATCATTGATGGGGGAATACTATTCAGGTTAAATGAAGAACCGAAAGTGGAAAGCGGTATACCATCTATGAAAATGCGTACTGCACTTCCCGACAGTCCGTTTAATGAATATTCAACATTTGATCCCAGGCCTCCATTCTGCCGAATTTTAACACCAACTGAAGTATTTAATAATTCATTTGTCTGGATATTTCGTTGCCCTGCCTTCTCAGTACTGATAGTATTTACAGCAAATCCCTGGGTTTCGATTTCTGCTTTATGTGTCTTAGCCTGAACTACCACAGTTGATATTTCTTCTACTCCCTCATCTAATGTAAAATCAACTGATGTTGCCTTATTTGGCTCTAGTTTTACATTGGTCATTACCGGCTTGAAACCAATATAAGAAACTCGAATCGAATAGCTCCCTGCCTTTACATTCTCAATACTATAACTACCATCCAATCCTGAAACTGCGCCCATTTCTACTGAGTCAATAAAAATGGATGCCCCTGTAAGTGGCTTATTATCTCCGGTATACACGTATCCGTATAAGCTTGTCTCCTGAGCCTGAATACCAGAAGTAACACTTACTAATACATAAAGAAGAAAAATTCGTATTGTATAAATTCTACACACTGTTCTTATTTAGACTAATTTTAAAATGATGCAATATTATCAGAAAATTAGTCTCATAAGTTTATAGAGAAGAAAAAATAGTTTAGGAATTGGAAATTTATTACTTCGATTGCACAAACATACTGGGTTTGACCCCATAATAACTGCTAAAAGCCTGGCTAAAACTACTTAGAGAACTATAACCCACTTTATGTGCTATATCTGAAATAGATAAATTGGATGTAAGAATAAGGTGTTTTGCAAGTGTCATTCTCTTCCTTTTGATGAAAAAGTATATGGTTTCCCCTTTTAGAATTTTAAAACTTGTTTTTAAATACCCCTGGTTAGTTCCTATTTTATTGGCTATTTGGGGAATAGTTAACTTTTGGGATAAATTTTTCAATATGTACTTCTCCGCTTCAGAAACCTTCTCCTCATTCAGCGGGGATCCATCTATTCCCTTGTTGATATACATAGGATTGGAATTGACTAATAGCTGTTGTATCAGGAAAAGTGAATTTGCTTCTATGAGTATTTTCTTTTCAATATTTTGTGGAATGATATCCACCAGTTCAAATAGAATTGATTGTACTTTAAAGTTTAATTTTTGTTTCTTAGTATGATACATTACCTCTTCTTCATACTTATCAAAAAATGCTTGATGTACTTTAATTTTTATTAAAAATGCCTGATTGTTTGTCTGTATTAACGTATCCTCATCTATCATACAAAATTCAAAAACAAAATCACCTCTTTTTTTAAATATCCTTCCATAAGAGGAAATTGTAGTATTGATTTTACAAATAGACAATTCTATATATTCCGAAATTTGAATACATCTTTCCATCGCTCTAGGCTACAAATCATTATTTGAAATGACGTCAACTAACTAAATTGAAATAAAAAAAACTAAATTGAGTCCACTTTGCAAAATAAATGCAAAAACCAGTCAATTATACTTTATAAATATAACAAAATTTACGTGCATTTCTTCCTTTCCATCCAATTGCTGTAAATAGTATCTACTATATTTGAGCCGTTTAGTTAGAAGTTTGTATGGATGGAACATAATATAGGAAAAGCCTCAAAAAATGAATATCCTGAAATCATTCGGATATGGGAAAAATCAGTTCGCGCTACTCATCACTTCCTGAAAGAGGAAGACATCGAATACTATAAACCTTTAATATTGGATAAATATCTGGATATTGTAGAACTGAGCGTCCTTAGAACTGAGAATGATGAAATAGTTGGATTTCTGGGAACGACTGGAAAAAATATTGAAATGCTGTTCATACATCCGGACTACTTCGGAATTGGTCTGGGAAGATTGTTAGTGGAATTCGCCATTGAAAAACTCGGGACCAATACAGTCGATGTAAACGAACAAAATGAAAGGGCTGTTGGGTTTTACAAGCACTGCGGTTTTACGGTCACAGAACGCTCCGAATTAGATGCTACTGGAAAGCCGTATCCAATACTACATATGAAATTGAAATAATTGCAATTTACTCATCCGATGTGGAAAGAATAGAATTATATGTCGTAGAATCTGACATTATTTCTATCGCTTTATCAATCTGTAAGTCATGTCTCAACGAATACAAAATTTTCCCTTTTTGCAAATAATACCTGCTCGCTATTTCCTTTCCGATTTCTTGCTGGATAACATCTTTGTACTTTTCCAACTCCATTTCCTTATCCTTAGAAAGTTCCGATGAGATAGATGTAATTTGCTTTGAAAAGCGTTCCTTATCATTCAATTCATCCACAAATTTGTCTAATGACTTTTGTAAATCGGATTGGTATTGAAACTTGTTCGCTTTGAGAAAATTCAACCAATCTTTGTAATCATCATATTCAAATTCAGCAGCTTCCGGAATCTCTTCGTGATTCAAATAATATTCATTGGCATAATAAAAGATCATATTATTCTCCTGAAGGTGTTTTAATATTTCAGGATTTAAATGTTGCGGTAATTCAACATCTGGTTTGACCCCACCACCATCCAAAACAGTCCGACCCTTTTCCGTTTTGAATTTCGTCCTTAGAGAATCCGGGATCATTATTGGCTCCCCTTCTTCATCGTATTCTACAGATTGAATACATCTGCCACTGGGGATATAGTATTTGGATGTCGTTAATTTCATTTGGCTATTATATGGCAGGCTTCTCGTTATTTGCACAAGACCCTTCCCATACGTTCGTTCGCCTAATAATACAGCACGATCATAATCCTGTAGTGCACCACTTACAATTTCCGACGCAGAAGCTGAATTTTCATCGACAAGTACAACCACAGGAAGTTCCAGTGTAGCTGCATCTTTCATAGTCTTATATGATCTTTGCTCTTCTTTTATTTTACCTTTTGTGGAAACAATCACTTTATTTTTCGGAAGAAACACATTGGACACTTCAACTGCTTCACGAAGCAATCCTCCTCCATTTCCCCTTAAATCAAAAATAATTCCTTTCAATTCGTGGTTATTCATCATTTCCAACAACGCGCCGCGAACATTTTTTCCTGCATTTCCGGTAAATGTACTCAGTGCAATGTAACCATAACCATCCTTGATAACTCCCGAATAAGGAACATTTTTAATATTAACTTCTCCTTTTTCAACCGTAATCTTTTCAAGTGCCCCAGTGCCATATCGCTCAATTCCCAATACAACTTCTGATCCACCGGTTCCCAACAAAATATCTTTTACCTCTTCATTGGATTTTCCCAGAACGTCTACCCCATCAACGCTCAATATTCTATCACCGGCCCTCAACCCGGCTTCCACTGCAGGACCTCCTTCATAGGGTTCAATAATCGTAATTGCATCTTCAATTTTTTTGATCCTGGCACCTATCCCATCGTAGGTTCCTTCCGTCTGAAACCGGTAACTTTCAATTTCTGATTCCGAATAAAACCTTGTATAAGGATCAAGGGATTTCATCATGGCCTTTAATCCGACATTAATTATAGTGGAGGGGTCCAGTTCCTCAACATAATGCTTATTAAGATTTTTGTAGACATCTGCAAAAATCTCCAGATTCTTCGTTATCTCAAATGCTTTACTTTGTATTGGTTGATTGACAAAGGAAAGCCAGGGCATTAGGAAGAATATAAGCAGAAGTATATTTCGTGAAAACTTCATAAGATTTTTGGTTTTGCAGTATTAAATATTTATCTATTCGTTTGCAATGGGAAAACTTCCTTTCGTTGCACTCCGCTTTACAATTTATGTAAAAATTGACGGACTACATTATAAAAACGGTTTGGATTGTCCGCATGTATCCAATGACCCGCATTTTCAATAATATTTAACTGATACTGCGGGAACAAGGGCGCAATTATACTCCCGTCTTCTTCAGCTAAGTAGTGAGATTTTTCCCCTTTTATAAATAAAGCAGGTTTTGTAAACGAGTTTGATGAATGGAGAGCACGTATTATTTTTTCATAATCCTTTTCCAATACCTCTTTGTTAAATTTCCATTCAAAGCCCGTAGAAGAACGCTTTAAGTTCTTGGATAAAAAAAGCACAATTCCCTTATCGTCTAAATATTCAAATAATTTTTCCTCCAGCTCTTTTCGCGAAGTCACATTTAAGTTCAACGCGTTCATTGCCTCAAAAATTTTATCATGCCCCCTGGGATACGCTTTAGGTGCCATATCTGCCACAATTATCGAATTAAGCCGGTCAGGAAAACTAAGCGCTGTTTGCATGGCAACCTTGCCACCCATGGAATGACCTAATAAACAGACATCAAAAAGGTCGTGTTCTTCCAAAAACCGGTTTACGTCTTCTGCCATCTCCGGGTAAGAATGAGAAGATGTATGGGGGGATTTTCCATGATTTCTCAAATCGACAAGGATCACGTTAAATTCCTCTGACCACTTGCGCCCCAATGTTGCCCAATTGTCCAGCGACCCAAACAATCCGTGAAGGATAACCATAGGCTGGCCTTCACCCAATGCGCGATAATTTAATTTCAACATAAATTTTTACTTTTATCAAACAAGAATTGAACCACATTTAAGCAATATATGTTTATCATAACCTATGCCATTTAAATTAGAATCCTCATATTCCCCCACTGGTGATCAGCCGGTAGCGATTGATCAGTTAACTTCTGGAATCAATGCAGGTGATGAAGCCCAGGTGTTGCTCGGGGTAACAGGTTCCGGAAAAACGTTTACCATCGCAAATGTAATTGAGAAAGTCAATAAACCTACATTGGTGATTACTCACAATAAGACCCTGACAGCCCAATTGTACGGAGAATTTTGTGATTTTTTTCCCAATAACGCTGTAGAATATTTTGTTTCCTACTATGATTATTACCAACCCGAGGCTTATATTGCTGTATCAGATACTTTTATAGAGAAAGACCTATCAATTAATGAAGAAGTTGATAAATTAAGGTTGCGCGCTACATCTTCTTTACTGTCTGGAAGGAGAGACGTCATAATTGTAGCATCTGTTTCTTGCATATACGGCATGGGGAACCCGGAAGACTTCAAAACGGGAATTATACGAATCCATGAAGGTAAGGTAATTACGAGAAATTCATTCCTGTATCAATTAGTAGGCAGCCTATATTCGAGGACCGAGAACCAATTTAACCGGGCAACTTTTCGAGTCCGTGGAGATACGGTAGACATTAATTTACCTTATGTAGACTATGGGTACAGGGTTACATTTTTTGGTGATGAAATAGAGGAAATTGAGAGGATTGAAATAGAAACCGGAAAGCGCATTGAAAATCTCGAACACGCAGCCATATTTCCTGCAAACTTATACCTTGCACCAAAAGATAGAATCAATGGTATTATTACCCACATCGAAGATGAACTCAGAGAACAGGAGAAATATTTTGAATCTGACGGAAGGTATTTCGAAGCCAAACGCATTCACGAAAGAGTAACATTTGACCTGGAAATGCTCCGGGAATTAGGATATTGCAATGGGGTAGAAAATTATTCGAGGTTTTTCGATGGAAGAGAGCCCGGATCCCGTCCATTTTGCTTACTGGATTACTTTCCCGAAGATTACCTAACCGTGATCGATGAAAGCCACGTTACTCTTCCGCAAGTCCGGGGCATGTGGGGCGGTGACAGGGCGCGCAAAATGAACCTGGTAAACTACGGATTTCGCCTTCCTTCAGCCATGGATAACCGACCTTTAAATTTTGAAGAATTTGAGGGGATGACCAATCAAATAATTTATGTAAGCGCTACTCCGGGGGATTATGAATTGGAGAAAACAGGGGGACTGATTGTAGAGCAGGTAGTTCGCCCTACCGGATTGCTTGATCCACCAATTGAAGTTCGCCCGAGCTACAATCAGGTAGACGACTTATTAGATGAAATCAACCAACGGATCAATAAAAGCGAAAGGGTCCTGGTTACTACGTTGACTAAAAGAATGGCCGAAGAATTGACCGATTACCTGCAAAAAATAGATATTAAATGTCGGTATATTCACTCAGAAGTTGACACACTTGAACGCGTAGAAATTTTACAGCAATTAAGATTAGGGGTTTTTGATGTACTGATTGGAGTAAATTTACTAAGGGAAGGGCTTGACCTGCCGGAGGTTTCACTGGTGGCCATTATTGATGCAGATAAAGAAGGGTTTTTACGGAATGAACGTTCGCTTACCCAAACGGCCGGTAGGGCTGCGAGAAATGAAAACGGGCTTGTCATTTTTTATGCGGATAAAATGACAGACTCCATGCAAAAAACCATCGATGAAACCAACCGGAGAAGGGCTAAGCAAATAGCGTACAACGAAGAACATAATATATCCCCGAGAACGGTATCCAAAACAAGGGAAGAGATCTTGAGCTCAAAATCCATCCTTGATATTCGAGGTAAAAAAGCTTATACCGGGCCTACGGAAGCTGCGACAGAAGCAGCCGACCCCATAGTGGAGTATATGAGTAAAGACCAACTGGAAAAAGCCATAGAAGCCACAGAAAAGAAGATGAAAAAGGCTGCTGCCGATCTCGATTTTATTTCTGCTGCTCAATACCGAGATGAAATGATGGCACTGAAGAAGAAGCTTTAGAAAGTCCTGGGGTTTCGAGCTTTGAGTTAATCTTTTACTTTCTCGTAACTCATAGCTTTTTGGAAACTACTAATTTTCCACTACAGCTAAAAAATGTTGTAATCTTGAAAATGGGAAGGAATTTACTTAACTTTATACACTTGATGATAAAATAATAATGACATATGGTAACGGGAAATAAAGAGATGAGCGGGTTAAATGAGGTACAACTGAGTTTACTTCGAATTTTTAACCGAGAAATGACCTATGAAGAATCTGTTGAAATCCGTGATTTGTTAGTCGATCATTATTCCAGGAAATTGAAAGAAGAAGTGAATAGAGTTGTTGAAGCAAAGGGTATAACAAGTAAGGATTACCAAAAGCTGCGTGATCAATAATTTAGGCTATGTCGTTTCCAAAGTTAAAATTAGTCATTGATACTAATGTTTTAATAACGACAATTAACCGTTCTAACCCTGAATTTATTATCTACCAAGCTTTTGAGGAAAAGAAGTTTAATTGGGTGGTAAGTACTGAAGTTTTATCTGAATACGCTGAAAAATTGACAAACTTTTACTCTGAAAAAACAGCAAATTTTGTTCTTGGTATTCTTTGTTCAGCTACTAATGTAATTTTTGCAGAACCACATTATAGGTGGGGTTTGATAAAAAAAGACCCCGATGATAATAAATTTGCCGATTTAGCACTATCTGCTTCAGCAGATGCATTAATAACTTTCGATAAACATTTTGACATTTTTAAAGAATTAACTTTTCCTCCACTAAATGTTTTACACCCAAAGAAATTTAAATCTTTTGTTTATGATTAAATTATAATTAGTCATATTGAATGGTTTTTTTAAAAGCTCAATCTTCCTTTGTCTGAGCCGAGAGTTTCGAGCCTTGAGTCCGGGGTTTCGAGCTTTGAGTTAATCTTTTACTTTCTCGTAACTCGTTGCTGGCAACTCCCATCCAATAGTTCCTGTAACAATATACCAAAGCATAATTTCTTCAATCTTCCCAACTTAGCTTGCCCATGCCCACATTGAAATTGACAACATTTTTATTTTTGGTAATTAGTTGTCTGGAATTTGGTAATTAAATATTAATTTTTTATTAAATTTGACTTATAGTTAAATCTCATTTAGACAAAGTATCCATTAACTTTAATGAATACAAAACATATGAAATTATAGATTTAACACTCTGATTGATACAAAAATTACATTCATTTTTATTAGATCATCCAACCGGGCAAGTTGGATACAAACATGTGCATTATGAAAACAAAATTTTTACTATTAACCCTATTTGCCGTTTTGGCGAGTAGTTTTTCCTTAATCGGACAGGAAAAAAGAATCGAAGGATCGGTCACAGATGAAGACGGCCTTCCTCTTATCGCTGCTAATATTGTGATAGTCGAAACCGATGAAGGGGTCGTGACTGATTTTAATGGCAAATACAGCCTTATGGCCGAAGAAGGTCAAACCCTACGCTTTTCTTACGTCGGTTATCAAAGCAAAGAAGTGGAAATAGGAGACCAGTCAACCATAGATGTGGTTATGATGGAAGGTAATGAGCTTAATGAAGTAGTGATTACTGCCCAGAACATTTCCAGGGATAAAAAAGCCCTGCCTTATGCAGTCGAAAATATTGATGCAAAGGACCTGGAGGTTTCTGGCCAGGACAACCTGGTAAATGCTATGCAGGGGAAGGCTACGGGCGTACAAATTACTTCAAGTGGTGGCGGTCCGGGACAGTCATCTAGAATTGTTATACGAGGAATTAATTCGCTGGACCCGGGAGCCAATAACCAACCCCTGTTTATCGTGGACGGAGTGCCCATAGATAATTCTACATATACCGTCGGTGGAGGAGAAAGTCGAAATATGTCCAACAGGGTAGGGGACATTAACCCCGATAACATAGAATCCATGAGTATTCTGAAAGGAGGTGCAGCAACAGCATTATACGGTGTACGAGCTGCCAATGGTGCTGTAATTATCACTACCAAAAAAGGGAAGGAAGGTAAATTAACCGTTGACTACACTTCTACCTATGGCATTGAAGAGATTAACAAACACCCGGAGACACAAAGAAAGTACACACAGGGATATCTGGGAAGTTATGACCCTAATTCTTTCTGGCCCACATGGGGACCATCCATTGAAGAAGCAAAATCAATTGACCCTTCGCATCCTGATATCTTGTACAATAATTATATAAACGGGTATCAAAAAGGAAATAAGTGGCGAAACACTCTTGCCATGGGAGCAGGCACAGACAAATCAAACTTTAGGTTGTCTCTCTCAAACCTCGATCACGTTGGGGTATTGCCTTTTTCCAATTATGGAAATTTATCAGCCCGGTTTAACGGAAGTATTCAAGCTACCGACAAGGTTAAAATCGATGCCGGTATTAGTTATATCAATTCAGGTGGAGACCGGGTAAATGCTGACCGTTATAATGAAAGTCTAACCTATTGGTCTCCCAGGGTCGATGTTAAAGATTTTGAATTTGAAGACGGTACAATGAAAGGCTATCGCAACGACGGTGCCGTAGGAAATAATCCTACCTATGGAGCCAAGACCAATAAGTTGACAGACGATGTAGACCGGTATATTGGAAACTTCAACATAAATTACCAGGTTACGGATTGGTTTGGTATTAATTATCGCTTGGGACTGGACCAATACTCTGATTTTAGATACAGAAGAGCACCAGGTCCCACAGGCATTGAAGGTGAAAATGTCCACGAAGATAATGGACTGGGATTTGTCGAAGAAACAAGGATGAGAAGCCGGGATATAAACTCTAACCTGATGTTGAATTTTAATCACGAATTCTCTGACAAAATACAGGCCAACCTATTGCTTGGGCATGATCTTCTGGACCAATCTTATAACAGGATTTCCACAGAAGGAGAGGAACTAAGTGTATGGAATTGGCTCAGCATTAACAATGTCAACCCCGAAACGCTATCTTCTTCTACTTATCTCTCCCAAAAAAGACTGATTGGTGCTTTTGGGGAAATATCTATTGATTATGACAGGGCTCTGTACCTTACCATAACCGGTAGGAATGACTGGAGTTCAACATTGCCAATGGAAAACCGTTCCTTCTTTTATCCTTCCTTTAGCCTGGGATACGTATTTACTGAACACTTTGAACCTTTTCAGGGATTTTTTGACTTTGGGAAAGTACGGTTGTCCTATGCTGAAATCGGAAAAGATACAGATCCCTACAGAACAAATGTTACGTATGGAACAGATGACATAGGTGCCTTCACTAGACAAAATACAAAAGGTTCTTCCACTCTGTCTCCGGAGCGCACGTCTACTTTTGAAGCAGGCCTTGAACTATCTGCAATAGGAAGCCGGGTAGGCCTGGACTTCACCTACTACAACCATGTGAGTGAAGATCAAATCGTTCCCGTACCTACTTCCGAAACGACCGGGTTTACGACTTTTATCCTAAATGCAGGATCAATTAAAAACCAGGGTGTAGAAATAGGGTTAGATGTTACCCCTATTAGAACAAACAACTTTAGCTGGGACCTTCGATTCAACTATACTTCCAATAAAAATGAAGTATTGGAGATCATCGAAGGCGTAGACCAGATCTTCCTGGGCAGCCACTACGGTTATGCAGGAGCCACGGCTTCTTTAAATCTGGTACCAGGGGAAGCATACGGAAATATATATGGTACAAGTTATGCACGATATAATCCCAACCCTTCCGATCCTAAATTCATTGATGAAGACGCCCCCATTTTAATCGGAGAAGATGGGTTCCCGGAGCGGAATACAGATCAGCTTATACTCGGAAACACCCAACCCAAGTGGTTTGGATCTTTATCTACTACTTTTACATGGAAGGATTTGACACTAACGGCTCTTTTTGATACCCGCCAGGGGGTCCAAAAGTACAATCAAATGGACAACTTCTTTGCGGCTTTTGGAATTTCACCATACACTCTTGATCGTGAAGACATGGTCGTTTTTGACGGAGTCCTGGCAGACGGTTCACCAAATACGATGGAGGTTTTTAAAGGACAGGGCGTGGGACCTGATGGTGTGGACTATGGAGCTGGTTTTTATCGTAATGTTTACCGCGGTATCACTGAAAATTTTGTAGAAGACGCCGACTGGGTTCGATTGAGAAACCTATCGCTCTCTTATCAGTTGCCTATGAAGTGGTTTGAAACCATTCCAATGAAAGGAGCACGCGTCAGTTTTGTGGGAAATAATTTGTGGTTGAGTACACCGTTTTCTGGGTATGACCCGGAAAGTAACCGGGCCAATGGCAACGGGGACGACGGCTTTGGAGGTTTTACATATCCCGCCGTGAAAAGTTATAATTTCTCAATTAACGTATCCTTCTAAAAAGACATAAAAATGAAAAACTATATAATAAATGCGATTGTTTTTTGCAGTTTGATTTTCACTATGGGCTGTGAGGAATACCTCAATGTTAATGATAATCCCAATGTAGCTACCAGTTCACCGATCGACGGACTTTTGAACAGGGTAACGCACCAGACTCCTGTTAATGCATACAGGGTAAGTAATGGGTACACTTCTTACTTTACTCAGTATTTGGCATCCCCCAACCAGGGATCCCCAACAGATACATATGACGAAGTGAATTATTCAACAGCCTGGGGAAACCTGTATGGTGTAATGACAGATGCTTATGACCTAATCAACAATGCGGAAGAGCAGGGAGCTGATTTATATGCCGGGGTAGGCAAAATCATAATGGCGATCAATCTCTCATACGTAGCTGATAGTTGGGAAAGTGCACCTTATTCAGAAGCTTTTTCAGGAGAAATTATCCAACCCGGATACGATAGTGGCGAACAAATTTACAACACCGTATTATCCCTGTTAGACGAAAGTATTTCCCTCCTTAATTCAGGGGGTGAGACTCGTGCCATTACCGCTTCAAAGGATTTATTTTATGGAGGAGATGTAACCCGATGGATTAAATTAGCGAATGGACTGAAAGCACGATATTTGAATCACTTTTCCAAGCAAGGCTCCTACGATCCCGCAGTTGTTCTTTCTGCCCTTGGCAGTGGTCTCCAAGGGAATGAAGATGATGCCGAATTAACTACCTTTGATGTTCGTAATCCATGGGCTGATGTAGCTATTGACAATGACAACCTGGTATTGGGCGGATGGCTTTCCGAGCAGTTTATTGATGCGCTAAACGGGACAACTTTTGGCGTTTTCGACCCCCGGCTTCCGTTAATCACCGAACCTTTTGAAGAAGACGGGGAAACCACCTTTCTTGGCACACCCAATGGTGCGGGCCGAAGAGGGGATGGAACCGTGCAGGTAGAATGCTACCTGGAGACATCAGGATTTTATTCAAGCGAAGAAGCTCCTTTATTGGTATTTACCTATTCAGAGCAAAAATTTATCGAAGCGGAAGCAGCCTTCCGCACTGATGACAAGCAACGGGCGATGGATGCTTTTGTAGAAGGCATCAAGTCCAATATGACCAAAATTGGTGTGTCTACCGAAGACCAGAATGCTTTTATCGCAGACAAATACCCGGGTTTATCTGCCGGGAACCTTACCTTACTCGATATTATGAACGAAAAGTATATTGCACTTTTCCTCAATCCTGAAACCTGGAACGATGCGAGAAGGTTTGACTATCAGTACACTGATTTTGAATTGCCCGAAGGTGCACAATTACCGGATTTTATCCGTAGACTGCAATTCCCCGACACGGAAATGTCGAGGAATGGATCCAATGTCCCCGAGATCTCCGGATTGACTGATCCGGTGTATTGGGATAATTGATTTAGCATATACGTTATAGATCTAAATTACCCGGGGAACTTTAAATGGAGTGCTCCGGGTTTTTTATTGTAATTCTTCTAACCATTCTTTTAATTCCAGTTCTTAACCCGAAATTGAATACAACATAAGGTTAGCCCCAATGGGATGCCCATGGCATAAGGCTAAAAGTGCTAACAAAATAAAGATCTTGTCAGGTCGCGAAGGACTTATTGGGAGAGTCTGTTCCTGACAATTTAAGGAAAGATCGTCAGGTCAGTCCCGTCACATAATGATCCCTTTGGGGGGCATTAACTGCGGGATGACGAGAACCGTGATGTGGTTTTGTTAGATAGAAAAATTAACCGAATTTTTCGCCCGATGGTTGAAGATAGTGGTTCTAGCACCGCTAGCAGGCTACAGACGATTAATGTCTGCATGATGCCAGAATCTTAAGGCATTGAATAAGAAAGAGTTATACAACTCTAGACAGTATTTAAATTTTTAATCATTCCTCAAACCAGCCTGTATCCGGCAGGTTTGGGTGCTAAATATTTTGAAATTGCCTGGGTTAATCCTGGCACGATTAATTGTATATCAATTAATTACAATCAATCATCGCCATTATTCATGATCTTGTCATAAATAAAGCGAGTTAAGAAGATAAAGTCCGTTTGATACATTACCTGTCGAGATGCTGATTGATTCATTTCTCATTTGTTCTTTTTACGCTGACACGGGATTCAGATCCATTCCGTGAATACAATAATTACAGGATGCACAACCTTCTCTTCACCTGGCGCGATAGACATATGTATTTACCTTTACTTTAGCTACTGAATCGAATAGTTTATCTCCAAATTCCCTTCATCGGCTTTGTACGGATCAAAAATAAAATGTCGGGTTCCTTTACTTCTCTCACCTCCATAAAAATCAGATCTAAATACCGTATCAATAGTCCCGAAAAGCTTTATTCTAAAACCCTCCTTCCACATTTGTACATAAACCGAATCATTGACAAATCCGTTGATCTTGACAAAGTATGTTGAATACGATTTATTTGGTTTGGCTACCAGGGAATCTACAATTCTTTGATTAAAATCCTCAATTACTACCGTTTTGGAGACTTTTGATCCAAAGTAATCGGAGAAGGTAACGTACAGCCACACCCCTCCGGCAACAAAAACCAGAAACAGAACTAGTATTAAATTTTGCATTTTTCGATTCATTACGTTTGTATTTTAGAACAAGCAAAATCTACACAAACTCTAAATGCCCATACCTCTCCTCTATCTCCTCTTCCAGCCAATATGGAAAAATATAATTAGCCGCATAGGTAAGAATGCAGTAAAGGGCCAAGAATATCGAAAGGGGAATAATAATAGTGTCAGAAACCGGAATATATTCGAAGCGGATATCGTCAACAAATTGTACAAAACCCCACAAAAACCCAATGGGCTGTGCCAGGGCCATTGGAACAGTATTGTAAAATGAATCAATGACTAAATATTTACGTCTTTCGGGATTTTCGAACTGTCTGTCATGAGGGGATTTACTTCTCAGCACAACTGCCAATAGCCATATAAATAGCAACATTCCGAGTATACCCATAGCCCCGGTAAAGTGAAGAATACAGTAAAACAACCCGGACAACCCAAACGTAACAATTACCTGCGGTGGCCTGAAATACTGCAATAGCCACCTTCCGATCCTACGTGTCCAGTACCGGTTCATTTGCTTTTGTTTGATGGCTACCAATTGCGCAAACCCGGTTACGGGAAATCTCGCATAAACTTTAGCCAATGCATCAGTGAAAGTGATTTCCGGATTAATTCGTTGAATTTCTTCAATGGCTGTAGCCAGGTGATCCACGATCTCGTATTGGACATCCCGGTAACGTACATATTTACCCTTCACAAATTGGAATAACTTGTCTATTTCATTTGGACCGAGTTGTGGTACATCCTCTCTCATGATAATGCAATATTCAGGTGGGTGTATTTTTGGTCAATTTCTTCAGCTAGCCAGGAAGGGAAAATATAGGTAGCAGCATATGCCACTACACAATACCACGCCAAAAACAGGGAAGCTGGAATCAGAATAAACTGTGGAACAAAGTGAAATGAAATCTGTAGAATCAGTAAAGCTGCCAGTGAGGGATGTAGAAATGGTTCTCTGAAGTTTAAAGGAAAACCGTCTAAATAGGAAAAAACTACCCAGTATTCTCTTTTTAAGCTAACCCACTCCTTTTTCCTGCGCGGCGGATAAATTTGTAAAAATCTAAGATATGCGCTTATTGCCACCAGGCTACCTACTACTCCAAAAATACCGTAGTAGTTCACTAGCAATATGAAAACCGTAGCAAGTAAGATAGTAATTAATACTTCCCCGAAACCAAAAAATCGCTTTACCCAAATCCAACCTTGCCTTCGGCTTTTTCGATCCATTTCGTTTTTTATTTTCGTTACCCAATTAGCAAATCCTGAAACGGGAAATCGGGCATACACTTGAGTCAGGGCATTTTCAAACGACACTTCAGGATCCTTTTGCTGGATTTCTTCAATGGCTGTAGCCAGGTGGTCTACGATCTCGTATTGTACATCTTTGAAGTCGACGTATTTGCTTTGTACAAAGTGGAATAGTTTATCGATCTCTTCAGAACTGAGTTGTGGCTTATTTTTCATGTCAATGATCGGTTAGTGGGGTGAAAAATAAGTTGGAGGGCACTCATGTATCGATCCATTTCAGTGAGCGCTGAAGCAGTTTCTCCTTTCCCGCTTTCTGTCAAACGGTAGTACTTCCGGTATCGATTCCCAATTGACTTCGTATGGGTTTCCAATACTCCTTTAGCTTCCAGTCGGTGGAGTGCCGGATACAGTGCCCCTTCAGTCAATTCAATTTCTCCTTCGGTCAGTTCCTTAACCGCACGCGTCATTTCATATCCGTACATTTCATCGTTTTCGGATAGCAGCTTTAGGATGATGGAATCCAGTGTTCCCCGCAATAGTTTCGAATTCATAAAAGCAAATATACATAAAAATCTTAGGTAAGAGCCTGCACACCGGGATCAATGTCCGTTTACATTAATACTTGATTACTATGTAATAGTTTCACTTACTTTAATAAATGATTATATTTAATAAAACTTCCAATTCAGAATGCTGAACAAAAAAAGATAATCGAGTTTAGAATTCTAAATCCACATAAAATGTAATAATTCATCAAACCCGTGACATCATTCCAGCTCCGCAGACTGTGCCCAGATATTGATGGCCCCATCTTTGGCATATTGGTCGATCTCCTTTAATTCATTTTCAGAAAAATTAAGATTGTCCAACGCACCAATACAGTCCTCTACCTGCTCCGGCTTGCTGGCACCGATCAGGGCAGAAGTCACCCTTCCCTTTTTGAGTACCCAGGCTATAGCCATCTGCGCCAGGGATTGTCCCCGTTTTTTTGCTATTTCATTGAGGGCACGTATATTTTCCAGATTTTGATCATTGAGGAAATCCGGGCGAAAAGAGGGTTTGTCCTTTCCGGCCCTGCTGGTTTCCGGCACACCTCCCAAATACTTGTCGGTCAACATACCCTGTGCCAGCGGGGAAAATACAATAGAACCGACACCTTCTTCTTCCAGCGTATCTAATAACCCGTCGTCTTCGACCCAGCGATTGAGCATGGAATAACTCGGTTGATGGATGAGGCACGGGGTTCCCAGTTCTTTCATTATAGCAACAGCTCTCCGGGTTCTATCCGAATTATAGGAAGAAATTCCTGCGTACAAAGCTCTTCCGGATCGCACTATATGATCCAGTGCCATCATGGTTTCTTCCAATGGGGTATTAGGATCAAAACGGTGGGAATAAAAAATATCTACATAATCCAACCCCATTCTCTTCAGGCTCTGGTCGCAACTGGCAATCAAATATTTTCGGCTACCCCATTCGCCATAAGGGCCAGGCCACATATCATAACCGGCTTTTGAAGAAATAAGAAGCTGGTCGCGATATCCTGCAAAATCTTCCTTCAGAATGCGACCAAAAGATTTTTCTGCACTGCCGGGGGGCGGCCCATAATTATTTGCCAGGTCAAAATGCGTAATACCCAGGTCAAAAGCCCTTCTACAAATGGCTTGCTTCCGTTCATGGGAGACATCATAACCGAAATTATGCCACAATCCCAAAGAAATAGCTGGCAACTTCAATCCACTCTTCCCACAATAATTATAAATCATATTTGAATATCGCTGATCCGAAGGCTTCCAATTCATATTTTATTCTATTATCTTTCAAAAGTTGAAAATCGCAATATCTCCAAAAATAGAAAAACTTTAAACACCTAATTAATAATCATCCGATGAAAAATCTATTTACCCTGATCCTTTGTTTAGTATCCGCAAACGTTTTATTGTATAGCTATGAAAGTAGGAACTTACTCCAAACGAAGATTACACCGGAAGAATTGAAATCGGTCCTGCAGACCCATAAAGAATGGGTTCCGTATCCCAGCTATAAGGATAGAAAAGGTTGGGATAAATTAACAAATGGCATAAAGTACGATTTGATTTCCAAAGGAGAAGAATATCTCGATTACGATTGGAAAGTAGTGAAATTTACCGATTATACCGAATTTGAAAAAAGTGGCTCAAGAGTAATAATGCAACGACCCTTTGGTCAAAACAATTCAGCCATGGCTGCTTTAGTAATGGCAGAATTGGCTGAAGGGAAGGGACGTTTTATAGATCAAATTATAAATGGCACCTGGTTTGCCTGTGAAATGACTACATGGGTGCTTTCGGCACATTTACCCTCTTTTCAGTCCAATGGAAGGTCTGTTCCCGATCCATATGAATACACTATTGATTTAACTGCAGGAGATTTAGGTTCTTTTTATTCGTGGGTATATTATTTTTTCAAAGATGAATTTGATAAATCCAGTCCCTTAATTGCTAAAAGACTTCGTCATAATATAGAAGACCGCATTTTAACGCCGTACATGGAACGAAGTGATTTTTGGTGGCAGGCACTTGATGGAAGAGAAGGAAGAATGGTTAATAATTGGAATCCCTGGTGCAATTTTAATGTACTAACCTGCTTCCTTCTAATGGAAGAGGATCCGGACCGGTTGGCAAATGCCGTTTACAGGTCGATGCGCTCGGTAGATGAGTTTATCAACTACACCCATGAGGACGGTGCCTGTGAGGAAGGTCCTTCTTATTGGGGCCATGCAGCTGGAAAAATGTTTGATTACCTTGATATTCTATCGATGGCTACTTCCGGAAAAGTAGAAATATATGACCAACCAATAATTCACAACATGGGAGAGTACATCGGTCGATCTTATGTAGGTGACGGATGGGTTGTAAATTTTGCTGATGCTTCAGCAAGGGGAGGGGGTGACAAATATGTGATTTACCGATATGGGAAATCTGTAGGCAGCGATGAAATGAAACATTTTGCCGCCTATTTATTCCACAGAGACCAAATGGACAAATCCATTCCCAGCGGTCGGGACATATTCAGGAGTTTAGAGGCTTTGCTTGTTCAGCCAGAGCTAAAAGAAACAAAACCAGAATTGCCCAGGTTTCAATATACCTGGTATCCGCAAACTGAATTCTGTTATTTCAAAACAGAAAGTGGCTTTTATTTCGCCGCGAAAGGGGGGTATAACGGAGAAAGTCACAACCATAATGATGTTGGAACTTTTTCGCTATATCTGGACAATATTCCCTTTTTTATAGATGCCGGAGTAGGAACCTACACACGGCAGACCTTTAGTAGCGAAAGGTATTCTATCTGGACTATGCAGAGTAATTACCACAATCTTCCGGTAATTAATGGGTATGCTCAAAAAGAAGGTAGTGAGTTTAAAGCAACCGGGGTAGACTTTGACCCCGGTAACCCCTCATTTTCATTGAACCTGGCAAAAGCATATAAACCAGAAGCCGGCATTAAAGAATGGAAACGATCTTACAGTGTAAACGATAAAGATGAAATTGAAATCAGAGATAAATTTGAATTAAATAATCCTGAAATAAATAATGAAATCAACTTTATGACCTGGTCAAAGCCAATAATTGCTCATCCTGGTGTTATAGAGTTACGAAAGGACGGAAAGTCCGTTCAACTTTCTTATAATGATAAAATTTTTGAGGTTCGTTCAGAAGCAATATTTATTGACGACGAAAGGCTTTCAAGGGTTTGGGGAGAAAGAATCTATAGACTCACATTGAAGGCAAAAACGTTAAGTACAAACGGAAAGTACTTTTTCAAGATTTCAAAATTAGATTAACAGAACAAATAAATTAAATAAATCAAACCGGAACTTACTAATTGTTTTACGATTCATAATATAATATTTTATCAATTTTCAATTCTATTAACATTAAGCAAATTTTATTTCGTTCTATAGAAACTACTCATTACCTTTTCACTCTCCTATCCCTTACCCCTTTTAAGGACTACAATCCCAGAGGCTTTCGCAGAATAATGACAACACTACCTTTTAATATAGTTGATTTTAAAAATAATATGTCAAAGGTAATCTCCTGACGACAAACCTCCGGACACAATAGGAAATTAGAATATATTTACACCCTAAATTGAGAGGCGTGACACAACACTAACAAATTAGCATTTATTCCATAACGACCTCACAATTAATATTTTGCCATTTCGAAAAAACGCGAAACCTGACGTATGTTCAATGCCCACCCTGAACGTCATAGCAATTGCAGGCTGAGAAACCTGTACGAAAAATATATTGTTTTGCCCGGATTAAATCTTTTATGGCACCAACCAGCACTCGCCAAATATACATGCTTTCAGATGGAAAATGAGGTAAATCAAATGTAGCTGCCCTGACTGTCCTTACGCTGTATTCTACGGTAGTTTCGTGTGTCCTTATCAGGATAAAAAGCATAGGCAAAGTAATATATTCACCCATTCTTTCAAATCTGGAACTGATTTCGCACTAAAGAAAGTCCTAACCCTGTCAAAACAGCGATCCTTGTTCCGCAATAGACTATAAATTGTCTCCATTGTAGTCAACTACTTTTGTCGAAACTAACTATTCCCAGGTGGGTGAATTCTAAATTTTCATCGAATTCAGCCTTCTAATTAACATCAAACGACTCCCAATACTTATGCAGAAATTTGTATATTCAACGGCAAAGGTCATAAAGAACATGATAAACATTACAAATAAGATCTTTGTGATTATTACTACTATATCTGATTGCTACACAAGACTTCACTCTTTAAAATCACCTGGTAATTTTCAAAACACTGAGAAAAGTATTGGCTGGGAAAGATAATTTCCAACCAAGGAAAACTCATAAGATAGGCCCCTATATCCAAAAACAGCTAGCATAAAACCAAAATATTAATCTACAATATTGTTAAACCACGATATTTACCACCACAGAAACACTCTATCAAACGTTAATTAAAAGGATATAAAAATAATTATTTAACATTTATTTTAGAATATGCTTGAAAAGTACCACGATAAGTGTGAAAAGTACATGAATTTAAGTCAAACAATATGATATTTTTGACATGAGATATAATGAAGTATTTATTTTCGATTTCTTAATTTTGTAAAAACTTTTTATATTAGACAAACACTATATGATGTAATAATTGTAAAACCACAATAATTATATGGATGTGAAGATAACTCTCTAACTCTGATAAATAACTTTAATAAACTTTAGGCATTTAATAATAGCTTAAGTAGTAGCTATTATAAATTAAGTTTTATTCTAATCATTTGCGCAAACGTTTGTGCAAATGCGTGATACTTGTATGTTTTTTATTAAATAAAATTAACTTTCAATGAGAAGACTAATTTTTATGTTAGCATGGGTATTATTAGCAATACCTATTCTACATGCCCAAAATACAGTGGATATTTCGGGTAATGTTACTGACGAAGAAGGCCAGGCACTTATTGGCGTAAATGTAATTGTACAGGGTCAGACCACAGGTGCATCTACAGATTTTGACGGGAATTACTCCCTTGAAAACGTAGCTTCTGATGCTGTCCTTTTATTTACGTATATCGGTTATCAAAGTATGGAGATTCCGGTAGAAGGTAAGGCTGAAATTAACGTTTCACTGGAACCCAACCTAGAAACACTCGACGAAGTGGTGGTAGTGGGTTATGGTTCTCAGAAAAAGGTGAATCTTACAGGAGCCGTTTCATCTGTCACCAGCGAGGCGCTTGAAAACCGGCCTATCCCCAGTGTAGGGCAAGGATTACAGGGGTTGATCCCCAATCTCAACGTCTCTATCAGGAATGGTGACCCTACGCGATCTGCCGATTTCAATATCAGGGGATTTGAATCCATCAATGGTGGATCCCCACTAATCCTGGTAGATGGGGTGCCTATGGATCTTGAGCGTATCAATCCAAATGATATAGCGAGTGTAAATGTACTAAAAGATGCTTCGGCAGCAGCAGTTTACGGTGCTAGGGCAGCATTCGGTGTTATACTGGTAGAAACCAAGAAAGGTAAACAGGGAAAAGTAAATATTCAGCTTTCTACTGAACTTTCAGAAGCAAAACCCATTTTCAACATGGACCCGGTTACGGACCCATATGAGTTTGTGAAAGCAAGAAACAATGCCAGTATGAGAACTAATGGTTCTCCAGCTTTCAACGATGAATTTATAGAAAATGTGAGAAAATATTCTGAAGAAGGAGGGCCTGCCTGGGGCGTACAAGACGGTGTTTTGCAATATTACGGATATAATAATTATCAGGACCGTTTGATGACAGAATTTGCTCCCCAGCAAAAATATGACCTCAGCGTGTCAGGAGCTACAGAAAGTGCCAACTATTACGTGTCATTTGGTGCTTTAAATAAAGCGGGATATCTGGATCATGAAAACAATGAAAGCTTTCAACGGTACAATGCGTTAATGAAAGCAGACTTTCAAATCAACGACTGGTTAAGTCTCGACGAAAAAATCGTATTTAATGCCCAGATAAGTGACAAACCCCACTTTTATAACTGGGATGTCAACATAAATACAGTAGCCAGGGTAAATCCCATTTTGCCCATTGACTTTCCGGACCTGGAATACTACCTAACGCCCGGAGACCGATCCGAATATGAGCAATATATAGGTATGCACTTTGCTAGTTTGAACTTTTTCCCGTATCTGGATCAGGGAGGAAGGGAAACCTTTACGGTCAATGATACATGGTTGTCACAGGGAGCGACTCTAACCCCTTTGCCCGGCTTGAAATTCCGAGGAGAATTTTCTTATAATACGTATCACAGAGATTATCAGGATGTCGCGAGCAAAATTGATGTAATTGAAAACCAAGACCTAACTAACTTGATCATAGGAAACGGGTTTAGTGGGAATGACTGGATTGACAATCGAAATAACTACAACCAGTACTTTGTATTAAACACATATGCAGAATACCAATTGGATCAGTTTAATAATCATTATCTTAAAGCAATGGTTGGTTTCAACCAGGAATGGGGTAAGAACTCCTACACTCGTTCCCAGGCCAATACGCTTATTACGCCTCTTATTACTGATCTAAATGCAACGACGGGCAATCAACAGACGTTTGGAAGTAAATCCCATGTTTCTTTGAGAGGAGCCTTTTACCGATTGAACTATATTTATGACGATAAATATTTATTTGAAGCTAACGGAAGATACGATGGCACTTCAAGGTTTCCAAAGGATGATCGTTTTGGTTTCTTCCCTTCCTTCTCAGTGGGATGGAGGATCTCAGAAGAAAACTTTATGGCGGCTACCCGGGATTTTATGAGTAACCTTAAAATAAGAGCCAGTTATGGAACGCTCGGGAACCAACTACTGGGTAATAATTACTATCCATATATATCTACTATGGGAATAGGTACATCTCCATATATGATGTCTGGTGGAACCAGAACCCCTTATGTTTCGGCAGCAGGACTGGTAAGCCCTACACTAACCTGGGAAACTGTTATCTCAAAAAACTTAGGGGTAGATTTTACCATTCTTGACCAGCGTTTGGATGCTTCCTTTGATATATACACCCGTGAAACAAAAGACATGTTAACTGATGTAGAATATCCGAATATTCTGGGAACCGATGCACCTCAAGCCAATGCAGCAGATCTGGAAACCAATGGATGGGAAGCTTCCTTGACCTGGCGGGATGATATTGGTGGTGATTTTAATTATAGAGTAACTTTAGCATTGTCAGACTGGCAAACAACTATCACAAAGTATGATAATCCTACAGGTGCACTATCCGAATACTATGAGGGACAAAAAATAGGAGAAATATGGGGATATGAGACTGTTGGTATTTTCCAAACGGATGAAGAAGTAGCGTCTTCTCCGGATCAAAGCGAAGTACCGGATGGAGCCAACTGGCGAGCCGGAGACATCCGCTATGCAGACCTTAATGGAGATGGTAAAATCAGTCCTGGTAAAGAAACATTGGATGATCCGGGCGATAGAAAGATTATTGGGAATTCTACACCGCGTTACAGCTTTGGAATCAATTTAGACCTTCACTACAAAAACTGGTCATTAACATCATTCTTCCAGGGAGTTGGCAAAAGGGACTACTGGCCATCAGCCAATAACTGGACATGGTTCTTCCCTTTCAATGCAGGACATGTAGAATGGTATTATATCACTGATACCTGGAGCGAGGACAATCGGGACGCTTATTTTCCAGCACCACATTTTTCAACGAATACAAAGAAAAATTTACAAACACAATCAAGGTTTATTCAGAACGCAGGTTATATGCGATTAAAAAATCTCACTTTGAGCTACAACTTTAATTCCGATTTTACCCAGCGAATAGGCATTGGCGGGATTAGGTTGTATCTAGCTGGAATGAATCTATTTGAAATGACAGGTATGAGAAAACCGTTGGATCCGGAAAACTTACATACCAATGTATTATCAGGTGAAGATTTCAACGGTGCTGTAGAATATCCTCTGCAACGAATTTTTTCTCTGGGTGCTAACGTGACCTTCTAATTAAATAAAAAATAGCGCGATGAAAAATATTATAATAAAACATAGTCTGGCATTGCTTGTCGTATTAGGATTGGCAAGTTGCAACGACGATTTTTTGGAAAGATACCCCCTCGATGAGGTGAGTAATGAAACGTTCTGGAATACAGAAAACGATTTAAGGGTTTATAATAATAGCCTGTATGATTTGGCGAGAAATGATGACGCTGTCCCAATTATGATGGGGCATTACCAAAACTTTGAAAGTCACTGGGGAGGCATCTGGTACCTGGATGAATTCACAGATAATATCGCACCTCGACATTCACGTCACACAAGGTACCAGCAAGTTCGGGCCGGAAAACATACCGTTACTTCAGGCTCCCAATGGTTTGGCTACAAGGGATGGAATTTTGTACGGGCAATAAATGTAGGATTGGAGAATTATGGTACCGCTGATGTATCACAAGAAGTAAAGGACAAATATGCTGCAGAGGCCCGTTTGTTCCGAGGTTGGTTTTATGCCGATAAAGTTTCGAAATTTGGAGATGCTCCCTGGGTAGACCGGGAATTGAATGTAGATTCTGAAGAACTCTATGCTAGCAGAACGCCCCGTGAGGAGGTGATGGCTAATGTGTTGGATGATCTGAATTTTGCTTCGCAAAATCTACCCGATGATTGGGGCGATGGTGGCGGACCGGGACGGCTTAATCGCTGGGCAGCGTTATTGGTAAAATCTCGTATATGCCTTTTCGAAGGAACCTGGAGAAAATATCACGGAGGCACCAATCCGGACATGTGGTTGCAAGAAGCTGCTTCAGCTGCAAAGGAATTGATGGATAATGGACCTTACGAATTGTATCAAACAGGAGACCCTGAAAACGACTACAATGCCATCCACCAGATAACGGATGACCTGACTGGGGTTCCCGAAGTAATGTATTGGAGAAGATACGAACTGGGGATATACACGAATCACGTCCAAAGTTATCACCGTGGTTATAACGGAGGAGCTACTAAGAGTATGGTGGAGGACTACCTGTGTACAGACGGCCTGCCAATCACTCTTTCCCCATTATACGAAGGTGATGCTACCATAGAAGATGTTTTCCAAAACCGTGACCCGAGGTTGAGACAAACCATATTACACCCTGACGATGTACTGAAATACGGGTATGGAAATTTCGATACCCGGCCGTACCCTAGATTACGAGGTATGGATGGTGGACAAACCATAGAGACAGGATACCACATTATTAAAGTATTTGACCCCAATACTTCTTACGCTACATATAATACTTCCAACACACCAGCAATTACTCTTCGTTATGGAGAAGCATTATTGAATTATGCTGAAGCGATGGCGGAATTGGGGACCATTTCCCAGGAAGACCTCGATATAAGTATCAACCTGCTAAGAGATCGGGTAGGAATGCCTCATATGGATATCAACAACATCCCTGTTGATCCAAGATATACAAGTGACGGCGTATCACCTCTCATTGTAGAAATCCGAAGGGAACGAAGAGTTGAATTATTTATGGAAGGGCTAAGATATGATGATCTTAGAAGATGGAAACAAGGTAAAAAATTGGAGACACCCGACTATGGAATTCGATGGGATGCTGCTGCACAAACCAGATATGAAGGAGCTAATGTATTGTCATCCATGGTAGATGGAGTTCCCTATGTCGATATTTATCAGGGAACGGACTTCGCTGATCCGGTTTTTGACGAGAATAAACACTATTTATGGCCTATTCCTACCAGCACAATCTCTCAGAATCCGAACGTTCAGCAAAACCCGGGTTGGTAATTTAATTTAATCTTAAATATTTTATACAGATCCTGGTGAATAATATTATATTCATCAGGATCATTTTTTTCATCATAAAATTTCAAAAATGCTTCATATTACCAAGAATTTCTTGCTTCCATTTCTTATGTTTTCAGCTTTAAATTTGAATATTTATGCCGCTATTTTTGACCTTCCTTCTAACCCTAAAACTGATTTAAGTAGAATAGATACCACAAAATTGGAGAATCCTTTTACAGCCAACTATGTAAAGGAAAATCTACGAAACAAAAGTCCTAAACTAATTCTTACTAAACCGCTAAGAAGAAACCTGCAACAAAAATTAAATTCTGATCCCGTCATAAAAAATGTCTACAGGGCTATTGAGCTAAACGCTGCCAAAATTATAGAGCAGCCTCTTTTGGAAAGGATTCAAACGGGAAGAAGATTGCTTCATGTGTCGAGAGAAATGTTATATCGTATGAATGTTTTGGGGATGGTATACCAGGTGGATAAAAACAAAGAAATTCTCGATCGAATAAATGATGAAATTCTCGCAGTTTGTAATTTTTCGGATTGGAACCCATCCCACTTTCTCGATGTCGCTGAAATGGCAATGGCCGTCGCTATTGGCCTTGACTGGACAGAAGGGGATTTGCCCAAACCTACCATACGAAAAGCGAAAGATGCCCTTATAGAAAAAGGCATCAATCCTTCATTTGATGGGACACCCGGATGGGTAAACGGGACCAATAATTGGAACCAGGTTTGTAACGGGGGAATGATTGCTGCTTCTATTATGATCGCAGATGAAAACCCCGAATTAGCTGCTAGAACTATTAGCAGATCAATTGATGGAATGCCGAATGCCCTTGTAGAATATGGACCTGATGGGGTGTATCCGGAGGGTGCTACTTACTGGGGATATGGTACGGCGTTCACAGTGCTTACTGCCTCTATGCTGGAAAGTGCATTTGGCAAAGATTATGGCATTTCAAATTACCCGGCTTTTCGAGAAAGTGCTTTATTTAAAAAATTAAGTGAAGCGCCTTCGGGGATGTATTACAATTTTGCAGATTGTGGAGATAACCGAGGGAAAAATGGTGATATGACGCTGGCCTGGTTTGCGAAAACGTATAATTATCCATTGTTCTTTGAAAAGGAACGATTTATGATAGCGCCTGAAGAAATGAGCAAGCTGACAAGACATGCCGGCGCAGGTCTTGTTTGGCTATCCCAATATGAACCCGTAGATATCGAACCAGCATTGCCCTATGCCTGGAGTGGAAAAGGAGATAATCCTATAGTTTTTTTTCGCGATGACGAAAACCAATATTATTTCGGTGGAAAAGGTGGACGGGGAACCGTCAACCACGGCAATATGGATGCCGGGTCTTTTATTTGGGAATTAAATGGGGTTCGTTGGGTAATTGACCCGGGAAACCAAAGTTATCACGAATTGGAAAAAACGGGGTTTAACTTATGGGGTCGTTGTCAGGAATGTGAACGATGGACACTTATCACCAAAAACAATTACGGTCACAGTACTATTACCGTCAATGACCAATTGCACGTGGTTGATGGGTTTGCTTCGCTGGAAGATTTTACTAAAGGAGCTGAGCCTTCTGCCACATTTGATATGTCTCCGGTTTTTGAAGGAACTTTGGATATGATCAAAAGAACTTTTACGAAGGACAGTCCACACTCCCTGATTATCGAAGATCAAATAAAAACGAATGAAAAAACTAAATTAGTCACCTGGCAACTAATGACTACGGCCGAAGTAATTCCTGTGAACGGAGGGGCTATATTAAAACAAGCAGGCAAACAAATTCAATTAGAAAATTTATCCCATTCTGAGTTCTCTATTTCAATTGTGTCTCTAGATCCTGCTCCCCTTGAATTGGATCGACAAATAGCAGGATTAAAAAGAGTGGAATTACGCATACCTTCCTGGACATTTGAAAATGGGGAAGGGGAAATAAAAATTAGATTGACAGGGAAGTAATTTACGGTGAAATGAAAAGCACATGGTCTAAGGCTGTAATTTTCTATATTATTCTTATTATGGGATGTTTATGCAAACAAACTACCTACGCCCAATCCGACCTCTCTATCATCAAAGACCGGATTATAAAAGAAATTATGGCCCCTACTATTGACGATAGTCAAATATCTCAATTATTGGCAACCTTTCAAGAAGATAGCACCTGGCCGGGAATTGACTATGTCGATACTACAAGAACTGCTTTTCAACACCATATTCATATGGAAAATATTCATGATTTAAGTAGATCTTACGTCCGTAAAGGATCCAATTTTTATAATTCGGAACAAGTAAAAGCCACAATAAATTCTGCATTAAACTATTGGCTAGAGCATGATTTTATCTGCCAAAACTGGTGGTGGAATCAAATTGGAATCCCCAGGACTTTGGTGGAGATCCTACTAATCCTTAAAGAAGACAACATTTTTACAGAAAGTCAGCTAGAAGAATCTTTGAAAATAGCTAATCGGGCTCATCTCGAAGCTTCGGGTGCCCGTCCAAGCGGGGACCGGATAAAAATTGCCGGAATCCTGGCGAAGCAACTTTTGGTGAAGGAAGATAAAGAGGAATTTGACAAAGTTATAGAAGTCATCGAAAGTGAGATCAAATTTGCAACTGCACGTGGCATGCAATATGATTATAGCTTTCACCACCGCCTTGACCGTGTAAACAATACACTTTCTTATGGCAAAGGGTATGCCGATGCTTTTGCAGAGTGGGCAGCCTATGTTCGGGGCACTACTTATTCCTTTTCGGATAATTCTATGAAAATGCTTACCGACTATTACCTGGATGGAATATGTAAAATGATGGTACATGGGAAATATCCCGACCCCGGAGCCAAAAACAGGAGTATTTCCAGGGCTGGAACCCTGGATCCTTACGGTTCAACAACTCCCAAAAGATTGATAGCTTCAGGCGATTACAGGAAGGATGAACTGGAAGAGATTATCGCTATAAGGAATAATAATTTACAACCATCTCATTCTCACAATACCTTTTACTGGCACTCCGAACATCATACCCATCAAAGACCTGATTACTTCACTTCTGTTCGCATGTTTTCCACCCGAAATCACAATATGGAGGTTCCTTACAACAGCGAAGGACTTCGCAATCATTACCTGGGCAATGGGTCAAATTTTATTTCGAGGACAGGGCAAGAATATCGAGATATTTTCCCGGTTTTTGACTTTCATAAAATTCCCGGTACTACCCTGGTCCAACATTCTTCTTTCTCGTCCAAATGGGAAATACAAAAAGAAGGCATTACTGATTTTGCAGGTGGCGTAACAAATGGTTTGTACGGGGCTGCCGGATTTTATTATAGCAGTGTATTCGATACTATAAAAGCGAAAAAGTCCTGGTTCTTCTTCGACGATGAATACGTCTGTCTCGGAAGTAATATTTCCTCAAAATCCGATGGAAATGTGGTTACCACTTTAAACCAATGCCATTTAAACTCCGATGTCATCATTTCAGGAGAGACTGTTCAAACACTCAATATTGATACAATATTAAATTTTAAAAAGCCCCGATGGATACTTCATGACAAGGTTGGCTATGTGCTACATGAAACAGACTCTGTATATATATCCAATAAGACCCAGTCCGGTAGTTGGTACGACATCAATGAACAATCTGATTCCCCTAAAGAAAAGATAGAAAAGGAAATATTTAAAGTTTGGTTAGATCATGGTTACGAACCTGAAAATGACTCATACACGTATTTTGTACTTCCAAATGCAAATCGTGAAAAGCTCATTAATTTCACAGCCCGAAACCCGATAGAAGTTACTGCTAATTCTCCCACAGTCCAAGCTGTTAATCATTCACGATTGCAAATCGCTCAAGCAGTTTTTTATCAAAATGATACTCTAAACATATTTGGGGACACAGATCTTATATTTCACAGCCCCGGAATGATCATGATTACTTACAACAATATAGGAATCACAGAAATTACAGTAGCGGACCCTACAAGAAAAATGGGGAAACTACACTTTGCGATCAACGATAAAATCTATTTTTCTAATGAAATAGTGCATACATACTGGGATTCCAAAAAAGGATATACAGAATTTTCCGTAGAATTGCCGCAAACTGTTTATGCCGGTCAAAGCGTAAATATCAAATTTTAAAAAATATGACAGCGAAATACAGGCAATTTAAAGTGCAAATAATTCTTTTCATATACTCTCTTGCAAGTACTTCTTTTGGTGTTAGTAACTTGTCGGCACAGGAAAGATTTTCAAATCCTGCTATTTTAGATAAGATAAAAATTGACAGCGTTTGGGCGGGACACCCCGTCGGGTTTTGTCTACTTACGCATGAAAACCGACAGTATATAGCATACTACAATTCAGATCGTAAAATGGTGGTCGGCCAACGCAATCTCGATGAAAGCAAATTTGACCTACATCCATTACCTCTTCTACGTCGGGAAACTTCAGGTGGAACCAGTACAATCCTTGGTTGGGATAGCCACAATTCAGTTACCCTAGCCATAGACAAAGAAGGTTATATACATCTCGCAGGTAATATGCATGTACATCCATTGACGTATTTCAGAAGCAAAAATCCGGACGATGTTTCCGAAATGGTACAATATCGCCATATGGTCGGAACAGAAGAAAACCGCTGCACCTATCCCAAATTTATGAAAACCCGTGAAGGCGAACTACTTTTCCACTATAGAGACGGGGGAAGCGGTAATGGTAATGAAATTTATAATATATATTCAACCGAAAAGCAGGAATGGACCCGATTATTGGATGCTCCACTTACAGATGGCCAGGGGCTTATGAATGCCTATCAGTCCCAACCTACTTTACTACAAGATAACTGGTATCACGTGTATTGGGTGTGGCGGGATACTCCGGACTGTGAAACCAACCACGATTTATCATATATTAAGAGCCCTGACCTGAAAAATTGGTACAATGCTTATGATGACCCTGTAGATATATCAGTTACTTATGACGATAAATCCGTTATTGTTGACCCTATTCCCTCCGGTGGAGGAATAATAAATCTCTCTGCAAGATTGTGTCTCGACAAGGACCTAAAGCCAGTTTTTGTGTACCACAAGTACGGTCCAAAAGGGAATTTGCAATTTTTTATCGCCCGGCTTGTAGATGATAAATGGGAATACAAACAAATAACTGACTGGGACTATCGGTGGGAATTTCAAGGACGCGGAAGTATTGTTAAAGAAGTGAGATTCCGAGATTTTACCAGGACGAAATCTGGATATAAAGTTTCCTTCTACCACATCAAACACGGTGAAAAAACATTTTTACTAAATAATGATTTTGACATTGTTCAAACGATGGAAAATAAAAAGGAAAAAGAAATTTCGTTTCCATTAGAAGGTGATTTTCCCGGACTCCAGGTACTTAAGACAGGGGATACTGGGAAACCTGAGTCAAGTGATGTCAAATACATAATAAAGTGGGAGACCCTTCCCAATAATCGAGACCGGCCAAGAGGCAAACCCTGGCCTAATCCAAGTCAATTATATTTGTATAAAATCAAGAATAAATGATACCCAGAATTATTGGTTTCTATCTTTTAAGTTTACTGACCAGTGCAAACTGCATAGCACAGACCCATTGGATGGAATTATCAACTGTAGGAGATGTTTGTGCAGCGTTTCCAGAACGGATGAACAAATTAATGAAAGACCTTGATCTGAAAATTCCGGAATTAGCCCAAGTTAATGATTATTACAATGATGCGGACTTAGTTAAAGCCTGTTCCGCACTCCTGGAATATTATAAAAACAATAATATTGCTTCGCATTTGCGAAAAGAATTACCCCCTTTTTCAACGAAAACAAGTGCAAAAGGTGATTCTATCCTGCAAGATATTTTTCGTTTTTATGCATTGTCTGATAAAGTACCAAGAGATAATTCGGGTCATTTGGACTGGGCATGGGAAGGTCCTGACAGCGATATAGAATGGGCCTGGGCTCTCAATCGTCACTACCCAGTGAGGGAATTATTATCTATTTATTCCGACACTCGTAATCCAAAATATATTCGATACATCGACCATTTTATCAAAAGCTGGGTCATTGAGAGCTTGCCATATCCGGAAGTAAAGAGCAGCACTGCCATGTGGAGAGGACTGGAGGCAAGTTTTAGAGTAAAAGTATGGTCTAATGTCTTTTATCAGTTTATTGACACTGACCTGATTAGCCCTGCAACCCAATTGCTTATACTTAGTAGTCTACCGGAACACGCACATTATGCATACAATTTTCACGGACAAAATAACTGGTTAACAATGGAAATGTCAGGCCTGGCAACCTTAGCTACTTCCTGGCCAGAGTTTAAAATGTCAACTAAATGGTTGGGATATACCATTGATCAAATGACAGAAAGTCTCAAGGGGCAAGTTTATCCTGACGGTGTCCAGACCGAATTGGCCTCCCATTACCATACAGTAGCATTGCACAACTTCCTTTTGTTCAATGATATCTGCGAACGTGCAGGCAAACCGCTTCCAAAGTTTTACACAGATCAATTAGAAAATATGTGGAACTACCTTGCCTGGTCAATACGACCTGATGGAAACGGGGTAATGAACAACGATTCCGACCTTGATTTTAATCGTCCGCGAGTTCTAGAAGCAGCGCAAAAGTACGGCCGTACAGATTGGGAATACCTTGCAAGTAATGGCGATTCCGGGATCAAACCAGAACAAAATTCTTCTCTTATATTTCCCTGGGCTGGACAAGTAGTATCCCGAAATAACTTCTCAGAAAGTGCTCATTGGTCGTTTTTTGACATAGGCCCTTGGGGATCAGGTCACCAACACAGCGATAAACTTCACATTTCCCTGGCGGCATATGGGGTTGATTTTTTGGTGGACGGTGGTAGATTTGCCTATAGAGGTAAAGTAGCAGATAAATTTAGCAAGTATGCCCGTGGTTCTTTAAGTCACAATATTATACTAGTAGACGGAAAAGAACAAAGTCCTGGGCCCAAGCTGGCTAAAAATGCGATTGAGGAAAATCAGTATAAACTTACTGATCAATATGATTATGCCTGGGGAACAGCAGAACCATTTTCAGGAATTGAAGGCTCGGCAGAACATCAAAGAACTTTTTTCTATCTCAAGGATCAGTTTTGGATCGTTATTGACAAAATAAAAACGGATCGCCCCAGGAATATTGAAGCACTGTGGCATTGGAACCCTGATTTTGAAATCCTAAAAAATGAAGAGAATACCGTCTTTACCCAACGTAAAAAAGGAAATCTTTTTATTCGCCCTCTTAACCAAGCCAATTGGAAAGTTGACCTGGTTAAAGGGCAGGAAAAACCAGTACTTCAAGGCTGGTATAGCAAATTGTATAATAAGGTTTTAAAAAACTACACAAGTGTCTATTCTACTGAAATATCTGAAGAAGTGATAATTCCGTGGTTAATTGTTCCCTATGACACCATAATGCCAGAATTTTCAGCTCAAATTATAGACCAGGATCAGGAGTTCATCACTATAAAGCTAACATTTGATTCTAATGCTACTTATGAAGTTTCGCTACCCTTAAATAATACCGATAATATAGTAATTGATGAAAAATAACATTTGAACCCTAATCTATGATTCGTTTCTTATTCTTGTCATTATTGAGCATATGCTTTTTTCCTAATGGAGGAATTTCACAGAATCCACACCTTTTAGTAAATCAATCTGATAAAGGTAAAATCCTGAATAAAATCAAAAATCATGAATGGGCGCAAAGAATTGTTACAGACATGCGTTCAAATGTGGATCCATATGTGCAACGACATCAAAATGATACGGCGTGGATATTAAGTCGGTATTTGATGAACAGGATACCCGGAAAAAGATATACACATGCTGTTTCAGATTCCATCGGTACACAAATCATTAGTTATTCAGGTGATGCACCTTGTCCTACGGTGAGGTACTCTCCTCACAAGCGACCTCCTGTTACTAAAAAGGGCAACCGGTATAAAGTCCCATCAATTGAAGAATTGACACCATACGATACCTCTATGAAAATGGAGCTTTACAATCCCGACATTGAGAAAAATGAAAAAATTGATCCCAGGGCCTATGTGGGGTCTATAAATGGCAAATTCCATAGACTAGCCTTGAAAGCGTCAATTCTTTACTGGTTGTATGGAGAGGAGAAATATGCGAAGTTTGCTTCGGATATTGTCAATCAATGGGCTCGTGGCGCCTATTACCAGGATCCCATAGAAGGCCCTTGCCGCGTGGGATATTTAAACATTCAAACCCTGGGAGATGGGCACAATGAGCCACTTCTTCTTGCCTATGATTTTTTAAAGTCATTTATGGTGGAAACAGGCTACAATATGAATTACTATGAGGTAGTCTTTGACCGACTTGCTGAGACATTGACCTATAATGGGTTTGCTCACAGCAATTGGTATGCCGCAGAAAGTGCAGCCCTGGCTATGGCTATACTGAGCCTTGAAAACCAGGAACGAAAAGATTTCTTTATGGATTTCTTTTTTTCAAGGGATACAATTGAAAACAATTGTGGTCACTTGTCTTATGCTACTACTGTCGAAGAATGGTTGACGCCTGATGGCCACTGGAAAGAACCCGGGGGATATCACAATTATCCCGTTTCCAATCTATTGCTTTCAGGAGTCGTTTTCGAAAAGAATGGGTATAGCGTTTTTCAAAAATATCCTGCTCTTTTTCAGGCATCTTATGCGCTTCTAAAATATTCCTTCCCCAACCTAAAAGTTTCTTCTTTCGGAGACACGAAAAGGGTCTTTCAAAGCCCTCTGGGCCTGGAACTTGGTTTGGTTTATGCAAAAAAATACGATGATACAAACACATTAAATATTGCCAAGGCTATTGAAACCCTAATTTCAGACAGTTTATATTCTCGTGAAACTTCCGGCAGTCTAGGGCTATTGACATATGCTTCCGAATTACCTGACACCAAAGGTTATGAACTTTCCTGGCCAAGAAGTGGTGAACTGGACTTTGCCCGATTTTACTTCCAAAGGAATGGAATCGATAAGAAAAATGGTCTAATGTATGCAGTAAACGGCGCTTCCTATAATCATAATCACAACAATGGCATGGCCATGGAACTCTACGGAAATGGAACGGTAATGGGAGCTGACCCGGGCCCTGGAGCTACTTACGATCATCCGGATCACGTTGAATATTACGCCCAATGGGCAGCCCATAATACGGTAATTGCAGGCGGACAATCAGGTTCGGTACCCTACAAAGGCAAGGCCGGAGAAAAAGATATTGGAGCCATTGAACTCTTTGCCATGGAACCTTCCCCCGGGAAATCAGCTGTTTCGGAAAATTTCTCCTTTACAGACACACGGTATTTTGAGCACTCTACCAATACCAATCAATTGCGCACAATGGGGATTATTCGAACATCTGATACTTCTGGTTATTATATTGACATCTACCGTTCTGACCATCCGGTTCGAAATGATTATATATATCACAATATCGGCAAATCAGTTTCAATGTTTACAATGGATAGTAATCCCTTAACATTGTTTTCCACTCCTGCCTACCCGCTATCTGGTGAAGATAAACCCGGTATTCGATTTTTGAAAAATGTAAAACATACTCGGGCAAATAAAGAAGCCGTTAAAGCCCAATTTGTCATTTCAGAGAATTCTTATATGAATGTATATTTCCCCGGAGGTACGAGCCAGGAATATTATTCCGGAACATTCCCGCGCTCCAATACGGCCCCGAATAAATTAAAAAAACTCCCCACGCCGGGTCTTGCTATTTTCAGAAACGGAGAAGCCTGGTCCAGGCCGTTTGTCTCCATATTTGAACCTTCTGAGCAAAAAAGTGTATCGCAAATTACTAATGTGGAGATATTAAATAAAAATTCTCAATCTAATCACATTGTCCTTGAGATAGAGGGGACAACACACGAAAAGCAAATCGTGTTTCAGGGGAATGATAATATTGCGAAATTCAGAAAAGACTCTATGGCTTTTAGGGGAATATTTGGAGTCCTTAATTACGTAAAAAACAAACCCCAAAAAATGTATTTGGGAAAAGGGAAAAGTATCCAATCCGGGAAATATGCACTATCATGTAATGAAGAAATAGGTTCTATCGAGCTTCAACTAATGAACGAAAACACTTTTCGCATAAATTGCAATGAAGGGTTTGAATTTGAAATTCAGGATACAACATTTTCGAATGCCGTGGTTTTAATAGAGGAAGAAGAACAAAAATTGGAATTGAAGAAGGAAGAGGAGAAGGTGATCATTCAAATCCCTCCGAAATCAAAAGGTGTTATAAAATTGAGGGAGTAACAAATGTAGAAAGAAGAGCAATATTTATTAATTTTGAATCCTTTAATTTAAAGTAAAAAGGATATATGTCAGTTAATACGCTTGCTTCCGGAAGAGAAAAAATCGAAGAAAAACACAAGTGGAAATTAGAAGATATTTTCACCTCGTACGATGAGTGGAAAACAGAAAAAGAAAGCCTCAAAAAGCGAATAGAAAATGCCGGGCAATTCAAAAGAAAAATGACTTCATCTGCTGCACAACTGGCAGAAGCGCTGACTTACATAGACGAACTGAGTAAAGACCTGGGACGATTGTATAGTTATGCCTCTATGGCATCGGATGAAGATACTCGGGTGACCAAATATCAAGGCATGAAACAAGAAGCTCAACAGATTTACTCGGATTTTGCTGCAAAAGTTTCTTATATCGAGCCCGAGATCCTGGGTATGGATCCTGTTACTATCGAAGAATTCATCGGGGAGGAACAATCACTTGAACTTTTTGATTTTTACCTATCGGACTTAATGCGAAAAAAAGAACATAGAAGTTCTGAAGAAGTCGAAAAAGTTATCGCCCAATCCTCTCTTATTTCTGGCAATGCATCTTCGATCTACAGCGTTTTTTTCAACGCAGACTTTCCTTTTCCTACCGTCACTTTGGTCAATGACGATAGTGTAAAATTAAATTTTGCCAATTTTGCATTGCATCGAGCTGCAGATAACAGAGCGGACAGGAAACTGGTTTTCGAAACCTTCTTTAATAAAATAGGAGAATTCGAAAGAACATTCGGAACACAACTTTACGGCAATCTGAAAAAAGACCTTTTTTATTCGAAGGTGCGAAACTATAACTCAACCCTGGAAAGCGCACTTGATTCTGACAATATTCCCACCGGGGTATACCACAACCTAATATCCAATGTTAACAAAAATCTGGATACTTTTCACCGGTACCTTGAACTCAGGAAAAAAATAATGGAGCTTGATACCCTCCATTACTATGACCTTTATGCACCACTGGTCAATGAAGTAGATCTTAGGTATTCAGTGGAAGAAGCAAATAAGCTTGTATTTGATTCGCTGGCACCACTGGGAAGCCAATACACAGAAGTTGTCGCCCACGCTTTTGAGAATCGATGGATCGATATGTATCCCAATGAAGGTAAACGCTCGGGAGCATATTCCAACGGATCAGTTTATGACGTCCATCCTTATATCCTGATGAATTATAATGAGAAATACGACGATGTAAGTACTTTAACCCATGAGTTGGGACATACAATGCACAGCTATCTGGCCAATGCAGCCCAACCCCACTCCAAGGCCAATTATTCTATTTTCGTGGCGGAAGTGGCATCGACATTGAACGAAGCTTTGCTTAACGACCACATATTATCCAACCTGGAAGACCCTAAAGTCCGTCTGTCCATTTTAGGAAATTATCTGGAAGGAGCCAAAGGAACCTTATTCCGTCAAACCCAGTTTGCCGAATTTGAGCTCAAGATCCACGAGATGGTAGAGTCGGGTGAAGCACTTACTGGGGACCGATTCAGTGAACTATACACCGAATTGGTAAAAAAATATTATGGGCACGATAAAGGTGTCTGTAAAGTAAGTGATTATATACAATACGAATGGGCGTATATCCCGCATTTTTACTACAACTATTATGTGTATCAGTACGCCACTTCATTTACGGCCTCCCAGGCATTGGCAGAAAAGGTCTTATCAGGTAAAGAAGAAAACGTAAAGCAATACCTTGACTTTTTATCTGCCGGGGGATCTGCATATCCTGTTGATCTTCTAAAAAATGCCGGTGTGGATATGGAAAGCAATGAACCGTTTGAATTAACGATTCGGAAAATGAATAGGGTGATGGACGAGATCGAGGAGATTTTGTTGAACAATTAGTAAAGAGAAACGAAATCCTAATATTTAGTTGTAAATATCGTTATCCTAATTGATTCGGGTTTAATTATTATAGGGAATGATCTCTTTCAAACTTTCAGAGTTATTCCTTTTGGCTTCTTCTATGTCATAAAGATTTTGTAACCTAAGCCAATATCCTTCCGATAATCTAAAAAACCGTGATAACCTCAGGTCTGTATCCGCAGTCACTTTTCGCGTGCCCCGGATTATGGCGTGGATTCGATTCGAAGGAACATTAATGGCCTGAGCCAATTTATTTTGAGACATACTCAATTCTTCCAAAAATTCCTTCTTTAGAATGATACCGGGATGTGGGTTTTCAATTAATTTCATAACCATTAAAATTTAATGATAATCGATGATTTTTACTTCGTGTACATTCGAATTCTCCCATATAAAACAAATTCTCCATTGTCTGTTTATCCGAATACTCATTTGACCCATCAAACTGCCCTTTAATGATTCTAAATGATTTCCGGGAGGATTTTTCAAATCTTCAATAGTCAATGCAACATCTAATTGTCTCAACTTACGTAATGATCGTTCTTGTATTTCAACCGGGAACCTTTTGGAATATTGACCATTCCAAATTTTTTCAGTCTCCTTACAAGAAAAAGAATATATCATAGAACTATAACATTCAATCGCATCAGCATTAATTTTTTATGTGATACGTATCGAATATAACCAAATTAAATTAATATTGTTTAATTTCCTCATTAAAATATTTTATGGCGTATATGTTCTGCTTAAAGACAGCTATTTTAATCCTATGTTTATCGACCATTCCGGCTATATCTCAGCAATCAGACCCTGTAATCCGGATCAATCAACTGGGATACCTTCCAAATCTTACTAAAGTCGCCGTTTTTGGTACCTTCTCTGAAACAAAAAGTGCTTATTTCGAACTTATTAGTTCGGAAACAGACAAAACCATTTTGAGGAAAGCTATTGGTCGAAACTTCGGATCGTATGGTCCTTTTTTGGAATCTTACCGATTGGACTTTTCAAATATCAGTGAACCGGGTACGTATTATCTACAAGTAGGAGGAGTCCGTTCTCCTGAATTTAGGGTCTCGAAGGACGTTTATAATGGTACTGCAGACTTTGCACTACAGTATATGAGACAACAGCGGTGCGGGTTCAATCCCTATTTAAATGATTCTTGCCATACTACGGATGGCTACACAGTGTACGGACCTATGGAAGATCATTCTTTTGTAGATGTTACTGGTGGATGGCACGATGCCAGTGATTATCTTCAATATTCCTCCACTTCTGCCAACGCTACCTACCATTTGCTAGCCGCATATCGAGATTTCCCGGAAGCGTTTGGAGATCAACACCTTTCTAACGGTTTGGATGGAGAAAATAACCTTCCCGATGTGCTTGACGAAGCTCGTTGGGGATTGGAATGGTTGTTGAAAATGCACCCTAGAGAGGATTGGATGTTCAACCAAATTGCAGATGATCGGGATCATTCAGGGTATCGATTGCCTACGAGGGATTCTGTCAATTATGGATACGAGCCAGGAATCGGCAGGCCTGTTTATTTCGTGTCTGGGAAACCACAAGGTCTCGGAAAATATCAAAACAGGGCTACCGGGACTTCTTCCATTGCGGGGAAGTTTGCCAGTGCTTTGGAGCTGGGCTCGGAATTGTTCAGGGAAGAAATGTCATTTGCTAAACTTCTGGAAAAGCGATCAAAGTCTGCTTATGCATTTGGACAAGAGAATCCGGGGGTGACACAGATCGCCCCCAATAAAGCACCCTATTTCTATGAGGAAGATAATTGGACCGATGATATGGAACTGGGAGCAGTCGGGGTTTTCCGTGTTACAAAAGACTCTTTTTACCTTGATCAGGCCTTGAAGTACGCATCAGTAGAGAAAGTAATTCCCTGGATGGGGAATAATACAGCACGTCACTATCAATGGTACCCTTTTCATAATTTCAACCATTACGAATTGGCAAAGATCCTGGAAGGAAAACATAAGCGTGAAGTAATAAACTACCTGAAAGCGGGTATTGAAAAAGTCTGGCAAAAGGCAAAGACCAATGCATTTTATCGGGGGATACCCTTTATCTGGTGTTCCAATAACCTGACTACATCTTTCGCTATTCAATGCCACCAATACCGCGAGTTGACCGATGATGAAACTTTCCGTGAACTGGAACAAGCGTGTTTTGACTGGCTTTTCGGGTTCAATCCCTGGGGAACAAGCATGGTCGTAGGATTGCCGGGAAAGGGCCATACACCCGTATCACCCCACACTTCGTTTACGGTGTTACATGATTATCCGGTAAAGGGAGGATTGGTAGATGGTCCGGTATACGGCAGTATCTATGGCAATTTGATCGGTATTAAACTCATCGATCCCGATGAATACGCTCTATTCCAGTCCGACCTGGCGGTTTATCACGACGATCCTGGAGATTACAGTACCAATGAACCAACGATGGATGGAACGGCTTCGTTGATTTATCTCCTGGCTGCTATGGAAACCAAATCAAAATAAAAGCAAGGATTTTGAGAACTCTACGAAAATTGCGAAATTGAGAGAAAACCACAAAATATGACGTACATTAACACTGGAATTAACCAACCGGGAATTGTAGAATTGCTTTTTTACAAAGGGCCTACCGGAAAAGCACTTTCCAATCTCGCCCATACTTTATTGCACGGCCCTTCGAATTTAAGCCAGGGAGAAAGAGAACTCATTGCTTCCTATGTTTCTAAACTCAACAAATGTGAATTCTGCCATGAATCCCATAGCGCTTCCGCCAATGTTCATTTTAATGACAATGGAAATACAATTAACTGTGTGATTACGGATCTGGCCACCGCTCCTGTATCCGATAAAATGAAAGCATTACTGGCTATTGCCTCCAAAGTACAAAAGAGTGGTCGGGAAGTTACAGAGGACGATATTATTACGGCCAAAAATGGCGGTGCACTGGATGAGGACATTCACGATACGATACTCATTGCTTCTGCATTTTGTATGTTCAATCGGTATGTCGATGGCCTGGGAACCAATCTGCCATTGAATAAAAAAGAATATGAACCAATGGGCATTCGCTTGGCAAAAAAAGGGTATAAGTACCCTCCGTTATTCTTACGAAAATTTGTAATAAAAATGATGAATCGAAAAAATAGGGATTGACTAAATCCCAAACCCCAGTAATTACTTCAACCGCGTATCCGCAAAATGCTGCATGGCTTTTTGCATAAATTCGGCAAATTCAGGATCGGGTTTCCCGTCTATCGAAGTATATCGCTCATCGCTGACATACATATCCCCCAGGCCGGAATAGGCATCACCCTGCAGGTCTGCTTCTCCGGCAGTACCCCAGAACTGACGAATAAATCGGTAATGCCTATACACTTCGTACTGTACACTTTCCGAAGTGGGATCTTCACTTTTCATGGTTGCCAGGGATGCCCAACAATTTGCAAAGTCATTTTTCAATTTTTCGAATCCTTCCCTCTCCATTTTAAGCAACGATTCTTCAGATCTTTTAACCTCATCGGGCCACTTCTCCATAGCTTCTTTACGCCAGGATTTGGCTTTTTCTTTGGGAATACCCTCGTATAATGACTCGTGTTTCATCTTTGTTTTGTTTTTTAAATGATCAATAGTCTTGTCAATGGTCGTCAGCAGCTGCTCAATGCGTTCTATTTCGGACAATAGTTTTTCCTTATGATTTTTCAGTGCACTTATCAATTCAAAATCGGGATTGTCAAGAATTTCGGTAATTTCCTTAAGTCCGAAATCCAATTCCTTATAAAATAGAATTTGCTGTAATCGCAACAATTCCGTCTTCCCGTACATTCGATACCCCGCGTCGGTACGAAAATCCGGGTGCAACAAACCAATCCGGTCATAATGGTGAAGGCTACGTACGCTCACCCCCGCCATATCCGCTAATTCTTTGACTGTATAATGTTTTCCGGATTCCACTTTACTAACATTTTGATTTCAAGACCAAAGATATGGTATGACGTAATGTTAGGGTCAAATAATTTTCCTTGCTTTTTAAAATTATTTTTTGAAGACTTTATATATTACTTTCTATATCACTCATCTTGTAACAAGTATATATAGAATTTTAGCGTGTGACATTAAACAATCTTGACAGTTTTTATGAGAATTTAAACCCGGAAATAAGAGAATGTCTATTGGCATTACGCGATATTATAATGGACACAAATAAGGATATTCGGTCAGCCTACAAATACGGAGCACCTTTTTTCTATTACAAGGGCAAAATTCTATGTTATATTTGGATTGAAAGAAAGTCTGGCGAACCGTATGTTGGATTTTATTATGGATATTTACTTAATCATCCCGAATTGGAAGCAGGAAATCGCAAACAAATAAAAATATTGAAAATAGACGTTTACAGGGACCTACCAATCCAGGTAATTAAAAACATTCTATTGAAGGCAATAGATCATTACTAAATGCCTAACTATAAGAATAATAATTTCATGAAGAGATCCAATATATCTAATTTAACGACTCGACAGGCATTGGAGCAGGACATGTATGGCATTCTGGATTTATTTGTTCATACCATTTCATTTTCGTGTCAGAATGATTATACACATAAACAAATAAATGCATGGGTCTCATCGGCAAAAAAACCCGATCCGTGGTTACAGAAAATTAATGATCAATACTTTCCTGTTATTTTAATTGAGAACCAAATTGTTGGATTTGGTTCATTAAGAATCGATGGATATATCGATTTTTTATATGTGGATTACAATTTACAAAAAAAAGGAATTGGCTCTTATTTATATAATCACCTGGAATCAAATGCGATAGAGAGCAATATCACAGCTTTGACTTCAGATGTCAGTATCACAGCTCTTCCATTTTTTCAAAACAAAGGCTTCATTATAATTAAGGAGCAGTACCCAATGAGACAAAATATTTTATTGAAAAATTTTAAGATGATAAAAAAAATAAGTTAATATTGGTTTAGGGTCCAAGAAAAAGGATAAGAGCTTGTCTAAATTTAACGAATTCTCTTGGCAACTCTTCGGATTCCATATGGATGTGGAATATCAGCGATTCTTTGCGTAAGAGCTAAAAAATTACACAAAGTCTCGCCGAGCAACGCGAAGGCACGTAAAGTTTTAATCCTTAGGGCTCATGGAGGGATAAAAATAGGAAATGTAATTACTTACATGTTTTAAAATAATTACGCGAACTAATAATTAATTTATTGCTATAAATTCTTAATCATACTCTAAATATGGCAAAAGATAAAGTTTCTATAAAAGGATTAACCGAAGAAGAAGCTAGACAGGCTCAAAAAAAATTCGGTAAAAATATTATTACCCATAAGAAACAAAATACAATATTGTCATTTCTAATAGGGCTTTTTAAAGAGCCAATGATCGTTATATTATTAATTGCATCATTAGTGTATTTCATAAGTGGAGAATTTGGAGACGGCTTATTTCTTTCCATCGCCATCATTTTTGTTGCAGCTATTTCTCTGTTTCAAGACTCCAGGAGCAGAAACGCAATTAAAAAACTTAAAGAGCTAACACAACCAAAATCAAAGGTCATTAGAAATTATTCTATTATTGAAATTCCTTCTGAAGAAATAGTAGTAGGGGATCTATTGCTCGCAGAAGAAGGCACATTAATTACCGCAGATGGAGAAATCATCCAATCCAGTGACTTTTATGTAAATGAATCATTACTCACTGGAGAATCCATGTCAGTGTATAAAACGGCAACTTCATCAAATAAGTCAATATATTCCGGCACTACTGTGGACAGTGGCATGGCAATAGCCAAAATAACGGCAATAGGGAACAATACTCAACTGGGAAAAATTGGTAAAAGCCTTCAGGATATCAAGGATGAAAAATCACCATTGGAAATTCAAATTAACTCCTTTGTACGCAAGATGGTTATTGCCGGAGTCATTGTATTTTTTATTGTATGGGGAATAAATTATTATAATTCCAGCAATTTTCTAGATAGCCTATTAAAATCCCTCACATTGGCTATGAGCATACTACCCGAAGAAATTCCTGTTGCTTTTACTACTTTTATGGCGCTTGGTGCTTTGAGGTTAATGAATATGGGCGTTGTTGTCAAGCAAATGAAAACGGTAGAAACCCTTGGAAGTGCTTCTGTTATTTGCGCTGACAAAACAGGGACTATTACCGAGAATAAAATGTCACTTGCTAAAATTTTCACCCTGTCAACAGGTAAAATTACACAACCTGAAAAAAACTCTTCGGAAAAAGAAAAAGAACTCATTCGTATGGGGATGTGGGCAAGTGAACCCATCCCATTTGATCAAATGGAAAAAGCAATTCATGAGACCTACAAAGATATTATCGCTGAGGATGACAGGACCAAATATTCTTTAGACTTTAAATATCCACTAACGGGCAACCCACCCATGATGACACATATTTTCACTAATTCCCTTGGTGATAAAATTATCGCTACAAAAGGAGCACCGGAAGCGTTGATCAGTGTTTGTAATATGTCCGAGCAATCCAGAAATGAAGTTTATGGGATTTTGGAACAAATGGCCAATGAGGGATATCGTTTATTGGGAGTTGGGATATCCAGCATTGATGATGGTAAATACCCGGAAAAACAAGTTGACTTACCTATTAAATTTTTAGGATTATTGGCATTTTATGATCCTCCGAAAGAAAATACAAAAGAGGTTTTCGAAAAGTTTTACAAAGCTGGTATTTCAATGAAAATTGTCACAGGAGACAATCCAGTAACAACTTCTGCAATTGCCAGGCAAATTGATCTTCAAGGCTGGGATAAAACCATTACTGGAAAAGAGTTGATGGAATTGGACGATACACAACTAGCTAAAGCCACTCAGCAATTCAGGATTTTTTCCAGGATGTTTCCAGAAGCAAAACTAAGGATCATTAATTCTCTTAAAGCGCAAAATAATATCGTAGCTATGATTGGTGATGGAGTGAACGATGGACCTGCCCTAAAAGCTGCTAATATTGGGATAGCCATGGGGCAAAAAGGAACTGAAATAGCCAGACAGGCTTCATCGTTGATCCTTACTGATGACAACCTATCTAAGCTGATTGATGCGGTTGCGCTCGGAAGAAAAATATACGCTAACCTTAAAAAAGCTATTCAATATATTATTTCAATTCACATCCCCATAATTCTAACTGTTTTTATTCCTCTTGCCCTTGGGTGGATTTATCCTAATATTTTTACGCCTGTTCATATTATTTTTCTTGAATTGATAATGGGACCAACTTGTTCTATTATTTATGAAAATGAACCCATGGAGAAAAACACAATGTTACAAAACCCAAGACCTTTTACCAATACTTTTTTTAATGGTAGAGAATTATTTACCAGTGTAATTCAAGGGTTGATCATAACAATTGGGAGTCTGTTTGTTTACCAATATGCCGTATCGCAAGGATCAGGTGAAGCTACTACCCGGACAATGGTGTTTTTAGTACTTATCGCAGCTAATATTTTTCTCACATTAGTCAACCGATCCTTTTATTACTCTATTATTACAACTATGAAATACAAAAACAATCTAGTAGGTATAATAATTTTTGTCACTAGTATTTTAACTGGCATTATGGTTTATTTCAAGCCTGTTGCTGGTTTTTTTGGATTCGAACAAATTACTGTTAACCAACTACTTATATCTATAGCAATAGGATTTATAAGTGTTATTTGGTTTGAGGCATTTAAATGGATCAGGAGACGGAATTCTCCTCCGACTCAATAATTATTTAACTATTGTATACGGGCAAATCAAAGTAAAATGTGGTTCCCTCATCGACTATACTTTCGACAAAAATTTCTGTATTATGAAGTTCCAAAATGTTTTTTACTATTGCCAATCCCAACCCTGATCCGGACTCTTCTGTAAAATTGCGGTTCGATTTGATATAACGATTGAAGACAGAATCTATTAAGGTATCCGGAATTCCTATTCCTGTATCCCTGACCATTACACAAATATTTCCCGGCCTAATACGGTGGCATAGTTCTATGGTGACTACCCCCTTTCCAGCAGTAAATTTAAGGGCATTATCGATTAAATTTTGAAGTACACGATCAATCAACCCAATATCTGCAAATGCAAGAGGAATTTCATCGGGAATTTCAGATTTGAGATTAATACCTTTTTCATGTGCTTTGTCTTTGTATTTTTGAATATTATCCTGCACTAATTCGGATATGGAAAATGGTTCACATTGTATCTGGATTTCTCCACTCTCCAGTCTTGATAATTCAAATAATTCATCAGCTTGTTTTTTTAGTCTTTTGGCATTGTTCAAAATTACCCTGGTATACTTTTTTCTATCCTTACCGGATAGTGACTTATCCATCACCAGGAGGGTTTCTGCATATCCCCTGATTGTCGAAAGAGGGGTTCGAAGATCGTGGGATACATTGGCGATAAGTTCTCTACGAGACTTTTCCATTTTTTTAATAGCATTTATATTTTCTTCAATTTCCTGCGCCATCCGATTAAAAGTAATTGCAAGGGGCTTCAACTCTCCTGATGCTTCCATTCTATATCCGGATTTATCCGGCAGTAAACGATATGCTCTTATTTGACGAATTACATGTTCAAGGTTACCGGTAATTATGCGAAAAGCCAACAAGCCAATGACCAATGAAGCAATAATAGCAATTACTATTACTTTTGTAGCCAGACGAAATCCATAACTTTCAAATAATGCATCATTGGTTGAAGTATATTGATCTCCCCGAAGAACGGCGTAAACATACCCATGGTGGATGCCAGATCTAATTACAGGTGCCGCCGAAAATATTTTTTTCTGATCGGGATGTCTCGGGTCTGATCCCTTGACAAAGACTTCTCCCTGCTTTTCTATAAATGTCTCTATCGGATCGATCTCTACTGATTGCAACTGAATCAGAGAATCCGGAGCGGAATAGGCCAATATTTGACCTGTATTGTCCAAAAGGTAAATTTCCAAACTGGGATGTAAAACCATTACATCGTGGAATAAATCTTCTAAGGCAGAAGAATTAATACTTCCGTTTACAAATGGTTCCGTTTCCAGAGCAATGTGTTCTGCTACTTCCGAATTCAATCGCTGGTGGGCTTCCTGAAAATAGCCAATAGAAGACCTGATACTAACCCATAAAAAAATTACTGCCAAAATGAGTATAGCTACCATAAAAATTACTGCTATCTTCCAATAAAATGCACTCACTCTGATCGTTGGTTTCATGAACAGTTAGTTTCAACTATTTAAAAATCGATACCCTACTCCCCAGGTTGTTAAAATATATTTTGGTGAGGACATATCCGGTTCTATCTTAGCTCTTAGACGATTAATGTGACTGTTCACAGTATGTTCGTAAGCATTGTATTCATACCCCCATACCTTTCTCAATAATTCGTCACGGGAATAACTTCTTCCAGGGTGGGAGGCTAATAATGCTAATAATTCAAATTCCTTTGGGGTAAGATCAATTCGTTGACCCCGAATATGCAAACTTTTATTTTCTAAATTAATACTTAGTTCGTCGTATTTCAGGCTGGATGGATTTTTATTTCCCCCATAACCATCGTCTTTTCGTTCAATGTCAATTCTGCGAAAGAGAGCCTTGATCCTGGACTTTAATTCCAGTACACTAAAGGGTTTTGTGATATAGACATCCGCTCCTGATTCCAATCCCAAAACCTGATCAATTTCATCGGCTTTCGCCGTTAACATTATTATAGGTGTCTTAACCTGGGCATTTCGAAGCTTTGTACAAATTGTCATCCCTTCCATTCCCGGCAACATAATGTCTAAAACAATCAGGTCAAAATTATTCTTCATCGCTCTGATAAAGCCATTTTTGCCATCGTGAAATTTTTCTACCTCAAACTTCAAGTCCGAAAGATGAAGTTCAATTAATTCAGCAATGTCCACATCATCCTCTATAATTAAAGCCCGCTTCATGCTTTGTAAATTACTAAATAATTAATCATTTCTATTTACGATATCCCAGAGAAACAACAACCTTTACTATTATGTAATAAAAAGTAGGTTTTCATTTCAAAAACAAAGGCTACCTGAAAAGGTAGCCATTTAAATACAGTTATTATATAAAGGTTTTATTGTATGTTCACAACCGGACAATTGACATTGGGTCCCGGGCCAATAGCAGGTGCACTCTGTGCAGACCCTAAATCCATAACGGAACCAAAACCTGAATTATCGTAAATACGTACGGCCCACAATGGAGAATAGCCGGTATTCTGTGGGATGGTGGCCAATACGTTATGTGTCTGAACTGTTCCTTCTTCTGTGACAAAGCCTGAAGCTGGGCCACCTCCATCTTCACCCGGGTTGATATTAAATGTGACAAAAATTGGGGAAACCGGAATTTCACCATTGGAATTAATCTCGAGACTAGACTCACTAAAATTGAAATAATATACTATTTGCCCTTTGTACCATCCTCGAACCAAACCACTACTTTCATCACCCATACGTTTCGTCGCTGTACTCCCTTTAGGCACTACCGGGCAATTTACTACTGTATTGAGCGCTTCTATATTATAATTTCTTGCATTTAATTCATTCATGCTAGAAATCGTATTCGCTACATAATCTCCAGGTACTGTCACCCTAAACACTTGCCAAAAATCATTGTATCCATTGTCACCCGGAACTACATTAATCACATTCAATTGACCTTCTACCGGTGAACTAGACCCTTCCTTGAAAAATACATAAATGGGAGCCGGTGTAAGGGGCTGTACATCAAAATTATAATATTCTACTATTTCTCCTTCCCGGCCCAGGCCTGTAGTAATAAATGGAGCCTGATCATAATCAATCGGTTCATTGGCCTTCGGTAATCCATTGGCTTCTGTCCGAACCATTAACGTTGCTGCAGTTTCACTAAATCGATCTATTGAAACTTCCTCAGCTGTATCGGGATCCTTCCCCTCCGGTGTATTCATTCCATCATCATCTGAACACGAAAAGATTACTAGGAAAGGTAGAACAAACATAAAAATTAACCATTTAAGTGTCATACTATTATTGTTTTAGTTACACTTCAAAAGTAAGGTACAAGTATTGCGAAAGTATCACGAAAGTGTAATGAAAGTGTAATGAAAGTGTTGCATTTCCGTATCAATATGAATGTTAAATCAAAATCGGAATGTAATGACTTAAGGGCCCTGAGCCTAGGCTAGAAACTAGTGGCTAAAAGCTGGAGGCTTTTATGAGTTCAACCAATCTTTGAACTCTGCAGCTTTATTCTTACTTATAATTATATCATCTGGTGACGGTGGCTCAACACGAATTTTTAACTGATTTTTACCGTATTTAAAAATTTTGTGAATTGACTTGATAGATAATATATATTGTCGGTTAGCCCTGAAAAATTGATCCCTGTTAAGTTCGTTTGACAACTCTTCAAGACTTTGATTACATGTATACTTTTCCCCATCTAAACAATAAATATATGTAATTGAATTAACTATAAAAATATAGGCTATTTCAGCGGTATCTATTGACACGATTTCATCTTTAAAATGAGTTAATACCCTTTTTTTATAATTTATACTTTCGGTTTGATTATCTGAGTTATCGGGTTCTTCCCAGGATTCTTTGTATTTGATCAAATCCTGGTTCAATTTGGACATTGATACTAGTTCTGTTGACAAATCTCTATTTTGGATTTCCAACATCTTTTCATACCTGCCTCCTATAAATCGAACAGTAAAAAAAGATGCAATGACAATTAAAATTCCGGAAAAAACGTAAATCAAGGTAAAGTTTGATCGCATATCGTCAATGCGATTTTCGATTTGCTGGATATTCGCATGGGCAGCTACGATCCAGTCTGTATTTTTTACTGGATATAGATAAATAATTTCTGATTCTCTTGTACTATTTGGGAAGTCTCGAATGCCTCCTACTTCTTTTCCCTGTGTCACCAAATTATAAAAATCATCGGTTTCCAATTCATCAAATACTAAAGGTTGTACATAGGATTGACCTGGTTTTACTTGTTGTCCGACTTTTTCGGGATTGGGGTGACAAATTTCCACACCAGACCAATCAAACATACAGACAAATCCCGACTCCATGCTGGTCCCTTCCAGCGTTGACTGTAGGTTGTTAATAACTACCCCTCTGGACAACCCATTTTCAAGCTGGTACTGGACAAGGCTTGATATTTCATTGGCTTCTCGTCTACTTGATTCTATTTGGGACTGGAGCAATTGATTCGTAGAATATTGCAATAAAGATTGCATACTAAAATAGCCGACGGCAAATGTTACAATAGTTAACCCTATAAAAGTATAGAAGTAGACTTGATCTTTTCTCATGAAAAACGTGTTGTTTTTTCAGGCTGAAAAATTCCCTTTCAGCTATAAAAATTTCCCTTTCACAAAGATTTTAGCAATAATAAAGTAAAATACTACTTAAATTTAGAGTAAGCTAATTTAATAAATTTCACATTAAGAACTTTTATCCTCTCGAGAAATAATCTTTGGTCGTTTCTTTAATTGTAGACTTTCTATTTTAAAATATTAAAATCAAATGTTTATGAACAAAGTAAAATTTTTAATGTCATTCGCACTCACTTTGGGAATTCTTATTCAGTTTTCTTGTGAAAAAAATGTTGAAGAGGACATGGGGATGAATGATCCAAACGAAATGGAGTGCGAGCCCGGAACATCCTTTTCAATGGATGTAAAGCCAATTATTGACAATAATTGTATTTCTTGTCACAATGGCTCCGTTCAAAATCCTGATTTGCGTACCTACCAGGCCATTAAAAACAACTCTGCTCGTATAAAAGAACTTACAGCATCAAGGGTAATGCCTCAAACAGGAAGCCTGACAGATGACCAAATAATTCTTATAGGATGTTGGGTAGATGACGGGGCTCCCGATAATTAATAAATTATGAGAAAAATATTTGTCATATCTCTGTCCGTACTATTGATTGGGGCTATAATTGCATTTTTTGTCTATACAAAAGTGTATAATAAACCCCATAAAGACCTCCGCGAAGCTACAGCTGATTATGTTCTCTCTACAGATGAATTGATTAATGAATTTAAAAATGACGAGCAATTAGCCAATAAAAAATACCTGGACAAAGTGGTCCGGGTGAAAGGAACAATCCAATCCATAGATACTGCTAATGGGAATGGTGTAATAACACTGCGAAACGGTAATGGGATTGAAAGCGTTATATGTAATATGGATCCTGTCGAAAATCAAAAAGTGCTGGGACTGGAAAAAGGTCAAACATTAGAAGCAAGAGGGATTTGTACCGGGTTTTTACTAGATGTTATGCTGATTAGGACTGTTATTGTAAATTAAACTGAATAAATATGTACAGAGCTGCATTAATATGTATTTGCTTATTGTTTTCAATAATTGGGTTCTCGCAAGAGCGGTATATCACCAAACAGGGGTATATTTCCTTTTATTCCCATACTCCAGTAGAAGACATTAAGGCCGAAAATAATCAGGTATTAAGTATAGTCGATCTATCTACAGGTAATGTTGCAGTTACCCTCCTTATGAAATCCTTTGAATTTGAAAAAGCTTTGATGCAAGAACATTTTAATGAGAATTATGTGGAATCAGACAAATATCCCAAAGCTAGCTTTGAAGGTGAAATTCAAAATCTGAAAGAAATTCTCGACGGTGAAAACGGAGTGGCTGCAATCACAGGAGATTTGACTGTTCATGGAATTACCAAGCCAATTACCATGGAAGGTAAATTGAAAATAACTGACGACGCTGTGAATTTTGACGGGTCTTTTATGGTCACGGTAGCTGATTATGAAATAAATATTCCATCAGTTGTAGCACGTAATATCGCCAAAGAAGTAGAAGTTACCTGCAAACTGGAACATACTCCATATAGATAAAAAGCATTTTACCTATGAATCACTCGTTAAAGTTGTCTTGTATTTTTTTCACTTTCTTCTTTTTAAATACCACATTATCTAATTCGCAGGATTTATTGGATATACTGGAGAGTGAAACACCTAAAACTACTGAAATAGTAAGTGCTATATTCAAGGGAACCCGAATCGCAAACGGCCATTCCGTTGAGACCCGTAAAAAAGGAGTATTGGAATTTCTTATCTCCCATCGATTCGGTCGGGTCAATGGTGGGTTTTATCAACTGTTTGGATTGGATGAATCAAATATCAGGTTTGCATTGGAGTATGCTGTCTCCGACAATTTTACACTTGGTCTAGGTAGAAGTTCTTTTGATAAAAGCTATGACGGATTTGTCAAATACCGTTTGCTGCAACAAAAAACAAGTCAAAACACCTTCCCGGTAAGCGTTACACTTGTCGGAAGTATGGCACAAAAAACCCTGCGAGATTATCCAGCTGATGACAAACCCGATTTCAATGATAGACTGGCTTATACTACCCAGGTCCTTATTGCGCGAAAATTCAATTCCGCAATTTCACTTCAAGTCGCACCTACCTACATTCATAGAAATACAGTACCTACCTTCCAGGATCCGCATGATATTTTGGCTTTGGGTATTGGAGGGCGGATGAAAATCACCAACCAAGTTTCAGTAAATGCTGAATATTTTTACTCTTTCAATCCAATAGAATCTATTACCCCTCGAGACGCATTTAGTATAAGTGTTGATATCGAAACGGGTGGACATGTTTTCCAATTGATGATGTCAAATGCGATTACCATGATTGAAAAAAGTTTTATTACAGAAACTACTGGTAATTTCTTTTCAGGAGATATTCACCTTGGATTTAATATTTCGAGGGCATTCCATCTGGGTAATAAAAAGTAGCCACAAGGTCTTTGGGACTTAATATATTCGTAAAAACTGGAGCATTTACGATCTATTTTTACTGATTATCCTCAAATTGCGAAAAGATTGCCACAATAAAAATTGGAACTTTCTCATATACCCCAATTGATTTAAAATACAGGTCCAAAATAGTTTTGCAGGAAATTTACTTATTGATTCAATTAGTATATTTTTGATTTTATTTTACATTTCAATTAAAAATCAATTACTATGCAATCATTAAGTTCTACACTTCAATTCTTCCTAAACCTAAGTATGACTCAGGCTGTCATTGCCCGCAAGTTTGATGCTACTCTTAGCGTTCACGGTATTAGTTTTAGTGATTTCATGATATTATTTCACCTATATAGATCGCCCGGGCAGAAACTGAGAAGGATAGATCTCTCTGAAAAAGTAGGACTATCTGCTTCAGCAGTTACGCGAAAATTACTCCCTATGGAAAAAATTGGGCTTGTTCAAAGAGAATCTCATGCCAGAGACGCGAGAGTAAGTTTTGTGAAACTTACCAGCGCGGGAATTAATTCTTTAGAAAATGCAAATGAAAGTGCAAATCAGGTTGCGTTGGAATTGTATTACGGAGACGAAAAAAGGCTTGAAACCATTACCGATGTCTTAATTGAACTGGGAGGAAGCTTTCGATAACCGCAATAGGGATAATTTCAAATAATTTCTTCTGAAAGCACCTTTAATACCGTTTATTAAAGAAATTTAGACCAACTCTAATTTCAAATTTAGTCTTGCATACATGAAATATATAATACAACTTTGCTTACATTAATAGGATCGGAAACCAAAGAGATCATCCCTAATAAAACGACTCTCAATGTACAAGGCTTTTCAAATTTCGAAGCTTAAAATATTTAATTGGGGGATATCAAAAGATACACCTTTTGAGACGGCAATTCAATTACGTCTGATGAACGTATATGTATTTCTTGCAACTTTTGCAGTCATACCGTATCTCTTTATTGTCAAGCACTCAGGTGTTCTTTTATTGCTAACCGGTTTTGTTTTAGCCCATTTTTCAACCTGGATCTTTTGCTATTACCAAAAGCTAAAAGCTGTAAAACTATTTTTATATACTGTAGTCAATTCACTTCTAATCGTTCTTAGCTCATTAGTGGGAAAAATGGGTGGTGCACAATTCCTTTTTATCCCCCTGACCCTGGCTGGAATAATTGTATCTCAATATAAAGACAAAGCATTGATATACTTCTATATAGGATTATCAATAAGCAGTTTGATATTCCTGGAAATCACTGACTACAATTTAATGGAGTTTGCCCGGCCTCATGGGGCCATTACTTCTTTTCAATACCTGAACTTATTTTTATCGTTATCGATTACCATTTTTATTGGACTATTTTACCACTTTTTATTCAACCAACAACTATTGACGAATAGAAGGATAATAGAAACAAGTAATGATATCGAAAAAACTATAAACTATTATTCCAATTCACTTTATGGACAAAATAGTCTTAGTGAAGTTCTATGGGATATTGTAAATAGCTGCATTACTAATTTAAAGCTTGAAGACTGTGTTATTTATTTGCTGGATCAAGATCGCAATTTGATGGTACAAAAAGCGGGCTCTTCCTCCACTGATCCGGATAAATACTCTCTTGAAACAACCAATGAAGTACCAGTAGACAAAGGTTTGATTGGTCAGGTTATTCAAACAGGAGAATCTGTAATTCTCAACGACACTTCTTTTGGTCAATCCGTCAATAAAAAAGCCTACGCAGATATGTCAATCCTGGTCACCCCAATAATTTTTAACAATAATGTGATCGGGATTATTGAATCCAAAAATTCACAAAAGAATTTTTTCACCTCACGACATATTCGAATTTTTAGAACTATTGCGGCCTTATGTGCCAATAAGATAACCTGGTCCATCGGAGAGCGCGAACGGGAAAAAGCACTTAAATTACAAGTCGAAGCCGAAAAAATTAAAATGTTTGACGAATTAAAAAACAGATTATTTACCAATATCTCCCATGAGCTTCGAACACCGCTTACCATAATAAAAGGGACAGCAGGCAAAAATTTACAAAAACAAAACGATTGGCAAATAATCGATAAACAAACAGATCGACTCCTTAGGCTTATTAACCAGATCCTTGACCTTACAAAACTAGAAGAAGGGGAATTTAAACTCAACCCAGAACCGGCTGAAATCACATCATTTATAAAGTTAATAATTTCGTATTTTGAAGGATATGCCCGGGAAAAGAATATCGTAATTTTCAGTGATATACCGGATGAACCAATTTGGTTGAATTTTGACAAAGACGCATTAGAAAAAATATTCTACAACTTAATTTTTAACGCTATAAAATACAGCGATAATAATACTTCCATAGAGATAAGTGCAGATTATACAGATGCGTTGACTTTTATAGTAAAAGACGAGGGAGTAGGCATTTCTAAGATGGACCAAAAGAATATTTTTAAGAGGTTTTATCGCCTCTCCCGGGAAAAAAAGATTGGAACAGGCATTGGTCTATCGCTTTGCAGAGAACTTGTAGAATTACATTCCGGTAATATTGCAGTGGAAAGTGAATTGAATAAAGGAAGCCAGTTTACAGTTGTTCTTCCCCTAGATAAAATATCCCTACCCTCTATTCAAGACCCCAAATTAAATTTACGCCCCCTTTTATCTCAAAACGTTTCAAATGATAATGAATCAATACTAATTATCGAGGATAGTATTGAAATCTCGGATCTAATTAAGGATATATTATCACCCCAGTATTTTGTAATCCAATCATTTGACGGTAAAGACGGGATTATTAAAACTGAAAAGATATTACCTGACTTAATAATTTGTGATATAATGATGCCTGAAATAGGAGGGATAGAAGTATGCCGACATTTAAAATCGCAAAGTTTAACCAATCATATCCCCATAATAATACTTACAGCAAAAGTATCACAAAATAGCAAACTCGAAGGATTAAAAACCGGGGCAGATTATTATTTACAAAAACCTTTTGATAGTGAAGAATTACTAATTAGAATCAACAATCTTCTCCGGCAAAGGAGATTACTCCAGGAAAAATTTCAAGGATCACCGGAATCTCCTAGTAAGAAAGAACTAGTAGACCAAAATCCTGATGAACAATTTCTCAATTTATTTAAAACCATTATCCAGGATCACCTTCAAAACTCTCACTTTAGCGTGGATTTGCTTTGCAAAGAAATGGGTATTAGCAGAATGCAATTACATCGCAAAATAAAGGCTCTTACGGGCTTATCGGCCAACCTTTTTATAAAAAAACATCGTTTATTTTTGGCAACTGAGTTGTTGAGCAAAGGTGAACCGGTATCACAATCCGCCTATTCAGTAGGATATACCAGCCTATCTTATTTTTCCAAAATTTTTAAAGAAGAATACGGAGTCTCTCCATCTGATTACGAAAAATAACAGCACTCCGTATATTATTGAGTATGGAGAATTACGCTATTTCCATTTTGTATGATTGTTTCCTATTCTGGATCCGGATATACTAAATAATGACAAAGAACTACGCTGTAAAAATTATTGTCATATAGTCTGGTGGTATTTACCATTTCTTCTTAAGGTTGCTAAAAGTACATACAATAGCGATTTACACGACAGCCCTTCCAGATCATTTTCCCAAAGAGAATTACAATTCTATTTTGCTATAAATGTTACAATCGAGTTATTATTTGTTACAATACAAATAATCCGGTGTAGCAATTTGGTTTTACTTTGACATAGTAGGTAAAAGGGGATTTAATTAACCAAAAGAGGTAATTAAAATTTAAGTTTTTGCATTGACCAAAAACTTCTTTGTTTAAAATATTCGAACAAAATGGGTGTTCGAATAAGAGCCTATATAAGTATGAGGATTACCCGGTAAAATATAACTTACCGGGTATTTTTTATTTATAAGGAAAAAATGATTTTACAATCTATATAAAAGTATCTTAGCGTATTATTCCTTTAGCATCGCACCTGAAGAATGACTTTCTTTTGAATTAACCTAACTATCCAAACCTTTGGAATTACTACCCCTCCTATTGTTACAATAGGGACAGCATTTGTTACAATAGCGACAATCTAAATATAAAAGACAAACTTATCTTAGCATTTGTATTACATAGTGAAGAGCTATCAATATAACGTAGATACATTCTATTTTCTTTTCTTCAAGGACATAAAAGGATTAGCATAGTAACCCTAAATATATTGTGCAAATATATCCGACTGTATCATTTATAGTCGGATCTTTTTCCCACTGCTCAATTTTTTACCGATGGTACTCATCCATCAAAAATTGGTACACCTGCAATAAATGGTATGTAACCATTATCCTATTTTCATAACCGCCCCATACACATAATTTTTTGTTCACAACATAAATTTATGGATATGAACTATCGATCTGTAATTCAAAAGTATACTATTATCTCTTGCATATTTCTATTTTCCATAAAACTATCCTCAGCTCAATGGAGTATCGGTCCCTTATTAGATTTAAATTTTGCAACATCAAATTTAAACACAGGCTCTGATGGAATCGGTACAAGAGCCTTATTGGGCATTGGGTTGGTCACAGACCACAATATCAACGAAAATCTGTCAATTAGACTGGAACCAATGTATTTACTAAAAGGGTGGAGACATAAAGAGTTAAACCAAAAATACAGCGCATCATATATTGAGATACCAGCATTAGTTAAATATTCATTGGAAATAGATCAAAATCTAACCCCTTATCTCCTTGCAGGACCCTCATTTGGCATTTTACTAAACGGCAACATAAAATTCGAAGATGGGGACAAAGCAGATAGAACCGACTCTTTCAAAAAAGTAGACCTCGGATTCGGATTAGGAGCCGGGGTGGAATGTTCAGTATCCGATTACAAGGTGTTTGCAGAATTGAGATACTCAATCGGTGTAATTGATGTCAATGATGTCGAAACGATAGAAACAAAGTTTAGGAACCGGGGATTAAACATTGTCCTCGGAACGCTATTCAATTTCACTAAAAACTAACCTTGTTATCTCCTGACAATAATTATTCTTCTACTCTATAAAAAATCTACCATGTTACTTTTACGTCAAATATTAACAACCAGTATACTTGTATTCTTTACATTTTCGCTGGCTGCCCAGAATATTTCAATGAACTTGCCGGAATTGAATTTAGGATGTATTAATAGCCTTTCTGACATACCCGGGCCTGCTCCCGACGAAATAGATGTAAACTCTGATTGCCGTGAACCAAACGTACGACACGTTGAAGATATTCCAACAAACAAAGATTGCAATTACAACATAAAAAGGGTTTATACAGCAATTGATGCTTGTGGAAATGAAACAATCGATACCCAAAACATTCTTTTTGTGTATGATACTTTTCCCCCTGAAGATGTAACGATTTTAATTGACCTGGGCTGTAATCCAAATCTAAGAGAAAGCATTCCCGATCCAAAAAGATTTATTCCCGGACATTGCGAAGCACTCCAAGAATGGTTAGGAGACGACAAAAATAATGACGGATGTTATTATTCGTTGACTCGTAAATTCAAAATCACACCATGTAGTGGTGATACATACACATATACGCAAGTATACAATTGGATTAAGGACACGCAACCCCCCAAAATAAAATGTGAGAAGAATATCGACCTCGGTTGCAATCCTATAGCGTTCCCAACACCGTCTCCCGAAAAATTAACAGTGACTGACAATTGTTGTCTGGATACAGTTTTCTGGTTTCAGGATATAATTATTTCCAGTAGCGAATGCACTCAGCAACGCATCCGTCAATATAAAGCAATTGATTGTTGTGGAAATGAAAGTATTTGTGAACAAACAATTACCTGGACGTCCGACATCACTCCTCCCGTCATAGTCAGTTGTCCCACAGGTAAGGACTTGGGGTGTATTCCGGATTTTAATGTAAACAAAGACCTTCCTTTGCCCACACCAGATGTGGTAAAGACATTAGATTCCTGTTCTAGTGTACAAATAACCTATGAGTTATCAGATATCACCTTAGTGGGATGTGAATATTCCATAAGCTGGGTATATATCGCTACAGATAAATGTGGAAACCAAGATCAGTGCCTCCAGACTTTTACCTGGACCGTAGATACAGAAGCTCCCGATATTACACATTGCCCTTCTGACATGGATCTAGGGTGTAACCCATTAAATACAGATGTACATATTGTATCACCCGACTTTGGAATAGAAGCTACTGACAACTGCGGCATTGCTTCTATTGACAAAATAGATGTCGGGAATGTCATACAGGGTGATGACTGCCTATATTACTACTATATCACATATGGAGTAACGGATCTTTGTGGAAATATAAGCACATGCACGCAGCGTATTTTCTGGACAGTAGATACCACTCCTCCCCTTATTACCTGTCCTCCGAATCTTGAACTTGGGTGCGACCCCAAGACTATTCCAGATCCTGAAGAATGCACAGTTGTAGCAATAGATAATTGCGGCCCCGTAACAGTAGAAATCACTGCAAGTAGCATATCAAATGACAATGGATTTATAAAAATGACAAGGACTTACACTGCTACTGACCAATGTGGGAATACATCTTCCTGCGATCAAATGATTACCTGGTGGGAAAATAACGGTGAAGTTCCGGACTCCCTATGCCCTGAGGATGTCAATTTTGGGTGCGTTACTGAATTTCCGGAATTTCCCCCTCCATTAACGGACACAACCTTTGAAAGTCAAGGATGTAGTATATCGCGGGTACATGCCGAAGACCATTCTCACATTCACCAGCTAAATAATTGTGAATTTGATTTTGACCGGGTATATTTTTTGATAAACTGTTGCGGTGATACGACCTTGTGTATTCAAAATTTTAAATGGAGAATGGTTAATGACACCGTCAGCCAATTTGACCTTCCCGAAGATCAGGTTGCGTTTTGTAATATTCCCCCGCTACCGGATTACGTAAGTGAAGGACTATGCGGTCCGGGAATACCCATCTTTTTGGGCCAGAATGAAATAGGGGATTGTACTGATGGCAACTGTATTGTTGAAAGGCACTGGAAGGTGACGAGCTGTACTGCTTCACTGCAAATACTTTTTACACAAACCATAGAAGTAACTTGCGAAATTCAAGGAATTACAAACCAAGCAATAGAAAATTCAGGTAAAGAACCTCAAAAATTGGACCTCAACCCCAATCCTGTTACCAATATTCTACACTTAAGATTAAATCCTTCTCTGGTCATCTCTAAAATTACCATAATGGATTTCCAGGGCAGAAAAGTCAAGGAACTATCCTCGTCGGACCAAACAGAATCTCTGACACATCAGATAATAGTAGATGATTTGCATCCAGGGATGTATACTGTTACTATAAACGGCGATAAACAAACCACACAAAAGTTTATTAAAATGTAAAAAATAATTCTGAAGCCTCTATCATTTCCTCCGGCTCATGATTCAAATAACCATATCAATTTTCTCATTAGATAACCTTATGATAATGGAAGGAGTTTCTGGAAAAGTAATAATTTGAGAGAATTATAATATCTTTGTCAAGTGATAATCAGACGATTACAACTTGCCAATTGGGGTATAAAACCCGAAATGTCTTTTCTAAAATCTCAACGGATAAGACTGGTAAATATCTATACTTTCTTTGCGGTGTTTACTTCCTTGCCTTACGTCATTTTCCTTTTCAGTAAATCGACGAAAATAGGGATATATGTTCTTTTTTTAACGATACTGTTAGCCTTTTCATGGGTTTGGAATTATCGTGGAAGACCAACTTTGGCCAGGTTATGGTTATTTAGTTTTTCGTTCTTTCATCTATTCTTTTTGTCAGGACTATTGGGGAAGGAAGCAGGATTTCAACTTATCATGATTCTGGTCCTCATCTCCGGTATTTTACTTGCAGAAAAACAGGAATGGCTTTCAATATTGTACCTGTTTACTCTGTGCATTACGGCATTAATCGTATTAGAAGTTACCAATTATTCTATATTTCCCGAATCTATCAATATAGTCAACATAAGTAATGTTTATTACGGAAATCTTTTAATCACGCTTGCAGGTTCATTGTCCGTAGCTGTTTTTCATGGCATCACTTATGCTCAAAAATTCAAGCAAAAAATCCATGATCTGGAAATAGCTAATGAAGTGGAACAGACTATTCATTATTTTTCAAATTCTCTTTACGGAAAAAACTCGATAGATGAAATCCTTTGGGATGTCACCAAAAATTGTATTGGCAGATTCGGTTTCGTCGATTGTGTCATTTATTTGATTGATGAAAAAAAAGCTGTTTTAGTACAAAAAGCGGCTTTTGGCAATAAAAATCCAAAAGCATTTGAAATTTACAAACCCATTGAAATCCCTTTGGGCCAGGGAATTGTGGGTAACGTAGCCAATAATGCCAAAGCTGAAATCATTTCTGATACCACTTTGGACCCCCGTTATATTACCGATGATGAAAATAGGTTATCAGAAATTGCAGTACCGTTAATCTACAAAGGTAAAGTACTGGGGGTAATAGATTCCGAACATCCGGAAAAAGGATTTTTCACCAGAAGGCATCTCGACACATTGCAAACCATAGCTTCCCTCTGCGCCAATAAAATAGCGAGAACATTAGCAGATATCGAAAAAGAAAAGGCACAAAAAGCACAAATAGAGGCTGAAAAAATAAAAGCAATTGACGAATTGAAAACAAAGCTTTTTACCGACGTATCTCATGAGTTACGAACCCCACTCACCCTCATAAAGGGGACTATAGACAAAAATTTGTCCAAAAAGATTAAAACGGATTGGGATGTATTGAAAATTCACTCAGATCGTCTTCTTCGGCTGATCAATCAATTATTAGACCTATCAAAACTGGAATCAGGTACCTATACATTATCTCCTACACCCGGAGATATCATGTCCTTTCTGCGAATGACTGTTTCACTTTTTGACTCCCTTGCTTCAACACGAAACATACAGTTTAATACCAACATTCCGGAACAAGCAGAATGGTTAGAATATGATCATGATGCTCTGGAAAAAATATTTCAAAATTTACTGTCCAATGCCGTAAAATATACTCGCAATGATTCAACTATCAACATAAAGGTCGAATACAAAGATTATTTAATTCTCGATGTATCTGATCAGGGACCTGGTATTCCAGAAGACAAACTTCAAAAAGTTTTTGACCGGTTTTATCAATTGGAAAATCAGGAAAATACCGGTACAGGAATAGGGTTATCTATTACCCGGGAACTAATTGAACTCCACGGTGGGTCAATACATTTGAAAAGTATACCTGGTCAGGGGTCTACATTTCGGGTAATTCTCCCCCTTCGGAAGCCCCTTTGTCAAGAATCAGGCGAAAAGTCTACAAAACCAAAATCCATAAAACATGAAGATACCTCCACAAGTGGGGAAAGAGAACGTGTTTTAATTGTGGAAGATCATCAAGAGATTTCTGATTTAATAGCCTCTATTTTAAAACCATTGTATTCCGTCCAAACTGTTCAAAATGGAGAAGATGGAATTAAATTCGCAACGAATCATTTACCAGACCTTATTATTTGTGATATAATGATGCCAGGAACATCTGGGTTTGATGTATGCAAAATTCTCAAGAATCAAACAGCTACCAATCACATACCTATTGTTTTATTAACAGCGAAAACGGAAATGAAAAATAAGCTGCAGGGGCTGAAAACAGGAGCGGATGAATACCTAGTCAAACCTTTTGATTCCGAGGAACTTAAAACAAGAATTAGAAACCTCCTCGACCAGCGTAAATTACTGCGTAAAAAATATCAAAAAGTAATAGAGCTTCAACCCGCTGAAGTAGTTATTACGAATGATGAAGAAATCTTTTTAAAAAAATTAATGGAATGTGTTGAAGACAATATGGATAATGCGGAATATGAAGTAAGTGACCTCTATCATGACATGGGCTTAAGCAGAATGCAACTATACAGGAAGGTCAAGTCCTTGACAAACCAATCCGTAGCAGAATTTATTCGCAATCAAAGACTAAAAAGAGCAGCCTACCTATTGAAAAAAGGAATTATGGTTTCACAAGTTGCATATTCCGTTGGATACTCCAGTTTATCAAATTTCTCAAAAATATTCAAGGAAAAATACGGAGTACCTCCCTCAGAATATTTTGGCATTAAACCTTAATTTTCCACCCTTATTTTGACTTTGATACATCTGCGTTAATTATTGGTACAAACAAATAACCGCAAACGAGGTAGCCTTTATAGATTTCGATTGTAAAAATAATACTCCTCATACCTAATCAAACTCGGGCATCCTTCTTTTAGTTAAAAAATTGAACTACCATTCGCAAGTAGGATGCCATTTTTAATTTTTTATGGATCTGAACTCCATGTATGGTTATAGATCCAATTGCAGAGAGAAGTGAAGGAACGGTCCAAGGCATGAATTTTCAGATTTCCACCACCTGGTCGTAAAGGTTATTTCTCTGCAGATTTCAAGAGAATCATCAGGGAAACAAGGAAAAAGCGTAGGGTACATTCACCGTCCATTTCCAACTTGTATTTGATGGCGTTTGTCAGAATAACCTAGCTACTAAGACACCAAATTTACATTGAGTCGTACAGATGTTCCGCCACTACATGAATAGGAACAGGCACAATACCATTGTTTTCCGGGTGACTCTTTTTCATACGTGATGATCATTTCTGCCCTTCCAAAAACGCCACTAATGAAGCCAGTTCCTGGTAACTAAGTGCATTGGCCAGGCCTGAAGGCATCATCGAAGATTCCAGCTCTTTGCGACTTGTTATTTCCGATTTCTCTATTTCCGTAGCCATTCCAACAATATTGCGAATGGTCACATTTTCCGCTGATTCCTCCGTTACGAAACCTACAAAAGTATCACCTCCTTTGGTCTGAATCTGTGCGGTGGAAAAGCCCTGGGAAATGGACGCATTGGGCTTTAAAATTGATTCCGCTATTTGCTGCCGGTTCATAATTGATCCGATCTGTCCCATAAAAGGCCCTTTCATTACTTCACTTTTATCAATACTATGGCAGGTCTGACATCCCTGGCGAGAAAATAAAATTTTACCTTCTTCAGGATCTCCATCAATCTTGTCCAAAGCCAACATAATATCCTCTATTGAGGATTCCCCAACCTGCCCCTTTTTATTCTTCAGCTTTTCAAGATCTATGGCCGGTGCATCTTCTTTGGGGGCTTTCTTTTCTATCGTACCAAATTCATCGATCCCTAACCTGTACTTACTATTTAACTTTTTATAAAAGTCTCGTCCTTTAGCACCTTCTTTCCGCCATTGTTCCATCAAAAATGTATGAATCACAGGGGTAGAATTCCATTCAACTGTTTTGTAATACGGTCCATGGGTATCGGGGCGCGTGCTCCACCACCAGGTGGCATCGTAAGGAGCTTCCTGATAATATATTCGGGCCAGGGTACGGATGATTTTTTCTTTCAACTCAGGATCTTGGGTTTTTTCAAACTTAGAAATCAGTGCCTGGACCACCTGACTATCGTGCATATACCTCATTACCCAGAGAGCTAAATCTTTATTTTCCGTATCCAGAGCAGTAATACACTCCTCCGTAGCATTGAGAGATACAAGGGCTTTCACAGCCAGGTGCGGAATAATAATCTCTGAATTAGGTGTGGCGTGGGGTCCTTCAGTGCCTTGTTGCGGAGCCTTGAAAGATTCAGGAACCTCAATGTCCAATAATACAGGTATGGCTTCTTTCTTAGCTAATCTTCCCAAACCAATGATTGCAGCTGCTTTTACCCGAAGTGAATGGGAATTAAGTCCGGTAATGAATGGCTCCAGAGGTACGTTATCGACCCATTCTTTTCGATCAGCCAGAGCCCGTAGCGCATATTCTTGCAATTTAACATTCTCAGTGGCTATCACTAAATTATCAATTCCATTGGTTTTTGCTAACTGCGAATACGTAAATAAAGCCGCCACCCTTGATTCAAGAGAAAGACTCTCGTCTTCAACCAACGCCCAAATTGATTCGGTACTTTTCTCTTTATTCCTGCTGAGGATTTCCCATTGTGCTGCCATTCGGGCCCTGGCATTATTTGATTGGATTTCGGCTAATAGCTCGCTATCGGATGCATTCTCAAGGTTATAAAATGGTTGATATTCCAGCCCTTTAGGAATAGCTCTGACTACGTATCCTATATCCGGACTTCCCGAATATCCCGCACCGTCCCATGCAGACATATACATGGCTCCGGAAGCATCTACATCGACATCTGTGATTTGGGGTAATTGAATAAATTTTTCTTCGGTTTGCTTATATGAAGCACCATCCGGGGCTACAGGGTGCCTATATAAATAACTTCTACCCCAATCGGCCATAAGCGGGGTATTGTTGTACACTGCAGGCCACCTGTCATCATTGAGATATAGGGCTCCGGTTCCGGATCCCCCTCCTACATCTATCAAAGCAGGGATTATCTCTTCTGTAAAATGCTTGAACAAAATGGGGTATCCATATTCTCCTGACTGTATTTGATGAGCAAACCGTACATTCCAACCCCCACCATCATTTGTGTTGCCACGTGTAAAAATATTCATAAATGGATCAATGGCTACATCGTATATATTTCGTAATCCATGTGTATAGACTTCCATCTCAGTTCCATCTGGCCTTATTCTCACAACTCCTCCACCCAACATTGTCATTTTCGTACCGTCCCTGTCTGTCGCATTGTGATATCCAAAGTCTCCTACCGCAATGTATATCCAACCATCAATACCAATTTGAATTCCATTCGTAGCATGGTCCGTTCCCCGTTCTGCCAAATAGCGCGGGTTGCTCAAATCTGTAATCAGTGGAAGTGGCTCCCCATCAGCTACTCCATCCCCGTCCTTGTCCTCATACACAACGAGATCCATATTAGCCGCTTTCTTCGTTTCTTCTGAAAACCGAGTATGCAAAACAAATACGCGGTTTCCCAGGATAAGTATTCCACGTGGATTATCCATTCTGGCAAATTCCGTATGGGAGTCCAATATTCCATCTCCATTACAATCTACTAGCCGTATTACAGCTCCCTGGCCCATCTCTTTGCCGAGTGAACCCATTTTATCAACTCCCACAAACACCTCTCCTGATGCCGAAACAGCCATACATGCAGGGCTTGGCACTAAATCAGGCCCTGCAAAGGCTTTTATCTCAAGGTTTTCAGGCCACTCCAGGGAATTGACCAATGAATCCGTCATATGGGTATATTGGTCTTCTGCAGCCGGATCACATTTTGATCCACCTGGATTACATCCCCAGGCAACCACTGCAGACAAGATTAAAATATAAATATAATTTCTCATTGAATTTACTTTTGTGTATTGTGGTTTCATGATTATCAGTTAATTGAAAGTGTTTTTCAACCTTCATAAAAGCGATGTAAATATAAAAATGATCATTGAAAATTAAAATATACAACACAAATCAGGGAACTTAAAGTGTCAATAGGTCATTTAATTTTGTATTTTCTTAAAAGAAGAAATTTTTGGTCGGAAAAAAATACCTTATATTGGAATTCAAAACAACTTTAAAATAAAATGTCGACATTCACATCACTTCTGAAATTCAAATATTTGAAAATATTTATTCCTATTGTTTCACTACTGGCCATTGGATATGCCTTTTCACTCAAGTATGAAAAGCCAGCCATTAAGTTTATAGAAAGCCTATCGGATGAACAATGGGATAAAGCCTATTTTGATTTTGACATTGAAGAGCGTGAAGAATGGGATTTTGTTCCCGTATTAACCAAACCGCGTCCCGGAATACAATTGAGCGAACTCAATAATAAACAGGAAGATTTACTTTTCAAACTGGTCAGGAGTTATTTAAGCAAATCCGGGTATGAAAAAACAAAGCAAATCATTAGTTTAGAAGAAGTTCTTGCAGAAATCAGTGGTGATACTGAATATCGTGACCCGGAAAAATACCACGCTGCTTTTTACGGTGACCCCAGGAAAGACGACCCCTGGAGTTGGTCCTTTGAAGGACATCATGTTTCGTTGAACTTTACCGTCGTTGATGGGAAAATAAGTATGACACCGCGGTTTTTTGGAGCCAATCCTGCCATTGTACCCAGTGGATCCCGAAAAGGCGAACGGACCCTCAAAGAAGAGGAAGACCTGGGGCTTCAACTTATAAATATGATGTCTGCCAGCAAGCGAAAAAAAGCCATTTTTGAGGAAGAAGCCTTTCCAGATAATGTAACAGGTGTATTATCCAAAGTAAATCCGCTGGAACCCGTAGGTGTCTCAACTAGAGAAATGACAGAAGAAGAAATCGAAATTTTGGATGAGCTCATTCACGTTTATTTGTCTTCGATGCCTGAGAAACTGGCAGAAAAGCGCCGAAAGAATATAGAAATTGAAGATTGGGATGAGATCCACTTTGGATGGGCGGGAGAAACTGATTTAGGTGAACCACACTATTACAGAGTCCAGGGAAAAACCTTTCTTATTGAATTTGACAATACCCAAAATGATGCCAATCATATCCACACAGTATGGCGGGATTTTGATGGGGATTTTGGCAGAGATCTGATAAAAGAACACTATGAATCATCTGATCATCACGATCATCCGCATCCACATTGATGTTGTGTATGAGTGGTTTTATTTTACCACTGAGACAATGAGATCACGAAGATACACTCAGAAGAGTTTTTTTCATTATTACTTATTAGTTCTTGTAGTCTTAGCGCCTAAGTGGTTTTTTCTACAGAATACATATCCTTTTTAACCTTTCCTTCTATTTCAAGACTACCCAACACATCACTTCAAAACCTCTTTTCCTTTCTTTTCATTATTATATTCTTTCGATATTATTAAATTATTGTACATTACGTTAAATTTTTGAAAAGGAAAAGTATTTGTATCCATTCAATAAAGATTTAATGCATGGGAGTTGTAAAGAAGGAACGTATAATGTCTATAGATGCCCTACGGGGATTTGACATGCTGATGATTATATTTTTAGATCAGTTTTTCAAAAACCTGCATAGGGGTGCTGATACTGCCTTTACAGGAGTCATGGCCCAACAATTCAACCATCCGGAATGGTTTGGGTTTCACTTCTACGATATAATTATGCCGTTATTCTTGTTTGTAGTGGGGGCGGTAATCCCATATTCTCTCGGAAGGATTCGTGAATCAAACAAGAATCTAACCCCTGTATATCGCAGATTAGGACGCCGTTTTATTATCCTTTTTATCCTGGGATGGATTGTGCAGGGGAATCTACTTGAATTAGATATCAACACCTTTAAAATATTTAGCAATACGTTGCAAGCTATTGCAGTCGGATATGTATTTACTTCGCTGGCCTATCTTCACCTTTCGAAAAAAGCGCGATATATTTTATTTGCTGCTTGTTTGGTTATATACGCACTGATATTAACCGTACCTAATGTTCCTGGAGAAGGTAGGAGTATTTTGATGCCTGACCAAAACTTCGCAATCTACTTTGATCGTCTGGTGATGAGGGGCTTTGACGATGGACTACAGTATACCTGGCTATTGACAGGGTTTGGTTTTACGGCTACGACTTTATCGGGATTATTTGCAGGAGAGATTATCAAATCATCGATTGCCCGCCCCAAAGTAGCCCGGAATTTACTGCTAATGGGTCTTGGTGGGGTAGCCCTCGGATTGGTTTGGGGGATTTGGCATCCGATAGTTAAGAAACTGTGGTCGAGTTCTTTCGTCCTCTTTTCATCCGGGATCTGTTTTTTGCTTTTGGCCTTGTTCTACTGGATTATTGATGTCAAAGGATACAAAAAGTGGTCGTATTTCTTGCGCGTGATCGGTATGAACGCCATTACTGCCTATGTACTTTCCCACGTGATCAGTTTCCCGGAAATATCAAATTATATTCTTTTCGGATTCGAACAATACCTGGGTGACTTTCAGCCTCTGTTATTGAGTATAGGCGGATTTGGAATTTTATATCTCTTGCTTTGGTATATGTACAAGAATAAGACTTTTGTAAAGGTATAATTTGGAGAGATATCCATTCCCTACCTACGTTTTATGCTAAATTTAAGCAAATAGAGTAATAAGGTTCCACATCGACCTAATTAATAAATATCTTATTTCTGGTAGAATTTTTCAAACTGTTTTCAATACTCCCGAATCAGCTCTTAATGAGGCCCCATTTGTTGCAACCGATAATGGACTTGATAAAAATGTAACCAGGTTTGCTATCTCGTTTGGTTTTATAAATCGTTCCAACAAAATATGTGGATTTGACTGCTGTAGAATAATATCTTTCATTTGATCGACTTCAAGGTTTTGAGCTTTTGCCATTGTTTCAACTACGGATGAGACTCCATCCGAATACGTGGGGCCTCCTACCACGGTATTTACTGTAACCTCAGTTCCTTTTGTTCGTTTGGAAAGTCCGTTTGCCACTGCAGTAATGGCGGATTTAGTCATCCCATAATGAATCATATTCTCCGGAACATTTACACCAGATTCGCTACTAATAAAAACAATTCGCCCCCATTTCCGAGTCAACATTTCAGGTAAAATCTTTCTCGTTAATCGGACACTACCCATCACATTAATCTCAAAAATTCGGTACCAATCCTCATCTGAAATATCTTCAAAATCCTTTAGTTCGAATATGCCAATGTTGTTAATTAAGATATCAACATCCGTCAATTGAGGTAATAGTTTGTTTACTTCTTCATTCTTTGAAAAGTCAGCTGCTATTGCCTTAATATCCAAGTTAGGAAATTCCGACTGAAGCTTTTCACGGGCTTTTATGGTTTTTTCAACTTCTCGTCCATTGATGATGACCGACACTCCTTCCTTCAGGAGTTGTCGCGCAATAGCTAATCCGATTCCTTGAGTTGAGCCGCTTATAAAAGCTTTTTTCTCTGTAAGTTGTAAATCCATACTTGTGTAGTGGTCGTTCAATAATTAGTTAAAAAAATTAATTCAATATTTCCAGCTGCAATTCTATTTGTTGTTTAAGTACGTTTTTATCCGGATAAATCCTTCGTAGAGAATTAATCCCACACCAGAGAGTGACCAGGTATTTTCCCAGGACATTAGCAGGGACTTTGGATCTAATATTTCCCTTCTTTTGTTCTATGAGTATGACTTCCGTATAGAGTTTTTCCGTCTCCTTCAATATATCAATGGCTTCATTTTCTAATTCGTCATCAATAAAAGTCATTTCTACAATAGTATTGGCTACAATACAGCCTTTTAAATGAGCATGTTTATCTGCATTCGCTATATCTAGAAAAAAGCTTTTAATCATTTCGATCGGTTTATTGCTATTTCTTAAACTTTGTTTAAACTTCTTAAAATCTTCCTTTCTCTGATGAAGTGATTTTATAAATAATTCTTTTTTCCCTCCTTTAAAGGTATTATACAGACTACCTGGCCCTGCCCCAGTGGTTCTGCTCAGGTCAGCCAGGGACGTTGCACTATACCCTTTCTCCCAAAACAAACCCTGTGCTTTTAGTATTATTTCTTCATCCTTATAAATTGTAGGCCTTCCTTTCATTTATTATTGTAATGATCGATACAAAATTAAAAAAATAAATTTGAACCGCAAAATTCCGGGCTTTGCTTTCATTTGTTAACTACCTCCGTTGTAGGTAACAACCGGGAATCCTCCAACGCCGCCGTTCGATGCCCTGCAATTTTCAGATAACTTTCATTTTCAGCAAACCCCATAAACTTCGAAACCGACTCGTGTTCAACCAATAGAACAGCATCCCATTTTTCTGCCTCGGGACCTATGAGGAAGCTATTGCCTTTTCCATAATAAATAATCCGGCTCCCCGCCTTTTCTAGTACCGGTAAAGTACTTTCCATATACAATTGATATGCTTCTTCCCCGCTGATTTCTGCCGAAGGCTGAATATCATCCAGATTTGTATAATCAGCAATTGTTCGAAATTTCAACAAGTTCAACATCACAATCTTTCCCTTTCCAAGAAAATATTGATAAAAGGTTTTTCCCGTCTCCGGAGTGGTATTAATATATCTGGACATGTCTTATCTCTAAATTATAAAATAACGATACTGGCAAAAATATCATAATCGGAAAAATACAATTAAATTTCCGTACTTCGGACCGGTTAAACGACCAGAATCAACACCATTTATTTTCCGGAAGATAAACAGGATTTCGTCCCAGTCACTTCCAAAAGGGGAATAAAGTCCTATTGTTTTCAAGATTCCGGCAGAGTATACCTTAATTCTACAGCATTCAAAATTGACTCCAGCATTTGAGGATATTCAATTCCACCAATGCTGCACATTTTAGCTAAATGGCCATCCCAACACCATCCGGGATTGGGATTAACTTCTAAAATTTTAGGATCTCCATTCGCGTTCAACCTCCAATCGAATCGACAGTAATCTCTACAATTAAGCCTCTCAAAAAGCTTGAGGCTATAGTTTATTAATTCTTCTTCCGTTTTGGAAGGAATAGACGCAGGGATGGACTTTAAAGCTTTCATATAAGGAGAGTCTGGTAACCACTTCGCCTCATAGCCACAAATCCTTGGCAGCCCCTGAGGTAATTCAGAAAAATCCTCTTCAATGATAGGAAGTACTGTATAATTTTGAATATTCCCTATGATTCCTACTGACAATTCCGAACCAGTCAAAAATTCTTCCACTAAAATGGGTTTGGTATATCCAAATTGTGATCTGATCCTAAGAATTGCATTCGCTAATTCCTCAACGGTATACGCCACATTTTTTTGAGTAATTCCAAAACTTGAATCTCCAAAATTGGGTTTGGCAATAACAGGGAATGGAATATTGAGTTCAAATAAGTTTTCATCAGCTGTAATCATAAAAGCATCAGCCACCGGTACACCTATCTCTGCTGCAATACCCCTTATAAGAGACTTATCATAACAATACGCCAGTGTCTGAAGATTTGATCCCGAATAGGGTAAGTTAATTACTTCTAAAAGTGCGGGCACGTGCAATTCCTTAACCGCATCATTATCAAAGCCTTCATCACATAAATTAAACACAAAGTCTATCTTCCCCTGTAATTTTTGTAGGTCGGAAACCAGTGTTTTATGATTATTCAGATAGCTGAATTTGTATTGGCCTAACTGGCTCAAAGCACTTTTAAGATTGGCTATTGTATCAAAATCATCGGAATCAAATATTGCGTCGGGCTTTATTATGTCTTTGAGAGTAGGATCGCCCATTATCACAGCTATGTTTTTAACTGCTTTTTTCACTCTTTTAGGGGTCCATTCTTTTACTGACTTAGCAGTAAGGATAAACCTGTTCTCCATCATTCCCAGGTCCTGGTTGCGGGAAGACTCAGAAGTAATATTGCCGTGAAAAGTTACCTCTTTAAAATTCACATCTTTAAGAAGGGTAATTAAATCGTCTTTGGTGTACAATCTTTCCGCATAAAATTGATCTACTATAACTCCTTTTTCTGTGTGGGTAATCACTTCCCTGGAGATTAATCGCTGGTTATCGGTTGCCATTGTTCTTTCGCGGCAAACAAAATGTTTCTTATCGATCCATTCCCAACTTCTTGGCGTGTAGTTGCTTCGTAAAAAATCACCATCAGCAATTTCCATCAGGAGTAACCCGCCCGGTTTTAATACCCTGTATATCTCTTTCAGGATTTTAGTATCATCATCAAGTGTTTCAAAATATCCAAAGCTGTTACCGAGATTAGTTACAAAGTCAAAAGTATCCGTTGCATACGGCAATTTTCTTGCATCTCCCTCTTTAAAATTGATAGTTATTCCCTTTTTCTTGGATATATTTTTGGCCTTCTGAATTAAAAAGCGGGAACGGTCCAGACCATAAAGATTGTAATTCCCCCGGCCATTCATTTCTATTAAATGCCTCCCCTGCCCACATGCCAAATCCAAAAGAGTATTTCCTTCTTTTATGTCGAGAATTTTATGGAATAAGTCTACTTCCTTTTTAGTGATTTGACTGTCTTCCACTACATCCGCATCCGTTTTCAGATACATAGAATTAAAAATTCGTTTCCACCAATCGGGCTGTAAATGTTGTTCAAGGTTTTCGGCGGGACCAACGGTTTTATTGGGAGTCATCTTTTTGGTTTTCTTCCCATTGGAATCTTGCCCTTTCGGGCGTTCTTTTTTCATATTTTCGTCTAAATATTTAGTGATTTATATCCACGAAATATACAAATAGTACTACTGATAAAATCTTTTTTTTTCTTTTTTTGAGGTATTGATTTACTCCCTTTTTGTTGTCATAAAAATCATACTAACAGTCATTAATTGAGTGGATATTGACACTCTATTATTCTCATTTTTTAGGGCATACTTCCAGGTTTATGTATCACTGTTGATATTCTATATTATAGGAAGCGTTAATCGAAAATCATGTTTTTTTTAGTACAGAACAAGGTATCATTATTTAAATCATCTAAAACCTGAACTCGACGAATAGTTATAGGTTCAGGATGAGCAGATCTTAAATATACAAGGCTGCTTCCTGAAACTTTATGGGGAGAAAATAAAAGAAGGGTATGTATTAGATTCGCCTTATCAAATCAAGTTTCAGAATGTACGTTAGGAATTAAATTTTGAAAACATTGGTCTGCTTCCTGATAAGAAGTTCTCAATAGTCCATTCGTAAAACCTCCTTTTTCTCAATTACTCTGAATCCTAAAAATTCTTTGACCACAGGTTATGAACTCTATCTTTACTGCTCTTTGGCCTGTATTATAGATTCAATAGTTGGGTGGTCACCAAAATGTTTCCCATAATATGCCATTTGAACAATTCCTTTCGGACTGATAAGAAAACTTGCAGGCATCAAATTGGGGTCTGCATCAACCTCCATTGTATTGCTTTTCCCTTTCAAAGCCCTTACAATCAATTGGGGATGAAATATTAATTTTGCACCACCCCATATTGAAGATTTTGTAACTCCATAAGCCCGATAGATGCTCTTATCTTTGTTTGACAACATTGGGAAGGGAGTTTTTACACTATTACTATAACGCAATAAATGGGGTTTTGAGGATGGCCAAATGGAAACAACTTCTATCTTATGCTCTTTAAATACATTGTAGTTTGTTATCAGTTCATTGGTTCTGAGATTGCAAAACGGGCAATTAGCAAACCGATGAAAAGAAAGATAATTCCAACTTCTTTTGGAAGGCACTTCTATTGTATTCTCCCAAATATCCTCTGCACCAACGACCGGGGCAATGTCTCCTATTGTTAATATGCTATTCATCTTCTGATTAATTTGAACTTTTTGCGAGTAAGAATTTTTAGAATCACTACCTGAACAACAATTAGCATAGGCACATATACCGAAATCGTAAAATAGTTCGTCCCGAGTGGTAGAGAATATACTTTTTCAATTATTGCCAAAATCAATACCCCAATTATATCTACAATACTTATCACTGAAAAAATCCAGGTCAATGCCAATGCTCCTTTCTTATTTGAATGAAGCAATATCCAAGCTGTTAGTGCTATCATACCAGACAAAAAATCTCCGTAGGCTACAATTTTCTTTAAATAGAGGGGGAAAGCCTCGGAAACCTGACCCGGCATAAACAAAGAGAGCGGCAGGTACCGAAACACATTTATTAGGAGCAAAAAGGCTAGAACATCAAATATCGTTTCTTTGTTGATCCTTGGAATCACATACCATTTTGTTGCAAGATAAAAGACCAGCACACTGAGCGTACATTGTACAGCTAATACCGCTAAAGCTTCCATATAATTTTGTTTTTGAATAAATAATGGTAGCAAAACTATGGTGATCGGGATACAACCTACTGCGAAAGAAAGTCCAAACTACCGTGAATTTGGATCAGAAAACCAATTACTTATTTTTATTTACTGGCATTACGGTACTTAGAGGGTAAAATGCCAAATTTCTTTTGAAAGATTTTGGAGAAATGCACACTGTCTTCATAACCAATATGGAAACAGATCTCATTTATGGTATAAGAAGAGTACGACAGAAGGTCCGCTGCTTTTTGCAGTCGTTTATTTCGAATATAATTGGCCGGTGTATCATTGAAATGTTTTTTAAAATTTCTTTTAAAAGATGAGAGACTCTGCCTCGCCAGAAAGGCCAATTGCTCAATATTCAAATCAGCATAGAGGTGGGATTCTACCACCTCTACAATATTTGCCTGCTGGGGGGTAAATAAATAGCTGTACAGGTCTATTATGGAATTGGCCGCTTCCGTATGGAGTAAAAGCAGAACAAGTTCCTTGATTTTGAGATAGACAAGTTCTTCTTTAGCCAAACCCGGATTATCAAAATAGAAATTGAGACTTTCAATAAAATGGTTGATGGCATTTCTTTTCGAAAGACGGAATGAATATCTGTCACTTTTTTGGTGCTTAACAAAAAATGGAATCTCATCTTTAAAAATCTTCTCCAGAATGTCAGGGAATAAATGGATCACACAAACTTCGCAAATCCCTGTTTCAGTATTTTGAAAAAGGTCCGCAAGATAAGTCCCGCACTTTAATAAAACACTTTCATGCTCCAGAATGGAAATCCTTTCGGTAGGAGATACAATTTCTGAACTTCCTTCGCTAAAAAACAGGAAACAGGCTTCATCGTCAAATTCAGGACTTTGACGCAAAGGAGTAATAACTTTCAGTTTCTCAATAATGGTCCTTCCATTAAGTTTGATCTGTTGTAGATTTTTTATCATCTAATTGGTTTCTAATTTGACCAAAAGAAGTTGGCGAAAGATTATCAGAGATTTCAAGTATTTCTACTATCTATTATGATCGCAGCAACGTTTTCAATTAAATACATGTACGACCCTTTTACTAATTATGACACGCAGGCGTTTTACTGTAATCTGGCATTTAAAACACTTTTTAACTTCTCTACTAACTCCGGATGTTGATCTGCAATGTTTTTGGTTTCTTTTTCTACAGTTGTATGGTCATAAAGTTCAACAAATCCATCCTGATGAAGCGTCATCCTATGCGTCTCAGTACGAATCGTCGAAAAGTTGCTTCTGTAAGCTATTGCCGGATGACCATCTCTATTCGGGTCTTCCAATACCTGCTTCAGTGACATGCCTTGCGTAAATTCAGGAATATCGATACCTGTTAAATCACACAATGTGGGAAAGATATCAAGGGTCTCTACGATGGCATCTGTTTGAGAACCTATATTCTTCATTCCGGGATAGTGCATGATCAAGGGAGAATGCAATGACTCTTCAAATAAACTATGCTTACCCCAAATCGCATGTTCTCCCAGGTGCCAACCATGATCTCCCCAAAGTATCACAATGGTATTTTTATCAGCCCCGGAACGTTTCAATTCATTTAGAATTTTACCTACTTGTGCATCCGCATAACTTACGCAGGCTGCGTAGTGACGACGCACTTCGTCTGCGAAAACCGAATCAGTATTGGGGTCTTTGCCCCAACGGTTATATGCCATAAACTCCCCTGATTTATGCCATGTGGTTTTTCCTTCCGGTTTTTCTGGGTGTTGTATTTCCGGAAGTTGTACACCATCGTATCTGTCCAAATAGGATTTTGGTGTACCAAAAGGCAGGTGTGGCCTTATGATACCAACTGCAAGGAAAAAGGGCTTTTCATTGTTTTCAGCGAGCGCTCCTAATTGGTGTAGTGCTTCGTCAGTTATTGCCCCGTCCGGATAGATATTGTCATCCCCTTTTACAGCCTGTAAGACGTCCATTTCATTGCGATTTATACGAATCTCTCCATGCGCCAATCCGTGCATCATGCCACGAGGATGCTCCCATTCTGCTACTGGCATTAAGTGCTTATCCCAGGCATTTGGCATTTCAATGATTGTGCTATCATTCCAGTCCTTTCCCCCTCTTCCTCCTGGGTGATGAGAAACTTTTCCTACCGACACAGTGGTATATCCATGAGTTTTGAACCACTCCGGCATACTGGGATGTACTTCCTCTGATCCCTCTTCTATTTTCTTGGCACGGAGAAATAGGGCGTTGTTTCCCGGAGGCCCATAGAGCCCTGTTAATAAGGTGTACCGTGAGGGTCCGCAGCTCGGGGCATTAACAAAATGCTGCTGAAAAGTAAACCCATTTGCTCCCAAATCATCTATATTGGGCGCGCTAATGTATTCCACTCCAAAGCTTTTTAATTCCGGGCGTAGATCATCCACACAAATGAGTAGAATATTTGGTTTTTGTTTGGAAGGGGTTTTATTACAACTCGATCCCAGCAAGAAACAAAATACCAAACACATAATTTTAGCCATCGCAGCTACTTTCATTTTATATAGTTTTCTTATTTACAATGTAGTACAAAGAATCGTAATAGATCTTTATGGACATATACCATGAAATGACCTGGCCACTACAACCAAAATCACCTAGAGAAAATCAAACATTATAGGCTAGAATCCATCTGATATTATCCCAGGGACTTTTGGCGGTTTATTTTTTTAATCATCATTTAAGGAATTAATTCCTTGTTTTTTAAGTTTTTCAAGATTTTCTTTCATTGTATTTACCTGTTCTGTTGAATGACCTATCCAATTGGTTACTTCTCCAACAACTCTAAATGGCTCTGTTGAACGATACGATTGTGATGGATTACCAGGAAATTTTCTATCTGTCAAGTCTGGATCGTCTTCAATACATCCTGTTGGCTCTACTAAATAAATTCTTTCTTTTCCTTCTCCTAATGAAAGTTCTGCACCCCAAATTGCTGCATCCAAAGTTGCCGTCAAGAAAATATATTTTGCACTTTTCCTCAGGCCGAAGTTTGAGTTGAAGCCGGGCTTAATTAAGTCTCCTATTTTCAAGTCGGCTTTTGTTCCGTGAAAATACGTTTGAGCAAAAGGAGTAGCTCCTTGTTTATCCAATCTGTTCATGTCCTTGTTTTTATCAGTTTATGGTTGATGGTTTATAAATATTAAATTATCTCTATTGATGTCAGATGAACGTAAAATGAACACACTGAAACAGATAGCCTATTTACTTCCTCTCAAAACACTACATCGTATCGCAAGACTACAAAACTTCGACAGTCTTCACATCACCTATTATTTTCCCTAAATATAATCATTGACTAACATTCTGGCGTATTGATTGCATCCATTTTCGTAGCACATTCCTGTCTGATCTGAAGTACCAAGTCAATAATCGAAGTACTTGATTTTAGCGATTGAACATCAATAAAAAAAACATAGTTTCCGGGCGTTTATTATTCTCTTAAATCACGATTTGGTTCCCATTAATTGATTTGCGCTCAACTACCTTTAAATGTATATCCTATAGAAACCCCGAACATTGGGAAAAATAATTGCTGGTTATACGGAGAAAACGTAGGAGTAAAAGCCAATCTATAAAACATACCTCCACTCATGTTCTGATATCTACCGCCCAATCCAAACAATTTCAAGCTGTTATTTACGGGTTTATCTGATAAAATCATTCAAGGGTTTACTTTTATATTAATGTATTCTTAACTATCTAATCTATCATAGATAATTATTTGAAGGAGTAACAATTACTGCCCTATAAAACTTTTATTTTCTAAACATGAAAGTCTATCATGATCTTTTCAGACCTGATTTAAGTTAATATCGCATTTGCCAACTTAAAATTTTATCTCCTTCGACAAAAAATAGGAAATTAGCTTTATTAGTATACCCTAAGCTGCTGTATTGACCTGTGACTACCACTTGATTTTCTTTTATCGAAAATTTTGCGTCATCAACATGCCCTTTGCGGTCAATTATGTCACTTTGCAACCAACTAAAAAAATCTTCCCCTTTTTTCCACGAACCGTCACCATAGGCTTGTTTTGCATTTTCATGAAATAACGATCGAATTTTATCGGCATCGTTGGAACTCATCGCTTGGATAAGGGATCTGACAATGGCTTCAGGATTTGAGTTATTGTTTACATTTTTGTCCATAGACTCTTTATTTTATGTTGAAGAATTTTCTTGGTGATTCTTGTTTTTGTGATTTTCATTTAATGGCATAAAAGTTGTAATAAATGAGGTATCAAATTCAATATACCTGTGCAGTCATACCTTTAAAATAATCAAGTTTAATTCCCAATTAGTAGATTCTTAGATATGGGTAATTACTTTTTCAATTTATTCTTCAGGTCCATTTTTCCATGCAGAATTCTTGTTATTTCAATCGTGTTGTTATCAATTTCCCTGTAAAAGATGATATGTTTTGATGTTATTTGTCCTTTTAAATTTGGAAATATCTCTGAATAATCTTTACCTAGTGCAGGTTTATTTGCTAATTCTTCACATGTATCGATAATTAGTCTATAGTATATATCTGCTTGTTTTTCGGACCAGGTATCAACGGTATAATCCCAGATTGACGAAAGATCTTTAAGAGCACATTTTGTGAATTTATAGTTCGCCACTTATTTTTTCTTTGTCTTGAGGGTTTTAAGGTGTTCTTCCGGATCGAAATCGTCCACCCATCCGCTACTAATACCGTCTTCTATGGATCTTCGTAGAAAAACTACCTTTTTCTCTTCCTCCTCGAGTAATCTCAAGCCTGCACGAACCACTTCACTCGCATTTTTATAGCGGCCTTCCTGAAGGATGGATTGAATAAATTGATCATAATAACTTCCCAATGAAATAGATGTGTTCTTGCTCATAACTAATTATTTATGATAAATATACCAATTTTTGGTATTTAATTATAGTGTACATCGAAATATCTTGGGAAAGACCCACTTGTTTAAGCCTGAGCAAAGCTTAAGGGTACTGAAGTGTCCCCCCCAAAAGGGTTGCCTTTGGCAAGAGGTGCATTTTGTACCATATTCTTTCATTTGAACCAAAAATAAATTTTGGTACAAATAACATTCGGATCGAATAAACTCAGTTCTGCGCTTTTGCTTGTCAAAGCGGTGGCACACAAACGGTATCGTATAAGAGCAGTAGCAGATTAAAATTCTACTGACTTTTCGGATTGTTAGATACTTAATTTAACACAAAAACGGTTCGAGTTAGTGCTCAAACCGCTATTGCTTTTATACATTGTTAGCTGCTGCCCCTTTTTTGGTCAGCTAGTAATTCTCAAGGATTGAATGTGTTCGTTTTTAAAATTTAACTTGTAAGATAGAATAACAGGGCTTCCCGGGAAATTACCCGAAACTTCAGCTTTAAGAATTTCTGTTGTTTGTGAATATTCAAGGGGTTTCATTGTTACTTGGTATTCTTTATTGGCTTTTTCAATCCAATTTTTGATTTCCTTTTTTCCTTCATATGTTTTCCCTTCGTCAACAACTACTGCTGTTTCCGTAAAACAATTGATATAAGCTGTACTATCAAAATTGTCTTGTGCTTTTACTAGTTCCATTAACACTTTTGGCAAGTTCATTGTTTTTGTTATTTGATAAATATTAAAATTATACTGTAGGAATGGTTCCACCATCTATTACAAATTCTGTTCCTGTCAAATAGTTGGCTCTTGGCGAAACTAAAAAGCCAATCAATTCTGCAATTTCTTTGGGTTGCGCAGGTCTCCCAATAGGTATTCCTCCTAAACCGTCCATTACGGATTGTGCGGATTGTTCAATGGTTATGTTTGAACTTTCTGCTATTCGCTCCATCATTGCTTTTGACGAGTATGTATTTATCCAACCTGGCGAAACAGTCAATACCCGAACACCTTTTGGCGAAACCTCATTTGATAAACTTTTACTGTAATTCAATAAACCCGCCTTTGCAGATGCATAAGGCAAAGTACTGTCGTACAAAGGTAATTTTGCTTGAATAGAAGCAATATGTATGATAACGCCACTTTTATTTTCTACCATTTTGGGTAAAAATCCACGGTCTAGCCGAACCGGTGCAAGCAAATTGGTTTGAATGGAATGTTCCCAATCTTCATCAGTTAATACTGCAAAACCACCACCTTGTGTTTCTGATCCGCCAAGGTTATTTATAAGAATGTCGAGTTTACCATATTTTTCTAAAACTGCCTTAATTATTTTTTTTGTTCCCTCGGGCTTGCTTAAATCTGCTGAAATAAAATGTAGATTTCTGTTTTTCTTTTCGGGTTCATTTCTTGCCGTTATTAAAACGGTTGCACCTGCTTGAAAAAGTCTTTCTGCTATTGCTTTTCCTGCACCCTTTGTGCCTCCTGTCACCAAGGCTATTTTTCCTGATAATTCGTTGTTGAAATTAAACTGTTCCATTTGAATAAATATTTTAGGGCAAAATTCTATCATATAAATAGTTTATACAAGTACGGAAAATCGAATTGCATAGGGATAATTTTTTCCCCTGTTGTACAATTTGTCACATAGTGCTAATTTTGTTCCATGAAAAATAGAAAAATACCATTGAACCTAAATTGTGGACTTGACTTAATTGGTGAAGTACTTTATGGAAAATGGAAAATTCGTTTACTATGGTTTATTAATGAAGGTCATAAACGTCCAAGCGAATTGCAACGTAAAATTCCAGATGCTTCAAGACGAGTATTAAACATTCAGCTGAATGAATTGATACAGCACGAATTAGTGACAAAGAAAATATACCCTGTTGTTCCGCCCAAGGTCGAATATTCTCTAACTGATTTTGGATTAACTCTAATTCCTGTGATTTCTGCTTTAGGGGATTGGGGTGATAAAAATGAAGAACGCCTACGAAATGTCATTAAGCAAACTACTGAAAATTCATAAGTTTAATAAATTTGTCAAATCTTTTAATTATGTTTTGTTCGCGTTTCAGCTAACATCCAAATCGGATTGACGCAGTTCTGTGAAGCTATGCTCTCGGCAGAATTGATTCAATCTGACCGTTCTGTCAATTCGATCCCTCTGGGACGATATTGCCCGTCAGGGCGAAGCAGAACGAGAGTGGAACCGATCTGGATGTTCGTGCGCCATCGCCCTTTGGGGCTCCGACGCACGAACACACAAATACACACATTGCGTATATCCAATATATAATGCATTGCACATATCTAGCCTATGTAGGTAGACATGAGAGTGTTCTATTTAACCCCCGCTAATATAAAAATTATGTTAAGAAAACGACCTTCCACCAACGTAAAACCTGAATGAATAGCGGGATTAGTAATTTTCCATCTTTGTTGATCGAATCAAAGAAATATATTTATGATTCAATTCACTGTATCTAATCACATTAAGAGCTTCTCTTAATTTCTTCCATTGTTACCCCTCCTACGAAACTTACTTTTAACACTGTAAGGCGGGTAAGCTTTGTGTATAGCAATTATTTTGTCTTGAACTTTGGTCCCCCACGAGAGGAACACAAACTTTTTTTCAAGACAAAGGGACAGGAAAAGGATTTGTCAACTTATTTTGGAATCATGATTGAAACTATTGCCCATCTAGCTAATGGTATTTGTAATGATAATATGAACACAAAACAATAACCCCCCACCCTCGTTATTATCAACGTAAAACCTATATAAATATAATACCTAATCACATGAAAGACTTATTGCTGAACGACAACAACACCACTCCGCAAATTGGTTTTGGAACCTACAAAGCCACAGAGGATGAGGGCATACAATCCGTAAAAAACGCACTGAAAGCAGGATATCGTCTGCTAGACACTGCCGCCAAATATGAAAACGAAGTAGCCGTGGGAAAGGGTATTAAAGCAAGCGGCGTACCGAGATCCGAAATAGTAGTGACGACTAAACTATGGCGGGAAGACCTGGGGTATGAATCAGCCAAAAAAGAATTGGAAGAATCCCTGCGAAGACTGGATCTGGACTACATCGACCTCTATCTTATCCATTGGCCGGCCAATGCCAGGAATTACGACGATTGGCAAAAAACCAATGCGGACACCTGGCGGGCTATGGAAGAAATGCAGACGGAAGGAAAAATTAAATCTATCGGTGTGAGCAACTTCTGGAAAGAACACCTGGAGGCCCTTTTCCGGACTGCCAATGTCATTCCGGCAGCGAACCAAATTGAATTCCACCCGGGGTATTGGCAGCCGGATTTGACCGAATTCTGCAAAAAGCACGGCATTTTGATAGAGTCCTGGTCACCCCTGGCCCGGGGAAAAGTCTTTGGCAATGATACCCTTCAGAAAATTGCCCACAACCATAGCAAATCGGTAGCCCAGGTTTGCCTACGGTGGATTTTACAACACGATGTTATCGTCATTCCCAAGTCTACCACACCCGAAAGGATAAATGAAAATATAGATATTTTTGACTTTACACTTTCAGATAAAGAAATGGATCAAATCGACAATCTTCCGGAAATGGGATTTAGCGGGGAATTACCGAATATTTGGCCGGATAGGTTGTAGGTTTGTTGATTTTATGTTTATATCTTAATAGTACGATGCCCACAGAGCAGGAACAGAAGTTTCCTATTGGTTGAATTTCATAAATTTAATCTCAGATTATCCTAACGTTGAGTACGAGGCTTCAGTCTGCTCTGCAACTCCTTAGACAGGGCTTTCGTATCTACACAAAGGCCACCCAAAACAATCATTTGCGTTGCCTGGGCCTATCGAAGGCAACACTTCGGGCTTCCTCTACGTCATCCATTGTAATTTCTTTCACTGTACTATTACTTTGACACAAAATGGGGGTTGATAAGGCAAAAAAGATATCAAAACCATGGTTCTGGAAAGCCAGAAACTTCTCTTAAACATAATTGAAATGATCGTCAGGTCGCGAGACACTGACGCGAACCTTAGTTCGGTTTTATTTTATTGATTAAACATTGTAGATATTTTTAAATTCCGGGATACCCTCTTTCCGACTGAAACCCTTTCTATTTCACCACACTCTCTCGTAAATAAAACTTCTTTCGCAACCAAAATGAGACCCGCACCAAAAGGATCAACGCCGGAACTTCCACCAGTGGCCCAATCACCCCGGCAAAAGCCTGTCCGGAATTCAATCCAAAAACTGCAATGGCTACAGCAATCGCTAATTCAAAGTTGTTACCTGCAGCTGTAAAGGCTACCGACGCCGTTTCATCGTACTTCGCTCCAAACGACCGGGTGACGAAAAACCCAATAATAAACATAAGGGTAAAATAAAGCAACAATGGGACGGCAATTACCAATACGTCATAGGGTATTTGGACAATTAATCCGCCTTTCAGCGAAAACATAACGAGGATCGTAAATAGTAAAGCAATCAACGTCAATGGAGAAATGGCAGGAATAAACTTTTGGTTGTACCATTCTATTCCTTTTTGTCTGACTAATATCCAACGGGTAAGAATCCCAAGTAAAAAAGGAATGCCCAAGTAGATAGCTACACTTTCAGCAATGGTACTTACCGATATTTCTATGATGGAGCCCTCAAAACCAAAATACGGCGGCAATACCGTAATAAATACCCACGCGTAAAAACTGTATGCAAATACCTGGAAAATACTGTTCAACGCTACTAGTCCCGCTCCGTATTCGCTGCTTCCTTCTGCCAGGTCATTCCAGACCAGTACCATGGCGATACAACGCGCCAATCCGATCAAAATTAGGCCAACCATGTACTCGGGATAATCCCTCAAAAATATAATCGCCAGGGCAAACATTAAGATTGGTCCGATAATCCAATTCAATAATAGTGATATGGTAAGCAGTTTTGCATTTCGAAAAACACGGGGAAGCAATTTATAATTTACCTTGGCCAGTGGGGGATACATCATAATGATCAAGCCAATTGCAATTGGAATATTGGTTGTTCCCACACTAAAAGTATTAATATAATCCGGCATGGATGGGATAAAATACCCCAGTCCCACACCTACGGACATAGCCAGAAAAATCCATACAGTAAGGTATTGGTCCAGGAAGCTTAGCTTTTTAACACCAGACATAGATTACTTTTTGACATTTGAAAAGATATATTTCAATTCAGTCGCTATTTGTAGACTCCGTTCCATGTACTTTTCAGCTTGAAGAGGGCTATTGTCAAATGCCTTGGGATCTTCAAAAGTCAAAGGGATTCTTACATCGGCCCCAGGTATAAAAGGACAGTTTTCGTCTGCGTGGGAACAAGTCATCACGGCAGCAAAACCGGATTTCGGATTAAACGGATGATCAAATGTTTTGGAAAATCCGATTACAGGGTAGGCATTTTCAGCGTATTTAATGCTGTACACAGGATTTTTGCCTTCCGATAGTGTTTGTATCTGAAATCCCAACGCTGTGAGCGTCTCAGATACCCTGGGAAATAGGGCCGTCTCTTCCGTGCCTCCTGAATAACACAGTATATTGGCAATCCCATAATAATGCGCCAGGGTTTGAGCCCAGACTTGGGACAAATGACTCCGGCGGGAATTATGCGTGCAAATAAAGTTTAGCCTGACAAGATTTTGGTCTTTCAACTTGTTTTGTATGTGCCTGACGAACACATCAAGTGTTGCTTTTCTTTCATCCGTGATAGCTGTTGTATCCAGCGATTGAATAATTTCTTTAACTCCCGGAAATAGAGTGTTTTTCATGTAACTGTTATTTTATAGATGAGAAGATTCAAGCTCTAACAACAACCATTCCCTGGAGTACAACATTCACTTTCCTTGGTACCTATGGTGACTAAAGTAGATTTTGGTTCGGGCACACCGCATTTTTCCTTCGCCAGACAGTCCGTATGTTTACTTGTAAGCTGGAAACTAGTCCCGTCGAAGTCCAATCCAAATTTTTGGATGGTTTGCCCCTGGTATTCCACTTCTATTTCAAGGTCCCCAATATCAAGTTTGTCCTGTGACAGTTCTATGATCTCAATCAATTTTTCCGGATGAAGCCGGTGGTTATAGTCATCTGCTTCCCATAGTTGGAAATTGACTAATTCTTCGTGACGTATGGTTCCACCGCAATCGATAAAGTGTTTTGTGATTTTTCCTACCTCTGTCACGTGAAAGTGTTTGGGTACCAATGTGCTGTCAGGAAGTTCAAACTCTATAGTTTCCTGATACTCTAAGATTTCTTTAATCTGTGATAGTTTCATTTTATAAATATTTGTTTATTGCAATATTGCGATAAATGATTTCAAAAAAAATGTATTCAACAACACTCCTTTACTGAATCCAGGTCCTGGTCTAGAAATTGACTAAATTTACTTTTCATTTTTGTCCAATTCTCCTTATCTATACAATAACATACACGGGTGCCATCTATGGTCCCTTTGATTAATCCGAGGTTTTTCAATTCCTTTAAATGTTGGGAAATGGTAGGTTGAGCCAAACCTATTTCATCTACCAGATCTCCGCAAACACAAGCATTTATTTTAAAAAGGTGCTGCAAAATGGCTACTCGTGCTGGGTGCCCCAGGACTTTAGCCAATGCCGCCATTTCATTTTGGTAATCCGTAAAAATATCTGATCGGGTAATTCCCATAACAAAATCAATCGTTTAATTGCAATATTACGATAATTATATGTATCAACAAAATATTTAATAAAAAAAGCTGATCCGGGGGAGGCAGGATCAGCTATATTAGGTTATAAGAAGAAAAAAGGCTTTAAAAGTCTCGGTAGTTCCCACTCAGGAACTGATTTGCTTCTTCTTCCTTGAATTTTGCGTTTTTTCCGTCCCAGTGCAATTTCTTATTGGGGAATTGGGCAGCAATAACGCCTAATAGAATTACTTCTGTCAACTTAGCAGCATAGTCAAATGAAGCACTACATTCTGCCTTACCCAGGCACGCATCCACGAACTCATGATAATGCTTTGGGGACTCACCTGCATAATCACGGACCGGTTCTCCCAGGGACTTATTCGGATCGTATTTCTCTATCTCCAAATCCTGGTATTCGCCTTTGACGATTAGTCTTGGTAATTCCATAAAGTGAGGCAACAATAGCCGTCTTCCATCTTCACCAATAAACATGGCACCTTGGGCTGGCAAATCGTCCCCGTTTGGTAATTTTAATTTTCTTTGCATTTTGGGTGCCCCTTCACCATCATACCATACCCACTCCAATGTATCTGCTGTATATGGTGTTCCGGGGAAAACATACGTCACTTCATTTTTCTCTGCATGACCGAAACCATTAGGTTTTCTACACTTGTTTTTCACCGTAAGAGGAACTCCTAATTCCAGGGCATTGTATGGTGTATCAAATATATGCACACCCATATCACCAAGGGTTCCACAACCATAGTCCAAACATTTTCTCCAGTTGGATGGGTGGTAAAATCCCTCCTTATACGGCCTTTCCTGCGCGGTCCCCTGCCACAAATTCCAATCCAAATTACTGGGCACCGGATCACTTCCCTGCGGTTCTTCACCGTCATAGCCCCAAACTTTGGGAGACCAGGCAATCACTTTACTTACTTTTCCAACAATTCCTCCACGGATTAACTGGGTAGCCAATTTGTAATCGTAAAATGAATGTACCTGGATCCCCATTTGAGTAATCAGGTTTTTCTCTTTGGCAACAGCATCCATCTTTCTGGATTCCGCAACATATTTGGTTAGTGGTTTCTGGCAATACACGTTTTTGTCCATTTCCATTGCCATTAGCGATACGGGTGCATGCGCATGATCGGCAGTAGAAACAACTACCGCATCGATTTCATCTTCCATTGAATTCAGCAACTCCCTATAATCAACAAATGTTTTGGCACTCTTGAAGTTCATATGAGCCTCTTTCAATCGGTCGCTGTCTACATCACAAAGAGCAACAACCTCCACTGCAGGATGTGATGAAATCGCATTCAAATCTGCAACACCCATCATTCCTAACCCTACCTGGGCTATTCTCAATTTCTTAGCCGGATTTGCCCCTTTCGAATAAAAAGGCAACATGCCTGCTAAAGCGCCTGCGGTAGTAGTTTTTATAAAATTTCTTCGTTTCATTTTCCAATTATTTAATTATAGTGGTCTAATCTTTATGTTTTTAAACCAAAGAGAACTTCCATGGTCCTGGAATCCAATATATCCAGTTTTAAAACTCCCGTAGTCAGGATATTTATCCCATTTCCCTGAGTTTTTCCTTTTTTCCCAATCATCAGACCAGGGTACGAAGCTCAATAATTTCACTCCATTGAGCCAATGCTCGGTTCGATCAGGAGCAACAACAATTTTGGACGTATTCCATTCCCCTGTCGGGTGAAGCACTTTATTATCCGCTTCTACCGTGTGCATAGCGTAGTCTGCACCTGTCATCTGCCAGTCCTGGAGCAATTCAGGATGTTCGGCTCCAAATTGTGAATTATAGCTCGTAAGATCATGAATGTCTGCATAATTTTCATCGTCGATCAATTGGTATTCCGGTGAGGTACCTGAAGGGGACTTATGACCTTCCTGGATATGGTAAAAAATCCCACTATTCCCTCCTTCGGGAATTTTCCATTCAACCGATAATTCAAAATGTTCATATTCCTTACCACCGTAAATTACGTCGCTGCCACCCTCATAATCCTGTTCCAGTTCCATTTCGGTGTCGAAGTACAACATATCGTCTTCGATCGTCCATCCGGGAGGTAAAGATTCTGCATTGTACCCCCGCCAATTTTGGGCGTGTTCCTCATCTAATAGATCAACCCATTCCTCCTCAGATTCCGAACAACTAGCCAAAAAGAGGGGAATAATTAAGAATAATAAAAATTGTTTCATTGTATAAATTAATATGAGTAAATAATGAGTTGTGGCCCCTTACATACTTATCCCATCGGGATTAACGGCCTAAATTTATGAATAATTTTTTAATCTAATGAATATGTGTACGCAAACACAAAATAACAAACAATTAGTGTTGGCGATATTAAGAGTTTAACTTTTTTATGATTAATGAAACAAATTCTTAATTTGAGAATTTTAAACAGCTTTATTCACGAGAAAAAGGTGAATAATGTTGAGGATTGATTGCAATTATTTGATTTACCATCAATCATGCCAGGGATAATCCCGATTATTTTAGTTTGCAAATATGTATGGAGTCATCATTTAATCGCAGCAAAGCTGGTATAAAACTTTCCAATGCTTACAGGTAAGTTTTGACTAATTATATAAATTGATAAATTTTATTGCTTTACCAGGACCCTTTCCCTGTATGAATGTTGTGTTTCCAAAGCTTTGAGCATCTCCATAGCAATTGGTTTATTATTATCACCTTCCAGGTTCGTCGTCAACAGCGTTACATTCATTGCCTCTTTTTCCAGTGAATTGATCTTGAAGACTATCGTTTTATCTTCGATTACCTTATAAGTTCGAAGTTGTACCTGGTAGTCATATTTATCGGTAAAATTAATAGCATGAGATTCCCGAAAGTAGGAGACAACAAGTTTATCAGCTGTTTGATTCTTGTCAATAAAAGTCCTCCCATTTATATCAGAGACTTTTCCCAGTATAATGTTTCCCGAAGTGTCCATTATCTCGATATTGGCTCCAATAAGCGGATTTCCTTCAAAGTCAAGCACGGTAATTATTACAAATTCCTGATCCCTTTTTGTCTTTTTATATGTTGATTTTTTCCCATGATATTCACCTGTATGAATGATTAGGTATTTGTCCAGTATCTTGTAGGTTCCGGAACCATAAAAATCTCCGATAATTCCAGAACGATCGCTTTTTATGGAAAAGTAGACCGAGTCCACATTTTTACCAGGATTAAAAAATATATTATCAGATCCTCCGTAATACCTACCATCAATCTTCTGCCCGAAAGACAATGCTGACAGTAGGATGGCCAGACTAACCAGCATACCTGATTTCATAATTTTGTTGTTGTGATTTTTAAGTAGCCTTAATATAAGAATTAAAGTACAGATTCAAAAAAGCTTCTTTCCAATACCTGTCGGAGGTTCGGTAAAATAAAGCTAACATAATGTTTAACGTGTATGTAAACTTTTAAAATTGTAGCCTTCACCTTATTTGTTTTTAATGGGATACTCCCTGGTACAAATCCTTTCTTCCGATAAAGGCCCTTGAAATTAAGAATGTAATACAAAGGGTTTCCCGCACCGTTAACAACCATTCGATTTAATTCAGCTTCAGGGTCCAAATCACCCAGGTATTTCATTTCATACTGATGGTTGAATCAGATTAGTGTATTTATATACCGATTGAATAATTCTTCTGATTGCAAGCAATAACGGATCAATTTTGGGCAAGATTTATGTACCAGGAAAGGATAGCCATGTTCCTTTATGAACCAAGCTTCGGGAAGCATATTTCGCGCTTTAAATTTACGAATGAAGAGCTCTATATCCAACCAAAATAATACAAAGAAAGCAAGGTAGACTTTTAAGCTTTTATCCTTAGCTTAAAACTCCTCTTCTGCCAATTCAAGATTAACCATTGCCCCGGCTTTGGTTCCGGAGGCCACAGCTATAGATACCGAACGCATTCCGGAATTGTCTCCACAGGCCAACACCCCCGGTACATTGGTTTTATGGAAATCATCCACTTTGATCAATCCCTGTTCCGTCACTTCACATCCCAGTTCTACTGCAATGCCGGAGTGTTGTTCAAATGCTGGGCTGTGATAAAGGGCCTTCAGGGGGATCTTTGATTGATCGACTAGGATTATATCGGTTAATTGACCGTTGTGATGCTTTATCTCTATTAGTTCTTTTTCAATGATTCTAATATTGTGCGATTTGAGCTTTTCCATTTGTTCCGGGCTCAGCGTTGAAGGACCGTTGGTAAAAAGTGTAAGATCGGGAGTCAACCGGGAAACAAGGTTTGCATAGTGCATGGCGGCATCACCATTGGCCAGAATACCCGTTTTCTCTCCCCATACTTCATAGCCGTGACAATATGGACAGTGAATGGCCGAGATACCCCAGCATTCGGCAAAACCTTTGATGTCAGGCATTATATCCCGGAGGCCGGTGGCCAGGATCAATTTTTTGGCAGTGAATGTTGTTCCCGGGGAAGTATGGACTTCGAATCCGTCTCGCGTTTTCGCAGCATGAGTGACTAATCCTTCAAAAACCTTTACCGTCTCATACTTGGATACCTGGTCCCGGGCAATCCTGGATATTTCCGCAGGAACCTGCCCGTCCTGTGTGATGAAATTGTGCGAATGAGGTGTTTGCCGGTTGCAGGGGTTTCCGCCGTCTATGACCAGAGTATTTCTCAGTGATCGCCCCAGAGCCATTGCAGCAGAAAGTCCGGCATAGCTGCCGCCGATGATAATAACTTCAAAGTGCATATTTTCTTCCATGTATTTTGGATTTATATAGGTGAAATTAAAAATAATGGAACACAAATCATGCAACATTGTTGCAAAAAATATTCAATCCCACGTACCCTTAACTTTCGCCTCTTCAACCATTTGCAAACCACCTGATTTCATGCGTTTTTCCCTAATTAATCTACCGACAATCTTCTTATTCCGGTCACTCCAGTTACTACGGGTCTTTCGGGGCGAAAAGCGCTGGTAATAACTTTCGTGGTCCCTTTTATTTCGCATCGAATCGATCCAGCCGAAACAAAGGGCTTCTTCCAGGGCTTCATCGTAACTAATGCCAGGTACAGGGCTCTTTTTATGGTAGAGAATGAGACAAACCTCCGTTTTTGATTGACTGTTTTTTTCTAACCACTTACGCCAATGAGCTTTAGTCCGGGGATAGTAAGTTTCAATGCCATTATTCAATTCCATGACTGGTACTATTTATTTCACCGCTAAGTTACCTTTGCGTAGTGACAGTGGATTGTCATAAACAAGTATAGTTTTCCTATTAATTAAATACATTCTTCCAATTTATTATCTATTTCTGTTCAATATACTAACAATCAATTTTTTTACAGTTTCCATTTCTTCGGGTTTGCTGTCAGCCACAAAAAGCGTGAGACCTGCCAGGGCTTCATTACTGATTATTGATTGTCCCCGGACATTGTATAGTAGTTGATTCTTTTCAAGAAAAAGAAGAAAGCAAGCAGCTGCTATTCGTTTATTACCATCAGTAAAGGCATGATTTTTTACAATAAGATAAAGTAACATGGCCGCTTACTCCTCCAGGCCGGGATAAAATTCTTCATCACCAAAACCCTGAGCAATTTGGTGAATGGCGCTTTCAAATCCCTGATCCTTTTCCACTGCGAAAACCGTGGAATCAAAATCGGTTTTCATCCGGTCGATGAGTTCCTGATATTCTTTTCTTGACGGATACAGGGCTGCTCGTTCAGTTAGTCCCTTGTCATCCAGACGCTCATGGTCATAATCATCCAACCATTCCAGACCATTAGTGTATTGATTCAGCCATTCAAAACCTTCTTCTCCGGCTTTGTTTTCTATGACCCTACTTAAAATATTTGGATGCCTGTCCTGAGCGTTCTGACTTCTTGCTGGGTTCGCTCGAGACGCTTTTGATTGATCGAATAGCCTTTCACCAGGTAGTCTTTGAGCCGTTGGGTTGCCCACTGACGGAATTGTGTTGCTTTAGTGGAATTTACTCTATATCCAACAGAAATAAATATATCGAGATTATAGAGGTTCATTACTCTACGTTTTCCATCTGAGGCAACTTGTTCCATTTTGGAACAGGTTGAAACTTCGTCCAATTCTCCGGATTTATAAATGTTCCCAATGTGTTTAACTATTGCAGGACGTTGTACCCCAAATAAGTTTGCCATAAGGTGGGCATCCAACCAAATTGTTTCCGATTCCAATGTCACCTCAATTTCGGAACCATCATTTGATTTGTAAATTTCTATTTTGCCTTAAAGTGATTAAGGCATCTCCCTTTTAACAGTTCATTGCCACTAGATGAAATTCCTTTTCATGTTGCTCTAAATACCGATTAATCGTCCCTTCATCAATATAGTAAAATCGAGCAATTTGCCTCTTTGTATAACGTAATATGCCTTCAAAACGAATACCCCGAAAATCTACCTCTTTCTCTATTCCTTGAAGAGCAAACTTATTGTTTAGGATATTCTTCCTATGTATATCTGAATTTGTTAAATCTTTGTTCATAATATTTTACTCTTTCTCCTCATAAGGGCAAATTTATTTTTGTTAAGAATTTTTACTTTATATCCCACAAAATAAGATACCATTTCTAACTAGTGAATTGTCACTAACACAGTCACTTATATTTTAACGTGAGCTCGACGAATAATTGATTCTGTCATTATTTTTGCGAAAAATGCAATGCGCAAGGCTTCACTTTGTGGAAATCAATGCCAGAATCGACGTTTTACCTTGATTTCCACCATGGGTTGGCACTCAGGGTTAATTATATTTCGCTCCTTCAGAGCTCTTTTTTCTCTGTCTAACTCACGTTATTTTAACAACCAGAAGTATGACCAAGAGCTGCAAAACATAACTATAAGGTAAGTAATATCATCGTACTCCCCAAAGCAAAAGTTCCTTAACAGGCTAAATTTATCTCCGGAATAAATTCCTGACTCCATATATCCACACAATTTTTCCTATCTTACAAATACACAAAACCCATACTTGTGAAGTACGGAGTTCCCATACAAAAGCACATTTTTATCGGCGGAATGGCCGGGAAAAAACCCGTTGTCCCGGTGAATTATGAGCAGTTGGAACAGAAAGCTAAATCAGCTCTTTCTGCCGAAGCATTTGCTTATATAGCCGGAGGTGCAGGTCAAGGCAACACGATGATATCCAACCGTAAAGCGTTTGCTGATTATGAACTCAAGGGAAATATGATGCGAGCTTCGTCGGAAATCGACCTGGGAGTAAAGCTCTTTGGGAAAGAATATTCCACGCCCCTGATCGCCGCACCTGTTGGTGTGCTGGAACTTGCAAATCCGCAAGCAGATTTAGCTGTAGCCAAAGCTTGTAAAACCCTAAACATTCCAATGATTTTTTCCAACCAGGCATCATATAGTATTGAAGAATGTGCCGAGGTAATGGATGAAAACCCACGGTGGTTCCAGTTGTACTGGAGCAAGTCAGACGAACTGGTGGAAAGTTTTATCCGGCGGGCTGAGAAATCCGGGTGTGAAGCCATTGTTGTAACTCTCGATACCACTTCCCTTGGCTGGCGACCACAAGACCTGGATCTCGGGTACTTACCTTTTTTGCACGGTCTGGGCCTGGCTCAATACAGTTCGGACCCGATATTCAACAAGATCGTGGATCAAAATCTGGCAGATGGAATTATGAAGTCCGGAGATAAACCCCCGATCAACTTTCGGACTTTGAAAAATGTACTGGGTGTATGCAGAAAATACCCCGGTTCATTTTGGGCAAACCTTCGCACCCAACGGGCTATGGCCGCCGTACGAACTTTTATTAACATCTATATGCGGCCGGAACTACGATGGGAAGACCTGCCACGGTTACGAACAATGACGGATCTTGCCATTTTGGTCAAAGGGGTGCATACAGCGGAAGATGCCCAACTGGCTATAAAGCATGAAGTGGATGGTATCATAGTTTCCAATCACGGTGGCCGTCAAATTGATGGAGCAGTAGGTGCGCTGAAATGCCTGGATAATATTAACAGGGAATTAGGCCAGGAAATTCCCCTCATTTTTGACAGCGGGATCCGCAGTGGGGCTGATGTGATCAAAGCCCTGGCCCTGGGAGCTGACGCAGTATTAATTGGACGACCTTATGTTTACGGACTTGCTGTCGCTGGAGAAAAGGGGGTAGAAGCTGTTTTTAGGCACTTTTTGGCGGAAATTGAACTACAACTTTCACTTATGGGTATAGATTCAATACATACATTAGACCGGTCGGTGTTGGAAGATTAAGAGCCTATTTTCACTTCTGTCCAAATAACTCAATGGTATAGTCCAACAATTCCATTCCTCCGGCTGACCGAGACCCGCGATAATCACTTTCGTATCCGGGTATTTATCCTCTATTTTTTTACGGTTTGCAACCTTTTTAATTTCAAGAACGGGTGATTTATACATCTCATCCGTACCGGAAGAATTGGTCGGAGAACAGCTCACAAGAAAAAAGTATAACAAAAACAGAACGAAAATGACATTTAATATTTTGAAAAACTATTTGCATTAATTATTTACCCTCAAGATCCAAATCATACCAATCTATAGCCGACATGTCCAATCCCGGCCTTCTTCCTGCCTCCTGGTCAATACCGTAATGCTCAGCTAAATAATCGAGGATCAGACTTTCATTTTCACCTAAATCCCAAAGGCCCTGGCTGGCCTGCATCCAACGGATCATCTCTTCCCATCCCTCTCTTGTAGCGCGATTTTGGGTAACCAGGTTTGCAGAATGACATGCCGTACAAGTAGCCCTGACAATGTCAAACCCCTCACCTAAGACCAGGCCTGTTTCAACATGAATACTATCTGCTATTACTTCCGATCCTTCTTCTTCAGATACCTGAGAATTATCAGAACCACACCCTCCAAGAAACGCTAAACACAAAATCAGAAATACCAGACTATACGTCTTATTGTTTTTTGAGAAAAAGGTTTTAAATAATGGAGATTCTCGCTTTTGCATATTCCTCTTTTATTGGACTTTAATAGCTATACGGTGACAAGCGTTATTCAGATATCCCCTGGGATTCCAACCTGGTACAACCATCGGCTGAGAAACATCCTCCGCATCCGTAGCCCGCGCCCACACTTCATAATATCCCTTTTCTGGAAAACTAACAGACGCGTCGAAGTGCTGCCATGCATTCATATTAACCGGTGCTTTGAGGTTGCAACTATTCCAGGTTGCTCCGAAGTCAATGGAATACTCTACCTTTTGTATAGATGTATCCCCTGCCCAGGCGTGACCTTTGATCGGCAATTTCTCTCCTAAAGTTATAATAGCTCCCGTCTTTGGGTAAGTAATCAATGATTTAACCGGCATGGCTTCGATAATACACATATCTTCATCCGCCACCTCTGTTCCCGGAGCTACCGGCTTGCAAGGAACCCTATACGATTTGCCCGTCATTTTGGGGCCGTCATGTACTTTATTACGAATAACAATCCGGCTCAACCATTTTCCGGAACAAGAAGCAGGCCATCCGCCGAACAACAATCGAAGGGGATGACCATTCAGATAAGGAATATCTTCACCGTTCATAGCCCAGGCGATCAAACTCTCATTCTTTAGGGCCTTTTCCATGGGTACACCGCGGGAGATAACTACTTTATCCGGTTGTCCGCTTATATGAGAATCATTCCCATAATATCCGATATATACAGCATCATCTTTGATTCCTACATCCTCCAATACATCTTTAAGTCGAACCCCGGTCCACTCCGGGCAACCAATGGCACCTGTCGTCCATTGATTTCCTGTGGCAGGAGGATTGTATTCACTTCGTCCGTTCCCTCCACACTCCAGGGTAATTTGATATGTATGATGTTTAAATTTTGATTTTAACTCAGCCAGTGTATATGTTTTCTTCTGTGCTGCCGATTCACCTTCGATGGTTAATGTCCATTGGTCGACATTAATTTCTTCCAATTCCGGGGGAATTCCATTATTCCGCACGAACAATTTATCCCCCGGGGTGATGTTATCATTTAATAAATGGGGTGGGGTCTCCGCATTGATAGGACGGTCATTGAGCACCACCAGACCCGGGTCTTTCCCCGGCAAATTAAACGGCTCTGAAGAATTTGCCAAAGCGGCAGGAATCATTCCTGAAGGATAATTTTTTCCAAAAACTACTGGTGCACCTAGTACGCTTCCCATCGCTACAACTGCAGATTTTTTCAAAAAACCCCTTCGATTTCCCGAAGCTCCGAATAATTTTTTTTCTGCCTCTTCTGCGTTCTTCCGGTACAACTTATGGATGCCAATTTTTTTCATTTTCCTGACATTAAAATCTACTAATCATAAAATGCTACGTAATAGTAAGAAAAAGTGATGTAAAATGACAAACAATATAGTAAGTCAATGAAAAATATAGGTTTATAATGTTGGGATTATATACGCAAAAAGTGCCTAAAGATTGGAAAACTTTATTCTTCTATCAATTCAATATTACCATGGGACTCAATTATATCAATGACTATTTCAAAAAATGTTTTTCCCATTCCTTTTTCCAAAGCATCCAGCCATTTTCGAATTAGGTCTGTGTTGAACCTGGAAGGAGTTTGTAATTTCTCAATATAAAATGCCTTGGTAGTCTCAAAACCCAGATCCATTTTATTTTTCTTGAAATTTTTCCATATAAACCGGATAGTATCTGAGCCCTGGATAATACCAAAACCTCCATACAGCATATCATTGAATGCATCAAGACTTTGACCGATCTCCCAATTTTCCCCGTGCATAAATACACGGTTGATTTCCCTATAAAATGACGGAATATCCACTATATTATTTCCTTCAATCACAATTTTTTTATTCAAAATTTGTAAATTTGGAAGTATGAAAATGACTCCAACACTATAATCATCAATTCCTAATATCGTTCTGATAAACCCTTTATTATAGAGGGGAAGGACTTTCTATATCCAAACTACTATATTTTTTATTTATTTCTTCAAAACTGCTTACTCTTTAAACCAGCGGTATAAATCATAAATTTATGTCTTTCAAATTAGATTCTAATTTAATAGAGGATTTTATAATCAATGGATTCGTACGTATAGATGATGCTTTTTCTGTGCAAATAGCAGTAGAGGTGCAAAGGATACTATGGAAAGACCTCCCTTGTAATAAATCAGATCCGGAGACCTGGAAAGAGCCGGTTATACGGTTGGGGATGTATTCACAAAAGCCTTTTGTTGATTCTGTTAACAATCCTGAGTTGCACTCTATTTTTGATCAACTGATAGGTAAAGAAATGTGGGTTCCCTGTCGAAACGTAGGAACATTCCCTATCCGATTCCCTTCCCCAAAAGAACCAAATGATACTGGAAAACATGTTGACGCAGGTTTTCCCGGGGAAGACCCAACAAATTATCTTGCATGGCGGATTAATGTTCAATCCAAGGGCCGTGCACTCCTCATGCTGGTTTTATACTCCGATGTGACGGAATGGGATGCGCCAACAATTATTTACAAAGGATCTCATATTGATGTCGCGAGAATACTGTACCCGGCAGGAAAAGCAGGAAAATCATTTTTGGAATTGGCAGACACATTAACCACAATTCCGGAAAGAGAAAAAGTAATGGCTACCGGCAGGGCGGGTACGATATATCTTTGTCATCCCTTTATGGTACACGCAGCGCAGGCACATCGGGGAAAGACACCTAAGTTTATGGCCCAGCCACCATTGTTGTTGAAGGAAGAATTGAACATTTCCAATCCCGAAGCAGGGTTTACACCCGTGGAAAAGGCGATTCACTTGGCTTTGGAGTAACAATCCACCTGTATCCAGCTTTTGTTGTATTCAGGAGTCAGGTTCATTTACCGCCTTTGAACAAATTAAACTCGGAAAGTTCTTACCCTACCGTGAGCTCGACGAATAATTGTTTCCCACCCGGGGTTGGCACCCAGGGTTAGGAATATTTCGCTTCCCGACGATTTCATGTCGGGACAGGCACTTCAGAGCTCTTATTTTCTCTGCCGAACTCCCGTTATCCTAATTAATGAATTTCCAACAGAAATGTGTTCGTTTGTTTTTCCGAAGGCTTTGTATGTCATTGCACATATTGCGACAATTCTGTAGGATTGATCCTTATTTTCCCAGCTCAAATTCTGAAAGGATGGCCCTGTGATCAGAATTAAAAAATCCTCCTTCCGGATCTTCCATTACGATTCTTGAATTGACAGGGACCAAACCATTCCCTCTGTAGTAAATGTAGTCTATTCTGTCCGAAATGATATCCTCAGACAGAAAACCCCATGTTCCTTCAAGGGTTTTGGAGGGATCCTGATTTATCTCTCTAAAAGAATCTGAAAACCCATGAGTGATAGTGGCTTTACTTACAGGCCATTCAACTACCTTACCGTAATGTGCACCCCTTGTACTTTCCACCCAATCCAGATGCGACCCGGAATTAAAATCACCTCCCATAATAATTGGTATATCCAACTCCGCCTCCAGACTATCCACACCGTGTAATATAGCTTTTATTTCCTTTAGTCTTGTATCTGCCTCTTTCAGAACCAACGAATCCGGAGGTAGATTTTTAATACTTTCAAAATAGTTTGGCAAATAATGCAACCAAACATTTATACATAAAATATTCTGCCCATTAACATCAATAATAGCTCCATGGGAATTAAATGGCTTGAAAAGGGCAATGCTGTCAACAATCGGGTATTTACTGTGAATGGACAAGTTGGAACTACCTCTCAACGAGTATGGATATCCGGCATCTTTGGCTATTTTCATTCCACAACAATAGGTTTCCTGCATCATAAGAATATCCGGACTTTCTTGCTGAATAACCTTTAAAATATTCTCCGTATTAGCAGTATCCTCAGCAAAGTTATTGGCTTTTTTTCCGTGTATACCCCCGTGCCATATATTCCAGGTCATTACTTTAAGTGGTTCAGAAGAATCCGAAGCACACCCCCAAAAAAGATGTAAAATACCCAGTAGAATTAAAATAATCCTTCCCCTCTTCATTATATTCATTAAATATAGGTAATTCATTGTGTCAACGTGGATATCAACTGTTTAGTAAATAGTAAATTAATCCAGTAATTCTTAATCACCACACTCGCCACTCTAATTTAAGGACTTTCATCCTCATTCTGCCTATTTTTACGTAACAAGTCAAACATCTTTTGAGTCTCATACGAAGTAAATCTATAGCGGTTTCCTTTCCCTACTATTTCCCCTTGTGGACTAATGATGATCTGGAAGGGCAGGGCGTGATTACCAAACCGGTTCATAATATATTTAGCAGCTTCCTCATCCAGGAATGTGAATTCTCCGGGAATTTCATTATTCTGAATAAACTTTTCACAGGCATTTTGATCAATTCCCGTCCCGGCATATATCACGGCCATATCTCCTTTCATTAGTTCATTGGCCACAGAATTCCTGGATTCGATCATGTCCGTTACACATGGACTACACCAGGTAGCCCAAACATCGATATAGATTATTTTACCTTTGTTTTCACTGATAAGCCGATTCACCTCTTCACTGACCATTACATCCTCCAACGAAAATTCTTCAAGGGGCTTTATGGAATAAATTTGTCTTTTTTGATCCGAATACTTTTGTCGAAGTAGCGCTTTTATATCGGCGGAATGGATATTTTTTTCAAAAATAGATCGAAGGGAATCAAAGTGGTCCAGGTTGGATTTGATAATTAAACTTCCCAGACTCAGCAATAGGTGGTCATTTAAAAGAGGCTTACCCTTTTTTGAAATTTCTACAACTCGGTTGGCAAATGCTTTTGATTCCTTCAAATCTGGAGTCCTTTTAACTTCAGGCATAAATAACTGCAATAGATACGCTTGATATAAACTCAATGAATGCTCATAAGAAGGATGCGATGTCATTTGACCAAAATCTTTATTGAGATTTTCAAATACATTGTTAAAGTACCTAAAAGATTCATCTCCTGAGATTTCTTTGGAAACCCCGGGAGAATTTCTATTAATGAATAAGCCGTACCTAATAAGTTGTTGGTAGTGATTGTTCAGTATTAAGGCTTTAAGATTGTTATATAGTCTATTCGAGGGACTATATTTCGACTTAAATGAATCGAGTAAGTTTTGCCGGACTCTATAAATGCTGTCAATATAAAGTAAAAAATCATCCGGGGTTTTGGATTCAACTATCCGGCGGGAAGTCCGTTCGTGGGTAAAGAATCCGTCCAAATAATATTGATTGAGTTTTGTATTGTCTTCTTTGGTGTTTCCTTCAAAAAAGGTGCCTCCTGTATTATCCAAATCGATTGTCAATTCAACACGATCCCCTGGATGTGTATAAATATGGACATTGAAAAAAGGTTTTAAAACAAATTCCCTGGGCTCATCCTGTGTAATTTCTATTTGAAAGCTCCCATCTGATTGTACTTTTGCTTCCTTTATATCCGGACCAAACCCGGGACCAAATCCCTGAGCACAAAGACCTACAATTTTAGTGTTTGAATATTTCTCATAATTTTTAATTTTTCCCGTAATTATAGAAACCCTGGATTGGTCACTGAATGTTGTAAATCCTAAACTGACAAAAAGAAAAGAGGTAATCAGAAACAGTAAAAAAGTGGTCTTTAGATAATTCATAGCTGTTTAAATTTACAAATATTATGACTTGTTTGTACGTAACAGTACTCACTTGCTAGACTAACAAGTATTGTAAATTATAAATTCTAAGTGTTTATCCAAATTATTTAATTAAGGCATACTGTATGCTCAGGTTCACTTATTCACAATTCTCTTAAACACTTAGAACCAATTAGTATCCATTTTCAGCCAATAGCTTTTTTACCGCTATATAATCTTTGCTATATGGGTTTCTCTGATTGAGTATACTGTAAAGCTTTTTCGCTTTCCTGTATTTTTTCCTTCTTAATAATTTTGATAGCTTTTTGATAAGGTCCTCAGTTACGATGCATTCTGGTGATGAGGATTGAGCTGCTATCGTAATAATTTCAGGATATAAGCCATTTTCATTGATTCTGAAATCCACAAAAAAATCCATTGACTCTTTTCCCGCATTTTTCTCCCATTTTCCATTGGTTAAACTTAGAATTTCTAATAGTTCCAGTTCGTATCCCTGTAAATTATAAAACCCTACTTTCACCGTATTTGTTACCGTGTCGCGCTTTAGATTTACTTTTAATATTCCCATAATGCGGTTCCGTCTGGCCTCCAGGGAATATTCAACATGTTCGTGTAAATGGCCTAAAAAAGCTTCAGCTCCACCTTCATAGTTTTATCTAGAAATGAATTGAATCCGGCATTGGACTGTGAAAATGAGAGGAACGGTAGTAAAAGTAATAACAGGACCTTATTTAATTTTACCATTTAATTAGATAATTTAACATACACATCCAGGCTAATATAATTTCCATATTTGATTTCACAGTCTCGTAAAGTTCCATCTAATGCAAAACCCAGATTTTTTAATAGATTTTTACAGTTAATATTTTCAGTCTCTACAAAAGCTTCAATTTTCTGGAGGTGTAATTGGCTAAAAGCATATTCACAAATAATCGGTATTGCTAATTTCATTACTCCATTTCCCCAATATTTATATAATAACCAAAATCCGATTTCAGCTTTTTTTTGAATCATTGAAAGACTATTCAAACCGATAGCACCATAAAAAACTCTACCATCATGTGAGCATATTGCCCACCAAATCCCGGTGTTGTTTTTTCTGAGGTCCCGGAACCACTTCATTTGTTCCATAGTTTCTTCAATAGAATGAAAATGGACTCCGTAATATTTTGTAACCCTGGGATCGGATAGCCCTTTAAATACATTTAACAGGTCGGAATCGCTAAATTGCCGCAATAATAATGTTTTTGTTGTGATCGTCGGAAAATTACAGCCCATACCTTTTAGTGTTCACTTCCCGAATAAATCCACATTGATTGGGTTTTTCCCGCTTTTTCAAACCCACATTTTTTATAAAATCCAGTAGAATTCTTATCTGCTATAAGCATCTGTTGATGAAACGTCTGGTACTTTTCCTGAATGCGTTCCATAATTTTACGCCCAATGCCCAAACCTTTATATTCAGGATGAACCAGGAGGTGAGGATAATAAACGACTAAAAACCCATCGCTGATAGCATTCCCCAACCCTACTAATTCTTTATCAATATACGCAAGGACTAAAGAATCAGAATTGATAAGTGCCTTCAACAACAAGTCTGGCTTATTCGCCGATGACCAACCATTTAGATGATAAAGATTTAATACCTGCTTGTGATCGAAGTCTTTATTCTCAACTAATTTTACTGACTTTGTCATAAAGAAGAAATTATTAGAATTTTATTAAAGGGTGCTTCCCTGTCAAATTGCTCCTTCTGCCACCATCACCCGAAATGAATCATTCAAAGTTTCCACCATAGGCCTGAAATCCATATTTAATTCTTTTTTTACTTTTGAATTGTCTGCCCTCCAGGGAACATTGATATTATTTTTAATAAATTTTCTGCTGAATAACGGATTGACCATTGGTCCCACCAACATTAACAGCCATTTGGGTATAGCCTTTTTAGGAAGGGGATAATTTTCTCCAAACTTCTTATGTAACGCCTTTGCCATTTCCAGGAAGTCGGTACTATGTGCAGCAGTAATATACCGGCCATTTGAAGCAGGCATAAAACCTGCCCTGAAATGAGCTTCGGCTACATCCCTTACATCGACTAATCCCACTCCCATTTTCGGTGCCCCCCATTTCATAGTCCCGTCACCAAACTGCTTTAGAATGGAAAAACTCTCTGAAGTCGTACTTTTTGGGTTTAAGGGCGGCCCCAAAACCAGGCTTGGATTGATCACTACCAGATCCCATTGATTCTGAGCCCCGGCTATCTCCCAGGCTTTTTTCTCAGCCAAGGTCTTGGACAAAGAATACGGTTGGTAATCGATGGAAGCAGTAGTATTCCACACGTCTTCCGTTATCCTACCCCCCGGTGCATTTATCGTATCAATCGCATCTGTATAAATCGCCGCACAACTGCTAGTCAACACCACCCTTTTGACTGATGGTGTATTGTTTACACACTCCAATACATTTATGGTACCTTTCACTGCTGGCTCAATTAATTCCTTTTGTGGATCATCTACATGCGTAGTAAATGGGGATGCTGTATGAAATACCAATTCACACCCTTTCATAGCATCTTTGTATGACCCTGAAGACAGTAAATCGGCTTTGAAATATTTAATCATTCCAGGTGTTTCGCCCGCCATTAGATCTAAGTGCCCGGTTTTCTCCTTATTGTCCGGGCTCCTCACTGCTGCATGAACAGTAATTCCCTCTTCCAGTAATTTTTTTACTAACCATCCTGCAACGTATCCCGTAGCACCTGAAACCATTACCGGTTTTGATTTGTCAATATTTTTCATAGCCAGAAAAGATAAGTTTTTTTACACTATTTAACCTGATTTGAAAGAAGAATTATAGGTTTAAATGGAGCGTGAGGCTAATATAGAAGGGGCATCCTGAAGCTTTATCAGGATAAAGGGAAACGAGGCAACATCATAGGTTCGCTTTTCCGATCCATGCTTTTGAGTTTTTCATTTTTTTTCCGCTTGAAAACAGCGACCTTCTTCCTACACAGGGCTCTAAATAGTTCACTATATATTCACCCATTATACTTGAATCTCACTATCCTCAAAGGGTCTGAACCCTAAATATTTACCGAAATCAGGTAATTAAATGCTATTCGGAAATATTTACTAAGTCCAAAATTAAATCTATTATTTGACCTGGTTGTTCCTGGTGTATTCCGTGACTTCCTTCTATGGTAATATTTCTGGACTTTTCATGATGATTTATCATTTTCCTGTGATACTGCCTAAAGTCCCATTCCGTAGCAGAAATAATTATCATGGGAATTTCATCGGAAATTTGTAAACCTCGCATGTATTTCCGATTCTCCAAATAATGGGTCCACTCTCTCCTGGCTCCTGGGTTTGAATTTTCAAATGCTTTGTTACCCCTTTCCACAAACTCTATATATTCTTTTTCCGTGTAATCGTCATATAATCTGTCTGGAGAGGGATCGACAAGTAATAGGCCTACTATTTCTTGTGGATATTCCTTCGCATAATACCTTGCAATGTTAGAGCCCATGGAATGGGCCACATATACATACGGAGGTTCTATCTTCGTCTTTTCTAAGATGGACCGTAATTCCAGGACCATATTGGGAATGGTCCTTGCCCTGGAGGACAATCCAGATTTTCCGATTCCTGCCCGATCATATAAAAATATGGAAGTATTATTTGCAACCTTTTTAGGAATATTTTCCCATGTATTCATATCTGAAGCCAGACCGGCTTCGAATAATACTACGGGTTTTCCTTTACCAAAAGACTTGATATGAAATGCAGTATCATTTATTTGCACTTTATTTGTCGAAGATGTCGAATCACAAGTACTGAAGAGAAAAAACAAACCGTATAAAGTAAGATCCTACGAATGTTCATATATTAAAGGGCTTAGGTTAACGAATACTTTCATTTGCACAAACCGGGCTAGCGAACAAATTAAATATTTTACTCCTAAAACATGGAATTACCTATAGCTTATGTAGGATTTGCCCAATCAATATTTATATGTATTCTTCTGTTTTTAAAAAAACCTTTAAAAACTGCAGATATTATACTTGGTGTATGGACAGTGACGATTGCCTGTATGTTTGGGCTGAATATTTTCCAGGACTTAGGACTCGCGCAGGAAGAAAAATGGAGTGTTTCGTTGAGTATTTCAATCACCTATCCACCTCTTTTGTATTTATATTCAAAATATGTTACGATTGATTTAGGCAAGTTTCAGCAAAAAGATCTTGCCCACATTTTACTCCCAATTGTATTAATCATCATCCTTCTTATTGTAGGAGAAAACCCAAAGAATACCCTCTATAAAAAAGGAAGTTTAATATCCTGGATTCGAAATGTTGTAGGAGGTGGATTTGTAATCATGCTTTGGTTATACGGGTTACTTGCATTGCGAAATATTCGGAATTACAAGAGGCACATTGTAGATATTTATTCCTACAAATCGGACCGGATTAGCTTATCGTGGTTATTGCTGGTAATTATTTCATTTATACTTGTATATAATATCATTATTGTTGTAAGTATGCTTCGGGAAACCCGCATTATAATAACCGAAATCGATACTATAAGAGATGCTGCTTTATTGATTTACGTTTATGTTATAGGGGTTTGGGGTTTTCGGCAAAATCAATTGGCAATGGATATGAGACTTATTGATCCCAGCAGCCAGATTAATGCAAAAACGGCCTCAAAAAAGTATAGAAAGTCAGGACTGAATGACCACCTGGCTATGAAATATAAGAAAAGACTTATTCGATTTATGAACGAATCAGAAGCATGGAAAGATCAAAACTTGTCAGTTGCCCTCTTATCAAGGCAAACAAAAATTGCCAGTCATCACATTACCGAAGTATTAAATAAATATTTAGGTAAGAATTTCTACGTTTTTGTAAATGAATATCGGGTAGAGTACGCAAAAAAGTTAATTACGTCCTCCGAACACCAATCTATGACCTTTATTTCTATAGCCTACGAATGTGGTTTTAATTCCAAAACGGCTTTTTACAATTATTTTAAAAAAAATACCGGCTTAACTCCCAGCCAATATAAAGCCAATAATTTGTGATTTTTGCATAGAAGATATTATTTAAATACTATCATATGAATTGAAAAAACACCTCTCCCTACACAGTATGATCCTGATTATCAATCTCCTACAAAAAACGAACTAATCCGCCATTCCATATGAACGCTACTGGATACTCTTCTTACTACATTTACTATTGAGTTCCCTTCTTAGAAGTAAGATTCCAATAGTTTTCTAATTATATAAAAGGATAAAGCATGATCATTCATTTAAAATCACTTTGGGTATTTATTATCTTATGTATGTTTTTTCAGCCTTTGTATTCGCAGGATTTTATTTCAGCAAATCCTAAAGATATTGCTCTATTTCCACAACAAAATCAATTTAGAAATACTTTAAACCTATCAGGCATATGGAGGTTCAAACCAGATACTTCGGGTATAGGTGAAAAAGAAAGTTGGTATGATGGTCTGAGCAATGCCCGATCTATATCTGTTCCCGGAAGCTGGAATGACCAGTATACTGATTTACATAATTACCTGGGTCTGGCTTAGTACGAATCAGAAACATATATTCCCGATTCCTGGAGGGGAGAACAAATATTTATTAGAGTGGGCTCTGCAACCTATGCGGCCAAAGTCTGGATAAACGGAACAGCTGTTGGTGAACACATGGGGGGCCACCTTCCCTTTACCTTTGATATAACTTCAACGGTCAATTGGGGTGAAAAAAACCGAATTTCTATACAAATAGAAAACATTCTGAAGCCGGATCGTGTGGCCCCGGGAAATGTCAATGGAGGCCCTTTCAATAGCTTTCCTTCAGCAAATTATGATTTTTTTCCCTATGCCGGGTTGAATAGGCCCATTTGGTTATTTACCATTCCAGCTAAATCATCCATTAGAGATATTACCCTGACAACTGATTTTGAGAACTCCACAGGCTATATACAAGTGGAAGTAGAAAAATACGGAAATACAAAAAACGGCAGTATTATACTATCTGATGGAGAATATAGAATAGAGGAACCACTCACCTTTAGCAAAGACCAGGCTGTTGTTACCATAGAAATACCCAATGTAAAGCTTTGGTCACCAAGCTCCCCCTTCCTATACAATGTTGAAGTATCTATTATTGAAGACGATTCTCCAGTGGATATGTACACAATGGAGACTGGAGTCCGGACGGTTAGTGTAACAGAAAATGAAATCTTATTAAATGGCAATCCCCTATTTTTAAAAGGATTTGGGAAACATGAAGATTTCCCGATTTTTGGTCGCGGCAGTGCCTACCCGGTTATGGTAAAAGATTACGAGTTGATGAAATGGACCGGCGCAAATTCCTTCCGCACTTCTCATTATCCCTATGATGAAGAATTTTACAAGATGGCTGACCGGGAAGGTTTTTTAATAATTGATGAGACTCCTTCTGTGGGCCTGTTTTTTAATGACGATTCTGCCAGCATATCACTCCGCGAAAAACAATGTAAAAGATACATAGAGGAAATGATTTCAAGAGACAAAAACCACCCTTCGGTAATTATGTGGTGTGTAGCAAATGAACCTTTCCCTTCAAATTTAGGGGCACAAGGATTTAACGGAACCAGCCAGATGACTGAAGAGAGCAAAATTGCAGAAGCTTTTTTGAGTGGGTTGATTGCTTACGCCAAGGAATTGGATTCCACTCGTTTAGTTACTTTCGTCGGAGTGATGGGAGGCCCATCTTCCTGGATGAAGTCTTGTGATATAATCGCTATCAACCGGTACTGGGGATGGTACACGAATGTAGGAGATTTTTCGAGTGCATTGAAATATCTCGAAGGGGAAATGGATATGCTTCACAGCCAATTAAAAAAACCCGTAATTATAACTGAATTCGGCGCAGATGCAATAGCGGGTATGCACGCACTGGAAGATGAAATATATTCGGAAGAATATCAAACCAAATTGATCAAGTCCTATTTAGACATCGCTGAGACAAAAAATTACGTTGCAGGAATGCACGTATGGAACTTTGCTGATTTCAGAACGGGACAATCATTGATTCGGGTAGGAGGCATGAATCTCAAAGGCGTATTTACCCGTGACCGGAAACCAAAGCAAGCAGCACACTATCTTAGATCCAGGTGGAATTCAGAAATGAAAGAGTAATTGTATTACATGATTTACCGTAGATCTTTGCCCTCATTAATACCGCGCATTTGTCAGGATTAACTATGATGGTTTAAACTCTATTTCCGCAATTACACTTTTCCACTCTCCTTTTAAATTGTATAAAGTCACAATTTGATCACAAAACCGGACAGTTGTATTTTGATAAGTGGACTATGGCAGTAATGGGGTCCTATCACCACTATCATTAACACAAAAGTATTGACAGGGGCTCTATACCCTTTCATATTCTTTTGCTATCCTTATTGATGGGGTAGCAATGACCCTATCCTGGTTAAATTTTGTGGCTCTCTGGTTTTTTATACATAGTTCGTAAATTGAAGGTAACGGAATAAATTTATGTTTCCGAAATCTGTCCCTTCCCGGTCAAAATTATGACTTGTTAAACCTTTTTCGTTGGACCTTCCTCTACAAATTTGGGAAGCCAATTTCTTGACATATTTCTAATTCCAGACATAACAATTCCCGGCACAAGACCTCAACAATTATATGAATCTAGATAATTCTTTTGGCATAAATTGGTGATTCAAATTAATTCTTCAATACTAAAAAGATACCCACGAGACAAGACTAGTTGGTCTCATTGTCAAAATTAACTTTGCCCAAAGTGAAAATCATTTTTATCATTGATCCAATAATTTAGCACTTACATCCAATAGGTTGATATTCCCGTCAATAATCCTTCCATCCTTTCCTATTAGGATATACCTTGGGATTCCTTTTATTTGAAAAAATTCAGCAAAGTCACTGTTAAATCCATGTTCAGCATATAATTGGAGCTTCCCCGGCACTTCGTATTCGGAAAGTCCTTTTTTGAAAAGATCAATTTTCTGGTCTATAGAAACTGAAATAACTTCTAAGTTATCCCTGTGTCTATTCTGTAATTCAACTACTGTTGGAAAACTTTGAATGCAAGGTCCACACCAACTTGCCCATACATCAATTAATACTGAACTCCCAAATGTTTCCGGCGATAATGTATAGGATGTATTCAACTTGCTTTTAAAATCAAAAACTGGTATCATTTGACCATCTACATAAGCAAATATTGCTTCTTCCCATTTATCAAATTCTTTTACTAGAAATGCATATGCTTCCGGTAATAAACTCTCTTCATAACGATCCAACAATTCCCTGGGTGATGGAAGGTCCATGGAATCAGGTATATGGTCGTACTCCAGAGGATAATATTTTAAATCGTCATACATCAGAACTGATCGAATAGGTTGTGGAAATTTTTCACTTATTACTTCTCCCCGCAAAAGGTATTTCTCCTCTATCCGGAGGTCATGAAATTTGGATCCAAATTTTTTCATCATGTAGTATTGGGTTCCCATTTTACTATAAAATGATCGCAAATTGGCAGCATCGAGAAAGCGGCTCATTTTTTTAAAATCAAATAAACCGGTATCAATCGATTCATAAAACAAACTGTTTTGAATTGAATATTCGCTGTTCTTATTAATATGTTGAAGGACTACACTATTTTGCATAGCCCTGTCCTCAATAAGATTTAGGCGATAGAAAAAATTATCTTCTTTCTCCGGAAAAGAATCGGACAACACCTTTTTTTTGTAAGCAAAATAGTCAGCTACCTCTTCTTTGAACTCTATCAAAGGAGACTTGTAATCCCATACCTTATTTTTTAATTCAAGATTATCAGGAATTTGAAATATAAAATAATTTTCCCGTTTCAATTCACCTTCAAATTCATACCGATCATCAAACCGGGAGATTCTTAATTTGCTGCCAGGTTGTGTAAAAAACTTTTCTTTCCTGTCGTGAAATAATACATATAAGTATTGCGGACGATCCACTTCCAGTACAATGCTGCGATCCTCTTTACTTTCCATGTGAAAAGTATCAATCTGATGCACAAATTGGTCTGTAAAACGAGTGATAATTACATCTTGTGGGAATTCCTCAATAAACTCAAAAGTTAAAACAGCTGGCTTTTGTTCGCTCGAACAATAGAGGCAAAAGAGTAATGGAAGGAATATCGGTAGTTTTTTCAGCAAAATCATTTATGACCTTTCAAGGTAAAAATTAAATTTTGCTTATACTATATGCCCGACTTTTTCTTCCTACAAACCGAATTACGGACCCCTTGCCCACGTGGTATTTTCCTTCTTGTAAATCAATAACTTCCTCTCCCAGTTCCATCACTTCGTAACCTTTAAAATCTTTTAATATTTCTTCTTTCGAGAATAGAGAATCAAAGTTGCTGGGGCCACCTACTCCAGGATTTTTAGCCCTGTATTCAAGGTGGTTTTTACTAAAAGCCTCGAAAATAATTGTTCCTCCAGTCTTTAGCAAAGAACTCAATATTTGGTGGTAATTTGATTTAATTTCCGTCGGAAAATGAGCATAAATCAATGCTATCGCATCAAATGTATCATTGTCAAATGCAAGTTCTGGTAATTCCCCTACTTTATAATCTAAAGAAACATTCCGTTGTTTGGCCAGTTCCATAGCTTTTTTCCTTCCTTTGAAACTGATATCAAAGGCGGAAACATCCCACCCAGATTGGGCAGCATACACCGCATTCCTTCCTTCACCTTCTGCAGGAAAAAGGATTTTCCCAACGGGTAATTTATCTACATGTGACTTAAAATAAATATTGGGTTCTACACCGAAAGCAAATTCCTTTTCGCTATATCTTTGATTCCACTTTTCCAGCCAATTTTCAGACATACTATTTTTATTTTAATCTAGATCAAATAGCTTTTGGGCATAAATTGTTTTGAGGGTAATTTTAAATTTTTGCTAAGTTTTAAAATGAGTCTCAGACCTTTTAAATAGTCCTATTTGATTTTGATTACGCCCATTCTGTATAAATCAAGACCCATATTAAGTAATTCCTCCACAGAATCGATTGGAATATCCTTGTTAGGGTCAATTTTGTAAATCTTCATCCTTGTACGATTACCAGACTCCAACCCAGGGAAATTGAGATGTTTTCCTTCAACCATTAGGATATAAGGTTTATGAGTTGTTTTTTCCATCCACAAATAACAAAACATCTTTTTCTTAAAACAGAAACAAGGCATGCCCCACTTCCTTGTTTCAGTTATATTTTCATCCTGTCTGAGGATTATTTCACGTAAGGCCAATAAGCAACTTCGAAAAGGCTCTTCTTTATTTAAATAAAAACTTTCTATTTCCTCCGAGATATCCTTCTTATTTGTCATATGTCCATTACTTTACAGCAATATAAAAATCTATTTCAGCGTCTGTGGGATCTTGAGCCTTATCACCAAACACTTCAAAGTCTATGGAATATTTTCTATCTAGTTCCATCCTCCAAATTTTAGACCATTGCTTGACAATAAGTCCCTCCGTTAGATCACCATGTGCAGAAACCTTTACATATTTCCCTTCTCCAAAACGCCTTCCAATCATTCCCTCAGGTATTATTCCAAGGGAATTTACTTTGCACCCTAATAAAGCTGTGTAGGGTTGGGTATGGTCTCCTTCGTAATCAGTATAAAGGGAATAAATGGTATTGTCTATTTTGTTGGGAATTTTACGTAAAAGTCCTTTTGTCATAAACTGGTTCCAAAGTTCAGCAATTTCAGAAGATGCCTGTCCATTTTCATTGGTTGTGTGAATGGAGATCCCAATAATCTGAAATGGATCAATGTTTACATATTTCATTTGATAATTTTTTGATTCGAACCAAAGGTAAAGTCCTCTTATGTCAAAGGTTTGTCAGGGGTGTTATCCCATTTTTTACGACAGCTTTTAAAATATTCCTCCAGAGATAATTTATGGGGTTCGAATCTTTCACTGTTTAGTTGGATTTTTTGCATGCGATCCAATCTAAACGCTCTGAAGTTATTCCTCCACCTACAGAAGGCAATTAAAACCCAATTTTCTTTTGTGGTATACAATGCAAATGGTTCCACAGTCCTTTTACTGTCCTTATTGCTAAGGGAAAAATATTGCAGGCTTAGCGTCCTGTAATCGGAAATCGCGGTCTGAATTTGCATTAAATAGTTACTGGTTTTTTCCTGCTCCGGATTATTTCTTATCTGGATCCTTTTTTCAATTAATTCAATCTTCTCCTTTTGTAAGCTTCCCAGAACGGCTTTTACTTTGGTAATAGCATTATGGAATTGTTCCGAAAAAGACCTGTCTTTATTTTGATTGATAATTTGTTCCGCTGTAATTAATGCGCTGGCTTCCTGTTCTGTGAACATTATGGGAGGAAGACGATATCCTTCCATCAATGAATACCCTTTCCCTTCTACCGTAATAATTGGTATACCGGAATCCAGAAGGGTTCTTATGTCCCGGTATACTGTGCGAATACTGACGTCGAATTTACTGGAGATTTCAGTAGCAGTCACAAGGCGTTTTGATTGCAATTGTGTAACAATCGATGCCAATCGTGTCAGCCTTGGTTTTGCTTTACCCACTGGATTACATTTTGTTCTTTCAGGACAAATATATAATTTTACTTATCAGGTAAAGACTACACCTCCTCTATACAATTGTATAGAACTACCATATTAAGAGTTTTCGAGAATTTTTTCTACTCTCCTTACATTATCCTTCTTGGAAATGGATAGCCGAATTATACTCTCTTCTTTTCCTAATAAATCATGGGGGATTCCTCCATTCAATGCCACCAGGTCCCCTTCATTTAATTCCGTTGATACTCCATCCACACCAAATTCGATCTTTCCTTTTACCACTTCTACCACTATGGGGAATGGAGTTTGATGCTCCTTCATCGTCTGACCCTTTTTCAAAACGATTCGAATTTCTCTCGAAAAACCACTGTCAAACATAACAGTAAGAACCGGCTTACTGTCATCAAATTTCAAATTTTCTCTCAAGTTCGCCTTTATCATATGGAAAGTTGTTTCAATTATTTAATATACTTCAATTTACTCTCAAACACCATAGCGATGGACCTTGCCCTTTCCTTGGTATTATTTGCAACCGGCCCTTCAAAAAGTTCATCAATATTTTTTTCAAATAATTCTATCCACCTGTCAAAGTGTTTTTTATCTATAGGTAATGGGATATGAACACCAAATGGGTTTCCCTTATATGTTTGATTTGCAAAAATTAGGGTATTCCAAAAACGATACATTACAGGCAAGTGACTGTCCCATTCTACCTGGGCAAAATCATTAAATATGGGAGATAAAACAGGATCATTATTTACCTTTTCATAAAAAGAATCAACCATTAATTTTATGTCATTTTCTGTATGAATATCGGGTCTATAATCTGTCATAAACATCAAACTTTACGGAAGTATATTTAGTTTTATACGCACTTTCCAATGATGTGTATTCATGTACGGAAAGAGGAATTCCCTTGTCATGAGAGACAGATTGGAAAAACAGTTGTAAATACTGCTTATTTGAAATTCCAACCCACCTTCTCTCTCCTTTATGAAAACTTAGTTTTGTAAATGCTTTTCCATTCATTATTACTTCATGGTCAGAAATAATAAGTTTCTCATTATTATGGACATAATGTCCATGTATCGGCAAGACCTCTTCCCGAACAACTTCATTTGTCGAATACCTGTTCCATCCATGGTCTTCCGTGGCATCAGGTAATGGAAGATCAAAGTTGATTGCTTCCTGCAGACCATTTGACTTACATTTATGTTTATAAATACTAACAATATTCCCATTGATTTCTTTAAAAAATAAAACGTAAACGATCCCTTTACTATCTTCACCTATCCATTTTCCCTGGGACCCGTCAAATGATAATTTTTTCATCGTGTAGTCTGTAGAATACACTTTCCCCCGCATGGAATATTTGATACTATCACGAAAAAAGGAATGATTACTTTTCTGGACACCCCCCATTAATTTAAAATTCCAGTAATAGGTACCGGACAAAAAGAATGAGTCATTGACCAATTGACTTCTCAGCACCTCGGTAACTTCGCTCGTGTTTTTATGTACACAAGAGAACAAAAGTCCGCAACTACAGGCAATTATAATCCCCCGTATAAACATAGCAATACATATTTGATCAATGCAAATGTGCATTACTGAAATCAATCGTACAATGATTCCTGTCAAAGGAGACACTGACTTTCATTGTTTTCCTAAAAATTTGCCTGATTATTGCCCGGAGGAAAGAGATTTGGACCAAAATTGAAGCGATTTCGAGCTTTCATTGGATTGATCGATATCTTTCCAGGACATAGAACATTGAAATCCTTTTTTCTTTTCATAACCTCTATTGGCCCAAAATGATTCCAGGTTCACATAACCTTCGGGTTTGAGGGGGTGATTTTCTGATCGAATTACTCCACAAAAAATTGCAGATCCATACCCTAGTTTTGTAGCCCATTGCTCCCTTTGTTCAAAAAATGTAACCCCTATCCCATGACCGCGATAATTTTTTTTCAATACCGATTCACTGAAATAAAAAATATCTTCAATATCATACCCCTTATCAATCCATACTTCTCTTATTTCAATAGGTTCATTTATTAACGGGATACCCGTAGACACTCCTACCACTTTATCTCTATTAAACGCCACAACAATAATACTATCCTCTGCCTGCATAAAAGTATCCAGATATTTTTCCTCATATTCCATATTTCCATCGTACAAATATGGAAATTCCCGAAACACCTCAATCCTCAATTGAGCAAGATCCTTCTTGTAAATATTGGCACTTTCTCCAGTAAATGATTTTACCTGAACGTTCATAATGGTTTAGAATACTTGTTATCAAAGTTAACAATTATGTATTTCATCTTTCCTAGATAGGGTGTATTTCATCTTTTGATGACCTGGAGAACAGAGCCTATAATTCAAAAATGATGTTGTTCCCTTCCATCAAAGGACATAGTTGGAACTTACAATTAGATCAATGTTAAGTACAATTGTATCAAATTGCACTTACTTTTCTATTTTTGTTCTTTACATAAATGGGAATTCATGATTTTAAATGTTGAAACATCCGGAAATTTTTGCTCCATTAGCCTTCAAAAGGAATCTACCGATGAAATTTTGTATGTTAAGTCTAATGAAGAAACTTTTCAGCATGGAAGGGATATAAACACAATGATTTTCGAGGCTCTAAAGTCATGTTCAATTAATATGAAAGACTTAACCGCGATTTCTATAAATATAGGTCCGGGATCTTATACATCCCTTCGAATTGGATTGTCCACAGTAAAAGGAATGTGCTATGGATTGGGTATTCCTATGATTACTATGACGGGATTTGAGATTTTAGCGCATGAAGCCAGCCGGAAGCATCCGGGATTGGATTATTATATTCCACTAATTGATGCCCGAAGAATGGAAGTATACACTTCCGCATTTGATAAATCATTGTCTCTTTTTTCCGCTGGAGGGGCCAAAATACTTACACCGAGATCTTTCAGGGAATTTTTTGACCATTCGGTGTGTTTTATTGGAAATGGAGTTCCCAAGTGGGAGTCTATAGCACCAGCTGGCAAGTCATGGTACTATTTGAATTGCGATCAGAATGCCGGAATGATGGGCCCTATTTCATCAGAAAAATACGGTAAAAATAAATTTTCTGATCTTTTTCATACGAACCCGCTTTATATTAAAAAGCCGAATATAACTACGTCGAAAAAGCAATACTTTAATTAATAATCAATGTTTTACACATTTGTTATTATTGTTGTATATTTGAAATTGGAAATGATTGTTTAACAAATTTTAATAATTATTTATAGGCTTGTCTGTTTTTGGTACAGTTTTGGTATTAAGATTAAATGTCATTTGATAAGCCTAAAACAATAAAAATGAGAAAGCATAAGAAAGAGACATTTACACTGAAAATGGGAAAGAAGGATATCCTTCTGAACTATTCCGAGTTAAGAAAGGCTGTATTAGTATTACGCGCAGTAAACCACAAACTCAGGCAAAGAATTATTAACTTGCTTGAAGAGAATGGGGAGATGACTGTAACCGATATTTATATCAAACTTCGACTCGAACAAAGTGTAGCGTCTCAACATTTAGCCATTTTAAGAAGAGCAGGAGTGGTAAGTACAGAGAGACAAGGGAAGTATATTTATTATTCTCTTGATAAAGAACGACTTAAACAAATCAACCGCTTAGTAGAAGAGTTAGCTGAATAGCATTTCAAAGAAAACCTTCTGTCTATTCCAAGAACCTTTACTCTTTTACCAACTAACGAATAAACCTTTTTTTACGATGAGTTTTGTTTTTACGAGACCGTTAAGGACTCTGTGAATATGACCTATTAGAACCTAGAACCTAAATGCTGTAAAAATTTACAGCATTTTTTTTTGTGTTTACTTGGAATATATATAAAAAATTGTAATATTTGTTACACTAAGGTTTAATTAATTCAAAACTACGAAAACTAAAAGGTTATGAAAACTACAAAGGTTTCACTTAACCCTGAGCGGGTTAATACTGCTTGGGCTATTGCCCATGCTTTAGCTCATCCCCTCCGTCTGAGGATATTGGAATATATTGACAGCATGGGGAAAACAAATGTAAATAACATTTACAAAACTCTTCAGATTGAGCAATCTATCACCTCACAGCACTTGAGAATTTTACGCGATGCGGACATTGTTTCAAATGAAAAAGACGGAAAGTTTGTACATTATGCCATCAATTATGATCGCATAAGCAAAGCTTCCTCTGCGGTTGCATCATATACCAAAGCGGATCAACTGTTTCAAATGGCCCATTGATTTCTGCAACAACTGCAAAGAAATTGCTGGTCAGTTCAGCTAAGAAAACTATTAAATATCTGACTTCCCAGCAGGAATAAATTGAAAGGCTGTCTATCAACAATAGATAGCCTTTTATTTTTTAAAATTACTAATCTGTGTTAGCTGTCTCTTGAACTTCTTTCGCTTTTTTATGGCTCCCTCCGGAAAAAAAATCCCTGTAAAAGATAAGTAGTGTAAACATTCCAATACAGATACTGGAATCGGCGACATTAAATACCGGTCTGAAAAACTGAAAACTATTTCCTCCAATTATGGGAACCCAGGATGGCCACACCGTATCAATCATCGGAAAATAAAACATATCGACAACCTTACCGTGCAAAAATGAAGAATAGCCTCCCTCCGGGGGTAGGAACGTAGCTATTTCCGAGGGTACAAATCCGCTATCTGAAAATATTACACCGTAAAATACGCTATCAATAATATTGCCCATTGCGCCTGCAAATATTAAACAAAGCGCCACAATTAATCCAAAACGCTCTTTCTTTTTTAGTAATGAGTTGATTAGCCAACCCAGTCCTATTACGGTAATAATTCTAAAAATACTCAAAGCTAACTTTCCGTAATTTTCACCAAGGCTAATTCCGAACGCCATTCCATTATTTTCTACAAAATGGATAAATGCCCAGTCTTGTCCGAGAATAGGGATCTGTTGATGGTAGTACATGTTCGTTTTTATAACGAATTTTACGACCTGATCGACTAACAAAACGCCGACAATGACTAATATCGAAATAGTACTTTTTTTCAAGTTATTTATTTTTATTGATCGAATTCATCCGGATTAAAACTGTCATCCCCTTCCTGGTGAGTTCCTTGTTTTACTAAAGGGTCTTTGTTCCATTCATCAAAAGTCTTACGCTGTCGAACGATGTCTACCGCTTGATAAAGAGCCTTGCGCATGGACATAGGATTAGCAATATTCTTGCCGACAATATCGAACCCGGTTCCATGATCAGGAGAAGTGCGGACTATTGGCAATCCTGCTGTAAAATTAATACCTTCACCAAAACTAAGTAATTTAAATGGTACCAAACCCTGATCGTGGTACATAGCCAGTATCCCGTGAAATTTCTTATACTCATTACTCCCAAAAAACCCATCAGCTGCAAAGGGCCCGAATACAAGATTGCCATTCTTTTTTGCTTCAATAACCGCAGGGCGGACGATGGTCTCGTCCTCATCTCCAATTACCCCCCCGTCGCTGGCATGTGGATTTAATCCCAAAACAGCTATGAGCGGTTTTTCAATCCCGAAATCCCTGATCAAACTCTCTTTGAATGTTTTTATTTTTTTACCTATCAATTCCTTAGAAATGGAGGAAGCTACTACCGAAATAGGGATATGGTTGGTAACCAATCCAATCCGCAAATCTTCACGCACCATACACATCATGGAATTTTTTTCTCCGAAGAATTGCGTGATATACTCCGTATGACCCGGAAATCCAAAATTGACTTTGGACATGGATTGCTTGTTAATAGGAGCAGTAACTACAGCATCAATCAGACCATTTTTCAAATCTGTCAATGCTCTTTCCAATGACAAAGCTGAATATTTCCCCCCATCTTCAGTGGGCTCCCCCAACGTAATATTTACATTCTCTGACCAGCAATTAATGATGTTTATCTTATTTTCGACAGGAGTTTCTGCTGAAGAAAGATTGGAATATTCGAATTCGGTAGGATTAACAATATTTTTGTGGTACGAAATAACTTTTGAAGAACCATAAATTAATGGAATACACTGATTGAGAATGCGTTTTTCCATCAAAACCTTGATGATTACTTCGGGTCCTATTCCATTAACATCCCCCAGGGAAATTCCTATTTTAGGCTTATACATATTTTCGTGTTACTTTAGTCAAAACATTCGCAAAGTTAACAAAAGCGATTGATGAATTGTAAATATCCATGAAAGCAAAAAAATCTTTTGGTCAACACTTTTTAAAGAATACATATTTAACGGCTAATATGGCCAAAATAGTAAGTGAATGGAATCATGTTCCCAACTTATTGGAAGTTGGTCCGGGCCGGGGAATTCTAACAAAAGAGCTAATTCGTCTGGATAAAAAGTTTCGAGCAGTAGAATTAGACAGAGATATGATAGCCTATTTAAAAGACCAACATCTACTTGCGGATAATGAGCTCATAGAGCAAGATATTTTGAAACTGGATATGAAAGAGGTATTTCAAGGGGAACCCTTCTTGCTGGTCGGTAATTTCCCCTACAATATATCCTCGCGAATAGTGATCAAAATGTTGCAGAATAAAAATTTGATTCCCGCCGGATTAGGGATGTTTCAATATGAAATGGCCAAAAGGATCGTGGGAAAAGTGAATACCAAAGATTACGGGTCTCTTGCAATACTTACACAGGTCTTCTACGATGCAAAGATTGTGTATAAGGTTAAACCCGGAGATTTTTCCCCGCCCCCAAATGTCCTGTCAGCTGTAGTGCGTTTTGAAAGGAAAAATGAAGACCCCGGTATTTCTTTCCACTCGCTTGAAAAAGTAGTTCGATCGGCTTTTACTCACCGCCGTAAAAAATTGAGAAATAACTTTTCTGACCCCGTCCTTAAACAAAAAGCTGAAGAAATGAATCTCAATGACTTACGGGGTGAACAGGTAAAAATGGAAACTTTTGTTGATTTGGCTAAAAAAGTGGAAGAAGTTGGAAAGTAAGTTTATTCCATGTAAAATAGATCATCAAAGTCATCAAAATTCTTAATGCCCACTTGCGTTTCATCACCGGCGTAAAGAGCCAGTTCCCTAAGCCCCTCTTTTATTTTCTTATGAGCATCATGAGGTGAGTTACAAATCACAAAATTAGGAATTGAGGTTGATACTATAGTTTCACTAAGAATACCATTTATGGTCTGATCCTCCTTTAATGGAGCGGTGCCATTTCCTACCTTTAAAATGGATGTTAATGGTTTGATTCTGTTACAAAAGTCTATGAGGTCTGCATGTTTACTAAGGATACCATGTACAGCATCTTGTTCTATAATTTCCCTTATATGCTCGTCCGTGAACATATGATCAATAGAGCATAAAATTTTTGGGCCCTCAACCCATTCAATAATTCCGGTAAACGCCTCCGTTGTTATGGCACCTTCCTCCCGGGGATCAAGTTCAAAATGAAGATAATCAACCCCCATAGCTGTAAAATATCTGGCGTCCGTTAAATTTTTAACTTCTAAAATTAAATAGCTAATATCTGAAAAATTCATATCGATTTTTTACTTTCAGGATGGCAAAGGTATGACAAATAATAGCAAATTTTATTACGAACAGGTTTATGAAGTTGTAGCCCAAATTCCTAGGGGTAAGGTTACCACTTATGGAAATATCGCTGATTACTTAGCTTTGGGGTCGGCCCGAATGGTCGGGTATGCCCTTCGTAATTACCATGCAGGTTATGGGGAAATTCCGGCACATAGGGTCGTCAATGCAGCCGGGGTACTTTCCGGGAGGTTGCATTTTCCCACCCCTGATTTCATGGCTAATCAATTAGAGTCGGAAGGGGTGAAAGTAAAACACAATAAAGTAGTTAAAATTCAAAACTACTTATGGGTTCCAGCTAATGAGTTGTTATAAAAATCTATTAACCCCCTGACGTTAAACTGTCATTTTAAAACCTTTATGATAAAGATTGAATAATATTGAAAAATTCTTCATTCTCTTCATTTAGAAAACTTTTCAGGTTTTAAAAAATAAGATAACAAGATTAATAGTTACAATAACATCAATATAAACCAATGTTGTGGTTTGATACGAAGTTTTATCTTTTATAAATGAGAAAGATTTTGTATATGTTAAAGTAAAAAAAGACTGCAATATTGGTAAATTAAAAATAGTTTTAGTATGGAAATTTTGATTATTAAATTTTAAAAGTGCCTATGAAACTAGAATTTACACTTAAATTAATTTCTTTCATTTACAACGAAACGTCTGCTGAAGAGAATTCGCAGATATTGGATAGAATACAAACTGATGCCAAATCAAATGACATGTATTCAGAATTTATGGAGGCAAAAGAGATTTTGAACAGTGAAAACTTAAAACCTTCACGAAAATCTCGCCAAAGAATTTTAGAATACAGTGAGAAAACAGGAATTAAAACGGCATAATTAAAAGTGTTTGTATTTTTTCGGATTTATTGCCAATAAATATTTGTTTTCCCTGAGAAAATATCATACATTTGAATTAACTCTGTTAAGAGAAAATATTGTAATGTAGATGTCAGAAAATAAGGAAGCTAAACTCAAAGCGCTTAAAATGACCATGGATAGGTTGGAAAAAACCTACGGCAAAGGCGCTATAATGAAAATGGGGGATTCCCCGGTAATCGATGTAGAATCGATTTCAACGGGCTCGTTGAGCCTGGACCTGGCATTGGGAGTAAATGGACTTCCCAAAGGCAGGGTAGTGGAAATTTACGGCCCAGAATCCTCAGGTAAAACTACATTAGCTATACATGCAATAGCCGAATGTCAAAAAAAAGGCGGAATTGCTGCTTTTATAGATGCTGAACATGCATTTGATCGAAATTATGCCAACTCTTTGGGTGTCGATACAGAAAATCTACTGATTTCGCAACCCGATAATGGAGAGCAAGCACTTGAAATAGCGGAAAACCTAATTCGTTCAGGAGCTATTGACATTCTCGTCATTGACTCCGTAGCAGCTTTGACTCCCCGCTCCGAAATCGAAGGAGAAATGGGGGATTCAAAAATGGGACTGCAAGCAAGATTAATGTCACAGGCTTTAAGAAAATTGACCGGGACAATCGGGAGAACCGGATGTTGTTGTATATTCATCAACCAGTTGAGGGAAAAAATTGGGGTAATGTTTGGAAATCCCGAAACCACTACGGGTGGAAATGCCCTTAAATTTTATTCTTCAATCAGACTGGACATTAGAAGAAGTGGTTCTCCAATAAAAAATAAAGATGGAGATGTCGTCGGAAATACCGTTAAGGTAAAAGTAGTAAAGAATAAATTGGCACCACCTTTTAGAGTAGCTATGTTTGATATCCTTTATGGTAAGGGTATATCCAAAGAAGGTGAAATAGTAGACCTTGGTGTAGACCAGGATGTAATAAAAAAAGCGGGATCATGGTATAGCTATGGCGATACCAAGATTGCTCAGGGTAGAGAAGCAGCTAAACAATTTATGCTGGATAATCCTGAGGTAGCCGAAGAAATTGAATCTAAAATAAAAGAGTCATTAGATACAGAATAGTTTTATTTTTGTATCTTTACACAAAGATTATATATCTTTTTGTTTCTTTTGGGGTTTAGCTTTGGGGGTTGGATGCAATGTCCAACCTCCTCTTTTTTTTTATGTGCCCCTTTTATTTTTACCATTTTCATGTATATTTAGTGGAAAATTTTATCCTTAATGAAAAAAGCAATATTTTTCCTCGCATTTTTATTGGCATTTAGTATGGGAACTAGTTTTGGCCAAGGCGATCCTAAAGATACCGAGGTATGGGAACCAGAACCTCAAGTTATCAACCCCGGACGAAGTTATGCCACCCCGCCTAGCGATGCAATTATTTTATTTTCTGAGAATAATCTGGACAAATGGACAGATAAGGATGGCAATGATCCATCATGGCAGATTAAAGGAAATCTATTTACTGTAGTTCCGGGAACAGGTCCCATTCAAACTAAAGAAAAATTTGAGGATTTTCAACTCCACATTGAATGGAGATCTCCCTTAATAATAAAAGGTGAAGGACAGGGAAGGGGAAACAGTGGTATTTTTCTCCAGGGTAAATACGAGGTACAGGTATTAGACTCCTATCAAAACAGGACCTACTCTAATGGCCAGGCCGCTAGTATATATAAACAACATATTCCGTTAGTCAATGCAATGCAGCGAACTGGAGAATGGAATAGCTATGATATAATCTATACCGCACCCAAGTTTGGAAGTGATGGATCCCTTGAAAAACCAGCTTATGTCACTGTATTACACAATGGTGTTCTCGTACAAAACCATTCCGAGATAAAAGGAGGTACCGCATTTATTGGTCAACCGAGCTATGAGACTCACGGGCCTGGTCCTCTTGTTCTTCAAGATCATAGCAATCCCGTTAGCTTCCGGAATGTATGGATCAGGAAATTGTGATTTCATGTATTTCTCCTTCGTTTAATACCAATTTATTCATTATGTCTTCAGGAAAATATTGTGAATAATGGGAAACAAACAGAAGGGCTTGGTTAGAATTTGATATTATATATTCAATTAAGCGATTATTCCTGGCGATAGTTTTGTTGTCAAAGCCATGATACGGCTCATCCAGAATAATTAACTCTGAGGATTTTAAATAGGTAGCAATAAGTAAAACCTGCCTTCTTACATTCGGGTTTAATCGAGAGAAAGGTGTATCCAAGTGCTCTGTTATCTCAAAATAATCCGCTAATCCAAATATTAATTCCTCTGCTGGCATATTCGATTCTATATGTGGTGTTTTCATTTCAGATTGAATTACACCCCATCCGGACTTTTTGGAATTAAAGTATTGGAAAAGATCTGAGCTGAAGTAAGAAATTTTAGATTTAAGTTCCCAAATTGACTGCCCACTTCCTTTTTTCCTTCCGAACAGGTATACGGGTTGGCTATAAGCCTGGGGATTATCTCCATATATCAGGCTCAATAATGTACTTTTTCCGGCTCCATTATGCCCTTGAATCTTCCAGCTTTCACCACTTTTTACTTCCCACCTGATATTTTGCAATACTTTTTTTGTACCGTATTGTATATTCACACCATCCATGCGCACAATCACTTTTGGATTTTTCGGCGAAGAATAGTATGAATTGATCAAATCCCGTAGATCATCAGAAATACCGGGATCCCCACCTGAAGTTTCTTTATATTGATTGCCTAAATGTAGTTTGTATTCAGTGGGTATTTCATCAAGGACATTATCAGAAGTAAAAATCAGGGTCGGAACTGGTAATACCCCGGACAAAAATAAATCGATAATATTATTTCTCCACCGGGAATCGAGGCCTTTCAATCCGTCCTCAAAAAGTAAAATGTCCGGCTTTTTTATAATATTTAACATAAAGGTATATCTCTGCCACTCCCCTGATGACAATTGTATTAACGGTTTTTCCAAAAGGGGTTGAACTTCCAGAATATCCAGTAACTTAGGAAAGTCGGGAAAATGAAATTTCTGCTGGGCACTATAGATCACATCCTTGACTGTATCGCCGATATCTGCATAGGCACTCTGGAACCGTTGCTGAAAAAACAGCCCCTGATGACTATGTTTCTTCAAATATTTATTCCTATCCTGCGCCAATAATATGTGCTGGACCACAGATTCTCCGTTCTCATTGACCAATTGTATTCTCTTGCTACCTCCATTTCGTGAATTATATAATTCTTTGATAAATTCAGATCGTAATTGCTCACTACCCCCGGAAATACATAGAATAGATTGCAACGAAATCTTCTTATTTTGTTTTGTCCCCCTGGTATGGAATCCTGTAAATCGTAAGTACCGTAATTCTGACATCCGAAGTGATTGCTTATTGCGTTAAAGTATAAAAGATAAATACCTAACTTTTCCTACTTAGGGATTAAACAATATAGAAATCCTTAAGTTGGTTTTGTTCTCAGCGCAGGTAAATAATGAAAATGTTCCAAAACTACTAAAGCCATTTTAATGAAACAAAAAATACTAGCTATCAATGGAAGTGCAAGTCCCAATTCTTCCAATCTATCCATTCTCAAATGGATAGAAAAGCAAACAAACAAAGAATTCGAATTTGAAATATTGGACAATCTGACTGAATTTCCGCATTTTCAAACAGACAGGACAGAACATAATATACCACTGAAAATACAACATTTGCGAAAACAAATTGGAACATGCAATGGAATCATTATATGTACACCTGAATATGTATTCAGTATTCCCAGCGGACTGAAAAATATATTGGAGTGGTGTGTATCCACTACCGTTTTGTCCGACAAACCCGTAGGAATCATTACTGCTTCCACCAGCGGTATAAAAGGACATGAAGAATTAAAGCTTATTATGAAAACTTTACAAGCCGTATTTACAGAAGAAACAACCTTGTTGATTCGGGGCGTAAAAAGTAAAATTAAGAATGACGGGAATATAATAGATTCTGAAACAGAGGAAAAAATAAAATATTTTTTCGAAGAATTCATAAGCCTTCTATCCCGGAAGGATTAATCCAAAATTTCTATTCTTTCAGCAAATCCTAAATTATTGTATGTCGTTTTTACCCATTCATAAGTCTCCGGAATATGCCCGAGCAATGTAATTTTTTGCGGAAAATGACTGGCAACTACCTGCACAATATCCGTTATTCGCAGGCAATTCAACATTTCCATCGCTGGCCCTCTTCCTTCCGGATCACTCTCTATATCTTGCGTAGCTGGTGGGTTTTCCAGCGTAAGGGATTTAATATTACCATCCAACAGTGCTGCATAGGCTGCTACGACGGTCATTTCGTCTTTTGCCGCCAGATGAATATTATTGGGGTCTACTCCATCCAGGGTCCTCAAATATTCGAGGCACCGTATCACGTCATATACTCGCATTGAGGCTATCGTCCTTCCTATCCAGGCTGAAGCTCTCCGTATATGCCACTTTTGATTTTCAGCCCATCCGGATTCCCCTATTCCCCGGGCTTCAAAATACACTACGTTGTGATCTTTATTTTTCCCAGATACCAAATGATTGGACTCCCATTTACCTTCATTCGGATTCTTAAGAACCAGGATCACTGGAGCAGGTTCTTCCTTCTGGGAAGCCGTTCTTCTTATATCTAATTTCAACCTCCAGCCTTCCTCTGGCACAAAACTGTATACTTCCCTACCGAATTTGGAAAAATTACGGGTGGAAAAGTCCAACCTTCCTTCAAATGAAACAGGTTCTTCCGGAAATGCCCTGAAAGTCTTTTCCTTCAATACCTTCTTAATTTCTTCCCTGTACTCAAACAATTCTTCCTTATTCTTGAAATCAGGAATATTTGCTCTAGGGACAAAAGTTTCCTGGATCGATTTAGTACGATCTTTATCAGGTGGACCTTCTGTATAAACAGCTAGTTGCTCATTAGAAAGTACTTTTGCGATTTCAATGACTCCAATTTCATCCGGTGACTTTTTAATGCCTTGCAATTGTTCCAGAAAAAAAGATAGAATCAACGGACGCATTTCTTCATTGGCTCCATAACTATGCCCTCCGGGAGCTTCCATCATAGCAAGATTCTCCGCAGTACCATACAGGTCGTAAATTTTTAAAGTTCTATGGTATAAATCGCGAACACTTTCAATAGAATAATAACCATCATGCCTGGTCTGTGCAATGACAAATGGCCTGGGAGCAATGAGAGCCCCTATATCGGGAAAGTCCCACAAATATGTATTTACAGGCATCATACAGTCGCAATGGTCGTCTAAGGTTTTTTGACAAACCTGACCTTCCAGGGATCCAGCGCCTGCCACAGCTACAGCAGCTTGTATTCTTTCATCCAATGCTGGCAAATACCAGCTCTGGGAACCTCCCCCGGAAATGCCTGTCACCCCAATTCTGCCCGGGTCTACCTCATCCAAATGTTGCAACAAATCAATACCACGAATCCCATTCCATACTTCAACTCCCGCAGGGTTATATCCGCGACTATACCATTGAAACCAACCTTTTTCGTACGCGCCCAAATGCTCTCCTCTGACCTCTCCACGCTGAATGGTCTCAATGATCAAACATACAAAGCCCTGTTCTGCAAAACTGCGGGCATGTGCCTGATAATGATGTTTTTGCGTATGAGCATGACCGCAAACGTACAATATAGCAGGTGCAGCTGTACCGAGATCCTGGGGAATGTACAAATTCGCCGGAACAAATACATTATCCAGCGACTCATAGTACAGCTTTACAATATCAAAGCCATCCTGAGAAATGGTATCCACTATCGTAATATCCGGGGATGACCTTTTTTCAAAAACGGGATAATTCTCTAGTCCTAACATTTCTGCCAATTCGGTTTTCTTTTGTCCCTTTACCGCTTTCCATTCTCCAAGTGTAGTAATAGAATCCAAGGATTTTGATGATAATTCAGCAGCCTCCTTCATCAAATAATTCCGGATATTATTGGGCTGGTCCAGGGGGCCTGTAATCACTTCGTGATAAGATTGGGACATTAGGAATCCAGGAATGATAAAAAGTACAAATAAAGAGATAGTGCTTTTCATGGATGTTTTTATTTTTTTATACCAAACCATCTTACAGCGTTCCCATAAAAGATTTTATCAATTACAGAAGCCGGTAATTTCAACCCTATAAATTTTGTATTTATCAGGTCGCTCTCCATTTCATCATCCGTCACAAAGAAACGCCAATCCCTTTTCCAATTGTTATCCATTCCTTGATATAATTCTTCCTGGCTTGAATTACCATGATCTGCCAAATCAGTTGCGTATAAAATACGATCCTGATAATTTATAAAGAATTCACGGACTTTTTCCCGGTCCCGCGCCGTCTGATAAAAGATTTGCCCCATTCTGGCAGCCAGATCTACAGACATATTAGGAAATTTATCTAATCTCTTGGCCAGCTCATCAACACTCCATTCAATACTTCCAATATGAGCTCCAACAAAAGGAAGGTCGGGATTCTTTTCAAGCATACGGTCCCTGGCCTCAATTTGATCCTCATAACTCGGCATCTCCGGATGTTTGTACATATGATATTCCGGATGTCTTTCAAAATACCCCCTGTCGTTATTGGTAGTCATTGAATCCAGGGGCAACCAACAATTTTTGGGCTCTCCTAAATGCCCCATTAGCGTTTTCCCCTGATCCCGGATATAATTGAATATGGGATCGAATTTCGGATCATCAATCATTATTAATTTACCCATGGTATCGCGAGACACCATTCCTATATTTTTCCAAACTTTTACACCCAGTGCACCTTCCTGGAAACAACTGTCCAACCAGGTAATTACCTTTTCTTTCCAATGCTCATCATCCCAGTCACTTACAGAAAAAGCCGTAACGGTCTCTACTAGATCAGGGTATTTTTTCTTTTGGATATTACCATAACGATACTTTCTATGTACATCATCCCAACCATTCTTTGTTTCCAGCGAAACATTAATAATCTCAAAATTATCAGAACGGGCTTTTTCCATAAAGTTTTCACGTTCTGTCTCTATATGTACGTGAGTATCTATCTTTTTTACCTTGGAAAAATCTTCCATTGTATAATAATTCTCCTCTGTTCCACACCCCAAAAAAACTGTAAGAACAAATACTAACGGATAATACTTCATTTTAAATTAATTAATTAAAAATAAGGTTTCGATTTAAAAACTAGCAATAAAAATAAGAAAATAAAAGCATAATACATATATTGCAAATGAAATAAAAGCATTAATTGATTATGTCAGGATATGATAGAAGAGGTTTTATTAAAAAATCCGGATTAATAACAGGTGGAGTAGCTGTTTCCCCCTTTCCGGGTATTTTAAGATTTGGTTCCCAAACAACGAACAGCTTGAAAATTGGATTGGTGGGATGCGGAGGTCGAGGAACAGGAGCGGCAGCCCAGGCCCTTATGGCTCATCCGGGAAATACACTTGTAGCTATGGGCGACCTTTTTGAGGACCATTTATCCAGAAGTTTTGAAGGGTTAATGGAAGTTGAAGAAATCCAAAAGCAACTTCAAGTCAGCAATGAGAATAAATTTTTGGGATTTGATGCATATAAAAATGTGATAGAAAAATGTGATGTGGTCATTCTTGCAACACCACCAGCATTTCGCCCTGAGCATTTCGAATTAGCCGTTGACCAGGGCAAGCACGTATTTATGGAAAAACCTCTTTCCTGCGACGGCCCCGGGACACGCAGGATACTGGATGCGGGAAAAGTAGCAGATGAGAAAAATCTAAAGGTTGTAGTAGGGTTACAAAACAGATACGACCCGGCTTATCAGGAAATGGTTCAACAGCTTCAAGACGGGGTCATTGGGAAAATAGTCTCCAGTACATGTTATTATTTGAAAGGTGGGTACCCACTCATTCCTCGGAGTACTGTTTCGTCAGAATTAGAATTTCAAATAAAGAATTGGCATTATTTTACCTGGGTTTGGGCCGGAGCTCCTGCTGGACTGCAAATACACAATGCAGACATTGTTCATTGGGCAAAAGGCAATTACCCCGTAAAAGCCCAGGGAATGGGAGGACGAGCTTCCCTTAAAGGCCCGGACTCAGGAGATGTCTTTGATCATTTTTATATTGAATACACCTATGATGACGGCACTACAATGCATAGTGAAATCAGAAATATTGACAAAAATTTCAATAAAAACGGAACATGGTTTATAGGTACAGAAGGTACAGCTAACGTACGTGAAGGAATCCAAAGCCACACCGGAAAAGCCTTGTGGAGTTTTGATCCTTCAAAAGGGAATAATGCATACCAGCTGGAACACGACGTCTTTTTTGACGCTATAATCCATGACAAACCACAAAATGATACCAGGTTTGGTGCCTATAGTACTCTTACGGCCAATATGGGCAGGATGGCCGCTCATTCAGGCAGGGAAATTTCTCAGGAAATGGCGTTGAAATCCGATTTAAAGTTATATCAGGAAATTACAAGTTGGGACGACATACCACCTGTTCTTCCGGATCAAAAAGGAATTTACCCATTTCCAACACCAGGTATCACTTCCGTTTATTAAAAATTTAATTACTCATATGTACACAACTAGTATCCAACGCTCTGTATTTACTCTCTTACTTATTATATTTTGCCAAATCGTTTTATTACACTCATCCGAATTGAGCCGTCTAGGCCTGGATGTGATTCCATACCCGCAGGAAGTAACTGTCGATGGAACCCCATTCTATCTAAAAGGGGCAAAGGTTTACCAATCCGGTAATCTCAATGAGGAGGAAGAATTTATAATAGAAAATTTACTTACAGAATTGCATGATGGGTTTGGCCTTAGCCTGTCAACATCTACCTCGGCTCGTAATAGCAACATTTTCTTCAAAATCAATAAAGAAAATAATACCCTCGGAAAACAGGGATATACGATCAGAATAACACCTGATGAAGTAACCATAGAAGCGCAATCATCAACAGGATTGTTTTATGGAAGCCAGACATTGGTACAATTAGTCAAGCAAGGAGATGCAAGTACCTATATTCCGGGAATGACCATTTCCGACTGGCCGGACATCGAAGAAAGGGCAGTTCACTACGACACAAAACACCATCAGGATAAAAAATCTTATGTAAAAAAGTTTATCCGGGATATGGCCCGGTACAAAATCAATATAATTGTATGGGAATGGGAAGATAAACTTGCATATGAAACACATCCGGACATCGGTGCTCCAGGTGCGTTTACTAAAGAAGAGATGATCGAATTTACAGAATATGCCAAAAAATATCATATCCAATTGGTTCCCCTTGTACAGGGACTGGGACATGTCAGCTTTATTTTAAAGTGGCCACAGTACCACCATCTCCGTGAAATAGAAGCATCTGCCTGGGAATTTTGTCCTTTAAAAGAAGGAACTTATGATTTACTTTTCGACCTTTGGAAAGAGGCAGTAGAAGTGACCCCCGGATCCAAATATATTCACATTGGGAGCGATGAAACTTTTGAATTAGCCCATTGTTATGAATGCAAGGCAAAAGCACAAGAAATAGGTGCCAGTGGGGTATACCACTACTTTGTAGAAAAAGCCAATGCATATTTGAAAACCCTGGGAAGAGAAGTTATGGTCTGGGAAAGGCCCATGGGATGGGAAATGAGTAATTCACCTATTAAAAACATGACTCCAGATACCAGTCTGGTCCTTACGGAAAGCTACGACTATGAAGAACCCGACTTTCAATATGCTAAAAAAGCCAAAGACCTTGGTTATACAGTGTTTGCCTATGACCCTAACCCCGGGATTGAAATGGGATTTTTACCTTATTTTTATTCGGAAAGGGGAGGAATTAATCAAACGGGAAGCCTTCAGAATTCGTATGAATTCCTCAAAGCTACCGCTCAATCGGGAATTTTTGATGGGATGATCAATACCTCCTGGGATGATTCGGGCCATCACAATCAAGCCTGGATCCTCAGTTTTGTAACCTCCGCTGCTTTTTCATGGAACGGCAACAAACCCGACCTGGCAGAATTTACCCATTCATTTTTTAGGAACTATTACGGAAAAAACTCGACTGAACTTATTGAATTATTCGAACTCCTCAATGAAGGAGCTTATTATTACATGTCAACTCTGGAACGGAAAGTATGGCATTGGGGGGACGTAGGAAAAACACACATGCCCGATTTGCCCAGAGCGGAAAATATAGAATATGACCCATTCTGGAACAGGGAATACAAGGAAATGTTGACTTATTCTCGAAGAATGGAAAAGAAAATGTATAGAGCTATCCAGATAATTAACAACAATCTGGCTGAAAAGATTGAAAATGCTTATGACCTGAGGGTTTTTAAAACCGTAGCGGAAGTGATTAGAAACACGGCTCTGACCTATCGGGACCTTTCAAAGCTTGAATACCTAATTCGCGATGCACACAGGAACCACTACGTAAGTCATAAAACCGCTCTAGATTACTTATTTCAAGCAAAAGATCTCGTGGAGACAGCTATAAATCGCAAGGAAGAAATATATGAAAATATGGTATCTGTTTGGGAAGAAACACGTTTACCGAAAGGACTTTCAACCCGTGAAAAGGATTATTTTTTCCAACAAGACCGCGCTAGGCATTTTGCGAACCGCACACCTGATATGAGATACTGGGTGTACGATGAGGACATATTGGGAATGGAAAAATATCTTGTTGAATTAAACGAATATATTTCGTTCTACAAAAAGATGTATTTCCATTAATTTTGGGAAAATGGAAAATGGATTGCCAACGATGACCGTACTGGGAATAATTCTTTTAATTTTCACCGTTAGTTGCAAGTCCAGTGTCGAGAAAAGACAAAGTCCTAATGTTATCGTTGTTTTGGCAGATGATTTGGGCTACAGGGATTTAGGCTGTTATGGGGGGAAAGCAAAAACCCCCAATCTGGATAAACTTGCGAAATCAGGGCTTCGGTTCACTAACTTTTACGCTGCTGCACCCAATTGCTCACCTTCCAGAACCGGTTATCTGACAGGAAAATTACCCTCAATTGCAGGGATGTACAATTACCGTCCACCAGGGCACCCCATGCATCTACATGATCAAGAAATCACCATTGCTGAAATTTTAAAAAACAAAGGATACAAAACCGGACACTTCGGCAAGTGGCACCTTAGTAATTTAACCGGCGAACAGGGACAGCCGGGGCCCCTGGAGCAGGGTTTTGAATTTTACTTCGCCACAGAAAATAATGCCGAACCATCACACAAAAATCCTGTGAACTTTATAAAAAATGGAAAGGAAATTGGGAAAATAGATGGATTTTCCTGCCAAATAGTAATTGAGGAAGCCATGGCCTGGTTGCAGTCAACAAACGTCACCAATAATCCATTCTTCCTTAATATTTCTTTTCATGAACCCCACAAGAAAATAGCTTCTCCTACTCAATTGATACAACACTATCCATCAGAAAATCCATTTGATGCCAAATATTTTGCCAACATAGAAAACCTGGATTCGGCTTTTGGCAAGTTATATAAATACCTATATGACCAAAACCTGCTAGAAAATACGTTTATAGTTTTTGCCTCCGATAACGGCTCATACCGAAATGGCTCAAATGGGGAATTACGCGCATTAAAAAGTTATGTATATGAAGGGGGAATTCGAATTCCAGGAATTATTTCCTGGTCTAAAAACATTCAACCAGGCGTAGAACACACTCCCGCAGGGTTAATAGATTTATTCCCAACTATATCAGGTCTTACCGGAGCAAGTGGAGGGAACACTGAGAACCTCCACGGAAAAGATTTAACGCCCCTGTGGTCTGATAATCCATTCATAAGAAAAAGCCCCTTGTCCTGGTTCTTTTACCGCACTACACCTCAGTTCTCCGTAAGAATAGGGGATTATTCTATTCTGGGGATACCCAATGACACCATAAAACACTCTCATTCATTTGCGGAAAGTGATATGAAATACATACAAACTATCCAAATAGATTCCTTCGAAGCCTATAACCTTTCGCATGATGTCACACAGGATCACCCTATTACTGATTTTTCTATTCCCGAAATTCAGAATGGAATTACCCATATAAAATCATCTTTAGAGTCCATTCAAAAGAATGGAAGGTATTGGAATGGCCTACCCAAATACGAGGATTCCAGGAGAAAATCAAAAAAAGATTGGGTACCGTATAATCACCATTGATACTGTTGTTAAATCATGGATTAGTGGATACAAATAACCCTGTAAGCACAGATAGAACCAGTAGCACTTGGCCACCCTTTAAGCTCAGGGCTGAACCAAAAAAATCTATTTAATCTCATGAAAGAGGCCAGAACACCTGTTTACGCAATAATTACTTTTACACCTGCGCCCTCCAGTTTGGATTTCGCATCCTCGGAAATGTTTTTGTCCGTTACAACTATATCAATTTTGGACATGGGTGCTATAAAAGCAAAACCTCTCCTTTCAAATTTACTGGAATCACAAACCACTATTACTTCTTTCGATATTTCGATCATTATTTGGTTTAAATGAGCTTCTTCGATGCTCGGTGTTGATATTCCATGGTTAATATCAAAACCATCGACCCCGAGAAATAATTTATCGCAAAAGTAATTCCTAAAACCCTTTTCAGCCAAAATCCCTACAAGGGAAAGGGAATTTTTTCTCAGGGTTCCTCCGGGAACTATGACATTTGTTTTGCTCTTCGCCAAATAAGTAGCAATATTTAAAGCGTTGGTAATAACCGTCAAATCATTGTACCCGTCAAAGTTTTTTGCTACTTCAAAAGTAGTTGATCCGGAATCTAAAATAATTGTATTTCCTTCTTCTATTAGTTCGGATGATTTTTTCCCTATATCAATTTTTTCTTGAAGGTTTTGCTTTTGTTTATCGGATAAAGGATAATCAAATCCTACATAGCTTTGTTTTACTTTCATAGCACCACCACGTGCCCTCAGTAGCATATTCTTCTTTTCCAATTGAGCAAGATCATTTCGAATGGTAACTTCACTTACATCAAAAAGTTCGCTAAGCTCACTTACACTTACCTGCCCTTCCTTGTTGAGCTTATCCAAAATAGCAATTCGGCGACTTACCGTTGACTTATTTTCCCTTGTACTCATACCTTTCAATATTTATAATTCCAATGATCAAACTTATACCTTTTACATTAAAAGAAGAATAAAAAAAGATAAAAGCTTTAAATCTTTGAATCGTTAAAACTGTTTATATACTTATAACGTGGTAAAAGATAGGTAGAATTATTTTCACCGAGAAAAAGCATCTTATGTTTTTTAATTTTATTGCTTTCGTTTTCCTAAATTTGACAAATATTAATCTTTCGAATAATTTCTAATTCGTAAAAGCAAACCTAAAACGCTTATGAAAGTCCTGGTAATTGGAGAGTTAAATATTGATATCATTCTTGATAAATTTTCAGCTTTCCCTTCCATTGGAAAGGAAGTGTTTGCCGATCAAATGAATATAACGATGGGAAGTTCTTCAGCTATTTTCGCATCCAACTTATCAAATTTGGGAAATGATGTTTCATTTATCGGAGTAATTGGGAAGGACTATTACGGCAAAATGATTATTGACACACTGCATCAACATAATGTAAACACCGAATGGATTCGTGAATCTTCAACCCATTCAACCGGCCTTACAGTTATACTTAATGCATATGAGGATCGGGCCAATGTTACGTACCCCGGGTCGATGAAGACACTATCCAAAAATAATATTGACACTAATTTATTCTCTCATTTTTCACATTTACACATATCCTCATATTTTTTGCAACCACTTTTGAAAGCGGAGATCCCCCATTTATTTGGGAAAGCAAAACAATGGGGTCTGACTACATCCTTTGATATGCAATGGGACCCTCATGAAACCTGGGAAATTAGTCTTAAGGAAATCCTTCCCAATGTCGATGTATTCCTTCCCAATGAAATCGAACTTGTAAACGCTACTGGTGCAGACACCGTTCCCGAAGCTCTTGAAGTGATCAAGCCCTATTCGAATATTACAGTTGTTAAGCAAGGGAACCGGGGGTCAAAATTATTTTCTAATAATACGGAGTATGATTTACCAGCTTTTCTCAATGAAGATGTAGTTGATGCTATTGGTGCCGGAGATAGCTTTAATGCCGGTTTTATACATAAATATTTGCAAAAAATGCCTTTGAAGGTATGTCAGGAATTCGGTAGTATAATAGCTGCCATATCAACTACTCAAGCTGGCGGAACAAAAGCCCTTGAAAGCAAACACGAAAGAGAAAAAATAGCTAAAGAAAAATTTAATAAAACAATATAGATATTAAACTTTCACTTTCTTTTTAATATTTTTATACAATAAATTATCTTTCGTTTAATTATTTTACTAGCTTTGTTTCATTGCCAATTTAGGTAAAAGCGGTTTTTACCATATATTTTTCTACTAATGCATAATTCTCGATGAAACTTCAAGATAAACTACTAGAATGTCAACAAAACAGGAAAGCCCTACTAGCCTGCAACTTCTATAATTTTGAGACCTTGAAATCAATTATGTTAGCAGCTCAGGCCTCTAAAAAACCCGTCATTCTTCAATTGACCAAATCTTCTATAGACTATCTAGGCCTGCCAATAGCGGTTAAAATGGCAAGATCTGCGTTGGACCTATACGGAGTACAGGCATGGATCCATCTTGATCACAGTCATTCAATAAATTTAATAAAGAGAGTGTTGGATGCAGGATTTGACTCAGTAATGATAGACGCAAGTGAAAAAACTTTCGGTGAAAATATAAAAATCACACAGGAAGTGGTAAAAATAGCTGAATCATATGAGGCAAACGTAGAAGCTGAACTGGGCTTTATTGCCAAACTCGGACAGGATCAAAGTGGAGGATTGACAAATTCTGAAGAAGCAAAAATATTTGTAGAAGACACCGGCGTAAATGCACTCGCTGTGGCTATTGGGACAGCACATGGTTTCTATAAAAAGCCGCCTCAAATTGATATGCAGCGATTATCAGAAATAAAAGAAGCAACGCAGGCATTTTTGGTTTTACATGGGTCGTCAGGTATACCGCACATACAATTGTCCGAAGCCGTTTCACGAGGGATTTGCAAAATAAACCTGGCTACTGAAATTAAAAATAACTTCATAAAAAGTTTATCCTCCCGATTATTAAATAACAATGAAATAGACCTGAGAAAGGTCTTCCCCCATGCGACCAATTCTACAGCAAGCCTTATTGAAGATAAGTTGAATTGTATAAATTCATAACGGCCCTATATATCTTTCAGAAATTACAATATCGTCAATCAATACTTTGTCCACACTTCCTGTTACTCCCCCAGTCATATAATAATTTAACCAGAAATAATTAATCTCCAAATCAGTAGTTGTCCTCCATTGAAAACCTTCAAAAATCTCTCCGGATTTGGATTCCAAAAACCTTCCACCTTCCCTAACCATCTTCGTGACACCAGGTTTTATATGTAGAATTTTTTTTCCATTTATCCAAAAGGCCTGTTCTCCATTACTACTGCCCACAGGGTCATTTAAGCGAACCATAAATTCGACACACACCCACTCATTTAATGGCAACTCCAGAGAACTCTGGGGGTGGAATGTATTTCCCCAAAATTTTCCATTTCCACTACCGTGCATATCCTTCCAATATGAATAAAATCCCCAGTTCCAGTCATCTACATGCGGGGACTCAATACCAGTACTAAAAAAATCATCACCACTAGATCTCATTCCTGCGGTCCCCTGAGGATAGGAAGTAGAAGGAAAATATCCTCCTATCCTTACAAAATGATGCAATGGCGCATTTCTCGTCAGGAATTTCACATAGAACCTTGCATGAATTTGTTTAAATCCCTGTGGAAGTTTCTTATATAAATGAGCACCATTGTCAGAACCCGAAACATACGTTATCGCCATCGATTTATTTCCCGCACTCTCTGCAGGTACATCTTCACTCAACTCTATGCCTTTGCTATTCCTAACATCACTCCATTGAGTAAAAACATCGGTTATTTCACTTACTTCAAAATCTTCAGCAAAGACTTCCTGCGAAATACTCCTTTCCCAAAGAAAAAAGGAAAATACGACAAGAATAACTACTAATCTTTTCATATTTTCCTTTATCTATAATGTCCGGCTTAAAATTGTATCGCAATTTATGCGACTATCAAAATCTATAAATCAATACACCTCCGGCGGAAACTGTCCTTGCCTGGGGTGATCAAAAGGGAGACCTTCTTTCACGTCCCACCATACTCTACTCATCGGGTCATCACCATTTGACAACATTGAAGCTGCCTCATCCACATTCTCTTTGTTTTTTGCATATTCATCCAATGGATATTTTTGTCTTCGGGGTATCTCTCCACCAGTATCAGAAGGACCTTCCCCAATCCACATGAGAGGATATCCGGTACGCCTGTATTCCGCCCATGCCTCATGACACTCATAGACATTTGCCAAATACTTCTGGGTTATTATTTCTTCCAGCATTTCTTCTTCGGAACCTTCCAGTTCAGCTGCAGAACTATTCAAATATTCTTCCATCTCGTCCTGGCCTACATTGTACAATTCCATAGCCAACTTTATACCCTCTTGAAAATAAGCTTCCGCATCCCCGGATATGATACCCGCCAGACTTGCCTCAGCTAATAAAAAATGAACCTCTGCAGCCGTCAAAATATTAAATGTAAATTCTGCCGCTCGAAAATATTCTCCCACTGCAGTAATGCTATCCCCATCGTACCTTGGCTTTTGATCTTCCTTGACCATATTGAATGGTCTGGACCTAAATCCCGCCGAATTGGATGGCCGCATATAAATATCCAGTCTGGGATCATCCCTTTTTAATAAATTTTCACTTACCGTCATCGTAAAGTGCAATGGATTGCTTTGATTGTTTTGAATATAATTAAATATAGGACTTCTATTATCATTGATAGTCGCTTCCTCCCCTTCAGATACTACGTCTGCATTTTGGTCATTAGTCGTTATTAGTTGAGAGTTAGCCACTTCATTGATATGCTCGGATGCGAGGCCTGGTTCTACATAGCGCACTCTCATCGCCAATCGCAATCGAAGCGAATTACCAAATCGAATCCACCCCTCTGTATCTCCTTCGTAAATAATGTCTGCAGTTCCATAAGATTTCAGATCCTCATCAACATTCAATTGAGCTACTGCCTCACGAAGAATATTTAGAATGTCTTTATAAATCACTTCCTGGCTATCGTATTTAGGCATCGTAATAACTTCCCTGAAGTCCTGAGCAGCTTCACTGTATGGAACAGGCCCAAAATTATCTGTCATCCGGTAATATAGCCACGCTTTCCAAATTTTAGCAATCGCATTTTTATTAGATAATGAAGGATTGTCCTCTGTAAGCCGAATCACCTCTTCAATGTTAATAATTCCATTTCTATACTCTGCAAAAGAACCAAATATGTTTTGCAGCGGAAATCCGGAAGCAGGATTACTAACATAACCAGCATATTCTCCTATTCTTCCAAAATCTGCGATTGAAAAAACAGAGGGCTTCAAAACATAGGTGAGAATTGCATCAGGATTAACCTGATCCCTGGTTATAAGAAGTGGGTCGCTATTTATTTCTTCAAAATCTTCAGTACATGAATTTAATATACTAAACCCTACAACCGTAAATAATGACGCATATAATATATATCTCAATTTCATAATTAAGTTATTTTTTAGAATGTTATTGATAAATTAACCCCAATGCTTCTGGTAGTAGGAATTGAAGCAAATTCATATCCCTGAGCAGCAGCTGTCGGAGCAAAAGCTGTTTCTGGACTTATATTCATTAATTTCACTTTTGGATCTCTGTATAAGTACATAAGGTTTCTGCCTACTACAGACAACTCGAGTTTTGTAAACGGAGTATTGTTTAAAATTGAAGGACTAAATTGATAGCCCAAACTCGCTTCCCGGAGCGAAACATAATCAGAGTTCAAGACAAACTCTTCACCTATATTTCCCCATGCTTTTTGAGCGTAATAAGCATTTCCAACCACCACTTGGGTGTTTTTAGAATACGTTCCATCCTCATTCTCCACTACTCCCTCAGCAATCAAATTATCCCTGTCCTCTGTAAATTTACCCGTACCTTTGGCGGTCTGGTCATACCGGGTAAAGGAATACATTTGCCCACCTTTTCGGATATCGATCAAACCACTTAACCGAAATCCTTTATATGAAAATGTATTGGTGACACCCGCTAACCAGTCAGGTTGTATATTTCCAAGTATTTCGAATTCTTCATCAGCCTGGAATGAACCATTTTCCGTAATTACTAATTCACCTGCATCATTCCTTTTATATGGATACCCCACTATATTTCCAAAACTTTCCCCTGGTCTTGCTTCTATATTGGCGGCAAAAGTACTTATTAACGTATACGATTCTATGCCCTCAACCAAAGATTCTACCCGGGATTTATTTTTTGAAAAGTTAAGGGTAAAATCCCACTGAAATGAGTTGTCAAATGAAAAGGGGGTTAGCGAAAGCAGCAATTCAACCCCTCGATTTGTGATTTCTCCCGCATTGACCAGGATAGAGTTATAACCTGTTGTTGCAGAAACTTCCGCAGGCAAAATTTGATTTGTCGTGGAAGAGTTATAATACGTGAAATCAATTCCTACTCGATTTTCAAACAGTCGTATATCACCACCAATTTCGAAAGAACTTGTCAATTCATTCTTGAGATTAAAATTCTTTACACTAGAGGTAATACTGGCATATCGATTTCCTTTAAACCCGTTTTGAGATATGGCATACCCGGTAATAGTCTGGTATGGGCTGGCGTCATTTCCAGATTGCGCATAAGACAATCTAAGCTTTCCAAAAGTAAGAGTCTTGGGATCAATATCAAATGCATCTGAAAATACAAAACTCAAACTCGCAGATGGGTAGAAAAATGAATAGTTGTTAATACCCAAGGTCGAAGACCAGTCGTTTCTTCCGGTAACATCCAGGTACAGGTAATTATTGTAACCCACCTGTCCGGTAAAAAAGACAGAGTTCGTTTCCTTCTGGGAAAAATACGGAGATGTAACTACGTTTAATGTATTGGTAATATGATACAACCCTGGAATATCCAACTTACTACCCGTATATCCTTCCTTTTCCAATTTGCTCGTATAACGGTTTACTCCCAGGGATAGGGATCCTGAAAATTGATTGGAAAAATCTTTATTGGCGGTTAAAATTGCATCCATATTCAATTCTTTGACATGGTATACGTTTTTGGATACAATTCCATCCCTTCTTGCACTTCCCGGCGTACCCTGACCAACTCTTTCATTTCTTACATCAGTATAAAAATCATTCCCGATTCGAGCCATTAAATTCAACCAATTTGTAAATTGATAATTGGCTGAAACGTAACTTATTATCCGATCTCTTTCATCTTCGGTTTGAAACTCATTAACAACCCAATAAGGATTTGCTGGACCATTGTTCTTCCAGTTTCTATATGCTCCATCTTCTGTCTTGTATTGCTTCAACCAATCGAGATCCACGTGCCTTCCCAACATATTTAACCCGGAAGCAACATTCTCAACACTGTTTTGTCCAATCATAGGCCTGTTGTGTCCCTTTTGATTGATATAGTTCACCTTGGATTCTACTCTCAACTTATCAGTGATATCTGCTCCGACATTCAAATTAATTGTATTTCTTCCAAATGAACTATTAGGAACAATATGGTTATTGGCCAAATTCGAAAAAGACAATCTGAAATTAATTTTATCTGTACTTGAACTCAAAGCCAACGAATTAGTGAATGTGCGGCCCGTCTCATAGAAATTTCGAATGTTATCCTCTGGCTGTGGTACTAATGACACCAAACCTAATTCGGGCAGGGTCTGCAAACTCACTAATTGTCCGTCCATTTCAGGCCCCCACTGGTCGAGCATCCATCCCGGATATTGGGGGTATTCGCTTCCATCGATGGTCGCTGTTCCCCATGCACTAAAATCGTCATCATACCCACCTGCGTATTTATTCTGGAACGTAGGTAGCACATTAGGAGTTTCAAAGGTCAAATTTGAATTAAAGGAAATGCCCAAGCCTTTCTTGCTGGAAGACTTGGTAGTTATTAAGATTACACCATTTGAACCTCTTGCCCCATACAATGCGGCTGCATTCGGACCCTTTAAAACTGAAATTGATTCTATATCATCGGGATTAATATTCTGGATTCCATCTCCGTAGTCCCTTCCTCCCCATACACTGGCAGAACCCAGATTATCATTATTTATTGGCACACCATCTACCACATAGAGCGGTTGGTTGTTTCCTCCGATAGAACTGTTTCCTCGTATCGTTACAAAAGAAGAACCCCCGACACCGGCTGATGAGGAATTAACATGCACACCGGCCACTTTACCTTTGAGGGAATTCATAACATTCGCTTCCCGGGCTATCGTCAATTCCCCTCCATCAATTTCCTGTGCGGAGTACCCCAGTGCCTTCTTCTCTCTTTCTATACCAAACGCTGTTACTACTACTTCCGATAGTTTTGCGGCATCCGTAGCCATAAAGACATCGATATCCGTTTTCTCCCCGACCGCTATTTCCTGAGTTTTATATCCCACATAAGAAAACACTAAAACATCATCAGCTTCCGCCATGATAGAATACGTGCCATCAAATCCTGTGACAACTCCATTCCCAGTCCCTTTGACCAGTACATTGACACCGATTAACGGCTCTTCGGCCTCATCCGACAAAACCAACCCGGTAATCTCCCTGGATTGGCCATAAGCCATTCCAACAGAAAATAGGAATAAAAAAATCATAGGCAAAATTGGCCTACTTTGTTTAATTGTTCGTTTTCGAACCATAAAATTTAGAGCTTTCATAATCCTTTATTATTAATTTTTTTACGTTTTTACGTTTAATAATCAAATTATACACACGAATAATTACAAAACGCAAATATTTTTAACAAAAGTTGAATATAACAAAAGATTTTAAAAGACTAAAACTTTTTTAAACTTTCGCAACATTTTCTTAACCTAAATAAATTGGTAAATAAAACATAATTGCTATTAATACCTCGACAATCCATCAATACACCAGAAATATTAGATTATGTTTTTAATCGAATTCTTGAGACATTCGGTTTGAAAACATATAAATTATAGGAAAAGCGGGCCTTTATAAACCTGTATTAATTTCGTCCAATGATATATTGTGCAGTCCAATACATAGGAAACGTAGACTCGAATCTACCAGGAAAAATCATTATTATAGCTTTACTAAATTCAAATAACGAAAGGATTTGAAACTTTATGGATATGTTATTATTTTCATACATCATACAGCCTAATTATACCCTATGCCGATAGTATTTAGCTTGTTCTGCCCCCAAAATTTCTCTGTTAATAAAAGAACACTCCATACCCAAACTTTTTCTTTGTCTGTTGAAGTTTTAAATCACTGGTGGCCAGAATTTAGGTCTCACAAGATTTTCTACTACTATTTCAATATGCCTTGCTTTTTTTTTTTTTAACAAGATACGTTCAGTCTCCGAATCACGAAGAGATATAAAATACTTTGTCATTTCTGTATTCGAAAATAGAGTCGATTATTCAAAAAAATCGGACCTGATATCCTCCGGCACCCCAAGTTCTCTAAGATAAACAGTACTTGGGCCGGCTTGGATAGACTTTGCTCTTGATTTCATTTTTTCAGGGGAAAACTGAGAAGTGTAGCAATTTACGGCCGATATGGTTTTTTGGATTTCTCTCGATCCATAAGGAATCCTGACATTCAAATAGTTTTGATCAACCCCCCGCAATAGTCGGTCCTCAGCGTCGAGATTGTCGATTGGTGTTCCTACATAATACAATTTCATCGAGTTATTCCTATAGGAATTGAGGTAAATCTGCGTGACCGAAGCACCTACTATTCTATGGTCCATATGATTAGACCCTCCGTCAGGGCCCCAGGTAAGCATTACGTCAGGGTCCAATTTATTTACAATAGAATCAAGTTGTTTCAGAAGATTTTGTACATAAGGAACATGGCCAAAAAAACCTTCTTGCAATTTTAGTTGATCGTGATAACCAAGAGTAATTGGTTTTTCAATTCCAAGATTTTCACAAGAGCAATCCAGTTCTTTTTCTCTCAACTCCACCAATTCACTGCCTGGCTTCAGATCTGTCTGACCCGTACCATATCTACCATCAGTGACAACAACCAAATGTACTTCAGCACCTAAAAAAGCATATTTTGCCAAAACTGGGGCTGCATATAGTTCGTCATCGGGATGTGCAAAAACAGCTAAAATAGTTTTTCCTGTGTAATCCGGATTAGATGTCTGCCCAGTCATTTTAAAGCACAAAATCATCAAACCGAAAAATAATAGTGTTGTTCTCATAGTCAAAATTTAGATACGATAGCATTTCTTGGCGTTTTCCCTGTATATTTTATCGACAACAGAGGCTTCCAACTTTAGCCCCTCAACTGGAGAATCGAGAGCCGGGACTACCATCTCTTCATCCGTTACAAAATATTTCCAATCCCTCATCCAGACATTTTGCGACTCTCTGAATACATCCGCTCTGGTATGGCCATCAAAAAATTCTAGGTCGGTTCCGTAAATAATGCGATCCTGATAGGCATAAAAAAAGTCTTTTATTTTGTTCCTTTCACTAAAAGACTGGTATTGCAAGTGACATATCCTATCTGTCAGATCAACATAAAGATTGGAATATTTATCCAGCCGGATTGCTACTTCATCCACACTCCACTCAAGGCTGCCTAAATGCGCACCAATAAATAACAAATCCGGGTGGTTTTCTAACAACTGATCCCTGGAATTTATCAGGTCATTGTAACCAGGATATTCGGGATGATGGTACATATGGAATTCGGGATGTTGGGAATAGTAATTTCTATCGTTATCAACCGTCATTTCTTCAATAGGAAGCCAACAATTCCGAGGTTCACCTATATGGCCCAAAACTGGAATACTCCTGGCTTCCAGGTATCCAAAAATTTCGTCAAACTCCCTGTCACAAATCATTACAAAACTCCCATCTTCCCTTTTCAAGTCCATACCTATATTTTTCCATACCTTTACTCCGCAGGCTCCCTTATCAATAGACTCCTTTACATATTCCAGGGCTTTCTCACTCCATCCTTCCTCGGAAATTCCTGAAGTATCAAATGAAGTCAGATGAAAAACTGATTGATCAAAATGTGATTGCTGTTCCAGGATGATTTCCTGTTGGTCAGGCAACAGGGGATATTCAGGCACTTCAGTATTTATACTTAATAAAGTAAAATTATTTTCACGTGCTACTTCATTAAAATACGAATGCCTGGTGTTCATGTGAATGTGGGCATCTATTTTTTGAACATTTAAAAAATCCTTATCAGAATACCATTTGGATCTTTTCATTTCTTAATTTATTTTGTAATCATTGCCGACAACACGCACCTGATTTTGGTAATTGTATAATTTGACTCCCCGCACTACTCTTGAAATTGCACCGTTTTCTGATGGGGAATCCGGGCTACAACCCAATTGTACCGATTTTAAAAACCCCAGAACCTGTGCCGGTAAAATACTCACCATTGAATACAAATAAGGGTCTAATTGTCGATTTTCATTTGACAGGTATATTTGGAAGTCAATGTCCAACTCCGGTTCTTTGTTCTCTGAAAAACTTAATTTTCTCAACCCCAAAGACTCATTTACCATATCGCTGATAAGATCTTTTTCATATTGTTGAACATATTGATCGTTTGAAATTAAAAAAACAACAATTGTTTTAGGCCCTACCACTACTTTGGGACCATGCCTCAACCCCAGGTAAGAATCGTAATTGCACATTACTACACCATTTGTTAATTCCTGAACCTTTAAGTGCGCCTCCCTTGCTATACCAAGAAGGGGACCTGACCCCAGGAACACAACTCTATTGAAATCAAGGTTAGATAAATCTTTTAACCTACCCAAATTGTCCTGAATAACATTTGCTCCATATTCAGCAATTAAATTAATCTCAGTTTCCAGTATCTCCAGATCTGCCAATCGTGAAATAAGATAACCCGCTAAAAGCATCCCAGTAAAGCTACCGGTCATTGCTAATCCAATGTCATTGGACTCTTCCGGCAACAAAAGCAAATAGTCTTTTTCCAAATCCATTTCTTCTATCATTTTCCCCGAGGGATTACACGTGATTACTATGTGAAATACATTCTCACACATTTCATTGGCCATTGAAATAGAAGCTACACTTTCCGGACTATTTCCAGACCGGGCAAAAGACACCATAATCGTAGGTCGGTCATTTGTAAAATAAATTTCCGGATGAGTTACAATCGTCGTGGTTGCCACTGCCCGGGAGTAGCGAGATATGTTTTTTATAAATGCGCTTTCCAGTACTTCTCCAATATAAGCCGAAGAACCCGCACCGGTAAGGATTACATTACATTTATCAACACCTTTTATGCCGTGAAAAAATGCTAAAATTTCATTTTTTCTTATAGAGATTTCTTTGTAAATCTTTTTCCAAAGTAGGGGCTGTCTAACAATTTCGTTTGCCGTATTGTACCCGTTTATATCTCTGAGTCGATTTTCGTTAAAACCTAAGTATTCCACCATATATCTTTCAATATTAATTTCAAAAGGTAAAATTATAAATATACACAATAAAACAAAAGTTTTTACTTCATTTATATTTTTGTTTTCTGATTTTACTTGCCAAAAATAGCTAAAACAACAACGTTTCGTAAGTTAATCTGCTTTTGATGCCTTTTACACAATAGCAACAAAAATATAATCTTTAAAAATTTTTCATTGGTAGAAAGAAAAGTTGAAATAACAACTCGGGCATTAGCTAAACGACATTCATCATTAAATCCATGTTTTTTATATAATAAATTAATAAAAATTGCCATCTTTGTAAAATACTTAAAAAGTATGTTATTTTTTAGAAAAGATTATGGTTTGGGGAAAGACAAAATTTACAAGAAGAAGATCATTAAACAATTGTATTTCAACGAAATACTGTCATGTACTGAAATAAGTGAAAAAATTAATAAAAGCATTCCCTTTACTACGCGAATAATTGATAAATTAATCGAAGAAGGAACAGTAAGAATAAATGGCCTGGCAACATCTACGGGAGGACGAAAGCCCAAAACGTACTCTTTAGTAACTCAAAAAATGTATGTAGCAGCCATGGCCATCGACCAGGTCGAAACAAGAATGGTGATCTCAGACCTGGGAAACAGCCGGATAATAATTGACGAAGTACTACCTTTGACGCTACTGGATAATGATAAAGCGCTAAAACAAATTACCCATTTCGCCTGCTCCGTTCTTGAAAAAAGCAACACTTGCCCAGACAAACTGGTCGGCCTGGGAATTAGCATGCCGGGTTTTATAAATGTAAAGAAAGGGATTAACCACTCTTTTATCCCAACCAATGGTGTAAATATCGTCGACCATTTATCTTCCGCTGTCAACACTCCCGTCTATATAGGGAATGATTCCAGCCTTGTTGCCTTGGGTGAATTGCGATTTGGAGCTGCACAAAACAGCAAAAATGTCATGACTGTCAATATAGGGTGGGGGGTAGGCCTTGGCATGATTCTAAAAGGTCAACTATTCAGTGGCGAAAATGGATATGCCGGAGAATTGAGTCATATTCCTCTATTCGACAATCAAAAAATCTGCGAGTGCGGGAAAACAGGATGCCTGGAAACCGAGGCCTCTTTGTACAGCCTCATTGAAAAAGCTAAGGCTCGGGGTGGCGAAGAGGAGGTAACTACAATGGAAATTATTAATCTACAAAAACCAAAAGAAACAATATACCATATTTTCAAATATGCGCAAAAAGGAGATCGATTTGCGATAAGCCTTTTATCCGAAATGGGATACAAAATCGGCAGGGGGTTGGCTATTCTCATACACCTGATGAACCCAGAACTTATAATTCTAAGTGGCATTGGTGCTCAGGTAGGTAGGTTGTGGGAAGCTCCGATGCAACAAGCCATAAACGAACACTGCATACCCAAACTTTCGGAAAACACTCAACTGGTGGTTTCCGACCTCAAAGACCGCGCAGCACTTATAGGGGCGGCCTCACTTGTCATGGACAATTACGGAAAGTGATCCTGCCTGCATATAAAACCTATATCCCTACCCAAAAATATAACCACTCACGACTTAACAATTGTTAAGAAAAATCAAAATAAATAATAAATAATATTTTATTCATTTATATAATTTTTTAAAAATTTTAATTTGTATTGTGTTATTTTTACACCTTTAAACCTATTAATATTTTTTGAAACCTCGCAATATTCCTTACCATATTCTACTAACAAAACTATTATCAAACTATTATTTGTTTTATTAAAATAAGTTTTATAGTTTTACCTGTCAATATATGTGAAATACAATGGGAATTAGATGTAGGAAATTTAATTGTTCTTTCAGTTGAAGTAATTGGTATCTTTTCAATACCATACCAAGAACTTAAGATCATAACTGAACTATACCTATCCATTTAATCTTAATTCAAATTGATTAACATATTGTTAGATTTACTATTAATTATTACCCTTTAATGAATAGTAAAATCAATTAATAACTATTTATGAACCGCGAAAAAATTTTGGAATGAAGCGTAAACGTTTAAACTTTAAATTCCCTTCCAGACAATTATCCCTCCCGGGCCGGGACATACTGTTGGCACTTGGGACATTTTTTTTGTGCTCATTTGGTCTGTACGCACAAAACAATAGCACGTTGGAAGGCACTGTTACAGACGAGAATGGGGTACCCCTGATCGGCGTTACGGTTTCCGTCGACGACGGCATAGCCGGAACCAGTACAGATTTTGAAGGCAATTATACCCTGGAATTACCAGAAGGTGCGGAAGAGCTCACATTTTCTTATGTAGGGTATTCTTCGCAAACGATTGAGATCGCCGATCAGGAGACCATAGACGTAACCCTGGGTGTGGACGCTATTGGATTAGAAGAGGTTATCGTAGTAGGTTATGGAACGGTAAAAAAGAAAGACCTCACCGGAGCCGTTTCACAAATCGATGCCGAAAAGCTCGCTACGGAAGCAACTGCGAATATAACCGACATGCTCAGGGGCAGTATGCCGGGGTTGAATGTAAGCTTTAATGCAGGCCCTAAAGGCATTAGTGAAGCTCATGATCTTCAGGTAAGAGGAGCTACTACAGTCAGGGTTAATACAGATGATGACCCTAATAGGGATGCAAGAGCGAATGCTCCATTGGTGGTATTGGATGGAATGATTTATTCCGGGGATTTAGCAGACATAAATCCTGCTGATATAGCCACTTTTGACATCTTAAAAGATGCTTCATCCGCAGCTATTTATGGATCCCGTGCCTCCAATGGTGTAATACTAATTACTACAAAAAGAGGCAAATCAGGGAAGCCGAGGATTAATGTTTCTTCCAGTGTTGGTTTTGTAGGCCTGTCAGGAAAAGAAATAGACCCCATGAACGGTGATCAATTTATAGATTGGAGAATAGCAGGTTTTGAAAGTAATGAAAGACATCAGTTAAATAGTCCAGGATATTACGACAACCCAAACAATTTGCCTGGTGGGGTAACAGTTGATCAATGGAAAGCCTATGATGGTTCTTCACAAGCCGAAGACCTAACGGGGATCTGGCTAAATAGAATAGGATTTTCTCCTGTGGAGATTGCTAATTACAAAAGCAATAGCACACTAAACTGGAAAGATTATGAATATCAAAACGGCATGAGAAATGACCATAATATAAGTATCTCAGGAAGTAGTAACCGACTTAATTATTATTGGTCTTTAGGCTATGTAAACAATGAAGGTCACAGATATAATGATAAATGGGAAGCTCTGCGTACGAGGTTGAATTTTGAAGCAACTATTACAGATTATTTAAAGGTGGGTACAAATACGCAATTTGCAATTAAAGATGAATCTCCAATAGTATCAAGCGACAACCTTGTAAATGTTACACCTTATTCCTCCTTTTATGAAGAAGATGGTACCACAATCGCATATGCCCCTACTGGAAATATTTCATCCTCAAGGCACCCCTGGCTAGATCTAACGTACCTTGACAGGTATTTCAATAAAAATGCTTTAAACTCTAAATTATATGCCAAAGTAATTTTACCATTTGGAATTACATTTACTTCGGAATACATACCTAGATTGGTTTGGGACCGGGAATATAACCATTGGTCATCAGCTCACCCCGATTGGGGAAATGAAGGAGGTAGGGCCGAGCGAAGAAATTACAGTTCTTATTCCTGGCAAATGAATAATATACTTAAATGGAACAGGGAATTTGGCCAACACAGCTTCGACGTAACCCTACTTCAAAATGCAGAAAAATTCCAACGATGGGAGGATCGGGTTCGAAGAAACGGCTTCCAACCAAGTGATGTATTAGGATACAATCAAATTGGTGCCGCCACTCAAAATGTGGAAATAACAAGTGATGATCAATATGAAACAGGTGATGCCTTAATGGCAAGATTAAATTATGTTTTCAATTCTAAGTATATGTTCACCGGTTCATTTAGAAGGGATGGATATTCTGCATTTGGTCAGAAAAATCCACATGCAAACTTTGGGTCAGTTGCCCTGGGATGGTTGATTAGCGAAGAACCTTTCTTTAATGTTGATGCACTAGACCTATTTAAATTACGCTTATCCTTTGGAACCAATGGGAATCGGTCCATAGGTAGATATTCAGCATTATCTAACTTGAATTCAGGCAGATATGTACAGGTAATCGATGGGACACCAACATATGTTTCTCAATTATACTCTACAAGATTGGCTAATGCAGACTTAAAATGGGAAAGAACAAGTGCCTATAACCTCGGTCTCGATTACTCCATATATAATGGCCGTCTAAATGGAAATCTGGAAGTCTATTATATGCAGACAAAAGACTTGCTGATAGAAAGAAGCTTACCAGATGTAACAGGATATAATTCCGTATTTGCCAATCTGGGCCAAGTGGATAATAGGGGCTTTGAATTTACATTAAACACAGTGAATATTTCCAATAAAAACTTCTCCTGGACAAATGGATTTTCTATAGCATTTAATAGAAATGAAATTGTACATCTCTATGGGGATATGGTAGATGTAACCGATGAAAACGGAACTGTAATTGGGCAAAAAGAAACGGATGATGAATCAAATGGATGGTTTATAGGTCATGCACTAGACCAAATCTGGGACTACAAAGTATTGGGTATCTGGCAGGAAAATGAGCGGGAGGAAGCTGAACAATATGCCAGGGCTCCCGGTGACTTCAAAATTCAGGATACCAATGGAGATGGGGTATACACTAATGATGATAAAATATTCCAGGGCTACACTAAACCACAATATAGGGTCTCACTACGAAATGATCTACAATATAGGAATTGGGATTTATCGATGAAGTTTTACGCATACTTAGGTTACTATTCAGCTAATAACCATAAAAAAAACAATGATGTATTTTACGATAGAGGTTCCTCTTATAATGTGCCTTACTGGACACCGGAAAACCCGAATAATGAATGGGCACGCGTAGAAAGTTATGAAACAGGATTTACAGTCTACGAAAACAATTCTTTTATCCGATTAGACAATATTGCTCTTTCATACAGAATTCCAACTTCCCTTTTAAGCACAGTAGGAATAGAGCAATGCAGGTTGTCCGCTGTAATTCAAAACCCTACTGTCTGGGCTCCCACATGGTCCTGGATGGATCCGGAACAAAAAGGATACACTCCGACCTTTTACACTTTTAAATTAAATCTTACTCTCTAAAATTCATTATTGATTTAAAAATGAAAAACCAAAGACAATGAGAAAAATTTATATATATAGCTTTCTAACACTTGGGCTAATTCTAACCTCCATTAGTTGCAAGGAAGAATTTTTAGAGCCTAAGCCACTTTCCTTCTTTGCTCCGGAGAATGCTTTTGTAGACGCTGCTGGCTTTGATGCTGCTTTAGTAGCATGTTTAAGGAATGTAAGACACGAGTACTATGGTGATGGGAACCCCATGATCACAGAAAATATTTTTTCGGATGTCGCCGTTGAAGGCACAACTGACAAAACCGGACCGGCAATGGATTTACCCGCACAAATTTTACCGGATGCCTGTCTGAATAGTACTGATTGTAATAAAATTGGTTGGTTCTGGAATGAAGGGTACCGACGAATTAGGTACGCAAACGCTGTCGTCTCCAGAATTGACGATGCAGAATATAAAAATGAAGAAGAACGAAACCATGTCTTGGGAAAGGCATACTTCCACATCGCCAGGACTTATTATAGATTGGTTCATCAATTTGGCGATGTACCTATGGTATTGGGTGAAATTACCTCCCCACGATTGGATTTCAATTCTGTCACCCGTGAAAGTATCTTGAGAAAGTGTAAAAGAGATCTCGAATTCGCTGCCCAATGGGTAAAACCTGAATGGGAAACAAATGTCATTGGAGACGTAACGAAGGCCGCCGTAAACCATATCTTGACAAAGGTGAATTTGGCACTGGGTGAATTTGACGATGCTATCGCCTCTTCCTCTGCCATAATAAATGATGGTCACCATGCTTTAATGACAGAACGATTTGGAATAGATGCTGGAGATCCATCAAAAAACGTAGTATGGGATTTACACCAACAAGAAAATAAATCCCTGCTGGAGAATACAGAACGAATATATGTAATGGTAGCTCGGGAAGGGTTTGAAGAAGATGGGAATAGCCGTATTTCAATTATGAGACAAACCGTTCCTTTTTGGGGAGGTACCGGGAAAATTAAAACTCCTTCTGGTCAAGCCGGCATGAGAGATGTACCTGCTGGAAATTCAGGCGTCGAAATTGACCTAGTCACAAACATTGGCAGGGGAATAGGCAGATGCCGGGCAACGCCATATCACCATACAGATATTTGGACTGATGAAAATGACCTCAGACATGCTGAAGGTAATTGGCTGGATATGGAGAATTTAGTATACAATCACCCAAGCCTTAAAGAAAGTAATGACCCCTATTATGGAGAAAACCTTCAATTATACGATGACAATGGAGGAATACTCTGTACAGATACTATCCGGTCGTGGTATGGTTGGCCACATTACAAATTGTTCATAGAAGACCCAACAGACCTAACACCTGACGGAGGACGCGGAGATTGGTATTTATACCGTCTTGCCGAGACTTTCTTATTACGAGCAGAAGCATACTTCTGGAAAGGGGATATGGTCAGTGCAGCTGAAGATTTAAATGCCGTAAGAAATAGAGCAGGAGCTTCTTCAATAGATCCCACGGAAATAAATATGGATATCATTCTCAATGAAAGAGCTCGAGAACTATTCTATGAGGAACCGAGAAAGACCGAACTGACCAGAATAGCTTTTATTTTCGCTAATACCGGTAAAACCGCATATAATGGCAAAACGTATAGCCTGGAAAATATGACTCAAGATAATTTCTGGTTTGACCGCGTAATCGAAAAAAACATCTTTTACAGAGAAGAAATTCGAGCCCCACATTACAATTACAGGGCCGCACCTCACCTTGTTCTCTGGCCAATTCCCGCAGGGGCTATTAATGCCAATACACTGGGTCACATTAACCAAAATAGAGGGTACCCGGGAGAGAATGAGAGAATCACGCCTTATAAATGGATTGATGGCGAAGGGGAAGGAGAACTGGTACAACAATAAATAAAATTGGAAATCGTACATTTCAAAAAGTCTGATCTTCCTTAGGTCAGACTTTTTTTATTTCTTAATTAAAGAGATATCCTCAAACAAGGCTCCCTGGTTCGAAAAATGGGCAGGGTTCTCATGTTGTAGTAGTTTCCTCTTAACATCATTTCCATAAGCATATCCCGTCAACTTGCCATTGGTGCCGATCACCCGATGACACGGTATTATTATAGCAATTGGATTTCTGCTGTTTGCTTTCCCAATTGCCCGGGCTGATTTGGGTTTTCGTAAAAACTTGGCAATTTGTCCATATGTACGATATTTCCCGTAAGGAATCGACTGGAGTGCCCTCCAAACTTCACAAAAGAAAAAAGAATTTCCTGTCCAGTCAATGGACAATTTGAATTCCTTGAGATCGCCACTAAAGTAAGCCTCTAATTGTGAAACAGCTTCTTTTAAGTGCGGGTCAAAGTGGTATACTTTTGTTTCTGTATCACTGCCTGGTACTATCTGTACAGAAGTAAGTCCTATGTCTGTACAATGCAATTTAATATCTCCTACCGGAGATTTTATCAACCCTTTGTAATCCATACACTTAAATATATGAATTATTTCATTTAATCAAGGAAAAATTTGTGCATGAAGTTCCACAAACCCACGGGAAGATTATAAAAAAAAGAGCTGTGAAATTCACAGCTCTCCAAAAGTGGTACCTCCAGGAATCGAACCAGGGACACCAGGATTTTCAGTCCTGTGCTCTACCAACTGAGCTAAGGTACCTACTTGTATTTCTCTATTGTTTTCTTTTTACCCATTCATCTGCTATTTCAAATAGTTTATTTCAATCCGTTTTAAACACGCTAGCAGACAATAATTATTATACAAATTAGTTACTTCTTTTAAGCAACGTTATTTTTTGGAAAGGCAAATTTATACTCTTTTTTTAGTTCACCAAAAGAAAAATAAACTTTAATTTCATTTTTACGTATGAAACTCTCTTTTTTCCTGGCGATAATTCTTCTCTTGGGCAGTGGTCTTGGATTTTTTAGCTACAAATACTGGAGCTTCGGTCCTGGTGTTATTATTCTATTTATTAGTGGAATTCTCCTGGCATTGGTATATATATTTAATAAAGATATCAATATCTGGCACCATCGTAAAAACAAAATAGGACTTGATCAAAAGGAAAAAGACTTTATAAACAACCACTTCCCATTAATTCATTGTGTGCCGCAAGATAGCCGGGACTTGTTCTACAAAAAGATAAGCCTTTTTAAAGTAGACAAAGAATTTATCGATCAGGGAATGGATGGCGTTCCGTACCAGGCTATTCTATTAAGTGGGGCGTACGCAGCATTTTTTTGCTTGTCAAAAGAAAATTACAGCGTACCATTTCCCAAAATTCCTGTATATGTTTTTTACAACCATGCTTTCCCTTCGCCCCAATTCCCTAAAAGTCTTCATATCTCGGAGACCCACAAAGAAGACGGAACCTTAATTTTCTCTATTCCACACCTATTGAAAGGTAGCTATGAGCCATTGAAATTTTTTAACAGTGGATTGTATGAAAGTGCAAAATCAGCCATAAAACCCGACTTCTATGAAAACAACCTTCCCAGTGCAGGTAAACTATGTCTTCTGGGAGGATATACCCTTCAGGATCTCGAAAAATATATGGGGATACCCAAAGAATACATTGATCAGCGGGCACTTGCTATCACTTTATTCTATACAAGAAATCAACATTTCAAAAAAATGTTCCCTGTCGCATTTGAGAATTTGAAAGCACAAATGATCTACCCGGCTTCAGAGGAAGCATTTGTAGTAAATTAAATAGATTACTCTATGTTCGAATAGAATCTCATTGTGCAAAATCCATTAAACGGATCCAGCCGTATTTTATCCTTCTTTCAACCTAAAGGATAAACCACCTATACTACCCAGTTTTTTTATTGCGTATTTGATCTAATGACCATAGCTATGGTCATTACCACCGCTAGCAGGAGGTGACAAATCAATACTAATGGCTAGGTATAATAAAACCGTGAATTGTCAGGTTCGAGTCATCTCCCAAATTTGTAGAATAAATATTATGTGGTATACGATCTGCGCAAATTCCATGTCCTGACATTTATCATCATGAGATTAAAACAGGGAACCCCGATCATTTACATTTCGGGAATGTAAGACTGCCGGAACCGTCAGTATTCATGTCAAACGCTTTTTCCCAAGGCACTTCTTTAAGGGGAATTAAACTTTTCATTTTGAATATATCCTGGAAAGCAATACTGTTAAAAAAACCAGTTTCGATCAGCAGGATAGGACAGCCTACTACTCATACTGTACCGTTCTGTACAGATAATTGTATTTATGTTGATAAAAGGACCGTGACACATCCTGTTTGAAATAGGAGATAAACACGAGAAGCTTTCACCATCCTTCTTATCTGGTGTAGACGTTTATTGAAAGACTAATTAGTTCTTCTTCCATCACCTACCCATCCAACCCCCATCCACTGTCATTACGGTACCATGCATATAATCAGATGCTTGCGAAGCCAGGAATATAGCCGGACCGATAAAATCTCCAGGCTTTCCCCATCTATCTGCCGGTATCCGGGAAAGGATGGCATTGTAGCGCTTCGGATCTTCCTGCAATGCCGAAGTAACATCAGTTTCTATATACCCTGGCGCTATGGCATTTACATTGACCCCATATGAGGCCCACTCATTAGCGAAAGCTTTGGTTAATTGACCGACAGCTCCTTTGCTGGCAGCATATCCTGGAACAGTGATGCCTCCCTGAAAAGTAAGAAGGGAAGCTATAAAAATGATTTTTCCGAATTGACGCGAAACCATTAATTTACCGAATTCCCGTGTAAGAATAAACTGTGCAGTCTGGTTCACGGAAATCACTTCATCCCAATATTCGTCAGGATGTTCAACCGCTGGCTTTCTTTTGATAGTGCCTGCATTATTAATCAGGATATCGACTTTCTTATGCTCGCCTTTTACCCTTTCAATAAAAGTATACAATGAAGTCCTGTTTGAAAAATCGCATTGATAAGCATAAAATAACCGTCCCTTCTTCCGGACAGACAATTCTACATCGCTGTTTTGCAATTCCAATGTAGCCGACACGCCAATAATATCTGCTCCTGCCGATGCGAGCCCCTCTGCCATTGCTTTTCCGATCCCCCTTTTGCATCCAGTAACTAAAGCCGTTTTTCCCGTAAGGTCAAATAATTTTGTCATCATCATTTATTCCTGAATTAACGAAGTTGATTAATAGAGACCTTATCCATATCTCCGTAATCAAGATTTTCCCCGGCCATACCCCAGATAAAGGTATAATTGCTGGTTCCTGCCCCCGCATGTATTGACCATGGTGGGGAAATGACCGCTTGCTCATTTTGCATCCAGATATGCCTTGTCTCAGAAGGTTCTCCCATAAAGTGCGAAACCGACTGGTCTTCCAGTAATTCAAAATACAAATACACCTCCATCCTCCGGTCATGCACATGGGCCGGCATTGTATTCCAAACGCTTCCGTTTTTTAATTCTGTCATTCCCATCTGCAACTGGCAGGTTTTTACCACACTATTCACCAAAAGCTTTCGGATGGTACGATGGTTTGATGTATCGGGAGAGCCCAATGTCACAAGCTCAGCTTCATACTCTGTCACCTTTATAGTGGGATGAGATTTATGGGCCGGAGCAGAATTAAGGTAAAACTTTGCCGGATTATCCGGTTTCTTACTTTTAAAAATCACTGCCTGCGCACCTTGTCCCACATATAAAGCTTCTTTATACCCTAATTCGAATTCCTCTCCATCAACCAGTACAGACCCAGGTTCCCCGATATTAATAACACCAAGTTCCCGCCTTTCCAAAAAATACTCAGAGCGTAATGGTGGAATCGTATCAAGCCCTACATCTGTTGTAGGGATTATACCGCCGGTCATGAACCGGTCAAAATGTGAATAGGTCCAGTTGATTCTATCTACGTCAAATACGTTAGTAATAAGGAAGTGCTTTCGCAGTTCTTCTGTGTCCATATTTTTAATTTCTTCAGGACTTCGGGCATATCGGGTACTAAAAGACATTTAATTATTTTTACCAGTAGAAAAAATAGTTTCAATGAATATAGTAACAAATCTAAGATCTATAAGACTTTATCCTAAAAATACTTGAAAAGAGTATAATGAATAATGCAATATTTTAACTATATTACAGCATTACTATTTAAATTTTTTCTATGGGCACATACGAATTGAAAACCAGACTGAACGATGGTGATGTGCTTGATTTTTTGAATTCAATAGAGCATGAAAAGCGGCGCGAAGACGGCTTGAGGCTATTGGATATATTTTCAGAGGTCACACAAGAAGACCCCAAAATGTGGGGAAAAAGCATTGTTGGGTTTGGAACCTACCACTATAAATATGAGAGTGGCCAGGAAGGTGATTGGATGGCCGTTGCATTTTCTCCCCGGAAGCAAAACCTTTCTTTATATATTATGCCTGGGGTTGAAAGATATAATGAGCTTCTTGATAAATTGGGAAAACATAAAATCGGAAAAAGTTGTCTGTATATTAATAAGTTGGAAGATGTAAATGAAAAAGTTTTACGCGAAATTATTAGACACTCTTATCAACTTATGACCAGAAAAAGTGCACGTTCATAAGCCCTTCTACTGGTCAAAAATGCGGGGTTACTGTTATTTAAATTAGTTTTTTTAAAAATATATTGAAATAAATATAGATATTTGAAAAAGTTTTTCGAATATTGTAATAGTAAAATTTAACCGAGAGTCAAAAGCGGTTTTTTTACACGACGGAAAGAAGTTAATGCTGGTTCTCCAGTTAATTTCTTTTAAATCGATGCAACCCCCTAAGCTAAAGAGCTTTGGGTCAGCAATAAATACCTTAAAGTATTTATTATTGATATCAAAGTTTTGACTTTATTGCAGGAGTCAACCCAAAAAATTATAGTTCCTGCAATGTACTACTCAACAAAATGTTGAGGGTCATTGAAGGAACTATTTTCTTTGTTGTGATTGACTTGTAGCGATAATTTATTAGGAGTTAGGTTGCTTATATTGATTTGTTGGAATAAACTGTTATTTCTTTGCGAGTGCCAACAATTAATTCATCGATTTCGTATAGTTTTTTATCTACACACTTTTCCTGTATATTATATTTGAAATGGAATTTTTGAGACTTGGAATGCAATCTTTCCCTGTTGACAAGACGGGATGCATTTCCTCCAAATAGAGCTTCTATTTTACTGTTTTATACTCCGCGGGCAATTTATTGCAAAATGCGCTTGTAAAATGAGTTTGCAAAATCTTTTGTTTTTACAAATTCGTAAAAATTTTTCTACTTCTTCTGTGACTTTAAACATGTATCTGCGTATAAATAGATGTAAATGATTGAGAGTGGTTATTTTTTATCATTCTATCATTTATTTTTTGTCGATTATTTGACACAACCCCCCAAGCTAAAGAGCTTTGGGTCAGCAATAGACTCTATTTAGTTTTTATTTTTGACATCAAAGTTTTGACTTTATTGCAGGAGTCAACCCAAAAAATTATAGTTCCTGCAATGGATTTCTCAACAACTTAATATTGAGGACCATTGAAGGAACTATTTATTTAGAAGAAATTTCTGCGATTAATTAAATATTATGTAAGGGTGGCGTCAAGTGTTATTTCTATGGATAAAGCTTTAGAAATTGGGCAACCTTCTTTTGCTTTTCCAGCAATTTCCTGAAATTTTTCCGGAGCTATTCCTTCAACTTCTGCTTCAACTTTCAAAGCACTTCTTGTAACAGCAAAACCTCCGTCTTTTTTTTCCAATGATACAGTCGCAGTAGTGGTGAGTTTCCCGGGTGTATGTCCTTCTTGCGTCAACATATTACTAAATGCCATATTAAAACAACCAGCATGAGCAGCAGCTATCAACTCTTCCGGATTCGTAGCACTTTTGCCGGATTCATCAACAAATCTTGCGTTAAAAGTATACGGTTGTTTCTCCAACACTCCACTTTGGGTATCAAGAGTTCCATTTCCTTCTTTCAAACTGCCATTCCAAATCGATGTTGCTTTGCGTTTCATATTCTATTCCTTTTTGATTATTAATTTATTCAGCATAAAATACATTAATTCTTCAATACTGAAAAACTTTACTTTTTAAGTTTTACTCATAAACTACCTTTCGTAGAAACTGTAAAGTAATTCCCACTTCCAGGCTTAAGTTTCTGATTTGTTGTTCGGGAACCGTAAATCTATTCCCTGAAGGGCTATCGTATTGCTGTGGCGGAATATTCACCTGTTGCGATAAATCCGGGCTAAATGAAATGTGTAGTAAAGGGCGTACAAATTCCGATTTTATAAACCGGATTCCTCCTCCGGCACTTACGCCATAATTCCATTTTCGTATGGCATCATTGGTAATATAATTGATTCTTCCATATTTAGCATCATATGTATAGGATCCCCTTAGACCAAAAGAATAGAAAAACTCAAAATCTCCACTGACCCCAAAATACTTTTTGATTCCCGTCCCAGCTTCGATATTTTTAAACACCACATTAACATACCCTCCTCGAATGACATTACCACTAATTGGGTTTATATAATCATTATATCGCAAGCCTCTTCCCTTGTTGTTAATCCCAAGGTTGAAATAAAATGCAGATTCTTTGCCATAAGATTCCAAATGAGCCATTACGTGGTATGTAAGCAATGGATTTGTACCCTGAAAACCATTCCATTGTTGATATGCAACGGTAGGTCCCCCTTTGATTCCAAAATACATAGATTGTCCTTCCGCCTTGTAGCTTAATGAAAGTAGAAGTACGAAAACAAATGAGCTGAGTAAAACAAGCTTAAAGAAATGTTTCAACTTTTTATCTTTAATATTTGTCCTATACGAATACTGTCTGTAGTTAATTTATTAAGCAACTTAATTTCATCAACTGAAGAATTGAACTGCCTGCTGATTTTGTAAAGTGTATCACCTTTTTGAATTTCATAGTTAATATAGTTCTCTTGTTTACTACCCCTTTGATCTTCTTTTTGTTCAACCGTACTTACCAATTCTTTTGAAAAATCAATTGAACTTTCCCTCTTTTTATTGGCTTCTGTTTTTTGATCCTGGGCATGCCGGCTAGTTGGTTCCTTTTCAACGAGGGTTGGAGATTCCATTTCAGACTGGGAAACTATGGTTGGTTCTGTTACTTTGTCAGACTCCATAATAACGACATCGTCATAAGTAAGGGGAATTTCACTGGATCGAACAGACCGTCCTTTCAATTTAATTTTCTCCCCAGCGATAGGTACCATGTCCTCATCAATCTTATTTTTCCTTACCAACGTTGAAAGCCTGATCCCATATTGCTGCGAGATTTGGTGCAAAGTTTCCCCTTCCTTTACCACATGGTAATCCTTCGCCCCCCTGTAACTCCTTCGTTTCTTCTCCAGGAAAATAAAAGACCCCGGTTTGAGACCCTTCTTAATTTTACTTTCCAAATCATTGTACTTTTCCACTTTTTTTTCCGAAATATCAAACTGTCTGGATATCGATTCAACAGTCTGCCCTTCAAGGACTATAGCAGCCATACGATCATTAACTAATACCTGGTCACTCTTAAGAGCTTTTCCGGAAGGCGATTTTCTCTGAGCTTCCAAACGCGGCTCCGAACCCGTTTTGTTTAATTTATCATGAGCCTTGATATCTTTGGCTTTCACGATAAGATCCTCCTTTTTCAAATACTTGATATTACTCTTTTCATAATAATCAAATGTATACAAGGAGTATTTTTCGATCAGGTTTATCAACAAATTAGCATACGCCGGATTAGTGGCATAGCCGGATTTTTTCAATCCCCATGCCCATGATTTGTAATCTGTCTTATCAATTTTAAATAATTCACCGTATCGATACTCTTTTTTGGGATCCTTAAGAAACATAGAATGCTGAATAAAAGAATCCTCTCCACTTTCAAATACTCGAAAACAGGAAGGAACCAGACGACCTCTTCTGTCACGGTCATCATCTTTTTTGTAATAGGTGTCTCCATTCCATGCCCCACCACATTTAATTCCAAAATGATTATTAGCCTGGGTAGCTAAATCACTCTTCCCACTATTGGACTCCAAAATCGCCTGAGCCATTTTTATACTTGCAGGAATTCCATTTACATGCATCTCTGAAACGGCAATCTCTTTGTACCTTTCTATATAATTAAGTACATCCGCATTGTTGTATGCAAATGACTGTACACTGACAAGTAAAAATAAAAATGTACATTGCTTGATCATAAATAAACTATTTATCAATCGTTGTGGTTACTAAAATTGTGCCAAAGCCCAAATATATTACAATTTTTTTTAATGCGTTTTGCGGTTGCACACTAAATATAGTTATTTTATCCGTAATTACATTGATTCCACTATAACTTCCTTAAGGGCAACGAATTAAAATCATATGAATATTTATTTAAAATACATCCCGTACTTTACAGCAAGAAAGTATCTTATTTTTTTCTGGTGTTTTTTTGTATTCGGATGTGATACTAAAGATACCAAAAATGAAACCTCTTCATTCCCTGATTCAGAAATGGATAGTCTGAAAATTATGAACGAAATAATTTCAAATAATCCGAAAGATGCTTCAATCCTTATATCCAGGTCCCGTCTGTTATATCATCGAAATCTTTTTGATGCGGCACTCAAAGATGTGTCCAATGCCATTAAATTAGATTCTACCCATCAGAAATGGTATCTATTAAAATCAGCTATAGAAATGGATTATTTCAGATCCATGGAGTCTATTAACACACTAAAGCTCGCCGTCAGAAAGTGGCCTGAAGATACTAACCTTCGAAAAAAACTCAGTGAAGCATATCTTATTGTTAAGCAATATGACGAAGCCATTGACAACACACAAGAACTTTTACAATTCAATCCGCAGTCTTCGGATGCCTATACCCTCCTTGGAATTATTGCACGTGAACAAAAAGACACTATAAAAGCCATTGACTACTTTAGCGAAGCGGTTCAACTAGACGCAGACCAATTAGAAGCCTGGGTGGAATTGGCCAACCTGCAAACAGGGAGGAACAATAAACTGGCAACTGAATATTATCAAAGCGCCTTGCAAATAGCTCCGGAAAACCAAAACCTTCTACACTCTTACGCTTTATTTTTACAGGAAAACAACGAATTACAAGAAGCCAAAAATGTATACGACCAAATCATAAAGACTTCCCCGGATTATACAAATGCCTATTACAACAAGGGCCTGATATTGATGGATCAGGATTCCTTTGAATTAGCTGAAAAAACCTTTAATACTCTCATAGAACTCAACCAAGAAAACCCTAAACATTTTTTTTACCGAGGCATATGCCATGAAATGACGGGGGACTTTGAATCGGCCCTAAATGATTATACCAAAACCCAATCTTTGAACCCTCAACTTCCTAATATAGGTAATGCCATCCAATCGGTCCGTGGGAAATTGGGGAATTAATGATGCTTTAGGAGTTTATGCTAATACGGATAATTTTCTGAACAAACATTTCTTTAAATGTTGAACTATCCCCATAACACTTGATTTTGACCACTGTCTGTGGAGGGAAATGGCCACTTTCATCATCAGAAAGCCTCGACGTAACCCCGGCTATATCTACGTTTTCTTCTTCGATATTGTCCATTTTCCCCCGCACATCGAACCGGTCAAACCAAAACGCCACGGGTATAGCATCTAAAAGCAATCCAATTCATAAGAATAGTAAAGCACTCTTGGATAATCATGCACTTTTCCACATTTCCATTTCCAAAAACAATACAACCCATAAATTTTGTTTTGAAGCAAAAACGAAAATGAAGTCAACTGCTATTAGCAGCAATAAAATATTAATAGAAGGTTAAACTTAACAATTCCATCTTTTTAATTTTGTTATAACAATGAAAATTACATACATTAACAATAATTTTCAAAACCTAAATATATTAAAGATGAAACCACTACTAAGTTTTACCACAAAGTTTTACCACAAAGTTTTACCACAAAGAACTAACATTTTTATTATTAGCCCTTCTTGTTTTTTCCTGTCAAAAAGAAGATGATGTGGGGCTCAAAGATGGAATATCGCCTACACCAACCTATCTGGAATTTAGTAATGCCCAGGAATTTGCCGACTACTTAGTAAATCCGGGAAAATTTGACACTCCCCAGGATTTTGTACCCTTATCAACGATTATTAGCGAAAAAAAAGATGCTTTTTTTGAATCAATGGATCCTGAGATTATAAAAAACTACTTCTCTTTTAAAAATGGAAGATTAAACCTTGAATACAATTATTTTGGGCTAAGCAACGCCTTAAATAAGGATCAATTGGTTTCCATTGGAGGGCAAATGATCAAATTTGATTTTGATGGTCAAAAGATCTCGTTGAAAAATTCCATTGAAGATTTATTGACCGACCAAAATGTAACGACTTTAGAAGCAGAAACTTTTAGAATACCTGTTCGAAACATTGAAACTAGAAGCCCTTGTGTAGCTGTTTATGCCGAATTCACAGATGTATTTGGGTTGTATGTGGGTGCAATTTGCGCCCAAGTCATTTATCCGGGTTCCGGACATGAAATGGAATCAGGTAGTTTTACCGCCAACGGAGGTTGGGTTGGTGTTGATTTAAGTAATAAAACAGATTTCGGTTCACAAAGCGAATATGTTTCAGATACACAATTATGGTCCAAAGGCCTAGCATCGTATGAGCCAGATTGTAGTGACACTTTATTAAAAATCAAATTTGACAACGGCAGGTTCCAAACAGCAGTTGTTCATACTAGTGCTCCACTTGACCCTGTTTGCTCTGTCGATTTTAATTTAACAACACTATCAGAATCAATTGATCCCTGTCCATAACCATAAAGTTTATGTGGAGCCGATTATTTTTAGGAGCTTTTTTATGCCTTTATTACTATAACATAGCTTTCGGGCAAAGTTGTAACACAACAGGATCTCTTAAGCTGAACTACTACGAAGTATATTCAGACAATACAAAAATTCCCCTAAATGACTTCTACTTACATTTATGTGATTCAACAAATTTGCAAACAGAATTAGATATTTCAGGATTAACCTACAACGATCCGGATCCCTCCACACCATGGGGGATCCGGTTTTTTCTTTTCAAAGAACTACCTACAAAAAAAGTCTTATCTCTTGACGAATTCAGAAATTTGATTAGATCATCCGATTCCGATAAAGTTATTTCATGGGACGGGCGGAAGGAAAACATACCTATTCATGAGGTTTTAGGTAAACTTGGTAAGTTACAGGCCTTTTCACATCTTGTCCCGGTCATTGTTGATAATATAGAATCTACCAATCCCGATGATTTTATCGAAGGAAACTGCACATCAGTTTTTATTAAAGAGGGAATAAAAATTTATCAGCCCAATGGGAGTTTTGAATATGCCGGGAAAGAAGATGTTGGTTTGATCCGGTTTACCAATTGGCCGGAAGAATTCCCCATCACCGATTTTTTAGAAATAAATATAAAAGATGAATTGGATCAGACAATATCTTTTAATAACTATGACAACCGAACGATACAACTCCATCTTACCCGAACGGATGGCTTCTACGATATAAATTTGAAGTCCAAAAACCCGGCATCGAAATGTCAATATTTTGCACGCAGACTAAACTATCCTTATCCCTTTCCCTACGTCCAAATCACCATTGACTCCGTATACGGGACCCGCGACCAGGAAGTATGTATCCCCGTTACCGCAAAGAATATGCGGTCAATCACAGACTTTACCATCCCGCTTTACTGGAACCGGGATTCCCTGAAGTACCACAGAATTAATTCCCTGCATCCCCTGCTGGATCCAATTGCCCAACGGAGTGTATCCGGAATCGGGGACAAAGAAATATTCACCCTAAGGCCCAAACCGGAATGGAGTGACACCCTGACCATACCGGACGGGGAAGTTTTGTTCGAACTCTGTGTTGTCCCACAAGTATCTGGCTCCGGAAATGTCCGTATATCGGGAAGCCCGCCAACCGAAACAAATGGAGAAGAAATAAGCTTTGAGATCATCAATGTACCCACGGACCACTACAGTAATGATGGCATGGTCTACTTACTTGACGACCAACAATTCCACGTCGAGACCGAAGTACTCTGTTCTTCAAATTCTCCGGAACATCACAACCTGGAAATAAAAATAACAGGTAACAATGGCCCCTATACATATTCCTTACCCAGTAGCGGCATCCCGGATTCTACTTTTTCGGATTCGCTCATTGTCATCCGGGACATTCCCCCCGGGGAATATTCATTGACCGTGACCAATTCGTATGGGAGCATTATTGCTTCTTCATTAGATTTATCCCCCGGTGCTGCTATTGGTAATTTTGATGTTCGCATCGATTCGGGAGCTGTCGTTCAACCCGGATGCGGACAATCCAGGGGACAAGTAGGTATAAGTGTATCCCCTGGTGAGAGCCGTACGTACCAGTATCTTTGGGTCGAAGGGAGTATAGAGTCCCCGGATTCCCTCTTTTCGGATATTCCGGCAGGCAACCATACTTTCCGGGTCACCGATGAAAACCAATGTTCCCAAAGCCTCGAATACAAATTAAAGGCTATGGACCACTTATCAATATCCTGGGATGAAGATGATCTTACCATCTGCCCGGAAGCAAAGACAGCCAGTATCCCAATCGAAGTATCGGCCACAGCTTATACGATCACAATAGACCATGTTGATACCTTTGAAAGTCCAAAAAGTCTTTCTCTCACTGAAGGAGTCCACCATTTTTCATTGCACTATAATGGCTGCAGTCTCGATACTTCCCTAACTGTTTCCAGAAGTGAAAAATTGCAAATAACCCCACCAATACCCGAGCGAATTACACGAGAGCAGGGTCAAGATATTCAGCTAGAGTTCAATGCCAGCCAAGAGGTATCGTCAATAGAATGGGTATTGGGGAATCAGACAATCAGTCGTGAATTACAATTGGATATGACGGCAGAATCTAAGGGTATCTTGTTCGTAGACATTTCTTACCCCCCGGGATGCAAATACAATGACTCTATATGGATTGAAATTAATTCCCGTGAAGAAATAAATAATGATTGGAATCTGCCCAATGCCTTTACTCCCAATGGAGACGGGCAGAATGATGTGTTTGTGATTCCCATTTCAGATAGTATAGCAGGGGTTTCACACCTTGAAATATACAATCGGTACGGTGGAATTGTTTATTCTGCCAAAAAAAGCATAGAGCCGGGTTCTGATTTCAGATGGGACGGAACTGTAAATGGGCAATCCGCACCTGCCGATGTATACGCAGTCAAAGCTGTTTTACTTCTTTCGAATGGACAATACGAGACTGTCACCTGGGCCATTCATTTATTTCGATAGGTGATTGTGAAAAAATGCAGATAAAAAAACCTGCAACACTCAAAGCATTGCAGGTTCCAATTCTAAAAAATTCGAATAATATATCAAACAGACTGTTAAACGCTATTTAGTATTACCATCCGGGATTTTGTTCAATGGTTGGATTTTGAGCAATAACACTTCTGGCAATAGGGAATAAATAGTGCTTGTCGGGATCAAAGGTTCGATTTTCAAATGTCGAACCCTGGTAAACATCTATATATTTTTTTCCGTCTATTTCAATCGTTTCCAATTGTGCATTTGGATATTCAGCTGCCGTTTCTTCCTCAAAACGCATACCTAACACCCTTTTTTCTAAATACGCTCCTTTTGCCCATCGCATTAAATCGTCATATCGAAATCCTTCATACGCCAGTTCAACTCTTCGTTCTCTGCGAATTTCAATTAACAACGCCGATAATCCTTCGTCAGCGTATTTGGGGTCCATTTCCACATTCATGGTTAAATGGGGCATGTCCACTCTATCCCGCAATTTATTGATGGAGTTATCGAGGTCAGCCTGTGTAATAGAACCTAATTCTGCCTTGGCTTCGGCAAAATTCAAAAGGACCTCACCCAAACGAAACAAAATTGCATCGTTTTCTTCCTGGCCATATCCCTTATTAAAATCCGGAACATCAAAATATTTTATCATTGTATAACCGGTAGTCGTTTTCCAGCCTCCGACCATACCCAGGAAACGAGGATATGGGCCCGCCTCGAAATCAGCCTGGCTCAAATACTTCTCTGCATCATCAGGATGTAATGAAGTTTGTCTCAGACGTGGATCACGGTTGGCGTATACAGCCCTTATCGTATTATCTCCCTGATATTCCGAAGACAACTCAATAGGCTTTCCATCCGTACATAGGTAATCCTCTACCATATCTTTTGTCAAGCCATTGGCACGGGCTCTTTGATACCCGTTGTATCGGTGGCCATTAACTCCCATTACGTATTTTCGAAAAGCCAATACCTCCGGATTATTCGAAAGATCCAATTGTCTGAACAACATATTGTAATCATTCTGCGGGTCATTGTTATCAAACAAAGAGAAAGGGCCTTCTGTGATAATTTCTTCCGCCGCATCAGCTGCGTTTTGGAACCACTTATCAACATCCTCTCCAACACCGTGGTATTTGCGGTATGATCCTTCATACAAACATATTCTGGATTTCAATGCCAAAGCTACCCACTTATCAAAACGCCCTGGTTTTCCCCAATCAGAGGGAAGGTTGTCAATGGCAAAGTTGATATCCTCCAACACGTTTTCCATAATTAAAACCCTGGAATCCCTTCCGGCAAAAAGGGCCTCAGACTCGGTATTCAAAGGTTCATCAATCCAGGGAACATCTCCAAAACGTTTTACCTTATCAAAATAAAACCATGCTCTGAAAAATCTTGCCTCTCCAGCATATTTATTTTTCACTTCTTCGGAAACGGGCGTCTTGTCGAAATTAGCTAAAAAGAAATTAATCCTTCGAAGCAAACTCCAATTCCATCCCCTGAAATCCGGATTGTCATCAATCACATGTTGTCCTGAAGCAACCACCTGGTATCTATTTAGATTTGCATCTTTAGGCGCTCCATTGTCTGACCGGCAATCTTCCCAGCCCATTCCTATATAGCCTGATTGCCAGGGGGCACTGTAATACCCCTTTAAAAAATAATATTGTCCGTTGTTACCTGCTTCATTGTAAATTCCGTTGTTATAAATTTCCATGGACGCTTCAGATGTCCAAAACGTCTCATTGTTCAATTCTGATTCCGGAACCCTGTTGAGAAAATCATCATTGCAACTTGCAACAATGAGTGCCACTAAAAATAAAATATATTTGAAATTAGTCATAATGTCTCTTTTTACTTATTAAAATGTTACATTAAATCCTACAGAATACGATCGTTGGTAAGGATATCCGTAATGTGATTCACTGTTACTTCCTAGATTAATCTCAGGATCCAGGGGTTTACCAATTTTGGAATACTCCCAAAGGTTTTGTCCACTGAGGTAAACCTGAAATCGCTCAATACCGAGTTGGTCAATAATATTGTCCGGCATGTTATAGCCAAGCGTCAGGTTTTTCAGTCTTATATAAGAGGCATTCTGAATATATTTTGATTGAGTTAGCCGGTTTCTGTCTTGTCTCGCAAGTGGCCGTGCAAAATACGCGTCCCTATTATCCTCACTCCAGGTATCTGTCACAAAGTGCTCCTGAACCTGATAATACTGAGTGGCAAATGGCCAAAAGGCAGAAACTGTAGGCCAGTAATCTCTTTTTCCTACACCCTGGAAAAAAATATTCATGAAAAAAGCTTCATAACTCATATCCGATCCTATTCCGAAGGAATACCTCGGTGTACTGTTCCCTATAATCTTGCGGTCACCCGGATCATCGACTGTATTTGCACCGGAATTGATCACGCCATCTCCATTCAAATCAGCATATCTGATATCTCCGGCTTGCCAATCAGCAGCTAATTCTGTCTGGTCTGCGGCTTCCGACACCTCTTCATCACTTTGGAAAATTCCCTGCGTCTCATAGCCCCAAATCTCCCCAAGCTGTTGTCCAACATAATAATCACCCAGGGCACCGGTTTTATTCTCGTATTTGGTAATTTCAGCAATGTTGTCAGATAAAACAACCCGAAAACCCGCTTTGAATTTTTTTGTCAAACTTTCTTTCCAATTGAGAGAAAGCTCCCATCCTTTCGTTTGTAATTCTGCTCCGTTCTGTGCAGGTGATGAAGCACCCAAAACATCCGGGAATGAAACACGGATCAACATATCTGATGTAGTCCTTTTGTACCAGTCAAAAGTAGCCTCAAAACGGTCATTGAATAAACCGAGATCAAAACCGAAATCCAGCGTTGTCGATTTCTCCCAGGTGAGAGAAGGGGAAACCAGCCCCGGGGGATTAATCAACAAGTCCCGGACATCATTAAACAGGTAGTTCCCAGTACTACCCGAAGACATCCCCGGTATATAAGGATAGTACAACTGACTGTTGTTGAATAATATGGTTTGGTTTCCCAATGTTCCGTAAGACGCCCTCAGTTTGAGGTTGCTCAGTTCGCTGACACCAACAAGGAAAGGTTCCTGTGAAATTCTCCAACCTGCAGAAACGGAAGGAAAAAACCCAAATCTATTATCTTCCGGAAAACGGGAACTACCATCGTATCTACCATTGAATTCAAATAAATACTTGTCATCGAAAATTAAATTCAGTCGGGCAAATGCACCCCTTAAAGCCCATTCATACGTATTTCCATTTGTTACCTGGTCTCCTGTGGCAAGGTTTATAGCTGGCTGCTCAGGGTTGATGAGATTATATCGTTGAGAGCTATACCAATCCGTTTGATTCAGTTCCTGATTATACCCCAACATTGCCTTGGTATAAACATTGTCAAAAAATGTACGCTCATACTGACCATATGCATTGAGAGAATAATAATTTGAATTCTCATTTTGCAATTCATAATAATCGTTATTAGACTCACCAAAAAAAGTAGTAAAGTCATTCCTCAAAAAAGGAATTCGCTTTCTGTAATTGCTCTCATTGTTTCTATAAATATTGTAACTAAAGTCACCTACAAAAGACAAATAATCATTGACAGTAGCTGTAAGTCCTGTATTCAACAATACGTGATTCACCCTGTCTTCATTTCGCCCACCTAACAATTGTGTTGATGCTGGCGATTGAAAATATCGCCCTATATATTCGGGATCGTCACCGGGATATAGAGTAGGAAGTGCCAGTGGGCTTGAAAAAACAAGCCTGTTTGCACCTGTTTCATCAGATTTGTATGTATGGGGTCTGTTGATAATATTATTGTCAAATGCTACTTTCGCCCTTGATTTCAACCAGGTGAAAGTCTGATCTTGTACGGAAAGGTTTACATTGAGTTTCTTATAAAAATCTGTACCTTGTTTAAACAAACCTTCCTGATTGGAATACCCCAAAGAAGTATAAAACTGCGTTCTTTCATTACCTCCCGAGACACTAAGTGAGTGTTTCTGAGTGGGAGCAAAGTCTCTATACAACTCTTCCTCCCAATCATTAAATCCATACCATTCGAAATTCCCATTTACCACATCCCAGGAGGGGTTGGCTGAAGGATCCTCGTAATATGCTTTTATGCGGCTGAGCCGCTCATCAGAAAAGACAAAAGTTCCATCATTATTAAACATTGCCTCGTTGATTGCTAATGCCTGATCATAAGAATTGTCAATAATATCCGGCAATATTGTAGGCCTTGCAAAACTAAAGTTTTCATTAAATGTAACACGTGTTTTCCCTTCGGTACCATTTTTAGTCTTTATCAAAACCACTCCAAATGCAGCTCTTGCACCATAAATCGCTGCCGCTCCGGCATCCTTTAATACCGTAACACTTTCTATATCGGACACATTGATCATATTGGGATCCATCTGAACCCCATCCACCAAAATTAATGGGGAGCCCCCATTAATAGAAGTATATCCACGTATATTGAAGTTAGAAGAAGAACCTGGTGCTCCATTTCCTGTAGAAATATTGAGGTTCGGAATTACACCCTGAACGGCTGTAGAAACATCCACCAATGGCCGGTTCTCGAGTACTTCCGCTGAAACCTGGTCCACAGAACCCGTAAGGTTTTCCTTTTTCTGGGTTCCGTATCCCACTACCACTACTTCATCGAGTGTTTGGCTATCTTCGGAAAGAACAATCTCCAGGTTTTTCTGACCATTTACTGCCACTGTTTTTGTTCTATACCCGATGTAAGAAATTTTCAGTGTAGCATTTTCATCGATATCCGATAATGAAAATTTACCATCAAAATCTGTTGATGTCCCTACCCCTGTCTCTTCGATAAGAATATTCACACCAATTAAGGGTTCTCCGGATTCGTCCAGTACCGTACCAGACACATCAATATTTTCCCCAAAATCAACTCCTGACCTGTTGATGGTATTTAATGACTTGACACTTCCAGCCTTCAGGACGGAAAAAGGTGTAACAAGTACAACCACCAACAAGAACACTCCTAACTTTCTTTTCCATTTCAAGTACATAACATTTTTAAATAATGCAAATAAGTTATTTGCATGTAGTAATTTTGCCATAATTTTGAATTTAAGCGTAGAAAACATAAAATATAATCCTATAAATCGTTTGCACTATTTAGTGTGCGCGCACAATGTATATAAAATTAAATTACTGTAAAAATTATGTCTACAAAGCAAATAATGTAGAATAAAATTTGCTTTGAAAACATATTGTTACTCGATACTGAATTCTGAAAGAAACTACAACTATAGAACTTTAATTTACTATTAAGAAAAATGACAACGTAATCGTTTACGCTTATTTTTCAAAACTTTTTATGTCTTCGAAAGCAAAGCTTTTATTCTGATGCATCAAAAATTATCGATAGAGCGCTTTACACAAAAGGATTTATTACCTTGCTTAAAATAAAATTCAGGTGGTCCAGCTAGAACAATGTATTCGCGATAATTTTGGCATCAACACCAACAGGTTTAGTGAAGTCGTTGATTTTTTCCAACTGGAGTCTGTTGCCAAAGGCGAATATTTTGTGAGAGAGGGAAATTATTGCCAGAAGCTTAGTTTTATAAAAAGCGGCTTCCTCCGCACTTATACCTACCATAACACCAAAGAGATAACGCAATGGATTTCCGGGACAGACCAGTTTATAACCGATTTATCAAGTCTTCTTTTCCACACTCCGGCCAAAATGAATATTCAGGCCATTTCTGATAGCACTTTATTTACCATTTCCAGAAAAAATTACGAAAAAATTGGCCACGTAGTTCCCGAATGGAACCATCTTGAAAAATTATTTATTGCCAAGTGCTTTAACATTTTGGAAGATCGCGTCTTTTCATTTTTGTCCATGACTGCAGAAGAAAGGTTTCATCACTTTTTCAAACAAAATAGTGAATTATTCAACGAAGTCCCTTTACACTATATCTCTTCATTGCTGGGAATGACACCGGAAACTTTGAGTAGAATTCGCAAAAAATTAATTTCTTGATATAGATCAACTGAAAAAAAACCTGCAACCGTACATTTGTCCGACAAACCAAATAACACTATTATGCAAACGATCCTGGGTTCCGGAGGTGCTATCGGAAAAGAATTGGCGAAAGCTCTCCCCAAATATACAGACAATATTAGATTGGTAAGCCGACATCCGGAAGCCGTTAATAAAACAGATCAATTGTTCGCTGCCAACCTGTTGGATGCCAGGGAAACGAATAACGCCGTTGCCGAAAGTTCAATTGTATATTTAACTGTTGGCCTGGACTATAATATCTCAACATGGAAAGAGAAATGGCCTGTAATTATTAAAAACACAATTGAAGCTTGCAAAAACCACCAGAGTAAATTGGTGTTTTTTGACAATATTTACATGTACGACCAGAAATTCCTCGATGGTATGACAGAGGAAACACCCATTAATCCACCAAGTAAAAAAGGCAAAGTACGTGCTTATATTCTCAACGAAATATTAAAAGCAGTAGAAAAAGGCCATATCACAGCGCTTATTGCACGGTCTGCTGATTTTTACGGACCGCAAATACAAAACACTAGTATCCTCACAGAAACAGTAATAAAACCGCTGGCTCAGGGTAAAAAGGCACAATGGATGGGGGGGGTTACATCATCCCCATTCTTTCACCTATACCCCGGATGCAGGAACAGCTACTGCTGTGCTGGGAAATACTACCGAGGCATATAATCAAACATGGCATTTACCTACCGCTCCAAATCCATTAACCGGGCAAGAATGGGTAGATCTTATAGCCCATGAATTAGATGTCAAATCCCGGGTACAGTCAGCTCCAAAGATAATTCTTAAAACGCTGGGATTATTTTCTCCCATTATGAAGGAACTCTCAGAGATGGTCTACCAGTATGACCGCGCATATGTTTTTGACAGCAAAAAATTTGAGAAAAAATTTGATTACACTCCCACATCTTACCAAAAAGGAATTAAAATGATTGTGTCAGAATATAAATAATCCTTAATGTAAAAAGGCAGAAGTTAACTTCTGCCTTTTACTAAGAATTTATTTTTGGTCCAAGCTATTTCTCCTTGACACCCATTACCTACCCGTGGTAAACGCACTTTGAAACCAGGACTTTCCCGACTTCAAGAGAATATAGTAAACCTGACCGGGAGTACTGTTCAAAGAAGAAAGATCGACCCTAATATTTTGGCTGCCCGACTGTTGGTGGCCTATTTCCTTCCGAACAATATTTTGTCCCAGGGAATTGAATATTTCAATGTGGGTATCTCCAGACTCCTTAAGGTCGTACCGTAAATTAATATCATTCTCCGCGGGATTAGGGAATACTTGCATCGATTTTAAAATCTTTACTGCTGGTTTCGTTAAAGAAGTAGACGTGGGTTCTATTCTCGTCACTGTTCCTGCAAAGAGATTCGTTACATAAAAGGAACCATCGCCTGCAACAAAAAGACCTGGGCTTGGGCCAAAGCCCGAAGCAACTGTATCCCTGCTTCCATCAGCATGCGTTTGGGTAATAATTGCACTATTAATTACAAAAGGTGGTGTGCTATCACTCCTGAAGGTAGCCATTTGAAGTGCAAAAAATCCATCTCCTTCAGGATCCAAAGTCATATCAGTAACTAACGTATACCCTGAATCCCTGACCGAAACATTGCCTTCATCATCAACAGCATATACTTTTGATACACTGTCCGCAAATGGAAATCCGGTTAATGAGGAAACTAAAAACCCACTGGTATCTCTTACTATTCTGGTAGGTACAGCATCAGTCATTGGTGGGCCAAATGGCAATGGGTTAGCGACCTGATCAAATTCCGCAAAAACACTCATTACCCCTGTCAAACCATTTCTCCTGATTATAGCATTAGCAGCGGCATCAACGATATACATATCACATCCGTTGTGTACCAAACTAAACGGATTACTCGCTTCATACCCCTGGCTTAAAACATATTCGCCAACTTTTATCTGATGCAAAGCATCATCGGGACCGAGTGTTCCACCCGACAAAAGCAAATCCCGGGCATCATATATTAAAATAGAAGATCCTAATGGCCCAGGTACCTCACTGATAAAAACAGCTGCCATAGTTTCATCCAACATTTGTACCCGCATTGGTCCCACTACTTCCTGAGAAACGGTATCAAAATAAGAGGGCATACTATCAAGCACCTTTACCTGCCCCAACACAGGGTGAATGGCTGTCACGCCACCATCGTTTTGGCCGGTTCCCGCTTCAGCAACCAATATAGTCCCTTCCGGACCAGGCTCTATACCTACGGGTTGGCTGAGGTTATCAGCTACGATGGTAATTTCACTCTGAGAAAATGCCGTAAACGCTGAAAAAATCATTAAAAGTGTAAAAAGGTGTTTCATTCCTAATTTATTTAAGGTTAATAATTCAATAGCCTCCTAAAATACAAATTGTTAATTATATTTTTAGGATTATTTTAATATCTGGGCGGGTATTCAAAAAGACACTATAATTAAAACGAAACCAAAACTATACCCCCTTAATTGCAATTGAGATCAATTTGTCGCAATTACCCCGGCAATCTGACGTAATTACACTGGACAAGTTATCGTTTGCCAGTTTATCTTTGTTTTGTACCAAATACTTAACAGTGATGAAATCCAGGCAAAAAATAATTCCCCATCTCTGGTTTGATTTCCAGGCAAATGAAGCTTCTGAATTTTATACCAAACTTTTCCCTGATTCCAAAATCGATGCTATTACAAGATATCCTGCAGAAGGCCAGAAAGTTCACGGTCAACCGGAAGGAACGGTTATGACGGTCAATTTCGATTTGTCCGGTTACCGCTTCATCGCTTTGAACGGGGGCCCCCATTTTAGAATAAATCCCTCCATTTCGTTTTTTGTGGTTTGCGAAACAATTGAGGAAATCGATGATTTATGGAAAAATCTATCTAAAAATGGACGCGTTCTAATGCCAATTAACCAATACCCCTGGAGTGAAAAATACGGTTGGATACAGGATCAATTTGGTGTCTCCTGGCAGCTGTCCCTGGGTAAACATAAAGACGTAAATCAAAAAATCACACCTTGCCTTATGTTTACCGGAAATCAATGTGGTAGAGCAGAAGAAGCCTTGAACATATATACAAATATTTTTGAAAATTCTTCAGTTGACGGCATTTCCCGCTACGATGGAACAGAATCCCAAGACAAAAAAGGGACAATAAAGCACGGACAATTCAGCCTTGGAGGGGAAAAAATGATGGTAATGGACAGCGCCATGGATCATCCCTTCAATTTCAACGAAGGAATCTCCTTGCTGATTGAATGCAACAACCAGGAAGAAATTGACTTTTTCTGGGATAAACTTTCTGAAGGAGGAGATCCAAATGCCCAACAATGTGGATGGCTGAAAGACAAATTTGGAGTTTCCTGGCAAGTATGTCCTTCCGAACTTCATATAATGTTATTGGATAAAGACCCGGAAAAGGTAGCCAGGGTCACCAATGCCTTTTTGCAAATGAAGAAGTTCGATCTCAAGGTCATTCAAAAAATTTACAACAATGAATAATCCCTTTCCTGACAACTATTTTTTAAATCTTTAAAATATTATGAATTATGGCAACGGTTAGCACCTATCTTAATTTTAATAGGAACACAGAGGAAGCTTTCACCTTTTACAAGTCAGTTTTTGGTACCGAATTTTATGGTGATGGTATTATGCGCATGGGCGATGTGCCTCCACAGAAAGGACAGCCACCACTGGCGGAAGAAGATAAAAACCTGGTAATGCATGTAGCCTTACCTACACTCGGAGGACACATGCTGATGGGAACAGACGCTCCGGAATCAATGGGTTTTAGGCTAAGTTTTGGGAATAATGTTTATATTAATCTTGAGCCCGATACCCGTTCGGAAGCAGACCGCTTATTCCATGCACTATCTGATGGAGGTAAAATAAAGATGCCCATGGAAGAAATGTTTTGGGGCGATTATTTTGGATCCGCCGTCGATAGATTCGGCGTTCAGTGGATGATAAATTGTGCAGGTAAAGAATAAAAGACCTGTCGATGAAGAAAAAATCCCTTTTCCTTCCCGAAAGAATAGAAACAAATATAGGGCCTTTGTTAATGGCAGGATTCAGTAAAAAATATGCTTTTGGAAGTTCATTAAACACGGAGGATCTCTGTTTTGGTTCTATGCCGCTTTCAAACCAAATCCCCGGGAAAATAAACAATTTTGTTTACAGACTTACCTTTGATACTGACCCGTGGATCAAAATGGAATGCTTTTGTGGTGTTGAAGTCCAAAGCCTGGAAAGGCTTCCTGCTCCTTTAACGTATAAATTATTGAACCGAAATAATTACGCCGTATTTTATCACATAGGTCACATCTCTACCATGCGTAGAACTTTTGACTTAATTAAGAATCAATGGTTTCCGGAATCATACCCGTCTTTAATCGGTTCAGTTAATTATTTTTTCGAACGATACGGAGAGGGATATAATAAAGAAAAGGGAATCGGAGATATTGAGATTTGGGTTCCTTTAATTTAAAGCATTTATTTCAAAAAAATTCATTTATACATGAAAACAATAACCTTTTCAAAACCAATAAAAGCACCGGTTAGTATAGTATGGGATACCATGCTTGGTTCAGAAACATATGTGCAATGGGCATGTGAATTTGCTGAAGGGTCTTATTTCGAAGGAAGTTGGGCAGAAGGGGAAAAAATACTTTTCCTGGGCCCTGATAGATCTGGTATGGTTTCAATAATAGCCCAAAACCTCCACCACCAATTTATTTCCATAAAACACATAGGTATTGTAAAGAATGGTGTCGAAGACACTGTAAGTGAAGAGGCTAGTAAATGGGCTCCAGCCTATGAAAACTATACATTTGTTGAAAAAAATGGCAAAACAATTGTTAAAATTGAAATGGACATCAATGAGGAACATGAAGAAATGTTTAGCAAACTTTGGCCCAAAGCATTGGAAAAATTAAAGGATCTGGCAGAACGTTGAATCTAAGAAAATGATTAATCTTTATTATGACTAAGACAAATTATAATACCATTGATGAATATATAGCCACTTTCCCCGAAGATATTCAGAAAGTTTTAGAAAAGTTCAGGAATGTTATTCGCGAAGCGGCCCCAGAAGCTGAGGAAGTGATCAGTTATCAAATGCCAACATTCAAACTCGGTAAAAATCTCGTTCACTTTGCCGGATATAAAAACCATATTGGATTTTACCCGGCGCCTTCTGGAATTAAAGCTTTTCAACATCGATTTGAAAATTATAAATGGTCCAAAGGGGCAGTACAATTTCCCCTGGATAAGCCGATCCCATATGATTTGATTACAGAAATTGTACAATTTCGCGTTAGAGAAAACTCATTAAGAAAACGAAAAAATAATTATGATAAAAATTAGCCCTTATCTCACGTTTAATGGAAACTGCCGGGAAGCTATGACCTTTTACAGCAAATGCCTGGGCGGGGAATTTAGCTTTCAGACCGTATCAGAAACTCCCATTGCAGAACAGTGTCCTGAAGGTATGCAACAACAAATAATGCATTCACAACTCCTATTTTCCGAAGCCGCACTGATGGCTACGGATATGTCACAATCCAGGGCGGCCGAACCTGGAAATGATATGGCTATTTCCCTTAGTTTTGACAATGAAAATAAATTACTTGAGTCCTATTCCCGGCTTTCTAATGGTGGAAAAATCATCGAACCCCTGAAAAAGGCCTTCGGAAATGCCCTTTTCGGAGTGCTAAAAGATCGGTATGGGAAAGTGTGGATGTTTCACCATCAAAATTAATACGTTAAATTGATTCTCCTGCTTAATTGATAACCTGGGCTCGACGAATAGTTACAGGTCCAAAGGAATTGGAAGAGAAATAAATATGACTTGCCCTTTTATTGGATACCAGTCTCTTGAAGCATAATCGGGATAAAACTATAACCTTCTCAATCCAAGCTTCAGCCCTTATAACGAGTTGCCTATTCCAAACAGCAAGATTCGGGTTTTTAGGGCAGGCTGCTTCCCTTAATTTTGCAAAAAAATAATCGTGAGCGCTCAAGACAACATCAATTACCACCGGGTAGAAGCAGCTATTAAGTACATTGAACAAAATTTCAAAGATCAACCATCGCTTGATGAAATCGCCCGTGCAATACATCTTAGCCCTTATCACTTCCAACGCATCTTTACAGAATGGGCCGGAACCAGCCCCAAAAAATTTCTTCAATACACCAGTATTTCTTATGCGAAAAATATACTCAGGGAGGAAAGGGCTACATTATTTGACACTTCATTTCGGACAGGGCTTTCCGGTACCGGGAGGTTACATGATTTATTTGTGAATATCGAAGGAATGACTCCCGCAGAATACAAAGAAGGGGGAAAAAACCTGGAGATCAAATACAACTTCTACGAGAGCCCGTTTGGAGAAATCATTGTAGGGTCAACGCAAAAGGGCGTTTGTCATTTGACATTTTTCACCGATAGAGAAGAAGCTTTGAACGCTCTCTATTCCGATTTCCCCAATGCCAAATTTCGTCACCAACCCGATAGTATACACCAAAATGCCATTTCTATATTCAATCGGAATTGGGACAGTATGCAAGAAATAAAACTGCATTTAAAAGGCAGTGCCTTCCAGCTAAAAGTCTGGGAAACCTTACTAAAAACACCTTTCGGAAAACTCACGACATATGGGAACCTCGCAAAACAAATTGACTCCCCCAGTGCATCACGTGCTGTAGGAAGCGCAGTAGGAGCCAATCCCGCAGCTTACCTCATCCCTTGCCACAGGGTTATACGGTCCACTGGGAAAATGGACGGATACCGCTGGGGCGATGCTCGTAAAAAAGCTATAATTGGTTGGGAAGCAGTAAGGGAAATATAATCCTTTACAGGTACTTATATTTCTTGTAAATAATAGGGAAAATTTCTTCACGGTCAAGATCAGCCGTGTGAGATAACTGATAATATATTCTCATAGAGCCTGTTTCTCCAGAGAACTGAGTTTATCCCGTACAATATCAGATGGTTTTCTAGCACTGGCTTGTCCTTCCCAGCCTCTGGCTATTTCCACACGTAGTTCTTCAATAATACGATGCCTGTAAACTTCGTGTAGGCGCAAAGCATCCCGGACAACCTCTCTGGCATTTTTGAAATCACCTGATTCCAATTGTTCTGCAATATATTTTTCCTGTTTTTCCGTGAAGCTGATATTCATAACTCTCCTCTTTATTATTCACCCTTTGATCCCCCGTTCCCTTCTTTCTTTCGTTCCCACTGTGTAAAATCGGGCCATCCTGCCGACCGGGAATTTTCAATAGCTTTCATAGCGATATCTTTTACCTGCTGCGAAGCTGAATCAGATTTCGTGCCAAGGGAGTTTATATATTCCTTTTGCTCTGTGACCTTAGCCTCCAATGAAAGGATTTGCTCTTTTCGCAATTGAATTTCCGATTCAAGGTCTTTGGTCTTGAGTTGCATCTCATACTGGTGCTTTTGTTCCAGTCTTTGTGTTATTTCCTTTTCTTTCTTTTGTAGGGCTTCGCTGAGCGTCTCACCGAATCCTTCCACCTTTGCTTTTAATTCCTCAAACTCCTTTTCCCTTTCCAGAATTTTATTCTCTCTCTCCCGGAACTCTTTTTCAAACGCCTCTTTCTTTTCCTTCAGTTCTTTTTCCCGGGCAATTTTCTTTTGGTTATAGGCATCTTCTTCATCCCTGCGCTCTACCTTCAGACGAAATTCATAATCCTCTTTTTCTCGCTCCCATTTTCTTCGTTGCTCTTCGATCTCATTTTTTAAATTTTCCCTTTCCTCTTTGATTTCCACATCTAGCTCCTGTTTTGTTTTACGGTGCGTGAGTAGCAGGGCTTCCAAACTATCTGCTTCTGCTGTAATTTTGTGGACTTCCTCCAGGTTTTTCCTTTCCAACTCTACTGCTTTGTTTAGTTCCTGAAACCGTGATTTTTCCAATAGGATCTTTTCCTCGATTTGGTCCAATTCACCCACTACCCAGGACTTCAACTCCGCAAAGCTATTTTTATTAGCCGGAGAGCTTTCCGCTTTAACCTTTTCTATTATTTCTTTGGATTCTTCAAGCTTTTTCTGGGCAACAGAATTTTCCTTGCGTGCAGCATCTAAGTCTTTAACCAATTCACGGTATGCTTCCATGATCTCTGCTTTGGTATTGGATTTGGTAATGCCCATAATCTATTTGATTTTTTTGATATGCATTTCAAATTTAAATATTTATCACTAATGATACTATTAGACATAAATTAATTTTTTCAAAATGCTAAGGAATTACTTCGATTTCCAACGAACTGATCTCACGCTGCATTTTCTTATCATAGGTAAAAAGAGAAGATATCTTTCCTTCTACCATAAGCTGAATTAACAATGTATCATTGATCCCCACTTTTGAAGACGTAAATAAATCGGCATATTTTGTGGCAAAATCAAAATTTAACGGGGGTTCTATAAGCCTTATATTAGGAATTGTCTCTATTTGTCGTACGGCTTTGCGCAGTAGGCTCTTATCTCCGGTTAATTTGAAAATGATGTGAAGGACTTCTTCGATTACATGATGCGAAGTGTATAATTCACTTGATTCTCCTATCAAAAACTGCAATTTCTCAACAACATCTCCCTGTCTATCCGAGGATTCATCCAAATAGTATATCAGCACGTTGGCATCTAAGAAAACCGTTTTATTCATATTTATCTTCTGCCAGTTTGTTGAGATATTCCGGTGTCAAGGGCTGTTCGCTGACAGCCTGTAAACGAAGTGTGCCACCACTGACACGTACTTTATTGTCGGGTTTATCCCGGATAGGCTCAAGCGTGGCAATGGGGCGGGATCTATAGACAAGAGTATAACTTTCCCCTTTAGACAAAGCAACACGGACACGTGGAAGATTTTCCCTCAATTCTTTGGTGGATATAATATGATGCATCATAATACAAATATAATTAAAGTTCATCTAAAGTTATAACTTCAAATAAACTTTTACAGGAATTATATTCCAAGAAACGGCTTTTGTAGTTCACACCATCGCCTCGCCATACATTTCTGCCCTCAGTTTCTTTACTCTTTCATCCTGAAGATAGTCGTCGACTGTTGATAACCGGTCAATTATACCATTCGGGGTAAGTTCTATTATCCTATTCGCCACAGTATGCATAAAAGTGTGGTCATGAGAAGAAAGCAATACAATACCTTTGTACTCTACACATTGTTCATTAAATGCCTGGATGCTTTCCAGGTCCAGGTGATTAGTTGGCTGGTCCAAAACAATCGCATTGGGGTTTTGCAACATCATTCTGCTAATCATACACCTTACCTTTTCTCCTCCACTCAGGACGCTTGTCTTTTTATAAATTTCTTCCCCGCTAAAAAGCATTTTTCCCAAAAACCCCCTTAGAAACGGTTCATCAACATCCGTTACATGGTCCGGCACCCACTGTCTCAACCAATCCATCAAATTGAGATCTTTATCAAAAAAGTCCCCATTCTCTACTGGAAGATAAGCCTTTGTAATTGTTACGCCCCATTCCGATGAACCTTTATCAGGATCTTCATTGCCATTTATAATCTCAAAAAAGTGCGTTACTGCCAACGGGTCTTTACTATAAAAAGCAATTTTATCTCCTTTATTTACTGTAAAACTAACGTCTGAAAACAAGGTCCTGCCTTCTATTGACTTTTCTAAGTTCGAAACACTTAGGATATTATTCCCGGGTTCACGCAAGGGTTGAAAAATAATCCCCGGATATTTCCGGTGACTGGGTTCTATATCTTCAAGGGTAAGTTTGTCCAACGCCTTTTTCCGGGCTGTTGCCTGCCTGGATTTGGATGCATTGGCACTAAAACGGGCAATAAACTCCATCATTGCCTTTCTCTTATCTTCGACTTTTTTGTTCTTATCTGCAATTTGTTTGGCCATTAATTGGGAACTTTCATACCAAAAAGTATAATTTCCGCTAAATACTTTGATTTTTTTGCGATCCACATCGGCGATATGAGTACACACTGCATCAAGGAAGTGCCTGTCATGGCTGACTACCAAAACAATATTGGGGTAATCTGCGAGAAAATCCTCTAACCAGGTAATGGTTTCTATATCCAGACCATTGGTAGGCTCATCCAGCAATAAAATATCAGGGTTCCCAAATAATGCCTGTGCCAACAAAACCCGGACCTTTAGGATGGAAGGAATATCCTTCATCAAACTGTGGTGATGTTCTTCTTTAACGCCCAGGCTACCTAATAAACTCCCGGCATCACTTTCTGCCTCGTAACCTCCCATTTCTCCAAATTGTTCTTCTAACTCCCCGGCTCTCATTCCATCCGCTTCTGAAAAATCGGGTTTATTGTATATGTCCGCTCTTTCCTGCGAAATTTCCCACAAAGGTTGGTGCCCCATCAACACCGTATCAAGTACTGTATTATTATCAAATTGAAAATGATCCTGCTTAAGTACGGCCATTCTGGCACCTGGGGTAATTTCAACTTTGCCTTTGGTAGACTCTACCTCTCCACTGACTATTTTCAAAAATGTTGACTTTCCAGCTCCATTGGCTCCGATTACGCCGTAGCAATTCCCAGAAGTAAACTGAACATTTACTTCATCAAAAAGTACCCTGGTCCCAAAATTGAGTGTTAAATTATTTACCGTGATCATTCTTTACTTAGTATTTTCTAAACCAAAGCGCAAAAATAGGTTATTTGTCTGAAATACAATATAAGAAGTGCCTAAAGTTAGATTGGCCTTCCATACTTAAAGTATATTTATTGAGCCTCTTTTAATTACTATAAAACCAGATTAGTTACGTTGAAAGCCTTACCCCTGAAAGTTCACAAGACCATTTGTAAAGGGAGTCGGCGAATTGTAAAATGTTCATTTTAAAAGACTTATAGTAATTTCCTTTGTTTTCATTAATCGCTTATTCTTTATTTTTGATGATAAGTATTTTGCGATTATAGAGGTTTATCCTGACTATATTCATGTATTTGTCATGAATATAGCGGATTAAGAAAATTAATAAATGATCAAATATAATGTATGTGACACACAGTCTGTGGATTGAATCCTTTGAAAGACTATCGTACAGGAATAGCAGACAATGGATATGTAACCAAAGCCTTTTCCAGACAATCCATAGCAACTTTTAATTGCTCTAATTCGAGTACATAAGCTATACGTACTTCGTTTACACCTAGTCCCGGAGTATTGTAAAAGCCATTGCCCGGTGCTAACATCACTGTTTGATTTTCAGCTCTAAAATCAGTTAATAACCATTTACAAAAATGTTCAGAATTTTCAACAGGGAAACGGGCAAAAATATAGAAAGCCCCCTCTGGTTTATTAATCGTGACACCTGGAATTTTTTCCAATCTGCTTATGACGTAATCTCTCCTTTCCCGATAGATGGACAAAATTTCATCTGTGTATTCTTTTGGTGGATTTATAGCCCGTTCAGCGAACTCCTGGGCCAACATAGGTGGACTTAGGCGTAATTGGGCAAATTTTAATATTTGCTCCTGAACTAATCGATTATGGCTTACAATACAACCTACTCTGGCACCGCAAGCATTATACCTTTTACTAATAGAATCCAGAACAATAACTCTTTCTCGTATGTGTTCCATTTGAAGCACGGAAAAGAATTCTTCATCGTAAACAAACTCTCGATATACTTCGTCTACAATCAAATACAAGTCATATTTGAGAATCAACTCAGCCAATTCAACCAACATCTTTCGGGAATACACTTTCCCCGTAGGATTATTTGGATTACATAAAAGGAGGGCTCTTGTTTTATCCGTTACTACCTCCTCAAATAAATTTACATCGGGAACAGGATACCCTTCTTCAAATGGTGTATATATAGGTTTTATATTTACACCGGCCATTTTACTGATTCCATTGTAATTTGCATAAAATGGTTCCTGTACTATTAATTCATCCCCCGGATCCAATATGGCATATAAGGTCAACAATAGTGCCTCACTTGCCCCGGTAGTAACTAATATATCTTCTTCTTCCAGGTCTATGCCCCATGCATTATAATAATGCTTAAATTTTTTTCTGACTTTATCTTCCCCTTCTGACTTTCCATATGGTAAATGGTCCAGTGTCCATTCATTGAGAACTGAACCCGGGAAAATGGGTGACGGGACATCTGGCTGCCCTATATTCAAATGATATATTTTCACTCCATTGGCCTTGGTTTCATTGGCAAATACTGACAACTTGCGTATTGGTGACTGAAAAGCATTTAAGCTTCTCTGACTGATCCTGTCCATAAACTTAAAATTCTTAATTAGGCTTCCGCGTTGGGAATATTGAAATTCATAGGTGGCATATTTGTGCCTCCCTCATTTATTACTCCGTGTTGGGCTTCGTACTTATTTAAGTTATCCTCTAACGCTTTCATTAACCTCTTAGCGTGCTGAGGGCTTAAAATTATTCTACTTTTTACTTTGGCCTTGGGCACATTAGGCATCATCCTTACGAAATCTACAACAAATTCCTGATTGGAGTGGGAAATTATGGCCAGATTGGAATATATACCATCAGCAATTTCTTCTGAAATTTCTATATTCATCTGATTCTGAGATTTCTTTTCATCCATATTCCTAGATATTTACGGGCAAAATTAGGTGAAAAATTGCTGAGAATCGAATGATTTGACTTTTTTCTTCATTTGAGGGGTCTCATTGCGAGTTTTTATTCATAATCAAATTGGATATATTTTTGGTCATAATGTTAAAAGCAAATATTTTATTCATTCATTTTATATCAAATCAGCAAATCGTATTTGTGTCGTTTTGATTACAATTTTACTTTATGATTTAGCACCTAAATAATTGTTAATCAAATATTTTTAAGTGTTATCAAAAGGTTATATATTTGTAGTCCATCTCAAAAACCGACGTATGAAATTTAAATTTTTACAATTAATAGTCTTAATTGCCGGCTGTGCTGGCTTATTATGTATTTGTTTTCCTGAATGGCTCACAAGCAGCCATTCACCTCAGGCTAATAGCCAATATCCATACTCCAGATCTGTATATAAAAGTAGCTTCCCTTCAGATACAGATAGCAATATTATTTATTCAGATACAATACTCGCTATTTAAGGAACCTTATATTCGCCATAGTTAATTAGTAAAAAAGATTGCCAAAAGGAATGGGATATGATAAGATTTCTAATAGTTTATTTATTCTGAGGGAATTGTCAGACAATTTACACCTGGTCGTACGATAGGAAAACTTCCTTTGTTTTAGATAATAAAATACCGAAAGAATAATTCCACAGGATTATAAATAATGAAGAGGTCTTCTTCCTTGAATATACTTTTTCCAATTGATCCAAAAGGCAACGAATAAATAGATTACAACTGGAGAACCAAATGTTAAAAGTGAAAGGTATACGAAATAGATTCTAACCCGGTCAACAGCCAGACCAAATTGATCTGCTACCGTAGAACAAACGCCAAAGGCTGGTTTTTCGAAGATATCCCGTAAATTCATGTTACGTTAACGATAACTTTTTATAAAAAGTTCCAATTAATATTCGAATTTGTTTCAATGCCGTATTTAGTAAAACTAAATTAATAATATTATTTGGAAGTTGACAAATTTGTTTCTATTAAAGGAACCTAAGTTTCTAAAATTCCTGTTAAAAGTAAGAACAAACAGCTGGATTATAGTATTTTGATTAGATAATCCGTTATATTAAATATTTGGATCAAGAGTAGAATAGTGTGATATGAAAAGTTCAAAAGGATATACAGCGTTAATTCAAAAATTAGATCAATTTATCAGGAAATTTTATGCCAATAAATTGATCAAAGGGTCTCTATTATTTGCAGGGGCCAATCTGGTTTTATTTTTGTTTTTCAATTTACTTGAATCCCAATTTTACTTTTCAACACTTACCCGATCGATTTTTTTCTATTCTTTCATTGGATTTTTTGCAGTTTCTTTTACCTATTGGATGGGCATACCGGCCATAAAATGGTTAAAACTTGGTAAAACTATTAGTCATGAAGATGCCGCTAAAATTATTGGTGATCACTTCCCAGAGGTAAAAGACAAGCTATTAAATATTTTACACCTTTCACATCAGTCATCAGCAGATTCTGATAATGATTTGCTATACCACAGTGTAGAACAGAAAACCAGGGAGATTAAACTTGTTCCATTTCCCAAGGCTATTGATTTAAAAAGGAATCGCAAATATATCAAATACGCTCTTCCTCCGTTTTTAATTCTCATAACCCTGCTTTTTAGCTCACCGACCCTCATAACAGATAGTTCATATCGAATTCTGCACAACAGAACAAATTTTGAAAAAGAAGCTCCATTTGAGTTTGTACTTCAAAATAGCAATCTTGAAGTGCCGCAGTTTGAAGACATTACGCTTGTAATGAAAACCATCGGAAATGCCATGCCATCAGAATCTTTTATAAGTATTGATGGATTTAAATACAAAATGCAAAAAAATAAGGATGGCGACTTTAAATATATCATTAAGAATATAGGCAATGAACTTGATTTTCAATTTAGTGCCAATGGATTTGAATCCAAAAACTATAATATAAAAGTACTTAAAAAGCCTTCATTAGTCAATATGGGTATTGAATTGGATTTTCCTTCTTATACACAAATAAACGATAAGAAAATTCAAAATGAAGGGGATATAACTGTTCCGGAAGGGACAAAAATATCCTGGACTTTTGACACAGAAAACATGTCTGATTTGGTACTTTCATTTGGTGGAGAGGATAGAGATACCATATTGAATACCACCAACAATACCTCTATTTTTACAAAAAGAGTTTACAGAAATAGTGATTATAATTTAGTATTTAATAGTGCCGATATTTTAAAAGCTGATTCCGTCAGTTATTATATAGAGACGGTACGGGATCAATATCCTAAAATAAGCCTTGAAAAGCAAGTTGATTCCAACCAACAAAAAGTCACCTACGCCGTAGGGGAAGTTTCTGATGATTATGGTATCAAAGAACTATCTTTTAATTACGCTATTGCTGAAAATCAGGCGTCCTCAGACGAACTTATCTTTACAAAGGAAGTACTGGAAGAAAATATGGGAAAAGCAGGTACGTATGATAAAATAATTGATCTTACGAAAACAGAATTAAAACCCGGCCAATCTTTTCTCTATTATTTTGAAGTTTATGACAACGATGCCGTCAATGGATCCAAATCCACTAAAACAAGTATTCAAAGCTGGACCAAAAAGACAGTTGAAGAATTCGAACAGTTAGAAGAATCTAACGAGGAAGAAATTAAAAGTAATCTGGAAAAGATTCTTAAAGACCAGGAGATACTTCAAAAAAGTGCGGAAGAGCTTCGAAATAAATTATTTCAGGAAAAAGACCTCAATTGGCAGCGGAAGAAAGAATTGGAAAAATTGCTCGATCAACAAGAGAATATTCAAAAGGCACTGGAAGAAACCAAAAACCTTCAAGAGAAAAATGCTGCTAACCAGGAGGAATTTAAAGATCCAAACCAGCCCAATAACAATGAGGAAATCCAAAAGCTTATGGAGCAGGCGCAAAATCCCGAAATGGAAAAGCTACTCAACAAGATCAGGGAGCTCATGAGCAAGCTCAAAAAGGAAGATGCGATTGATGCCTTGCAGGAGATGAATAATCAAATGGAACAATCACAGATGGATCTTAAACGTCTGGAAGAGCTGTATAAAAAATTGGAAATGGAAAGTGACATGCAGGATGCCATGCAAAAATTGGATCAGCTAGCTGAGGAACAAGAAAAACTTGCTGAGGAAAACCTGGGGGATGAAGAGACTTTTGAAGAAAATAACAAGCAAGATGAGTTTTCAGAGAATAAAGACGAGGAAGGGAACGATGATAACGTAAATGAAGAAGACTCTGCAAATGATGAGGAAAAACCTGGAAATAAAAACGAAAGTGACAAAAATGAAAATTCTCTGAAACAAGATAGTGACTCCAAAAAGAAGCAAGAGGATCTAAATAAGGAATTCGAAAAACTCAGTAAAGAGATGGAGGAACTCTTCAAAAAAAATAAGGACCTCAAAAACCCCATGGAAATGGATGATCCAAAAACTCCTTCAGAGGAAATTAAAAAAGATCAGAAAGAAAGCATGGAGAATATGAATTCTGGACAAAAACAAAAAGCAGGGCAAAAGCAAAAAGATGCTTCGAAAAAAATGAAAGAGATGAGCGAGTCCATGAGTTCAAGTATGATGAGTGGGCAGCAGCAACAAATGCAGGAAGACATGAATCTGGTACGGCAAATTTTAGAGAATCTTGTAAAACTTTCATTTGACCAGGAAATACTTATTGAAGATATAGACCATCTATCTACAGCTACCCCCCAATATGTAGAAAAAGTCCAGGAACAATTTAAGCTTAAAAATGACTTTGGACTAATAAGGGACAGTCTTATTTCTTTAGCCAACCGAAATGTTCAAATACAATCCGGCATTACTAATAAAGTTAATGTAATTGATAATCACATTTCTAAAAGCCTGGAGTTACTCGAAGAACGCAAAAAGAGCGATGCCTCTAATGATCAAAGAAGAACAATGAAAAATGTCAATGATTTAGCCCTGCTTCTTAGCGAAGCAATGGAAAACATGCAAATGCAAATGTCGAGTTCTTCTGCCATGTGTAATAACCCCAATAGTATGGGTCAAGGGGAAGGCTCAGAGCCAATGGACAGGATCACTAAAGGGCAAAAGAATGTTACTCAAAAAATGAAAGACCTGGCAAAACAGAGGGGGAATAAAGGAAAGGGGGAACAGGGTTCCAGTAAAGATTTTGCTAAAATTGCAGCAGAACAAGCAGCTTTACGCAAAATGCTTCAAGACAAGCAAAACGAAAAAATGCAACAGGGCCAGGGTTCAAAGCAGCTTCAGGAACTAATTGATATGATGGATAAAATGGAAACGGACTTGGTAAATAAAAACCTCACTAATGAAATGTTGGAACGACAGCAGGAAATTATGACCCGTTTACTAGAAGCTGAAAAAGCAGAACGTCAACAAGAACTTGACGAAAAGAGAAAATCACAATCAGCAAATGAAATTCCAAAAAGCTTACCTCAGGATCTTCGGGAGTACTTAGAAAAGAGAAGAGAAGAAATTTCCCCTTACAAGAAACTTTCTCCTTCTTTAAAACCTTATTATAAGAGATTAGTCGAAGAATATTACGAACAACTAAAAACTGATTAACCGATTTGGCAAGCAAATTAACTATATCTTCTGAACTGGAAAATATAAAATTAATAGATTCATTCCTCAAAAGATTAGAGGCCAATTATTGCATACTTCCCAAGAAATTTATAGACATTAAATTATCTATTTTAGAGGCTGTAAATAATGCCATTATTCACGGGAATAAATTTGATAGTGATAAAACGGTTTCAATAACGGAGGCAATGGATCATGAAATCCTGGAAATAAGGATTAATGACCAGGGAAGTGGATTTAATTTCAACGAAGTAAAAGATCCCACATTAAAAGAAAATATTTTATCGCCCGGTGGTCGAGGAATCCATTTGATGCGGAATTTAACTGACAGTTTTAAATTCACAAACGATGGCAAATGCGTAATATTGAGATTTAAGATATAGCCATTTATGTATTAATCTATCTTTGTGGTTTTCACTCAGGTGTTAGTTATGAATTCAATAGAAAATGTTCGGTATTTTTTTGAAGACGTCTCTTCTTTTCCTTTAGAGAAAAACCTTTTAAATTCTTGGATCACAAGTACTATTCTTAAAGAGAATCAATCCAAAATAGGTGATATAAATATTATTTTCTGCTCTGACGATTATCTTTTAGAAATAAATATAGAATATCTCGATCACGATTATTATACGGATATAATTACTTTTCCTTATCAGCAAACACCTCTTTCCGGTGATTTATTTATCAGTATAGACAGAATACATGAAAATGCTGACATATTAAACCAACCATTTACCAACGAATTGAATAGAGTAATCATCCATGGTATTTTACATTTGTGTGGATATAATGATAAAACGGATATGGACCAAGAGCAAATGCGTAAGAAAGAAGATGAATACCTTTTGATTTTGAAACAATCATATGTTAAATAATTTCATGATCCGTGCGACAAGGCTAATTCATTATGTCTCCGGCACCTATTTGTACCGGCTATACCTTGTTAAATTATTTTTGGTCATTCATAATTTATTATTATTCGTTGGGTTATGTTTATAAGGTTATACTCCTGATGTTTATAAATAATTAATTACAACCATTTATTCCTCTCCTTGAAAATTTATTAATAATTTGGCGGATTAATTCTGAATAATTCATCTATTCAGCATTAACAATGAATAGAAATATAAAAATTTGTTTGATTTTTTACTTCTATCTTGATTTGTAATACAATTGTTTATAAGTTATTGAAATTAGATAATTTCATCGATAAAATTCATTTATGAGAGTTTTAAAATTTGGAGGTTCTTCCGTAGGTAGTGCTGAAAGAATTAGAAATGTAGGTAGTATATTAAAGTCTTACGCAGACAAGGGAATAGAATTTACTGTTGTTTTTTCTGCCATTGGCGGAATTACAGATTTGCTTATTTCCATGGCTGATAAAGCCAGTAAAGGAAATGCAGATTATAAAAGTGAATTAGATCTGTTTTTGAAAAAACACAATGAAGTTGTTGATTCACTTTTTGATGGTAAGAGTAAAGAAAATGTTTCTGCTGTTATTAATAAAAACAATGAAACCCTTGAAAATCTTTTATACGGGATCTATTTGGTGTGGGAGGCATCACCCAGGACAATGGATTACGTGTTGAGTTTTGGCGAAAGAAATTCTGCTTTTATTATTTCGAAATACCTGGAAAATCTGGATATTGATTCAGAGTTTTTAGATGCTCGAAAAATAATTAAGACAAATAAAAATTTTGGCTCAGCACAGGTTAACCTAAAACTAACCTACAAAAACATAAAAGAATATTATACCAAACACAAGAAAACACAAATTGTTACAGGATTCATTGCATCTGCCAAGGGTGGTTTAAGCACTACATTGGGAAGAGGGGGTTCTGATTACACAGCTGCGCTATTAGGAGCGGGATTACAATCAGATATTATTGAAATTTGGACAGATGTAGATGGAGTTCTAACCAGTGATCCGCGCAGGGTAAACCAGGCTTTTACTATTCCCAAAATGTCATTTATGGAGGCAGTAGAAATGTCACATTTTGGAGCTAAGGTTATTTATGCCCCTACCATGCAACCTGCAATGGATAAAAATATTCCACTGGTTATTAAAAACACTTTCAATCCAGATCACGAGGGCACATTTATTTCTTCAGAAACCAATTATACGGACTATCCCGTCAAAGGTATATCATCTATTAATAATGTTGCTTTACTTACCCTCCAGGGTAATGGCATGGTAGGAGTTCCCGGTACTGCAGCCAGATTATTTAGGTGTTTGGCTGATTCCAGTATCAATATTATTATGATCACCCAGGGATCTTCTGAATACAGTATAAGTTTTGCAATATTGCCTTTCCAGATAAAAAAGGCTATAAAGGCTATTAAGAAAGAGTTCAAAAGTGAATTTGATCGTAAAGATTTGGATCATTTGCATATTGAAGAAGACTTATCAATCCTGGCCATTATAGGTGACAATATGAGATTTACACCCGGTGTTGCTGCAAAGATGATGAGGTCCTTGGGGAATAATGGGATCAACATTGTTGCCATCGCACAAGGAAGTTCTGAAAGAAATATTTCTGTTGTTGTAAGCAGAGGAGATGAAAATAAAGCTCTAAATGCCCTACATGAAGGATTTTTCCTGTCAAATCTCAAGGTCATTAACTTATTTGTTGTAGGAAGTGGCCTTATTGGGAGTACGTTACTAAAACAAATTAGTGATCAAAACATATTGTTGAGAAAAGAGCGGGGATTGGAAATTAGGGTAGTAGGTCTGGCCAACAGCAAAAAAATGATATTTGACGAGCAAGGAATTGATATCGGTAAATGGAAAGATTTGTTAAGCGAATCTAACCTGAAAATGGATATGCATGCCTTCTCAGATAAAATGAACGAAATGAATCTTATTAATTCTGTTTTTGTAGATAATACCGCGACCAAAGAGATCTCAATTCATTATGACAAAATTCTAAAAAATAGTATTCACATTGTAACTCCAAACAAAATCGCCACTTCTTCTTCTTACGATGAATACTCCGATCTAAAAACAATTGCCAGAAAAAATAATGTAACATTTGGATTTGAAACGAATGTAGGTGCTGGTCTACCTGTTATTTCCACGCTTCAAAACTTAATCCATTCCGGAGATAAAATAACTAAAATCGAAGGCGTTCTTTCCGGCTCCTTATCTTATATTTTCAATGAGTTTGTGGGTGATAAAAAGTTTAGTGATGTTGTAAAAGAGGCACAAAAACTCGGCTTTACAGAACCTGATCCCAGGGTTGATTTAAGTGGAACTGATGTGAAACGAAAGATTCTTATTCTTAGCAGAGAAGCTGGCATGCGAATCGAACCTGAGTCGGTAAGGGTTGAAGACATTGTACCCCAAGAGTGTATGGAAGCAGAGAATATAGATTCCTTTTTCAGAATTCTCTCTGAGAAAGATGATTATTTTGAAAAGTTGAAAGAAAAGAATATATCCAATAATAAAAGATTACGGGTAATTGCAACCATGGAAAATCAAAATGTATATATATCTTTAAAAGAAGTATCGGAATCATCTCCTTTCTTTAATCTGGAAGGTAGTGACAACATGATTGTATTTACAACTAATCGTTATGATAAAAGACCATTGGTTGTAAGAGGACCTGGTGCAGGAGCTGAAGTTACTGCAGCTGGAGTTTTCGCTGAAATAATAAATATTGAAAGTCAAATAAGTCCTTCGTAATGAATGCAGGTATAAAAGTTTTTGCCCCGGCTACTATAGCCAACATAGCAGTAGGTTATGACATTTTGGGTTTGGCATTAAATTCTCCTGGTGATGAAATTATTGCACGGGAAACGAATAAATCTAAAGGAGTTTCTATCTATAAAATTCACAACGACAATGGCAAACTCCCAACAGATCCTTTCAAAAACACAGCTTCTGTAGCTGGTCAGGCTGTATTGAACCATCTTGGTCTGACTGACATTGGTATTGAATTAGAAATAATCAAGAAAATGCCTATAGGAAGTGGGCTTGGAAGCAGTGCTGCATCTGCAGTTGGAGGTGCATTCGCAGTCAACGAATTACTTAAACAACCACTAACCAAAAGCGAATTACTACCATTCGCTGTTCGAGGAGAACAAATAGCTGATGGTTCATTCCATGCAGACAATGTAGCTCCTTCCCTATTGGGTGGAATAATTCTAGTAAAGAATAATGAGCAATTACTCCATCAAAGGTTACCCTCTCCTAGTGGTTTGTTTATAACTTTAATTCATCCCGACATAGAAATACTTACAAAAAATGCCAGGGAAATAATTAAGAAAACAATTACCCTGAAAGACCATATAGATCAGTCATTTAATTTAGCTGGATTCATTTCTAGTCTGTATCAATCCGATTTCAGCCTCATGCGATCCTGCCTTGAAGATTTAATTATTGAACCTCAAAGAGCATATTTAATTCCCAAATTCAAAGAGGTTAAAATTGCAGCCCTCAATAATAATGCTATTGGATGTAGTATTTCTGGTGCAGGGCCTTCTATCTTTGCATTATCCGAGAATTCAAATGATGCTGAAAACATAGCTTTTGCAATGAAAGAAGTTTTTTCAAACGCGAAAATCGATTCTACAGTAATTATATCTAAAGTAAATCCTGAAGGTTCTTACAAATTTTAAAATTGTTCCACGTGAAACTTTACAGTACAAATAATAAATCCAAAACAGTCAATCTTTCTTCCGCAGTCTTACAAAGTTTACCTGAAGATAATGGATTATACATGCCATTGGAAATATCACCATTACCTTCATCATTTTTTCAAAAACTACCAAGTTTATCCTTTCAGGAAATATCTTACCTGGTCGCTAAGCAATTAATGGGAGATAGCATTCCAAACCATACGTTAAAATCAATTATTGATGATGCTATAAATTTCAAAGCTCCTCTAATTACCGTCGACGAAAACATTCATATTTTAGAATTATTTCATGGACCTACTTTAGCTTTCAAAGATTTCGGAGCAAGATTTATGAGTAGGTTAATGAATTTTTTCCTGGAAAAATCAGGAAAAAAAGTTACTGTATTGGTAGCGACTTCAGGAGACACAGGAGGGGCAGTAGCATCTGGTTTCTTCAATCAAGATAATATAGACGTGGTAATATTATATCCAAAAGGAAAAGTATCCACTCTCCAGGAGAAGCAACTTACCACTTGGGGACACAATATTAAAGCGTTGGAAATTGATGGAAATTTTGATGATTGTCAACAAATAGTAAAATCTGCTTTTTTAGATCCTGAATTAAATAATTCCATAAATCTAAGTTCAGCCAATTCAATTAATATAGCAAGATTAATACCGCAAAGTTTTTATTACTTCGAGGGTTACAAACAATTGAGTCACTCTCAAAAAAATATAAATTTTTGCATCCCTTCTGGAAATTTTGGTAATCTCACTGCAGGACTATTAGCTAAAAATTTAGGTCTTCCCATAAATCAATTAATCGCTGCTACTAATATTAATGATGTAGTGCCAAAGTATTTAAAAACAGGAGAATTCAATCCAATTGAAGCTCATCACACTCTATCCAATGCAATGGATATTGGTCGTCCTTCCAATTTCAATAGAATTATGGATTTCTATGGTTCCACGTGGAACAAAGTAAAAAAAGATATAAAAGGATATTCATATAATGACCAGGTAACAATAAATACTATAGTAGAGGGAAATTCTAAACTAGGCTATGTATTCGATCCACATACAGCCATAGGATATACAGCAGCAAAAGAATACAATACACAATTCAAAGAAGAAAATACCATAGTATTATCAACGGCACATCCTATAAAATTTAAAAATGAAATTCAAAAATATATAGATTTTTCCATCCCCTACCCAACAACCATTCAATACACTTTAGACAAACAATCAGATAAAAAACAATTATCCAATAATTATAACGATTTCAAAAATTATCTACTATCAAAATAAGTTAAATCCCTAATTATAAAACTATTACAAAATTATAAAATCATAATTTAAACCTATATAAATAAATTATTAAACTATAGGTTGAAATTATAATATGATTATTTTAGTCAAATAAATATATTCAATAAAAAAATTTGATATTACTACACTAGATACTCATAAAAATACAAACAATCCCACCGAGATTCATTCTCCATTATTCAATCAGAAATTTGTAAACTAACAGGAATAAGAAAAAAATTCTATAAAATCCACCTTTCATTCGCTTCCTGAAATCGCGAAATACTAAAGATATACATACCATAATTATTACGTCTAAATCCCCATACACGTTATAATCAATAAAACATCTATGCGAAATACCTATCTTGATAGTTACTCCCTTCAGTCAAAAGATAAAATACAAACATTCTAAATGAAAGAATAATATATAATATTCACATTATCTTTTGTTTACTGGTACATACCAGTAATACAGTCTAAAAATAATACTATTTGTAATAAGAAAATTTGACCAGGCTCAGGGATAAATATTAAGCTATAGCTTACAATTCTAATAAAAATTCCTTTAACGCCAAATTAAATTCAGCTGGGGTTTCCAACATTGGAGCGTGACCACATTTATCAATTAACACCAATTTCGAATTAGATAGTTTCTCATGGAACTCTTCCGCTACCATAGGTGGTGTAATGGTATCTTGTTTACCCCAAACTAATAAACTCGGAATTTTTATATCTCCTAATTGGCCACCCACATTATGTCGAATCGCACTTTTAGCTGTCTTTACCATTTTCAGACACTTAATTCTATCGGAAGTAATACCATATACTTCTTCTACCATCTCCTCAGTAACAGTATCTTTATCGTAAAAGGTTAAATTGATTTTATTACGTATAAAATCCCTATCCCCCCTTCTCGGGAAAGAATTACCAAATGCACTTTCATAGAGTCCGGAACTACCTGTTAGAGTCATTGATCTAACGGAATCACCAAAATTCAAAACATATAATAAAGCCAGATGGCCCCCTAATGAATTACCCACCAGGTGAATATTCTCCAACTCAAAATAATCTGTAAATTCTTTAACAAATTCCGCTAAAGCATATACCGACAATTTTCGCACACTCATATCAAAAATAGGAAGAATCGGTAGGTATACCCGGTAACCATCCTTAAACGCTCTTATAGTCTCATCAAAATTACTAGCCGTTCCAAACAAACCATGCAATAAAACTATTACGTCACCATCTACTGGTCCTTCTTCTATATATGTAAATTTCCCTTTTGATTTAATTTCAAAATCCACCATAACTTCCAAATTAGAACTCAAATATATTGAAATTATCCTTTTCTAAAACCAAAACTAAAAATCAAGCTGGTAACAAAAAATAAAATACCACAAATTTGATGCATAACACCTAACCCTACAGGTACTGTACCCTGACTGTTAATAACTGTTAGTATACCCAAAATTATCTGAATAATTAGAACTATTATCAACATTATCTGTGAATAACTCAAATATCGGGGCAATTGAACATTTCTTAACCTATAAATAAAAGAACTACTTAAAATCACTAATACATAGGCCCATATTCTATGTAGAAAATGAACTAGTGACGGAAAAAAAGGTGATTTTTCATAATGAATTAGGTTATCAACACTCCAATAAGAAGAATGATATAAAACATCGGGAACAAAATTCCCTTTCATATCTGGAAACGTAGGGTATAACAGCGCAGCCTTCATACCACTTACCATACCCCCTAAAAAAATCTGTAGAAAAATACCAATAGAAAGTAAAACACTAAAACGAAACAATCTAGAATTTTTTACAGTATTAATTTTATAGGAATTCAAAATAGTAATGAAAAGATAAGCTAACAACACCACCGCCAGAGTAAGATGAAAACTCAATTTATATGCACTAACCCATGGTCTTTCCACTAATCCACTGGCTACCATGATCCAACCAAAAGAAGCAACTAAACCAGCAAGTAGAAAAACAATTAATAGTCGAGTTTTTAACCATCCAGGAATCATCTTCCTGATAAGAAAATAAATCAGGGGTAGAATGAACACAAAACCCATTAAACGCGCCCACAAACGATGAAAATACTCCCAGAAGTAAATAAACTTAAATTCATAAAGAGACATTCCTTCATTAATTTTTTGATATTGTGGTGTAGCCTTATAGGCATCAAAAGCCTCTATCCATTCAGATACTCCCAAGGGAGGAATAGTACCGGTAATAATATCCCATTTTGTAATAGATAATCCACTTCCCGTTAAACGAGTCACGCCGCCAATAAGTACTTGCACTAGAATCATTATAAAACCAGTCCATAGCCAAATTTTTACTGATGAATCAATTTTTTCTTTTATCATCTTCTCTTATTATTAATGATATAAAAATTTAAAAAAATAAAGGATCATCATCATTATACATGTTAATATGTTAGTATAAATATCACTTTATGTTTGCAACACAAGATTTCAACAATTTTTTCGACATTATAAACACAAATATACTTCTCTATGTGCCTTTGGCTAAATGAAGTTACCTTTTTACACATCTAAATGTTAGTTGTTAGTTTGAAAAATAATTGATCTCATAATATTGGTACGGGGAAAATTGATGTGCATAATTAAGGCATAAAATTCGATCCATGAACAATTTTTATCAATTCAATTCTGCTACTATAAGAAATGTGAATAACTGGTAAAGTTATTCACGCAGTATTCAACAATAGATGAGGAAAAATAAATTTATATAAAACTGAAATATAGTTATTTATAGATAATTATAAATAATTATGTTTATAAGTTGTAATTCATATTATAAAAATATTTAATTTGTCTCAAAATAACATATTTAGCCATGGGAGACTTATTAAATTACACCTCAGACAATGATACCATTGTAGAATTACTGGAAAATGGAATCCACTTTTCTCCACTATTATTAAGAAATTTCAATATAAAAAAAGGAAATCAATTTCCTGTAATTGTTGAATCTCAACAACCTAAGGTTTTTATGCTTTCGTGGGGAATAAATCCTGCAGTAAAAAATATTTCCCTCAATGGCGACAAACCAGTAAAACTTACTCATATCTATATACCTTCCATAAATAAGCAAGAAAGCTTGCGGAAACTATTAGTAAAAAATAGATTAGTAATACCGGTCAATCGTTTTGTCCACCAAAACGTTAATGGGCCACAAATAAAAATAAAGCACAGGGATAATAAGGTTCTCTTTATGGCAGGATTATGGCAGGAAATTGGAAATGGAGAATCTGCTTTCGCTCTACTTACAAGAGAAGTAACCAGTAAAGGAAAATATCCATTTAGAAGAATTCCTCTTTTTTTGGAACCAGGGAAAACTGTTAATCAATGGCTAAATCCAGAAACAAAAATATTTGATTTTATCAACTCTTCTGATCATTATAATGTACCATTCGATTTCGAAATGCATGAAGATATGGTAAACCAATAGTTAATATGAGAGTGGTAATACAAAGGGTAGTAGAAGCAAATGTGACAATAAAAAACAAAATACACAGTAGAATTGGACAAGGACTATTAGTTCTATTCGCAGTGGAAAAAAATAACAATCCTCAGGATTTGGATTGGTTGGTGAAAAAAATAATTAATATGAGAATTTTTGCCGATCAAGATAATAAAATGAACCTTTCGGTAAAGGATATTAATGGAGAGATTCTAGCTATAAGTCAGTTCACATTGTATGCCTCAACAAAAAAAGGGAACAGACCTTCTTTTTTAGAATCCGAAACTCCAGGGGAAGCAAAAGAGATCTATCATACCTTTCTAAATAAATTAGATTTAAATTATCCTCAAAAAATCAAATCAGGAATTTTTGGTGCGGACATGAAAGTTTCTTTGATAAATGACGGCCCTGTAACGATAAGTATTGATTCACAACGAAGAGAATAAATGGCACAGGTTACCCTTTTCTAAATAAGTTATAATACTTATTCCGGTCTGAAACAAGAATTATTGTCAAAATCAGTTTAATTCAAAGAATCCAATTTATCTATTTGCTTGTAGTAGTAAAATATTAGAATGCAAACCAGTACATTGACATATTAAGCAATCTATCATAAATATATACACATGGAATTAACCTGTAATGACTATCAGTCAAAAGTAGATGATTGGATCCAATCATTTGGTGTTCGTTATTTTGAGGAAAAAACCAACATGTTGATATTAATGGAGGAGGTTGGGGAATTGTCAAGATTAATGTCCAGGGTATACGGAGAGCAAAGTTTTAAAGAAGACCCTGGTAACCACAAAAAACTTATTGAAGATGAGCTGGCAGATGTATTTTTCGTTTTGACATGTCTTTGTAATCAAATGGATATTAATATCCAGGAGGTGTTAATTAAAAATTTGAATAAAAAATCAACGCGGGATAGTAAAAGACATCATAAAAATCCTAAATTAAGATAGATTTTATGTGAAAGGATATTTTATGGGTTTAGAACTTAAAAATACTGATTACCATCACGAGGTAAACAGGCGTGATGAGCAGCTTAATTGCCTAATGTCAATTACAGAAGCAATAAATAATAATGCTTCAATTAAAACATTATTTAAGAAATATTGCGAAGCATTGGAGTTACAGTTTTCTTCTTCTGATGTTACGTTATGCGTCAATGCCGTAAAGGGATGGGAAGTGTTTTCTACGGATAAATCCAGAAAGTTAAAGGATTATCAACAGTATTTCAAACAATTTACTAGTGGTAACCGAGAAACGTATTACTCCTTAGAAAAAGATATTATAATTCCTGTCTTTCATAAAGAGCAATTGATAGCTCTATCACATTGTGAGAACGTAAGTATAGGTAATGAGGATTTATTGAAATTCTTAAAAACCCTTACCAATTTCATAGCTATTGCTATTGAAAATAAAAGGTTGTTCAAGGAAAAAATAGAACGGGAGAATTATAAAACTCAATTATCATTGGCCCGACAAATTCAGTTGTCTCTCATGCCACAGAAGCTACCGGATACCCGGGAATTGGAGTTTGAAACCATCTATATTCCTCATAATGAGATAAGTGGTGACTATTTCGACTTCTTTCATATTCAGGAGAGTAAGATGAGTATTTTTTGTATCGCTGATGTTGCTGGAAAAGGGATACCGGCAGCCATTTTGATGGCAAACCTACAAGCAAGTTTAAGAAGGCTGAGTATAAATTTCACTGATATAGAATCATTGGTAAGAGGATTAAATGAAGCAGTATTCCAAACTACGCAAGGTGAAAGATTAGTTACTGTATTTTTGGGAGTTTATGACGTAATAGCCAACGAGCTTAAGTATATAAATGCCGGACATAATTACCCTATTATGCAAACGGCCCGACAGGGAATACGATTTTTGAAGGAAGGAACTATCCCATTGGGGGTTATGGAAGAACTACCAAAAGTATCAATAGGGAGAGAAATTATAGATTCGGAAACGGTGATTCTTAGTTATACAGACGGACTTGAGGAATTGAGAAATGCCGATGGCCAGATGATGGGTTACAATACAATAATGACCAATCTGGAGAAACTTCCATTCGGAAATATTGATATGATAAGGGATAAAATCAAGCAGTTCATCGAAAAATTTAAAGAAAATGAACCTATCCTGGATGATATTACTGTTTTATTGTGTAAAATAAAGCCAGACGGAATTACATGAAACGGGCAAAGGACAAAACATTGACAGCAGTATTATCCTTTTTTGGTGGAATGATAGGACTACATAGATTCTATCTCGGCCAAAGGGGATTGGGAATTTTTATGATTATACTCACTTTCTTTACGATGGGTTTATTAACTGCGTTAATTAGCTTGATTGATACTATTACTTTCTTTACGATGGATCAAGAAGTATTTGATCTGAAATATAATAATGATAGGGGCAATAATGAAACTCGTAAACATAGAAGAAAAAAGAATTTTAATTCGAATAATGAAACTCCTGATTATGAAAGAAGGGAGAATAGAAGGTTTGGCCAGCGAGAGCGAAGGAGCCAGGAATCAAGGTATAAACGAAAATCAAAAACGAATTACCGGCCAACAAGGAGAGTGAGTAAAAGAGATAAAAAAGAAAAGTATAAAGAACTTTTAACCCAACTAAAGAAACACAAAGAAAGAGGGATAGACTTGTTTAAAGATTACGATTTTGAGGGAGCTATTTCAAATTTTAAAAGAGTATTGGACATTGATAGTAGTAATGTAGCTGCTCACTTCAATATTGCATGTGCATATTCCCAGATTGAAAAGCCTGATAAAGCAATGTTTCATATTAGTGAAGCTGTTAAAAATGGATTTGATGATTTTGAGAGGATTAAAAAACATGAAAAACTGGCTTATGCCAGAATACAACCAGAGTGGGAGGAATTTGCCAGGAATAAATTCATATTAAAAAGCACCGTCACTGAAGAACCTAAACCCACAGAGAGTGTTGATATTAGTGAGGATGAAATAAAAGAATCTCAACCCCAGGAAGTTGATATACTCAATCAGCAAGAAAATAAAAAACCCTTAGAGGGGGAAGAATTATTTAGTAATTTGAAAAGATTAAAGGAGCAAAGAGAAAGAGGACTGATTACGGATTCAGAATTTGAGATAGAAAGAAGGAAGCTAATGTCCTAGTTAAACGTTATATATAATAAGTAAAACCAGTGATCAAATGTTATCGGTAGATGCTTTATCAAAAAATTTTATTAATGTCTCCATCACAAATACCGTCGATGAAGCACTAGATATTTTAAATCAATTTAAAATAAAGCACCTACCAATTGTCAAAAGCAAAGCTTTTTTAACTATTATCAGTGAAGAAACACTTAAAGCGGCCCATCCAGGCACAATAATGAAGGATTTTGTCAACAAGGGAGTAAAAAAATTTGTCAGGCAAGATGATCATTTACTGGATGCAGCCAAAGCTATGGTTGATGAAGAATTGACAATTATTCCTGTTTTAGAAGACGATGAATCTTTTATGGGGATAATTACCATGGAGGACCTATTTACCAAAATTATATCGAGATTTGGGTTGAATTCAGATGGTAGTCTTTTAGTGATTGAAGTACCCCAACAAGATTTTCAATTATCTGAACTTATCCGTATTCTGGAAATGGAAAATGTCCATTTATTTTCTGTTTTAGTATCCATGGAAAACTTTCCCAATATAGAAATAACACTAAAAACGGATATTAAAGATATCAATAGCGTCTTACAAACGCTAGAGAGATATTCTTATACGGTAAAAGCGTATTTTGAGAATGATCAATATATCCATCAATTAAAGGATCGATACGAATCTCTTATATCCTATCTTAATGTTTAGTTTGCCCTTTACTACCGTTATTCGTGTAAGTAGATCTAATTAACTGATCTACAATAGATATTTCTAATTATCTTCATTAATTTTTAATTAGTAGTTTATTAATCTACAATGAAATTGTCCTATTTTGAGTTTATATCATTCAAACAGGTTGTTATAATTTGAAAACCAAAAGAATATACACATAAGCACTAATTTTACATATCAGGTAATTATCCTAATCTCTTTCTTTTATGGATTGACACTCAATGGTCAAAATGCAGAAGAATCCAGGAAGATTTTGGTCCGGCAAATAGTGTTCGAAGGAAATAAAAAAACAACCGACCTTAGAATGCTACGTGAAATGGAACTTCACGTTGGTGATTCTTTGAAAATGAACCAAATAAATAATAAGTTGCAGATAAGCAAAGAGAGATTGATTAATACAGGTTTATTTACTGATGTAGAAGCAAATATCTTTTTTGATGAAGAGAACTACAATAATATTAAAGTAGTAATTCATGTGGAGGAGGGGCTTTATGTCATTCCTATACCTATTATAGAATTGGCTGCTCGGAATCTAAATGTTTGGTGGAATGAACACGATAGAGATATAAAGTTCCTAAATCTGGGGCTAAATTTAAAACTAAAGAATCTCTCTGGAAACGGGGATGAATTAGATTTGTTGGGACAATGGGGATTTGACAGGAAATTTATTATTAATTACACAAGTCCCTTTTTTGATAAAGAAAAAAACTGGAATTTTGAATTCAAATCGTATTTAGCTTCAAATAAAGAAGTAAGTTTCTTTACGGAAGATGGGATTCCTTCCTTTGTTAGAAATGACAACAAGTATTTGCGACACAGATTTGAATCGACGTTTTCGACGATATTTAGACCTCATTACAATAGCTATTATAAATTAATAATGGGATTTTACTATCACGGTATTGATGATGAATTATTTGATTCCAACCCTGAATATTTATCCGGTAACACAATCCAAAGATATAGCAGACTGGCAATCGATTATGCGATTGAAAGAAGAAATAATAAATACCTGGCAACAAAAGGATATTATGCACATCTGTTATTAGCTAGAAACGGAATAGTGGAATCGGACAACTTTAGGTCCTGGGAAATCCAGGCAGATGCTTATTACCACAAACAGATCAATGATAATTGGTCCTGGAACAATGGACTGGTATTCAGAACATTTTTGCCTACCACCAGAAAATATCCCTATTATAATCTATTTCGTATGGGAGGTGAACCTGAATATGTAAGGGGGTATGAATATTACCAGGTGGAAGGTACAGCTTTGGCTGTTTACAAAACAAGTGTTATGCGAAAAATAATAGACGCAGATATTGACTTTGGTAAGCTAATGCCCTTTTTAAATTACAAAAAAATGGATACTAAGATTTATCTTTCGCTTAATCTTGATTATGGGTATGTCTGGGATCAATATTACAAAACCAGTGAATTTATCAATCGGGAGATGATAGGTGGCGGATTAGGTCTCAATATTTTATTGTATAATCAATTGGCATTGATTATTGAAGCCAGCATGAATCAAAAAAATGAATTTGGTGTATTCTTTCACCTCAATCGAACTATATAAAAATGAAGGTACTCGTTTATGCTAATGTCTTGAAAGAGGAAAATGAAAAATATTTTTTCCAATTGATCGACAAGTTGAATAAATCAAATATCAAAATAGGGTTTTACAAAGACATTAGGAATCACTTTATCAAAACAGCCGGGAATCTGGATGGAGAAGTAGAAATTATACATGATTATTATCAACTGCGGAAAGAGAATTATGACTATTTACTTTCACTGGGAGGGGATGGTACCATACTCAATGCTACGATTTTAGTAAGAGATCTCGACATTCCTATATTGGGAATAAATTTAGGCAGGTTAGGGTATTTATCAAGTGTGGAGAAGGGGAAAATTGATGAAGCTATTGATGGCCTGGTTGAAGGGTCTTTTTTATTAGATGACAGGACTATTCTCCAATTGGATTCTACTCCGGTACTTTTCCCGGATGAAAATTTTGCCTTAAACGACTTTACCATACACAAACGAGACAATTCCTCGATGATTATTGTCCATACCTATGTAAATGATGAATTTCTCAATACCTATTGGGCCGATGGTTTGATTGTAAGTACTCAAACAGGATCCACGGGTTATTCTTTAAGTTGCGGAGGGCCAATTATGGCTCCCGGAAGTAATAATTTCATAATTACACCAGTTGCACCGCATAATTTAAATGTAAGACCGGTAGTACTTCCGGAGGATGTATGCCTGAGATTTGAAGTGGAGGGAAGAGCTGATAATTTTTTGTGTACTTTGGATTCGAGGTATGAATTAATGACTTCATCGCATAAACTGGAGGTGAGAAAAGCAGATTTTCGTATTAATTTAATCCAATTGGAAAATTTATCTTATTTCAAGACACTTCGAAATAAATTAATGTGGGGAAAAGATTTGAGGAACAGAGCAACCTGATATTATCACATTTTTTCTTCTTCTTCTTACAACATTTACGCATCAATAATGATTTAATAAATAGGAAAATATAATAGAGAAGTGATATGAAATACAGGATAAGTAGGGATTTTTCTATATTCCGGTCACCGGAATGAATATATTTATTGATTTTATCAAATTATATCGCCTAAAAACCAAAAATCTTTGTAATTTTTCACTCCTATAATTATAGTTAAATTACAAAGGAGATATGAAGATTAGTGGATAGATTATATTGAACTAATGAAGTTTCTTACGAATGTAGACATATCAAATTTTTACTCGAGTTTTGTCAATCTTGACAAACAGGATTACGATATTATTATTCAGGAATTTCAGGACAACAGGGAGTTGGTAGAATTACTTCAAATAAGGCGTAAAATTGAATTACAAAACATCTATCTACAAGCGCTGTTTCATCTGGGAAAATACGGTACTTTCCTTCGGGAAGTTGATCAGACAATCGAGGAAGTAATTAGGTATAATTTAAAGAACATTCAAGGGGATAATATATTTGAATCCCTCCTTTTTAAGAAAGCATCTGCTTTATTTCATTCGGGATTTGTGGATGATGCAAAGTATGTCGCCACAGAATTAGTAAAGATAAATCCTTTTGATACTCTCCATCAGGCGCTCCTCACAAAAATTACCTATAAAAAAAACGAAGGAATTTTTCAACATATTAAGTTACTATGTATAGCATTAGTCATTGTATCGGCAGGAATTTACGGGGCTAATTTATTAGTCGTTGAGCCCTTAAAAGGGACGTACAATCAATCCCTTTTTGATATCGCCTTTATTACATTAAACATAGGGGTTCTTGTTTATGTAATTGGTGAATTATCTTTTTATGCGCTGGCAGTAGTTTCAACCCGGCGGAAGATATTTAAATACAAAAAGAAAAAATTATCTCAATAGCACTACTGACTGCGTTTCAGAGAAAACTTCTCCGTTTTGATTTGTTACTTTTACCACAGCAGCATAAATGTCTATAGTATTATTTGCGCCATTAGTAGATCCGTTCCATCCCACATTGGGGTTATTTGATTGAAAAATAATGTTCCCGTACCGATCGTAAATGGTCATCTCAAACTCCACGATCCCTTCCCTTGGACTAATTATAGGCAAATAGTCATTTCCCGAGCCTGGAGCCAGGGCATTTGGTAGAATTATTTTAGTTTCTCCGTATACACATACAGTATTGGATCTGTACTCAACTTCATTGGATTCATCCCATTCAGAATGCTCGAGGGTACCCTTAGCTATTACATACACACAAGCAGAGTCCTTAGGGTTATTTTCACTAAAATTATGAATAAATTGACCGGAAAAATTTCTTACCGATGATAGCAGGGATGATGAACCATTTTCTACCAAATATACATCATACTGATCAATTGTTAATTCTTCATCACCCAGAACATTCCATTCCATAGCAAGGTCGTATCCACCCAGAAGCTGTGCTGATACCCAGAGGGCCTCTTTTGATAAAGAAGTTACTATATTTTCGCAGCTATCTTCTATGGAAAGTGAGTAATGATTGTTATCAGGATCAAATTGATCCAGTTCATAGGAATATTGATTTGTTCCGAATTCATTGACCATTAGTGGATTTGTCATACTTTCAGAAGCTCCCTGGATTAAGGTATATTCCGGTGGCTCATCCGTCGGATCGGTTTGCCATTCAATTGATAAATTATTGTTTGGATCAAATGAAATTTCCCGGATAGCAATCCATTGAACAGCATCGAAAAAATCGGCATTAATAATTACAGTGTTTGACCGGGCCAATTGCCTGGTATTTTCGCTACTCTTTTCTTCAACATAAAACCGGTAAACATTTCCCGGGGAAATATTGGTGTACTCTATGGAATCGGTATCCAAACCAAGAGAGATGGAGTCAAATAAATTTCCGTTTTCGGATATAAACAAAGTCCGGGAATCCATATCATCAAACCAATAATTCGAAGGTTCAAAATCCAGGGAAACTCTTCCTTCGCATTCGATTAATTTCCCGGATAAAAAAGGAGTATAAGAATATCCTTCGTCAGGCTCGGGAAAGGTGTATTTACAGTCGTCATCCTTGAAAGCAGTTATAGAATAAAAAATGGATTCGGTATTTGCCAAATTTCTCGTATCCGTAAATTCATTTTCAGTGAGATCGGTTGCAATTACTTCTGAATTACCATTGACAATAGAGTTTACATTGTATTGTACACCATCTATGGGTTTTCTTTCCCATTTTAGATAAACACTTCCATCTTCCTGAACTTCAATATTTTCAAAACGTACGGATGTTCGTAAACTTTCAAGGGACAATGTGTCTGATGTTACCGACATTTCGGCAGGACAATTCATGTTGTAGGTAATAAACAAAGCGTCATGTGACTTCAATATATCACTTTTCCATGCGGTTGAAGTTTGTCCTGGTCCTGCAAACGCTACGGAAAAGTTCTCTGAGCTCGTTTCCCGGGTATATATTTCATAATTCTCTATGTCATTTGTAGCACAGTTATTGATATTAAATTCCCATGAAATCGAATCAACGGTAAAGCACACAAAGTTGATTTCGCTTTGTGCCACAAGTTGATTTCCACTTGAAATGAATAAAATGGATAAAAAAGAAATAAAAAATCTATTCATATTCGTTACTACTAATAAAACTACGGATTTGTGTCCCACTATTATATTAGAACTGTTTATTCGTTTGAAGCGTATATCTTCCTTAACTTTGTCGTTTGTTCAACTATAGAATTATTTTAAAAATCATATAATGTTAAAATTTCTAAAAAATATTTTTGGCACCAAGCAGGATCGGGATGTTGAATCGTACATGCCAAAGGTCGACTTAATAAATGAGCATTTTGAGGCCTATCAGTCATTATCTGATGACGAACTTAGGAATAAAACTATAGAATTTAAGAAAAAAATATCGGAATACCTAAGCGATATCGACACTGAGATAGTTAATTTGAAAAAAAGTGCGATAGAGGAAAAAGACTTTGGTGAAAAGGAAATACTTTTCAATCAGCTCGATGAATTGGAAGAGGACCGGAATAATTATTTGGAAGAAATTCTACTGGAAATATTACCGGAAGCTTTTGCAGTTGTAAAAGAGACTGCCAGGAGATTTGCACAAAAAGAAACACTCGAGGTAACTGCCACGGAGCTGGATAAGAATATTGCTGCGAGGAACAAAGTAGTTCAGATAAAGGGGGATAAAGCCATTTGGAATAGAAGATGGATAGCTGGAGGTTCTGAAGTAGAATGGAATATGATCCACTACGATGTTCAATTGATAGGAGGAATGGTTCTTCACGATGGTAAAATTGCAGAAATGGCTACGGGAGAAGGTAAGACTCTTGTCGCTACCTTACCAGCCTATCTCAATGCTTTGTCAGAAAGAGGGGTGCATGTGGTTACGGTAAATAATTATTTGGCAAAAAGGGATGCAGAATGGGTCGGACCAATCTATCAATTCCTTCATATGACGGTAGATTGTATCGACAAATATAAACCGCATTCCAAGGAGAGAGTAGCTGCATATCAATGCGATATAACATTTGGGACCAACAATGAATTTGGATTTGATTATCTGAGAGATAATATGGTCCGTTCCAAAGAGGAACAAGTTCAGAGAAAGCATCATTTTACGATTGTGGATGAGGTAGATTCCGTATTGATTGATGACGCACGGACTCCATTGATTATTTCCGGACCAATTCCCAAGGATGCAGACCAACAAGAATATGTTGATCTCAAACCCAAAGTAGAAAAACTGGTAAACGAGCAAAAAAAGCTTGCCACGACATACCTTACGAAAGCAAAGAAACTAATAGAATCCGGATCACTAGGATACGGTGAAGAAGAAGGGGGTATGGCATTACTGAGGTCTTACAGGGCTTTACCCAAAAATCGACCATTAATAAAGTATCTCAGTGAGGATGGTATTAAAGCTATTTTACAAAAAGCAGAGAATCACTATATGCAAGAGCAATCCAAACACATGCATATAGTAGATGAGCCATTATTCTTTACTATAGACGAAAAAAATAGAAACGTAGAAATTACAGAGAAAGGAGTAGAGTTTTTGTCCGGCTATGAATCCGATGAAAACTTCTTTGTTATGCCTGATCTAGCCACGGAACTTAACAAAATAGAGCAGGTCTATCAGGATGAAAAGGAAGTTAAGGACAAAAAGCAGGAGCTTATCCAGGATTATTCAGAAAAATCCAAACGTTTGCACTCTGTCTCCCAATTATTAAAGGCCTATGCCTTGTTTGAAAAAGATGAAGAATATGTGGTAATGGATGACCAGGTAAAAATCGTCGATGAGCAAACAGGTCGTATGATGGAAGGAAGAAGGTACTCTGATGGGCTGCACCAGGCATTGGAAGCCAAGGAAAATGTAAAGGTGGGTGATCTTACTCAAACCTATGCCACGGTTACATTACAGAACTATTTCAGGATGTATCACAAGCTCTCGGGTATGACCGGTACTGCAGAAACTGAAGCCAATGAATTTTGGGAAATATATGAGTTGGATGTGGTAGTAGTACCTACTAACAAACCAATTATTCGGGAGGACAGAGATGACTTCCTGTTTAAAACGGAACGAGAAAAATATCGAGCCGTAATTGAGGAGATTGCCAAACTTACTGAGATTGGGCGCCCCGTACTTGTAGGTACGACCTCAGTAGAAACATCAGAAAAACTGAGCAGGATGCTCAACAGGGCAAATATTCCTCATAATGTATTAAATGCCAAACATCACCAGCGTGAAGCGGAAATTGTAGCAGAAGCGGGAAAACCAGGGAAAGTAACCATTGCTACGAATATGGCGGGTCGTGGTACAGATATTAAAATATCGGATCAGGTTAAAGAAGCCGGTGGACTGGGCATCATAGGTACAGAGCGTCATGATTCAAGACGGGTAGATCGCCAGCTGCGGGGCCGGTCAGGTCGACAGGGAGATCCTGGTAGTTCACAGTTCTTTGTTTCTCTGGAGGATAATTTGATGCGTTTGTTTATGAATGAACGAGCGATCAAGATAATGGATCGGATGGGTCTTAAGGAAGGAGAGGTTATTCAGAATAAAATGATGACCCGTTCGATTGAAGGAGCCCAAAAGAAAGTAGAAGAAAACAACTTCGGAATACGTAAGAGACTCCTCGAGTATGATGATGTAATGAATATCCAGCGGGAAGCTATCTACAAAAAGAGGGAAAATGCCCTGGTAGGGGACCGGCTTGTGGTTGACCTCAAGAATATGGTGGATGGATTCGTCGATAGCCTTGTTTACGAACATAAATCTGCAGGAGATTTTGAATCCTTTAGGGAAGCTTCACTGCGTGAAATTGGTTATGACCCGGTATTTGATGAAGAATATTTTTCGGGTAACAGTGTTGATAAGGTTGCAGGCCAATTCAGGGAGGATGTATGGAAATTCTATGAAGAGAAAGAAGAATATGTAAAACGTATTTTACTCCCTACTATTAAACGTATATATGAGAACGAAGGAAATAAATACAAGAGAATTGCCTTACCTTATTCTGACGGGTCCAGCAAAGTATTGAATTTAACTGCTGACCTTGAAAAAGCAGTTAATACGGAGGGTGAAAGTATAATGAGAGATCTTGAAAAAACAGTAACACTTGCTCTTATAGACGAAAATTGGAAGGAACATCTTCGTTATATGGATGAACTCAAGGAATCTGTTCAGGCTGCTGCATTTGAGCAAAAAGATCCGTTGGTCATATATAAAATGGAAGCATACAATCTTTTTGAAGAATTAATTTATAAAATCAATCGAGAGGTTTCAGGATGGATACTGGGAGGAAAGATTATGATTGAAGCTCCTCAGGATGTAAAAGAAGCTAGATCTGAAAAGACGGACTTGTCAAAGACCAGTACCAACAGATCCCCTGAAGAAGAAGCAGCCAGAAGGGCTGCTGAAAATGCGGGAGGTGGTCAACGGCAAAAAGTAGAGACATTTGTAAGGACTGAAAAGAAAGTTGGAAGAAATGATCCCTGTCCTTGTGGAAGTGGAAAAAAATATAAACATTGCCACGGTAAAGCATAAAAACCTTATTTTGTATTAAAATTGCTTGATGAATATAAAATCCCTTATCGATTATACCCTTTTAAGGCCGGCTCTCAACTTTCATAATATTGATACTTTTGTGCAAGAGGCTATTAATCAGGGATACTATTCTGTCTGTATTCCCCCCTATTTTCTCGATCACATCAACCGAGCAATAGAAGAGGACAGTATAAAGCTTTGTTCCGTAATCGGATTCCCCAATGGGTTTGAATCTTACAAAAGTAAAGTGGAAGAAATAAAAGAAGCTATTAGTGATGGGGCTGATGAATTGGATGCCGTATTGAATTTGGCTGCGGTAAAGAACGAGAAATGGAACTATGTGGATAGTGAAATAGATAGTTTGGTAAGTATTTGCAGACTAAAAAATGCTAAATTAAAATTGATTGTGGAGAATGAACTGGTGAGCGAGGACGAATTAAAGAGAATTGTAGAAATAGCTATAAAGCACAGTGTAGAATATATAAAAACAGCTACGGGTGTTAATGGGAAGACTACTCCTGAGTTTGTTTCCAGGTTAAGAGAAATTGTGGGGGATGATATGAAAATAAAAGCCTCCGGAGGGATAAACACATTAGAGGAAGCGGAAGTTATGATTACCAGCGGAGCAGATAGAATAGGCACAAGTAGTTTAATTTAAAAATTTTATGAGAAGATACTATATTTTGATTTTAGGGTTATTATTTACTGTAGCAGGGACCGGAAAGCTGAGTGCACAAAATGTTACTTTTGAAGAATCATCAACCGTGCAAACTGCCATTAGTAATTTTGCCAATAAAATGAAGATGTCATCCAGACTTCCGGGGTACCGTGTTTTATATTTTTTTACGACAGACCGGCGTGAAATGGAAACAATAGAAGCTGAATTCATAAAAGAATATGATCATATTCCTCATGAATGGAAACACGATCAACCTTACTACAAGTTGTATGCTGGAAATTTTGTATCAAAGGCGAAAGCAATGCAACTACTGTCTACTTTGAGGGAGGATTTTCCAAGTTCAGTAGTAGAAAATACTACTGTTACAGTAAAGGACGTTTATGAGTGCAGGCATAAATTGAAGTAATTGTGAGCAAGCTGCGGGAACAATCTTTTGATTGGATATTATGCGGTATTTTTTTTAGCGTACTAATAGTCGGGTGGTTTATTAAAGTAGCAGCTACCCCTGCTAATTCATTTGGAGAAGTTGATTGGTTCGATATTAATTCTCCGGTCGGTATGCAAACGTACTGGACCATAGCATGTATTCTGGTCTTTATGTCGGTTATGCTGATAGAAAAGAAATTTTGGAATATATTCTCATTGCCTATTTATTTGGGTAGTTTAGCCTTACTTCTGGCGGTAGTATTGTTTGGTACTGAAATAAACGGATCAAAATCATGGTTGAGCCTGGGAGGGTTTTCGCTACAACCTTCGGAAATCGCAAAATTTGCGACGTGTCTTTCAATAAGTAATTTTTTGGCCAACCCCTCTGTAAAGCTTGATAACTTCAGGTCTATTGTTATTTCGATCACTGTTATCCTGGCCCCGGTGATCCTAATCCTATTGCAACCCGATATGGGTTCCGCCCTTGTTTTTTTTGCATTCTTTATAATTTTATTCCGGAATGGTGTGTCAATATGGCCCTTTGTCACTGTGATTTTATTGGGTGCGGTATTTATATTGACCTTGTCTTTTAGCGTATACAGTACACTGGCTTTCCTTCTTTTGACTTTAATGGTGGTTTTTGCTTCACAATTTAAATTTACCAGGTATTGGTTGTTGAGCATATTTCTTTTGAGTATTGCTAATGTAGTATGTTTTTACAATGACCTGCATTTATTGATACTGGTATTTGATATATGTATAGCTCTGGTATTTGCTTTTTTATCTGTAAAAGAAGGCCAGTTGAAACTTGTTTCTATAGTATCAGCCGTATTTATTGGGTTGGCTTCTTTATCATACACGACATCATTTGCATTTAATAATATTCTCAAACCACACCAGCAAGACCGACTTAATGTTTGGTTACATCCTGAAAAGTGTGATCCTCGTGGCAGCCTTTATAATGTTATTTTATCGAAAATGGCTATTAGTTCTGGCGGGGTTACCGGTAAGGGATATATGGAAGGTACACTGACTAAATTAAACTATGTTCCGGAACACACTACTGATTTTATTTTTTGTATCGTAGGTGAGGAACAGGGTTTTATAGGTTCACTTGTTATTTTAAGTATATTTCTTATTATGATAATGCGTATCTTTTACGTTGCGGAAAAATCCAATATTCGTTTTGTAACTAATTTCGGTTTTGGGCTGGCCAGTATTTTATTTTTTCATGTATTTATTAATATTGGTATGACTATTGGTTTAGTTCCTGTTATAGGAATTCCTTTGCCGTTTATTTCATACGGAGGGTCTTCCTTGTTGGGTTTTTCCCTTATGTTTGCTGTATTTTTAAATATTTCCGGAAAAGGTTATTAATTTTTGATGTGTAGATTTGAGATTGAAACAAAGGATGGCAGGTCTGCGGCAAGAGCCGGAACCATAAAAACAGACAGAGGTGTTATTTATACACCCATATTTATGCCCGTTGGTACTGCTGCCACTGTAAAAGGTGTTCATTTTAGCGAATTGGAAGAAATGATTTCTGCTGAGATCATTTTAGCAAATACGTATCATTTGTATCTCAGGCCTGGAACAGATCTGTTGGAAAAAGCAGGAGGTGTTCATTCGTTTTGTGGCTGGGAAAAACCTATGTTGACAGATTCCGGAGGATACCAGGTTTATTCATTGGGTAAGAGCAGGAAAATATTTGAAGAGGGAGTAGAATTTCAAAGTCATATAGACGGTTCCAAACACTTTTTTACACCGGAATCAGTGATTGATATCCAGCGAAAAATAGGAGCCGATATAATAATGGCATTTGATGAATGTACCCCTTACCCTTGCGAAAAGGATTATGCCAGGTCCTCAATGCACAGGACTCATCGGTGGCTAGACAGATGTATAGAGCAATTTGATAGAACGGAAGATTTATACCATACAGAACAAACCCTGGCACCTATAGTACAGGGTAGTGTTTATCCTGATTTGAGAAAGGAGTCGGCAGAATATATTGCCGGGAAAAATGCAGATATTAACGCTATAGGTGGTTTATCGGTTGGAGAACCTATTGATGAAATGTATGCTATGACAGAAACAGTCAACAGCATTCTTCCAGAAGATAAACCCAGGTATTTAATGGGTGTAGGAACACCGGAAAATCTACTTGAGAATATAAGTTTGGGTATTGATATGTTTGATTGTGTCATGCCTACCCGCAATGCCCGCCATGGGTTGTTATACACAAATCAGGGAATCATTAATATCAAGAATAGCAAATGGGCAGAAGATTTTACCCCTATTGATGATGAAAGTACTGCAAGCACTAGCCGATTACACACTAAAGCGTATTTACGCCATTTGTTTTTGAGCAAAGAATTACTGGGACCCCAGATTGCTTCTCTCCAGAATTTATCTTTTTATCTTCAGCTTGTCAAGAAAGCGAGACACCATATACTTGCCGGGGACTTTTCTGGATGGAAAGACAAAGCGTTGAAAATATATAGCCAACGTTTGTAACTTACGTCAGGATCGAATTACTTTACTAAAACAGGTTCAAAAAGTATAGTAGATGAAAATTATAGATCGATATATATTGGGAAAGTTTCTCAAAACATTCTTTTTTACGGTCTTGCTGTCATCTGCTATTTCTGTTGTATTTGATCTGAGTGAAAAGATTCAGAAGATAATGGATGCGGATATCCCCGCGGTAAAAGTAATCAGCGAATATTTTATTCCATTTATCATGTATATAGATAGTACCGTTTGGCCTATTTTTATCCTGATCAGTGTGATTTTTTTTACTTCCCGCATGGCAAAAAACAGTGAAATCCTTTCCATTCTTAATGCGGGTGTAAGTTTTAAGAGGTTTTTGTATCCGTATATAGTAGGGGGTATAATTGTAGCAGGGTTACATTTTGTCGCCAACCATTTGTTGATACCATTTGGCGAACAGTACAGAATCATATTTCTTGCAGATTATATTGATAAAAATAACCGCGAGGTAAGGGATAAAAACATTCAACAAATGCTGACACCCGAATCAATGATTTATATTAAAACATTCAGGCATTCGGATACTACCGGTTATGATGTTCAGCTGGAGAAGATGGAAGACGGGGCATTGACGGAAATAATAAAAGCCAATAAAATGGAGATAGATGAACCTCCTTTTAAATGGAGGCTTTACGATTATTCAATCCGGTCCTTTGATGGTGACAACCAATCTGTAGAACAATTTAAAAATAAATGGTTGGATACGACCTTATATATCAAACCCGGGGATTTTATCCGGATAAAAGATATAGAAAGGACTTATACGACTTTTGATCTCCTCGATAGGATAGAAGAAGAACAACTAAAAGGGTTTTCCGCTATTGATTCATTTTGGATTGAAATCCACAGGCGTACGGCAGATGCAGTTACGTCCTTTATTCTCGCCATTCTTGCTGTATGTGTAGCATCCAGGAAAGTTCGGGGGGGATTAGGCTGGCACCTGGCTACGGGAATACTGATTGGTGCTACTTTTATCCTGCTTTCCAAGTTTAGTATCACATTTGCGAACTCCAATGTTGTCCATCCAGCTCTGGGCGTGTGGATTCCCAATATCGTATTTGGGGCAATTACTTTTCTCCTGTTCAAGAAAGCGCAGAAGTAACAACAATATTCATTTTCAATTGAACGTTATATTGGGTGTAAACCGTTGTTACACAACCTATTTAGTAAATAGTTAAGGATTATAACAAATAATTAAGACTTTTTTGTTTAACTAAATTAGGAAAAGAATTAAACAGATTGTATATTTACATTATCAACGAAAGAAAATTATAGAACTATGTCCAGATTTGAATTTTCGAATAAATTTGACGAGCAAACCAGAGTATTGAGAAGTTTTGCTTTTTCATTGACTAAAAATGAAGAAGCCGCGCATGACTTATTTCAGGAAACGGCATTTAGAGCTTTTAGTAATAAAGATAAATTTCGGCCGGGTACCAATTTCAGGGCCTGGTTGATGACAATAATGAAAAATATTTTCATTAATAATTACAGAAGGAAAAAGAGATATAATACGATCTCTGACCAGACCAGTAACCTTTATTACATTAATAGCGGTGAGGAAGATATATTTAATAAAGGGGAAGTGAAAATATTCATGGAAGAGTTATTCGATATTATCGAAGAACTTCCCGATTCCCTCAAAGAACCTTTTAAACTTTATTACGAGGGTTATAAATATCACGAAATAGCCGACCAGCTAGACCTCCCTTTAGGTACTGTAAAAAGTAGAATATACTTTGCCCGCAAAGAACTTAAAGAAGAAATTAAGTCAAAATATAATAATATTCATGAGTTAAAGTCCAGGGCGTCTTAATTATAGACTGACTGGCAAACGCAAATCTAATTATATATTACTGATCATTCTTCTCAATACATGGGAAAAGTGGAAAATACAAGCCAATGGAAGCAACTGTTTTCATTGGCTCTTTTTATTCGTATATTTCTCGCATGGATAAATGGGACGAGCAAAAAGTTGAGACTTTTTCCAGGGGAATCATGGAGTGGTCGAAGGTAAACCCCCGACCTATGCCATGGAAAGAATCTAAAGATCCATACACCATTTGGATCTCCGAAATTATTTTGCAACAAACCAGGGTGAACCAGGGTTGGAATTATTTCATTGAATTTATTGATCAATTCCCAGATGTCAATACATTGGCTGCGGCTTCGGAAGATGAAGTACTTTCAGCCTGGGAGGGCCTGGGATATTATAGTAGAGCAAGAAACCTCCATACAGCGGCTAATTACATTGTAAATGATCTGGGAGGACATTTTCCTGTAACCTATAAGGACATTATCCGATTAAAGGGAGTAGGTCCGTATACCGCAGCAGCAATTGCATCATTTGCTTTTAATCTTCCACATGGGGTAGTGGACGGTAATGTAAAGAGAGTTGTGGCCAGGGTTTTTGGTATTTTGGATCCCATTGATGATACCTCGATTAAGAAATATATTCAGGAATTAATGGATTGTATAGTGACTACCGAAAGCCCTTCTTTATTCAACCAGGCTATAATGAATTTTGGAGCACTACAATGCAGGCCTGGTATCCCCTCGTGCAATACTTGTTCGTTAAAGGAGATATGCTATGCTTATATAGAGGATGGTGTAAAAGAGATTCCTGTAAAAGGGAAGAAAATTAAGAGAAAAAAAGTACAAATGAATCTCGGAATTTATACCCGGGAAGACTCGATCTTATTAATCAGGAGAGAAGGTACTGGTGTCTGGAAAGGTTTGTATTCCTTTCCTGAATTATTAGGAAAGAAGAGTTTATTAAATAAAGTTACCGAGTCAAAGTTGCCATTATTGGGGTCAATGGAATGGACTTTGTCTCACAGGGATATAGAACTGAATTTTTATCAATTGTATTCGATCCCTGAGTACATAAGAGAAAATAAGTCAATTGCGATGGTAAAGTCAGAAAAATTAGGGAAATTTGCACTACCAAGACCGTTGCGTTTGTTTCTCGAAGAGAATTCTCGTAATTTAGGACTAAATGAAAAAAAATGATTAATAAAGTTACACTCATAGGAAATTTGGGAAAAGATCCGGAAGTGCGGATTCTTGATAGTGGTACTAAAGTAGCAAAATTCCCTATGGCAACAAATGAAAATTATAAAGACAAGTCAGGCGAATGGCAGACAAAGACAGAATGGCATGATGTAGTACTGTGGAGAGGGCTGGCAGAGCAGGCAGAAAGACAGTTAAAAAAAGGTAGTTTGGTCTATGTTGAAGGTAAATTAACCAGTAGGAAATATCAGGACAGGGATGGGAATGACCGGTATATTACAGAAATAGTGGCGCGAATTATTCGCAGTCTTGACAGAAAAGAATCAGGAGGAATGTCTTCATCGTTTCCTTCATCCGATGACGACCCTTTTAGTGGACAGGATGAAAATGTAAACAACTCAGGTTCTCAATCTTCGGGCAATGAACCCGATGAAGATGATGATTTGCCTTTTTAATTATGCGTTTGTATAAATTTGCCTTTTGTAGCCCATTTATGGAATGTAAGCTCTAAAGGACCACCAATAACAAAAACTTGGAAGCCGATCATTGTAGTTTAGTTATAACCTATTTATTTCAGACAGCGAATGTAGCATTGGCAGTTCAATGGAGTATTATTCTGGGCGTATCAATACTCTTGTTTTTATTATTATGTTCTGCTCTGGTGTCAGGTAGTGAAGTGGCCTATTTTTCTATCAGTCCCAATGATATAGAGTTTCTTCAACACGAGAACTCAAAGTCATCTGAGCGGATTATTAAATTGAAGCAAAACCCAAGGCATTTACTGGCCTCCATCCTAATAAGCAATAACTTTATAAATATTGCCATAGTTCTCATTTCAGAATATTTGGTGGGTATTATATTCCCGTATGAAAAGTTATTTCAGTGGGCATTAGGGCTAAGTGATTGGCTGAGTTTCATAGGAAATAATTATGCATCCATAGCCATTACTATGGAGTTTTTAATTACGGTCTTAGGGGTCACGGCATTGTTGGTACTTTTTGGTGAGGTTTTACCCAAAATATACGCAAATACCAACAATCTGGAACTGGCAAAGATGACTTCATGGCCGCTGACTATGGTCAGTAGGATACTTCATCCGGTAAGCCACCAGATGGTCAGGTGGACAATGAATATGGAAAACAGGTTGTCAGGACGCAGGACAGTACATTCCCTGGCCAGTAAACAAGAAATAGATGCAGCGATAGACATTACAATCCAGCGCACAAATAAAGCAGAGGCAGAGGTAAGTTTGTTGAAACGGATAGTGAAATTCAGCGATACCTATGTAAAGCAAATAATGACCACCCGTACAGATATAACGTCAATCGATGAAAAAACCCCGTTTCCCGAAGTTTATGAGATCGTTAAACAATGTGGGTTTTCCAGGATTCCGGTCTATTCAGGAGACCTTGATAATATTCAGGGGATTCTCTATGTAAAGGATTTACTTCAGTATATGGACGATACGGACTTTAACTGGCAGAAGATTTTACGTAAAGAAGTATTGTATGTTCCCGAGACAAAACGTATTAATGAACTGCTTAAGGAATTTCAGCTCGAAAGAAAACACATGGCAATAGTAGTTGATGAATACGGCGGAAGTTCGGGAATTGTTACCTTGGAAGACATTATGGAGGAAGTAGTAGGTGATATCAGAGATGAATTTGATATGGAAGAAGAATTGGATTACAAAAAGATCGGTAAGAACACTTTTGAATTCGATGGTAAGTTTTTAATAAATGATGCGTGTCGTGTATTGAAAATAGATTCAGAATATTTTGACTTTTATAAAGGGGAATCGGATTCAATTGCAGGATTACTATTAGAGGTTTTGGGAAGAATGCCAAGGAAAGATGAAGAAATACAATTCAGGGAATACAAATTCAAAGTCATTTCCGTTAATAAGAAGCGCATTGAGAAAATACAACTTACGAAGACGGATGTTTAGATATTTGACAGCTGCATTTTTGGGAATAATAATGGTTACAGCATGTGCTGATGATGACCCGGCGTATTCTCCCAAGCCCAGAATGTATCCGAGAGTGGAATATCCCGCTCACGCTTATGAGTGGGTGGAAAAACCAGACTGTGGTTTTAAATTTAGAAAGCTAGCTTCTTCCACTATTGAAAGTAAAGAACGGTTTTTTAATGAAGAAATTGATAGTGAATGTTGGTTTAATCTGGTCTATCCCGATTTCGATGCAACAGTGTATTATACATATTATCCCATTGATAATCGAAAAACCTATTCGTCTTTGGTTAAAGAATCATTCCGAATGGCATATGAACACAGCAAAATGGCTACGTCTATTCAGGAGGAACCTCTTCTTGGCGACAGGCAAAATCATGTAGGTATGAGCTTTGATCTTAAAGGTCCTGTTGCTTCACCATATCAATTTTTTCTGTCTGATACCACCAACCATTTTATCAGGGGTTCGTTGTATTTTAATACAAGGCCTAACCCCGATTCACTGAGGCCTGTGCTGGCTTATGTAAGGGAAGATCTTGATACATTAATCCAATCTTTTACCTGGTATTAAAGTACCTTTAAATTAAAACCAATTCACAAGTAATATTGTTTCTTTGTTAGCGTTAAGTATCGAGATATGAAGAGGTTATTAATTGTTTTTTTTGCATTGGCGTTTTTATTTTCTTGTGAAAAAGAAGACATTCAGAAAGGAGGAAGCCTGACTCTTGAGTTTCGTTTGTTGTATGATGGTCAGGTCGTATCAACCCCGGAGAAAGAATATGAATTAAATGATTCTATTACATTGAGATTTTCCAAGGTAAGTTATTATTTATCAGATCTTCAACTCAATATTGACTCCACCAACTACCTGGATTTGGATACTGAAGGTGACAATATATTCCATATTTCTTTTCTACAGACTATACTGGGTGATGCCATTCCAGAACCGGGTGTGACGTTAAATTTCAATAATTTACCAAATGGTAATTATTCGAGCGTATCGTTTGGGCTGGGAGTGGCGCCTGCCTTCAATAGCTCAGAGCCCAGTAATTTTATTAGTAACCATCCGCTGAGTTTTAGCAGTGAATACTGGTCCCCTTGGGAAAGCTACATATTTTCAAAAATCGAAGGAGAATTTTCAGTAAGTGGTGGCGAGTCCGAAAGTTTGGCCTTACATACGGGGTCAGACCAGGCGTACAGAGAAATACAGGTTAGAGGTAATTTAAGCTTATCGGAAAACTCTGACAAAGTACTTCGTATAGACTTGGATTTAAAAGAGGTTTTGGAATCTTATCCCCTTTTGGAAGCTCCCAGGATACACCAGCGTGACCAACAAAACTATGTAGATATGATCGCTGATGGAATGAACCAATCATTAACAAATTAGCAAATAATTTCATTATTTAAAATAATTTTCGTATTATAAAGGGCTTTTGTTTGTTTGCCAAATAAAAGCAACTGCAATTTTTTGGTAAAACATCAATGTTGCGCATCTCAAAAACCGATAAGATTTTTCAGTACCTGAATTATATAAGGACTGTATTTTTGTTAACAAAAACTATGATGTAATGAGAAAAAAAAATTACACGATGGGTGAAGGCCATTACTATTTCAATGTAAAGAGTGGACACCAAATGATTACTATTTATAGAAAGGAGAAGAAGTCTGCGGTAAATGCTTTCAACAATTATATTAAAGTTGGAAAAGATGTAGAATGGTTAGGATGTTGGGACGGAAAAAATTTCAAAGAGACGAAAGCACCTAATTCATAGGATCTTTTAGAAATAATAATTTTTAAAAAAGGGGCTCAATGATCAAACATTGAGCCTCTTTTAATTGGAAATACTTTCTATTTATTTTGTCGCTTTTGACTCTCTACCATAAGGGCTGTAAGGTCTGCTGCGGGCCGTATTTCCCAGCTACCTCCACCTCGTCCCGCTGGTAAAGAGGGGTGTTTTGACAGCAGTCGGATAGCATGATTTAGATCTTTTGCTTCAAGTATCAAGATTCCCCCTATCTGTTCTTTGGTTTCGGCAAAAGGTCCGTCTGTCACGGTTACCTTGGCACCATTCCACCTCAAAGTAGCGGCATTCCGAGCATCTTCCAGTGCTTCTCCCCCTACCATGTGACCGCTCTTTCGAAGTTCTTGATCGTAGGCAAAACAGTCGTCCATAAATTTGTTTTGTTCACTTTCGGGTATGGTTTCCCAAATTTCTTCATTCATATATCCCAGGCAAATGTATTTCATATTAAATTTTTTTAAAACCTGATTACGATAAATATTTAGGAATCAGGCTGTTTGAATTATAGTTTAATTTGACTTCAATAAGGAAAGCACAATTTTAGTTTTTCGTTGGATAAAGATCTGTGTTTTCATATCGAAAACCAACAAAAAACCTGATAGCCTGGATGGGTAATCCCGAAGTAAGGGGCTTGTATTGAACCTTCAACTCAATATTCAATTGAAACTATACCTATTCTTCGCATTCAGGCTATATCTTATTTCAATAAAGATTACATGATATAAGCCATTATCTAATCATTTTGATCCTCTTTGCGTCGTATGATAACATGGGTGGCCTTTTCCGATGGCATAAATATTTCACACCTGTATCCCAGAGATGGGAGGTCCACCCCTTCAAAGAGTCGCTCCCCTTTCCCCAGGAATACCGGTGCTATAGCAATGTGGAGTTCATCAATGAGACCTTCGTTAAGAAACTGATGAATGGTATTAACACCACCACCGATACGGATTTCTTTTCCATTGGCAGCTTCCCTGGCTCTTTCAAGTGCATAATGGATCCCTTCCGTAACAAAATAAAAGGTTGTACCTCCTTCCATTTCTAGTGGAGGTCTATAATGATGTGTAAGTACATATACAGGTACGTGGTACGGTGGATTGTTCCCCCACCATCCTTTCCAGTCCATATCCGGCCATGGCCCTCGAATCGGACCGAACATATGTCTCCCTAGAATCCAGGCGCCGGCGTTTCGGGAACCCCTGGCTGCGAATTCATCATCAACCCCTCCGGCACCCCCCTCCTTTCCATGCATCTGCCTCCAGGATCGGGTAGAAATTAACCAGTGATGTAATTCTTCTCCACCTATGCCAAGTGGATGATCAATGCTTTGATCGGGTCCGGCACCATATCCGTCAAGAGAGATGGTAAAGCCCTCTACCCTTACTCGCGGTACTTTAAGATCAACATCAAGTTTGTGGGAGTTTTTTTTGGTATCAGTCATATTCTGCTTTGTTTTTTATAAATAAAACCAAATAGAGTATAGGCTATATCCTATAAATCTATCTGTTGTAAGTAGGCCATCACCTTATAGTCGAATGGCAAACCATGAAATCGACAAATCCTATTAAAAATTTTTTATGTTAGTCACCTACATTTCCAGCTCATGCAGTTTTTGTTCGATAAATCGCCGTTCAGGGACTTGCTTTGCTAGGGAAAGTGCGCGTTCCCAAGACTTTTTTGATTCTTCTATTCGTCCGGTTCTCCGGCAAAACTCTGCTCCTGCAGAATTTGCCAGATGGTAATCCTTTAATTCCCCACGAGAAAGAATGTCATCGATTTGTCGTAAACCTACCTCAGGGCCCTTGTACATAGCTATTGCTACAGCATGGTTTAGTTCTATAACAGGTGAGGGATTTATGCGTAACAACATATCGTACAGTCCGGCAATTTGTGGCCAGTCGGTAGCACCGGGACTCTTTGCTTCGGCATGCAAGGCTGCAATGGCTGCTTGCAGGGAATAGGGCCCGGCCCGCCTGGATAAAAAAGCTCCTTTTACCAGGGATAGTCCTTCTCTGATCATATCACTGTTCCATAGCGATCGGTCCTGGTCCTCCAAAAGAATAAGGTCTCCTGTACGTGAGGTTCGGGCGTGCCGGCGAGATTCATGTAAAAGCATAAGACCTAGTAATCCCATTACTTCCGGTTCGGGTAGCAAGTCATATAGAAGACGCCCGAGTCGAATGGCTTCTTCCGAAAGGTCAACGCGGATAACCGATTCTCCGGATGATGCGTAGTACCCTTCGTTGAATAGCAGGTAAATAACCTGGAGTACTGCACTGAGGCGGTGCGGTAATTCATGGACGGGAGGAACTTCGAACGGTATTTTTGTTTCGCGAATTTTGGCCTTGGCACGAACAATACGCTGGGCCATAGTAGAGGGCGTAACCAAAAATGCATGGGCGATTTCTTCTGTGGTCATCCCACATACTTCACGAGCGGTCATTGCAGATCGTGCCTTAAGTGACAGGGTAGGGTGACAACAAGTGAAAATCAACCTAAGGACATCGTCTTTGATCTCTGTGTCCGATAGTCCGGATGTTTCAGAAAAATCTGCTTCAAATTCTCGAAGAAGGCTAGAATGTAGCGGGTCGATCCGGGACTGACGCCGGATATGGTCGATGGCTTTGAACCGGCCAGTGGATATTAGCCAGGCCCGTGGATTAGAAGGGATTCCTTTTATTCCCCATTGCTCAAGCCCCGCCTTGAACGCCTCATGCATGGCGTCTTCTGCGAGGTCAAAGTCTCCAATCAGGCGAATCAATGCCGCAAATATACGTCGGGATTCTTTGCGGTAGATTTCATCCAGGTGTTGATGTATATTTTCCGGAGAATTCTGCATGGTGGTCTCTTAATTTACATATTCCCAGGGGTCAGGTTTTGAAATGTATTAATTCGATATGCTAATATAACTTGAGTTTGGCGAATAAAAGCTTCTGTCATTATTTTTGAAAAAAAAAGAAGTCCCCACGCTATAGGACTCTCCAGGGAAGTCTTTATTGAACACGGAAAGGGCATCGATTTCCGTAAACTATTGTAAGGCGGGGATATTAATTGTTCAATCAGGATCTGGAAGCACTTTACTAACATTTGTTACCAGGAATTCATCGCATATGTAAACAACCGGAGTAGTTTCTACCAAATCTCTGGATAGCATCTTTATCCCAGGTTTAGGGATTTTGCGAATGATAAAAATATTCTAGGATCTATGGGTAATGGAATAATAGAAAGAACCCAGTATTCATTGGGTCAGAATACCTGGGATACGTAAGGTTACTAGCGCCCTTTAATTAATATATTGAATCACCCTCTCATTTGGACAGGACAGGTATTGTGGAGTAAAGGTGCATATTTAAGAGGGAGGCGCAGCCAGGCGGAAATAGGCATTGAACATAAATTCTTATCATATTTGGTCCTCCTCCATCCCGCGAAAAATGTAGGGCCTGATTATCGTTTGACAAATGTTAGGTTGGAAATATCTTTTCCCTTTAGGGTGTAAGATCTATACAATTCTATCATCTTTTAGATCATTTTGGTACTGGTGCATTTGGGATCAAAAAAGAAATATGAATTTCAGGATTCTTATTACTGGTGCTTATGTTTTTTTATATAACGGATTTTTTCTTCAGCAACTTTCAAAGCTTCTTCAGCAAATAATTCATTTTCGATAGCATGAACGATTCGGTCGCTTAACCATCCGATTTGGTCGTCTTTGGTATCAAATTTAGAAGCCTCTTCAAATGTGAAAACGTCGTTCATAGAAACATTCAGGGCCTGGGCAAACTTCAATAGCATATAAGCAGAAGTATTTACTCTCCCATTTTCGATACGGCTAATGGACTGGTAATCTTTATTGACTAAAGCACCTAACTGGGATTGAGTCAGGTTTCTATACTCCCTTAATTGCTTTAATCTTTTGCCCAGATTAAGCATGAATTCGTTCTTTTCCTCCTGCATTTAACCAAAATGAGGCGAAAAAACAAAAATATTCTAAACATATTTGTTTCATTTCAATGGAATTTATAAATATGTATTTTAATATTAGGATGGAACCATTCAAAAGATTTCAAAAAGAGACTGATTATCATTACCTGGACCAGACAATAGATGTTCTACTACTCTATATTTGGAGCTAAGATAGGGATATTGCCAGTCTCCTAATGAATGTGAGATCTTCAAGCATATTTTCTGCCAACCGTTAGGTTTTCTTGATTGAATCGAAAGGACTCTGGGTGAAATAATACTAGTAGGTATAGGCAAGGTATTAATGAAAGTCCCGGATGTAGAGCGATCTTGCATATAGAAAAATTCCTACCTGTTCCTTTTTAATACCAATTACACTAACCTGATTTTGATTAAATTTTAGGATTCAGAGCACTTGAGAATCGTCCGGTTCGAACGAAAGGGTAGAATACATAGTGGACTATTTAGAGTATCTTTTAGGAACAATATCGCTGTTTTCAAGTGGTAAGTCAATAATGCCAATTCTCAATGTTGGATCGACAAGGCATTCTACTGAGTTCGCTTTCTTTTATTGATCCCGAAAAAGATTCAGGAAGCTGCAAGTGTATATTCCCGTTCCGCACTCTCTGAACCTATACTATTAGCCAAGATCAGGAAACATTATAAGATGATATTTAAATTGTAAGTTTTGTCTGAGAATCGATTAAAAATCTCCGTCCCAGATCCGTTCGGGGTGATTACGTTTTTTGTCACGGGCTCACAGAAATTCCATAATAATTTTAGGCTGCATCCATTAATCTACGGGGAATTATCATGTTAATCTGTTAAGAGCGAATTCGCAGTATATACCGAATCCGGATTTGAATATAGTTGTTCACCACTTTGCCAACTTCCGCCTGAAACCAGGTTGAGGGTAATTACATTTCGATACATATTTCCCACTATAGTGGCCAGGTCAACTTGATTCAATAGTGCTGTACGCTCAGCATCCACCACTTCCAGATAGGAGACTAAACCCGCTTCGTATCGCTGATTGGCAAGATCGACTGCCTTTGTGGCTGCCTCAACGGTTTGTACTGCCCTTTGATACTGTTTATGCAGATAATAAATATTGGCCAAGGCATCTTCCACCTCGTTAAATGCTGATAAAACAGATTGTCTATAAAGGTCAGACATTCTTTCGTAGCGAGCTATAGCAGCTTCCACCTGTGCTTTATTTCTTCCATTATTAAAAAGCGGTTGCATTAACCCTCCGCCCAGAGTCCAGGCGAAGGATTGTGGTGAAAATAATTGTTCGATGGATCTCCCCTGGTACCCTGCATCAGCTGATAATGTAACCGAGGGATAAAGATTGGCCTTTGCCACCCCGATCAGCGCATTTTCAGCCTCCAGGGATTTTAGAGTAACCCAGATATCCGGTCTTTTTTGAAGCACTTCCGAAGGGAGTTTTGATGGAATGACAAGAGGCAGAGAGTCCAATGGCCGGACAGGGATCGTCAAATCAGATGGTTCAACTCCCATTAATACGGCCAGTGCGTTTTCCAGATTAGCTCGCTGATTAAAAAAGGTCCAGCGCTGTGCTTGTGCAATTCGCAACTGGGTTTCAGCTCTTGCCTGGTCCAGGGCATCGGAAGCCCCGGCTTCATAGTTGAGGGTGGCAATTTCCAATGATCGTTTCCTCAGTATGATGGTGGAATCATATAAAGCAATTTGTCTGTCTAATTGGCGGATGGTCATATATATAGTAGCAGCCTGTGCCCTCAGTCTGGATAAAAGGTCAAAGTATTGCAGCAAGTCTATCTCCGTATTAATAACGGAAACTTTATAATTATTCTTCACTTTTCCCCATAAGTCTACCTGATAGAAGGCCGTAGCAGATATATTATAATTTGTGAATTTATTAGACTGAAAACTCTGTACTGCATTTTGTGAAACCACCCTTCGGGAAGCACCTGCATTCAGGGAAAATTCCGGTAACAAGTATGAGCGATCGATCCTGGCTATAGCCCTGGATTGTTCAAAATTGTGCAATATGGCCTTGAGGTCATTGTTATTTAGGGAGACCATCCTGACAATGTTGTTGAGGGTAGTGTCCTTGAAAGAGGTCCACCATGCAGTATCCCGGGGCAAATTAGACAATGAGTCTACCAATGGCCGGTATTTGAAATTATTATATGGATCTTCTGGTCTGTTAAAAACAGGGGCAAAATTGCAAGAGGTATACCAAACGATGGGTAATAATAAGAATATAAAACGTTTTATACTTACAATACTTTTCAATTTATACGGGGTTTAATTCCTCTTTCATTAATGATTTTTCGAGTTCTGTAGCGATGGCATTTGGGCTGGTAGTTCCTTTTGCAATTAGTTTGTACATGGCCGGAACAGTATAAATAGTGAAAACAGAAGAAACCAGCACACCAAATAACACAACGATACCTATGACCAAACGGGTCTCACTTCCAGCCCCAAATGAAATGATAAGTGGAAGGGAACCCATTATTGTGGTTAGCCCTGTCATTAGGATAGGTCGTAACCTCATCACGGATGCATCTACTATGGCAGTCTCAAAATCCATTCCCCGGTCACGTAATTGATTTATAAATTCCACAATTAATATTCCGTTTTTTGCAGCGAGACCTACCAGCATGATCATACCTATTTCACTGTATATATTCAATGATTGTCCGAATATCCAGATGCCCAATAATGCACCCAATAGGGCAAATGGTACGGTAAGAATAAGTACTAAAGGATGGATAAAACTTTCAAACTGGGCCGCAAGAACGAGATATACCACGGTTAAGGCCAAAATGAAAATGAATAATACTGATTGCCCGGAATCTTTATAATCCAGTGATTCCCCTTTGTAATCAACTCTTACCTCTTCAGGCAGGTTGTTGGCCACCACTTCATCCAGGTGATCGAGCGCCTGTCCAAGTGTATACCCATTGTCAAGGTTGGCATCGATGGTTATAGCACGCATCCGGTTGTAACGATTAAGGGTTCCTGAATCAGCAAACTCATCCAGGGAAACAAGATTAGAGAGAGGAATCAGCCCACCGGTCCGCTCAGAACGCACAAATATGTTTTTAAGGTCATATAACATTTTTTTCTGGTTTAGGTCCGATTCGATAATTACATCATATTCTTCGCCTTCTTTGATAAAGGTCGTGACCAATCGGGATCCCAGTAAGGTTTCCAATGTTCTCCCTATATTTACGACAGAAACCCCTAATTCTGCAGCTCGTACTTTGTCAATATTTACATGCAGCTGCGGTTTGGTTTCTTTATAATCATAATCAATATCTGTGAGTCCCGGGTAATCGGCGACGAGACCCAGCAATTGATCTCGCCAACCGGCAATCTCTTCATAGGTATCACCACTTAATACATACTGAACCGGTTTGCCATTCCCGGAACTAAGACCCTGGCGCATACTAATAGAAATTTTAACGCCTGTGAGATCGGATAATTTCTCCCTGATTTCTTCCATAATCTCCCAGGCAGATCTGCGGTCGGGAAAATCAGCCAATACAATGATGGCCCGTCCGTCATTAAAGGAGGCTACATTCGGATTGAGGTTTTGCGGAGTACGGACTAAAATTGTGCCGGCCTCTTCGGTTTCATCGTAAAGATACATGAGGCGTTTTTCAATTTCATCCATATAGGATTTGGTATAGCTGTAAGTAGAACCTTCCGGTGCCAGCAAATTAATAAAAAAGATGCCGCGGTCTTCAGCAGGGGTGAATTCCTTTGGAACCACAAAGAAAAGGCCTATACAGCCTAACATAAAGAGGATTATCATACCTATGGCAATTGCCGGGCGAACCAGGAAGCGTTTGAGACTGTATCGGTATTTTTCCTGTAAATAATGGAGAACTCTGTTGGTACCCCTGGTTATAAAATTGCCCTGGTTTTTTTTGCGCCTTAGGATTTTTGAACAAAGCATAGGTGAAAGCGAAAGGGCTACCAGAGTGGAAAAGAATACCGCCGCAGCCATGGCTACAGCGAATTCAGTAAACAATTTACCAATATCCCCTGAAAGAAATGTAATGGGAACAAATACGGCTAATAGGACAAGCGATGTCACAATAACGGCAAAACCTACTTCCCTGGCGCCCTGGTAGGCTGCCACCAGGGGTTTTTCCCCATTTTCCAACCGGGTATATATATTTTCAAGTACTACAATTGCATCGTCTACTACCAGGCCAATGGCCAATACGAGTGCTAGCAGTGTGAGTAGGTTTATAGAATAACCAAACCACAAGAGAACCAGGCAGGTACCTACCAATGATACAGGAACAGTGACCGCGGGAATAAAAGTGGCCCTTACATCCCCTAAAAAAAGATAGATTACAAATATTACGAGAATGATAGCTATACCCAGGCTTTTGTATACTTCACTAATAGCTTCGGCAATAAATACTGACCGATCATAGCTATTGGTCATAGACATATGATCGGGCAGTGTAGGCCTGATTTGCTCTACGGCTTCGTATACGGCATTGGCAATATCGAGAGTATTGGCCCGTGATTGTTTGATAATGCCCAGGCCTATCCGCATTTCTCCATTACCCGTATAACTCATTCGATGCTCTTCGGGACCTAATTTTACGGTAGCTACTTCTTTCAGGAGGACATGGTGCCCATCCGGGTTCCTCTGTAATATGAGATTGGCAAAATCCTCTTCATCCTGAAATTCGCGATTAAGCCGCACGGTAAACTGCCTATCGGAAGATTCAAGAGAACCTGCAGGAAGTTCGACATTTTCATTGCGGAGTGCAGTTTCTACATCAGCTACAGTGAGTTGTCTGGCGGCCAGGGCTTCCCTGTTTATCCAGATTCGCATGGCATAGCGGGACCCTCCGGATATTCGGACCCTTGCTACTCCGGGCAATACGGAAAATCGATCTATTAAATATCGGTCTGCATAATCAGTCAGTTCCAGCATACCCATTTCGGTACTGGTTAGATTGAGGTACAGAACAGCGGAAGAATTGGCTTCCACTTTACTGATTTCCGGGGGATCTGCTTCTTCCGGGAGGTTATCAAGCAAGTTTGAAACCGCTTCCCGTACATCATTGGCAGCAGCATCAATATCGCGACCCAGGTTAAATTCAATCGAAACTTCTGAACGGCCATCTACACTCGAAGAATTAATTAGTTTAATAGCTTCCACTTCACTTACTCGTTGTTCTACAAGTTGTGTTATCCGGGTTTCCACGACGGCTGCTGACGCGCCCAAATAATTCGTTTCCACCGAAACGATGGGTGGTTCAATATCAGGATATTCCCGTACTTCCAACCGGGTAAAACATACAATTCCGAATGCCAGAATGAGAAGGCTCAATACGGCAGCAAAAACCGGGCGTTTTACAGAAGTATCTGTTAACCTCATGGTCGCATACTTTTTCCTGGAAACATGACGATATCAATCGTTTTATTCTGCATACCTTTCTGGATTTTGGGTTTCGGACGGACCATCAAATTTGCCCTGAATAGCTACTTTCATTCCACTTTCAAGATCCTGAAGCCCGGATGTGGCCACAGAATCCCCATTTGCGAGACCGGAAACGACTTCTACATAGCCGGGCTTCCGTCTTCCCAATTGAATTTCAGTTCTTTCTACTTCATTTTTATTTAATTTAAAAACATATTGCTTGTGGCCTTCCTGTATAGCAGATCTTTCAGGAATGGTCGGTGATGCGGCTTTTTCAAGGGCGAGTTGGATATACAAGAGCATACCGGGTTTAAGCATTTGATTTATATTCGGTATTTGGGCTCGTACTTTTACAGCCCGGGAAGTAGGATCTACGCGGGTATCGACTTCTTTGATGGAGCCGGAAAATGATTCATCCCGGTACGCTTGTGAACGCGCTTTCACAGGTAATCCCCGCTTCAATTGCCCGAGGTATATTTCAGGAACTGTAAAGTCGACATGAATAGTATTCAGATCATCTATCGTAGTGATAAGGTTTTGAGGTGAAACCAAGGCCCCTTCATTAATATTTCGCAGACCGAGTACCCCGTCAAACGGGGCCCGGATAATCCTATCGGATATCTGCGCCTGATATTGCTGTATCTGTTGTTCGGCTAATGCTTTTTGGGTATTTCTTGCATCCAAAGCAGATACAGCGGCGGCTCCATTTTTCACAAGACCGGTTAATCGTTTTATCTCCCTTTCTTGTTCCATGAGATTGGTCCGGGCGCTCTCCAATAATGCATTCTCTTCAGCGCTTCTCAATACTACGATAACATCCCCTTTCTTTACGGCCTGTCCATCTGTGAAATATATTGAATCAATGACTTCCGTGACATTGGAGGTGATGTCGGCAGACCGGTGCGCAAAGGTGGTTCCCACGGCTTCTACAAAGTCGGCGAACTCAGTGCTTATCACCTGGGATATTTTTATTGGAATTACTTTTTGTGTACTGGGGGGAGCTTCTTTTTCAGTATTACACGAGAAGGAAAGAAAAGCACATGTAATTAGTATCAAAGGATAAATGGTTCCAAGGGGAAGGGTCCTTTTTTCGCAATATAATGATTTCACTTGTGTGTATAGTTTAGGATCAGTAATCGCAATTTAATCATAAATCTGTTTACTGTGTCGGATTTCACATTTATTTAGGATTTGGGGACGGTCGATGGAAGCCATAAAATATTGGTGCGTACCCTCATCTGTTTACGGATAGAAGATCGGATTTACATAATTTAGCATAATTGGGAAGATTGATAACCCAGGAAAATCCCATGGAATTGTATCGTTTTCCATGTATAGACTTTATTGCGACTTAAATCAACCTGGTCAATACCATAATCTATGTATTGTATGCCATTATTTAGGGGCAATTAATGATATATAAAGCAAAATGTAATGAAATTGTCAAGAAGAGCCAAATTGAATGTTTGCTTTTTAGAATCGTTATTTTCGGAAAAATGTATGGATAAATCCAAATCGATCGGATGATATAACAGGCTTTTATAAACCTGTAAATATCCAATGACTATTTATCCCTGTTGAAACAAAAAAGGGACCACCTCAATATGGGATCAGGGGTAATGGTCAATTTATAGGCATCTCAAAAAATATTATAATTTCTCCCATCCATTTTATATTCCCCATATACCTTAGTTCCATCAGGCCATTAACAAGCATACCCACATTAATGTCCCTAAAAGTAATTGCGACATTTCCGGAAGAGGTCCTATTGGGGGAATGCATGGGTGTAAAAGAGTTCGAACAAGGTTAAGGGTATTAATGGTAAGAAGAGTATGTTCCGGGAAGATCGGATGGAAAAAGACTCCATGGAAATGTTTGCAGGCTTAGAATGCAAAAGTTCCGGGAAGTAAGATAAACTACACACATGTTCCTCGGGGATATGATGTGTAAAATTGTGTTTATCATATGCTGTCCAAATTAGATCTTTCATTCTTTTTTATAATCAGGATGAAAGGTCCCAATGCAACTATGTAAATGGCGAATCCTGAATGGGCTTTTTACGCGTTAAATAGAAAAATATTCCGGTCACCAATATTACCTTTTTTGTATCCTGTTAATTTTCAAATAAGGAAGTGTAATACACGGTCTGTAGTTGCTTAAGTGTTTAATTTGCCTCTGTTTTTTTAATTAGTCTTTTTGTTCTGTTCTTTGAATAATTAAAAATCTGAATGTATATTTGTTTATGTTATAACTATCAATCAAACTTTGATCTTTTATGGATTCATGATTTATAATGTAGCTAATTATCCTGGAAGAATTACTTATATACCCTAAATAAAGTAAAGTTTTGTTTATATGAAGTAATTACACCTTTAAATGAAAACACAAATTTTAGTGATCGACGATCACAGTATTGTACGGCTGGGGATAAAGTATTTGTCGTGGAAAACTCTTAATGCCGAAACCTACGAAGCTGAAAATCTTTCCGAGGCGAGAAAAATATTACAGACCAGGCCTATAGATTTAATTATCCTTGATATTGGTTTGCCGGACTGGGAAGGTGTGAAAGTAATTAAAGACTTAAAAAAAATCAAACCCCGGGCCCGGGTGTTAGTTTGTTCGGCGCATAGTGAGACTGTTTACTCATTGCGTTGTATAGATGCAGGGGCTGATGGATATATGCAGAAATCAGTTAACCAGGAGGATACCTGTAAAGCTATTCTTTCTGTCTTGAATGGCCGTCAATATATCAGTGAGAAAATGCGCGACCATATAATGGAATCGCGATTAAGTCAGGGAAATATTTATGCAGAAAAAAATCCACTTAGCCTGTTGACAGACCGGGAAATGGAGGTTTGTGAACTCCTTAGAAAAGGGTTGAGAATAAGTGAGATAGCAGATCAAATGAAATTACACACCTCGACAGTAAGTACCTATAAAACCAAGATTTTTGAAAAGCTGAAGGTAACAAATGTTAATTTATTAGTAGACAAATTACGACTCTACGATTATTTCGTATAACTTTCTCTACTAAAGAATAAGGAAGTTATGGTTCCTTTCGCAATTTGACTTCTAACGGTAAACTTGCAGTCGAGAATTGTGGTTATATATTGGACTAACTGAAGGCCCAAACCACTTTCTACTACCGTTACCGGAGCCCCGGAATTAATGGCTTCTACTTGTTGGGGATCCATACCGGTACCGGTATCAGCAATACAGATATATATACCTTCTTTTTTTATATTTAGATACACGTTTATTATTCCCGAAGAACAGTTATTATTGGCGTTATCTATCAAATTATGGACTACAACGGTCAAAAGATCCGGATTGGTGTATAATTTATATTCCGGGTCAATGGAATTGACTAATTGATTTTGCTTTTCATTAGCAAGTGGTGTAAAAAACTCAATACGCTTTTGTATGAAATCATATAGCGTTATAGTTTTTAATTCAGGATTTCTATTGGACAGGTTTAAATTCGTTTGGCTTGTTAACTTCTTTACATATTGGTACACTTGTAATACCGATAAGTAAGTGGTTTGCACATAGTTTGAAAGAGGGTGATTCTCTTCTTTTAATTCTCCGGAAATAGTATTCAGGGATTGAACTACAAAGGTTAATGGACTATTGATATCATGAGAGATGGCAGCAGATAAATGTTGCAATAAATTAGTTTGTTTTATGAGGCTACTTTCTGATTTTTCCAGTTCGGATACAGATTCCTTCAGTGATCGGGTCTGACTATTGACCTTTTGTTGTAGTAGCAAGTTTTTTACGCGTACTCTTCGGGATCGCCACATATTAAATATCCAGAAACTTACTATGATTGCTAAAAGGCATAATACAAAAAATGACCAAGTTTCATAGAAAAAAGGGGGGACAGCAATAAAAATATTTGCGTAATTATATCTCTGTGGCTCAAAAATATTGGTCTGGCGAATAGCTATTTGGTGTGTGCCGGAGCGCAAATCGTTCAGGAATATGGCTTCATTTTCCAGTGGAAACCATTGTGAATCATCTGTATTTTCGTGATTTATTTTATATTCCAGGTTTAGATTGTAGAGATTTCCAAAAAATGCTGTGGCAATATCAATTTTGATTTGTTTAAAACCGTGTTCCACAACCATGGTATCAGACAGGCTTTTTGAATTACCATCTACTATAAAATTGTCAAAAATAATTTTTTGGTCAGGTACTTCCGGGGAGATTTCTTCCGGTCGAAACCATACAACCCCGTTCATGGATGGGAAAGAAAAATAACCATTCCCGGTTTTTACGGCGCAAGGTTGGCAACCCCCATTAAATTCATTGGTGTTAAATCCTGAGGCTTTATCATAATATAGGTAATGAGGTACTGCAGTAGTATCGGACGTGTAATCCAGAAGTTGTTGTTTTTTTACCTGGAACAAACCGTTGTTAGTACTGATCCAAAAAAAACCAGAATTGTCCTCAAGAATACAATGGGAAGACCTGAGATGTCCATACCTATCTATAGGAAATTGTATTGATTTATTTTTTGTATGAAGAAAAAACCCATCATTATACGTTGTGACCCATAAATTACCTGTATTATCCTGATATATGCTTCTAATTGATTTTTTTGTAAGTCCAGGCAGGCTATCAACCTTCCCTGAAGGAATATGTAGTCTTAGCACACCGGCCTGGAGTGTTCCAACCAGCATGGTGTCTACTGCAGATTGGTGGATACAGACTATTTCATTATCCGTCTTATGGAGAAGGCGAAATGTATCCCTTTCCGGTTGATAAGCAAATACTCTTCCTGAATATGTTCCCAACCAAATTTCTCCATTCCTACCTTCGTGAATACAACTAATAGGATCAGGCATTTCTCGGTAAAAAACTATTTTGTCAAGGTCAGGATTGAACTTGTACAGAGACTTCCAGGAACTGGTAGTCCAAAAGAACCCTTTACTATCGCGTAGCATGGTACGCCTATCCTGTGTAGCTTCTTTTATTTGAGGGTGAATTTCGACCATGCCGGTATCTGAAAAAATATAGCCCTGGCTAGTAAGTACCTTATCATTGCCGTATGGTGCCTGCCCGTAGAACATATGTTCTTCCAAGAGGTTTCCGCCACTCATAGTCCTGAATTTTTTTCGGGTTAGTACAAACAGCCCGTTCGTTTTTGATCCCAGGAAGATCCTTTTGTTTATTTTGTCATAATGAGCAGAAAAAATGTTTTGGGTGTCAAAATCAAATTCGTCAAGAATTAGAGTAGTTTGTAGTACTTTATTGTTCTTCGAGAATGCAACAGTATAGAAAGAACGATCCACATACATAAATACTTCTCCAGTTGCAATATTCCAGAATAGCTTTACTTTTTCCAGATCTTTACGATCTTTTATTAGATCTCCCTGAATGGTTAGTTTTTTGATTGTTCCGTCCAACTCGAACTGATAACCCTGACCTATAGAAGTAAGGTGAAATAGTTCCTGGTCCAAAAGGAAAAATCGGAAAAAATCATTATGAGAGAAGGCTATTCGGGATTGGATTTTATGGGTATGATCGTAATGATAAATACTATCATAAGAAATTATGAAATTACCCCCATTCCTGGCATCTATTTGATACTTTTCAAATCCAAGCTGTGGGTAATAAGGCGGAAGACCTATTGCGTAGCGGGGAACTTGATCAATTTCGGGAATTTCATCCAGGTGTGCAAGGGTAGAGTCTATATGCCATGGGCGTCCACGTATCAAAGGGAATTTTTCAGCTAAACTGCTTAATGCAGATAAACGTTTTGATTGATAGTCATAGCTTAAATAGGCAATCCTTTTGGAATTTAGTCCAAATTCATCGGTGTTGTATACTTTAAAGGAACGTCCGTCATACCGGACCGGACCCCCTTCCGTAGCCAGCCAAATAAATCCATACTCATCAACTCCAATTCCATTAATACTATTTTGTGGAAGACCATGTTCATCAGTAAAATGTTCTATGTTGTATAGTAATGAATCTGTTAATGATAAACCGTTTACCTGAAAAAAAAATAATAAAACTATTGAGTTGATAATAACTTGTTTCATGATCTAACACTGTGCGTTCGAGGTGTAAACTATCTAAAACAACTAAAATAGGAAATAGTAAAATGTTGGTATTGCATAGTAAAATTACTATTAAAAAATTCAATTTTTCCTAAAATCCATATAAGGGGTAAATTTTAACTTAGTAAAAAATTTGCTGTTTAGCACATGCTTATATATAGTGATTTTTGTTTATGTGTGTTTTAATTGGAAATTAAAATTACAATAAAATCCCATATGCAATGTATTAAAGAGCAATAACCTTGGATAAATAATACCGGCGAAAATATGAGAAAAATTTACAACCCAACCCCCCTCTTTTCAATAGTATTTCTTTTTACAATGCTGAGTTCATCTTTTGGACAGGCACCCGGAGGGGTATCTGCCGACTTGCGAGTTTGGTTGAAAGCGGATGACGGGTTTTCGCCAGGTAGTTGGACGGATCATTCGGGTGCGGGAAATAACTATACCCAAACTAATATGTCCAGGCAGCCTTTTTCTGTAGCGGCTAATGCAGAGACCAATTTCAATCCGACAATTGACTTTGGTGGTTCGGGAGCAGATGCCAGATTTATGGTAGTGCCTGATGGCGCTCCATATACAGCAGATGGGCTGAATAATTCAATGTTTTTGACATTGTTGAAGAAAGAAGAAACCACAGCTTTTAGGGATTATTTAGGGTTTGGAAATACGACTACAGGCACAGGTTTAACAAATGCAAATAATCCTGTATTTGCAAACCATGCTGCAAATGCAATGCGTCTATATCCATATTTAAGGGCTGACCCGGATCAAGTGTTTGAAGCTGATGGAACGCATCATCTAGTTGATGTATCCTATACTGTGGGAGTAGCACCTATTAAATACGGACTGGACGGTCTCGACGGTGAGAGAAACGATGATGTTACTTCTGGAAATTCCCAAACGGCAAGTGGTTCGATATTGGGTTCACAGCCGGAGATAGCTGAAGCATTAATGCAGGAGGTTATAGCCTATGAAAGAGATCTTTCACCCCTTGAGAAGCAAAGAGTACGCTCTTACCTCGCTATTAAATATGGGATGACATTAGCCAATGACTCTGAGCTATATGACTATGTCAGTGCAGCAGGTACTAATGTATGGTCGGGTATAACAATTAATTCCGATAATCATAATAATGTGTTTGGTATTGCCAGAGATAATTCCTCCGCACTACACCAAAAACAATCAAAAAGTGTCAATCCTAACCAAAAATTGGTGATTGGGCATGGAAGTTCACTCTTTGATTCCAATGCGGCCAATACCAATGACCTTGTCGATGGCCAATTCCTGATGGTAGGAGATAACGGACATAGGCAGGGATTGCAAACACCTCTGGTATATACAGCAGGTGGAAATGGGGAAACCAATTTTCGCTTTGGCGCTATTTGGAAAGCGCAGAACACGGGAGGTGTAGGAACAGTAACCGTGGCCTGGCCGGCAGGCATAGATAATTTGTACCTGGTACGATCATCGGATAGTACGTTTGATAATACGGATAATTTTACCGCAATGGCCACGGAAGTGACGATAAACGGTGTTGACTATAATACTGCTACCGTAACTATAAATGACGGAGAGTATTTTACTTTGGCCGGCTATATGGAAGGCCCCGGAGGTGTCATAGCAGCTGCATGGTATCGCGCAGATGCGGTAGAGACTATGTTCTCAGATGCGGGAATGACTACTGTTTTAGATGGAGAAAATGTACACCAGTGGAATGACTTCAATGGAACCGGATATGACTTGTTGCAAACCGGCTCCAGTGACCAACCGGTATTTTCCGATACCGCAACCTTGGCTAATTTCAACCCGACCATGACCTTTAGCGGTAGCCAGTGGATGGAATTTGCCCCTGATGCCGGGGTCAATGTGATAGACCGGGCAACGGGAAGTCTTTTTGCGGCCGGATATGTCAATACAGTAACGGGTAATGGGTTTTTTGGGTTTGACGGCTCGATGGACTTTCCGGGACTTCATACTTATAATGATGATCATTTATTATTCTTTACATTCGGGGGACCCGGATACCAGGGACTCAGTGATGACCCAATGATGGATGCGTCTTACTTTACTTCCGGAGGAACCTGGGAAAATGACGGAGGAAATGCCGGATACCTGGAAGCAACGGTCTCTTTAGACGGTATAAGAACGACCTATTCTGCCAATGAGTTAAATAACGTAAATCTGGGTGATCCCTATCGAGAATTGAGAATAGGCCAGGATAATAATTTTGGTGCGTTTAACGGACAACTCAATGAGGCTATCGTATTTGAATCGGCGCTGGATTCTAATGATATGGATCGGGTAGAGACCTACCTGGCCATTAAATACGGAACCACCTTTGCAGATGGTACGAGGGATTACAAGAGTTCGGATTTAACTTCTATGTGGGATGCTGCTGCAAATGCGGGGTATCATCACAATATTGCCGGTATTGCCCATGACGTAGGGGGCGCCCTGAATCAAAAGCAGTCCTGGAGCACGAATGAAGGACAACAGGTATTAATCTCTACAACCGGGCTGTCCAATACCAATGCAGACAATGGCACCGAACTCACAGATGGACATTATCTGGTTTGGGGGGATAACGATTCAACAAAAGCACCGGTAGAACTTATCAGTGGAATTGCTGGGGTTAATTATCATTTTGGTTCCATATGGAAGATTCAAAATACGGGAAGTACACAAACCGTACGGATAGCCTGGCCCAACATTTATCAAAACCTCACATTGCTTCAAAGTAATGATGAGGTGTTTGACGGGTCGGACGTAGCTACTCCTATGACGAATACACAAATCATTAATGGCGTAGAATACGCGTATGCAGAAGTGTCATCGGCTAGTGGGTATTTTACATTTGCTGCTTCCCTGACCGCTCCGGGAGGTGTGGTGGACGGAATATTAATGTGGCACAAAGCCGACGATGGGGTAACCACTGCCGGGCGAAAAGATTCCTGGATGGATATTTCCGGAAATGAGAGAGATGTATTTCAGCCAAATGATACAGCTTATCAGCCATTGCTCATAACGGATGCTGCATACGCCGCAGATGATAAAAATTATAATTTCAACTTTAACCCGTTCTATTATTTTGACGGGACCAACGACTTTTTCTATAACGAGGACGAAGTGTATTTCCCTTCTGATGATAGCCCCGGTTCCGTGTATGGTGTGATGCTTAATTCGGAAAGCGGAGGGTTTCGAACGGCCTATGGTTGGGGGGATGACGATCCTAATTTTTTAAGGTCTACCGATGTTTACTACGTTACGAGGAATAATGGTACAGCTATTAATGAGAATGTCGGGGCCAGTACCCGCCCGGCCCATATCGGTGGAATGAACTGGCAGGGAGCTACGAATGGTGTTTATTTAAATGTAAATGGCCAGGTTTACGCTAATGAATCGACGAATATCGGGTCTCTTCAAACGGCGGTCAATTTTGCCATAGGTTCGGAAGGGGTTGACCTGAATGGCAATGGAAACGAAGTACACCAGGGTGGCTTGTCAGAGGTATTTGCTTATAGTGTGGATCATCAGAATTCTACTGGAGATGAATTGCAGCGGATCAATTCCTACCTGGCGATTAAATATGGTATTACCTTATCCAGCGAGGATGGCAGCGGAGTGCCAAGTTATTTAAGCAGTAACTCCACCGTAGTGTGGGACTCTACCACGAATGAAACAAATAATAATAACATCTTTGGTATAGCATATGATGCGCTTTCCGGATTACATCAGAAGCAGAGTAGAAGTGTGAATGCCGGACAAGAATTGATTATCGGAGCGGGCTCTTCACTGGCCAATACCAATGCAGAAAACGCCAACGCGCTTGTGGACAGTCAGTTTTTAATAGTGGGGGATAATGGGTTAAAGCAAATCCTGAATGAACCCCTGGCGTATACGGGCGGAAGTAACGGGGAAGTTAATTTCAGATTTGAATCGATCTGGAAAGCGCAGAATACCGGGGGTGTAGGAGATGTGACGGTGGCCTGGCCTGCGGGGATTGTGAATTTGTACCTCGTACAATCTCCGGATTCTACCTTTGATGGCAGCGACAGTTTTACACCAATGACCAATGTGGTTACAATAAACGGCATTGATTACAATACCGCAACCGTTACCATAAATGATGGAGAATACTTTACCCTTGCGGGATTTCAATACGCTCCGGGAGGTGTGATTTCAGCAGCCTGGTATAGAGCAGATGCGGATACTACACTATTTTCAGATGCGGGTTCTACCAATGCAGTTGATTCTGCTACAATACAGCAATGGAATGAGTTCAATAATAAACCATATCCATTGTCCCAGTCTACAGATACTTATCGTCCGCATTTTTCAAATGTTACAACATTAGTGAATTTCAACCCTACCGTAACCTATACGGGAGGACAGAAATGGGTGCAATATTCACCATTGGTTAGTGATGGATATATCATTGACCGAAGTATTGGAGCACTTTTCTCTGCCGGAAATACAACCAGTACAGCACCATTCATTGGTTTTGGAGCATCCGGATCCGGAAATGCTATGGATGATCCAGGCTTGTATAATTTTACAAACAGTAATTTTTTGTTTTATCCGGTTATTGGAGAATACGACCCGCAAAGTACATATACTATTAATGGTCCTTATATCGGAGGCGGGACCTGGGAGAATGGAGCCGGCGTAAGTGGCAACAATTTAGTAGATATCACCCTTGACGGTTTCCACCAGACGTATGATACCAACATCTCAAACGTCAATACGGCTACAGATCGAAATGCCCTGATGGTAGGAAAAGCGGATGCCGGGTATCAATTAGACGGTCAGCAAAATGAGATGATAGTATTCCCGAACAGGTTAACCGATGAAGAAGTCAGCAAGGTGGAATCGTACCTGGCTATTAAATATGGACATACTCTAAGTGTAGAACAGGATAGAAATTACCTGAGTTCTACAGGTGCAGTAGTTTGGGACGGATCGGATAGTGCTTTTTACAATAATGTATTTGGAATTGCAAGAGATAATATTTCTGCATTGTATCAAAAGCAGAGTACGAGCATAAATAGTGGACAAAAATTGATTATCGGATCAGGAAGTTCACTTGCCAATACCAATGCGGATAATGCTAATACTCTTACAGAGGGTCAGTTTTTAATAGTGGGGGACAATGGCCTGCAACAGGGACTTACCACTCCTTTGAGTTATACGGGAGGAGCAAATGGAGAAGTCAATACGCGCTTCGAGTCCATTTGGAAAGCCCAGAATACGGGTGGAGTTGGCGATGTAACGGTGGCCTGGCCGGTTGGAATATCAAATATGTATTTGGTACAGTCAGCAGATAGCACCTTTGACAATACCGATAGCTTTACCCCGATGACGAGTGAAGTAACCGTAAACGGTGTGGTGTACAACACCGCTACAGTTACCATTAATGACGGTGAGTATTTCACTTTTGCCGGGTATGCGCATGCTCCAGGAGGTGTACTTAGGGCCTTAAGCTACTGGTACCGGGCGGATAAGGATGCGGATACTACGGGAATGGATGTGACTTCGTGGACCGATTTCTTTTCAGGCACGGTTTCTTCACAGATTTCTACTGCCCCACTCCCGTCTTACCAGGAAGGTTCGGAAGACTACTTTAATTTCAACCCCGGGATTAATTTTACGGACGACGAACAGATGTTGGGTAATATTGAAGTATCAACGTTGAGCAACGTAGACTTTGATATATTTACTTTTTCCCAGGAAGAAATGACAGGAACCCGTTATTTTAATGTGGGTAGGGACAATACCACTTTTAGCGGGACTAACTGGGATTCACCAGGGTTCTATGCTAATGGAAATATAGCCAGCAGGAATAATGCAGGAGGAGGAACCGTCATTGACAATCCTGGCAATATAAATTTTGATCCGGATATTCCGAGCATTATGTATCATACCTTTACAGATACTGAAATGAGTAAAGGGTTGAATGGAGATGCGACTGGAGCTATAACGGCATTGAGTTCCAGAGGACAAATGACAGGAGGCCATATATTTGGATCCAATAGGGGAACAAATCCTCCGGGTGGCGATGATTTTGGTTTTGTGGGACATATCGGTGAGACGATTATTTACGGAGGAGATTCTCTGACTACGACGGAAAGAAGAAGAGTAGATTCTTACCTGGCTATTAAGTACGGGATAACGCTGGCCAGGGTAGAATCCGAACACTACCTTGCGTCTACGGAAGCCGATTCTGTTTTAGTGTGGGATGGTACGGAAAATACTGTTTTTAACAATAATATTTTTGGAATGGCCCGGTCAGATATCGCCGGGTTTGAGCAGAAAGTATCGAAAAGTGTTAATTCAGGGACTATTTTAACAATAGCCAAAGACAATGATTTTGAAACCAATAACCTGGATACTTCAAGAACTTCATTGCCTTCAAACGAGGGATACTTATTATTTGGAGATAATAACGATGCGTCAACTATTCCATATACGCCAACGGAAATAGGAGACTGCGGAGAACTCTTGGGTGCCGAAACCGGAATTATGCTGATACCGAGGGAATGGTTGGTGCAGCGAACAAATATGATAGGTGGTACCTACCTGCAAGCGGATTTATCGTTATACGCCAGTGAAATCAATTCCAATATTTCAATGTTTGTAGCGGATGATGAAAACTTTACTCAAAATGTAAAAATGATTCCCGGTGTGCAGTCAAATGGAGAATGGGTTTTTGCTTACAACTTTGATGGCGATAACGAAAACAGATATATCACCTTTGGGGGGACGTATGAAGCCACTCCGTGTGAACAATGTATCGGAAGTACTTATACGTTGAGAACAGGCCACGAATGGAATGATAACACCACTCCATGGGAGAACCAGGTCAATAATGAAAAATTAGATATTTTAGTAGGTGTTGATGCTGAAGGGGATTCACTATATGCCAATATGTATGCGGATTATAGTGAAGATCTTACCATTGAATACTGGCCTGAGCGGAATCCACGGCGATATGGAGGAAGATGGACCCGTGCACGAAGATACGACAATACTTCAGCACAATCATACCATAGAATAGGATTGAGCCAACCCATGAAAGCCAGTTTCCAGATCTCTAACATCAATACTTATCAGGATAATAAAAATAATTTTGAAGTTGTAGGATATTGCAACGGCACTCAGATAATCCCGAGATTGACATATGCATATAATACTTCTTATCATACTTTTGAAATCAATGGAAATGTTGCAGAGGCTACACTTTCATGGCGAGGTTTTACGCCCAATGTATCTACAGCCAATGTACGCTTTGATCGCGCTGTTGATAGTATTGTAATCATATGTTCGGTAGACCGTGTAAATACAAGAAATACCCTTCGAAGCGCATTGTATAGCGATATAACGCTGGAGTGTGCAGAAGTATTCGAACCAACACCGGATAATATATATGTGTCCCATAGCTTTACCCAAAGTACACTCGCTACGTGTGGTGGGGAAACGACAATGAGAATAAAAGTAACAAATAACAATATTTGTGAAGATAAAACCATTGACCTGCACCAGTTACTCCCATCCGGATTGGAATACGTGCCGGGATCATTTAACGGCACACAACTTCCCGGAGGAGATATTGGTGGGGCTAGTCTTAATTATAGTGGAAGCAACTTCGACCTTACTAATTTGACATTGCCCCAGGGTGAGCACTGGATGTATATAGACGTGGCTAACCCGGAAGTAGCCGGAACCTACCCTACGGACATTACATTCGAAGTGACCAATGGGGTAGATCCTATGAATACTTACCAATCTTCTGTAGTTGATTTGAACTACTATGAAGGAGCTCCGGTTCCGCCTGCTCCAACACTCGCACTTAGTGTAAAAGAAGTGGAAGACGGCAGTATAAGCTGCGGACAAAATAATATGGTAATAACCTATCGGATGGAAATTAATAATACCGATAGTAATCCTATTACCGGCGCTGAAATTTATCAGGCATTCGATTATGACCAGGTCATTGATTCCGTAATCTTCGTGACAGGAGAGGATGAAGATGGTGTAATATCAGGAAATTATCCACCTGATGGCAATGCAATGCCGATTGAACCTGAAGGAAGTACGGTTTTCAATTTGGTTGATGCTACGATACCTGTAGGTGTGAGCTATATTGATGTAGTGGTTAACGTGGGTAACTCTTATGATATCCAGGAAGTGGATTCATTAGGCCTGTCCTCGATCTTCCTGGTAGGAGTGGATGCTAACGGAGAATGTGCGGAAAGCGAAGAAGCCCGTTCTAATGAAGTGATTTTACCTGCCTGTACGGATGGACCTTTGGCAATGAATGATACGATACAAACGACAGAGGATACTCCGGTAGACATTGTGGTACTGGAGAACGATACGCCCGGACTTAATCCGATCGACACATCAAGTGTGGCCGTAGTGCAGGTGCCGGTGAATGGTTCGACAATAGTGAACCCTGATGGCACAATAGAATATACACCGGACATGGGATTTGTGGGAACAGACTCTTTAGTTTATGGAGTATGTGATACGGCAAATGTATGCGATACGGCATTTGTATCCATTACGGTGCTTCCGTCCCAGGATACATTAATGGAAGTGAGTACACCAATGGATATTGCAGTAGTTGTTTGTGCAGATACGTCCGGCGTACCGGGTACGGTAACAAGTGTAGAATCATGTGACCCTGCAAACGGGAGTGTCGTAGTAGATGGATTGACCGGGTGCATTGAGTACACGCCGGATCCGGGCTATATAGGTACGGATATGACGTGCATCATACTATGCGATGATTTAGGAAATTGTGATACTACCATCGTGCCTATTGTGGTGACCCCGTTAACTGATACCCTAGCTGAGATGGACGTAGCTATCGGATTTATGGTAAATAAAGTTGGCACTACAGGGAACAGCAACAAAACCTTGTTTGTTGTTGACATGGTTTATATTAATCCTGCGGATAGCGGAGCCTCTTATGAATTGGAAGAAGATGTGGAGATTAATTTACCGACCGGAGTTACTGTAGTATCCGGCGGAGAACAAGGTTATAATTTGAATGAGAGTGTATGGGCCTCAACACCAACATGGTCGACAACTTCGAATTCGATAACTCTTGAATCGGGATTATCAATAAATGATGCTACTAATTCTACACGGGGAACGAATGCTTATATTTGGATAGAAGTGGAAGTCACAAGTGAGAGTACAGCTAACCTTGATGCAAATTCTTTTTCTTTTACTGATGGTACCAATACACTGACGAATAGTACTGCAGATACTGCAACAGTTACACTTGAATTTACAGAAAATCCTGATGCTGATAATACAGGCTGCATGCCTCTTGACATCGGTATTTTGCTGGATGATACGGGGAGTTTGACGGTGTCAGAGCGGGAAGAGATAGCGGAGGGAATCGAAGGAATGATAGACAGTCTTATAGCATACTATAACTATACCGGTAATCCTTACAGGGTGAAAATAGGTACATTTAATATTGGTTATGAAGATTTGCTTCCTTTGACGGAGATTACCCCGGCAAATAAGGCTTCAATCATGGATGTTTTGGAGACCAATTGTCCCGGGGGAGACTGTTGGGACTATGAAAATACGGGTACGAATTGGCATGCAGGGCTCAGTGGGTTTGATCATAGTGGTTTGGATCTTATGTTCTTTTTTACGGACGGAACACCTAATAGTCCTGAACAAGTTAGCCTGGTTGCAGGTTCGGATTTGGATATGGTGGAAAATTTGGAATTGGCCTATGATGCCGCCCAGGCAATAAAATCATCAGGGGTGCATCTTTTTACGGTAGCCAACGATGAAGAGAGCTATTTTACATCGTCTTTGGACCCTTTTCCCGCAACCCCTATTGGACAATTTTGGTTACGGGCTTTGGTAAATGGTGAAGAATCCGAAGTATATGCCGGAGATGTAAGAAGTGAAGATTATTTTATAGGCTCTTTTGCGGAGGTGGGTGATTTCTTTAGCTCTGTTGCTACTGAATTTTGTGAAATTCTTCCTTCGGATACGATAGCAATGGTTACGCCGCAAGATAGCACGGTAGTAATATGTGCGGATACGACGGGTTTACCGGGCACGGTAGCGAGTGTAGAATCATGTGATCCGGAAAACGGCACAGCTGCAGTAGACGGCTTGACGGGTTGTATAGAGTACACGCCGGATATGGGTTACGTTGGAATGGATACAACGTGTATCATCGTATGTGATGATTTAGGGAATTGCGATACGACGATTGTCCCGATTATCGTATATCCGCCACAAGATACGGTAGAAGATGTGACGGTGCCACAAGATAGCACGGTAGTGGTTTGTGCGGATACGACGGGTTTACCGGGTTCGGTAGCGAGTGTAGAATCATGCGATCCGGAAAACGGTACGGCTGCAGTAGACGGTTTGACGGGCTGTATAGAGTACACACCGAATATGGGTTATACAGGCACGGATACGACGTGCATCATAGTATGCGATGATTTAGGAAATTGCGATACGACGATTGTACCGATTATCGTGTACCCGCCACAGGATACCTTACCGGAGACCAGCACGCCGATGGATAGTACGGTAGTGGTTTGTGCGGATACGACGGGCTTACCGGGTACGGTATTGAGCGTAGAATCGTGCGATCCGGAAAACGGTACGGCAGCAGTAGACGGCTTGACGGGCTGTATAGAATATACTCCGACAACTGGATATATAGGCACGGATACGACGTGTATCATCGTATGTGATGATTTAGGGAATTGCGATACTACGATCGTACCGATTATTGTTTTACCACCGCAAGATACAATCCCTGAAGTAAGTACCCCAGTAGATAGTTCAGCAGTAATTTGTGCGGATACGACGGGTTTACCGGGTTCGTTAGCGAGTGTAGAATCATGCGATCCGGAAAACGGCACGGCTGCAGTAGACGGTTTGACGGGTTGTATTGAGTACACACCGAATATGGGTTATACAGGTACGGATACGACGTGTATAATAGTATGCGATGATTTAGGGAATTGCGATACGACGATTGTACCGATTATCGTATATCCTCCACAAGATACGGTAGAAGACGTGACGGTACCGCAAGACAGCACGGTAGTGATCTGTGCGGATACGACGGGCTTACCGGGTACGGTATCGAGCGTAGAATCGTGCGATCCTGATAACGGTACAGCAGCAGTAGACGGTTTGACGGGTTGTATCGAATACACACCGAATATGGGTTATACAGGCACGGATACGACGTGCATCATAGTATGCGATGATTTAGGAAATTGCGATACGACGATTGTACCGATTATCGTGTACCCGCCACAGGATACATTGGAAGATGTGAGTGTGCCGATGGATAGCACGGTAGTGGTTTGTGCGGATACGACGGGCTTACCGGGTACGGTATCGAGCGTAGAATCGTGCGATCCGGAAAACGGTACGGCAGCAGT
>NZ_JAJSLW010000029.1 GCF_021729145.1 Membranihabitans maritimus | reverse complement strand
ACGGTACATATAGAGAATACACAATGACCGGAAGGGGGATAGCATTTTTTTAAAAGGGTGAAATAAGGGGTAAGACAAATCCCTTTCCCACAAGCACATCCGAATCTTCCTTCCCCAGCCGAATTGATCTTTGAAAGATTGTACATTGATTACCAACTGTCTATGACACCTCGAGGTTTATAACCCCCGACTTGTCAATGCCTGAAATAAGTTGACCATTTTAGGATTAAAAAAAGGAAATAAAATGGCAAAGAGGAAACAATTTAAAATGACAATCGAAGAGCGTCGAAAAAGAAGTTTTAGTACTAACTTTAAAATTCAAAAGGTACGGGAAATTGAAAGTGGGAAGACAAAAATTTCAGAACTCTGTTCCCAGTATGAGCTTGCATCGACAAGTGTATACAGGTGGCTGAGAAAATTTGGAACGATGAAAAATAAGACTGAACGGGTGATTGTTGAAGTGGAAAGCGACACGAAACAACTTTTAGAGTTAAAGCGTCAGGTAGCAGAACTGGAGAAAATAATCGGACAAAAACAAATCCTTCTTGATTTTAAAGACAAGATGATAGAACTGGCCGAGCAAACGTACGGAGTAGATATTAAAAAAAAATTTTCTACCCCACACTCGAACATATCTGGCTCACGCGAGAACAATACCCCTTCACCATGAACCGGTTATTTCAGGCAGTTGGATTAAGCAAACAGGCTTTTCATCAGAAAATGGATCGTTTGCACAAGGTGCGTTCTGAAGAGCAGCAACTTTTGTTGCTTCTGTATCAGATACGGGACGAGCACCCTACAATGGGAGTTAGGGATATATATTATAAACTACATCCGACACATATTGGCCGGGATGCATTTGAGGCCTTCTGTTCCACACAGGGGGTACGGATTAAGCGAACAAAAAACGAGCGCAGAACAACAAACAGCTCGGGAGTGATTCGATTCGACAATTTAATAAAGGGCTTTGAATTGGTAGGACTCAACCAAGTTTGGCAGAGTGATATTACTTATTTTGAAGTGAACCGCAGGTTTTATTATCTCACTTTTATTATGGATGCTTTTTCCAGAAGGATCGTGGGGCATGCAACAGCAAAAAACTTGACAACAGAATGCACGACCCTGCCCGCTTTAAGAAGGGCTATAACAGTCAGGAAAAAGGAAAAACAAGACATCAAGGGAGTAATATTCCACTCCGATGGGGGCGGTCAATATTATGATAAAGAATTTTTAAAAGTAACTCAAAAAGAACAGATTCAAAATAGTATGTGTGAGTTTGCCTGGGAAAACGGTAAAGCAGAAAGACTCAACGGGGTAATAAAAAACAATTATCTCAAACACCGTTCTATTACCAGTTTTATAGATCTAGCCAAAGAAGTTGACCGTTCAGTAGCACTCTATAATTTTGAAAAACCACATATAAAGTTACAACGAAAAACCCCAATTGAGTATGAAAAACACTATATTGAGTTGGGACAACAATCCGACGATGACAAGTCAGCGACGGAAGTAAAAACTCAGTATAGAAGGGCTTTTTCAGCCCTTCGGGCTGAGGACAACAATCCTTCTGAATCCAATATCTCTCAAAAAGTAAAATTCAGAAGAAGTTTTAAGTACGAAAAAAAAGTCAACCTTATTTAGGCATGAACAACTAGCTTCTGACTCGTAACTCGTAACTTTTCACTTACTACTAACTAATAATTTGCCTACTGCTGGCAACTAAAGGATCAGCTAAAAATCTTCTTCAGGTGGTCAGCACTTTTGGGATCCATCCTTCCTGCCATAATCAATCGTAAATCCCTTCGACGCAACGCTCCTTCAAAAAGCTCTTTTTCCCGCTTTGATTCAGGAATAATACCCGGCGCCTTGGAAGGTCGTTTGGTATCCTCATCAAGTGAAACAAAGGTAAAAAAGGCATCATTGCATTTTGTCTTCGTACCTTTGAGGTCTTCTGAATATACTTCTACGAAAACTTCCAGCGAAGTACGGAAAGTCCGGGTCACAAACCCCTCCAATGTAATCATAGACCCCAGATCAATCGGTTGCTGAAATGATATATGGTCTACTGCTGCCGTAACGACAGGGGTATTGCAATGCCTCATTGCACTCAACGCACAAACAATATCCATCCAGCGCATCATTACCCCCCCCATCAAGTTACCGAGATGATTGGTATCATTGGGCATTATCAATTGAGTCATTATTGTATGGGAATCTTTTACCTTTTTTGTGCTACTCATACCTCCTGGGCTTTTATGAAAAATAAAGACGAAGATATACAAAGAAAATGTTTATAAAAACTTCAAGTAATCGTGACGTTGCTATCCCTGAAAACTCAAATATTCACTTAAGAGCCAGTCGGTTGCTCTTCTAAAATTCAAGAAAGGATACTCTTTATTGAGTCAAGACAATTTCTAATACAGGCAATTCCATATATATAAACATCCTAATTCTCATCTTCCATATAGTCAAAACGGGATACCCGCGTTCCAAACAGGTCGTTAAAATGTTTAATAAATTTTCGTTGTACTTCACGCATATCTACGCTCTGTTTTAACTCCTGCGCTAATGAAGTTACTGTTTTGTCTTTTTCACGTATTCCACAGGGAATAATATTCTCAAAAAAATCCAGATCCGTATTTACATTAAAAGCTAAGCCGTGCATACTCACCCATCGACTCATGTGAACACCTATCGCACAAATCTTTCGTCGGGGATTTTCCCCTAGCCATACCCCGGTAAAATCATCAATCCTATACCCCTTAAGTCCATAATCATCCATAATCCGGATGATTACTTCTTCGAGCATTCTTATATATTTATGAATATCTCTAAAAAAATATTCCAGGTCTAAAATCGGATACGCTACCAATTGACCGGGACCATGATAGGTAATATCCCCACCTCTATTTATTTTATAAAAAGTGACTTCTTTTTCAATAAGAGATTCCGCATCTACCAATAGATTCCCTTCATCCCCAGATTTACCCAGGGTGTACACATGATTGTGCTCGCAAAAAAGTAAGTAATGTTCCCGCCCTCCTGTTTCCGAAACAGGAATGGACAATGCCCTCTTTTCCTCGATTATCTGCCTTTGTAAATTAAATTGCTCTTCCCACGCTTTGGCAAAATCAATTTTCCCCCAATCTTCAATAATTAATGAATTTTTCATACTTAGAAGTTTTCATCGGAACTTTATACACAAAGCAATCAATTTTCAAATGTTGAATTTGAACAGTTAAAGTATACAAAATGTTGCTGCGAGAGCCCTTTAACATTATATACATTCAACTTTTTTCTATATATTCCTTTTAATAAATAATATATATCTTCGCAATAGTTTGCAAAAATGGGCACAAATACGGCAAATATCATCACATAAATGTCATTATTTCAGGCAACACATAGTCTAGTGTCTACGTAAAATTCAAAGGTTGCAAGATCAAAATTAAAATTAAAAATTATGAATATTACCTTTTTGGGACATTCCTGTTTTTTATTTAAGCACAATGGTAAAGTCATACTAGTAGACCCATTTATTAGTGGTAATCCCCTGGCATCAGAAATTAATGTAGAAGAGATTCCTGCAGACTATATAATACTCACTCACGGTCATCAGGATCATGTACTTGATGCTGAAAGAATCCTGGAACGAACCGGAGCCAAAGTAATATCCTCGTTTGAAATAGTATCCTGGTACGGGGAAAAAGGATTCGATGGCCATGGAATGAATACAGGGGGTTGTTTTGAATTTGAATTTGGTAAAGTCAGGGCAGTAAATGCAGTTCACTCCAGCATGTTGCCTGATGGCAGTTACGGAGCCAATCCATTGGGTTTTGTAATAGAAAACGATTCATCTACCTTTTATATAGCCGGCGATACCGCCCTCACGATGGATATGAAATTGATTCCATTATTATGTCCTCCTTTGGATTTTGCCATTTTACCCATCGGTGGCAATTTCACCATGGATTATAAAGATGCAGTGCATGCAGCAAATTTTATCGAATGTAATAAAATAATTGGTTGTCATTTTGATACCTTTGACGTGATAAAAATAGACCACAAAGAAGCGGAAAATTACTTTAAGGAAAATAATATAGAAGCATATATTCCCAATGTAGGTGAATCACTAGATCTTTAATGTATGAGTAAAGTTATTGCAATAGCAAATCAAAAAGGAGGTGTTGGAAAGACCACAACAGCAATAAATCTTTCGGCCTGTTTGGCTATATTAGAAAAAAAGGTATTGGTCATAGATCTGGACCCCCAGTCCAATACCACATATGGGCTGGGAATCACAAAAGAACAAGTCGAAGTTTCTGTTTATGATTGTTTACTTAATGAACATCCTGTAGAAGACGCAATCATTGAAACGGACACCCCTAATCTTTTTGTTCTGCCATCCACCATAGACCTAGTAGGGGCTGAAGTCGAATTGGCCAATGCTTCACAGAGACATTTGAAAGTAAGAAATATTATCGACCAGGTAAGAGGGGATTACGATTATGTATTTATAGATTGTTTACCAAGTTTGGGTATTCTTACTTTAAATGCATTGTCTGCTGCTGATTCAGTGCTTATCCCTATCCAATGCGAAATATTTGCATTAGACGGGCTTGGAAAATTGAAAAATACGATAAAAGTAGTAAAGCAAAATTTTAACCCAAAATTAGAGATTGAAGGAATAATCTTATCCATGTACGATAAGCGGCTTAGATTGGCAAATATGGTTGTTGAACAAGTACGAGGAATGGTAAAAGATCACGTTTTCGATACTATTATACATAGAAACTCAAAAATCGGGGAATCTCCAAGTGTTCAAAAACCTGTTATTATATATGATGCCGGCAGTAAAGGATCTAGAAATTTTCTCAACCTAGCACATGAATTTATTAAAAGACAATCTAATAATATAAACTCCAGGAATAAAGTTGGAAGTGTGTAAAACATCATTAATAACAGATTGTCGGGAAATAAAAAGGATATTATGGCCAAGATAAAGAAGAAAGAATTAGGGAAAGGGTTAAAAGCATTGCTTTCGAACCTGGAAGAAGAGGAAATCACAGAAGGAATAGTCCCTGTGACAGAGGATAGTGCTGACACACAAGACCAATTGATTTTTAAAATCCCGTTGAAAAATATAGAACCCAATCCCGATCAACCCCGTACTGATTTTGATGATGAGGCCATAGAAGAATTAGCAAAATCGATAGAAACTTACGGATTGATCCAACCTATAACGATCCGAAAACTGAATTCCGATCAATACCAAATAATAAGCGGGGAACGAAGATTTCGGGCAGCGCAAAAACTAAAGTTGGAGCATGTTCCTGCCTTTGTCAGGATAGCAAATGACACAGAGCTTCTTGAAATGGCTTTGGTAGAAAATATACAACGGGAGGATCTCAACCCGTTGGAAATATCCATTACCTACCAGCGATTGATTGAGGAATGCTCCATCACACATGAAGAACTTTCCAATAGAATTGGAAAAAACAGAAGTACCATTACTAATTATATACGACTATTGAAACTGCCGCCACAAGTGCAAAAAGGGTTGAAGAACAGATCTTTATCAATGGGACATTCGAGAGCACTGGTGGGATTGGAGCATATTGATGAAATATTGTATGTATATGACAAAATAATCAGTGATGGCCTCTCTGTTCGTGCTACTGAAAAGTTAATTAGGGATATGCATACACCCAAAAGCCAACCCGCAACCGAAGAAAGAAAAGATCCGGAAATTCAAAAGATTGAAGATAAATTAACACACCTTTTCGGAGCGGAAGTAAAAATTCAAAGCAGGAACGGAATGAAGGGAGAAATCAAAATTAAATTTGAAACACCCAATCATCTCGAAGAAATTTTGGAAACCTTAGACCAGTAAGAATGTGGAAGAAAGCCTTCGCAGGATTAATCTTCGCGTATCTAGTATCACCCAATATATTAGCAGCCCAAAACAAGAACAGTTCAATTGAGTCTGATTCAATGGTGATGGCTGATTCAGCAACAATTTCGATTATATCTGAAGAACTGTGGTCACCGATACCGGAAAGAGCAGCATTATTGTCATTTATCTTGCCTGGCAGCGGCCAAGCTTACAATAGATCCTGGTGGAAAGTGCCTATTATTTACGGTGGATTGGGGGTAAGCGCATGGGTAATTGCCGACAATAAAAGAAATTACGATTTATTCCGAAATGCATACAACAATCGCGTCCAGGGAAATCCGGATCCATTTCTGGATATTTATCCCAACCTGAATACTTTAAGCTCAATAAGAGATACATATTATAAATGGTATCAGCTTAGTATAATCGTTACGGCTGCCATTTATCTAATGAATGGTATTGAAGCCTATGTAGATGCACACCTAAAAAATTTCGATATAGGTGAAGATCTCTCTTTTACCATTCCTTTGGATACCAATCCATATTCTGTATACCAGATTCCCGTTTTCGGAGTCACTTTCAGGCTACAATAGGTGTCTTGAGTCTTCTTAAATGCACAAAAATCGAAAAGCTTTTTATCTTTTACTTTAGTGGAACAATGTGAGCAATAAAAATGCTTCCATCCCTTCCTACTATAAATTCTCAAAATATCATTTTCACATCAGTCCAAAAATCTTTGCATACTTCAACATTTCTCCCTGATTAGATATTTTCAATTTTCCTGTTAAAATAGCCATCATAGGATTTAATTCTCCTTTGAGGATCTTTGTTAAATTATTCTCCGAAGACTTCACCACACAATTCGCATCTCCATGTAGTCCTTCTTCTGCTATACATTTACCATCCTCTACTTTCACCGTAATTTCATGAGTGGTATTATCCTCTGAAATGACAAAATGAAAATTAGTCTCCAAATCTGTCAGGACATCTTCATTAACCTTTTCCGGTAGGGAAAGTAAAAACTCTTTGCTATTCATATTTTCATTATTTATCCTATCATAAATTTTCCCCAAAAACGTATCGGGGTATATTGAAGTAAAATTACATAAAAAAGGCTGCCCAATACATACAATACAGGCAGCCTATACACATAGTTCTAGTTTTTAAACACTAGCGTATAATCGTCACATTTCCTTTTTCCTCGTAAGTATCTCCACCTATACACAAAACATTCAAATAATATCCATAAACATCCGGAGCCAGTTCTTCACCACGGAACGTACCGTCCCATCCTACTGACAAATCATTGGTTTCAAATACTTTTTGCCCCCACCTGTTATATACTATAAATTCGACTTCATCAATGCTTTCCCCTCTTACATATAATATATCATTGGTCCCATCCTGATTCGGGGTAAATGCCCGTGGTACAAAAATATACGGAGGCTCACATTGTGGGTTGAGAACAAAAATGGTAATACTCTTGGTAATGGAACATCCATTAGAATCCACTACCGTCAACATAAATTCGGTAGTTTCAGGAGGAATCACTTCCGTCACCGCTTGATCGGGGTTGTCCACCAAATCCGCTGGCTCCCATTGATACGATTCAAAATCCCCACCTACCGCAGTAAGGGTAGCTTTTTCACCACGTATTACGGTATCCCTGTCAGAGGTGATTTCCAACTCCTGCAACGCCGGTGGTATACGCAGCATTACTGTATCCATACTCAGGCAACCATCACTGAAATATACAAATGCGGTTACAATCGTATTACTGTCAGGGGTAATAATTCCCATCCTGGGATCAGTTCCTGAAACTTCAACCCCATCTGACCAAACAATGCTATCAAAGGCTTCCTCAGTATCAAATTCTACGGAAAGAATAACTTCATCCCCAGGGCATATTCCATCGGTTTGGGAAGCTGTTAGTTCAATATTTCTGAAACTTAAATTGATTGTATCCCTGAATGTACATCCATTAATTTCAGCCACAACTGAATATTCACCCATATCTTCAAATAAAAATCGTATCGGATTTTCAGTACCCATTAATACGCCGTCAGGATTATACCACTGAATATTCATAGCATCCCTTCCACCGCCTACTAATAGCTCTGCAGTATCCCCCATACAGAAAGTTGTATTTTCTGCAAAAATGATATCAGAATCCGCTTCTATAAATACAGTCACTCTACCCGTGGTTGTACAGGTGGTGTCGTTCGGATGTATAATTATAGCTTCATAAATACTATTTTCATCTATGAATGCAATTGGGTTAGCTATTGTATTATCTTCAATATTCGGCCCTGTCCAATTATAAAATAAATTAGGGTCTCCACCCGGATTCAATTCTACAGATTGTGGATCGCACAAATAAATAGTGTCATTAAAGAGTGGGCTATCAGGGTCGATCAAAGTTACCAGGGTAGTTGATTCCACACATTCATCACCGGTCAACCTCACGGTTAACTCAAAAGTACCAAATTCTCCAAAATCATAAACAAATGAAGGTTCAGTAGAAATTATGGAATCATTATATTCCCATTCAATATCACCTGAATCGGGTACATCAAGTGCTACAAGGGTAGCAATGGTTTCTCCGCATTCAAATGAATAATCGATATCAATCTGATCATCAATAGGGATTACAATTACATTCTTTCTGAAGCTATTGGAACATCCCGATTCAGGATCAGTAATAGTCACTACAAATTCCTGACTTGTATATAAACGAGCAGAAGGATTGGCCACTCTGGAATCTTCAAAAAAGGCTTCCGGTTGCCAATAATAATTTAAAGTACTATCGCCATTAGGGTTGAGGTATACAAGGTCACCCTCACAAATGGTTATCGTAGAAGTATCAAAGGCAATACTATCAGCAGAATCATCCAATAGAATAACTACTTCCCCATTATCTGTACATATCTGATCACCATCTTCCAAACTAACTTCAACAGCATAAGTTATATCATCATCCACTTCTGCTATAGGATTATAAGAATTTGGATTATCAAGACCAGTGGAAGGGGTCCATTCATAGTTAAGATCATTTCTACCGAAAGGGTTCAGCGCTATTAAACCAGGCTCACAAACAATAATAGTAGTATCCGGGGCTTGTATCCCGTCCGTAATGTTTATTCTTCTTACAAAAGACCTGCCACATTCATCATTCTCCAATTCCACCCTAATATCATATTGCCCCGCTTCTTCGAATGAATAGTCAATAGAAGTTCCCGTACCAATACTATCTAATGCTCCGTTGTTGTCTAGGTACCAGTTTACGGTATATCCAATGGCAGGATCATTGAGTACAAAGGTATAATCCAAACCTTCACATCCACCGTTGGTCGAAAAGTCCAACTGGTTGAAAAAATCTCCTACCTCAATAATTTGGGTCACTGTATCCACACAACCATCAGCAGTCTCGGCAATTAGTGTTACTTCATATTCGCCAAAACTGTCATACGTAAACGTGGGCATCTGAGCTGTACTTGTTTTGGATAGGTCATTACCATCAAAAAACCATTTCGTAGTATACAATCCATTGAACTGGGGCCTGAATTTCACTGTTCGGGTCACATCACAAATATCATAGATATGATCAAAACCAGCAACAGGAACTTCATTGAACCGAACTAATACAAAACCCGTATCGACACACATCGGATCATTACGATCGGTAACGATTACTTCAAACAGGTTACTCTGATCAACAAATACCAATGGATTGGCAGCTGTAGGATTTTCAATTAGGGTACTATCTATCCAATTATAGGTATAACCGACAAAAGATCCCGGATTCAGATAAACCTCTCCGGGTGTACACAAATCTATAGTGTCCATAGGAACGGTAACCCCCAAAAATACATTAATAGGATTTTGTATGGTAAAAGTACACTCCTCGTTAGAAATAACTGCTTGTACTACATATCTTCCTTCTTCCTCAAAATCGTATGAAATTAATTCACCTTGACCAATCTGTGAGACAGCATCGTTTTCGATCAAATTCCAAATTATATCATACCCGGAGACATCTTTGTTCAATTGCAAAAATTGAATATAGTCCTCACAATTGCCAAAATTTAATATTTCGAGGTCCGTTTCGGGATTATACACTTCAACAATTCTTGTCTGGGAATCTGTGCAACCGTCATACGTTTCGGCATACATTGTTACACGATAATACCCAACAGAAGGAAAAGTAACATTCGGGTTATTCTCCGTAAATTCAACAATTTCACCACCTATAACGATTTCCCACCTTACGTTTGCCAAATTCTCCACTACAGGTGAAAACACTACAGAAAGATCTTCACTACACAAGTCCGCAACATTGGTAAAATCGGCGATGGGCCTTTCATTTACGCGAACGAGTACAAACCCGGTTCCCACACATGCAGGATCATTTTTGTCACTTACAGTAACTTCAAACCTCGTGGTTTCATTCACGAATACAGATGGGTTCGGATGGTCCGTATCCTCGATTAATCCATTGTCTGTCCAGGTATAGATATATCCTTCGAAAAAAGAAGGGTTAAGGCTTATTTCTCCGGGAGTACAAATATCTATGGTATCCATAGGGACCGTTACGCCAAGGAATACATCCAATATATCGGAAACCCTGAAAGTACATTCTTCGTTCTCAATTACGGCTTCCACACTATACATTCCGGCACTTCCGAAGTCATAGGTAATTTGATTACCTTCCCCGATCTCTGTTACTTCATCGCCCTCTATCAAACTCCAGGTAATCGAATATCCTGATACATTCTTGTTTAATTTAAGTACCTGGTTAAAATTATCACAATTCCCAAAATTGAGAATTTCGAAATCGGTTTCAGGATTGATAACCTCAACCAGTTTGGAAGTCTCTTGTTGACATCCATCTTCGGTCTCAGCATAAAACCGGACGTTATAGTATCCGGGAGCCGGGAATTCAATTTCAGGTGAGAACTCTGTGCTTTCTATCACTTCCCCACCTATTTCAAATTCCCATTTATAGTTGATTATATTTTCGTATTCAGGCAAAAAGCTCACAAGAAAATCTTCAGAACAATAGTCCTGAACGTAAGAGAATTCGCCTACCGGCAATTCCCCTACTCTGACCAGGACAAATCCTTCCCCTGTGCAAGTTTCATCCGAACCATCGGTGATCGTAACAGGGAAAAGTGTAGTATTTGATACCAAAACCATCGGGTTAGGACTGTTAGGATTTTGTACCAAACTATCAATATTCCATTGATATATATAATTTTCGTTGAAATCAGGATTTAAATAAACCACCCCGGGTTCACAGATATCAATGGTATCCATCAAAAGATCTAACCCCTGAATAACATTTATTGTATCTGTAGCTGATACGGTACAACTCATACTCTCCGCCGTTACCTTAATTCCATAATCACCTTCAGAAGGAAATTCGTATGAAATGGTAGTGCCTGTGCCTATGGAAGTCTCACTTCCATTCTCCTCAATCAGGAACCAATTAATATTGTAATTTCTCACATCTTTATTCAGAGATAATTCCTGAATCAAATTATTACAATTACCCACATTGACCACTTCTATGTCGTCTTCAAAAGAATATACTTCTATGACCTTTCTTGCAGTGTCCACACAATCTTCATCATTTGAAACAGCTAATTCAACCATATACATACCAGGGCCCGGAAATGTCATTACCGGATTGGCATTACTTGATGTGGTTGATGTGCTGTCGTCAGTATAAAACCTCCAACTATATGAAGTAGCTCCAAAACTCCTGTTTTCGAACATTACCCTCCCTGGATTACAAAAGTCGACCGTGTAATCAAAATCAGCACTAAAGGTGCGGTCCGAACAATCCACAAAGTTCAATTGGATTTCTTTAATCGTAGAACCTACGAGTCGCCCTTTTTTATATTGCTCTACACAAATAGCAATGTTGTATGAACCGATTTTACTGTTAGTATAAGTAATAATCCCAGTATTTTCATCAATGGATAGGTCTCCATTATTTCCAAACGGATGGTGTGCATCAAAACCATTTTTGTATCCCACATTTTCGTATGGTGGTTTATCGGGTGTATCGTTTTCATTGTTCGGGGCTTCTCCATCATATGGAGTGCAAAGAGAATATTTATATTCTTCGTGTTTCTTTACCTCAAAACCGGGATCGAAAACTTCCTCCTCATTAATACAACTGTATAATGGTGTTACTTTGTCAAACGAAGGAATACTCGTATACCATAAATATCCGTTTAAGGTCATTGTCGTAACCAGCGTAAAGCCTGTGTTTTCAGGATCTAAAATATTTTCAATATTGTCGGGCCTGCAACAAGATGAATAAACGAATTGATACCCTTTGGCAGAAATGGGCACTTCAACGGTGCCTTTATAAACGGCCACTTCCCGGCACTCCTGGTCTTCTATTTCCACGCAACCGGAATTGAGATTATCTTCTTTTCTGTATTTCCGCTCCAGGTTTAAGGGAATCCTGCCGTTTTCTCCACAATCAACCAGTAGCTCATTTTCCAGGTTAAATACACCCAGGGTAACTTTATCACTAAACTCTGGTTGTGGACCAAACCGACCACAATCCCTTTCCAGCACCAAAGTGAATTCATACAATCCGTCTTTGATAAATTTATAGTTCAGCTCCCCTCCTGTAAATGGTATCGAATACACCAATGTCGATAATCCCACCAATATGATGGTCATCAGGACTTTAGGAAAACTAGAATTATATCTGTAAAAGTTTATCATCTGTTCGTATTAATTTCTAATTATATCAACTATTTCAATACGCCGTTCTCGGGAGGCTGCCGGGTTATACACTGAGTTTCGCACGTCTTCCGCATCACCACTTACGGTAGAAGGCGCGTTTTCATCACCGTAGGCCCGACCTTCAATATTGAGCTTGCCATTGGATATATACTGGGTCAAAAGGCCATCTTTATACTTTTCGATTTCCTGTTGCAGCGAGTTTATCCTTCTTTTACTTAAATTAAGATTATAATTTTTCAGGTATTTGGGACTTGCATAACCACTAACAACCAGGGTAATATTTTCGCCCTTTGACATCTCTTCTTCCAATTGTTCAAGGAAACGATCCAAATCTTGCTTACCGGCCAAAACTTCGTTATCGAAGAAATTCTCTACATCTGCCTCCGCCGTTTCTTTTGCTTCCCCCATTAAATCCTCACTAAACAACTCTGTAAATGTACTTTTCCTGGAATAATACGGTGGAAATGTTTCTCGATAATTCTTATCCGTAGTAACAGACCAGGTTCTGGGATTTGGAAAATCATTGTCAAAAAATAATGGTAGCACCAGGTAGGATTCAAGATTTCCTCGATTCAAATATATCTTTTTTACAATTTTGAGGTCATTTGGATAATCAGCACCTCGGATAGTGAGATCCTCATCCTGATACCCCCTTTTTGTTACGTTAATAGAATATTCAAAGTCTCTATCAATGGGCAACACCAAAGAGTTAGTTAAATTATTGAGTTGATATATATTCTCTTTATCAGGATTGGCCCGATCCGAAATGGATATAGTAGGACCATTTACCGGTTCTCTGGTTTCGAAATCAAATGTCAATAATTCCAGGGTCAATTCTTTTGGTGTCAGGAACAATCTCTTTATTATCGTATCCTGTCCGCTCAACTGCGCTAAATCCAATGTTGTTGAATCCGGAATAAATCCACCTTTAGACGCTTTTACTTTATAGGTACCCCGAAGTAAATCCAATTCATATTCATGAGATTCTTCATTGGTCTCCTCTATTACCAGGTCGCTATTTCGGAAGACTTCCAATGTAGATCCCAAAATGGGTTCCCCATTGAGTTTATTAAATACTAAAACTTTAATCAGTCGTTTACGCGGTTTTAGATCAGCCTCATAAATATCAAAGCAACAAGCTTGTAGTGCTGTATCCAATTTATAGGACTCATTCCGGTTAGACGCAAAATAGGCTTTTGACATTTCTTTATCCCAGGTGAAATATAAATCGTCAAAACTGGAATTTATCGGACTCCCCAGATTTTCAACTCTTGATTCATTTTTAATAGGTATAAAAACCTGGAACATATCCATTCCCCCGTATCCTGAATATCCATTTGAACCAAAAAACAGCGTCTTACTGACATCGTGGTAAAAAGGAGCAATTTCGTCTAATGGTGTATTTATGGCGTAAAGATTCTCAGGTGCTGAAAACGCTTCATTTTCAAACGTACTAAAATATATATCGTACCCACCACGTCCTCCGGCCCTGTTAGAGGAAAAATACAATCCTTCCGATTCTCCGTCCGGGCTTACTCCATAAAAGGGGGATGTATTGTTGTAGGCCGTATCATTGACATTTTCAATTTCGATAGGTGATGACCACTGTCCTTCAATCAATCCCGAATAATATATATCACAGCGGGTTAATTCTCCCGTCACATAGCTACAAATCGAATAAAATGCCTTTGTACTATCCGAATTGAGGGAAAAGTGGGATTGGTAAAATACCGAATCCGGATCATTAACAAATGAAAAAACGGAGTCCAGTTGGTCGTTTAGAACCACGCCTACCGGTTTTTTGGAAGGATCATCACCCGGATATCTTAACCCGGTAAAGACCAAATTTTCACCTACTTGTATAGGTGCAAACTCAGATTGAATAGTATTGACCGAATCTCCCAGTTTCTTTATGGTAGAAGTAAAAGGGGGCTCCTCGTTTTCTTCAGCCCAGTCAATCGACTCAAGTCGGTTCTGAGCAGTTTGAATATAAATATTATCTTCCTCGTCGTTTTGATTCAAATACTTGTTATAATATTTCTTAGCCTCCTCATAATCTCCAAGTTTAAACAATACCTCTGCTAAGTAATAGCTGGACAGCGGAAGTTCACCTTCATCCTTAAGCATATCAGCACTCTCATAGTAATCCCTGGCAATTTCAAATGCAAAGAAATTACGAGCAGATTCCGCAGCCTTATAATACATTTGGGCTGTTGGATTCTTAAACTCCAAAACCTCCTGATAGTATTTTAATGCCGCATAGTAATTCTTTTCCTCAAAAGATTCCTCAGCAGCATTAATAAATGCCTGTCGAGTTTGCCCGTGCAATACAGACATTGCACACATGACAAAAACTCCGGCAATTAAAATACTTTTATATAATTTGTTCAAAGCCATGCTTTTAATAAATTCTACATGTTTTAAAATCGTCAATTTCATCTACATCCTTAATGATGTAGCGCACCCACACTTCTGGGCCACCACGCTGATTAGTGGCTACATTAAATTGAGAGACATTGATATCATAAGTGACTCCGACATCAAATGAATTGTATCTTATACCCACATAAGGTGAAACAGCATCCCACATTGTACTCAGACGGGCGTAACTTCCAAGGGATAAGAACAGATCATCACCACGTCGTTGATTGACATGAAATTCAAACTTCGTTCCAAAGGTCAGTTCTTCATAACTTGATTGCCATTGACTCCCAGCATTTAGGTTCCAGCGGAATCGATCACCCAATCCCAGCCACAAATCCCCATACACAGTTGTTCGAAGAGGAAGCCTGGGAGGATTATCTGATTCAAGGAAATTCTGAGCGGGTTTATTAATATTAAAAAAGCCGGTCCCAATATTCAAAGAATTTTTTTCCGTTTGATATCGATAATTCAACCCTGCCGCTAAATGAAAAAAGCTGGCATTCATACGATCAAAATTTTCACCTGTTGGGTTAGCCGGATCATATTGCCCGTTTATAAATTGGCCGTCAAAACTCAAATCATCCTGACGTAAAGTTCTCTGGCCGAACCCTACTTGTAATCCGCCTGTAATTATGTTATTGGGATTTAGGAAGTGAGAATATGAACCATTCAACGCAATTTGCAACAAACTCAATTTGGAAAAGCCCGCACGGTCGTAATTCAAATTAAGACCATACCCAAACAAACTATTGTCAGAGGTGGGCGGTTGAAATTTGGAATCGTAAGAACCTGTAAATGTCATGTAATCTACCGGAACCTGTTTCCACTGTCGTTTGTAATTGCCTTCTAACCTGTGCTCGCCATTAAAAATCCCCGTCAAAGCAGGATTCATAATTCGAAAACTATGATCGAACTGAGACATGTGTATATCCTGTGTAAACACCTGATAACCAAATAAAACGAAGACCACAAGTATTTTAAAATGTAAATGTTTTCTCATACGATCGCTCTATATTCCCATTAGTACATTCAAATACTATACCAATTGTCGATATATAAAGTTAAATCGAGAAATTTATTACATAAATCCTATATTCTGGAAAAATATTAAGATATGAGATTATTTCACCATATTTAGTGTAATATATTCATGGAGAAAGTATATCGTTAAAAGAATTATATTAAAAAAATGATATATGAGATATTCCTCTCAATACTTTGATTAATATTATTTGTTAATTTCTTACAGATTCAATGTTATCTGGATATACCAAACCTATTTGATCTCTGATATGATCCAGGTTTCCCATTAATTCAATTGAATTTTCAAGATTAAATTTTGAGCTTTCTTTTTGACCATCCAGGATCATTTCATTTACGTGTTCTATCTCATGATAATACCCAAAACCAATTTTGGGGTACCTGTATTCCCTGAAATTTCTGCCTTCTTTACTAATGAATAAATCCGACTCATGCCATCTTTCAGGAATAACAATAGAACTATTCCCACATTTTATCAACGCTTGTACATTGGAATCCGTGGTAATATCAGAACTTACCATGGCAGACCTTCCTTCTCCATAATCAAATATGGATGAAAACCTCAAGTCTACACCTTTGCTGACGTATCCATTTGTAAGAATATTTTGGGGGCTTCCCATTATTTGAAGAGCCAAAAATACAGGGTATATACCAATATCCATTAAGGAACCACCAGCCAAAAGAGGATCATAAAGACGGCTGGATGAATCGTACTCCGAAGTAAAACAAAATTCAGCGTATAGCGCACGTATAGAGCTATCAAAGGATTCTATTGTCTCCATTAGCGGTTCAAAAAAAGGTAAAAAGCGTGTCCACAATGCCTCCATAACAAAAACCCCCTTATCATTAGCACGCTTTTGGATATCCAATAGCTGGTTTTGATTCACACAGATAGGTTTTTCACAAAGCACATTAATTCCCCTGTCAATGCATTCAATTAAAAGCGGATAATGATGGCTATGCGGAGTAGCGATATATACCACATCTATCAACGGATCTTCTAATAAGCTACTATAACTGCCATAGGCCTTATCAGCATAAAATGTACTTTTGTATTGATTTGCTTTATCCAGGTTTCTGCTTCCTACGGCATAAACATTACCTATCCTTGATAGATTAAGATCGTGCAGGAATTTTTTTGCAATTTTTCCCAATCCAAGAACTCCCCAATTAATTTGTTTTGACATAAATTTTCAATTTAACATTCAATATTCACTATAATTGCCGCTAACTTTCGCAATATAAAGACCGTACTTTTATATTTAATATAGTTTGTATGAAATTTTATAATATCAATTTTAAAACTTTTTTTCCGTTAACGCTTACCAAAAGTACTTCAGAAATACTTTTTGGGTTACATACACTGGGTGAAAAATGGAAAAATGTAAGAATAAATACCCACAAGAGCCAGGAATTATACATCAACCCACTTGCAATCCCCAATCCAACCCTTATAACAGAAATAAACCAATTACCTGAAAATACCAATCTCTTTTACGGGAAGTCCTTAATAGCCTCAAAAATCAATAAATTAAAAATAACGGACACAACCATTACTTCCACTATACCAGATCTTCAGAAAATGGAGACAATTTCGGAACCCGAAATTGTAATAGATCTAACTTATTTACTTAAAAACAACGCTAAACAAATAATTGAGGAAATTAAGAGCTTAGAATCAACGGAATGGCAAGGTAAATGGACTTCCTTCGAGAAAGACGTCTATATACATCATTCAGCACGAGTGGAAAATGCTTTGATCGATTCATCCGATGGTCCGGTCTTCATTGGCAGAAATGCTTATGTCATGAATGGGAGCATCCTCAAAGGTCCCTTAGCCATATTAGATAATGTGGTTTTGAAAATGGGTGCCAAAATATACCCGGGCACCTCAATTGGTCCCCATTCAGCAGTTGGAGGTGAAATTAAAAATTCTATTATCCATCCCTTTTCCAATAAAACCCATGATGGGTATCTGGGAGATAGTATACTCGGATCTTGGAACAACCTTGGGGCTAATACCAATGTATCAAATGTTTCCAATAATTTTGACTTCATCAAATCGGTGGATTGGGCATCTGGAAATATAATTACCCTTTCTACAATCAAACGGGGTGTAGTAACAGGAGATTTTGTAAAAACTGGAATAAACACTACTATATATTCAGGTACTTTAATAGGTCCTTTTTGCAGTCTCGCTACTACCCTGCCTATAAAAGGATTAATACCATCTATCAGGTGGATCACCAATGAAAAAAATACGACATACCAATTGGAAAAGTTGATAAGTCACTGCAAAAACCAAATGCAGCTGAAAAATAGGGAATGGACCGATGATTGGGAGCAAATTCTCAAAATTGTAGCAGATCAAAAAATAAAAGGAGCTAGTGATGATAAAATGGTATAAGAGAATACTATCTCATTTTTTTCCCCAACATATTGAATCCATAGAAAGCAGTAAGAATGATTACCTGGATTTGTATTTGATAAAAAATAGATTGCAATTGTCTACACACGATGCAATCTATTCCTTTGATGATTTATATTACAATTTTAATTACCTATTCAAAACCATTAAAATTCCACCCTCCGGGGCAAAAGTTTTGATATTGGGAATGGGACTTGGAAGTATTCCCTACATGCTGGAAAAAAATTTCAGGAAAAATTATGAATATACCGGTGTCGACAATGACGAAACGGTATTGTATTTATTTTCAAAATACCAACAAAAAAGACTTCAATCCTATATCCAATTATATGAGGCAGATGCATACAACTTTATCAATCTCGATGAAGAACGCTACGATATGATCTGTATCGACCTCTTTGTTGGTGAAATCATTCCCGAACAATTTTTCTCCATTCGATTTATTACGGACGTAAAATCATCGTTAAACCACAATGGAATCGTATTATGGAACATGTTATATTCCGATCGCAAATCACAAAAAGAAACGGATTATTATTACCACAATACCTTTCAACAGGTATTTCCAAACGCACAAAAAAAAGAAATTCTCGGAAATATGATGCTGATAGGACAAAAAAAGGGAAATTAGAAATTTGTCTATTAGGATCTATGACAAGCCATATTCAATAGGAATCAGTCCACCAGGTTTTACCGCCCCCCAACAATCTTTATTACAGTGAGAACTGATCTCCTGAGCTATTTTAGTCTGATCCCGGAGAAATAGTTTTTGTTGTAAAGGGAGAGGAAAGGGAATATACAAGACATCTTCCTGAAGCTATTTCAGGCTCAAGAAAAGGGCAGGAACGTAAAATATTTACCTTCCCGATCCAAGCTTTGAGATCTAAAATTATGTATTTACCACTTGAAAACAACAACCCTCTACCTAAACACCTTCGGTTCCCCTATTCGGTCAACTTTTCTATTCTCAAGTGCTCGGAATCCTACCCAATGCACTGAACTCCTATCAATATACAAATGTCATAACAACTATCCCTGGCAGCGTAACCTGATAGAGCCTCTTCCGACCTAGAATTCAAAAAAACATCAGATCAACTTATTTTTTTGAATACGGTACTATTTCAGGCTATTCGTCTCAAACTTCCATTTAACGAACGCCTCCATTGCTTCGTATTCCGCTAATCCCAATTCGTTGTATAAATTTGCCGTTTCACTGTTTCGATCTTCAGCCCTTTGCCAAAACTCACGTTTATCATTTCCAGGAAATGGAGCACGGTCTTTCTGAGATTGGTGCATAAATATTGCCATTCTTTTCCGCAGAACCTCATCGGGGCTTAAAGGGACAGCCATTTCAATTTCATCAATGCCCCACTCGTGCCAGGCGCCCCTATATAACCACAACCAACAATCCTTGAACCATGACTCTTTTTTAAGTTGTTCACAGGCTCCAAAAATAGCATCCAGGCAAACTTTGTGGGTGCCATGAGGGTCAGCCAGGTCTCCTGCAGCATAGATTTGATGGGGCTTTATTTCCTGTAGGAACTCTTTTATAATAGAAATATCTTCTTTGCCAATAGGTGATTTTTTCACCTTTCCGGTTTCATAAAACGGAAGGTCAAGAAAATGGATATGGTCATCTTTTGCTCCGGCTATTCTAGCACCTGCACGAGCCTCTCCCCTTCTAATCATTCCTTTTATTTCACGAACTAAAGCAATATCAGGCTCCCCACCTTTTTTTGATTTTAAAGCGTTGCGGATTCTTTCATACTTTTTATCCACAGCTTCTTTGTCGAGTTCATATGTATGGGTAATATCCTGAATAAATTCAACAAATCTTTTCACATCGTGATCGTGCACAGCAATATTCCCGGAAGTTTGATACGCGACATGAACATCGTGCCCCTGTTCCACTAACCTGATAAAGGTTCCTCCCATCGAAATAACATCATCATCCGGGTGCGGACTAAAGATTACTACTCTTTTTTTTCCGGGTTTTGCACGTTCGGGACGTTGTGAATCATCCGCATTGGGTTTTCCACCGGGCCAACCGGTGATTGTGTGCTGTAGTCGATTAAAAATCCGTATATTAATATTGTAAGCAGTATCATATTCCAGGATCAAGTCACTCAACCCATTGGTATTGTAATCTTCATCTGTAAGTTTAAGAATCGGTTTCCCTACTTTTTGAGCCAACCATACAATAGCTCTACAAATCAATTCATCGTTCCAATTGACTAATCCTACCGACCATGGTGTTTTTATTTGTGTCAAATCGTTAGCGGCACTTGAATCGACCAGGAACCGGGTATTCGGATGTTTTTGTAAATAAGTTGCCGGACACGAAGAAGAAATCTGTCCTTCTACCGTTCTTGCCACTATTTCAGCCTTTTGCTGGCCAAATGCCATAATATAAATCGTTTTGGCCTTCATTATCGTATCAATACCCATGGTGATTGCCCGATAAGGCACTTTTTCTTCACTGATAAAACTTTTGGTAGCGTCTTGCCGCGTGAGGTGATCCAATTTGACCAACCTTGTTCTACTGGAATCCCAACTACCAGGTTCATTAAACCCGATATGACCTGTTCTTCCGATGCCGAGAAGTTGGATATCTATCCCCCCCAAAGCATCAATTTTTTCTTCGTATTCCCTGCAATACTCTTCTACGTACTCGATTGGAATTTCTCCGTTTGGAATATGTATATTCTTGGGATCTATATCAATGTGATCAAAAAGATTTTCATGCATAAACTTCCAGTAACTCTGGTCGTCATCTTTTTTCATCGGATAGTACTCATCCAGATTGAAAGTAATAACATTCTTAAAACTCAATCCTTCTTTTTTGTGCATCCGAATTAATTCATCATACACTTTAACCGGCGTAGAACCTGTGGCCAGGCCCAAAACCATATATTCACCTTCTTGCTGTTTTTGTCGGATGGTAAGGGATATTGATTTTGCAACATTTTTTGAAGCCTCCAAATTATCTTCATAAATTCGAACCGGAATCTTTTCGAATGATCTTAATTGATACTTTAAAATATCCATGCTTTTTCAATTTAGATTACAAAGATAAAAATGATTTTTAATTCCATTGTGTTCGCACACACAATATTTATAAAAGATTTTATATAATAGACAAAAATTTAAGATACGTGAAAAAGAGAATAAAGATTAAAGATATTGCCATAAGAGCCGGTGTATCAACAGGTACTGTAGATCGCGTTATCCACAAAAGAGGGAAAGTATCAAAATCTTCTAAAGAAAAAGTGCTCAAAGCAATGGAAGAATTGAAATACAGCCCCAATATTATAGCACGGACTCTAGCTCGTAAAAAAGTGACTACACTTTCTATTCTCATCCCCTACCCCTACCAGGATTTTTACTGGAAAATGCTCAAATCGGGTATTGATACGGGATTGAGAGATTACGAGCACTTTAATCTATTGGGGAATATATATTTTTACGATATGTTTGACGAGTCTCATTTTCAGTCCGTAGCTGAGCAAGCCCTTACCCCGGAAACAGACGCAGTCATAGTCGGTTCCGAATTCAATCATCAAACCATTAATTTTTTAAAGAAGAGTAACAGGAATGAAATCCCTTCGATCGTAATGAATGCCGAAATAAAATCGGTTCCCTGCTTGTCTTATATAGGTACCAACTCCTATCAAACCGGATGCCTAACCGGAAAATTAATTGTCACCAAAGGCAATCTTACCCAAGTCCTCGTACTGCACAATACTAAAAACATTCAAAACGCACTTCACTTAAAAAATAAGGAAATAGGATTATCAGACTTCATCAGCGAATCAAAAGCAGAGGTGGGAATCCATACCCTTTCGGTTGATGACCATCAAATATCTGAAATAGAAATCGTAAAAAAAATTCGAAATAAAATCGACAAGCTCAATATTGATTGTATTTATGTAACTTCATCCAAAGGCTATATAATTGCTAAATCAATAAAAAGTCTCTACCCTGAAATTTATATAATCGGTCATGACCTGATCGACAATAATGTAAAACTTCTTACAGAAGACAAAATAGATGTCATCATCAATCAAAGCGCTGAAAAACTGGGATACTTTAGTATCAAAACAATGGTCAACCATATCATCCTGGAAAAGAGAATTGATAAAAAATATTACTTACCCCTGGATATTGTTTACAAAGAAAATTACCAGTTCTACCTCAAAGATTCTGATATAAATACCCTGTATTAAGGGTTAAGATTATTAGATTCCATCCGAATTGATTTTCTTTGTAATCTGAAAAAACTCATAAAACTATGTTTTCAATAAATATATACTTAAAACTGGCAATAATAGCTGTTTGTTTGGTCGGAGGAGCTGTCCTGGCTTCTATTTATGGATTTTGGTATGCATTCCCTTTCTTTTTGGTAGGAGTGTTGCTTTTAGTGAGTTATATTATGCTGGGGACTGTTCAATCTGCTGCACAAATCATGCAATCAATGGATATGGCAGGGGCAGAAAAAAGATTAAATCTAACTCTTACACCTAGGTTACTTTATCCTGCTAACAGAGCCTACTTCTACATGCTCAAAGGGACTATCGCTCAAAACGATAAAAATCCGGATGAAGCTGAAAGATATCTTCAATTAGCCAGATCTACCAAACTTCCTTCAGACAACGAAAGAGCCATGGTAAACATCCAATTGGCAAATATGCAAGCCAATCGGGGGAACTGGACTTTTGCACAAAAACTGTTTCGCGAAGTAAAAGATCTTAAAATAACGGAACCTCAAATAAAAGAACAGGTAGATCAATTTCGAAAGGCTCTCAAAAACAGGGGAAGCATTAAAGCCGCACAAAGAGGGGGTCAGGGGGGAGCCATGATGCAACAAAGTAAAAAGAGAAGACGTCCCAAAATGCGATAAAAAGGACCTATCGTACTATAATTTCGAAGGACTGGGATTTGCCCTGGAATTAATTCTATTGAATAAACCTTACTGATCCCAACATCCTTTCCGATACGGATTTGTATCTTATCTTTGAAGGCTGTCGAATTTGATCACAAAACCAGTCTTTTGTTTATACAGCGGATAATATCCTTTGGGAATATCGATATCATAATGATTTCCTTTAACAATAATCGTCCCATTATATCCGTCTTCCATTTCAAAGGATTTTCCTGAGAAAAATTCTTTTACAGCGAAATCACTCAAATCAGAACGCGCAATAAACATACTTCGTAAAGACTCCTTGTCAAAACTGAGCCTGGCTATTGTAATCCTATCTTCTATGGTAATGCTCTTAATATCACTGCCAATAACACACAATCCTTTCCCCTGGCAATTCTTTTTCTTTCTTCCAATACCAATTCCGGTTGTAGTAGTTTCAACGTTGTCATAAACCATGGAATTTACGTGAGTTTCACTACCTGCTAACGTCAATAGACACAATACCAGGATATAATAAACCATCGGCATAGATAATAGATTTTTTGGTTTTTAAATAAAGATATAAAAGAGAAGTGCGGTGAAGATTGGATATGTATTTCACCGCACCTCATAGTGTTATCCTTCGATTTGAATGAGAAAACCGCCCTCTGATTTCTTGATTCTGTGACTTCCTGCAGGAATTTTAATTTTTATGCTCTTCCCTCCCATTTTGAGATTACCTACATATGGATCCTTCATAATAAAACTCTTTCCGGAGAAATGTTTTTCTATGGTCGACTTGGTCATTGATCTACTTTCAGCAAAAATACTCGATACGGCTCCACTTTTTGCAAAGGTTAACCTCGCATTCCCGAAATTATCTTCCATGGTACCTTTGAAAGATGTCTCTGATACAAAACAGACGCCTGTTCCATCGCACTCTGCAGTCGGTCTTCCATATCCAATTCCGGTTGTAGTTGTTTCTACCATTAAATCCGAACTGACAGGTATTTCCCCAGACGGTGTTACCGAAAGAAACAACATTAAAAGATTAATAAATACATTAAATAACATAGCTCTTAAGTTTTATGAATTAAATAATTAATATCCATATCACTTCAAAACTATATCTATCACGGTATGGGATCCTCACCTAAAAGGGGGATTTACAGATGCCTTTTTACTATTTCATGCCTAAATACTTATTCATGGATATGAATTTTCAATTCACACCTAAAATATTTGAAATCCATCTCAAAAGTTCCATTGCCGGTGCATCATCCATACAGGTTCTGCAATAATTATACATGATCAGACAATCGATAAAATCCGTAACCATATGCCACAAAAGTCCTATGCCGATTATATTTATAGGCCTGCGAAAAAAGAGAAGCATTGCATACACAATCACAGCATAATATGTATGCAAAGGGTGATATTGTATACTGCACCTATTGGCCTGAAAAATTGGATTCGCCAGCAAATGGTCCAGGTCAACCAGCATGGTAGCAATAAGAATTAAATACACTTTTATCCAATCATTTCTAAAAAATACATAGGCTATAATTAAAGGAAAGCCAAAGTGTAAAAAGTAATGTATTATTCCTTCCAAAATTTACAACTTATAAAGTGTTATATGACCAAGAACTTGTGTACAAGGTACTATTATTCTATTCAGCACAAGACTAAATTCAACTTTTAGATGACCATCCAAGGCATCCCTGCAAATGGACATCCATTTAATCAATTTTGTTCAATATACACACCAATTTTCTATATGTGTCCGGCACCGGAGAATTTCTGTAGCCCGTTAATAATTGTCGGATAATAACCTTATTCACAAAGATATTAAGCCAGAGTTCAAGTATGTCTCAATTAGTACTTGATACGATTATTTGGTCCTCATTTTACAGCACAAAGAATGAACAAACAGGTCATTTACTCAAATTGGACGATAGTCACATAGTTCCGAAGCGGGTACGCTTTTTTAAATATTAATCTAAAAATCAGTTCTTTAGAAACAAAGGTTAGGATAGGAAAATACAAACCCTTGCGATCTTTTTCTAATACTATGATAGCTACAAAAATTCTAAACCTTTTGGAACCAAAGTTTCATATAGCGTTGTAAAGCATCAATGATCCCTTTTTACAAACTGGATTTCTACATATTACAATCGGGGCGATCTTGTAGGCGCATAAAAAAAGGAGTCACGAAAAAATTCATAACTCCTTGATTATCTGGTACCCGGGGCGGGACTTGAACCCGCACGACCGCAATGGTCACAGGATTTTAAGTCCTGCGTGTCTACCAATTCCACCACCCGGGCACTTCATTGATATGCTTCTTGAAAAGCGATGGCAAAACTAACATCTTAATCCAAAGTAAACAAGAAAAACCTTAAAAATTAATTACTTTATTTTTTCTCCCAAAATATTTGAGATTAATTAAATCCTATTATATTTGCATTCGCTTTTAACCACGAAAAGCTTTATATGCGAAAGTAGCTCAGCTGGTAGAGCACGACCTTGCCAAGGTCGGGGTCGCGGGTTCGAATCCCGTCTTTCGCTCATCAATATAATTAGACCGCTTCCTTTTTAAGGGAGCGGTTTTTTTATGTCCGGCAATTTGGTGAAAACTTTCTTGCAGAAGGTGGAAGACCTAAAATTCCGATCCATTTGATTGGAGAAGCTTAATTTGAAATTTGATGCCGCCCTTCCACTTTTGGGATCGCGTAGTCAATCCCGTCTTTCGCTCATATGGCAATGTAATTCATTCCTGAATTAAAATGGATTCTATTACTCCATTTATGCTGTGTCTACGCGCCCCGAACTCATGCGTAATCCCAAATAAATAATCGCTCCTCCCGTCAAAAACATAATGATACTATACACCGCCGGAGCTATCGCAAAGGCGGAATTACCCAATAATCCGCCCGCAACAGCAAGGGCTAATGTACCATTTTGTATTCCGGACTCCACAGAAATACTTATGGCCTGAGGAGTCTGTAACATCAATAACTTTGCACCAAAGTAACCGATAACCATTGTAATCAAATTTAGCAAAAATGTAACGATACCTGCCTGGGCAAAATACCCTGGCATTTGATCCTTTTCCCGAATAATTATCCCCACAATAATGAGCATTAACAAAATAGCAGAAGCAATACGAACAGGTTTACCCATTCTATCAGCAAACCCAGACCGGTACTTCCGAATAATCATGCCCACAGCTACGGGAATAACTACAACAATGCACATTTTTAAAATGGTATCCAGCACACTGAGTTGTATCATTTCCGCCTGATCCAAAAACGAAACCATTGCAAAATTTACAATTAGTGGAATGGTAAAAACGGTAACAATACTGGAAATGGCCGTCAAAGATACCGATAGCGCGGTATCCCCTTTTGCCAGGTGTGCAATTAAATTTGAAGTAGCTCCCCCCGGACAGGCTGCCAATATCATTACCCCGATGGCTATATCGGGGGGGACATTCATTATCGAAACCAAAAGATACCCTATAATTGGCAACAGAATTAACTGATTGCACAACCCTATAACTACGGCCCTGGGATATTTGACCACACGCTTAAAATCTTCAATTACCAGTGAAAGTCCCATGCCCCACATAATAATTACCAAAGCAACAGTCAATATAATATTCGAAACACTATCCATAAGTACACACTAATATTTTTTAAATATTCAATATTACAATATTTAAAAATAACAATACATACAAAATGGTAGATTTTTCCACACATTAATTATTTAATGGCCCTTCTGATAAAAAAGAGATAACACTTTCTTATTTTGGGTTAAATTGTATGATAATTATCGACTATTTAGGGTAAGTTGATTATTTTAGCCGTATTGGAAAATCCAAGTTATTGGGAATATGAAAAATCTTTTTATACTTTTTTTATCAATATCTTCATTACACATCACTTTTGCGCAGGATATTTCCTGGAGCAGCAATCGGCCGGAAAACACCTTAATCGAGGGTTGTGGAAACGGAGAATTCGTAATAAGTAATGAAGGTGATGAACAAGTAGATCTTGAAATTCAATTGTCAGGGAATTACAGCGAAGAAGACCTGGAGACCGAATTTGAAAATTCCATCACTATAGATGCTGGCGACACCTATACATTATCTATAGCAGCGGTAGAAGATAATAATACTGAAAATGACGAAAATGTCGTTATTGCCGTAGTCTTAGGAAACGAAACTATACTTTCGGCAGACTTATCCCTGGAAGATGAAATTTCTCTCAGTTTGGATCCCAATGACAATTTTACCGTTTGTCCTGATATGAGCATACCTCTAACAGCAGAATCGAATGGAAAAATCAACTGGACACCGGGAAATTTTTCGGGAAATACCTATAATTTAATCCTGAAGGAAGAAACCACTGTTATGGTAAGTGCCAGTCAGGGAAGTTGTTTTGAATCCGAAGAAGTGACAATTACGCCAACCACTTTCGTAAATATAAATACCCAGGGAGATACCCTGTATTTATGTAAAGATGAAGATCCGGTTACAGTAAGTGCTACCAGCTTTGAAAGTAATAATATTGAATGGAGTTCAACGGGGTTTTTATTTACTCCTGTCACCAATTCCCAGGTACAAATTGATCCCAACAGTTCTGGTTGGCTATACGCCACTACTGAACTGGGAAATTGCATTGTTACAGACACTCTTTATGTTCAGGTTGATAGTCTTCCCGAAATGGAATTCGACACAATTCCCAATAAGGATCCTTATTGCCCAGGTGAAATTGTTACTATGTATGGCATGAAATTACAACAAGACTTATATCCCGATGCCGTTTATGAATGGACACCGGAAACGGGTGTAATATCTGACGTCAATAAAGCCAACCTGACAATCTCGACCACTGATACGATCACATTTGTCAGAACTACAGAAAATAATGCATGTGTAAGTACGGATAGTATTACACTCAATGTAGATAATCCGCCGATAGAACTGAATTTCACCGATACTGTCGTATGTCCAAATCAAAGGGTGGAAATAGTCCTTGAAAACCCCGAAACTTTTGAAGATTACGAATGGAGTCCGGAAGAAAAAGTCAGTTGTACTAAATGTCCCAATCCCAGTGTAACTGTTACAGAAGCTACCACAATTGAACTGATGCTGGAAACAGAACATTGCCCTACCAGTGCCAGTGTAAATTTAAATATCCAACAACCACAGAATATAGATATTACTGGTGACGGCCCGGTTTGTCCCGGAGAAGAAGTCCAGTTGACCGTAGCACAAAGAGACAACTACGAATCCTTCTCATGGGATGGCAACGTCGATTTTTCTTGTACAGATTGTCCGGAACCTTCTATTAGTTCTTCCGAAGTTCATAGCGCTACATTGACTGCAGTGGATGCCGAAGGATGTCTGGGTATAGGCAATTATATTTATGATGTTTATGAACTTCCTTCGATAGCTATCCAAACCGATCAACAGGAGGTCCCTCAGGGGGAGTCTGTAGTAGCTAATTTAGTTACGAACCAATCCGATGAATTTACAGATATTATTTGGGAGGTAAACGGACAAACGGTAGACGGAAGTGATATCACCAATTCCCTTACAATGCCGGAAGAGAATAATACAATCCGGGTAACTGCATTGACAGAAGAGGGATGCCCCGTTTCAGCTTCAATAGAAATAGAAACGACAGAACCTTCTTACTTTATCCCGAATGCTTTTACACCCAGGGGAAGGGCCAATAATATTTTTAGAGTAGTCATTAATGGCAATATAATGGTAAAAAGTATGAGGGTTTTTGCCCGGTGGGGGAACCTTGTTTTTTCCACTACTTCTTCCGAAGGCTGGGACGGTACGAAAGATGGTGAATTACTGCCTTCCGACACCTATGTATACCTGATAGAAATAGAGTATCCTGACGGCACTGTAGAGGAAGAAAAAGGTGAAATTACCTTACTAAACTAGACCTTCTCCAAAAATCCAAAGGATGAATGGATAAATTCCATCTTAATTTTTCTCAAGAATTTTTGATATCCCTCTTCAAATATATGTATTTTGGGACCAATTCGTTATTGAACTATTAAGGGTAAAGATTAAAAGAATTTAACATATTTTTTTGACTAAAAACGATAACGTTTTACCGTGTGGATCGTTTTATTATTAAAACTAGCAGATTATTCCTATTTACATATTTTAATTTTTACCCAAATGCAAAAGCCAAATCAAATATCAGTTCTCTCAGAAAAAGAAAAAGAGGTCTTGGTAAAGCTACCAGAGACAATTTCCCGGACCGTAAAAAATCAATTAGAATTATTGATCGAGCCCTTTTCATCGCCCAACTCTTTGAACGCAAAGATAAAACGCGTCTTTTTTAGGCCTAATGAATAAGTTTAAAGTTCATTAAAGTTAGGTGATTAAAAAAAGGGAATTCCAATGACGGATTCCCTTTTTTTATTTCTTTTTATAAAAAAAATCTATGAAATTGGTTCAGCTCCTTCCCGAATAATTTCGGGTTGTTCCGAAGTACAATCAATCACAGAAGATAAGGTTGTTTCCAATATACCTCCATCTATTACTGCATCAACTACTTTACCAAATTTTTCATCTATATCGATCGGGTCGGGATAATACTGTTCCATGCCTCCATCTTGCTCTACTTTTAATGATGTACTTACTAAATAATCATTTACATTAGCGAGTATTTCAAGAGCTATAGGATTCTGAGGAATTCTAAACCCTATGGTTTTTCGCCTGCTTTGCACCATCTTAGGTACTCTACTATTGGCATTAAGAATAAAAGTATACGGTCCGGGTATGTTCCTCTTCATCAATTTAAATACGTCATTAGGTATCGGTTTGGTCAATTTGGACGTCTCACTAATATCCGTACACATAATCGTCATCAAATGATTTTTAGGATTACTTCTTTTGATCCTGTGAATTCGCGCAATGCCTTCCTTATTATTAGCCAGACAGGCCAGTGCATACACTGTGTCCGTGGGATAGATAATAATACCACCACCTTCCAGTATTTCAACTATTCTACTGATTTTTCTTCCTTGCGGGTTGTCCGGATTTACATTTACAATCATATCAAATATTTTTAATCATCTAAATCGTCCAACATATTGGCCAATAAATCATTAAAATTTAAATGGCCGTCCCACATCTCTTTATTAAGTACATTTAATTCTGCCAGAGCATGGAGAACAAATTCTTTCCAAAAATGCACATGTGTAGGATTATCAATATAATCAAAAATTATTTCATTAAGACCGGGAACATCATTCAATTTTCTTTCATATTCTCCATTACTGTCATCATTCTCCATTTCTACAATATTTCCCGTGGAAAACCACTTTCGCAATACTTGAAACTGGCTATCCTCATCAATGGTTTTGGAAGGGTTGGAAATATACTGGGTAAATTCCTGTTTAATAGCTTCCCCGATCAAATCTAATGCAACCTGATAAGGCCCTTCCTGTTCTCCCTCATAAACCAATTCGATCTTTCCTGTAATAGCAGGGATCATTGCATAAATATCAGAGACCCTAACGATTGATTCTTTTTCATCATTAGCTAACATCCTCAATTCGACGGAACTCATGATATTCTCAAAAGCCGAAATAGCCATTCGCGCCGAGACACCGCTCTTCTCATCGACCATATCACTTTCCCGGGCAATAAAACCGACGCGCTCAATGATATTCAAAACCGCATCAGGAACAATCACCTCTCCCCTTCCATTTAAATGTCTTGCTTCCTGGGCAGTAATGGCTTTTGCTTCCTCCAACGATTGTGGATAATGGGTCAGAATCTGGCTATCAATCCGATCTTTTAACGGCGTAACTATACTTCCCCGATTCGTATAGTCCTCTGGATTCGCTGTAAAAACAAATTGTATATCAAGTGGAAGTCGCATTTTATACCCCCTGATTTGCACGTCACCCTCCTGAAGTATATTGAATAAACCTACCTGTATTCGTGCCTGAAGATCGGGTAATTCATTGATGACAAATATTGATCGATTGGCCCGTGGAAGTAAACCATAGTGAACCACCCTTTCATCGGAATAGGCCAACTTTAGCGTAGCTGCTTTGATGGGATCTATATCCCCGATTAAATCCGCTACCGTTACATCGGGTGTAGCCAATTTTTCAACAAAACGCTCAGACCTGTGAAGCCAACTAATCGGAGTTTCATCTCCCTTTTCTTCTATCAGGTCTTTAGCAAAACGTGAAATAGGATTGAAAGGGTCGTCATTTATTTCTGAACCAGCAACATATGGAATATATTCATCCAGAAGATCTACCATAGAACGTGCAATTCGAGTTTTGGCCTGTCCTCTTAATCCCAACAATAAAATATTATGTTTGGCCAATAAAGCCCTTTTAATATCAGGCAATACCGTGGTATCATAACCTATAATCCCCGTAAACAATTCTTCCTTAGCCTTTACTTTTGCAATAAGATTATCTCTTATTTCTTCTTTAATGGATTTCGTTCTGTAATCTGCTCTTTTTAACTCCTTCAGGGTTTTGATCTCAGTTAGGTTCATATTCTTCTTTGTCTTTTTTGTAATCTTTTCAGTCAATCGAACTTGTTATTAAGCACTGTAATAGCTTCTATGATAAACCACCAATAAAAGCCTTTGTTGTTTATATAATACATTATTTTATCAAAAAAAAATTCTCAGGCTTCTCTCAACATCCTTCCATTTCCAACATAAAAATATCAAGATAAAAATGCAATGAAATTCAATAAAACTTCTAATCCGAAAAAAATAAAATAAGAATACTTACCTTGAATTAGATTTCATTAAATAGCTTTCCAGCAGCAAGTTTATCCTCTTCATGAAATATTCATTCAATATTCTCAATTACAATTACTTTCCTGAGGACCTACTCAGGTATTTTACAAATTACCCACCGGATAACAAACAATGGGTAATTAACTTATGGGATGACGGTTCCTCAAAACCTTATATTATCCAATTACAAAATATGCTTGCTGACATCCCTCAGATCAACTTCCTACCACAATATCAGAATACAGGCAGGTCAGTCATGCGAAACAAAATCCTTCAACACTCCGCGGAAGAATGGACAATATGCATGGATTCGGACCTGCAACCCGGTACAAACCTTCTTGAATTGTTGGAAATTAATTTAAATAATCAAAAGTACATTTACAAAGGAGTACACAAATACTCCAAAAACAAACCCCGGCTTCCTTTTTTACTCCATTGGAAATATGGCCGGAAACGGGAAACACGTTCAGCTAATAAAGCGTCAAAACATCCATACAAGCACTTCAATACAAGTTGTTTTGCCGTACCATACGACCTCCTGGGAAATGTCTTTTTTGATGAAACTATCAGTAAATATGGACATGAGGATACTTTATTTAGTTCACATCTAAAAAGAAAAAACATACAAATAAAATACCTGGACCTACCCCTTGTCCACGGTGGATTAAAACCCACTAACCAATTTATTGAACAACAATTACAAGCAGTTGAAAATCTAATCGACTTATCCCATCAGGGCAAAGAGCTATACTCAACACTACATAAATACGGCCGTATTACTTCTAAATTACCCCTTATTGATCGATTGTTAAACTCTAAAAATGTTGAAAATTTTCTATTGGACCGACTACACTCCAAAAATCCAGGCTTAGGTTGGTTAGATTTATTGAAACTCAGAAAGTACATTTCCTATAGTAAGGAATTCAATATAAGATAGTAATCTAAGTGAGTGAGGTTGATATCATTAACTAAGTCGCTAAAGTTATGCTTCATTTGGAGGCAATAGAGAATTTCCGAAAAATACTTCCGAATGCTGGATGGAAGGTGAAAATATGAATCTATTAAGCGAATCACCAATATTTTGGAATCACTTGTGCCCTTGTCTTTAAGTATTGAATGAAATTATTTCAACATATGCACCCCACATTTGAATACCAGTGACATCAGGTCTTTCGGAAATTACAATAACTGATGTTTTACCTTCGACCTTTAATTGTTCGGGCATATTGACGGGGACATATTTATTTTTATCTTTATCAATGAGTCCCCAAAACCCACCTTCGAAATGATTAAATACTACCGTTGCCGTTATTTCCTTCATTATCCCGTTCATTAACTAATTTTTCCAAAAGTTTTTTCTGTTCTTCAAAGGCAACCTGTATACTGTTTAATCTTGCATTTAATTCGTTGTGAGTATCGGAAGTAGAATGATCAAATACTGAAATTTTTGTTTTCACATACCAAATCTCACGTAAATCATTAATATTTAATCGATAAGGTTGATATTCATCATTGTCGGAAATAAGCAATAAATGCCGGTGTCGCGCTAAATTATTTACCACTCTCTTAATAACGACAGCGCCCCTGGAAACAATCACATATACATGGTGATCTTTAATGGCAGTACCCCATTCTCGCGGCTCGACAAAACGGCAAACTACTTTATCTCCAGGTAATAAATAAGGTACCATTGAGTCGCCATTTACATCAAAAGAACGAAAAGTACCATACTGAAAATCATAACCGGGCAGACTATAAGCTGGAAGTTCTGAAACAAAATCAGGTTGAATAGTCTCTGCAGCATAACCAGCTTGTGCAGGTACAGGAACGTGAACTATTTTCTCATTATTCGAATTATCAGTAACGATAGTAAGGAGTCTAAATTCATCCGTGTCCTCTTCAATAACCATTTTACCTTTCCCTGTATACAAATAGACAGGGTTGATATTAAAAACTTCAATGGCTGAACGCATGGCTTCCATGGGAATATCCCTGTCCCCTTTAAGAACTTTATTGAGATTTTGAGGAAGATAATTAATATCCAGTGCAAACTGACGGCTGGACCTAATAACACCTTGTTCTTTTAGGTAGTCATGACATTGAATAAATCTTTTCGTAACAATACTGACCATTATTCAAGGGACTTTATAGAAAATGACTTTCAATTATAATATATAAATTGCTGAAATGCAAATATTATAATAAAAATTCAAGATTTCCAATCCTTTTTCAAAAAGAACCCGCTATTGACAGGAAATCACTTGATTGAAGTGATGCTCCACCAATCAATCCACCATCAACATTGTGCTGAGAGAATATTTCCTTAGCATTATTCGGTTTGCAGCTACCTCCGTAGAGGATTTCAATATTTTCTGAAAATTTATTGTCAAAATTATTTGCAATCACTTCCCGAATAAAACCATGCATTTCTTCAGCCTGTTCCGAACTAGCTGTTTTCCCTGTACCGATAGCCCATACAGGTTCATAAGCAATAACCACAGATTCTGCTTCGGTGGCATTGAACTTGCATAAGGTTTTCTCCAATTGTTTTTGGACTACTTTAAAATGATCCCCTACTTCCCTTTGCTCAAGTTTTTCCCCAACACAAAGAATTACTTTTAACCCATTATCCAATGCCACTCTCATTTTATAAAAGATATCGGTATCGTCTTCGTGAAAATAGGTACGTCGCTCCGAATGACCTAATATGACATATTCAATACCTAAATCAGCCAACATTTTTGATGAAATCTCACCCGTATAGGCCCCGGATACTTTTTCGTGACAGTTCTGCGCACTAAGCGAAATTTTATCATTGTTTTTAATAATTTCTTTTATGGAAGCCAAATGTGTAAAAGGTGGTGCTATTATCAATTTGACATCATGGGGGATATCACCCTGGGCAATTTCTTTTGCCAATTGAATTCCTTCCTCGACAGAAGTATTCATTTTCCAGTTTCCGGCAACGATCTTGTTTCTCATAATCAATTATATTTTGGGTGAAAATAAAAAAGGCGGGAAAAAATCCCGCCTTTTATATGATTATTTTACCGTTTTTTATTTGATAAACATCAATTCTCTGTATTTAACTACCGGCCAGTATTCGTCAGAAACCAAATATTCAAGTCTGTCAACGTGAATACGGATTTTATCCATTAATGGTTTCACCTTATTGCAATAAGCACTTGCCATATCTTCGGCTTCTTCCATTTCATTGGCTTTTCTACGCTCATCAGTCATTTCTATTACATACCCTTTGATTTTCGACATATTATCCGAAATATCATTTATTAATGTAACCTGAGCCTCATATTTCTCCTTCTCAAGTCCCAGGTCTTTTAATGTTTTCACATTTATAGCCAATTCATTTTGATACTTGATAGAAGCAGGTAATACATGATTTATGACTATCTCTCCCAACGTTCGGGATTCAATCTGCAAATGCAAGATATAATTCTCTACCATTACTTCGTAGTGAGCAAAAAGCTCTTTCTCTGACATTACTTTACTCTCTTCGAATAGCGCCTTGGATTTGTCACTTACATATGCTTTTAGTGCATCTGGAGTGTTTGGCGTATTTGGCAGCCCTCTTTTTTCGGCCTCTTCTTTCCACTCATCGCTGTATCCATCCCCTTCAAACAAAACAGGTTTGGATTCGATGATATAGTCCTTGATTACACCAAGTATTGCAGCCTCTTTACTTGCACCTTCATCAATCTTAGAAGATACTCTTTCATTAAAATCCAAAAGTTGTTTTCCGACAATTGAATTCATGACCGTCATCGGAGAAGAACAATTCACTGTCGATCCAGCCATTCGAATTTCGAACTTATTCCCAGTAAATGCAAACGGAGATGTTCTGTTTCTATCAGTATTGTCTTTTTCTAATTCAGGAATTTTAGCTAATAATTCCATCACATCTTTCACACCGTCATCGTCAGAAAGTTTCTCCTCGGAAATATCATTGAGAACTTTTGTAAGAAATTCACCAATAAATACGGAAATGATGGCCGGTGGAGCTTCATTGGCACCCAGTCGGTGATCATTCGAAGCTGACGCTACACTTGCTCTCAACAATGGGGCATTTTCATGTACTGCACGTATTGTCGTAACAAAGAACGTTAAAAACTCAAGGTTTTTACCCGGTTGAGTACCCGGTTTCAATAAGTTTTTCCCTGTATTTGTAGACATGGACCAGTTGTTGTGTTTCCCTGAACCATTTACCCCTTCAAACGGTTTTTCATGCAACAAAGCACGCAATTTGTGCCGTCGAGCTACACGATCCATCAAATCCATCAACAATTGATTGTGGTCTACCGCCACATTTACTTCTTCAAACATTGGTGCCAATTCGTACTGCCCTGGTCCTACTTCATTATGTCTGGTTTGAACCGGAATACCCAGTTTATGACATTCTGTCTCCAAATCCCTCATAAATGCATAAATACGCTCAGGAATTGAACCGAAATAGTGATCATCCAACTGTTGACCTTTAGGAGAATTTTTACCAATTAAAGTCCTTCCCGTCAACATTAAATCAGGTCTGGCCAAGAACAAGGCTTCATCAACCAGAAAATACTCCTGCTCCCATCCAAGTGTGACAGAAACCCTGGAAACGTCAGAATTGTTATCAAATAACTTACAAACTTTCAAGGCCGCATTTTCCAAAAACGCTTCTGATTTCAACAATGGTAATTTATAATCCAAAGCCTCACCACCGTAAGTAACGAATATAGTAGGTATACATAATGTTCTTCCTTCTCCTACCTCCAATATAAAAGCCGGAGATGATGGATCCCAGGCCGTATAGCCACGCGCTTCAAATGTAGACCTCAGACCTCCACCAGGGAAACTGGAACCATCTGGTTCTTGTTGTGCTAATGCATCCCCACTTAACTCCTCTATTACACTTCCGTCTGGTTGCAACTCAAAGAAAGAATCATGCTTTTCAGCAGTCCTTCCCGTTAATGGCTGAAACCAGTGTGCATAATGAGTAGCCCCTTTATCCATAGCCCATTTCTGCATCCCTGATGCAACTTCCACGGATAAATCTCTGGACAAATTCTCACCTTCACTAATTGCATCCTTGAGTTTCTTGTAAGTCCCTTCCGAAAGGTATTTCTTCTTTGCTTCGTCGTTAAAAACATTACACCCAAAATACGATGCAATATTTTTGGACTCCTTATCTTCGAAATTGAAGTCCTCTTTGTTTCTGTTGATAATAGTTTCAATAGAACTAAATCTTGGTAGGCTCATTAGTTAATTTCTTTGTTAAAAAATTTGATGTATCAAAAGTAAAATGTTCGCTATTCTATATAGAGTTTATATTTTTCCTGTTTGTCGATTTCAAAGTGACAAAAAGATTGCTTATATTTCTTATTCAACAATTTATATTAGTATTTTTTGTGATTTCAAGAACCGTGAAATATGGATTTTTCACCCAGGTTCAAACTTATAATTTTGGGTCTCATTTTCATCTCTAAATTTTCATTATCACAACTTCCTGTGTATAATTTAGAAGAGAGTGGTCAATTTCTTGATTTTTTAGAAGAAAACCAAATAAATCTTCTTTCAGAACAGACACAAACCATAGAATATCTTCATGGACTTATAACCGCTCCCCTCAATATAAACCATTGCTCCATTTCAGATCTCGAAGAATTGGGATTCCTATCAACATTAGAAATACAATCTTTCACCCAATATAGGAAAAAATACGGACCCTTTATAAGTATTTACGAATTGCAAAGTATCCCTGGGATTTCCATGGAAAAGATTTTGCTACTAAGCAATTTCATCACCGTTAAAGATATAAGCGCCCAACCATTTACTGAAATATGGAAACAATCCCAGGGTTTTGCCCTGGCAAGGTCTACTGCATATATGCCTATCAGAGAGGGGTATAAAAGTATAAGTGGTAATCCCCCAAAATATAAGGGTTCTCCGAACAGCCTGTTGTTCCGATTTAGAAAATATATACCAGGGCAATTTAGCCTTGGATTTACCGTAGAAAAAGACGAAGGTGAACCTCTTAATCCCAAAGATAAATTAGGATTTGATAGTCACAAATTTCATCTCTATCGAGATAATATGAAAGGCTTTTTAAAAACAATTGTAATAGGCGATTACAGGGTAAATCTTGGACAAGGGTTGACACAATACCACGGATTCGGATTGACAAAATCCTCAAATCCGATACTTATCAAAAGAACAGGTAAAGTTCTCCAACCATTTTCCGGCACAAGCGAATTCAATTTTTTCAGAGGAATTGCATTTCAGATCAACCCAATTCCAAAAATAAAAATATGGGGATTCGGCCACGCCCTCAAAAGAGATGCAACGCTCAGAGAAGACGAGGATCGGGGCTCATATTTCAGTGCCATACAGACATCGGGCTATCACAGGACCGAAAATGAAATAAATAAGAAAAATGCCATTAGAGAAACAATTGCAGGGACCAAAATTTTATGGTCATCTGAGCAATGGGACATAGGCTTCAACTCAATGTTTTCATTCTACAATCGTCCTTATCTTCCCGAAAAGCGAATAGATAATTTTTGGCGGCCCACTGGGAAGAAGTTTACTCTTCATTCCATTGATTTTTCAGGAAACATTAAAACCCTACACATTTTTGGAGAAATAGCTACCCAAAATTTTGGCATTCCGGCTTTTTCATTGTCGATATTGCATGGGATAAGCAGGAAACTTGATCTGGCACTCCTCATACGATCTTTCCCTGAATCCCATTACCCCCAATACTCTAACGCATTCTCCTCCCGAACATCTCCAACCAATGAACACGGAATTTATTTGGGAATGAATTATCATTTGAGTGTACTTTCCGAATTATCCCTATATCTGGATACCTGGAAATCAAATTGGCCCACATTTCAACGGACAGGGCCTGCTATTGACCAGGATCTGCTGGTACGGTGGAACTATAAGAAAAAGCGGAATTATAAATTTTATATTCATTTTAAACATAAAATTAGAAATGATAATACATTAAACAATAATGACATATCTTATACAACAAGCAAAAACCATCAAAGTAATTTGCGTGCCAATTTTGAAAAAATAATAAATCAAAAATGGAGGTTTGTGACACGTATTGAGTGGACACGATTCTTATTGGGAAATGGCACATTGGAAAATGGTTATACTTCCTCTCAGGATATACACTTTAAATCCCTCGAATCGCCGTGGTTTTATTCCTTACGCTTTTGCTATTTTAGCACGGACTCTTACGAAAGTAGAATTTATTCATATGAACCGGATGTATTGTATAGTTTCTCCATACCATTTTATTATTTCAAAGGAATGCGGTCCGTCTTAAAAGTTGGAAGAAAATGGAAAAATGGATTAAGACTCGAGCTTCGAACCGGATGGACTTATCTTACAAACCAGGATGTGGTAGGAAGTGGAAACAACACTATTAATGGATCATTCAGCCAACAACTGAAAGTACAAGCCATGTATAAATTTTAGTATATTGGTCGCTTAAAACAAAAAAAAGAAGTTAATGACCTAACCACGATAGTTATGGGAAAATCCAAAAAGTTTGCAATAATCGATGTCGAAACTACCGGCGGAAATTTTAGATCCGATAGAATAACCGAAATTGGAATTGCTATACACAATGGAGAAAAAGTAATCGACCGATTTGAAACATTATTAAATCCTGAAATTTCAATACCACCATTTATTCAAAAATTAACAGGGATAACAAATGAAATGGTAGAAGATGCTCCCAAGTTTTTTGAAGTAGCCAGAAAAATAGTAGAATTAACGGAAAGTTGCATTTTTGTTGCACATAATGTGAAATTCGACTATTTGTTTATTCGCAACGAATTTGAAAGATTGGGATATTCTTATAACAAGAAGCAATTATGTACAAAGCAATTATCAAAAAAACTTTTTCCTGAAATTGGAAAATATAGCCTGGGAGCATTAATTGCATATTTTAATATTAATGTCAGCGCACGGCACCGCGCAATGGCTGATGTGGAAGCCACTGTCATAGTATTCGAGAACCTACTTAAAGCAGATACGCAGCAATCAGAATTCAACCTATTGATTAACAATGGTATAAAACTTAGTAAATTACCCAGTAATTTAACCATTGAAGACCTGCACAAAATTCCTGAAACGTGTGGAATTTATTATTTTTTTGGTGAAAATGACCATCTCTTATATGTCGGGAAAAGTAAAAATATCCAGAAACGGGTGATGCAACATTTCTCTAAACCTACTACCAAATCCAATAAAATAATTTCACGAACCCATAGGATTGATTACGAAGAGACGGGAAGTGAAATACTCGCCATTATCCTTGAAGATTCCGAAATAAAAACAAAAACACCTGAATTCAATATCACCCAAAGAAAGTCAAAAAAACTTTATGGGCTATTAATGGATCCCCATTGGGAAAAACCCGATGAAAATGTAAGATTTATTATTCAACCTCTAAACGGCGAAGATGCGTCCATTTACGCAAAAGTGTATAAGAATAAAAGAAGTGCAAAATCTCACATAACGAAACTCTTGGAAGAATATGAATTGCATGGACATCATGAAATCATCCATTCCGGAGATCGAATTTTAGTCAAAGCGGCAAATGAGTCTAGTGAAAAAATTATTGTACAAAAAATAGAAACTGAAAGTAAATTGGAGGTACTTAAAAATGATCTCAATTCCAGGAAAAATTTCAACTACCTGGTCATTGACAGCAGTTTTTCCAATTCTGAGTATTCCGTTTTCATATTCAAACAAGGAATATTAAAGAAAATGGGGAAACTGGAAAACGGTGAAGCATTTACCTCAGAAAACCATGGATATTTGGATGATATTTCCATTCCGATAAACCTCAATGATTACTTAATAAAATTTATCCTCAAACGGAAAAAGAAATATATTTTGAAAGAGCTTTGATTGATTTTATATTTTTTCAAGTATGGTAAAGTTCTAATATTTCTTGTTGATTTATGACATATACATATATAAGGAATTTACACTATTAAATCTAAAAAATATTCTATGCTGGGATTGAAATTACCAACGGACCCCAGGTGGGTTGACCTTGCAAAAATTAGTCTGGAAGATATATTGACAGACCATGCCTACTGCGAACAAAAAGCTGCTACCTTCTGCATTTCCCTTATCCAACAATTCCCGGATAAAATAAAACTGGTAGAAGAAGTATCTCCAGTGGTGACCGAAGAATGGGGCCACTTCCGCATGGTGTTGGCAGAGTTACAACGCCGAGGACTTAAATTAGGCTTTCAAAGGAAGGACGAATATGTCAACCTGTTGAATCAGTTTGTGCCCAAAGGAGGCTCCAGAGAAAGTCGGTTAATTGAAAAATTACTTGTTTGTGCCCTTATTGAAGCGCGGAGTTGTGAAAGGTTTAGATTGCTTTCTACAGAATTGGAGGATGAAGGGCTTCGGGACTTTTACCACAAGTTTATGGTATCGGAAGCGGGTCATTACCGAATGTTCCTCGGCCTGGCAAGAAATTACGGAGGCACGGAAAAAGTTAATGATCGATGGCAGGATTACCTTGATTATGAAGTAGAGATTATGAAAAAATTGGAATTACGTGGGGATCGGATGCATTAAGGATAAAGGTACCTGAAGAATATGGGAGTTCGAAGACAAAAACAGTCCCTGTAGTCTGTAGACGGAGGATAATATCTAAAATGCATGCTTCAAATTCCGGGAAATCACGAGTTCTTATAATATCCAGAATTCACATAGTTTATAAAATTTATTTAATTTTCAAAGAGGATAACGCAAGAACATAATTTTCCAACATTTAATCAATCCATCACCCAGGAAACCCAAAATCCCAACAAATGGATATCCAAAGCCAAAATATTCTGAAGCTGGATGAGCAATTCAATGCTATAATTGACGAATTGGAAAATTCAGGTAACACACCTTATTTTATTACCGGAAGGGCCGGCACTGGAAAATCAACCTTATTGCGCTTATTCCGTCAATCCAGTAGAAAAAAAATAGTCGTACTTGCCCCAACAGGGATAGCAGCACTTCACGTCGGGGGACAGACGATCCACTCCTTCTTTAGGTTCCCGCCCAGATTGTTGAGTCCTTCAGAAATAAAAAGGTCCAAAAACAAAAAACTCATTAATTCACTGGATATAATTGTGATCGATGAAATCTCAATGGTCCGAGCCGATATGATGGATAACATCGATCAATATTTGCGTCTTAACAGGAATAGTGAAAAACCTTTTGGAGGGGTAAAGATGGTATTTTTCGGAGATCTTTTTCAGCTTCCTCCAGTAGTAGCCCACGCTGCAGAATCCCAATACTTAGAGGATCATTACGATTCTCCCTATTTTTTTTCTTCCCATGTTCTCGTTGAAAATCCGGAGTTGTGTTGTATTGAATTAACCAAAATTTACAGGCAGAGAGAAAAGGAATTTATTAATATACTAGAGGAAATAAGGATGAATACAGCAGATTGGGATACCCTGGAAACTATCAACCGACGATTTCTTCCAGGAAAATCTCCACCGGAAGATAGTATCACAATTTGCTCACGAAAATACATCGCTAAGGGAATTAATATCAATAAACTCAATACTTTGCCAGGTAATCCCAAAGTATTTCAAGCCAAAACAACCGGAAATTTTAGTAGAAATACAAGCCCTGCACCTACTGAATTAATTCTCAAAAAAGGGGCCCAGATAATGTTTGTGAAAAACGATCCCGCAAAACAATTTGTCAACGGTAGTTTGGGCAAAATAGTAGAGATAGGAGACCATGCTATAAAGGTTAGACTACAGAATGTAAAGACCCCTAAAACAATTACGGTCTATTCGACAATCTGGGAAAATATCAAATATAAAATTAATTCCGAAGGAAAGATCGAATCAGAAGTTACCGGAACGTTCGAACAATTCCCTGTCACCCTGGCCTGGGCTATTACCATACACAAAAGCCAGGGTATGACCTTCGACAATGTCGCTATAGACCTTGGAACCGGGGCATTTGATTTTGGACAGAGTTATGTAGCTCTCAGCAGGTGCACACACTTCAATGGTATATTTCTAAAAAGACCATTCAAGCCCAATGATATCATGACTGATGATAAAATAGTAGAATTTTATAGAAAAAATTTTTAATTTTAAGTATTGAACAAATTGAACAATACAGGTAAATCATGAGAGGAATAAACAGTAACCGAAGTAAAAAAAGCGTAAAGAAAACAAAAAACAAAACTTTTCAACGGAAATTCTATATCATTCTGGCTTTGATTACCATTATCCTCGTTATTCTTGTTTATCTGGGCTACAGCAGTTTTTAGATGTGTTGTGAAGTATGGGCAATAAGGGCAAAGAGTTCATTTTTATTAGTTTTCCATCCCTATACTTAAAACAAGACATATTATTGGGACAAAAATTTTGTATTTAATTTTTGATTGAATTAATACTAATTATTCGCCTCAAGTTTCGAGTTAAGTACTTTGAGTTGAAATAATGCTTTTATTTCCCATTCTCTATGAACTGCGAGCTATGAGCCGCGAGTAAATATGTCTTGATCGCTATTGATCATTATAAGATTCTACATTGCAGGATTAAAGGATTGGAATAAGCAGTAAGTATAATTGACAAATCTGCCTCAGCCATCAGGTAGGATTCTATATAATGCGTAATTAATAAAGCAGTAAATTGATTTATAGAAATTTATTAATTAAGATTATTCTTAATATTTGTCAAACCTTGCCTATGCAGATCTCTTCCCACTATTCGGGCGCAAGAACCTTCCAGCGATGCTTGTGGGATGGGAATGGAATTTACGTCCATTCACCATAGGCCTCAAGCTGCGACCTATGGGCCGCTAGTTGACCAATAATGCCTTGATTGCATATTGAAAATTGAAGGATTGACCGATTGATCACTACTCACAGCCAAAATCTCGCAACTCGTAACTTTCTTACCAACTGATAAATTACCCACTTGCCAACTGATTCTTTTCATACTGCTTACCGCAATACCACTACCGACCCCGCCTTTGACTTTTTCCGCCCATGGTCATCTTTGTACACCACCTGGACGATATACACACCCGGTGGAAGATGGGCCCATACCTGAGCAACTACGGTCGGTCCGGAAGTAGAATGCAACACTCCGCCCCATTTGTCCAATAATATAACCGATGTCAGAGAACCGCAGCCCGACAGGAAAATTTCCAATCCGTCATTGTTCCCGTCCCCATTCGGGGTAACCGCATTCGGGATCGATACCGTACAGGCCGGACAATCGTCTCCTGACTCTACCCGGTACACTCCTTCATATTCACAGTCGCCAGAAAGAATCAAAAACGGGTATGCCCCTATCGCTTCCACACTCCGGGCACGCCCCGGATTCCCGTCCGGCCAGGTAAAACTGATTCTTGCCTCGTCTTCCGGAAGCGTGAGTGTCAGGGTACTCCCTTCGCACCACGGGATGGTTTCACTGTATTCTTCCGATGGATCCGGTACGGTGGTTACCGTCACAAATTTCACTCCCGTACAGCCCGATTGGTAGCCCGTCAACCGGTACCTACCCGGTTCGAAAAAGGGAATTTCCTCTCCCGGGTAGTATATCACGCCTTCAGTGATGACCGAATCCAGGCCCGCTACAGCCAGGTTTCCTTCCTCGCCGCCGCATATCCGCAGGGTATCCGGGTAGGAAGTAGGAAAGGACACTGAATCCAGCCGCTCCACTTCGATATCCCCTCGGTACACACAGCCGTCCCGCTCGGCTTCCACCCAGTAAGGGCCTGTATTTCCCGAGTACAAGGTCACCGAATCACTGGTTTCACCATTCCACCAGAGTATATTGGTATATTCACTTACCGGTAGGCCCAGGCGGACAATGTCTTCTGAACAAACCGCTGCCGGTTCGAACAACAACTCCTGCGTCCCCGTTTCTTCCAGCGTAACGATTGAAGTGTCTGTGCACCCAGACTCCGGATCACCGATCCGTACTATATATTGATACTCCCCTTCCGTATCCGTACCGGGGACAAAGGTCGAGCCCCCGCTTTCCAGGCCCGGTTCCAGCCAACGTACGCTACCTTCCGGTGCCGGCAACACCGCGTTCAGGTCGATGGCAGGGCCTGAGGGACAATACGCAATTACCGTATCCCGACCCGCAACATTCCCTATAGATTGATCCAATACGGTAATATCCACCCTACCGGTACATACTCCCTGACGAACCTCTACAAATGGATTCATATCATCTACACCTATCCAAATTGAATCTGCAGTGCTTCCATCCCACCATTCGATTGAATGTAACTTTCCAGGAGGAAAACCAATCTTTATTTGCCCTCCCGAACAAACCTCTACTGTATCCAATTCTATATTCTCCAAATAGGTCTCCAACCACTCCACTCGAATAACTGCCGTGTCTGCACAATTCCCTTCTTCCAGTATATACAGATAATCTCCGTCTTCATCAACATATGGGGTAAACTGTCCCCTCCCTCTTGTCAACTCCGGTTCAAAACGCCCCGAAACCGTATCTACTCCTTCACTCAGGTAATCTTTCAGGTCAATATACCCGTCCCCGGGGTCGGGTTTTGGGCAGTATTCTACCAGCGTATCCCGTCCCGCATACACCTCGCTCTGCTCCAGTTGGTACACACTCCATGATGAGGTGCTGTCTTCCCCTACGTACATGGTCACCGCTACCGCCCGCTCCCTACGCTCTTCCGGATCCGACGGGTCCCAGTCCGCCCGGTAGCGCAGGCTGCTTAGGAATGCTTTGATCTGATCCTCATCATCTCCGTAGGGATTCAGCCACACCCAACGCGAAGGGTCGGATGTGGCTTGTAGCTGGTCTTCGAAACCCTCCGAAAAGATCTCTTCTTCCGGGAGCAGCGGCTGGTCGTAGTATTTCAGCCGGAAGGAGATTTTATCCACCTGGGCATCGCAGGTGGATATCTCAATGTCTTCCGCCATCAGCGGCGCTTCTTTTATACAGGTGGTCAGCGTGTCGTAGTAGCCGGCCGTGATATGACCGGAGGAGTTGTCCGCATCCAGGTCAATGCGAAGGGGGGACTGGCGGAAGTCTGTGGGGGTGGCTATTCCAAAGAATACCGAAGGGTAGGTCAATTCCGGGCAAATTTCTTCAATAATTCCCGATTCAACATTAATTTTTACTGGGTGGAAGTTTTCATTATTTCCTTCAATAGATATTGCTCTAAATTTAATTATTTGCAAAGTTTCGCAAGCCTCAAAATTAATAGCCGGGACAAAATAACTATAATTCCCTTCGTCAACCACTGGCTTTAATTCTAATTCCTTCGATACCGGGTCCCATATTCCAATGGTCGCACCATCCCCTTGTTTAGACCCCACAAGAAAGTTTTCACCAATAATTCCCGATATGGTATTTCCTCCACTAATTCCTTCGTCATCTATCTCTTTTATAAGTATCCGGTTTCTTAGATCAAAGTCATATATTCTGGAATCAACATTTCCCCCACTAATCACAAAACGCCCTTCTTCCGAAGCAGCGAGGAAATAATTATCCTCATCTCCTTTCTTTAACTCTTCTATTGATATTATATCTGTTACTTCTCCGGATGACACATTATATCTTAGTAACCGGTATTGGGTAGTCAGGTATAGATGCCCGTCGGGATGAAATGTCATGTCAGTTATACCCAGTTCGGGACTTACAAGTAAATCCTGAAAATCATCAACCAGATTCTTTATACAGTTTTTTGCGTCTAATTTTTCAACCGAAGAAGAAATTATTTGGGGCTTATAATATATCTCCTGGCCATTCATCTTGTAAAAACACAAATGAAAAAAAATAACGATAGCAATAAATTTTTTCATCATTCATACTTTTTCAACATAAAAAGATCACATTAAAAATTAGAAAAGAGTGTATCCTTCCGAATACACTCTTTTTCCTATTTATTCAAATATTAATACGGGCAATCAAAACTGCTGATCGCTGGTGTCTGCGATTGTTCTTCCGGTGCACGGTCGTAATAATAATAACTCAGTGCGGTCGCATCCGGACGGACAATGCGCAAGGAGTAGTCCTCCGAACCGCCATTATCTGCCTGAGACACAAAAGTATAACTTTCCGTTTCATCAATGTCATAATACTTATATTGTGAAGGGTTTCCAGTAAAACCTGTTAAGAGCGCATGAAAACTACTACCTATCAATACAACCACAGTATATGATGTTGCCGTACCCGAAAGTTGCCTTATATTGGCTGCTGCTTCGCAGGTGCCGTCCGTCGGCGCCGGACACTCAAAGTTATAATCCTCTACAAGATGAGGCCCTGTCCCAGAGAAAAACTCGAGGTCATCGCTTCCCCAGTGCGGTTCCAGTTCTATATATCCGGAAATGCTCGCGGAAGGGTTATCAGGATCTTCGATTTTAAAATCATAGTCCTCCCCGCCATTGATCGTCATGGT
>NZ_JAJSLW010000028.1 GCF_021729145.1 Membranihabitans maritimus | reverse complement strand
CTCCCTCATCTTTTACTCAGCATAAGTAATAAACAAAGAACTTTTCCTTTGTTCAATCCTTGTCAGGACACTCAATACCCTGGATTTTGCACTAACTCTCCCTCCAGATTCTTTTCTATTTCACTGAATGGAATAGGCCATAATTCATTATGATCTTTATAAGTATCCCCATTATGAGGGTTATACTGCCTTGTCCTTTCTATTAATTTCCCTAATCTAGTCAAAGTTAATAATCTAAACTCCTCAAGATACAATTCCCTTGCTCTTTCATCCAAAATATAATCTATATCTATTTCTGAAGAAGTGATTTCAGGTGCGTGTGATCTTCTCCTTATTATATTAATATCCTCTGCTGCATTTGATAGATCCCCTGATCCTAAATATGCTTCTGCTCTTAACAAATAGGTCTCTGCCAAACGAATGGCATAAACATCTCTGAATGCCCTATGACTAAAATCCAAGGCGCCTTCGACCGTTTGATCAGGCAAATAAGCTGCATCCGGTTGTCTTCCTGGTGTAGAAGATTTAGTCATCCATGGATACATATTTCGAGTCGTATCATTCAAACTTTCCATTCGTATAGGTGAATTATCCTTAAAAATCCATTTTCCAAAATGATCACTGGCAGGATTTCTGATGATAAAATCCCGAACAATATTCGCTGACGAGTTCCGTAAATCCTGATCATATCCACTTCTTTTCCACAGAGTTTCAAAGAAAAAATACGTAGGTCTAATAAAACCTGAACTACGACCAGAGGTAAAAGCATTCGGCTGGGGTACCAAAGGACTAGTCGATCCATCATTGTTCTCTATTTTTGCCTGCCAGGCACGAGGAGCAAATATACGCTCTAATTCAGGCCCACCGGAACCTCCACCAGGTATTTCCCATTCATATTGTAAAACCCAAATGGCTTCAGTATTTCCTGTTGATCGATTTTGATTTCCCTGCCGAAACAGATCCCAATATACATCTGTATCATATTCAGGTATTAAAAATTTCTCATTTGCCCGTGTACCAAATCTTTCAGTCATCAAAGCGGTACTTGGATGATCAATAACCATTGACGCTGCTTCAATAGATTCCTGCCATTGTTCTAAAGAAATGTATACCTCAGACAAAAGATGGTATGCCGCTAACCTGTTAATCCTATGATCAGCCACATCATCTACATCCCCTAGATTCTTTGCAGCTTCTGTCAAATCAAGAACTACCTGCTGATATACTTCTTCTCGCGAAGCCCTGGTATAATCCCGTTTTGGAGCTTTTGTCTCCTCTAATACAATAGGTACCCCTCCGTACAGATTTGCAAGCATTTTATACATATATCCCCGAAAAAATTTAGCTTCTGCAATAAATCCTACTTTCTCAGCTTCAGTTAATTCATTCGCATTGGTGGCGGCTCTTTCAATAATCACATTTGCATCAAAAATGACCTGGTATGCAGGACGCCATAATGCATTGTAAATAAGCTCATTAGTAGGCAATAAGAATGTAGAAATATCCGAATTAAAACCCAGGTTTTTATGTAAGTACATAATATCTGTCCCTTGCATTCCAGCAGAAGGAAATTGATTTTGAAGATCGCCGGAATAAAACTGGTTTCTTACAAGAGTATGCAATCTCATTAGTGCCGCCTCATAATTATCTGCAGTAATATATGAATTTATAGGCGTATAAAAATCAATTGGCTCTGTTTCCAAAAATTCTTTTTCATCGCAAGAAAAAGCAAAAAATGCAATTAGAATAATCAGATAAACTTGATTCTTAAGAATAAATTGTTGGTTAAAAAATTTCATAACTATTGCTTTTAAAATTGAACATCAATTCCTAATGAAAAACTTTTCATAACAGGCCTTCCGCCTCTAGTAATTCCGACACCCGTTTCAGGGTCCCACCCCGGCCATTTGGTTAATGTGATAAGATTTTGTGTACTTAAACTCACCTTGGCATTTCTGAAAACAGTAGGAATAATGGAGCCTAAATTATAGGATAATGAAAGGTTTTGTAATCTAACAAAACTTCTGGAAGAATACCTGGTTCCAGCTATCCCCGACGCACCGCTAATACCAGGACGTTGGTACCGGGCATTTGGATTTTCTGGTGTCCAATAATTGAGTCCCTCCGGAAATGAGAAATTGAAATGTGACTCGCCATTAAATATTGCAAAAGAATAAAGGTTGTCCTCTCCTAAATACCTATTTTTCCCACCCTGGATAGAATTTATAAAAAATCGAAGTGTCCAATCACCATATTTTACAGTATTATTAATAGAGAACCTGTAAGCGGGCCTGGTATTCCCAATAATGCTCCTGTCATTTCCGTCAATCAATCCATTTCCGTCCAGGTCCTGAACTTTATAGGAACCGAATTCATATCCATCAAAAATTTCATCATTTAATTGCCAGAGGCCGTCTATGCTATAGTCAAAAATAGCCCCAATGGATTCACCGATAAAGAGTCCTTCGGATATAAGGTCATCTTCCTTTCCGTCTCCATCAACATCAAATCCCAACAGAGTATTAATTTTATTTCGATTATAGGAAAAATTAATGTCACTGGACCAGGTAAAATCCCCTTGATCCATATTTACCGATGAAAATGTAAAATCTACCCCCTGATTATGAACTTCTCCCAGGTTATCCGGGAAGGTTTCAAATCTGCTTATAGCCGGGATATCGACACTATAAAGAAGGTCTGAGGTGTTTTTATTATAATAATCGATTGATCCTCTTAATCTTCCATTCACGGTTCCAAAATCTATTCCAACATTTATTCCCGTTGTTTTTTCCCATTTCAGACTCGGACTTTCCAACGCTGATATCCACTGGGTCAAAAGAGAGGTCCCATCACCTGCCACATATCCTGGACTTCCCGAAACCTCCGCTAAAGTCTGATACCTACCTATCGTTCTATTGCCCGTAGTCCCATATGACAACCTTAATTTCATCCAGTTCAACCAATCCGGTGCTATTTGTTTATAAAAAGTCTCTTCTGATAAGACCCACCCCAAAGCCAATGAGGGGAATACACCAAACTTATTTTCTTCACTGAAACCCGAAAAGCCGTCCCTTCTGACTGTACCTGTGATTAAATACCGATCCATTATTTTATAAACAATTCTTCCCATATTGTAAAGACTAGATTCTTTCCAACCTCCAGATGATACTCTCTGTTGTTCGGTTTCAGATGCTTGCAAGCGATCATAACCCAGGATATGGTTTGAAAAATTAGATCCTTCTGCGTTTGTAAATGAATACTTTCTATCTTCCATCCCATACAACAATGTAATATCCAAATAGTGATTGGCATTAAATTCTTTGTTGTAGGATAAGATGTGATCCAAGCTCCAATTATATTCTACGGCATCCATTTTAGATCCATACCCTTGAAAACTAGACCCATGAGATCCGAAATAATAGTCTTTATTAGTTTTATAATTATTTCCAAACCTTCCCTGGTAAGACAACCCTTCAACCGGAAGTTGTATCGTACCCGTAAGATTACCATTTAAATTAATTCGCTTGTCATTAACATCCGCTTTTGCTTCGATCAATGGATTAACGGGATTTCCGTAGGGCCTTTGTACCAGATTATTTTCCTGGTCATAGGGATGGGCATAAGGCTCTATATAGCGATCAACCGGACCGTAATTTTGCGGTCCATAATTACTCGAAGACAAAAAAGACTGAATATCGATATCAAACCAATCTGTTATTTGATTCCCCAAATTGATCCGGGCATTAATTCTTTCGTAATGCTCATCCCTCATATAGCCTTCCTGTTTAGTATATCCCAGGGAGGCAAAGTAATGATGCGATTCCAAGTTATTGGAAACCGAAAGGTTGTGTTTTGTAGTATAAGGATTATCGGTTGTCACATAATCATACCAGTCGAAGGATCTACCTGCTTCAAACTGACTTATTTCATGGTTGGTCTTGAAATTCGTTGTCTGCGCCCAGTTTGGATTTCTCTCCAGATATCCTGAAGACTCTGTTCTGCTTTGCTCAATATCGGACTCTTCAATTTTTTTAATAAATTCATCCGGTCCCTGGGCAACCAATTCATGCCAGGGCTGCTGGAAAGAAAACTGGCTAGAGAAATTGATAACCGGTTTACCATCCTTGGATCCGCCTGACTCTGAAGTACTAATTAAAATCACTCCATTTGAAGCCTGGGAACCATAAATAGCTGTCGCACTGGCATCTTTCAAAATATCTACTGACTCTACATCATTAGGATTCAGATCTATTAAATTCCCTCTGTAAATGACTCCGTCTAAAACAATAAGGGGATTTCCTTCCCCTGATAAGGAAGTTCTTCCCCGAATGGAAATATTCGGATTTTCTCCTGCCCGGTCCACTTGCCCAACATTCAATCCCGGCACTGCACCTTGTAAGCCTTGCATTAAGGACACATTGGGTTGTTCTTCTAATGCTTCCATATCTGCACTTACCATTGAACCCGTAACATCCCGAACTTTCTGTGTACCATATCCGACGACTACTACTTCCTCTAACATTTCTGAATCTGAAACCAACTGAATTGAAACCTCTTTCCTTCCGTCTACCGGTACTTCCACTGTTTGATATCCGATATAAGAAAATATAAGAGTAGCATTCTCATTCACATCCTCCAATGTATAGCTTCCATCGAAATCAGTAGCAGTTCCATTATCAGTACCTTTAACGAGGACATTTACTCCAATTAACGGTTCCCCTGATTGATCCGCCACAGTTCCATTGATATTCAATACCAATCCTGTCAACTTTCTAGGCGCAGGTTTCCAGCCTGGTCTGAGGCTTATTTCAGCTAGTGGTCTAATCTTATGGCGAATCTTGTCTTTCTCCCCTTCTTCAATTATGTCCCCGAAATGCTCCATCATTTGTTTTAATGATTCCAGGCCCTCCTTGTCGTTCTTATACAAAATAACAAAACGATTGTCGTAAAACTTAAAATTCAAGTCCGTCTCCGACAATACCCCGGATATGGCTTGCTCAATCGATAGGTCCTTCTTTGTTTCATATTTTACAGTAATATTCTTGACCAACGTATGATCAAACGTAAAATACACCCCGTAATCTTTACTAATCTGCCGTATGGCTTCTACCAATGACATCTCTTTCTGAGCAAAAACTGGGGTTCCAGACACCCAGGTTGGTATAATCAGGAATATAAACATCCCAATAGTGCATAAGCACTTAACTCCTATTTTCCACATAATTGTATTGTATTTGTTCTTACTTAAATGAAGTTGTATGTTAGTTATTATTCGTTATCTCGTAAATTTCCCCGTTTTGTTTTATTATTATATTCATCGAAAGTTCCAGGGATTCTTTGGTAGCTTCCCAATTCATAAAAGGAACTCCAATATCCATAGGCTTGGCTAATAATGACCGATCACTACACTCAAACTCTTTTCCAAAAATATCACTAAGTTCAAGCAGGATCACTTCCAGTTTTTCTTCGCGGAAACTAATGACTCCATTTTTCCAGGAAGCGGCTGATTCTATGGTCTCATTTTCAGAAAGCTTAATTTTCTCGTTTATATTATTATAAATTACTTGCTCACCAGGTTTTAGCAGAACTTCCGTATCATCTTTCACATTCAATCTAACTTCCCCCTCTTCCAGATATACCTTGGTGTCATCTCGCCTCGCTTCTACATTAAAAGAAGTCCCCAAAACATTAATCTTCACGTTTTCCGTGGTTACATCAAAAGGTATAGCGCCTGACTCCCCGGATTCTATATGAGCCACTTCAAAAAAACCTTCACCCTCCAGTTTGATAATACGCCTTCCATTCTCCTGCCATTCTTTCAGCCATATGGCAGAAGAATTCGCATTCAGGGTCAGGCGGCTTCCGTCCGGCAAAGCTACTTCTTTCGTTTCACCATAATTTGTAGTGTATACGAGGTAATTATTTTGTTTCTGACCACCCCATATTCCGATCACACCAATTACTAATAGGGCTATTGCCGCTGCAATGCTAATAATCGGTTTCAAACTATACTGACTCCATGATTTCCAAATCATTCCATCCTGATTAGGGGACTGAAATTCAGAGGCCCAATCATCATCAATAATATCCTGTAAAAAACCATGCAATTCCGGATGCTTCCTAATTAATGATATCATTTCCAGGTACTCTGACCGTGTGGATTTCCCTTCCTTATACTTCTGAAGCAATATGTCAAATCTTTTTCGAAATTTCAATTCATCGAATATTTTCTATTACAAATACTACAACACATTATTTTGCATTACACCCCTAAAAAAGATCAAATCTGTACAGGTAAACTCCTTTCACCAAAAAAAAGACTAGTCAATTTTATTTTTTTTTAATTTTTTTCACCCTCTTTCTTATATTTGCCTAACAACGCATTGTTTCACACCGCTTTTCAAAGGATCAAATCACCCTAATGGCAAGCAAAACTTAGTGTGAAGATGGAAGATTTGTTAAAAAAATACCGAAATAGAATTTTCGGTTTCATGTTAAAATATGTCAAAATTCCCGAAGTGGCGGAAGATTTGACCCAGGAAGTATTGATTAAACTCTGGAATAACAAGAACAGGTTTCAGGATATAGAAGATAAGGAATCTTATATGCTGGCCATTACCAGAAACCTCGTAAGAGATCACTTTAAGAAACTAACCCAGGAAGAAAAATACCGTGAAGAGGTATGGTTATACGTACCACAATGCGATAACAATTCGCTTTACCGGGAGGTGCAAAGAAATGAACTCAATGAAAATATACGAGAAATCGTCAACACGCTACCCGATCGACAAAAGCAAGTTTATCAACTCAACTTCAAAAAGGGAATGTCCCTTAAAGATATTTCCAATCAACTCAATATCTCTCCTTACACCGCCAAAAACCACCTGGCGCAGGCGCTGAAAGTTATCCGATCCAAGATTAACCCGGAATCTTTTTTAACAGGATTGTTGATTATGTGTTGGGCAGTGGGAATAGTGACTTAACGTAAATAATGTTTAATACGAAACAATTATTTGGATTCATAGCCAACAAAGAACCCAATTATTGATTATTACTTTCCATTTTCTTTGCGTGCCTCCTGACAATGAATATCGGGACAGGCGACGAAAACAAAAAAGCCCCAACCACGAACGGGCAAGCTGGGCCGATATGGTCGGGATACTTTAATACTGGTAAACCAGGATTTCCTCAAATGTAAATACATCTACTTTGGTCTTTTCCGATCCAGCCACTTTCAGATTTGTACGAGGGTACAAGGTATAACCAATTTCAATTTCGTAGCGTATCTTTTATCCCTTTGTCTTGAAACAAAGGAACCAAAATTCAAGACAAAATAATCGCTTTCACACATAGCTGGCACCCGCACCCAAATATTTTGTCACCTGCTTTCACTTTGATCTAGTTTTGAATACAAGTGGTGTTGACTTAACTCCGTGAAGTATACGACCTCCAAACGTGGTGAGCCAATGTTTATAAACATGATACTAATTCTACAGTCATTACTTCACTCTCAATCTCTCGCTCTGCCGACTTTAAGTACTTTAGGCACTTCAAACTCTAAGTATTTAAACTGTCTAAAGTCCGTGAAGTGAATTTGGAAGCTTCTCGAAGTAAATGCCTTGAACGAACTGCATACCGCAAGCTATCCCCGTTTCGGGGCTTTAAGCCAAATGAAATAAAGCTCAACTACCGATTCTGAAAATCAAAAATGATTTATAATCTCGTGCACCTAAACTTTAGGGACTCTGAATTTTTGGACGCTTACCACTTTTTACGAGGGAACTTTTTGACCTCTATTCCCATTACTCCTTGTAAATTTGCAAATTATGGGGTATAAAACACCGGAGACAAAACCCATTACAAAGGTAGAAGACCTGGATTTTTCAAAAATCTATTCTTACCGTGATTATCTGAGCTGGACCTTTGAAGAGCGATTAGAGATCATCAAGGGCAAAATATTCAGAATGTCTCCTGCTCCCTATACTTCTCACCAGCGAGTATCCCAAAAGCTCAATTTCAGGCTCATGCTTTTTTTGCAAAACCACAAATGCGAAGTCTTTACAGCACCTTTTGATGTAAGACTGCCGGGATACACACCGAATGACGGAGATATATACACCGTTCTCCAACCGGATCTATGCGTTATATGTGATCCTTCCAGAATAGATGAAAAGGGTTGCCTGGGCACTCCGGACCTGGTGGTTGAGATTTTATCTCCCGATAACAATCGCAAAGAATTACACAATAAGTTTGACATATTTGAAGAATCCGGAGTGCTTGAATATGGGATAATACATCCGGCCGAACGAACAGTCGTCCAATATCAGCCGGACGACAAAGGAAGGTACCAGGCTTCCCGTCTGTGTACTATCGGCGATACGATTCATTCTGCAGTTCTGCCGGGATTTGAACTGAAATTGAAGGAAGTATTCGGAAAAAATTAAAGAAGACGCACTATCTCAATACTCTCTTCATCCGGATCTTTCCAGCAAATTTTCTTCAACTGAAATCCCGGAAAGTGTTGCGGAACACTATTTGACCTTTGGTCCAGGCAATATTTCCATTCCAATAGATTACTTTTCCCTGCATATCGAATATTCTGACAAATGTCACATATCCACATAATAATACATAGTTCAATACCTTAAAGTTACTACTTATGATACCGCACCCGTTTCCTCCAACAACCGTTTTATATCCCTCGTATGACCATAAATCACCAGGATCTCACCTTCTTTGAGAACTGTTTGCTTGGTAGCAATACCCTGGACTACAATACTTTCTTTCGAATATCCGAGAAAATTAGTAGTCTCCCTTTTCAGGAAAGTAGTCAAAGCAATTATATTAAACTTTTCAACCAGATCAACCTCTTCCAAGCTTTTTCCAACAAAAGGCTTGGGCACATTTATTTCTACAATGTTATAGGCCCCGGTTAAATGAAATGATTCCAATACCCCTTTAATACTTAATTTTTCAGCCCATCTTTCAGCAGCCTCTTCTTCGGGATTGATAATTTCATCCACTCCCATAGTCTCCAATATTGTTTGATGCGTCTCCGATACTGCCCGACTTATTACTTTTTTTGCTTTCAACTGCTTCATAATAGCCGTTGCCATGATATTTGCTCCTTTATCTTCACCAATACACACTACTACAACATCTGTATCTTTTATAGGCAATTCCTTTGCCATTACAGGATCAGTGCAGTCAATGGATACAGCATGCGTAATCTTTTCCTTCAATGTTTCTATTCGGTTCACAGAAATGTCAACACCCATTACTTCATTGCCAGCTGCTGTCAATTTAACCGCTAACGATGAACCAAAACTACCAAGTCCAATAACTATGTATTTCACGTAATTGATTTTAATTAATTAAAATTTCTTCGGTCGGATACTTGTATTGTAAATACCGTACTCTCCTAAAAAAGGCAACTAAAATAGTCAGCATTGTTACCCTTCCAATGAACATCGTCAAAATAAGAACGACTTTGCTTGCATCGGTTAATTCACCTGTTATCCCTAAACTCAACCCGACAGTACTATATGCAGAAAACACTTCAAATGCGATATGAAGCAAATCCAATTGCTCATCAAATATAGCAATGAAAAAAACTGAAGTACCAATCACTATCAATGAAAGGGAAATAACGCCAAAAGCCCTTCGAACCGATCCATCAGAAATTTCCCTTCTAAAAAGATCAATCCGGTCTTTCCCTTTCGCCAGGCTAATAAAATTCAATGTAGCTAAGGCAAAGGTAGTGGTCTTTATACCACCACCTGTAGACATCGGGGAAGCTCCAATCCACATCAGAAAAAATACTAACATAAGGGTAGAAAAATTTAGTCCGGCAAAGTCAATAGAGTTAAAACCGGCAGTCCGGGGTGTTACAGCATTGAAAAATGCCACTGTAATTTTCCCCACCAAGGAATGCTCTGCTAATGTATTGTTATATTCAAAAATAAAAAAAGAAAAGGTACCAAAAAGGATCAAACAAAGAGTGGTAATCAATACAATTCGGCTATTGATATTAATAATCCACGGGCGATGCTGAAATGACTTTTGTGTCATTAAAGATTTAAATGTACTAATGATTTGATATTGAAGGTATTTTACAAAGTTAAACACTATCGGGAATCCAAGACCACCAAATATAAATAACAACGCTATGATTATTTGCAAAGGATAATTAAACCGGAATGTAACTTCGTATAGACTCTGGCTCAATGTAGAAAAACCAGCGTTACAAAATGCAGACACTGAATGAAATACAGAAAAAAATATCTTTTCCGAAAAAGATGTAAAGTTGTTATAATTGAGGGAATGATAAATCAATACTCCTCCAATCAACTCCACACCCAGAGTGAAAAACAAAATCTGCCGTACCATACCATACGCTTTGGTTAGCCTACCTGAATTGGATATTTCTCCCACTAAAAGTCGTCCTTTATAACTCGTAGATCCTTTGAAAAAAGAACTAAAAAAACTAGTAAAGGTCATCATCCCAAGGCCGCCCAATTGAATCAATATCATTATTATATATTGCCCTATCCTGGTAAAGTCTTTCCCCGTATCGATAACCGCCAACCCGGTCACACAAACGGCACTGGTTGAAGTAAATAATGCATCGATCATTGAAATACCATTGGAAGTAGCATTTGGCAGTTTCAATGCAAAAGCACCTGCAAGAATAGCCACAAGAAAACTTCCCGTAAATAATTGTGCCGGGTTGAAATTATTAAAAGATTGATTGATATTGGAGGAAAATATTTCCCGAAATAGATGTAGCAACAAAGTAAAAAAGATCCAAATCCAAACGGTTTGCAGGGAGTATTGCACTTCACCATTATTTTGGCCAGACCATAGATATTGAATCATAGCCAATAAGGAAGAAAATATCAAAACATCAAATAACCAAAGCTTTCGAGGCGGCCTTTTCCCCTTATCCAGATACCTTAACAATAAAGAAAATGCTCCCATCAACGCCGTAATAATATAGAGTTGATTTATTCTGTATAATACGTGAAAATCTGGGTGTCGAAAACCAATATCATAAATTAAAAAAGATATAGCTATCGCACTGGAAATTACGGAGAGGTACCGGAAGATTCGATGGACTTTTCTTGCTATCCTGGAAAATGTTCGAACATTAAATCCTTCACTCATGACGTAATCAGGAAATAAATTATATGGGCAAGGTAGCGAAAAATTAATTTATCACAAGAAATCTTCGCATGAGTTTCTTTTTGACCTTACTACCCTATTTTAGAGCACCCTCTAAAATAGGTCTATGTCACGCCATTCCCACAGGGATTGCTCGCTGGGGAAAACACAAATACACAAAAAAGTACGAATAAACTTTCATGAAATTTCTTGCCCCCACCTAAGTCCGTGGGTAAACGTTAGGGTGTTAATGGCCTGGATAGGTAACATCGGAATACATGCTTCCCCATTTTTATCTCCCTGTTTGTATTTCTTTATCTACACTTGTTTAAATTGGTATGCTGGAAGTATAATTTTGTAACCATAGGGCACCAGTAAAATCAACAATTTACTTACTGCCCCATCCCCATAGCTTCATAGTCAGCCGTTTTTAATGTCAGGTCTTTGGATTCTACAGATTTGGTTCTCAAATACGATTTTTTGCCATTCTTTCTTTTAGTCATCTCCACTTCCATAGGAAATCCTTGTGAAAGATCGGGCATTCCCATTTTTTTATTTTCAGCATATGCTTGCTGAAAAATTGAGTACAATCCATTTGTCACATCCAAATCCTCTGTAATCCAGGCATTCTGAATATACTCATCGGTAGTAATAATATACTCCTCACAGGAATAACCGCTTATCGTCCGGGTTTTCCCCGTTTTTTTAATGCTAAATTCAGAATCTTCACCTGATTCTTCCTGCTTATCAACCATGTACGACTTCATTTTATCTGTCATAAATGGCATAGAAATAAGACTCTTTTGACCATCAGAATTAGTAAATACAGCGATATATTCATCTTCGGGATTCATTACCGTAAATGTTTCAAAATCACTTCCCTCAAAAGGCTCCGGACTCATACCAAAATTAACCCCATCAGGCTCAAAAAACATATACATTTCCGTCTTTTTACCTTTTTCATCTTCACTTTCCCATATTATCCGGGTATCAAATGAAAAAGATTCCGGCAAATCGGCAGTATTTACACCCCCCAGCATTTCCTGCATCATCCTCATTCCCCTTCTTTGATCTTCAGCAGAAACGGAATCACTATCTCTACCTTTCACCTCCCGGTCTTTGGTCTTGAATAAGGAATCCAACATTCGCCCGGTTTGCTTTTCAGCTTCTTTTTCTACTTTTTTCTCAACCGCTCGATTAGCACCCCGCTGAAGAGCCCTTTTCAATAACTGGGCTTCAGCAGTCTGAAATCCAAAAAGAAAAACAATTGAAAATAGCAATGTTCCCGTTTTATACCTCCTCAAATTCATAACATTTATATTTACTTTAAAATTTCAAACATACACCGGCTTTAAGCCAGCCATAACTATTTCCCAGTTCAGCATAAGCACCAAAATTGTCTGAGAAATAATATCTGCCACCTATATGAAAGCCGGGATAAATTCCACTTCCTATGCCAAATGAGAATCCCGAATAACTAAAATGCCGGTAATACAAACTCAACCCGGCGTAAACATCCAATTGATCATTATCAATATTGAATAATTCATTGAAGTGATAATATCCCTTTGGCCCGACATATATGGCAGTCAAACCACCTCCGGAAACAAATCCAAATTCACCTCCTACTCCGATCGCATCAGTAATTCCATATTCCACTCCTCCTCCCAATGGAAGACCCAATCCACCAGCAAAAGTAAAGGTAGAACCTAATCCGATTCCAGCATTAACTACAAGGTCTCCTTCCTGAAACGAAATACCTATAGACTCCTCCTGGGAATATGAAAAACCTATTCCCAAAATAACCATTATTAAAGTAAAAGTCAATTTTTTCATAATTATTTCTTTTATCATTATTGTAAATACTATTGGCAACTTAATGTATTAATACCATCACGGGCCTCATCAATACTCTGCTGATAACTGGCTCCCTGGCCAGCATCAATAGCACATTGTTCATACGATTCCAATGCATCGATATAGGAAAGGGCTGCAGAACGAAACTTCTCACAATTTTCTTCGGTCGGATTAGCAGCATAGGTTTGTACCGTCTGGGAATATTGCTGAAGTTCGTCTTGGGTAGCTTCAGCCAGAACAAACCCGGAGTGACAATCTACGTTTTTGTCATCTTTACTGCAAGATACCGCCACAATAGAGATCAGAAAAAAAACACCAAATAACAATTTTCTCACAACATTTATTTTAGAATTAAATAATAAAATGGTTGGTCATACACACTACTTTACCATTCCTCCAAAATTACAAAACAGCTTAGTTGTAACTATCAATGAAAACCACTAAAAACGAAATTAGCTGAAAGTATGGAACGCAGAAAAATTAGGAAGTAATAAGTTTTACGTTATAGATTATCCTTATTTTATCGGTTCTGTAAATCGGTTCCCCAATAGGATAGCATAAAAAACAATTTGATCAATTTTTTAATACGAATATCAACAGTTAAACTCTGCTACAGTAGGTACTTCCTTTTCATGGTATTTCTTAACCACTTATGCAATAATTAGCCTTCCTAATGTAATTTTGCCCCCATTAGTAACATTCCTATAGGCGAAGCTATATGATCATTTTCCAAGAAATGGGGTAGTAAATTGTCATTATGAACTTAAATACCTTGATTAGATTTAATTTCAAAGGATAGAGCCTGATTTTAAATAATGAGGAAAGACAAGAAAATTCGAATATATAATAGATTATTTAAAAAGCGCTTTAGAAAGAAGATCGTTGTTCGCAAGGGCAAACTAAAACGCTAAAACACTTATACAAATTGAAGATGGAAGATGAAATTACTCCATCTCCCTATCTTAATCTTAATAAAGAAGTTATAGCTGATATCAATTGAAAAAGAAATTCCAATGCCTATTTCACTATTCCTCCCCGAGAATCTCTTTGATGAATTCGACCTCCCCTTCTATATACGGAGTACCATCGTACCTAAAAATATCATGGAACCATAATTCAGGCTCAGCGGTATATTCCTTTCTCCAACTATCCCAGGGATATATCGTCTGCGTTTTCCCACTCACAAATCCCCAATTGTACATGGCTACATTGTATTTTTTGGCTAGCGGTAAAAACCCTTCAAAGGTACTCTTGTTGGGTCGGGCCATGTACTCAGTACAGAGCAATGGTCTGCCGTAACGGCTCAACTGTTTGATTTTCTTCTCGAATGAAACAGGATCATCATAGCAATGGAAACTGATTATATCGGACAGTTCGATTTGAAGTTCTTCAATAGGTTTCAGGGATTCATCAGAGGACCAATCTCCGTTCCAGACACCTGAAGTCAGCGGTTGCGTAGGGTTTACTTCCCGCGCCCATCCAAAAGCCTTCTCCAATAATGGCAACACATATTCCACTTTATTTTTCAACTCGACATCCCCATAAGCACTGACGTTGGGATTGTCCGGCTCATTCCAGATATCCCAGGCCAGTATTCTCTGATCAGCTGCAAAATGTCCTATAACTCCCTTTACATATTTTTCCAATCGCGGATATTCCGTAGGATCCTGCAAGACGTCAATGGAAGGACTTTGCACCCATCCCGAGTTGTGGACATGGGGTCTGGGAGCTCTTTGCGGACCGGCTTTGGGATACGGGTCCCATACAGCATCGAATATGACAAACATTGGCCGGATACCATGTTTTTCGGAAATGTCCAAAAAAGTATCCATGCGATCCACTAACCCGGAAGGATCGTTTTTGTACACCAGGTCGTGCAAATACACGCGCATTGTATTCATCCCTAGTTCCGCCGCCCAAGCCAGTTCCTTGTCAATTCTTTCGGGGTCAAAAGTTTCTTCTTGCCACATTTCCAATTGATTGATAGCTGAAGCAGGATTGAAATTAGGGCCCACCAGCCAGCCTTGTTTCTCGTACCAATTATTAGCTTTTTCGACCGACCATATCTTTTGTTCGTTATCCCCGAACATTATAGAACCCCACTCAAAGTCCTCTCCAACATTAATAAAAAGAAGTGGAAAAGCAGCTAGAACAGAAAGGATTAATTTCATCGTTTTCAACATTTAATGACCAATACATTCAAATTAAACCATTCAAAAGTATTGATTATGACAGTCTAAAACAACCTATATAATTTCTTATACCAATAATTTTATATCAAGGTTATACCTATATTAATCATTAGAATGATATTCTTAATTTTCCCAACTCTTAAGTATTAAGCTACCATGTTCCGTATTATTTTCAATCCTAAGGTGCATATCTATTTCAGTCTGTAAGTCCTCAACATGAGAAATCACACCAACTACTCGTCCTTCTTTACGCAAGGATTTAAGAGTATCGAAAACAAGTTGCAGTGCACTAGAATCCAATGTGCCAAACCCTTCATCGAGAAAAAAGAAATTCTGGTGAGCACGATTCTGTTGCTGAAGCGTTTCTGCTAATGCAAGAGCTAAACAAAGAGACGCCTGGAAGGTTTGCCCTCCGGACAGTGTTTTAATATTTCTTAAATACCCATTATTCAAAAAATCCCTAACCAAAAAATGATTATCTTCCGAAAGTTCTAGTGAATAATGATTATGGGTCAATTTTCTAAATCTTTGATCCGCAATGCTGCATATTTCCCTTAAATAAATAGTACTCACATAATCTACAAAACCATTCGCACGGAACATACCGGCCAGAATCTTTAGATTCTCCTGCCTGGTTTCCAACTCTGACAATTCCTGTTCCAACTCCTGTTTTACCTTCCACTTGCGATTTGATTCTTTCAACTCATTCTTAAGAATACTTAATTTTTCACGCAAATCACCTACCAATCTCTCGGTTTGGTCTACTTTATCATTTAAAGATTCAAATTCTGTTATATCAAATTTTCGGTTCCCGATATGTTCCTTTGTTTCTTTTATACCCACTTCCAAAGAATGGACTTCTTGCTCATGTGTACGGATTTCAGTTTCCAATTTTTCAACATCTATAGTGCTTTGCAACAAATTCTCTACTTCGAGTAATGAATTAAATGAAGAATTATCAAGCTTTTCTTTTAACTGGTCCGAAAGCTTTTTTAACGAGGATTCCTCTTTTTCTAAAAAGCCGGCTTTCGTTTGTAAGGCCGTACTTTTCACACCGAATAATTCCTTGACTCTTTCTTTTTCTACTTTGATTTTCTGGTAATTGGATTTTTCCTTTTCAATAGTCTTGAACAGGGAACTTGAATAATCTATCCATCCTTCTTTAGTCCTTTTCCCCATTTCTTGCAGCATTTCCGGGTTAATCTCTTTCTCCACGGAAACCTTGCTTCCAAATAACTGATTTAATTCGTTATTTATACCGGCTACGGCTTTTTGAAATTTTTCTAAATTTTCTCGTATTTGCTCTTGCTTATTGATTTCAATATTATACTTTTTGTCCCATTCGTCAAGGTCCTTTTTTATCTTTCCGGTTGTCTCCAGTAATTGATCTATAGTTCCTTGTGTTGGATATTTTCCCCTGTAACCAGACAGTTGGTTTTCAATTTCATTCTTTTTACTAACCAATTCCGATTTAATAGCAGCCTTCTTCTTAATCTCTACATCCAACTCCCTTTCATCTTCTTGCAATCTACCCCACTTCATAATCTTTTGATCAAGGTCTTTTACCTTCTTTTCGGATTTTTCTAATAGTAGTTCTGGCTCACTCATACTTTCCTGCACAGTTCCAAATTCCGAAATCGAGGGATGAGATTCTGATCCACACAAAGGGCAGGGCTCACCTTCCTTGAGACTCCCCGCATAATCAGAAAGCCGTTTTTGCACAGACAATTGATTTATATGGTTACGATAATCCCTAACCTTTAATTCTTCCAAACCTTTTTCCTTGTGTAAAAGATCCGTTAATTGTGACTCTATAACTTCACCCCGGTTCAAAGAATCTATAAACTGTTTTTTGGATCCGGAAAATTTTTGAATTCTTTCTTTTTCATCCGTATCGACTTCCTCCATTCGACGACGGACCTCTTCCAAACTTTTCCAAAGTCCTTTTAGTTGAAATAATACATCCCGATCTTTCACCTGTTCTTTGGCTTGTAGAATTTTATCTTTCAATTCGGCTACTTTTGACTCCGATTTTTTTAATTTAATCTTTTCCTCGTCAATTCTTTTTCCTCCATTTTGGATACGGGTTTCTTTTTCTTTTATATTTCTCTCGATTTCTATTAATTGCGCCATTTTTCGTGCGTCCTCTCCTTCTTTCCTTTTTGATTCATGTTGCTCGACATTTGAACTCAAGGATTCATACCTCTCTCCTAAAACTTTTAGATTTCCTTTAGCTTCAGATACCTCGATCTTTAGCTTATTAATTTCCGCCTTTAATTCTCCAATAGATTTTTGTTGGATACCTACTTGCTTAATGAAATGTTCAAAATCCTTGGATGCTTCCCTATATAAAGAAATTCTGGATTTGATTTTTTGTATTTCTTTCCCTTTACCTAGAATTGAATCCAATTCATTTTGCTTTTTTGCCAATTGATCATACCACTGTTTGAGTTGTTTTTGTTCATCCCTCTTGTCTCTGCATTCAATATAGGATTTGTGAACTGATTCATATTTAGCTTCAGTATTTGTTATTAGCAACTGATACTCCTTCAATTTCTCCCTGTTGATATCAACAAATCCGGTTAAACGACCTTCCAAATGGTGAACCTTTTCTGTAGTTTGCTTCTGTAAGCTTGAAGTTTCCTGACTAAAATCAAACTTACTTAAATTAAACAACTCTTTTAGCATTTCAGACCTATGCGAGGGAGAGAGTTCCAGAAATTCCTGAAATTTACCTTGTGGGATTATTACAGTCCTTCTAAAGTTTTCATATGTCAATCCTGTAATTAGTCCACCGTCCGTATGATCCATCACGACCCATTGATCTCCTTTCCATTCAAAAGCTGTACGTTTATACGTTCCTACATCAGTATATCTACGGCTATTTCTTCGCCCCTTGCAAACAAACCTATAATTTTTCCTGTTATAATTCTGAAACTCATAATCAATCAATAGAGAATCCGATTTTAAATTCATCATATTGTAATTTCGATCATCCCCACTTTTATTTAAACGCTCACTATTCCCATAGAGTGCTAAAGTTATTGCTTCCAGAATAGAAGATTTACCAGAACCTACTGATCCAAAAATTCCAAATAATCCAGCCCCCAATAACGGATCAAAATCAATAGTCTGGGGCTCACTTTGATAGGAATATAGTCCTTGTATAGTTAGTTTAACAGGAATCATGATTTACGAGATTGAACTTCTTTAAATAGAGACATCAATTCTTCAGAAGGATTTAGACCGTGCCTGAATATAAAGTAATCCGAAAACAACTCCGCTATATTTTTCTCAAGGTTAATCTGGTGTTGATTCAGCTTATTAATCTGCCCATCCTCAGTTTGGATTTCAGGTATTAAGGTAATAATGCCATCATGGGCCTGATACAGTCTTTTTCGATCCTCAGATGATAAGTAATCTTTCATTGCTAAAGTAATTTCTACCAAACATTCCTTATTTTCCATCAACCATTCTACAGCCCTATCTATTTCCTCAAATCTCTTTCTAACCAGTGGACGCCCTGCGGATAAAGGCAAAGGTCTATACTGAACCGGCTGAGCAGGTTCTATGTCAATGAGAACCGCATATTTTGTTTGACCGGACTCGGCAAAACTATATGAAAGTGGACTACTACTGTATACCACCGGGTAATCCTTCCCCTTTACTATTTGATACCGATGTAAATGTCCCAACGCTGCGTATTGGATCCTATCAGGTAAATTTTCCGGATATATAATTTGAGCATTACCAAGAACTATTGGTTTTTCCCCATCCGGTTCTTCAGGAATTTCCTTTCCTCTTTCCGCTACGAACAAATGTGACAATAAGATATTCGCACCTTTATTATCACAATATTTTTCAACCAGGTTGTTCCAATGAGAAGACAAAACTTCTCTCATTTGAGCTTCCGGATTTTCAATCCCCAAAAAAGTTTTTAACCTGTATTCATTTGCAAAGGGCGTATGTATAACCCTTAAAGGGAAATCAAATTCATCCCATTCAATTTCTAAAAACCCGTGGTCAGATTTTGAAATTCTCCATCCCGTATCCATAGAAAAAGGCTTTACCAAAGTTTGGGGATGCCCTGACAAAATAATACCACAAGCACGTGCCAAAGGATCTGATACTTCAATTCGATCCGGGCTATCATGATTTCCGGCGATGGCAATAACCGGTCGTTTACCATTATTCGATAATCGTTTCACTGTATTGTAAAATAATTCAATGGCTTCAGTGGTGGGATTAAAATTATCATAAAGATCACCCGCCACGATCACTGCATCTACCTCTTCTGAATCTGCAATTTCGATTAATTCATTCAGAACTTCACGCTGTTCCCCGAGTCTATGAAAATGATCTAATTTCTTTCCTATATGCCAATCTGCCGTATGGAGTATTTTCATGAATTCGTTCAAGTTTGCATCAAGTTTAACAAACTTTTCCGGGAATAACAATTCATTTCAAGCTCAATTCACACCTATTCAAAATTATACTATAGCATCCTCTCAATACACAAATAAAATTCCTATATTTAACAAGATATAAAATAAGATAACACTCGTATCACAAAAGACCATTATTAATATCAAAACAAACCAACCATGACCCTGATTTACATTATTGTTGCATTAATATTCATCGTTTTCATATTAAGTTCCATCGCCCCCAAGAATTATGAAGCAAACAGAAGCATACAAATTAACAAACCTGTAGAAATAGTTTACACCTATTTAAAGCATTTAAAAAACCAGGATAATTGGGCTAAATGGAATCGCATAGACCCGGAAATGGAAAAGAAATATTCAGGAGAAGATGGAACTGTTGGTTTTGAATCCTATTGGAATAGTCAGGACAAGAGAGTAGGTGAAGGGAAACAAACTATTTCCCACCTTGTAGAAAATGAAAGAGTAGATACTCTACTTGAATTTATCCGTCCCTTCAAATCTAAATCAGATGCATATTTAACTACTGAAAAAATAGACGCTAATTCTACACTAGTTACCTGGGGCTTTACAGGGCGCATGAATCCACCAATGAATATATTACTTTTATTTATGAATATGGACAAGCAAATCGGGGCAGATTTTGAAGAAGGCTTAGAAAAATTAAAAGAGATTCTGGAGAATGGATAATATTCATACTTTAGGATACACTAAATAGTATTTTGTAGTCTTACTATTGGTAACACCTAATTCCGAAATTTCTTCAAAAGGGCGGACACTACCATCCTTCATCAAAAATTGAATTTGCCTTGGCTTCTCGCTGTAAAACTTAGTGGTTTCCGCCCCCGAAAAAATCAATTGCCTTGCAACATTTGGTTCCAGGCTCATAGCATTCTCAATTCTATACACTATCTTTTCTTCGTATTCCTTTGTAAATGGTTCATTACTCAATTGTGTGCGGAATAACCTGCGATCCAATAACCCTTTGCTGAGATATGAAAACAAAGAATCTTTGAATTTATGGTGTTGCTTGATAGTATAAAGTACATCAATATCATCTGTGCTGATAAAGTCGTCAAGGATATTCTCTTTACCGGGTTCAGTAAGTAATGTTAAAAAGGACTTTGATCCCGGAAAGTCCTCTACCCTATTATTTACTAAATACTTGAGCCTGGATACAGCAGAAATTAACATTTTTTCCGCAGCCAAAACCGTCTTGTGCATGTATACCTGCCAATACATTATCTTACGGGCCATAAGAAACTTTTCTACAGAATACATACCTTTTTCTTCAATTACTAATTCATTATCGTCGACATTGAGCATTTTGATTATCCGGTTAGTACCAATTTTCCCCTCAACTACTCCGGTATAAAAACTATCTCGATTCAAATAATCCAAACGGTCTACATCAAGTTCACTGGAGACCAACTGGTGAAGAAACTTTTTAGGGTGCTTACCTGTAAAAATATCTATCGCTACAGTTAGAGCTCCATTAAATTCTTTGTTGAGGACCTTAATAATCCTGAGCGAAATCTCCTCATGGGAAGAGGGGATCATCAGTCCTTCCAATGCATGTGAGAACGGTCCATGTCCTATATCGTGCAATAAAATAGCAGCACATGCACCTCTTGCTTCTTCTTCCGAGATCTCAACCCCCTTGTTCCTAAGTTGGTTAATGGATTCCCACATCAAATGCATCGCACCTAAGGCATGATGAAATCGGGTGTGGTGAGCCCCGGGATAAATCAGATTAGTCATACCTACCTGATAAATTCTTCGCAAACGTTGAAACCACGGATGCTCAATTAAGTCAAAAAGAAGTTCGAATGGGATATTAATAAATCCGTAGATCGGATCGTTTATGATTTTCTTTTTATTCATTGTATCTTCAAATCGTAATAATTAAATAACTTCAGAGCATGATTAAATTGTACTTCCCGAAAGCATCGGGATTGATTTCTACAATTTTTTTCGCCAAATTTCAGCTATTTTTTCAGTCCGTAGCTCCACAACGCAACTCAAAATTAGCTTTATCTGGCTTGAAAAATCGTGAAAAATCATACAAAAAGCAAAATTTAAACATACTATAAGCGTTTTTTGATGGCACTATCCACCAAATCGGGTATTTTTTTTTAATAAAGGCGATAAAAATCATATATGACAAATAACATACAAATCCTGTGGGCAGATGATGAAATTGATTTGCTAAAACCCCAGTTAATGTTCCTTGAAAAAAAGGGTTATGAGGTAACCACCGTATCTAACGGCTATGATGCCATAGAGGAAATAGAAGAAAATGGTGACTTTGATTGCGTTTTTCTCGATGAATCCATGCCGGGATTAACAGGTCTGGAAACCCTGGCGAAACTGAGGGAAGTCAACAAGAACGTCCCTGTGGTAATGATTACCAAGAACGAAGCGGAAACCCTCATGGATCAGGCTATCGGATCAGAAATTTCTGATTTTTTACTCAAGCCTGTCAACCCCAATCAAATTCTTTTGAGCCTCAAAAAAATCATTGATAATCAAAGATTAGTCAGGGAAAAAACGGTTCAGGACTATCAGCAGGAATTTCGACAAATATTAATGGAGATTAACAGCCAATTAGACCATGCTGAATGGGTAGACATTTATCGAAAAATCATCAACTGGGAGTTGAAACTTAGTGAATCCCAAAGTGATCAAATGCAAGACATCCTCACCATGCAAAAAAGTGAGGCCAATACTGAATTTTCAAAATTCGTCAATAAAAACTACCTGGACTGGATGCAAGATGACGATGCCCCCACTATGTCGGACAGTCTCATGCGGAAAAAATTAATCCCCAAAATCAAGGATAAACCTGCAGTATTTCTGTTACTGGATAACCTCAGATATGACCAATGGGCTGTGCTGGAACCCATTTTCAATCAACTTTTTAAAGTCCAGTCAGAAGATTACTTCTACAGTATCTTGCCGACGGCAACCCAGTATAGTCGGAATGCGATTTTTTCAGGCATGATGCCCGCAGATATTGCCAAGCATTTTCCGGACTTGTGGAAAAATGACAATGAAGAAGGAGGTAAAAACCTGCATGAAGCAGAATTCCTGGAATACCAAATCAAAAGAATATGGAAAAAAGAAATCAAGCATGAATATATTAAAGTCTCCAACACCTGGCAAGCTAATGATATGGAGAGTAAGGTCCTTAATTATCTCAATAATGACCTTACAGTAATTGTATATAATTTCATCGATATGCTATCTCATGCCCGAACGGAAATGGAAGTACTTAAGGAATTGGCCGGAGATGAAAGAGCCTACAGGTCTCTTACCCGATCATGGTTTTTACATTCTCCTTTATGGAATGCATTGCAAAAATTGGCCGAACACGATATCGATTTATTTGTATCCACTGACCACGGGACTATCCGGGTAAAACAACCGTCAAAAGTGGTCGGAGACAGAGAAACAACCACAAATTTACGGTACAAAGTAGGTAGGAATTTAAAATACGACTCCAAAGATGTTCTAGAAGTGCGTGATCCTTCCGATGCACACCTTCCAAGACCCAATGTAAGTTCCCGCTTTATTTTTGCTAAAGAGGATAAGTTTTTCCTGTATCCAAACAATTATAATTATTACAACAACTATTATAAAAACACTTTCCAGCACGGGGGTATTTCATTAGAAGAAATGATTTGTCCTTTTATACACCTGACTCCGAAGTAGGATACCTGTGATCAGTAATTGAAGGTAAGTAACTGGTAGGCTGTCCCGCATACTTGGTGAAATGACAGGTGATTATGCAGGGTTTCGCAGAGTGGACGCGAAGGTTCGCAGAGTGGATCTGATGTTTGAAGATCGAAGAATCGGTATGTTACATTGTTCGACCTTTGCGGCCCTCTGCGGCCCTCCGCACCTCTTTGCGGTATAACTATTACACAGGGCAGCCTGCATCATCAGACTGCCTTGCCCTCACTAAATCTTCACACCACCTTCTGCGGCCTTCAATCTTCCGTCTCCGGACTTTCTCCAAAAACGCTGTCAGATCTTTTCTACGCTTGCAGGTTTTTATCTTGCAGCTTGTAGCCCCAAAACAGGAGTAAACTTGCGAGTTACAGCTTTGGCCTTCCGTCTTTTTTACGTGTCGAAGCTGGAAAAGCAAAGCATTCTCCCCCAATTACAGACATACTGTCAAACCGACCCCCTGTTCCTCACTTCATTAGCTGCATCAACCATCGCCAAAAGGGATTTTTCCGTTTCTTCCCATTTACGGGTTTTTAATCCGCAGTCCGGATTCACCCATAGCTGGTCCGGTGCAAGAACTTCAAGCGCCTTCTCCAGAAGCACTGTTACTTCTTTAATTGAAGGAACCCGGGGAGAATGAATATCATATACACCGGGGCCAATATCATTCGGATATCGGAATTGGATAAATGCATCCAATAACTCCATTTGGGATCGCGAACATTCTATGGTAATGACATCAGCATCCATCAGGGCAATGTGTTCAATTATATCATTAAACTCCGAATAACACATGTGAGTATGTATCTGTGTTTCATCCTTTACGGAAGATGTAGCAAGCCTGAAACAATCAATAGCCCAGTCCAAATACTGCTTCCGATTTTCCTTACTCAACGGTAACCCTTCTCTCAGAGCAGGTTCGTCCACTTGAATAATTTTCACGCCCGCCGACTCCAGGTCAGATACCTCATCGCGTATTGCCAGTGCTATTTGAGTTGCCGTTTCCGATCGAGGTTGATCATCTCTTACAAATGACCATTGAAGAATAGTTACCGGTCCGGTCAACATCCCTTTTACCGGTCTGTCGGTCATATTTTGCGCTTTTGTTGTCCAATCCACCGTCATTGGTTTTGGCCGTGAAATATCACCAAAAATTATGGGGGGTTTTACACACCTACTGCCGTAGCTTTGTACCCAGGCATAACGTGTAAATGTAAATCCATCCAACTGTTCACCAAAATACTCTACCATATCATTTCTTTCAAACTCCCCGTGAACCAATACGTCCAGGCCGATATTTTCCTGCTTTCGAATCGCTTGTTTGGTCTCTTCAAGGATAAATTTCTCATACTCCTCAACTGAAACTTTATTTCGTTTGAATCTAGACCTCCATTTACGTACTTCTTTGGTTTGAGGGAATGACCCGATCGTAGTAGTAGGGAACATTGGTAAGCCCAACATCTCTTTTTGTAATTTCTTCCTGATAGCAAACTCGCTTCCCCTTTTATAATCATCTGAAGTCAATTTCGCGACCCTGTCCCTGACTTTGGGTTGGTGTAAAACCTTTGACTCCAATCTGGATTGTATTGATGTTTTGTTTGCATCCAATTCCTCCTGCACTTTCCCCGGATCTAAAAATGCTTGTTTCAAGAAAACAACTTCTTGTAACTTTTGCTGTGCAAATGACAGCCAATCCCTGATTTCCGATGAAAGTTTTTTCTCAAGACGCAAATCGTAAGGGACATGCAAAAGGGAACAAGAAGTAGCAATAAATAATTTATCATCATCCCATTGTCCAGAGGCATTTTTTATTAAGGCAAGTGAATTTTCAATATTATTTTTCCAAATATTCCGGCCGTTAACCACACCCAAAGACAAACATTTCTCTTTCGGCCATTTACCGAGAATAACATCTAACTGATCCGGAGCCCGCGACAAGTCTATGTGCAATCCATGGCTTGGCAGCGATGAAACCAGGTCTATGTTTTTGGAAACATCATCAAAGTATGTAGTCAACATTAATTTAATACCATCAAGCTCTTTGGTTAATTCCGAATATGAAGAACGGTAAGCTTCTTTTTCTTCTTCTGACAGGTCTGTAACCAAATATGGTTCGTCCACCTGGATCCACTCAATGCCATTTTCCCGAAGTTTGTGGATTAACTTGCGGTATACTGGCAAAAGTTCACTTAAAAGCTCGAATTTATCAAAATCATTTTCTTTTTCTTTACCAAGTAACAACATAGAAACAGGGCCAATTATCACTGGTTTGGGATTTACTCCTAGTTTTTTTGTTTCTTCAAGTTCTGACAATATTTTCTCAGCATTCAATTGAAATTTTTGATCCTGTACAAATTCTGGTACAATGTAATGATAATTCGTATCGAACCACTTCGTCATTTCCATTGCCGGAATATCTATACCATTCTCCTGCTTACCCCTTGCCATTGCAAAATATACATCAAGGCCAGGTGCTTTTGAATCCTTGTCTATTATTTCCTGATACCGTCCAGGAACAGCTCCTATCATGACAATCATGTCCAATACCTGATCGTAAAAAGAAAAATCATTTACAGGGGAAAAATCCAAACCGGCATCCAATTGGGCCCGCCAATTTGATTCACGGATTTTCCTCCCTTCTTCCAAAAGCTCATCTTTGGAAATACGCCCTGACCAGTACTTCTCACAGGCATGCTTTAATTCTCTCTTGCTACCAATTCGCGGATAGCCTAAAATGTGCGTTTTCATTTTAAAACGTTTAATAAGATTTATTAATCGTTCTTTAGACCCAATCAGAAATATGATCAGAATCAGAAATACTCACAATCTTTCGGAATCAAAATACACCAGGCAGGTTGAAAAACAAATGAGACAAGACTCACCTGTTTCCTGTAGAAAGGTTAGCTAATGAAATTCCATTTCATCAAGCACATAGTTCAACCTGACATCACTTCAAATCGCGAAAGCATTGTCATTTACATCGGAAAAGGCAGGTCTCCTGGCTTATAACATTTTTATCGTCCTTCCCATTCTAATAACTGAATTAGTAATTATGATAAACAGTGGACAGTGTAATGATAAAAAATCTACGCGTTATTTACAGTTGCGCGACAGCTCGTGATTTTCACACGATTCCCTTTTCATCCCTTATCCCGTAATCATACGGGATGGGAACCCCTCCGGCTGAAATTGTATTTAAAGAACTTTTCTCAGAATCAAAGGTAATAAACTTGATTATCAAAATTGCATAATTATTTTAATAACAATTGAAATTAGTTTAACCATTTTTTTGTAAATTCCTTGTCAAATTTAATCCTGATTAGTATGAAAAACTTCACCCAAATAAATCAATCCTTTACTTTTTTAACCCTTTTTCTATTCTTTATTGTTTTCAGTTGTTCTGAGAATTCAAGTAAAAGCGAAGAGGGAAAACCTGTTATGGAAGATAAAGAACCAAAGGTGACAATGCTCTGGAAAACCGATTCTATATTCACGGGATCTGAATCTACATTATTCCATAATGGGACCATTTATGTATCCAACGGAAATACTAAACCCTCCGAAAAAGATGGAAATGGATTTATTTCAAAATTAAATGAGGATGGAACAGTAGACTCGGAAAAGTGGGTGGAAGGACTTAGTGCCCCCAAAGGGATGGCTATATTGAATGATCAGCTATTTGTCACAGATATAGATGAAGTAGTTATTATCAACTTGTCAGATGGATCAATTGAGAAGAAACTTCCCGTGGAAAATGCCCAATTTCTCAACGATGCAGCAACAGACGGTACATTCGTATTCTTTTCAGATATGAGAGATGCAAAAATATATAAAACGGATGGAGAAAAGATTATACTAGTGGCTTCTGATGTCCCCAGTATAAATGGGGTGGAAATTTATAATGGAAGAATCTATGGCCTTAACGGTGAGGGTCTAATATCATTTAATGAAAATGGAACCTATGACATCATCAATGATGAAGTAAAAGGTGGTGATGGCCTTGTCATTATAAATGATTCTACATTTATAGCCAGCCGATGGGCAGGTCAAATCTTTTACATCAAAGGAAATAAAACTACCCTATTACTGGACACCCAGGAAGAAAAATCCAATACCGCTGATATCGGATTTATTCCCACAAAAAATACGATTACTGTACCTACCTTTATGAAAAATGAGGTGGCCGCTTACGAACTGAGTTTTGAGTAAATTATTTCAAATCGACGAAAGCATTAATGATTCGATTAAATGCTGCCATGGTCAGTTGGAATTCATCGGCTCAATGAAGCAAAGACAATACCTGGTAAAGAAATACTCGCCCAAAAGCAAACGGGGAAGTCACGGCTTCGGGTTTGTGTCAATGATAAAGTCATTGGTGATTTTCACCGACAAATATCGCTCAAATTCAAGCGTTTTGGGTATATTTGTATATGAGTTCCTCTATTAACCTAAGCGGGAACTGAATATCCAATGAAAAATGACCAATATGAATCGCTTATTTCCAGTGTTGCGGAAAAAAGCTACGGGATCTTAGAATCATTTGTTGATTCGGATCTATTAATGAATTTACGCAAAATACTACTTTCAAAACTTGAAGAAGGAGAAATGCACCAGGCCGGTGTAGGAAGAAGATATTCCTTCGTAGAAAATACAAAAGTCAGGGGGGATTTAATTTCATGGATAGAACCTGATAATGCCAACTTATATGAAGAAATGTTTTTTGACTGGATAGACCAGTTTTTAACATATCTAAACCAAACCTGCTATACCAATTTAAAAGGGTATGAATTTCACTATGCTTACTATGATATTGGGTCTTTTTATAAAAGACACCTGGATCAATTCAAGAGTGATTCTGGACGAAAATTTTCTTTCGTCTGTTATTTAAACCCCCATTGGGATGAAAAGGATGGAGGACAACTTGTACTTTACACCCCAAATGAAAAAAAGGTCATACAACCCCGGGCAGGAACCGTATGTTTCTTCAAGAGCGACGAAATCGAACATGAGGTGCTGGAGACTCTACAACCGAGACTAAGCATTACCGGATGGTTGAAGACTTAGCTACTGTTTGGAATACATCTATTCACAGATATTCTGTTTATGAACTTACCCTGGTCAATAAATTTCTCTCTCAAAAGAAATTCATCAATACCGCTAAGGTAATAGACGCTGAGAATCAATGACGAGTTAAAATATATGGCATGCCGAAAACATCCCTTTGGGAAAAGAGGAACCGATTACTGGATTCAAGAGTCCTATTGCTGCAACCAGGAATCATGTTTACTAAGATCAAATCCTTTTACAGGTCGGCAGACATGAACTTGAGGGAATATCAACAACTGACCTAATGGATAGGTAAGATTCTGACTACTACACTTTCAATTCTTACCCATCTCGTCAAAAGATCAATTTCTGATTTAATAGGCTCCAATCCTATTAAAAACTTATAAAGCTATTAGATTTCATTCTTTCGTATTATCTAGAAAAAGATACCTCTTGTCTGCAGGAACCCATTCACATGAATTCTTTTTACCAAAGACCTTGTACCGATTCCGAGCAATCCATCTATACATTAAATTTCTAAAAAAGACAGGAATTATCCGCAGGACCCATACCCAAACCTTGTACTTTCCAACTACCTGAAAAATTTGGAGAACCGCATCGGACTCCGAATACCATTTTCCATTATTCCAGAACACCACAGTCCCACCTTCTGGCCATTTTTTGTCAAAATCCTTTTTTGTTTTTTCCCAAAGATCAGACTGCAGCGATGAAAAACGAAGTATTCTATCCTTATCAATTTTAATTAAAAATTGAATAAATGAATCACACATCACGCAGACAGAATCGTAAAAGACCACTGATGGATTATTTGCTAATTTTTGTTCCATAATTTCTTCCGCATTCATCAATACTTTTTATTTCCATTATCGCATTTAACGAAAAAATCATATATTAATATCCCCAATAAACGTATATTAAACTAAGAAAACACATTCGGCATAATTCTGTTTTCGACTTAAAACCTATTTTTCACCTAAAATAATGTATCTATGAATTGGTTAGTTTGGATCGTTTTCGGTTTAATAGCAGGAGCTATTGCAAAATTTATTCACCCGGGCAAAGATCCCGGAGGTTGGATTGGAAGTATTATTATTGGCATTTTGGGAGCCATCCTGGGAGGGTGGATTGGCAGTTCTATGGGTCTCGGAGATGTTTCCGGTTTTAACTTTAGAAGCTTTTTATTAGCAATCGGAGGTTCGGTGATCCTTTTAGTGCTATACCGCTTGATTACCAAAAAAAAATAAAAAACCTGTAGTGGCCTGTTGTTGTCAATGGGCCACTATTTTATATAAACCGTTTTCCGGTTAACAAATTCCAATATTCCATCCCGAGACAATTCTCTTCCGTAACCAGAATTCTTTGTTCCTCCAAAAGGTAAGCGCGGGTCTGATTTTACCAATTCGTTTACAAATACTGCACCTTCATTTATATAAGGAATCCATTTCTTCGCTTTTGCTATATTATTAGTATATAAAGATGCCCCCAACCCAAATCCGGAATTATTGATCAAGTCAATAGCTTCCTTTTCATCTTTGGCTTTTATAATAGATGCTACCGGACCAAATAATTCTTCGTCAAAAGCCGGCATACCCGGCAAGACATTTTCCAAAATTGTTGGTTGGAATTTGGCTTCATTTCTATCCCCTCCCATTTTCAGGATTGCTCCCATTTCAATGGATTTTTGAACCTGGTCTTCCAACTCCTCGGCCAGCTTCACTGAAGCCATTGAACTAATTTTCGTTTCTGACTTTAACGGATCCTTAATTCTGAGATCCCCTACCTTTTTTTCAAACATTGAAATAAAACGGTCATAAATCCCCTCCAATACAATAAACCTTTTACCTGCAATACAGCTTTGTCCAGCATTCTGGAACCTTGACCAAACAAGTGTATCAATACACTCTTCCAGGTCAGCATCTTCGAAAATCACACTGGCATTACTTCCTCCCAATTCCAAAACAGTCTTTTTTATATTTTTTCCTGCAATTGCTGCCACAGATCGTCCTGCTTTTTCACTTCCCGTCAACGTAACTCCTTTGATTATAGGGTTTTCAATTACTGTTTCAATTTGTGAAGACGTTGCGAGAATTGTTTGAAATGTATTTTTTGGAAACGCTGCACTCGTAAATATATCTTCGATTCGTAAAGCACACCCAGAAACATTGGAAGAATGTTTTAAAATAACAACATTACCGGCCAGTATAGCAGGAACTGCAAATCGAAATAATTGCCAAAAAGGATAATTCCAGGGCATTATAGCAAGAACTACTCCAATAGGATCATGACGCACAAAACTTTCAGAAGCATCCGTTTTTATATATTCGATGGATAAAAACTTTTCTGCGTTTTCCCCATAATAATTACACAACCAGGCACATTTTTCGATCTCGGCAATTGATTGAGAAATAGGTTTTCCCATTTCCAGTGTAATCATTTTCGCATATTCTAATTTGCCTATTTCCAGGATTTCCGCTAGCTTTTTAAACTTGCTTATTCGTAAAGATATATCATTACCAAATTCACTATTTATACTTCTTTTAAAGGCTTTTTGAGCATTTTCCAAAACACTTTCAATTTTACCCGTTGTAAAATATTCATAGGTACCGACTACGGAACCGTCAAATGGATTTTTACTCTTTATCATCCTCCACAGATTTTAATTAAAAGTGGCCACCTTAATTGAAAGGAGGCCACATAAATATGATTTTTATTTTCCGATTAAACTACCTTATCCACCCAGTCTTTAATTTCTTCTTTTGTTTTACCGGTTTTTTTCTGAAGTCTGCCAAGTAATTCGGTTTCTTTCCCTTCTATATATTGAAGGTCATCTTCTGTCAAATCACCAAACTCTTGCTGTAACTTCCCTTTTACAATATTCCAATTTCCTTTTAATTTATCACTAAATGCAGACATAATAAATACGTTTTGTTTCCTATAGTATACGCAGAAAAATTGCGAATTACTATATCTACTCCTTTAATTAACAGGAAATTAAACCTACTATAAAGTTTCTTAATAGAATAAACCTGACCAATCCCCTCTATTCAGATTAAGACTTAAAGTATTCTGTCTCACCGGGAACTGCACATGGATACAGCCCATCATCCCCTGGCAAAACCGGTGGTGTTGCTTCCCATGAATATTCTTCAGGTTGAATGGACATTCCAGAATTTAATGCCACATTTTGATCAATTACCTGTCCGGAATAAGTGGCTAATCTTCCTACGATCGCGGTAAGAGTAGTATGGGCCGCATACTCCGCATTTGCAAATTTATATTCACCTTTGGAAATAGCATCAAATAAAAGGTCGTGTTCGGTTTGATACGGATTGTTCTCCTTTTCCCCCCTATCGAACTGAAAAACGGTATTTCCATCCAGGTCTTCTATTCGCGCCTGGTTACAATAAATTCTCCCTTTCGTTCCCGTAAGGACCTCATCTACCCTACCATAGGTTCCGGGCTGATGCCTACATTGAGCATTCATAATAGACCCGTCTCCGAAAGTATACTCTACAAAGTGATGATCAAAAATTTCACCGTATTCTTTACCCACACGTACAGTTCTACCCCCCATACCTTGAGCTGTTTTTGGAAAATCATCCTTAAACCAATTGAATACATCGATATTATGAATATGCTGTTCAACAATGTGGTCTCCACACAGCCAATTGAAATAGTACCAGTTTCTCATTTGGTATTCCATTTCATTCATATTTGCTTTACGCGGACGTACCCATACACCCCTTGAATTCCAAAATACCTGAGCTGAAGTTAAATCACCAACCATACCATCCTGATATCTTTTCATAAGTTCAAGATAAGAATTCTGATACCTTCTTTGAAGGCCTACAACGACATTCAATTTCTTACTCTTTGCTTCTTGTGCCGTGTCGATAACCGACTGGATTCCAGCCGGATCAGTAGCCACAGGTTTTTCCATAAATACGTGCTTATCCTGAGCGATGGCCTCTTTGAAATGAATTGGCCTAAAACCAGGAGGTGTCGTAAGAATAACAACATCAGCTTGCTGCATTGCTTTCTTATAAGCATCAAAACCTGCATATTTTCGACTATCGGGCACTTCCATTTTTGTATCTGCTTCTTCTCCCATGGCTTCTTTCAGGTTCTTATAACTATTTTCCAGACGGTCCATGAAGGCATCTGCCATAGCTACTAACTTCACCTTGGGGTGTGCCTTCATTGCTTGAGCTGCAGCCCCTGTTCCACGACCTCCACACCCAATCAATGCCACTCTGATTTCCTCTTCCGCCGTTCCTGAATAGAATGCGGATGCTCCCATAGGCATTGCCATGACACCACCAGCCATTAGTGCCGAACTTTTTACGAATTTCCTTCGATTTACTTTATTGTCTCCCATAATTATTTGATTTGTTAGCCACTATAAGGGTGGACTAAGTTTTAAAAATTTCAATTTAAAAATTGATCGTAAAACGCATGTATTTCGTCATCTGTCATTTCTACATTTGGTCTTACTAATCTAAAACCAATAAATGGAGCATCCGTATTCCACCATTTGCTTTTGGGAATCTGTGGGTCTCTCCTATTCCATTTTTTCTCAGATGGAATCCGAAGGGAACACGACAATTCTTCCTTTGGTGTTCGAAAATGCCCCCCTTTTAATACAATCGTACTCCGTTTCGATTCCGGCACAAATATCGGATTTTCATTCCCCTCCTTTTCCAACATGGATTTGTAATCTTCATAATAACTATCAATAGTCCATTCGGCAACATTTCCAATCATATCAAATAATCCAAGATCGTTAGCTTCTTTTCCACCGACCTTACCATATTTATTGTCACTGTTTTCTTTGTAAACAGATGTCTGGTCCGTAACAGTCGTGTTTCCTTTTTGACATGCCCATTGCCATTCGGCCTCTGATGGGGGTCTGTAAAAATGTCCCGTCTTCTCATATAACCACTTACAATACATCATCGCTCCATATAGTGACATACTATTCGCTGGAAAACCACCTTCCTTGCCCATACCTAATGTAAAATCAATATAGGGGGGACTAGGTCGTGTAATCGCATCTACCGTTTGATCCTGGCTAAAATTCTCATCTTGCATAAAGGCAACATATTCGTCATACGTCAACTCGTGCATGCCAATCCAGAAAGAATTCATACTTAAAGATACTTCTTCATTACCAATCTTTACATTGTCTGTACCCCCTTCGACAGGTACCATGGTAAATGACACTTCACTTTCTGGCAATTTTTCTTCGTACTTCGAAAAACTGTCTTGTCCCTTTAATACCGGTGAAATTAACAGTCCAAATAATAAGTAAAAAGCAAAATTTTTATTTATCATAGTTCATTTTAAATGTTAATAAAACAGAGTAAATTTAATGGATATTCTTCTCTAATCTCTCAAATAAATGGATTTTATTGTTTTTTTCCAAACAAAAAAAAATCATAAAATTTCAGTATGAAATTCGTCAATAAACCATATTATATTTCAATTTATACTACTAGGTTGACTAATTCTATTTTTTCATGAATTTCATAAACCCATCACTCCAGGTAGTATTAATCCGTTCTCCCTCTACAAAAGATATTAATACTTCGACACCTTTAATTGAATTTGCTTTTTCTACAGCCTTACTCGGTGGAAGAATAGAAAAATAAGACGCATAAAAATCCGCCTTCCATCCTTCAGGTGCCAAAACGGTGACGTTTGTTCGATGTTTTACCGGTTTCATAGTTTCCGGATCTATTATGTGTGAAAAACGCTCATCACCAATGGTAATATATTGGTACATATCTCCAGAAGTAGCTACAGCATAATTATTAATATTGAGTATTTGGCTTTCCAGAGAACCGTCTTTTAACTCAACCCCCACTTTCCAGGGCTCATTACCTTTTGATTCCCCGGTAACAATATCACCTCCCGCATTTATCAAAGCAATCGGATACCCTGAAGCCTCAAGTTCGTCAACAAATTTTTGTGCCACGTATCCTTTACCCAATCCACCAAAGTCCAAACAAGCATTTTCTACACCCCATTTTGCCTTTCTCCCACAAATCCTTATGTTAGAGATATTTTTACGGGGCAAAAAGGTTCTTAGAATTGAGTCAGCCGGCATTGAATCCCAATTCTTTTTTGATTTCCAAAAATGAATAAGGCAACCAACTGATACATCAAACTTCCCATTACTTAGTTTATAGGCCTCTTTCGATAGTCTCAACAAGGTTGTTAAATCCGGAGAAATGGAGATTTTTTTTCCACTTACCTGTTTTTCACAAAATAAATTAACGTCACTATTCTCTTCGTAATGATTAATCTCGAAAATTATATCATCTAGTTCCCTTGAAATTCTATTTACTGTGCCAGTCAATCCTGTGGTATCATAGGCATAAATCACAATATCAAATGGACTTGCCATTTTTTCCATCCAAAATGTCTTTTTAATCAAAACATTACCTCCTTGTTGACTATATGCACAAAATGCACACAGAAGAAAATGAAGAAGAAAAAAATGTTTACTTAGTAATACCAAATTTTTTGTTATAGAAACGATTTAATTTTGCAAATATTCATAAAAATAATTATTTAGTGTACTTTTAGTTTTGACAGTATTGATATTTACAATTAAACGTATCAAATCAAACCACATATAAAATAAGCTATCATACAATTCATCGAATGTGAAAAAATACTAAATTCATCACATTCATCTAAATCAAAATAAATAACTGATGAAAAGAAGAAATTTTGTAAAAAACAGCTTTTTGGGTGCATCAGCCCTCAGTATTTCTCCTTCTCTAAGAGGCAATCCTACTAAGCAGCCTGCAGGAGAAACCTTTAACCTAAATTACGCTCCCCATAATGGCATGTTCAAAAATCATGCTGGAAATGATTTTGTCGATCAAATAAAATTTATGGCTGACCAGGGCTTTCGATCGATTGAAGATAATGGAATGATGAAACGCTCTATTTCCGAACAAGAACGCATTGGTAAAACACTCGACGACCTGGGTATGGATATGGGTGTATTTGTAATTGACAAAGGCGGTAACGGAGCAAATACTTTTGCCGCTGGCAAACAGGAACATACCGATATATTTTTGAAAAGTTGCCAAACGGCAGTCGATGTGGCCAAACGAGTGAATGCCAAATGGATGACAGTAGTTCCTGGAAATTACGAGAGAAGACTTCCGCTTGATATCCAGACCGGAAATGTAATAGAAACCCTTAAAAGAGCTTCTGAAATATTTGAACCGCATGGACTGATCATGGTTCTGGAACCATTAAGTGATACCCCGGATCTATTTCTCCGCTATTCTCCTCAGACACACTTGATTTGTAAGGGTGTGGACAGTCCGGCCTGCAAAATTCTCTATGATGCTTACCATATGCAAAAAAACGAGGGGAACCTCATAACCAATATTGATTACTGCTGGGACGAGATAGCATATTTTCAGGTAGGTGACAACCCCGGCAGGAAAGAACCCTACACAGGTGAGATAAACTATCAAAACGTATTCAAACATATCTATGATAAAGGCTATAAAGGAATAGTTGGCATGGAACATGGCTTAAGCGAAGGTGGGAAATCAGGAGAAATAAAGTTAATAGAATCCTATCGCAAGGCAGATGCTTTTCTGTAATTTTCGGTATCCATTAATGATTAGCACCTATTAGAATACAAGGGAGTGGGTTAAAGACATCATAAATTTCGTCATATAATAAAAATAATTTTAAATAATTTTTTATTTTTGGCGCTCTTGAACGGGAACGGGTGATTAGCTCAGTTGGTTTAGAGCACTGCCTTGACAGGGCAGGGGTCAGCAGTTCGAGTCTGCTATCACCCACTTACATTCTTAATAAATTTCAACCAAGAAAGAATTCAAATGAAATTTGCGGCAAAATTGGTAATGTGTATTTTGTTGAGTTCTAGTATCATATCTTGTAATCAAAAAAATCCTTTCACGGATTTCGAACGTTCTATTGACCTGTCAAATTTTCAGTTAAAAGATGGATATTCACTTGATGTAATTGCTTCGGAACCATTGATTGAAGCACCGGTCGATTTGATATTTGACCCATTCGGTAAAATGTGGGTTGTCGAGATGAAAGGGTATATGACGGATTTTACGGGAAGTGAAGAAGAAATACCAAACGGACAAATTTCCTATCTGGAAGACAAAGATGGGAATGGCAGGATGGACCACAAAACGGTTTTTTTAGATAGTTTGGTATTACCCAGAGCCATCAAGTATATCAATGGAGGAATTCTATACGCTACTCCTCCGAATTTGTGGTGGGTGCCTGTAGAAGAAAATAATACACCCGGCAAGAAAATCCTTGTTGATGATGCTTACGCTGTAGGTGGCAATGTCGAACATCAGCCAAATGGTTTGATGTACCATCTGGACAATTGGTTGTACAACGCGAAATCCAATGCGCGATATCGATTCAAAGATGGAAAATGGAAAAAAGAATTTATTTTCCTAAGAGGGCAATGGGGTATCACACAAGATTCATTCGGCCATATTTTTACGAATTCCAATTCAAGCCAATTTAAAGGTGATTATTTCCTTCCCGGAATACTCGATAAGAATCAAAATTTGTCTTATCCTTCTGGTGTTAACGTTAACGTCGTTAAAGACCAAAGGGTATACCCTCTTCATCCAACTGCCGTAAACAGAGGTTATATTGAAGGAATGTTGGATTCCACAAACAACCACCTTCTTAATTTTACTTCTGCCTGTGGTCCATTGGTTTACGAAGGGAACAATTATGGAAAAGACTTAAAATACCATTCATTTGTTTGTGGGCCGGAAGTAAACCTTATTAAACAGAATGAAATTTACAATAAAGAAATTGCCATTACAGGGAAACAAGTTTATGAAGATTCTGAATTTATCGCTTCAAGTGATGAGGGCTTCCGACCTGTTAATTTAAAAGTAGGACCTGACGGTTTTATGTATATAATTGATATGCATAGAGGGTTACTCCAGCACAAAACCTACCTCACCTCATATTTACGAAACCTATATCATCAAAAGGGCCTGGATACCGTTGTCAATTTTGGAAGAATTTTCAAGATCAATCATACGAATTCATCATCCCTATCTATATCAAATCCCGGGAATACTTCCGTCAGTGGTTTAGTTCAAATGTTGAGCAGTCCAAGTGGCTGGCACAGAAGATACGCGCAGCAATTGCTAATTGAAAAAAATGATACAAGTTCAATCCAACTTGTTCGTGATTTGTCCGAAAGCTCAAATTCAAATTTAACAAAACTACACGCATTTTGGACGTTGGAAGGCCTTGATGGAATTACAAGCTTAGATATTCTATACCTTTGGAACAACGATGAAGAATATTTTATTCCGCATATAATAAAAATGCTGATTGAACATCCTGAGTTAATCAATTCTGAAATCAAGAAAAAAATTAACAATTATAAAAATAATCAACAGGCCAGTCCAAAAAATCTAATTTATTTAACGGCCCTCAACGGACTTATTTCTAATAAGCAAGACGACCAAATTCAGTTCACTACCCAAATTCTTGACCTTCTTAAACCGGATCATCAAAAATTCGCTGTCTTTATGGCATTATCCAATCACAGGGACAATGAAGCTTTTATGTTGAATGGTTTAAAAGAATACTGGTCATCAATGAAAGAAAGTAAGGAAGAATTAACCGGTCTGGAGGAAAGGATTGAATCAAATATTGATTATTTCAACAGGGTAAAAAATAATTCTTCAAAAAGTACATCGGGTATAGAAATTTTTGAAGCCAACTGCAGTACCTGCCACGGAAGAGACGGGAAGGGAATCGAACATGTTGCACCCCCACTCTACCACTCAGAATATATAGAAGGAAGAGATAGTGCATTTGCTTTGATCGTTTTGCATGGTCTGAAAGGCCCCGTGATTGTTGACGGAAAAGAATATGAATTCCATGCAGTAATGCCCGGCCTATCAGAGAACAAAGAATATACTGATCGTGAAATTGCAAGTGTAATGTCTTACATTAAAAATGCTTTTGGAAGGAAACCGAAAGGAATTAGCTCCCAATTCATTGAAGAAATGCGTAAAATCCAACCTGACAGTAATGATGTGTATACTGTGAAAACCCTGGAACAAAAATTGAAATCGATCAGAGATAGCAAATAAACCTTTTTGGTTTCATTTATATTTCCTCCTCGCTATTCCAATGGGGATCCTCCATCAATTCTGCATTACAAAACTTCCGTCTCTACAACAATAAATAATTTTTTTGCACTTCCCGACCAATTCTTTGTCGTTGGTAATACTTTCCGTCCTGCGGAAATGCTATGATACAGGAATTATTGAGAAAGTAGTATTCCCTTATCATCCAGGAATTTCATTGGATCGGAATGCCCATCCGATTCGTTCCCAACGGGATAGATAATAATTTCATTTTTAATATCTTTTTGGTGGCCAAACGTGTAATATTCATAATGGAAGTAATGGATAATGCCCATCTAATTATCTATAATCCTTATTACAATGCAAAACTTAAAACACAATATTGAATATAATTAAAATAAATAATTTATTAAGATCAATATTACCACCATTAATTAAATTGATTAGACATTAACACTAAAAGGAAAATTTAAAGTAACTCGCAGCGATTAACCAACCTCATACGTTATGAAATATGAAAGAGTAGAATTAATGTTTGGAATTAAATCCTAAATCCTATAATACAAGTCGTTTTCATTAGGTAAAATTTACTAAATAATGCATGTATTTAGTAAGTTTTTAAACAAACTATATTATCAAAACCATAAAACATTCAGTATGAAACAATCAGTACTTTTCATAATTCTGTGTTTTCTGAGCTTTTCAATATCAGCTCAAATCACGGTTGAAGGTAATGTAACAGACAGTAATGGTGACCCGTTAATTGGAGCCAATGTCTTTTGCAGTGCCAACAATAGTGGTACTATTACAGATTTTGACGGAAACTATAGTATAACAGTACCCGGTGACGCCACTTTGCAATTTAGTTTAGTTGGCTACTCCACTCAAACAATTGAAATCGAAGAAAGAACAGAAATTAATATTACCCTTCAGGAAGGGATCGCACTCAATGAAGTAGTCGTTACGGCTCTGGGAATTTCAAGAGATAAAAAGGCACTGGGGTACGCAGTGACAGAAATAGGAGGAAGTGATGTCAATACTGTAAAAGAAACGAACGTAGTAAATTCTTTATCCGGCCGGGTAGCTGGAGTAGTCATCACCCAATCTACCGGGGGACCGGCGAGTGGCTCGAGAGTAGTAATTCGAGGGAATAATTCCCTTACCGGCAATAACCAACCACTGTATGTAGTGGATGGAGTCCCTATCGACAATAGTGGATTTGGTAGTGCAGCCGGATCCGGAGCAGGGGAATATTCTCGAACGGACTACGGAACGGGGGTATCAGATATAAATCCAGATGATATAGAAAGTATTTCTGTACTTAAAGGTCCGAATGCTGCTGCTCTTTACGGTAGCCGGGCTTCTAACGGTGTGGTTTTGATTACTACTAAAAAAGGAACTGCTCAAAAAGGCATAGGCGTTACCTATTCGTCCAATTTCACGTTTGAAAATCCTTTGATTATTCCCGAACTACAAAACCAATATGGCCAGGGAAGTCAGGGAGATATTACTTCAGACCTTGAAGTCCTTCAAACACAAGGCGGGTCCTGGGGAGCACCACTCGACGGATCCCAGCAATTATACTACACTGGAGAACAAAGGCCATACCTGGCAAGACCTGATAATGTATCTGATTTTTTTCGTACAGGATCAAATTGGGTAAACACACTGGCCCTGGAAGGAGGTAATGAAAATGCCAACATGCGATTTTCATATACCAATAACCAGGCAGAATCAATACTACCGAATTCCGGCATCGGGAGGCACAACTTTAACCTTCGCGGAAATGCAAGGCTTTCAGATCGCCTGACATTGGACGCCAAGATCACCTATTTCACACAGGATGCCAAAAACAGGGTAACGCAGGGAACTGAAGGTATAATGGCTTATCTATATGATATTCCCCGGAATCTGTCATTAGCTGATTACGAAGATTATCAAAATGAATCAGATTTATCGGTAAGAACGTATGGGTCCAGCAATGGAAACCCTTATTGGATATTATACAATGACAGGAATGAAGACCAAAGAAATCGGTTTTACGGTTTTGCCAAAGCTACCTATCAATTTTCTGATTGGTTAAGTGGATTTGCGCGGATAGGAACAGACTATGTAAATCAAAATATTGAATCGGTAACATCTTTCGGACATTGGTTTTTCCCTTCCGGAAGATTTAACTACAGAAAATTCAAAACTACAGAAACCAACGCTGACTTTTTGTTAATTGCCAATAAGCGATTTAACGAAGACTGGAGTATCAACGGAAATCTGGGTGGGAATTTATTATATGCAACAAGTGAAAACATTGGTATTTTCGGAGAAGATTTTAAGATTCCGACAAAAGCCACAACAGCAAGTGCCCGGAATTTAGTACCCAGTTACACCCCTACCTCCGAGAAAAAAGTAAATTCTCTGTACGCTTCGGCTTCTCTATCTTATAAAGATATGATATATCTAGATTTATCCGGAAGGAATGATTGGTCTTCTACATTACCTGAAAACAACCGATCTTATTTTTATCCGGCTGCAAGTTTGTCGTATCTTTTAAGTGAGTCACTCAATATGAGGAATTTGAATCTCGCTAAACTGAGAGTATCATGGGCACAAGTCGGTAGTGATACGGGGCCTTATCAATTAGACAACTTTTACAATTTGCAGCAAAATTCATACCTGGATTTGACCACCCTAACAAGGCCAAGTGTAAGATTGAATCCAGATTTACAGCCGGAACAAACTACTTCGCTGGAGTTTGGGGCAGAAGTGAGAATTTTTGATAACAGGGTTTATGGAGATTTCTCCTACTACGATATAAAATCCAAAAATTTGATCATGGATGTACCTGTCCCAGCATCTACTGGTTACAGTACCTTCAGAACCAATGTAGGTGAAATGTCAAATAAAGGGGTTGAATTACTCATAGGTGGAGTACCCGTAGCGAATGAAGATTTCACATGGGATGTCTCTTTAAATATGGCACACAATGACAACCAATTAGTAGAATTGGTCGACGAATTAGAAAATTTTGTATTTTCTACTACAAACTCGGGCAATGTTGTTGTACAAGCTACTGTCGGAGGAGGTTTTGGTGATATTTACGGAAATACGTGGATGACTAATGACGCTGGAGAAATCGTAGTAGACGCTACCGGAAGACCACAAGCCAGTGACCAAAGAGTATTTCTGGGAAATTATCAACCCGACTGGACTGGTGGATTCAATAACACCTTAACCTACAAAGATTTTTCTCTTCGATTACTGCTGGATTTTAGGATTGGAGGTCAATTGTATTCGGGAACAGATGCTGGTTTGGATGGATCAGGAGTATCTTCCCGAACTTTGCGATACCGGGATAATGGTGTTACAGTAGAAGGGGTAGTTAACACCGGTACCGCTGACAGTCCAGTTTATGAATCCAATAGCCAGTCCATCACAGCCCAGCAATACTGGGGTTCAATTAGTGGTATTCCTTCAGAATATATTTACGACCAAACTAATTTGAGACTACGTGAAGTTTCCCTTTCATACAAAGTTCCTTCAAAATATTTGTCAAATAAATTTATCAAAGGGCTAAGTATAGGATTAGTTGGAAGGAATTTGTTCTTTTTTTACAAAGACATTCCAAACTTTGATCCTGAATCCAGTTACAGCACCAGCAATTTTTCACAAGGATTCTTATTTTACAACTTACCGACTACCAGAAGATTAGGAGCAAATTTAACTGTCAAATTCTAAAAAACCATTACAATGAAATACGTAATAATATATCTATCATTTGCTTTAGGCTTATTTATGTTCTCATGTACCTCTGATTTTGATGAGATAAATACCAACCCTAATGCAATTACACAAGATGAGGCCAGTGCACGGTATTTTCTTACCGTTCCTCAATATGTTCTATACGGTCCCAATCGATTCCCATACTGGAGAGCCCAACTCATTCATGCTGATCGCTACGCCGGCCACTTCACATTCGGTAACCACGGTTGTTGGTGGACGGATGAACTGGGATATTCCTACGATCCGGCATACACTGATGCCACCTGGGATTGGCTCAGTGGGTATCTGGGCACGCTCGATACCTACCTGAAATTTACACGGGAAGGCGGTGAATTTGAAAATGAAAATATGTATGCCGTAGGGAAGATTATTAAGTCTTTATATTTTCAAATGTATACAGACATATTTGGAGAAATTCCCTACTCAGAAGCGGCGCAAGAAGGAATCCTTCTTCCCAAATACGATACGCAGGCAGAAATATACCAAGGTTTAATATCGGATCTCAATGAAGCAATGGCAACCATAGGAGATAAAACTTCGACAGGTGACGGAATACAGGATTTGGGTGAAAATGATTTATATTTTGGAGGTAATTTACAGAAATGGAAAAAACTGGCCAATACCCTAAAATTAAGAATAGCCACTCGGGCTATGGGTGCAGAAGGTGCTGGTTTTGCGACCTCAGCTATAGAAGAAGCCTTACAAAATCCTTTGTTGTCCAATGAGTCTGAAAACGCCCTGCTCGATAAAGATACAGAAATTGACCAATTTGGAAGTGCTGCCTATGGTGATGTATGGCATAATTTTGGTGGGTTAGGATCAAAATGGACCGTAAGTCAAACACTGCTGAAATATTTGATTGATAACGACGATCCCAGACTCTCTCAATATGCTCAGCCAGCTCCGGGAGGGAGTATTGAAATATTACGGCCTAACCAGGAAAATGATCCTGAAGGATTTGAGTTATTTCCGAAAAGAGCACAATTTCTTGTAGATAATATGCGCGCCCAGGGAGCTGAAGTTAGCGTCGAAGAGACAAGCGGTGGCTGGATGGTCACTATTCCTGAAAATCAATACTACTTAGGGCAGCCTATCCGAATGAATGCCCAAATAAAACCACTGGTTCGTTATGAATTTTATAGCCAACCATCCAACTGGGTCATTCAGCAAAAAAATCAGGGAAGTCCCATTTTTCCTGAAATAGTAATGACGGCTGCAGAATCCTACTTCTTACAGGCTCAGGCTGCAGTAAATGGCATGGGAGGAGATGCACAGGCATTGTTTCAAGAAGCAATACGACAAGCTATGAAGCTCTGGGAAGTAAGTGATGGCGAAATCGATGCTTATTTAGCAGAAGCGGAACTTGCACAGTTAAATGGCACACCGGAAGAAAACCTGGAAAAAATAGCAATTCAAAGGTGGATAGCAGCCTATACAGATGGTTTCGAAGCCTGGTCTATTGTCCGAAAAACAGGTTACCCCAGTGAATTGGCTAATGGTGTTTCAGATGTTGAGTTATATGGCCTGGGTACTATAAACGGGGCATATCCCCAGAGAATGCGGTATGGCAATGGGGCCTATAATTCAAACGGAGACAATGTAAACCAGGCAGTGAATCGACAAGGGGCCGACCGACAGGATACCAAATTGTGGTTTGCTAAATAAAAATACTTCCTGGATTGTGAAAAAGTTTTATCGGGTGTTTGACTATTCGAACACCCTTTTTTTTGAATAAAACCCCAACTGGTTTGGCCCAAAAACAAAAAATCTTGTTAATCCAATGACTAACAAGATTTTTTATTTGTTTCAGTATGTCGGGGTGGCAAAACTAACTTACCACTCAACAATATTTTGATTACCAGACAATTGGTCTATTTCAATAAATCGAGGTAACCGAATAGGTAACCTTTGCTACGATTTTTTCCGTGGGCACAAAGATATAGGAATATTTGAATATAAACACGAACAAATCCTATCATATTTAATTTCAATAAGCTCTTTTTACAAAAAACTGATTTTCAATATAATAAAAAAATAGTTAATTTTGTTTCTTGATCTTCCAAGGTAAAAGAGCCTATCAAAATTTTCCAGACAGCCACAAACCCTTTGAATTTTTAAGCAATTTTCTCAGTTTTAAATCCAATCTTCTTTAAAGTGGTCTCTATATCTTTATCGGTAGCACCTTTACTTTCCACAGTTAAGATTTTATCGGGGTTACCGGTATCCACTTCCCATCTTTCAACACCGTCTTGTTTGTTTAAAAAAGGGGTTACTTTTGATACACAACCACCACAATTGATATTTGTTTTAAATTTTAAAGTTTTCATTGTTTTTGAATTTATAATTAATATTAAAGTTTTACTCGTTTCAGTCTTAAGCTATTTGCAACTACAGATACGCTGCTAAATGCCATTGCTGCACCTGCAATCATAGGGTCTAATAAAAACCCATTTACGGGATAAAGTATTCCTGCCGCTATTGGAATACCAATGATGTTGTAAATAAATGCCCAGAACAAGTTCTGACGTATGCCCAAAACGGTTCTTTTTGACAGTTCCAATGCTTTGGGTATGGATTGTAAATCCGATGTTATCAAGGTCATTTTCGCTACATCCATTGCTATATCCGAACCTTTACCCATTGCAATACTCACATTGGCTTGCGCCAAAGCGTGCGAATCGTTGATACCATCGCCTACCATTGCGACTATCTTTCCATCTGCCTGTAATTTTTCAACAAAAGCGGCTTTGTCCGAAGGCATTACTTCGCCCTGGTAATTTGAAATCCCCACCTGATTTGCCACGGCGGAAGCCGTTTTATTGTTATCTCCCGTGAGCATATAGACCTCGATGCCCCTTTCTTGAAGCGTAGTGATGGCTTTTTTTGAAGTTTCTTTAATCCTGTCCGCAATTGCCAGTATCGCAAGCACTTGATTTTCGTTACCCAAGAATATGACTGTTTTTGCCTTCTCTTCCAGACTTTCTGCTGTTTGTATCAAAGAAGCGTCGATTTGAATATTCTTTTCGACCATAAGTTTATGGTTGCCTACATAATATTTTGAACCATTCTCTGATTGCGCCTTTACACCTTTCCCTGTAATGCTTTCGAAGGAAGTAATTTCTGCTTGTTCAATATTTTCTTCTTTCAAACGATTGACGACCGCTTCTGCCAAAGGATGTTCCGATTGTGCTTCGATAGCCAAGAGAATTTCCTTGTAATCGTTCTGATTTTCAAGCTTGTCCTTCCAAAGTATGTCGGTTACTAATGGTTTTCCTTCCGTAATCGTACCCGTTTTATCAAGGATTACTGCATTCACTTTATGGCCAAGCTCTAAACTTTCGGCATCCTTTATCAAAATATTATTTTCAGCTCCCTTACCGATACCCACCATTATGGCAGTTGGCGTTGCCAAGCCCAAGGCACAGGGGCAAGCGATAACCAATACGGCTACAGAGGTCAATAAGGCTTGTGAAAAGGCATTATCGCCTCCTACGGACATCCAGACGATGAAGGTTACAATGGAAATACCCAACACCACGGGAACAAAAATACCGGCAATCTTATCGACCAGTTTTTGAACGGGTGCCTTACTCCCTTGCGCTTGCTGAACCATTTTAATGATTTGGGAAAGCAGGGTTTCTCCACCTACTTTTTCAGCCGTAAATTGAAAGCTTCCTTTTTGATTAACCGTACCGGCGAACACCTTTTCCCCTTGGGATTTCTGAACTGGAACGGGTTCTCCCGTAATCATACTTTCATCTACATACGAGCTTCCCTTGGAAACTTCGCCATCCACCGGAATCTTTTCTCCGGGACGTACCAAAATGGTCTGACCCACCTGTACAGATGCAATAGGGATTTCCTTTTCTTCACCATTCTCAATAATTTTAAGGGTTTTAGGCTGAAGACCCATTAGTTTTTTGATGGCTGAAGATGTATTTGATTTAGCCTTTTCTTCCAATAGTTTCCCCAAGGAAATAAAGGTAATAATGACGGTAGCCGCTTCGTAATATACGTGAGGCTCGATGACACGACTCAACCAAAATTCAGGAAAGAAAGTGTTAAATACACTAAAGATGAAGGCGATTCCGGTACTCAACGCCACCAAGGTATCCATATTTGCTTTACCGTGTTTGGCCTGCTTGAAGGCATTGATGAAAAAACTGCGCCCAAACCAAAAAAGAATTGGAAAGGCCAATACCAATGAAATCCATTTGCCTGGTTCCCATTGCATATAGAACATTCCCAACACAAAAATGGGTAGCGTAAGTATCGCCGACCAGATGGTACGGTTTTTTATGTCCTGATAATGTTTTTGCTGAAGTTCTTGCTGTACTTCCGAAGGGTCTTCGGCATCAATTATAATATCGTAACCGACCTCACGAAGCGCGTTTTGAAGTTGATTAGGGTTCAACCCCTCATCATACTCTACCATAACAGAACTGTTCGCGAAATTGACGTTTGCGTCAAATACTCCCTCGGTATGTTTTAATACAGATTCAACACTCGCTGCACAAGAGGCACAGGTCATTCCCGTAACCGGAAATGATTCCTTTACTCCTTTTTTAGTATTCTTTTCTTTGGTTTCAAATATGCTGATTGTCTCCATAAACCCATTCTTATTTGTATGATACAAATTTCAGGATTAAAAGACTTTAATGTGTTACGTAATATGCTGAATGATTTGTAGAATTTTCTCTTCACAAATTGTTACTAACCTATTGGATAAGTCGTTTTCAATTTATCTTTTATCACCGCAATGGATACGTGTCTATCAATCTCTACTATTTGTAATCAAATACCCTTTTGATTGAATGACCTTTTTTATCTCATCGACATTCGTTTTAGTGGTATCAAATTCTATAATTGAAGTCCCTCTTTCGAAAGACGTAGTTACATTTGTAACCCCATTAATTTTGTTTACAGAATGATTGATATTTTCTTCACAACCAGAGCATACCATTCCTTCAATATTCAACTTTACAGTTTGAATATGTGTATTGTTTGTTGCAACAATTCCTTTTGTGGCCATTGGGTGAAATATTTGTGGATAATAAGAAACCAATGTCATCACAACAACAAACACAGTAACTAACCACAAATAGAATTTCGACTTAAAAAATGATGGTTTATCAGTTTCACAGTTGTCACAATCGTCCACCTTCTTTTTTTTATAAACCTGATAAAAAGCCAATCCCAATGACAAAAATGCTATGGCCAATAGATAAGGTTTCAATGCAATAAGCCAAGAAAAATAGACAGAACTCCCACTAATACCAACTACACTTGTAAGTAGCAAAGGGCCCCAGCAGCATAGTTTGAGGGAAACTGCTGAAAATACAGCAGTCCCCATAGATGCTTTTTTGTTTAATTTAGTAATTGCCATACCTAACAGCTTCCTATGCCTGCATTTACCAAATCATCTCTTGTGATTTTGATGTTGGTGCAGCAATTCAATAGTTTTCCGTTAACAGCAATGGCAGGAACTCTTGTAACCCCATATTCCTTCATTTTTGAAACACAGATTTTACTTTCGCATTGCTCAGACAGATTATGAAGTGTGATTTCGCAGTCCTTTCCTGCTGTTTCTTTTACTAATCGCACCACAGGCTCGCATACTGGGCAACCTGCTGTAAAAATCTCGATTTGTCTTTTCATCTTATTTTAAGTTTAAATTAATAATGAAACAAAGATGAGAACGTGAGGTAGGGGGTCACCAAACTTTTTTTAGTCTTTTTTTTCGTTGTAGTTTTTTAATCTGGTTTCAATGGTTTGGATTTCTTTTAAGTGATTGGTCAAATCGGATAATTCCAAGTTAGGGAATTCACTTTTTAAATATTCAATTTTATCTTCGTTGCCACAATTTCCTGGGCAAGAGTCCACGGCCTTTACTATTCCAATAGCAAGTGCTTTTCTGTAAACCTCATCCAACAGTAAGTAATGTGCTTTTTGAATGCCTTTATCAATAGATTTGAACTGTATGTTTATTTGTTCGGGGTCTTTTCCCTCATCAAGCATTTTAACAATGCCGTTTAATTGACCGCTCAAAGTTTTTAATCTGGATTTAATATCCAAGATTAAATCAGTAGGTAATTTGTGTTGTTCCGTTTTCATAATTTGAATATTATATTTTTAACAACAACTTGCATCATTACAACTTTTATTTTCTTGAATTGGCGGGCAGGCCACAGTACCGTAAGAACAGAATACGCAACAATCTCCCTCGTTTGGTCTTAATACTTCTTTACAATTCTCGCACTCGTAAAAGAATTGACAAGCGTTCGTCGGCATTTCTTCTTCTTTTTTGTGTCCGCAGTTTGGACAGGTAATTTCTGATTTTAATATAGTTTTCATTCTATTTCTTTTTTGCCAGTCACTTTATAACCTGTAGAATTAATTGCCTTTTCAATAGCTACTTTAGAGGTTTTAGACTTATCAAACTCTACGACGGTACTTCCCTTTTCATACGAAGGGGTTACATTTATAATACCGTCCAATTCATTTACAGCGTGTTTTATGCTTTCTTCACAGCCAGAACAAGTCATTCCTTGAACATTAAAGTTTGCGATTTGAATATCTGATTGGTTTACAATGACCACTTCTTTTTTATTATCCGGATAAAAAATGGATGAATAATATGGAAATGCCAGCATTATAATTGCAAATGCTGTTACTATTCCCAAAAAGGTTTTTGACTGTATAAATTTTGGTTTCTCGTCCGTATCGCATTCACAATCGATTTCCTTTTGAGGTTTTAGTTTTTGATACCAAGCAAAGCCGAGCACTAAAATTGTCAACCCGATTAGATAAGGTCTAAAAGGTTCAATCCAAGAAAATGTTGAGGCAATTCCACTTGTTCCGGCGATTAAAGCCAAAACAGTTGTAATACAACATAATGAAGCCGTAATAGCAGAAAGTAAACCTGCACCAATTAATTTGTTCTCACGTTTCATATCGTTTCTAAAACTTTGTTTTTATCAAGTATTTCAAAAAACGGATTTAACAATGTTGAATATTTAGGGGTTAGTGAGTAAAAAATCGTTTGGGCATCTCTTTCGGTTTGCAATAAATTTCTGTCTTTCATTTTTCTCAAATGTTGAGAGATGGCAGAAATGTTCATTCCGAGAATGTCGCTTAAATCACAAACGCAGAGCTTTTTTTCCTCAAAAAGTAAATAGAGAATTTTCAGTCTCACGTTATTTCCAACCAATGAAAGTCCATTTGCTAAGTAATCAAATGTTTCGTTTAATTCTGAAACTGCCTCTTTACAACGGTTTATCTGATCAATATCCGCCTGTTGTCTTATACAAGAATTATTTTCCATAAACTAAAGTTACAATTATTTCTTATTTAAGCAAATGCTGAAATATAAATGTAAAATGATAGATAAATTTTAGTTATTATGTTCCTTTTGTTTCGATTTGTGTGTGGGTAAAAACTTAAAATGCCAAAGTGTGTGTCTGTTCTTTTAGCTTGTGGGTGAAGGTATTTCTGGCTTTACAGTTAATTGTCTTTTAAAACTACAAAACAGAAAATTCTGTATAGTGTTGAATGGTGTTAAGTGATCCTCTGTTACACAGTGAATTTTGTCAAATCTTTTTTTTAATTCCGATGTTAATTCCTCTTCATTGTATTGTTTTATTTCAAGTCCGCTACATTTTTTTGGTCCATTTTGTGAAAAGGTTCCTATTATTAAATAACCACGTACAAATTTTGACGCTATCTTAATATATTTTTTAATCTGGTCATCCGTTGTAAGAAAATGAAAAGTTGCCCTGTCGTGCCAAACATCGAAAGATGTGTCAGGTTCAAATTCGATAATGTCGCTTACAATCCAATTTACTTTACTCGCCTTTTCTCCCAGTCTTTTTTTAGCTTTCGCAATTGCTTTTTCTGAAATATCAAGTACAGTAATGTTCTTATATTCTTCTTCAAGTAAATAGTCGACCAGTTTACTGTCGCCACCACCAATGATTCTTGCATCTTTATTTAGTTTGAACGAACGTATAAACTCCAGTGAAGTTTTTGGTATTTCTTGCGTCCAACTTACCTGGTCTGGATTTTTAGTTTCGTAAACTGTTTCCCAATGTTTCTTTCTGTCAAATTTCATTTTGATATCTTAATTCAGTTTATTGGTAAATCATTATATTATCTATTGATTTAAAATGTCCCATTAAAAGTGGTAAAAAACCTTAAATCTCATCCAATGATTTTCGGTTTTTGTCCACAGATTTCTTAAACTGCGTAAGTGTCATTCCCGTTACTTTTTTGAATTGATTGCTTAAGTATGCAACGCTACTATAATGTAGTTGAAAAGCTATCTCACTCAAGGTTAATTCATCGTAAACTATAAGTTCTTTAACACGTTCAATCTTCTGGTTGATAATGTATTGCTCAAACGTGATACTTTCTACTGACGAGAATAGGGAACTTAAATATTTATAATCCAAGATAAGTTCGCCTGTAACAATATCTGCCCATTTGAAATCGAGCTCCTCGGAAGAATGATGGATTTTATCTACAACCAATGTTTTCATTTGTTCAATAAGTTGACTTTTACGGTCATCAATCAAACTAAAACCTGAATTTTGAAGCGCTTTGGAAAGACCATTTTTGGTCTGAACACTTAATGAAGAAACTAATTTAACCTCCCCCAATTTTATAGAAACATACTGTATTTCAAGTTGTTCCAAAATATTAGATACCGCCGAGATACATCTTGGGCAGACCATATTTTTAATATGGATAATCTCATTCATATAGTACTTGTTTCAAAATAATTTTAATCCAGATTTGTATAGAGAATAATAAACAGCAGCTATTGCAGCAACTACAAAAATCAATACTATCACAACTAAAGCTATAATTTTATCTTTTCTTGAAATATCACTTTTAGGCTGATGTTTCTTTCTGTCATTTTTTCTTCTATTTCTTCTACTTTCACTCATTATCGTTCGCCGTGATAAAACCAAAATTAATTTATGGTCTTATTCAGATTACTTGATTAATCCATAATTCGCTTATTTTAAAGTTGCATTTACTTCGCCACAGGTTAACATAGCCGCTCCATAATATGGGTTTCGCACCTCTTTTTCCAAACTTATCCAATAAGCTCCCTTATTGTTATCGGCCATTGGACAAAACTGGATATATACATTTTCGTTAATCCCAAAAAGTTGCACGCTACTTATCATATGCGCAGAAAGATGTTTAAAATGTGCTCTTTGTGTTGCTATATCTGAATCGTTCTCAATAGAATTAGCCGAGGTCTTTAGTTCTTTCTGAATGGTCATCCAATGGTTATGTGCTTTTTCATCAGATATTAATTTCATATCCACTTTTTTCAAAGATTGGTTTATTTGTTTTCCTGCCTGTTGAGCACCCTTGGCATCATCATTTACCAATGCATCTTTTAAAAGGATATAATCATCAAAAACCTGTTTTAACTGATTCTGAAATTTGTTTGAAACTTCAATCCTTTCTTTCATTTGAGAATGATTGGTTTTATCCGCATTTTCTCCAAAACTATCTTCTTGCATTCCCAAATGTCCTTCGTGGCCTGTCATTGTTTTACCACCAGATGCATTCATCATACTTTTTTTCCCCTGTAATTGTGCAGCGGCATCTACGGTAAACGTTCCGTTAGTTACGACTTCATCTCCATTCTTTAAACCTTCAAGAATGGTATAACTATCGCCATTGGCATTGCCCAATAAAACTTCCCTCATTTCGAAAATAGCTTCATTAGGGTTTGTTTTGACATAGACTACAGAGCGTTCTCCCGTCCACATAACAGCGGTTGACGGTACGGAAACGGTATTCTCGGTGCTTGTTTGCTTACCCTCAATTATACCTTCCACAAACATTCCCGGTTTAAAGAGGTCTTTCTTATTTTGCAAGACCGCTCTTACAACCACCGTTCTAGTTGCAGAATTTAATAAGGGGTCGATGAATGAGACTTTTGCATCAAAAACCTCATTGCGATAAGCATTTGTGGTCACTTTAATAGTTTGCCCTTCTTTTAGGGATGCAATTTGATTTTCATAAGCATCAAATTCTGCCCATACTGTATTGAGATTCGCAATTTTATATAAGGGTTGTCCTTGCTTTCAGCAATTTCTACTGAAAATTAGCGAGGCGCTTTCACATTATAAAAATATTGTATATGTTTGTTGTTATGAGAAT
>NZ_JAJSLW010000027.1 GCF_021729145.1 Membranihabitans maritimus | reverse complement strand
CCTCATCTTTTACTCAGCATAAGTAATAAACAAAGAACTTTTCCTTTGTTCAATCCTTGTCAGGACACTCAATATCCAGGATTTTGTGGGAAGACACTTGATAAATTTGTATTAATAACATCTTGTGGGATAGGCATTAACCTATGCTTTTCTTCAATAAACTGTCCACCATGGAAATTATGAGCCTTAGTTCTTTCTATCCACTTATTATTCCTTATCAATGTATACCGACGATGCTCTTCCATTATTAATTCCCGTGCCCTTTCATCTAATATAAAATCAATATCTATATCTGACTCAGTAATAGCATCTGCATTAGACCTTCTTCTGATAGTATTTATAGTTTCAGTCGCTCCTAAAATATCTCCTAGTTTGTACTGAGCCTCTGCTTTCAAAAGATATGTATCAGCCAATCGGAGATAAATTTGATCGTTCCATTGATTACTGGTACTGACATTATTAGGATCAGTACCCTCAACCTTTCTCGAGAATGGCCTATTTGGCTGCCTTAAGTTTGACGGAGATAAAACTTCTTCATAATTGGTCCATATAGTATCTCCATATGAATATCCTGAAGGCAACCTATCTGCAGGATAAGGTGCATTTGACTCTGCATCTTTCAAAACATAAAACCATCTTATAGCAAATTCAGATGCTCTATCATCTCCCTTATCCCAAAGTCCAAGACAAAATTTTGACAAAGAACATATAGTTGCTCCTCTACCCCCTCTTTCCAAAGTATTTTGAAGGGGGACTATTCCATCAATTACTATTTCACTATATCTGCTGGCATGGTGTCGATTTTTGTGGGCAACACCTCCGCCCTGGCTAAACTGTTCAAATGGGAAAACCCATAAAGCTTCGGAATTCCCTTCTTCTCTGTTAGCATTCCCGTCATAAAACATATCCATAAAAGGAGTACCTGGTTCGTCCATTCTCACGCCATACCTTTCAGTGATAAGATTATATTCCGGTGTATTTATTACCTTATCAGCCATCATCAAGGCATTATTTGGTTCGTCCAAGGTGAGATAAGTTTCTGCAAGATAATGTTGCACAGCTCCTTTCGTTAATCTGCCTTGATTTTCTCTCTCTACAGGAATATATTGTTCAGCAAATAAAAAATCTTCAATCATCTGTTCACGAACGAGTTTTACCGGGCTTCTTTCCCAATCAGTTTTAATTGATGAGCCAGAGGATGGTTGCAAAACCAAAGGAACATCACCCCATAAATAAGATAAATGACGGTACGCCCAGGCTCGTATTGCTCTTGCCTCCGCGATTACCAAATTTCTATTTTCTTCCGGATTTTTTCCATCATAACTCCATTCTACATCCTCCCTTTTTTCTGCTTCATCTATAATAGTATTTGCTGCATTCACAATGCCATATACCCATGCAAACCATTCACTTAACCATGATTGATTTGGATTAAGTTCGTTACCAAACTTAGATGCCATTGTTGACCAACCAACATGGGGTAAGTTTGTAACCAATACGTCAGTTCCTCCCATGGTGATTGCATAACGAGGAGCCGTATTTGATTGTAATCCACTTAATTCTAATCTTACCTCAGCATATAGACCATTTAATCCACTTTGAAAACCTTCATATGATTCGAAAAGTGTTCCTGCACTTATGAGATGAGGAGGTCTCTCTTCTAAATAATCTTCATTAAAAACATTACACCCTGATATCAAAACCAAGCAAAGACAGCTTGCAAGAATAAATCTATATTTAAATTTCATTATATTAATTTTAGTAAGATTATCAAAACTTTAAATCCAGGCCAAAAACCAACTCTTTTTGTAATGGTATAGCCAATTGGGAGCTTAACTCCGGGTCCAGAGCATCCCATTCTGTAAATGTAAATTGATTACGACCATTGATATAAATTCGAAATCCTTGAAGTCCGATCCTTTTTATAAAATTTTCAGGTGCGTTATAAGAAATTGAAACATCTTTTACTCTGATAAAACTGGCATTCTCATACCACCATATTCTAGACCCCCCTCTTCCACCTATTCCATCCATTATCTCAGCATCCAAGTGATTCATAACAAAATCGTTAGTAGGATTATTCGGGGTCCACCAATTCTTTTTTGTTGTATTTTGTCGAACTTGGGCATATGTATCATTATCCGTTTTTAAGGGATTACGCTTTGTTACACCATGTACACCGTGGATAAAAATATTAAGTGAAAATTTTTTAAATGAAAAAATATTGGTCATTCCCCACATTAACTTAGGATCCCTCTGTCCAATTATTTGCATATCCTCAGATGCTGTCATTCGCCCGTCTCCATTTACATCCCTAAGCTTAACAAATCCAGGTTGACTTCCCCAAGTAGCTGCCTGATCTGCTTCATTTAACTGCCAAACTCCATCCACAACAAAATCAAAATTAACGTTTATTGGATGACCTATAAACCAAGAATTTGCAATATCATCCGTTCCAGTTCCATATAAATCAACTATTTTATTTCTAATAATAGATATATTACCAGATGTATTCCATGTAAAATTACCCCTTGTCACATTCCTTGAATTTATGGAAAATTCAAATCCTATATTTTCTACTTCTCCTATATTTTGAATAATGGAAGTAATCCCATGAACAGATGAAATAGTTCTGTTCAAAAGCAAATCACTTGTATTTGTACTAAAAAAATTGACTTCCCCATAGATTCTGTTTTCCATTAATCCGAAATCTAATCCAATATTAAGAGTTTTGGACTCCTCCCAACTAAGATTTTCTTGTCCAAGTTTTGCAGGGAAGAACCCCGCTCTAGTTTCACTTTGATGTATAAAGTCATTTGAACTCAAATTAGATAAAGACTCATAAGCCCCAATAGCATTATTTCCATTCGATCCATACGAAGCGCGTAATTTTATTGAATTAAAGATGTTTCTAAAAGGGAAAAAACCCTCATTTGCTAAATTCCAGGCAATTGCAATTGAAGGGAAAACACCCCATTTTGTTGCTTCTCCAAACCCCGAAAATCCATCTCTGCGTCCTGTAAGTGTAACAAGATATCGGCTATCATATATGTAATTTAAGCGAAGCATTTGAGAGAGTAATTTAGTTTCAGTAAATGAAAAACTTGGAATACTAGCATCTGCCTGTGGTGCCGCATAAAAAGAAAGAAAGTCATTAGGAAATCCCACCGCAGACAATGAATTTGATGTGTTCTTATTCCTCTCGTAACCTAATACTGCAGTGGCAAATATACCATGCTGACGAATGGTTGAATTATAAGATAAAATATTCTCATATACACTGCTAAAAAAAGAACCTCGACTCAAATCAGCATTACCTCTTGACTCCAACCCAGAAGCTGTGTTTCTACCTCGATAAGTTGATTGCTCATATGTACGATTTCTAACTCCCCCATTCAATCTATAACTCAAACCTTTTAAAAATGGTAATTTAATTAAAACATAATTGTTGCTTAGAACCTGATCTGATTTATTTATATCATCATATAGAGTGGGTGCAAGTGGATTTCCAAAAAAAACATCCTCCGGCCATGGGTATATTGTCAAATTTCCCTCATCATCATAGGGTTTAGAATTGGGGTTCATATAAAATAAACTTGATTGACTGGGCGGAACCCCACTTTTGTTATCATTTGACAATTGAGTTCGTGTCCCAATTGTTAACCAATCATTTAAAGGAATATCTAAATTTAATCTTCCTGTCATTCTTTGGAAATCATCGTTAATAACAATACCATTTGCTCCCAGATATCCACCACTTAAATAGAATGAAGTCTTACCAATGGCCCCCGCTAATGAAAGGTTATGTTGCTGTCTAAATCCTTCCCGCAATCCTAAGTTTATCCAATCAACCGATTCTTCATTTTCCAATACTTCCCTTTCCGATTCAGTGACCACTCCGGGAAACCGTTCTTCTCTAAACCTAAAAAACTCCTCTCCGTTCATTACATTAGGTAATTTCGTAAATCGCTGAAATGAAATGTGCGAATTATATGAAACTATTGGATCTCCATCTCTTCCTTTTTTAGTTGTTATAAGAATCACACCATTTGCTCCTCTAGCACCATAAATTGCAGACGCAGAGGCATCTTTTAATATTTCAATTGATTCAACATCTGCGGGGTTTATATCAGATATATTTCCATAATAACTTATCCCATCAACGACAACCAAAGGTGTATTGCCTGCATTAATAGAGTTTCTACCCCTTATCATTAAAGATTCTGTTGGAGCAGCACCAGCTGAACTTGTTTGAATCATCACCCCGGAAACAGCACCCTGAATGGCTTGAGAAATATTTATATTTGGGGAAATTTCTAACCTATCTTTTGGAATTGAAGAGATAGACCCTGTCAAGTCACTCTTTTTTTGAGTCCCATACCCCACTACCACTACCTCATCCAACGTCTGCAAATCCTCCAGTAATGTAATTGTTATTTCTTTTTCTCCATTTACCGGAATTTCCTGGGTCTGGTACCCGATATACGAAACTACCAAAACGGCATTTTCATTGACATCCTCCAACGTGAAATTTCCTTCAAAATCCGTGGAAGTTCCCTTGTTCGTCCCTTTCACCAAGACATTGACCCCTATCAAAGCTTCACCGTCAGAATCTGTTACTCTGCCGGTTATGGTACTTTCTTGCTTCAATAATTTGGACAAATCAGTACGATGAAAAATCTTTGGGCTTACAAATCCCCTACTTCCATTATCTCCTACATCATTTTCCCCGCTTTCTTTTACCGGGAGGTTCTCTACCGGTTGCATTTTTTCTTTGACGGCCCGCTCTTTTACCGGATATATCGCATAATAGCTATCGCCTAGTTTTTGGTATTCCAGTCCCAGAGGCTTAAGTACTCTTTCCAGAGTCTCATTGAGATCGTCTGAGATGATGATCTTTCCGTCAATATCCTTATTCGATATAAGATCGGGATCAAAATTAAAGAACACTTTAAATTTTTTCTCGATTTGTCCCAAAATTCCCGACAGTGTATTTTCCGACAGATTTTCTTGAGCCAAATGTGGATTCGAAAGCACATTCATTGCCATATCCCCCTGGGCGAATAACAATTGCTGGCACAGTAAAAGCCATAACACCGTGTATATCTTATTCATATTCCTCACATTTTTGTTAGATTATATCTTCAATTATTGATTTCTCTTTTGAATTCCGCCCCGTAAATATTCGATAATGCCTGGAGAATAATATCCAGGTCATTATTAGGCAGTGTCCCCGAAAACTTCCTATTGTATAATATCGTATCATTACTTCCAACGCGGACGCCATAATAATCTTCAATAGTCTGTAAAACCTGGGGCAACGGAGTTTCATTAAATTTCAACCGCTTCTCCTGCCAGGTGGTATACAGGGATTCATCCACACGACGAGTGATGATTTCCGGTATTTTGTTTTGCACCTCAGCATAATCCCCGGCTTTTTCCAACATAGCTATGCTCCCCTCGTCACTATTCGACACAACTTTCACTTTACCCTCCTGAAGCACTACCTTGGTAGTTTGGTGGCGATCAGTTACATTAAAACGGGTCCCCAATACTTCCACACTTAGGTTGTCCGTGTGTACTCTGAATTTTTTGTGATTTCTTTTTTTACTTACTTTAAAAAAAGCCTCCCCTGTCATCCACACTTCCCTGTCCTCTGAATACCCAATCCATCGAGGTACTTTCAACGAGGTATTAGCATTGAGAACGACCTGACTTTCATCATCCAGGATTATTGTCATCGTTTCACCGAATTGCGTAGAATAATTCTTATATAAAATCCAGTCTTTGGCTAAAACAGCCCCAAATATTATAATCATAAACGCAGCGGCAATCCCCCACCATTTCCTTTGAACATTTATCAATGTTACGTACCAATTCCCGGGATTATTATTTCTTTTTACCTTTCGGTCCAACTCTCCCCTAAACTTTAAAAAAAACGCATCCTTGTCAGGAAGATACTGAGCATTGGTCCTCTCCCATTCCTCCAGATACAGGAAAAATACTTCTTCATTTCCATCGCGTTCCAGCCAACGTTCAATCCCGGAATTTTCCAATGGCGTTGACAATCCGGAAAAATATCGAAATAATAGTTCTTTATTGATCTTTGTGTTCATGTTTAAATTATAAATCTATATAATATGACCAGACATCCAGCACTTCCATGGTCCATTATTGGTCCTTCAAAACTTCCCGCAACGCTGATAGGGCTTTGCTAATATGAGTTTCTACTGTTCGGATCGAAATATCCTGAGACCGGGCTATTTCTTTCAGGCTCTTACCTTCAAACCGGCTCATCAAAAATATTTTCTTACATTTTGGAGGCAACTGGTCAATACTCTTTTGAATTTTTTGGTAAAACTGATCGTACATCATTTGCTCATCAGGCCTCATAGCATCTGAAACTATGGGCAGATCCCCGTTAGAAGGCAAGGTTTGTCTTAATTCCCTTCGTATAAAATTCAGTGATCTGTTTCTCACTGCACGAAACAAATAAGTTCGAAAAGTGGTAGTGATCTTTCTAAAATGTTTTCTCTGCCAGAATTCCCTAAAAACCTCTGCCACGACATCTTCGGCATATTCCCGGGAGTATACAAATCGAATGGAATGACTACACAACGGTGCATAATAATGTTCGAATAGTAACGTACATCCCAACCATTCATCTTCACTGAAGGCTTCCCGTAAAAATCGTTCGTTGTCCACCGAAGCCACCACCTTATCGACCATTCCATTCTTATCTCTTTCATTGCTGTCCCTGGCAACCTTTAAAGATCTGATTCCCATTCCTTTTCTACCCTCACCCGGTTCTATTGACATTCCTATTAATTTTAAAACCCATTACCATATTATTTATATGTAAGACACCAAAAGAACCAACAACACGTAGTCAAAATTCATATTTTTTGAAATTATTTTCCAATAATACCTCACAAAGCACTATAAAAACTGAATCAACAGACAAAACAAAAAGATACGAAGATCAATGGATTTACAAATTATCCAGACGGAGACAAACCATTTTAAATTTCATATATTTACCTAAATACATTAACTATATTTCACAATATTAACCATGATTAAATATTTATTTTCAACAATTACTATCCTTATTACCGGATATCTATTCACTTATAAGGTTATTGGCAATACCAATCAAAAAAATCAAATCAAACCCCCCTTCACCATAGAAGAAGTTATAAAAATTGCCCCTGAAAGCATTAATAAACTTTTCAATGCAATCGATTTAGAAAATGGTGGGTTACATGCTGTGAAAAAGGCGCTAAAAAACTCAGACACTGTATCAGCTTGTGAAGAATTACTTCTTCACTTCAGAACAATCAAAAGAGACTGGGTAATTAATTCTTTTGACCCAATGAATGAAGATGAATTCATGAGAGTAGCCAATGGCTTGCTCGAAAACAGGATTCTACTTAAAGAGGCAGAAGGACAAGTACCAATTGATGTAAGCGGTAATTGGGACTGGAAATACACAGGCCCAAAAGATGACGCTGAATTTGCCTATTCCCTGAATACACAAAACTACCTACCGGCCCTTTATCACGCCTGGGCGAAAAACAAAAATAAAAAATATATATCCAAATTTGATAATGTAGTTAAAGATTGGATACTGCAACATCCATTACCAAAAGAGGATGATTCTATATTCTTAGTACTCAAAGGGATAAACAACCTCGACTACAGGGATATTGGGGAACTGGAATGGCGAACCCTGGATACCGGAAGGCGACTGGGAGCCACCTGGCCACAAATGTTTTTCGCATTACAGAATTTAAAAGGTTTCAGCCCTGCAGCAAGATTGTTGATGCTGTCCAGTTTTATTGATCAAGCAAGATATCTTCACCAATACCACAAATCCGGGCATAATTGGACTACCATGGAAATGAACGGCCTGGCCTTAGTCGGTCTGGCATTTCCTGAATTTAAGGAGTCCGAAAAGTGGGCTAATTATGCATTAGAGACAATGAATGAAGAAATTAACCGGCAGGTCTACCCCGACGGAATACAGACGGAAGTCTCCTCTAAAACGCAGTGGGTAGCCCTCAGACGGTTCGAATCACTGGCCAGGCACTTCAATAATGCTAATCGGGGAATATCCTCAGAATATATGAATCGGATTGAAGAAATGTATAATTATTTAGCTTATTCTATGCGTCCCGACGGGACCCAACCGCTCAATAATGATTCTGATAAAGATAATTTACGAGAAAGAGTCCTTATCGCTGCTGAAAAGTTCAATAGACAGGATTGGGTATATATTGCTACCAATGGCCGGGAGGGATTAAAACCAGCGGGCCTTCCGTCTATTATTTTCCCATGGGCTGGAATAAATATTATGCGATCGGATTGGGGTAAAAATGCTACATGGTCTTTTTTTGACAATGGCCCATACGGCACCGGGCACCAACACCGGGATATGCTTCATCTTTCCATCCATGCATTTGGAAAGGACATTTTAGTCGACGGGGGTAGGTATACCCATGAGGACTACTTTAGTTTTGACCCGACCATCTGGCGTGGTTATTTTAGGAGTTCTTTTTCACACAACGTAATTTTGGTAGATGGAAAAGGACAAAATCCGGGCCCATTGGTTGGGGAAGAAGCTCTCAAGAAAGGTGAAGATTTTATTTCAACGAGACAGTACGATTTCGCTACAGGAACATTTACAAATGGTTTTGAAGGCTTGGAAGGAGAAAGTACACATTCTCGGTCCGTGCTATACACCAAAGACAATCAATGGTTTGTATTAGAACAACTGAATACAGACCAGCCGAGGGAAATTGAAGCGATGTGGCACTATGTCCCGCAATCACTTGTTCAAATAAAAGACCTCCAGGCTTTTTCTACTAATACGGAATACCCCAATCTGATGATTATTCCTATTGGCAAAATAAGCTGGGAGTCTAGAATAGTAAAAGGCCAGGAAGAACCATACTATCAGGGATGGTATAGCGAAACTTACGGAACCAAAGAACCCAATCCAACGGTAATTTATTCATCCAATATTCCGGCGGGAAAGACCGTATTCGGATGGGTAATGGTAGCTACTGAAGGTAAGACTCCTGAACTAACCGCGGAAATGGAAGTGGTGAATAGTACTGCAAAAATTAAGGTGTATGAGAATAACGACATGATTAAGCAAGTAACCATTCCGATAAATAAGGAACTTTCAGTAATAAAGGTGGAGGAATAAATTAACGAATGTCCGCGGAAGAACCTTATCACAAAGTGATCCCGTTGGTCAGCCCGGCGTAAACATCCCAGGGCTTTCACTGTAGGTTTCTTTCCCCTATAGATGGGAACGGAACTTGCGCTTTCTTTCAGCAAGAATCAAAACTTGTAATTCAATCTCAAACTAACATTTATCCCCGGTTCATCAGCAAAATACCGCTGTCGATTCAAGTAATCCCGGTACCTACGGTTCAATGCATTCTCAAACCGCAATTCAGCGGTCAAACCATTATCCAAAAAGGGGATGGTCGTACCGGCAGAAAATCCCAATAAAAAGTATCCATCCGGGGGCAAAAGAAAATCCTGACTCTTCTCTATGCGGGTTTGCCTAAAAATATAATCCCCACTAATTGACAGGAAAGAATTAGAATTTTCCGAATCATCGAAAAAATATTTCACCTTACTTCTAATATTATCAGAAGGTAAATTAATCAGGGCCAGCTCATCGTCTCGATTTTGTCCTCGAACAATAGAATATTTCACATCAACCCGCCAGGATTTTTCCGGTATAAACTTTAAACTAAAATCAACACCCGCAATATCCGCATCTGCCTGAGTATATTCAAATAAAGGGAAGGCACCCCGGATGGTTAATCTATATTCATTTTGAGGTTCAAGGTATATAAAACCGTTTATCCTTTGGTAATATCCCAAAAGGCTAAGACTAAAAACCTCCGAAATCTTCAAGTCATTGTTTAAAGTAATTTTAAATGACTTCTCCTGGTCCATTTCCGGATTTCCTTCTTCAATTCCACTTACCCCCTGATGCAATCCAAAACTATACAACTCATTTATCTCCGGTGCCCGCAACATATATCCCATATTGAAATTAGTCCGCACCTTATCAAACCAATCATACTGGAGGCCTCCTGAAAAAGAATAATTACTAAAGTGATGAATATATTCCTGAATTTCGCGCGGAACAGATCGGGATATGGCTTTTACATTCATGTATTTGTAATCATACCTTCCCCCCCACTCAAAAAACAAATCTGAAACCTGCTTTTGAAAAATCATAAACCCCGAAGTCTGAAAAGACCTGTAATCTGGGATCAATGGGAGAATCCCTGTTTCGGGATTATTGGTATTATCCAGAAAATTTAATTGAACTCCCATATTAAAATCAATACTATTGGCAAGAATACCAGAATATTTACCTTCTCCAAAATGGGAAGTTAGATCCATGCTCATTGCCGGAATATCGGAACGTCCACTCCTGCGAACATCAAATTCTTTTCGTTGATTAATCTGCCCACCGTATTTTAGTGCCAGAACTCTGTCGTTCTTCAGGAACAATTTACTTTCCCATTTCCACAAATGGTGTTGTACTTTTTGGCTGGGGGCATCAATTTGATAACTAAATTCACTATTTGTAAAAAATGGTTCTGCCCTACCGATTGCAATCTCCAGATCGGTCAAATTTCCAATATGTGAGCCTCGTAAAATTCCTATTTCGGTATTGAAAAAGCTATAATACCAGCGATTGGACCACTTCTCACCAATCGTTTTCTCAGCCTGAAAAGCCAAATTTCCTTCTCTTTTCCCGGTATTGGTTAAAAAATAATCCGGTGCTTTATTATCTCCTTTTATTTTAAAGGTAGAAGTAAGCCTCCAATTCAATAACTTATTGGAATTCTCCAGTTTTAGATTTCCCGTATTCCCCAATCCATTGGATTCAAAAATATAATTCAATTCTCCATCGATCCCGTCTGTATTTCCAATCCGGTCGACATTTACCAATACCATACTACCTAAAGAAGAACCTCCATACTCCAAGGCACTTGTTCCCTTGACTACCGATAATTTATCTGCAACAAAAGCGTCTATTTCCGGGGCATGGTCATTTCCCCATTTTTGCCCTGCTTGTGGAATACCGTTATTCAATATTCCTACCCGGTTACCGTAAAGGCCATGTACTACCGGCTTGGACACACCAGACCCATTCCTGAGAATACTAACCCCACTAATTGTTTCCAACAAGTCTGAAATATTATCATTGCTATTCTCCGAAATTTCCGACTGCTCTACTGAAGAACTGGAAGCGCTGGTCGCCTCCTCCCCCAGAGCATTTACCACCACTTCATCTATTAATTCTCCCTGGTGATTTAGAAACACTGTAATAGTCGTATCACTTGCAAGTGGAACACTAATCAACTTGGTTTCACAACCGACATGACTTACTTTCAGCTGATATTCTTCTCTAGGGCATAATTCAACGATTTTGAAGTACCCTCTACCATCGGCAACTGCTCCCTTATTAACACTTTGTATATAAATATTAGAAAATTCCAATGGCACTTTCGTGTCTGAGTCCAGTACATAACCCTCCAGGATTAAATTACAATCCTGGGCACTTCCATAACACACCCAAACACAAAAAACTATAAGGAATTTTATTTTCATTGGCATTTTTCATCTTATTCGATCACGACATCAAACGTTACTTCGATATCCGTCTCACCACCAGCGTTGGAAATATCCCCCTCGGATACACCAGAAGCACTTTTATTTGGTTCGTGACGCAAAGTTACTATCAATTGCCCGGAAGAAGGAGCTCCCGTTGAAAAATTTGTTTCCACTCCCAGGGGATTTCCGGAATCATCCTGATCATTGTATTCTACACTTAAATCCAAGCCGGCATTCGACCGGAAGAAAAATTGGTGTTCTTCATTTTCTTCTCTTATTTCTTCAGTAATATCTTCCGCTGGACTTTCTGTTGCATTCAATAACTCCAAAGTAGCTGAATAGACTGTATTAGCCCGTAGAGCTTCAGTAGAAATACTAGGATCATCACCACCGTCCCCGTCCAGGTCACTAAAAGTAAACAAAACGACCTCTCCAGAATCAGGAGTCAAAGTCAAATTCATAGTCGTAATTAATTCCTCCTCATGCGGTACAATGGGGTCATCCTTTTCACATGAAAAAAATATTAAAGATACAAATGCAAACAAGATTAATTTTCTCATAGATCATTATTTTAATGCAATAAAGTTGCAAATGTAACAAAACATCATTTAAAAACTCCTACATCTTTACCATAAAATCTGTTAATAAAGATATAAAAATTGACGCCTACGATAAATACTTAACAAAGCAAAATCATACCACACTATTTAACGTATACTACCCAGACCTGGCAAACAAACCCTCTACACCCAGGAATATTACTTGTTTCCAATAAATTTCAAATATTGGTTTCCACCTCGTTATTGCTCTAATTGGTATTTTTTAATAAAACGTAAATTCGACAGGGAAAATAAAAGCTCTGAAGCGCGTCACCACATGTGATTGCCGGGAAGCGAAATATAATTAACTATGGCTGGAAACCCAGGGTGAAAAACAAGTAAAATTATCGATTCCGGCACCGATTCCCACCAAGTGATGCCCTGGGCATTGCTTTTTTCGCTAAAAAAAAAGACAGAAACAATTATTCGTCGAACTAGCGTTCATATAAAAATTAAATAAGAAATTATACCTTTGCTAATATCCCTGATGCGATGCCCAGAAAAGTACATAAATTCTTTCAAAAGGATTTCAAAATAATTGCTTAATCTGGTTGTATTATCGAATTATACAAAAGATGATAAATCAATACATTTTTTTCACCCGTACTGGATTGGTCAATCCTGACTAGTTACACAAATGCAATGCATTATTGAACAAAACACCTATAAATATATCATATATAGTAAGTTTGACCGTTTGTCATCCCTCAAATTTGGGAGCTACAGGGATGTAATCACCTACATACTCTGCTGTTCAGGAACCTTAAGATAATCCACTATTTACCGAATTTCCTGACACCTTGAATTTACCTAAACTTTACTTCCTGAATTCAGTGGGATCCTACACAGTGCGAAAATACTCTTTTCAAATGCCTTTTTAGCAAATATCCAAAATACGTTGGATAATAAAATAAAAATCGTACCTTCTGATCTTTTTTAAAATTAATTGAACTTATTTCAGATATGCCACTATTTATTGTTCTTACCGGGATCATCATTCTGGTAATTTTAATTGGATATTTCAAATTTGATACTTTTATTTCTTTTGTATTGGTTTCTACCGGTATTGGCCTCGCTGAAGGAATGGAACCCCTTGCTGTTTCACAATCCGTACAAGATGGGATAGGTAGTGTTTTGGGCTTCCTGGTAATCATTCTCGGATTTGGTGCCATGCTTGGGAAACTCGTGGCAGATAGTGGTGCTGCGCAAAGGATTTCTGACAGTTTGATTAAGGCATTCGGAAGAAAATATGTCCAGTGGGCACTGGTATTGACCGGAATGATCATAGGAATCCCAATGTTTTACTCCGTAGGCTTTGTAATTCTTGTACCACTGGTTTTCACGGTTGCTGCTGCTACCGGCTTGCCGATGCTATATGTAGGTCTCCCCATGCTTGCATCCCTTTCGGTCACCCATGGATACCTCCCACCACATCCTGCTCCTTCTGCATTGGTAAATGATTATGGCGCTGACCTTGGATTAACATTGATATATGGATTAATCGTAGCCATACCAGCTATTATTCTAGGCGGACCGGTCTTTGCTCAAACACTCAAAAAGTACAACCCCAAGCCACTCAAGGAATTCTATAACCCCAATATTATGTCCGATGAAGAGATGCCGGGACTGGGCATCAGTATATTCACGGCACTACTTCCGGTTATTGTACTTGGAATAACTGCCATTCTGAAATTTTTTGTATCCCCGGATACTCCTGTAGGATATATTATTTATGCCCTGAGTGATCCTATTATAGCCATGTTAATCGCCATTGTTGTAGCGATTTTTACACTCGGAATTAACCGGGGAAAATCAATGACTGAAATTTCCAAAAGCTTAAATAGTTCGATAAAAAGTATTGCGATGATTTTACTGATCATAGCGGGTGCAGGATCCCTTAAGCAAATTATGATCGACAGTGGAGTAAGTGACTATATCGGTGACCTCCTCCGCGATGTAACGATTTCTCCTCTTCTTATGGCCTGGGGCATAGCAGCAATTATCCGCGTATGTGTAGGGTCAGCTACCGTAGCCGGCCTTACCAGTGCCGGAATTGTGTTTCCTTTAATCGAACAAAACGGTGCCAGTCCTGAATTAATGGTTTTAGCAACCGGGGCTGGAAGCCTGATGTTTTCTCATGTAAATGACACTGGTTTCTGGATGTTTAAAGAATATTTCAACCTCACGGTAAAACAAACCATTAAAACCTGGTCTGTTATGGAAACTATCGTTTCAATTGCAGGACTTTTGGGGGTTCTGGTATTGAATTTATTTGTGGGGTAAGTATTGAATAGTGGGAACTACCTTTTTGTTGAGTATAGCCTGCATTACCCAACAAATGATTGAACACCAAATTGATCAAAGGGTATTGGGATGTCGATATATGGCATAAATCCCATTAAAAGGGATTTTATTGGGAGGAAACAAAAACACAATCATAGTTGGGATAGATAGAAGTTTGCCTTCCTCCGCCAGATTATAACACAAAAGACCGGCCATTAAATTAATTGGTTTTCTGCCATTGAGAAGGGCCATCGAATGATATTCGATGGCCCGGTTATTAAGAATCAAATAATCTCTATTATTACATTATCTAAAATCAACCTATTCAATTTCCCCTATAGCTACCATGGGATCTTCATTGGGCACCCCGGCTGATTGAACAACATGTGTCAAAGGTTCTACATTTTTTTCTGAACCATCGTATCCGGTTGTTTGATTGAGGATATTCCCTACATTCCCAATGATATAGGGTTCATAGATCGGCCAAAAAATATGTTTTGGATCTATGGTATATCTAGTAGTAGGATAAGTAGACCAGGAAGTTTCATCTCTGAAAAAATTATTTTTCTCTATCTGCCGGTCATAATAAAAACTCGCCTGTGATAGTGATTTTTCCATATCCTCGCCGTCCCAGGTATAAGTATTTCCATTGTAACATTGTCTTCCTGTTTTTGCAAATATTATCGAAATGCGAACCAGTTCGTCATGTCGGTATTCTTCTCCAAATAACTCTCTACACCTTTCATCTAAAATTGCACCGATTCCATCTGCCTGCACATCTGCCGCCGTGTACATATGCATCGCATTAGCCCTTTCCCGAATGGTATTAATATCTTCTGATGCCCCCTGGAAATTGCTTTGCCAGAATCGAGCTTCAGCCCTGACCAGGTAAGCCTCTGCTTCTCTCATAAGATAAATATCCCTTTTCCCACCATCTTGCCGTTTCACCTGATCTTCTTTGTTTTCAGCATAAAACTTATACATTGGGTATCCAAACCAACACCGTATCGAGTCTTCACAGAGCAAAACATTATTGTAATAAAGCTGTGCGGGTTTGCCGTACCATTCCGTTCCCTGGAGATCAGGATTGTCATAAATAAGCATATCCATATCAAACCAATTGCCTCTTTTGTGACGATAGTCCTGTCGATCATTTTCATCATTAAATCTCCATATTTCAAACTGCGAATAATTGGTCGGACGGGCAAATCCCTGTCCCCTACCCCATTTATGCATTTGTTTTGATTCTTCGTTTTGTGCTATATTCATACCCGTAACTGTTCCGGCCGGAGGAGCTTTCACCCCTTTGTTCGTACTGACAAAATTGGGGCCCCAGGCGCGAACAGCTGCGGATCTTCCCTGACTACCATCAATAAATGGCTCATTAACTACGAGCCAGATTCCTTCCGGATTACTCGTTTTTTGTGCCCCTTCATCCCGATGTAATAAATTAATGGCATCTGCCGGCTGATTGCAATCCAATCCTTCCAAAACTTCACCGGTAAATGGATTTACATTGTTTCCGATTCTGACAAAGTCAACGTCTACATCGGCATCTGTAAACAACCTTGATTCCGGATCATTAATTACATCTGTCATCAGGTTTTCTGCATCTGCAAAACGCTCATTCAACATATAATATTTAGCTAATAGTATTTTGACCGCATCCACTGGGGGTTGTCCAACCGGTATTTGGCTCTTGGGTTTGACATGCTGTACCGCCCATTCCAGGTCGGAAATCATTTGATCCCAAATACCTTGCATATGGAAGGCTTTGAAATCCTGACGAGCCTCGGAAATAACGTTCAATGGAAAAGCCACATTCCCGAATTGCATAGTGAGTTGCATGTAGAAAAAAGCACGTACAAAATAAGCACTTCCCAGCAAATGGTTTCGATCGGGATCGGCTTCTCCTCCTGCCCACTCCGGGATATCAATATAATCAATGACCGTATTACAATTTTTAATTTGTTTATACCCTTCAGCATAAAAAGAAAGTGCCCGCCCGGCATCATTATCCCTTGAATTTTGTGGAGTGGCGTAGGTACGTAAATCTACAAAAGCATCAGGTTTGTCCGTGGCACTGACTACAGTAGCTTCACTCATATTGTGATTAAACATCAACTCTCGTGTATCACCATTCCATTGGTTAAAAACACCTTTTATTGCTGCATCCAATGCTGTCTGCAATCCCGCAGCATTTACAAAGGTATTTTCAGGACTAAGTGTAGACAATGGAGCTTGATCGAGAAATTCATCCTTACAAGACATTGAAAAAGTCAACAAAAATATTAATCCGATTTCTTTTATATATATTATGTTTTTCATTCTTTTTTCATTTTCCAATCTTAAAAATTTCAATCCTAAAAACTTGCCAATCATAATGTAGTATTTACATTAAATGAAAAGATTCTTGGCATTTCCCTTTCTGATTCCGGGTCACCGAGTATCCAATTGGTAATAATTCCTACATTATCCACGGTAAAGCCCAACCGGATTGTACTGTTCAACTTAATATTCTGTAGCAATTGTGGAGGCAAAGTATAACCTACCGATATATTCTGAATACGGAGATATGATTTTGATTGATAATAAAGTGCCTCTCCGATCCGGATCGAATTAATCCTTGCTGCATTGCTAATTTGATTATTAGGAGTCCAATAGGGAATATTATACCAATTATGATTTTTAATATATGATTGCTGATTGTTAAATGGCAGGTCACTTCCTCCGCTATATCCCATTTTTGCCAATAATATTATTCCAAGATCAAAACCCTTATATTGGAATTCATTTCCCAGGGTTACATACCATGGATTTTTACTTAATCCCTGAAAGACTTTATCGTTAGCATTTAATACCCCATCATTATTTTGATCAACCATCCTGAAGTCACCCGGATATAATCCATATTGTGCAGCTTCATCTGCCTCAGCCACACTGTATACACCATCCAACTCAAAATCCCAAATCACATCTTTATTTTGACCGATAAACCAGCCATTATCAATATCATCCGGCTCTCCAAGGTAGGTATTTCCATTCTCATCGGTCAATTCGACCTTTTCACCCGTCAAAGAAACGATCTTATTGTTATTATAGCTTAAATTGAGATTACTGGTCCAGCTAAACTCAGCATTTTCTATATTGATGGTATTAATTGACAAGTCAACCCCCACATTTTCAAGGCTTCCCACATTGGTGGTAATATTGTTGAAGCCTGTAACGATGGGCAGTTTTTTATCTAGTAATAAATCTGTTGTTTTCGATTTATAAATATCAATTGCACCGCGAACACGGCTACTGAATAAACCGTAGTCCAATCCAAAATTCCACGCTTGGTTTTTCTCCCATGCTAAGTTGGGATTCGCCATTCTATTTATGTACAAATACGGAGCAACAAAATATCCATTGTCATAATTGAGGTATTTATTATCACTTAAAGTAGCATATGCCGCATAAGACCCCAATCCACTACTATTTCCATTTACCCCCCAACTAGCACGCAATTTCAAAAAGGTCATCCAATCAGACATTCCACTCATAAACTCTTCGCTTGAGATATTCCAGGCACCTGATATAGATGGGAAAACAGCATATTTACTTTCAGATCCGAAGCGTGAATATCCATCCCTTCTTACAGAGACTGAAAGATTGTACTTATTACCAAATCCATAACTAATTCTTCCCATCAAAGCATTGCGGTTTACTATCTCATCGCCGGAATCGGTTTGCTGTACCAATCCGAAAACCAATCCGTGATATCCCAGGGCTTGAGTAGGTGAAAAATTGGAAGAAGCTGCCTGGTTATACCAGGACTTCCTGCTCTCAGCATTTACAAGTCCCGTGAAATCAATCCTGTGGTCCCCAAATTCCCGGGTCCAATTGAGAATATTATCCAGCTGCCACTCATAGGTTTTATCACCCTGTCTGCGGGCATATCCCCCGTGAGCCCAATTCGGATTCTCGCTGTCTTCATAATATAATCTTTCTCTGAAATCAAGCCTTGTAGTAAATCTGGAAGTAAACTTAATATCAAAAGGTAAAGACAATTTGGCATACATGGTTGGGAAAATTCTAAACCGGTCGTATTTGCGGGTAATAAAGGCTGGGTCCAAAAAGGGATTGCCCCTATTGGAGCCCGCTCCTGCCGTTTTTAAATACTCTCTTGGATATCGATTGGGCAAATCCCCAATCTCGGGTATATTCTCATTATATACATCATTCACCCAGGGAGCATCATATGGCGATGCCGTTCGATACCCACCATTATCTATAGGTTCATTTCCTTCGTCCTGATAAGCAAAATTGGCATTAATCCCCAGATTTAAAAAATTAGTAGCTTTTACATCAAGATTAAGTCGCGAAGTAACGGTAGAAAACTTTTCCCCGATTTGAACAGATTCATTGTTTAAATACCCCAAAGACCAATAGTACGAAACATCATCCTTCCTTCCTGATACGCTGACGTCATAATCCTGGCGAATACCTGAATGAAACAACCAATCCTGCCAATCAAATTCCCTCCCCATTAAATAATTCTCCTTTTCATTCCCTTCGAATCCAAAGGCATCCAACCATGCCGTAGTAATTACGGTAGGGTCAGTTTCTCCGGGAATACCATTAGCTTGTAACCAATCATCCTGGTACTCCGGAGCCAATGTTTCATATTTATCATATTTTGACCAGGGCTCCTGGGAAAGGCTATTGATCGATTCATTCATATCCGTCAACCATGTCATCACTTCATTACCTGCCTTAAAAGTATTTATCCTTTTCGCCCCCGTAACTACGCCCAGTTTCACACTCGCATTGACCGTAGGTTTCGAGGATGTCCCTTTCTTCGTCGTTACCATTATCACACCGTTGGAAGCTCGCGAACCGTAGATGGAAGCCGCACTGGCATCTTTCAGGACGTCGATACTCGCTATATCGTTTACATTAATTTCAGCAATATCCCCATTAAATATGACACCATCTAACACAATCAATGGACGATTTGCTGAAATTTCAGGAGCATTTGTACCATCATCATCCTCTGCCTTGATTGTATTATCGCCTCTGATTTCAAAATCCGGAGTATTCTTGGCAGAGGTACTATACCCCACTTTCAGTCCGGGAACAGAAGAACGCAACAATTCCTGCATATTATTCGGCTGATATTTCATTAGCTTCTCAGCTTCAACATTTACTACAGAACCTGTGAGGTCCTTTTTACGTGCCGTACCATACCCTACTACCACAACCTCTTCCAGCAACTCAGCATCGGATAACATCGTTGCATTAATTTCAGATTCACCTTCCACAGCAATTTCCTGTTGTTGATACCCTACATACGAAAACATTAAAATTGCATTTTCATCTACATTCTCCAGTGTATAATTTCCATCAAAATCGGTCGAAGCCCCATTGCTGGTTCCTTTGACCTGAACATTTACACCTATCAATACTTCTCCTTCTTTGTCCGTAACAGTACCTTCTACTGTAATTTGTGCATCTAATGTAGCGGTAAAAAACAATAGCAAAGTTATCACATTTAAAGCGCTTGCACAACTCAATCTAAAAAATTGAGTTTCTTTTAGTAATTTCTGTGTTTTTAGTTTCATTGTTGTTGGTTTTTTCACATTTTTTCATTAATAATATCAATATATTAACAGTAATAGTTGAAATATTTTCTCCATCATATAATTTAAAATATTTTAGTTAATAAAAACCTAATATAGGCAAACAAATGAAACAAACAAAAAATGAAAATTTTTTTATTTCATATATTTTCAATTAATACGAATTAAACATCAATAGTGTATTATTATATAATATCAAATAGTAAAAATATGCACAAAAATAAAACACCTCACACCTCAACTACAATTGGAATTTCAACACATTTTACTAGATGATTTACAATATTTTCATTGATTCAGCTAAGTATTTAAAGAAATCACCTATCGTCCTAATTCATTAAATTATATAAGAGTTCAGTTAATAAAAAATCAACATAATTTTTGTAAAATATCAACATATATATAATATATCTTACAAATGATATTAGATGTCTGTATGAAAAATGTTAGAGTGTAGATAAAAATACTATTTACGTGAGCTTCCATTATTAACACCTGTGGTCAACAGGTTGTCCTGACAAAAAGAGCCTGTGAAGTTGGTATTTTGTTTCAAAATCAATCGATAAGTAAGGGTAGGAACTAAAATATTTTCCTCGTTACAAGCGACCTGGCGCAAAATAGATACGACTCACGACAAGGATATGGACCTTTCAAAGAACCGTCTAACGTTCAAAATCTCTACAAGGGAACTATGAAAATGGGAGTAATAGTAAAGTTACACAATCAGTTCTTTTTCCTCCGCCCCCACCAAATCAAAAATCCGGTCACCGGAAGGCTGGCAGAAATCAAACCCGCAATAAAAGCGACTATATTTCCTGGTTACCTTACTACCTCTTAATTGAAGAGCCTATTACTTTATTCAATACATATTCCACATTAATCTATCATGAAAATCAAATGAAACGATAGACATAGCCGGGACATTACGTAGGTTAACATGCAACCATAACGTGGTTTAATATTATTCCATACCCTTATTATATATTAAATGATCTTTGTAATAAAGATGGTAAACCAACCCAGTAAATATTCTAAGGATACGGTGGCTGGTTCCATTTTATATTACAATTGATGCCAAAAAAGAAACTCCTGGAAATTACATTTTACATATTTTATGAATTCCGACTAAGAGGTCCTACACGTAAAATTTTATGTAACCATGCAGTAAGAGAAATAGAGAATACAATATTATATGAAAGTCCTATAACCCCAGGAACTAAGCATTTTGACCGGACATTAAATTAAACATCTCATTCTTCTTATACAACCCCGTAGTTACACCTTATTGCTCCCGGTGTAACATTATCAGAGTTTAATAACTAATAGGTCATACATCATTTCCATTACATGTCAATACCTCTTTTATCCAATCAAAGAACCACTATCTTCAGGTAAAGCCAAAGTTTATGGCTTACTGCTTGTAGCTCCGGATTCCAATTTTGAAAGTCTTGTTAATTCATCGATCGGTACACGGAATCCTGCGTCTCAATTAACATGATTCCGTGAAATAAAACCTTACAAAGTTCTTCAAACTCCCACTCTGTAAAGGTAAATTGGATATCAAAATGGCACGAATCAATAATTATATGTGGATTCCCATCCGGGAACAAACAAGCATGTTCACGGAATTCCTTTTTCATTAATTCTTTTCCCCAATCAATAAAAACCTTCTTTTCAAAACCCAAAAGTAGATTCCTATAACAAAACCCTATCCGGCCACATTCAGTGCATTGTGCAATATGAAAATATGTACCTCTAATAACCATTTTTGGTACGCAAGACTTCATAACATTAATACTTTTAATTCAGTTTACAATCCAGGCTTCCCCACTTCCTCAGAATATGTTTGGAAAAATACTACAAGGGGAATCCACGAAGTAATGTCAATAAATATATAAATTTTATTTAGACTTATTAAATATAAAATGTTTTTTTGTATTTGGTACACTGCACTATAACTTTTAAAGCTTGCAGCATTGTAAGAGGTAATCTATGTATATTGTTCTCTTTTTGTATTTTGCCCCCTTTTAATACCAAAAGTTAAAATTTTAATTATTGCAGGCAAAAGCTTATTTTTGTCCTCTAACTATTTGAAAATAAGGTAATCCCATGAAATATTTACAATCTTTGAAAACCGTATTGCTGGCATCTTCTTTTATTGCAATTACCTTGATGAGCTGTCAGGATGATTCGGAGATAATTCCTAATCAGGAAAGTCAGCCAACAAGGTCATACGACGGGAATTTTTTACAGGAATACTTTTTTCTGAATTGTAGAATAACTCAGACCACACCGGGGTTCTTACCGACACAAGCTTCACGAGCTTACGGTTATTTAGGACTGGCTGCTTACGAATCTGTGATTCACGGTATCAATAGCAATAATTCACTGGCCGGGCAGATCGACGGTATTGAATCGGGAAGTCTTCCCATACCCAGTGACGAAGTAGAATACAATTGGGCACTTGCCTGCAATGCTGCATCTGCACATATTATGCGTAGAATGTTTGAAGTAAATATTACACAAGACAACAGGGAACGAATTGACAGAATGGAATTGGAAAATAAAACCATCCTAAGAGAAGGTGTTCCCCAGGAAGTTATTCAAAGATCCGAAACTTTTGGATTAGCTTTAGCTGAAGCTTTATATCAGATAAGTACCACTGACGGTGGCCATGAAGCCTACCTGGACCCTTTTAGAAAGGATAAATTTGAAATGCCTGTAGCTGAACATTGCTGGATACCCACTGGGGCGCAGCTAATACCCCTAAGTCCATACTGGCATCAAAACAGGAGTTTTGTACCCGGCATAGTAGAGTCCAGTCAACCTGGAGAACACATTGCGTATTCAAAAGACGAAAATTCAGAATTTTACTCTCAGGCAATGGATGTCTATGAGCAAGTAACACGACGAAATACTGAAGAACAGGTAACTATAGCCAAGTATTGGGCGGATGATCCCTTTGCCACCTGTACACCCGCCGGCCACACTTTTAATATTGTCACACAATTGTTACAAGAATCTGATGCAACGCTGGAAAAGACCGCCGTGGGTCTTGGCATGATGGCAGTTGCAGAAAATGACGCATTTATTAGTTGCTGGAAGTCAAAGTATGATTATTTATTAATTCGCCCCGTTAGCTTTATTCAGAAATACATAGATCCCAACTTTGGTACAATAATTGGGACACCCCCATTTCCTGCATATACTTCTGGTCATTCCGCAGAGATAGGAGCAGGAACGAAAGTGTTAATCCATCTTTTTTCCGATGAAAGTGGCGATTATACTTTTACAGACTTAAGTCAGGTCCAATATGGATTTGAAGCCAGAACCTTTGACAATTTTTACGATATGGCTGAGGAATGTGCACTTTCCAGATACTATGGAGGTATCCACTATGAAATGGATAATTCAAGGGGACTCGATCTTGGGTTTGCAGTCGGTGATGCAGTGGTCAATAATATCCATTGGCCCGAAAATATTCAATAAAACAATCGTTATGGTACTGAGGTATTTAATAAGTTCAATTTTGTGTTTTATATTGATGATATCATGTTCTACCAACACGAATAATTCCTGGCAAAACAACATGAGTAAAATTTCCAAATTAACTTGTGAGGCTACACAACTGCGCAAAGCAAGATTTGCTCTTGCAGACTCTATACGCCATTTTCAGGATTCCATGCTCCATATGGCAGAAGCAAAACCATCCCGGGCAAAACATTGGGAATCAGAGTTACAAACGATGCTAGATCGTAAAACAATGTTAACATCTGAAAGCAGGGATTTAGCAGATACCATACGCAACGAATTATTGATATTAACAAATAATATGACGGTAGATGAAAAGCGATTATTTAATGATAGCTTACAATCCAGAACAGAGAAAATGGGCTGCAGTCAATAATCTGGGTACAGGTATTACCGGAAATTCCAATTCAGTTTTACAATTTTCATTGTCCATATTTACCCGGATACGGGAGAACCTCAAAATTAGAGGCTCTATACTTCAAGCTTGAAGGGGATAGCAATAACCTATGGACCTGCAATAATTAATAGCCTTCTTACTGAAATTTAATCAACCGCCCGGAAAACGAAAGGATTTAGAGTTTTAGGAACTGAAAAATATATATACAAATAAGGATATTCATTTTTGCCTAAGCCGAATGTTAGGTTTCTTGCTGATCTTTTAAAAGCTGCGCCTTAATTGCCATTGACCTCTACATTAAGATCTATTTAAATGTACAGATCTAAATTAGAAGTTATTATATATCAAAATCATCAATCGAGGCACCTTTACTAAAATGCCTTATATTATAGGTGAAGGAAAGCATAAAGTATCGTTGTAAAACTGTGCCCCTTCGATCTTCAATGAAGGTTTCTGTTACACTTCTATTAATGTTATTATTTTGCCCCAACAAATCATACACATTTAAGCTTAACTCTCCTCTTTCCTGAGGCAACATTTTCTTTCCAAAACTCATATTAACCAAAAAATAACTATTATCGAAATCTTCTGCCAAACCACTATTCAATCGGTGACGAACATCTGTTCGATAGGTAAACCCATCCCAAATAATCCATTTATAGCTTAATCTAGTGGATTGGACATAAAAATTATTATCTAACTTAGGCCTTAAGTTATTATTGACCAGGTTATAAGAAGACCGGGTCGAAACATTAAAATCGACGCGATCGCTGATATTACTGCTGAGTGATAAACCAAGCCTAAAATTACTGGAATTAGTAATGCTTCTCTCATCATTAATCAAACCCGGATCCTGAGAATGTCCCAATCCTCCCCAAATATTAAAATTGGACTTAATTAGCTTTACTGGCAGCCCAAAACTTACATATGAACCTACTCTCCAATAACCTTTAATATTAATCGGACTGATCAGTTGAGAACCCTTTTGAAGGGTTATTTCATCTGTTAAAGGCATGGCCTCATTCGCTATCAATGTACTATTCGTAACATTATTCTGTATTATACTGGAATAAAACCCTGTATAAAATGACTTTTCTGTTTCAGGATTCCGTGATTTGTATCGCGCTCTTATTCGGTGGTTAATGGCTTGGTCCAGATCGGGATTCCCGGTCCGCAATTGCAGCGGATTTGAATTATCAATTACATTTTGCAACTGACCTATTGAAGGTTCATTGGCCCAATTATAATAATTTACTTCAAGATTCTTGTTATCTGCTACCTGGTAGTCCATTCTAAACGACGGCAAGAAACTGGTAAATCGTCTTTTGGTATCAAATGGTTGGGGAAATTCCTGAACATTTTCCAAATCTGCTATTTGATATTCCAATTCCACCTGAACACTCAATACATCCTCTATTTTATATTGATATCCAATTTCTGCCTCCTGAGTAAGATACCGACTTTCAAAAACATTACTCAATGCGGTATCCAAAACCATTCCCTCAAATTCGCCTCCCGGATCCTCTTCAATATTAAAATTCAACATATCTGAATCATCAATGCGATCTCCCACCTCATATTCTAATTCAATAAGACCTCGTTCACCAATGGGCTCCGTATAGGATCCCTGAACTTCCCAATTGACCCCATTTCTTTCCCTTTCTATTCTTTGGTTCAATATTTCATCATCGATTCCTTCTTCATAATAAATATTATTTGCCAAACGATTCCCGCGATCTGTATTCGTATGATACCCACTCCTGGATCCAAGCGTCAAACTTCTGCCTTCTTTCCCAAATTTATGGCTATAATAAGCACTGCCACCAAAATCATAATCAAAGTTATTGGAATTCGATTCGTTGAAAGTCTCATTAATCAAACCTTCAGCACTCCTCGTTTTTCCTTCAAAGGAGTCATCATTGGTATCGTTTTTCAAAGAAATATAAGGTCTGACAATCAAGCGATTACTTTCATCTATTTCATAGTCCAGTTTAGCATTGAAGTTATGATCCTGATTACTCCTATTCTGTGAACTTTCCTGGTTATAAATTTGACCTTCCTGAGAAGGTATAGTATAGTCCCTTGTCAAAAAGTTCTGCCCCTGATTTTTCCGATTACTAAATTGATAATTCCCACTGAGTTCCAATTTATCATTCCATTCATTACTGTATTGAAGTGCTATATTATTCGTATTAATTATTCCATCCTGAGTCCTGGACTCACCCTGACTATTCGGATCAGCTGAATAATCTACTGCATTTATATTATTACTTAAACCTGTAACTGTAATTCTTTGGTCATTATCAAAAAAATTAACGCTTGCTCCCACCTGATACCTCTCATCGGTTCCATATCCGCCGGTGGTTTTCCCAAATTGTCCTCTTTTTCTATCAGGCTTGGTGATAATGTTAATGGTCCTAGCCTCTTCTCCGTCATCAAAACCACTTAATTCTGCCTTATCACTTTTCTTATCATAAATTTGAATACTTTGTATGACATCTGCCGGCAAACTTTGCAATGCAGTTTTGATATCACCTTCAAAAAAAGGTTTGCCATCGACCAATATCTGCTGAATATCTTCACCCTGAGCCTGAATTTTTCCATCAATTACAGTCACTCCAGGCATCTTTTCGATTAATTCCTGCCCGCTTGCATCCGGCAAAGTCGTAAAAGCCCCCGCGTTGTATTGAGTGGTATCTCCTTTTTGTTTACCGGTTGTCACTTCGCCTTGTATTACGACTTCATCCAAAGTATGAGATGCTTCCGCAATAGTAATCCACTCCAAATCTAAATCGTTTTCGGCACTGATTTCCAAAAAAACAGTTTCGTATCCTAGATATTGAACTTTTAACAAATAATCTCCCGGTATGATATTGGGTATCGCAAATTTACCGTCAAGATCTGTCACTACCCCTGTCAAGGTTGTCGAATCTGCAACTTTCAAAACTGCTACAGTAGCTGCTATTACGGGTGCTTCCTCCTCCGAATCCATTACACCACCGGTAATAGTTACTTTCTCCTGAGAATAGAGTGAAACAAAACAAATGAATACAAGAAATGGGGTAAATAGAAATTTCATTAACTAAAAATTACAAAATCATCAATCAAATAGAATATATCGCCAGCCCAACAGAAGTGCCATTATTCAAACCTTGAAGATACTAAGAACTTATCAGCATTTAAAATACATGTGTTTATCAAACACTATAATCACTATTAATTATATGTTAAATACTCTTATTCTGTAGTTAATATGAAGAAATACGGTCTCAGGTATCCTTTTAAAGATTTCTTTCCCCCTTTACTTTTTCATGTTTTATACACGCTACACTACTTTTTTTTACTGTCAAACGATAGAGAATACATACCTCTTCGGGTAATACCATTTACAGTAATCGTTTGTAAGCATTTACAAACGATTACAAACACATACAAACGCAAGTAACCGATTATATTTCGATTCTCTATTATGTACTGGCATACCTTGCGATTACATTAAATTAATTCAATTAAAAAAGTAATGTTATGAAAAATGCAAGAAATCAAGTTCAACTTATCGGAAGATTAGGAAAAGAAGTAGAAACACTTAAAACCTCATCAGGTAAAACAAGAGCTACACTCTCTATTGCTGTTAATAACTATTATACTAATGCGATAGGTCAAAAAATCGAAAACACCTATTGGTTTAGAGTAATAGCATGGAACCATACTGCAGAAAGAATGGCTCAATACCTCAGTAAAGGTGATGAAATCATGATTCAGGGACGTCTGGAATCCAGAAGTTATGAAGATAAAAATGGTAAAACCCAGTACATAACTGAGGTAGTCACAGACCAGTATATTCAAATGAAAGCACCTAAAGCAAAAGCAATGGCTTAGCCAACTAAATATTCAAGACTGGAAAATACCCACACCGTACCATCCGAATATACTAAAACAATTAGAAAAGGTAGAGACACATATTCTAGTTTCTCTACCTTTCTTATTTAGACTCACTAAGTGAAAAAATCGCTATCGATTAATTATCCCAGGTGTGCTCTTATCATCCACGCCATTTCTTCGTGCCTTGTTAGTAATCCAGTCAAATAGTCACCGGATCCTGTATCCTTAAATTTATCTTCAAACTGCGGAATCATATGTCTCAGTTCCCTAATTATTGTTTCGTGATCTTCCAGTAAATTAGTGAGTTGCTCTTTTGGCTTACTCGTAGTTTCCTGCTCAATTAAATTCGTTATTTTTAAAAAATCACTGAGTCTGCCCAGACTGTAATGGCCAATTTTTCGCACTCTTTCCGCCAATTCATCAATTACTTCCGCCAACTCATTATATTGACCTTCATAAAATTCATGTAAATCTGAAAAATGCATGCCTTCCACATTCCAGTGATAATTTCTGGTTTTTGTATACAAAACAAATTCATCTGCCAGTAAGGTGTTCAAAAGAAGACTTGCTTCTTTAAGATGCTCATCACTTATTCCAATATTCGTTTTCATAGGTATTCTGTTTTTTAAAAAAATAATACCAGTTCAACACTTCACGTATAAAGATTGTTGATGATTTATTATAGAGTAAATCAATAAGCATATAGTGTAAATTGATACAATAAAATTTATTCTATAATATTTAACTCACTAGTCGTGGTTATAATTTCGGTAGATTCCTTTAGAAAATATATTGGGGCATCTGAATTTTTATCAATTAATTCCAAAACTCTTTGATTAGCCTCTTGTCTCGAAGTTTCCCTGATAAATATAGCCAATACTCTCTTCCTATATTTACGGTATGTATCAAGATAAATATCTGCATCCCTTTCTGTGGCATCTCCTATTAATATAAATGGTAAGTCCCCATAGAAATCCATTAAATGAACGATAGAATTTTCTTTGTGATCCCGAAACCTTTTAAGTCGTTTTCTAAAAAAAACACCGTAATCCCTCAGCAAAATAGGCCCGCGGGGAAAATCATTAATTTTAAAAAACTCCCATAACATTTCATACAAGTTCCATGGGCTATTCGAAACATAAAAGTGAGGATTGATCTTAACTCCATTTGCCTGGCCATATTCCGCCAGAAAATTTAATGCTTTATTCATTCCATCAAAAGGTCTTCTCTGATACACATTTTTAAAGAGAGTTACATAAATCATTTGCCAACGCATCCATGAACTCACATAGGTCTTGAGTATTGTGTCATCTATATCACTGATCACGCCAAATTTACTTTTTGAATTGGGCCAAAGTATTGAAACTTCGGCAAACACATCCTCAGAATATTGATTATCAGACAACCTTATTATACCACGCTTCCAAAATGAATTCTCCCGATTGATAAAATGGTTTTTATCCGAAATTTCAATACAAAATTCAAAATACCCCTCATTATCCGTTTGTCCCTTGAATACTTGAGAAACAAATTCAAATTCTACATTCAAAAACTCAATTTCATTTGACCCCAAATGTTTTAAATTGTTACGAAAATTCTTCCAAAATCCATCGTTCTTATTGACTACTACGCCCTTATTTTCCAGTACTCTTCCCCGGACAATGACCTCTGAATAGTTTGCATAACTTTCATACGTCTGGATTAAAACCGGTCCGGAGGTAAGGTACCGTTTCCATCCTCTGCGGAATAATCTAAAAACATTCTGTATAGCTTTTCCCAACATCAAATTCTGATAAAAAAACACATTTTATAAATCCATCCAATGATATTAACCTATCCTTTCAAAATCAAATAATATTCCTAAATATTTAAAAGTTTTTCTACCAAACATTCCAATATATTTACAAAAAATTAGGTAATTTAATGTATAAAAGACTATGCATTTATGAGTTTTATTGACTATTATAAAATTCTCGGGCTGGAAAAAACAGCTACGAGTGCAGAAATAAAAAAAGCGTATCGGAAACTCGCAAGAAAGTATCATCCGGATGTTAATCCCGATGACACCAATGCAGAACAACAATTCAAAAAACTCAATGAAGCGTATGCCGTACTCTCGGACCCTGAAAAAAGGAAAAAATACGATGCCTATGGAGAAAACTGGGAGCACGCTGAAGAATTTGAAAAAGCAAAACGCCAACAACAGAGTTCTCGCGGTAAAACAGGAAGTTCCCAAGACGGATGGCAACATTTTCAATACTCTTCTGAATCAGGTGATTTTTCAGATTTTTTTAATGATTTGTTTGGATCTTCTTACCAACAAAGCAAGCAGAGAGGCTTCCAATCTATGCGTGGAAGAGATCTAAATGCAGAATTGACTATCCCTCTTACAGAAACCCTAAAAGATCAAAAACAAGTAATCAATATTAATGGTAAAAAAATTCGAATTACCATTCCAGCTGGAATTAAAAACGGTCAGACGATTAAAATCTCCAACCAGGGAGAATCCGGTGTGCAGGGAGGCCCAAATGGAGATCTCTACATTACTTTTAATATTCAAAATGATACTTCATTTACAAGAGAAGGGGATAATCTACTTACCACTGTAAATATTGATTTATATACTGCTGTTTTAGGTGGCGATCAGGTAATAACTACCCTCAATGGGAAAGTTCGTGTCAAAATCCCCCCCGGGACCCAACCCGGAGAAAAAATAAGAATCAATAGTAAAGGTCTTCCCATTTATAAACAGCCGGATAAACGAGGAGATTTAATCGCAGATGTACAGGTACAAATTCCCAGAAATATTTCTCCTGAAGAAAAGTCGCTTTTTCAAAAATTGGCAACATTAAAAAGATAAAATTATGTCTTTACAAGAATATATTTTAATCCGGGAAATTATGGAATACCACCGTGTAAACAGGAGTGAAATTCGCGAACTTGAATACCACGGTCTGGTAGAAATCATCAAAATAGAAGAAGAAGAATGTATACCGCCTGCAGAGCTTGATAATTTTGAAAGAATAATCCGGCTATATAAAGAACTCGGTGTAAACCCCCAGGGAATCGATGTAATCGTGAGACTCAGGGAACAAATTATTGAACTAAAAAATGAACTCCGACAATTAAAAAGGGGCAACTAAAAAATTAATTGCCCCTTCTTAAATTATATTCTATTGTATTTTCAACTATTCTTTCCCATTACTTTAGCCATTGTCTCACCAATTTCCGCCGGTGATTTCACAACCGTAATTCCGCATTCGGACATGATTCGCATCTTTGCTTCCGCAGTATCATCTTTTCCACCAATTATAGCTCCGGCATGTCCCATTGTCCTCCCCTTAGGAGCAGTCTGACCGGCGATAAACCCTACTACGGGCTTATTTCCATTTTCTTTATACCAATTAGCAGCATCCGCCTCCAGGTTTCCTCCGATTTCTCCAATCATTACAATTCCTTCCGTCTCAGGATCATTCATAAACATCTCAACAGCATCTTGCGTCGTAGTCCCAATTATAGGGTCTCCGCCAATTCCAATCGCCGTAGAAATTCCCAAACCAGCTTTCACGATCTGGTCAGCTGCCTCATAAGTAAGGGTTCCTGATTTTGAAACAATTCCGATATTCCCCTTTTTAAACACAAATCCAGGCATAATTCCTACTTTAGCCTCACCAGGCGTAATAACACCCGGGCAATTAGGACCTACTAATCTACAATCAAAATCTTCAGCATAGGCTTTTGCTTTGACCATATCCTGTACCGGGATTCCTTCTGTAATACAAATTATTGTTTTAATCCCGGCATCAGCAGATTCCATAATAGCATCTGCTGCAAAAGCAGGAGGAACAAATATAATCGACACATCTGCACCGGTTTCTTTTACCGCTTCATCCACTGTATTAAATACAGGTCTGTCTAGATGCGTCTGTCCTCCCTTACCTGGAGTAACTCCTCCTACAACATTGGTTCCATATTCTATCATTTGTTCAGCGTGGAATGTGCCTTCTGTACCTGTGAAACCCTGAACAATTATTTTTGATTCTTTATTGACTAATACTGACATTTGATCTAATTCTTTTCAATGATGAAAACGTCTTCATCTTTTTGTTTTAAAAAATATTTTTCTCTCGCATATTTCTCAAGATTCTTGTTCAAATCAGCCCTTGCCTTCTTAGCATCTTCTATTTGCTTCAAATAATACTCTTTACTCTCTTCTAACTGACTAATTTCATGTGACATTTGCATTTGGACAGTCAACCTATTCTTATCAAAAAAAACCATCCACACTACAAACGCTATAAGTGCTATCACATATTTATCTAAAAATATAGAGGGTATTCTATCAACAAATCTAGAAAAGGCCTGGTGTAAAGAAAATTTCATGTCTTGAGATTTCTTTCCAATATAGGAATAATTTTTTAGCCCAAGATAGCCTTTCCTAAATAAATTCCACTCGTACCTAACTCTTCTTCAATACGTAATAATTGATTATATTTTGCAATACGATCTGAACGCGAAGCAGAACCTGTTTTTATTTGTCCCGTATTTAGTCCTACAGCTAAATCAGCAATTGTCGTGTCTTCAGTCTCTCCACTTCTATGACTCATCACACTTGTAAATGCATTAATAGTTGCTAAATTCACTGCATCAATGGTTTCGCTTAAGGAACCAATTTGATTTACTTTTATAAGTATTGAATTAGCCGCAGCATCAATAATTCCCCGCTCCAATCGATCTACATTTGTCACGAATAAATCATCACCAACTAATTGTACCTTAGATCCGATGGCATCTGTAAGTTTGGACCAACCTTCCCAATCATCCTCATCTAATCCATCCTCAATTGAAAAGATCGGATAGTTATCTACCCATTCCTTCCAATAATCCACCATTTCTTCAGAAGTTAATTCCCGGTTATCAGACTGATGAAAGATATACTTGCCTTTCTCTCTGTCATAAAATTCCGAAGACGCTGCATCCATCGCAATATAAATATCTTCTCCCGGTGTATACCCAGCTTTCTCTATAGATTGCAATACAATCTCAATAGCTTCCTTGTTGGACTTGATATTAGGTGCAAAACCACCTTCATCTCCTACATTTGTAGAATATCCCTTTGATTTTAATACCTTTTTGAGATTGTGAAAGACTTCCGTTCCCATTTGCAAGGCGTCCTTGAAACGATCTGCACCTACAGGCATAATCATAAATTCCTGAAAGTCAATGCTATTATCAGCGTGCGATCCACCGTTTAAGATATTCATCATCGGAACCGGTAGAATATGTGCGTTAACACCACCTACATACCGATAGAGAGATTGGCCTGACTCTGCTGCTGCAGCCTTAGCTGCTGCCAAAGAAACCCCGAGAATGGCATTGGCACCAAGCTTAGCTTTATTCGGAGTACCATCAAGTTCCAACATTAATTCATCAATATACCGTTGATCCGAAACTTCAACTCCAATAAGAGATTTACTTATTTCATCCTCTACATTTGCTACCGCATTCAAAACCCCTTTACCTAAATACCTATCCTCATCTCCATCTCTTAACTCGACTGCTTCGTATTGACCGGTTGAAGCACCTGAAGGCACTGCTGCACGTCCCTTAAAACCCGCTTCTGTAATTAAATCAACTTCTACTGTTGGATTCCCGCGAGAATCTAATATTTCTCTAGCTTTAATATCAATGATTGCACTCATAAAGTTTAATTTTTATTCTGATTTATTTCTGTAATAAACTCGTCAAACAAATACCTCGAATCGTGAGGCCCCGGAGAAGCTTCCGGATGATACTGGACGGAAAAAGCTTTCTTTCCTTTTATTCTAATACCTTCAATCGTTTGGTCGTTAAGATTTATATGTGTGATCTCTATCTTATCCAAATTAGCATTAATAGCCTCCGGATTCACCCCGAAGCCATGGTTTTGACTGGTTATTTCCCCTAAACCCGACTTTTCATTCCTTACCGGATGATTAATCCCTCTGTGGCCATGGTGCATTTTATAGGTAGGAACATCTACAGCCAATGCAAACAATTGATGCCCCAAACAAATACCAAATGAAGGAATATCATTATTAATTACCTTCTTCACAACTTCTATTGCATAGCCCATAGCAGCCGGATCACCAGGTCCATTGGAAACAAAAATACCATCAGGTCCCCACTCCATCACTTGCTCATAAGATACATTTCCCGGAAAAATTTTTAAATAACATCCTCTTTCAGCCAGGCAAGTTAGAATACTTCGTTTTACACCATAATCCAAAACTGCCACCTTAATGTCCGAATTCTCATCCCCCAAATAATATTCTTCTTTGGTCCCTACTTTTGAAGCCAGTTCTAATCCCGCCATGCTGGGAACCTCTTTAACCATTGATTTCAATTCATCAATATCCAAAATTTCTGAAGAAATAATGGCATTCATAGCTCCTTCAGTCCGAATCCGCTTTACCAACGCCCTGGTATCAATATTAGAAATCCCAGTTAAATTATTATCCTCAAAATACTCCTGTATAGAATTATCCCCCAAATTTCTTGAATAATGATCGCTAAAATTCCTGCAAACAAATCCAGCTATCTTAACACTATCTGATTCATTATCAGATTCCTTACAACCATAATTACCTATATGAACATTTGTACTTACTAAGATTTGTCCAAAATAGGATGGATCGGTAAATATTTCCTGATATCCAGTCATACCAGTATTAAAACAAATTTCCCCTGTAGTGGTGCCTTTTACGCCAATAGCATGCCCTTTAAAGACAGTACCATCTTCCAGTACAAGGTATGCAGTTTCAGGTGCTTTACGGTCTCTCATTCTTATATGTATCTACAAAAATTAATTAATTAAAATGGATATCCTATTATTGCTCGTTATTTTGAATTCTCATTTTCTACATGGGAACTAAAATCACACAAATATAAACAAAAAAAAAGCCGGTAAAAACCGGCTTAATAAATTATTCTTCTTCTTTATTTGAAGCAATTGATGCAGCCGAAGCAGCTGCTGCAGCTCCACTGCTACTACCTCCGCTCTTACTTCCTCTTCTGCTTCTCCTACTCCTACGTGTTTTCTTCTGACCTGGGATATTACCGTCTTTCAAATTATAATCACTATTAAAGTCCACTAACTCAATCATCGCCATTTCAGCACCATCACCTTTTCTAAATCCAGTTCTGATAACCCTAACATAACCTCCGGGACGATCTCCAACTGCTGCTGCAACGGGGCCAAATAGTTCTTTAATTGCTTCCTTATCCTGCAAGTACTTAAAAACCACCCTTCGGGAGTGCATAGTATTGGCCTTCCCTTTAGTAATTATCGGCTCCACATGCTTTCGTAATGCTTTTGCTTTTGCCAATGTAGTATTGATTCGCTTATTCATAATTAAAGCGACTGACATATTCCGTAAGGTAGCAATCCTATGTCCTCTCTTTCTCCCTAAATGATTAAACTTTTTACCGTGTCTCATAATGATAAATTTGATAACATCGCATCACCAAAGCTCTAAAAAAAGCTCTATGGTTAATGCAAAAAATAATGATTAATTAATCTTCGTCAATTTTAAACGGAGCTAGATCCATTCCAAAGGTCAAATTCTTTGCATCCAATAATTCCTCAATCTCGACCATAGACTTTTTACCAAAGTTTCGGAATTTCATCAACTCGTGCTCTTCATACTGCACTAACTCCCCTAGGGTATTAATTTTAGCTGCTTTAAGGCAATTATATGCTCTTACCGATAAATCCAGATCCTCAAGAGAAGTTTTCAGTAACTTTCTCATATGCAATACGTGCTCATCAACAATATTATCCTCTGCCTTGGCATCCGCTTCGAAAGTAATATTCTCGTCAGTAATCAATAATAAATGCTGAATCAAAATTTTAGACGCCTCTTTAATAGCATCCTCAGGATGAATGGTTCCATCGGTAGTAATTTGGATATTGAGTTTTTCATAATCCGTCCTTTGTCCTACACGTGTGTTCTCAATACTATATTGAACATTTTTAATAGGAGTATAAATAGCATCAACCGGAATAACACCAATAGGTGCATCTTTAGGCAAATTTTCATCGGCATGAACATACCCTCTTCCTTTCGTAACTGTAAATTCAATCTCTAAATTAACAGAAGGATCCATACGGCATATCAGTAGATCCGGATTGGTCACTTTAAATACATTTGTGTGGTCTTCTATATCACCAGCCCTAAACTCCTCTTTTCCTTTCAATGTCAAATAAACTTTTTCCTCCTTAAGATCAGGATCGTCTATTTTCTTTTTCAGTCTAATTTGTTTGATATTCAAAACAATCTCAATAACATCCTCTACAACTCCCTTAATAGTACTGAATTCATGGTCTACACCAGCTATACGAATTGCAGATATTGCAAAACCTTCTAGAGAAGATAGAAGTACCCTTCGAAGCCCGTTTCCAATGGTCTGCCCAAATCCGGGTTCCAATGGCTTGAACTCAAATTGTCCATCAAAATCATCGGCTTTTTGTAGTAATATTTTATCTGGTTTCTGAAAATTAAGCAGACTCATAAATTAAATTTTATAATTATCTTAAACAATTAAAGGCAAAGGCCTAAAATGCCTTTGCCAGAAGAATTAAATTCAAATTTCTTATTTGGAATACAATTCAACAATCAATTGCTCATTAATGTTTTCCGGAATATTCTCTCTTTCAGGTAATGCGATAAAAGACCCTTCCATCTTGTCTGCATTCCACTCCAGCCAAGGGAATTTACGAACATCAGACTTGGCATTGATTGAATTTTCTATTACTTCCATTCCTTGAGATTTCCCCCTCACTGTGATTACATCTCCTGGTTCCAGTTTAGCCGAAGGAATGTTTGTAACAACACCATTTACCACAATATGCTTATGGGTCACTAATTGACGTGCTGCTCTCCTGGTTGGTGCAATACCCAACCTAAAAACCGTATTATCGAGTCTTGATTCCAACAATTGAAGTAAAACTTCACCCGTCACACCTCTTGAACGGTTTGCCGTTTCAAATAAATTTCTAAACTGCCGTTCTAATACACCATACGTATACTTCGCCTTTTGCTTTTCCATTAACTGTACAGCATAATCCGACTTTTGTCTTCTTCTTTTATTATTACCATGCTGACCAGGCGCATACTTTCTACGCTCAAAATACTTATCAAAGCCGTATAGTGATTGGCCGAAAGCACGTGATTTCTTAGTTTTAGGTCCTGTATATCTTGCCATTAAAAATAGATTTAATGTGAATTATTAATTGTATTAAACGCGTCTACGTTTTGGAGGTCTACAACCATTATGCGGTAATGGCGTAACATCTGTAATTTTTCGAATTTTGATACCAAGACCGTCTATTGCCCGAATAGCAGCTTCTCTACCGGAACCTGGCCCTTTCACGAAAACTTCCGCAGACCGCATTCCTGCATCATAGGCAACCTGCCCAGCATCTGATGCTGCAATTTGGGCAGCATATGGAGTGTTCTTCTTTGATCCCCTAAAGCCAGCTTTTCCAGCTGAACCCCAGGAAATAACCGAACCTTGCTTATTTGTCAAAGTAACAATAATATTGTTGAAACTGGCCTGTATATAAACAAAGCCTTCCGGCTCAACATGTAACTTCTTTTTCTTCTTAATCTTTGCCATAATCCAAATTGAATAGTAATATTATCAGCTTAATTATTTTACTGCCTTCTTCTTGTTTGCAACAGTTTTCTTCCTTCCTTTACGTGTCCGGGCATTGGTTTTTGTTCTTTGGCCATTAACTGGTAATCCTTTACGATGTCGCAAACCTCTGTAACTGGCTATATCCATCAACCTTTTAATGTTCATCTGAACTTCAGAACGTAATTCTCCTTCCACTTTAAAGCTATTCTGGATAATATTGGTTATGGTACGAATATTATCATCAGACCAATCTTGTACCTTTACATTTCCATCCACTCCAGCTTCTTCCAAAACTTCCTTAGCTCTAGAATCTCCAATTCCAAAAATATACGTTAATGCTATTATGCCTCGTTTATTCCTGGGCAAATCCACTCCAGTAATTCTTGCCATTTTACTCTATTTTAACCCTGACGTTGTTTAAACTTAGGATTCTTTTTATTAATAATATACACCTTTCCTTTTCGTCGGACAATTTTGCAATCCGCTGACCGTTTTTTTACCGATGCTTTTACTTTCATAATATAGATTTTACTTGTATCTGTAAGTAATTCGTCCTCTGGATAAATCGTATGGCGACATTTCCACTGCTACTTTATCTCCGGGTAAAATTCGTATATAATTCATACGCATCTTTCCTGAAATCGTAGCAACTATTAGATGATCGTTCTCTAAACGCACACGAAACATTGCGTTAGACAATGCTTCTTCAATTATTCCGTCTTGTTTTATTAATCCTTGTTTCGCCATAAAATTCTTAATTCGGAGTGCAAATATCGCTTTTTTTTCTTAAAAATCAAGGAGATTCACATTGTTTTTTATATTTTCTTCAAGATCAGTATGATCTGATAAAATATCTGCTTCATTTTTTCGTACCGCTATGGTATGTTCAAAATGGGCAGATGGCTGACCATCCAAAGTACGAATAGTCCATCCGTCTTTATCCTGGTAGATATCCCGTTTTTTTAAATTTATCATGGGCTCAATAGCAATCACGAGGCCTTCCTTCAAAACAATACCTCTTCCCCTTTTTCCATAATTGGGTACTTCTGGAGCCTCATGTAAATTTTGCCCTACACCATGTCCTACCAACTCCCGCACAACACCATAATTTCGCTTTCGTTCCGTCAATTCCTGAATAGTATAACCAATATCACCCAGTCGATTACCCACAATCGCATTTGCGATTCCCTCATACAATGACGCCCTGGTCACTTTCAGCAGCTCAACTATTTCAGCATCTACCTCACCAATGGCAAAAGTATAAGCTGCATCTCCATAAAAACCTTCTGAAAAAGATCCACAATCAACAGATACAATATCTCCGGATTTGAATTCATACTCACCTGGAATCCCGTGAACTACAATATCGTTATAGGATACACATAAAGTGGCAGGAAATCCACCATAACCTTTAAATCCAGGCTCTGCACCATGGTCTCGTACTACCTCTTCAGCAGCTTTATCAATCTCCAGCGAAGTAATTCCAGGCTTCAATAACTCAGCAACTCGTGCTAATGCAGCAGAAACTATCAAACAGTTCTTTCGTATTAATTCAATTTCTTCGTCAGTCTTATATCGTATCCTGCGCGCCATAAACAAATTATAAATCAGAACCAATGGTCTGCATCGAACTGCTACGACCTTTAATTTTACCCGATTTAACCAATCCGTCGTACTTCCGCATTAACAAGTAAGATTCTATTTGTTGCAGGGTATCCAATACCACACCAACAATAATGAGTAAAGAGGTACCTCCGAAGAAGTAGGCAAATAATTGATTAACACCAAACAATTGCACAACAGCCGGCAAAATAGCAATAATACCTAAAAATACAGATCCAGGTAAAGTAACACGAGTAGTTACCGCATCAATAAAATCTTGAGTTGGTCTTCCTGGTTTAATACCAGGGATAAAAGCATTTTGCCTTTTTAGATATTCAGCATATTGTTTGGGGTTCACTAGGAGTGCTGTATAAACATAAGTAAACACAACAACCAAAATAAAATAAACCAAATTATATGGAAGTGATGATATATCTGTTAACTGTGCCAGAATTCCTTCATTACTATTGGTTTGTCCCAGCACATATTGAGAAATAGTAGAAGGCAAAAACATAAGTGCCTGGGCAAAGATAATTGGCATTACACCTGCCGCAGCTACTTTTAAAGGGATGTAATCCCTGGCTCCCTGAACAGGAATATTACTACTCCTCCCTACCATTCTCTTAGCAAACTGAATAGGTATCCTCCTAATTCCCTGGACAATTAAAACACATACCATAGTAATGGCAAATAAGGCTGCTATTTCAATAACAAAGAACAACAATCCTCCTCCAGACATTTGGGAAGTCAATTCGAATACAAAGGCCTGTGGTAAAGTGGCAATAATACCAATCATGATCAGTAAAGAAATACCATTACCGATACCTCTGTCAGTTATTCTCTCACCTAACCACATAGCAAATATTGTCCCGGAAGATAGAATAATTACATTACTGATCCAAAATATGGATTCAGGTATATTGGGGTCAATGGCACCTTGGCTTTTTATCCAACTTAAATAGGCTCCTCCCTGGACAAGGGTTATTGCTAATGTTAATAATCGCGTAATCTGGTTCAATTTCTTTCTTCCCGATTCCCCTTCTTTTTGTTGCAATTTTTGAAAATAAGGAACAGCAAAGCCCAACAATTGAACAATGATGGAAGCCGTGATATAAGGCATAATTCCCAGTGCAAAGAAAGCAGCTCTATTAAAGGCTCCTCCTGCAAAAGCATTAATCATACTCAAAATATCCGTTGGTGCAGAGCTTGAGGTAACTGCCTCCAGTACTTCCCTGTTTACCCCAGGTAATAAAATAAAAGTTCCCAGCCGGTAAACAGCCAGGATAGCGAGGGTAAATAAAATTCTTTCCCGCAACTCTTTAATCTTCCAAATATTCTTTATTGTAGATATGAATTTTTTCATCTGAATTCTTATTCAAAGATTTTTGCCGAACCACCCTTCCCTTCAATCGCTTCTTTGGCAGATTTTGAAAAAGCGTGTGCTTCAATATTCAAAGAATTGGTGATTTCACCATTTCCTAAAATTTTAACCAATTCTCCTTTTTGAATATATCCCTTTTCCTTTAGAAATGGCAAATCAATATCTGTTATATTATACTTTTCAGCAATCGCCTGGACCTGGAACAAATTCAGTGTACTGTACTCCTTGCGATTAGGACTTTTAAATCCTCTTTTAGGTAGACGCATTTGCAAAGGCATTTGGCCTCCTTCAAAATTCCTTTTCTCTTTATACCCCGACCGGGACTTAGCCCCTTTATGACCTCTGGTTGAGGTACCACCTCTACCACTTCCTTCTCCTCTTGCGATACGCTTCTTCTTCTTTACTGAACCCTTAACCGGTTTTAAATTGTGCAATTCCATTTCCAATATTTTAAGATGGCCAATTTTATTGTTCAACAACTTCTACCAAATGAGATACTTTATTGATCATCCCTTTGATATTATCATTCAATTCGTGCTCAACACTAGCGTTAATCTTTCTCAATCCTAGTGCCTCCAAGGTCTTTTTTTGCTTTTGACTTCGGTCAATCGCACTTTTGACTTGCGTAATCTTTACTTTAGCCATTATTCTTAAATTTAAATTTCCTTTTCCAGTTCGCTAAATATTCTATACAAATATTCAACTTAATTATTCTGATGAAACAAATCTTCTACCTTAATACCTCGTTCCTTGGCAATAGCATATGGGTCCCTTAATTTCAACAAGGCATCAAGTGTAGCCTTTACAACATTATGCGGATTAGGCGATCCCTGTGATTTAGCCAAAACATTATGTACCCCAGCTATCTCCAAAACAGCTCTCATAGAACCACCGGCAATAACACCGGTACCATCAGCTGCCGGCTTAATCAAAACCTTACCAGCCCCAAATTTTCCTTTTTGAGCATGTGGTATAGTACCTTTCAATAATGGGAATTTCACCAAATTTTTCTTAGCATCTTCTACCGCCTTCGAAATACTTTCAGATACATCTCTTGCTTTACCCAGGCCATAACCTACAGTGCCATTTCCATCACCAACTACCACCAAAGCTGAAAAGCTAAAGGTTCTACCCCCCTTAGTCACTTTCGCAACCCGGTTTAGACTTACCACTTTTTCTTTTAACTCGGATGCTTCTGTTGGTTTTACTTTATTTGCTGCCATTTCGACTATTTATTAAAATCTTAAAATTTAAGTCCTCCTTCCCGAGCGCCTTCAGCTAATGCTTTAACCCGTCCATGATATCGATATCCACTCCGATCAAAAATAACTGATTCAAGATTGTTGGCCTTTGCGCGCTCAGCAATTAATTGACCAATCTTCTTTGCCTGATCCGTCTTTGTACCTTCTGAAGTAAAATCTTTCTCCTTCCATGAAGCAGAAACAATGGTTGTTCCCTGGTCATCATTAATTACCTGACAAGAAATTCCCTTATTTGACTTATAAACTGCCAATCGAGGTCTTTCTGCAGTCCCCAGGATAGATTTTTTTATCCTTTTCTTAATTCTTTGTCTCCTTCCTGCCTTTGTCAATTTCATCTTAGTGTATTTAATCTATTACACATTATAATTTAATCTACTTAGCTGCTGTCTTACCAGCTTTTCTACGTATATATTCTCCAGCGTATCTAATCCCTTTTCCTTTGTACGGCTCGGGTTTTCTAAAAGAACGAATCTTTGCAGCAATCATACCCAATAATTCCTTATTACATCCTTCCAGAATAATGGTTGGATTCTTTCCCTTCTCTGTTACGGTGGTAACTTTTATCTCATCAGGGACATAAAACAAAATGGGATGAGAATATCCTACAATAATTTCCAATAAATTTCCAGTATTAGATACTCTGAAACCTACACCCACTAACTCAAGTTCTTTTTTATACCCTTGTGATACCCCTTCGAGCATATTATTGATCAAGGCATTCGAGAGTCCGTGTAAAGCTTTGTGTCTTTTCTGCTCGGTAGGTCTTTCCAAAGAAATCTCGTTATCTTCTACCTTTATAGTCAAATCCTGATCAATTTGTTGTTTCAACTCACCTTTAGGACCTTTGACAGTCACCATATTTCCTTTGGAGACTTCAATATTAACCCCACCAGGTATTTCCAGAACTCTTAAGCCTATTCGTGACATAAATAAATAATTTGAAATTTAATAAACGTAACAAAGTACCTCTCCACCGATATTCTTACTTCGCGCTTCATGATCCGTCATTAGACCTTGTGAAGTTGAAATAATTGCTACTCCCAAGCCATTAATAACTCTAGGAAGTTCATTTGCACTTTTATAAATTCGTAATCCCGGTTTACTTACCCGCTTCAATGATCTGATTACCGGTTGGTTTCCTGGTTTACTGTATTTTAATGCTATACTTATTGACCCTTGTGGCCCATCCTGTTCATCGAATTTATATCGATAGATTAACCCTTCATTATACAACACTTCTGTTATGCTCTTCTTAACTTTAGAAGCTGGAATTTGCACCACTCGGTGTCCAGCCATTTGTGCATTTCGTATCCGAGTTAAATAATCTGCTATTGGATCGTTTACTGCCATAATTCTTTTGATTTGTGATAATTACCAACTGGCTTTAGTTATTCCTGGAATTTTTCCATTGAGGGCCATTTCCCTAAATGTTACACGATTGATACCAAACTTTCTCATATATCCTTTTGGTCGTCCTGTCAATCTACACCTATTGTGTAATCTAACGGGTGAAGAATTTTTAGGTAACTTATCCAAAGCTTCCCAATCTCCTTCTTCTTTCAATCTTTCTCTCAAATCAGCATATTTCTCGACTAATCGCCTTCTCTTCTCCTCTCTTGCTATTAATGCTTTTCTAGCCATTATTATTGATTTTTAAATGGTAAACCAAATGCCTTTAGTAATTCTAACGCTTCTGCATCGGTTTTTGCCGTTGTAACAAATGAAATATCCATTCCCTGGATTCTAGAAACCTTATCGATGTTAATCTCCGGAAATATAATTTGTTCTTGAATACCCAAAGTATAATTTCCTCTACCGTCGAAACTTTTGTCACTAATTCCTCTAAAATCACGTACACGTGGTAACGCTACGGAAATTAATCTATCCAAAAACTCATACATACCTTCTTGTCTCAAGGTAACTTTTGCCCCGATTGTCATACCTTCCCGCAACTTAAAGTTGGATATAGACTTTCTGGCCTTTGTAGGCACCGCTTTTTGTCCGGCTATAGTAGACAACTCATCTATTGCTACATCAATTAATTTCTTATCCTGTGTTGCTTGTCCCAACCCTTGATTGATAGAAATCTTTACAAGTTTAGGTACTTCCATGACACTGGAATACTCAAACTTCTTCATCAATTCAGGAACAATTTCTTCCTTGTAAATCTTCTTTAATCTCGGTCTATAACTCATTACTTAATGATTTCCCCTGATTTTTTTGAAAAACGTACCAATTTTCCGTCCTCTATTCTTCGTCCTACTCTTGTTGGTTCCCCCGACTTGGGATCAATCAACATTACATTTGATATATCAAACGGTGCAGGTTGTTCAATTATCCCTCCGGGTTTGTCGTTTGTCGGCTTCTGGTGCTTTTTCACAATATTTACATCTTCTACCAACACCTTTCCTTTTTTGGGAAATACTCTAAGGACTTCTCCTTTACTACCTTTATATTCTCCGGCGAGTACGACTACCTGATCACCCTTTTTTATTTTCCACTTTGGCTCAAATCTATTCTTCATAATATTTTCTTTTATAGAACTTCAGGTGCCAATGATACAATGCGCATATGATCCTTTTCTCTTAATTCCCTGGCTACAGGACCAAAAATACGAGTTCCTCGTGGCTCTCCTGCACTATTCAATAAAACCACTGCATTATCATCAAAACGTATGTAGGAACCATCCCTTCTTCTAATTTCTTTCTTTGTTCTCACTATCACTGCTCTTGAAACAGTACCTTTTTTGATAGCACCACTGGGTGTAGCTGTCTTAACAGAGATCACTATTTCATCACCTATACCTGCATACCTACTTTTCGATCCACCCAACACTCTAATACAAAGCACTTCCCGTGCTCCCGAGTTATCCGCTACTTTTAATCTACTTTCCTGTTGTATCATTTCAAATGAAATTTTTACGATCTTAAATTCTTACTTGGCTTTTTCCAATACTTCAACCAATCTCCACCTTTTCTTTTTACTCAACGGTCTGGTCTCCATTATGCGGACAGTGTCTCCAATATTACCTTCTTCCTTTTCATCATGAGCGGTAAACTTACTTGATTTTTTCACAAATTTACCATATATAGGATGCTGCAATCTTCTCTGTACTTCCACAGTAATGGTTTTATCCATTTTATTGCTACTAATCACCCCAACTTTTGTTTTCCTGAGATTTCTCTCTGTCATAATATTGTTAATTTAATCGCTTACACTCTTTATTTACCCGCCCTTCGTGCTTTAATATTAGTTCTCTTCGCCAACTCTTCATCACTTAAATCAGCTACTTCACGAGCACGAAGTTCCGTCTTCAACTTTGCTACATTCCTCCTCAAAGTTCTTATTTCTAAAGGATTATCGACACCCCTGGTTGAGTGATCAAAACGCAATTGCACTAATCGCTGCTCGGTACCATCCAACTCCGCAGTCAAATCATCTACCGTCAAATCTTTATATTCCTTTGGATCTACAGTTGCCATAATCGCTTAATTTATTTTGTTCTTAAATCTTTTCTGACACTAAATTTTGTCAGTATGGGCAATTTTTGAGCTGCCAATCTCAACGCTTCCTGTGCCACTTCTTCTGATACACCGTCCAATTCAAACAAAATACGCCCGGGTTTAATTACAGCTACATAATGTGACAGGGCACCCTTTCCCTTTCCCATACGCACCTCTTGAGGCTTTGCGGTAACCGGTTTATCCGGAAATATCCGAATCCACACTTTTCCTTCTCTTTTCATATACCTTGTCAGTGCAATCCTAGCCGACTCTATCTGTCGATTGGTAATCCAACCACTTGTAGTCGCTTTTAATGCAAATGAACCAAAAGCTATGGTGCTACCTTTTCTTGCGAGCCCTCTATTTCTTCCCTTCTGTTGCTTCCTGTATTTAGTCCGTTTTGGCTGTAACATAACTCAATTTTATTTAACTATTTCCCTTCGCGAAAAAGTTTTGCAAAGGTACGATCTTTAAAAGATAATTAATAATTAATTTCTATAAATATTCTCTACCGCCTTCTTTTCTTTCTTCCGCCTCCGCCACCGCGTTTTCCCTTTTGGGATATACCTACTAGGGGCGACAATTCTCTCTTACCTAAGACCTCTCCACGACAGATCCAAACTTTAACACCAATCTTACCGTATACAGTCATAGCTTCCACTAATGCATAATCAATATCTGCTCGAAAAGTATGGAGCGGTGTACGTCCTTCCTTGTATTCTTCAGTCCGTGCCATATCAGCACCGTTCAATCGACCTGCAATACGAACCTTTACACCTTCAGCCCCTGCCCTCATAGTAGATTGAATAGCCATCTTTATGACTCTTCTATAATTCATCCTGGCTTCCAATTGTTTAGCAATTGATTCTGCAACAATGTATGCATTCAGCTCAGGCTTCCTAATCTCCACAATATTGATTTGTACATCCTTACCGGTAAGTTTCTTCAACTCAGCTCTAATACTATCAACTTCTGAGCCTCCTTTTCCGATAATAATTCCGGGTCGTGAAGTAGTAATAGTTACAGTAATTCGCTTCAAAGTTCGCTCAATAATGATAGATGCAATTCCTCCTTTATGAACCCTTGCGCGCAAATACTTTCGTATCTTCTCATCCTCCACTACTTTATCCGCAAAATCTTTATCTGCGAACCAGTTGGAATCCCATCCACGAATAATACCTAACCTGTTGCCAATTGGATTTGTCTTTTGACCCATTCTACTAAATTTGGTTAATATTTTTAATTCTCTTCATTTTCAATTTCTTGACCTTCCTCTACAGCTGTACTTTCAAACTCCACCCTATTCTCCACAATCAGTGTTACATGATTTGAACGCTTACGCACCCTATGAGCTCTACCATGAGGTGCCGGTTGTATACGCTTCAACATTCCAGCTTCATCAACCAAAGCAGTTTTCACATACAAATCATAGTCCTCTGCACTATGCCCTTCACTTTTATACTCCCAATTGGAAATAGCCGAAATCAACAACTTCTCAATCCATTCAGACGCTTCCTTATTGGTAAAACGGCAAATATTCAATGCTTCATTAACACTTTTGCCTCTTATATTATCCACCAACAATCTCATCTTCCTGGCTGACATTGGACAATTCTTTAATTTTGCAACTGCTTCCATTTTATTCACAATTTTAAATTCTTACTAAGTAGTTATTTACTTCTTCCGATTTCCCGAGTGTCCCTTGAAACTTCTCGTAGGTGCAAATTCACCTAATTTATGCCCTACCATATTCTCTGTAATAAACACAGGCACAAAAGTCTTTCCATTATGCACTGCTATTGTCTCTCCAACCATATCAGGAATAATCATTGAAGATCGAGCCCAGGTTTTAATAACTGTTTTCTTACTTGAATCTTTTGCTCTCTCCAACTTTGTTAAGAGCTTGTGGTATACATAAGGTCCTTTTTTTATTGATCGAGGCATAACTACTTCCTATTTTTTCTCCTTGTAATAATTAATTGATTCGATGACTTCTTCTTCTTACGGGTTTTCTCGCCTTTGGCTTTTACACCCGTTCGGGATCTTGGATGTCCTCCTGAGGCTCTCCCTTCTCCTCCACCCATAGGGTGATCGACTGGGTTCATAGCGACACCTCTTACTCTTGGACGCCTACCCTTCCATCTTTTTCTTCCCGCTTTACCCATTACCACGTTTCCGTGAACCGGGTTCGAAGCAGCACCGATAGTAGCCTTACATCCAGCCAGTATTCTTCGCACCTCCCCGGAAGGCAATTTAACAACCGCATACTTCCCTTCTTTACTAACAAGGACTGCTGAGGTTCCCGCACTTCTTACCAATTGAGCTCCTTTTCCGGGCGTCATTTCAATGCCATATATTAAGGATCCTAGAGGAATATCTTTTAAAAATAATGCATTACCCGGCGTAACACTAGCCCGAGACCCTGACATTACCTCATCTCCTACTTTAATACCATTAGGAGCAATGATATAACGTTTTTCCCCATCCGCATAAACCAACAAAGCAATAAATGCAGATCGATTAGGATCAAATTCGATTGACTTTACTTTGGCAGGGATATTATCTTTATCACGCTTAAAATCGATAGTTCTATATCTATTTTTATGTCCTCCTCCCCGGTTCCTGACATTCATTTTCCCACTACGATTTCGTCCCCCGATTCTTCTCTTCCCTTTGGTCAGACTTTTCTCGGGTTTGTCCGTAGTCACTTCGTCGAATGCATTCCCCAATCTATATCGCATTCCCGGCGTTATCGGTTTGTATTTTTTAAGTGCCATTTTGACAAATTTATCTTATTCTAAAATTTGTTTCTCTTACAGTTCTCCAAAAAGATCTATCTGTTCTCCTTCTACAAGCGTAACAATAGCCTTTTTATAGGAGGGTTTTCTTCCCCGTTGAACTCCACCTCTCGTAAATTTAACCTTCAATTTACCTGGCAATACTGCTGTATTAACACTGTCTACACTCACATTATACATAGATTCAACAGCATTGCGAATTTCTATTTTATTCGCCTTCTTGTCAACAATAAAGCTCACCTTATTCAATTGATCGTTTAAAACATCAGATTTTTCTGTAATCAAAGGTTTTATCAAAACACGGTTAGCCATTTCTTACAATTTACTTCAATTATTTAATTATTCTCTGCAGATGAAATACCTTGGATAGCGCTTTCAGCAAAAAGCAAAACACCGGCATTCATAATTTCATACGTATTCAAATTTCTGGATTCCACCACTCTAACCTTTTGATTGTTCCTCCCGCTTAAGTACAGGTTTTTATCATAGTCTCCCGTAACCATTAACACCTTCTCTCCATTTAACTTCAAGTTGGATATAATCTCCATAAAAGATTTTGTAGATGGCTGCTCTAAAGTAAAATCTTCAACAACACTTACTTTACCGTTTTGTGCTTTAGAAGAGAGCGCACTGTTTCTAGCAACAACTTTTAACTTGCTATTCAACTTACTGTTATAAGATCTGGGTCTGGGACCAAAAATTCTTCCTCCGCCTCTAAAAATAGGATTTTTTATATCTCCAAAACGAGCAGTACCCGTACCTTTTTGACGTTTAATTTTTCGCGTCGAACCTGCCACTTCACTTCTCTCCTTCGCTTTATGCGTCCCTTGTCGCTGATTTTTCAGATAATGCTTCACTGCAAGATACACCGCATGTTCATTAGGTTCCACACCAAACACATCACTGGGTAATTCAATAGACCTTCCCAGGGATTCTCCATTTGTATTTACGATATCAATTTTCATGATCCCTTACTTTTCGATAATTACATACGATCCCTTATGTCCGGGAACCGCACCTTTAACTACTAATAAATTCTTATCCGTATGTACCTTAAGAACTTTCAAATTCTTAATTTTCACACGATCACCACCAGTCTGTCCTGCCATCTTCAACCCCTTAATAACTTTCGAAGGATCGGAAGAAGCGCCCAAAGACCCTGGAGCTCTCTGTCTGTTGTGCTGACCGTGAGTGGCATCACCCACACCCGCAAATCCGTGTCTTTTCACTACACCTTGAAACCCTTTACCCTTTGAAGTACCAACAACACTTATAATGTCACCTTCAATAAGCACATCATCTATTGTCAACTCATCTCCCAACTCCTTTTCAACATTAAAGTCACGAAACTCAACAATGTGACGTTTGGGAGTACTATTGGCTTTGGAAAAATGACCCATCATTGGTTTGGATGTACTTTTTTCCTTCTTGTCATCAAAACCTAATTGTACCGCATTATATCCATCAGTATCTTCCGTTTTCACCTGTGTAACTACACATGGTCCTGCTTCAATAACCGTACAGGCTATATTCTTGCCAGTCTCATCATAGAAACTTGTCATACCGACTTTTCGTCCTAATATTCCGTTCACTTTACTGGAATTTAATTTCTAAAATAAATTACCTTCTGAAGTTTGTAGTACACTAAAGTGATACTGCAACTTCACATCAACAAATAAACATTCTTATAAATACAACCCCGAGAAGAGATAAAATTCTATCAAGTAAGTTTCACCTGGATATCAACACCACTAGGTAATTCTAATCTTGATAAAGCGTCTACCGTCTTCGGAGTAGGGGTATATATTTCAATAAGGCGTTTATGGGTACGCAATTGAAACTGCTCACGAGCTTTTTTATTTACGTGCGGAGAACGAAGCACAGTAAACACTTCTTTTTTCGTAGGCAGCGGAATCGGACCCGTAACAACAGCACCGCTACTTCTAACGGTCTTCACAATCTTTTCAGTTGACTTATCAACTAAATTGTGATCATACGAGCGCAATTTTATCCTTATTTTCTGATTCATAACCCTATAATAATTAACAAAGAACTTTCAAATTTATAATTCTAATATCTATTACACATTAATTTCACCCTTAGCTTTTTGGATGATTTCTTCTGCTATTCCCTGTGGAACCGGATCATAATGAGAGAATTCCATAGATGATGTAGCTCTACCTGAAGTAATTGTACGTAATTGTGTAACATAACCAAACATCTCAGCCAATGGAACATCAGCTTTAATAATTGTTGCATTATTCTTAATATCCTGGCCTTTTACCAAACCACGTCTTTTATTCAAGTCACCGATTACAGACCCAGTATATTCATCAGGAGAGGTAATCTCCAATTTCATAATAGGCTCCAGTAAAACAGGCTTTGTTTTAGAGGCAGCTGCCCTAAATCCTTCTTTAGCTGCCAGCTCAAAAGCGATAGGCTTAGAATCCACTGGGTGGGTACTTCCGTCATATACTCTGACTTTCATACTGTCAATCGCATACCCTGCCAGGATACCATTATCCATCATCGCTTTAAAACCTTTCTCTACACTAGGAATCAATTCACGAGGAATAGATCCTCCAACAATATCATTTACAAACTGCAACTTAACTTTACCTGTCTTAAATTCATCACTATCAAGAAACTCCTGGTCAGCAGGTCCTAATTCAAATTGCACATCCGCAAAAAGACCTGAACCACCGGTTTGCTTTTTCAATTTTTCTCTATGATCAACTGTCTCCGTCAAAGCTTCTTTATATGTTACTTGCGGAGCACCTTGATTAGCTTCTACTTTAAACTCTCTCCTCAACCTATCTATAATTATCTCTAAATGCAACTCTCCCATTCCACGAATAATCGTCTGATTCGTTTCATCGTCGAATTCCACTTTAAAAGTAGGATCTTCTTCCGCTAATTTAGCTAATCCCATACTCAATTTTTCCATGTCCTTTTGAGTCTTGGGCTCAACAGCCAAACCTATTACCGGATCAGGGAATGATATACTTTCCAGCACAATCGGGTGCTTTTCATCACATAGCGTATCCCCTGTCTTAATATCTTTGAATCCCACAGCAGCTGCTATATCTCCAGCTTCTACACGGTCAATGGCATTTTGCTTATTCGAATGCATTTGATACAAACGAGAAATCCTTTCTTTCTTTCCTGATCTTGTATTATGCACATAAGAACCCGCATCCAAAGCTCCCGAATATGTCCTAAAGAAAGCTAAACGTCCGACATACGGATCCGTAGCAATCTTAAATGCTAACGCCGAGAAAGGGGCATCCACATCTGGTTTCCTTTTCTCCTCTTCCTCTGTGTCAGGATTTATACCTGTAATTGCATCCACATCAACAGGAGAAGGCAAATATGCACAAACGGCATCAAGAACTGCCTGCACACCTTTATTCTTAAAAGCTGAACCACAAAACATAGGAATGAATTTGCGATCAACTACTGCTTTTCTAATTGCAGCCCTCATTTCATCAGGCTGGATAGAATCAGGATCTTCAAAATACTTCTCCATCAATGAATCATCGTATTCTGCAACTGACTCTAATAACTTTTCACGATATTCTTCAACAGTCTCCACCAAATCTTCGGGAATATCAATTACCTCAAATGTCATACCCATATCATCCTCATTCCAAATCCTCGCTTCATTGGTAATTAAATCAACTACACCCCGAAAGTTTTCTTCCGCTCCGATAGGAACTTGCATAGGCACGGGATTCGCACCTAACATTTCTTTCACTTGTCGAACTACCTCGAAAAAATTAGCTCCCTGCCGATCCATTTTATTAACAAAACCCAGCCTGGGAACTTTATATCTATCCGCTTGTCTCCAAACAGTCTCAGACTGCGGTTCCACTCCACTCACAGCACAAAACAAAGCGACTACACCATCTAATACACGCAATGAACGCTCTACTTCTACAGTAAAATCCACGTGACCGGGAGTATCTATGATATTGATCGTATACGTATCGTCTTTCCACGGCCAACTTGTATTCGTAGCCGCCGAAGTAATCGTAATACCACGCTCCTGCTCTTGCTCCATCCAATCCATGGTAGCAGCTCCATCATGCACTTCCCCTATCTTATGACTTATACCTGTATAATATAGAATACGCTCAGTGGTAGTTGTTTTACCTGCATCAATATGAGCAGCAATTCCAATATTCCTGGTGTATTTTAAATCTTTGTTTGCCATTATGAATAACCTCTTCTGAAATATTTTAAATAAATAAACGTCCTTACTTAACTACACTCTAAAATGCGCAAATGCTCGATTAGACTCCGCCATTCTATGTGTATCTTCTTTTCTTTTAACAGCCGCTCCCTCGCCTTTGGAAGCTGCCATTATCTCTGCGGCCAACTTCTCTGCGAATGTCTTGCCATTTCTCTGACGAGCAAATTTAATAATCCACTTCATACCCGTCGCCACTTTCCTCTTCGGATGAATTTCTGTAGGAATTTGAAAAGTAGCACCTCCTATCCTTCTACTTCGAACCTCCACCTGAGGCATTGCAGTATCCAACGCCTTCTTCCAGGTATCATAAGCGCTCTCTTCCACTTTATCTTCTACGATATCCATCGCATCATAAAACAATTTAAAAGCCAAGCCCTTCTTACCATTCCACATCAAATTATTCACAAACATAGTCACTACCGGGTCTCCATACCGAGGATCCGGTTCAACTATACGCATTTTTGGTTTTCTTTTCCTCATTTCAGATCAATTACTTAGATTATTATTTAGGCCTTTTTGCTCCGTATTTAGATCGAGATTGCAATCTACCTTCCACACCTGCAGTATCCAATGCCCCCCTCACTATCTTATATCGCACACCAGGCAAATCCTTTACTTTTCCACCTCTCACTAATACGATAGAGTGTTCCTGCAAATTATGACCTTCTCCCGGAATATATGCAATCACCTCCACACCATTCGTAAGACGAACCTTAGCTACTTTTCGAAGTGCAGAGTTCGGCTTTTTAGGCGTAGTCGTATATACACGTGTACATACCGCTCTTTTTTGAGGACAAGAATTCAAAGCCCTGGATTTACTTTTGACTTTTATTTTCTTCCTACCTTTTCGTACTAATTGATTAATCGTTGGCATATTACTACTAATGCTTAATTTTTATGATATTTTTCACAAACGAAGACTACGTCCCCGAAAGCGAATGCAAAGATAGATTATTTATTCAGAATAAAAAAATTAGCTTAAAAAATTTATTTAAATCATTGATCCCTAACATATAATATAGAACGGCAGCTAACCAATCTTCTGTTGCAATTAAAATATAATTTTCCATTAATTAAAATACTCCATATTTATAAGATGTGAATTCCCGAAAAATTAAAAATTTAAATAACAATTGCAGCCCACAAAAAATCTTGATTTTTTACTTGAAATTATAATAAAACCGCCTTTTAGATCAAGAGAAATAGTTCAATTAATAATGTCGGTTTAGCACATAAGAACTAAATGCCCGAAGGTTTAATTTAACACCTGAATCTCTAACTAACGGGTCTAAATTTTCCCATGCTTCTTCCAAATTTTCAAAAGCAATTTTTTCTGACTTTTCAATAGCGCATACTTTATCGAGGATATTAACCGCTTCAGTTATTAAATTCAAATCACTAGATTTCATTTGTAATATCTCCCAAAGTCTTTTTCTGTCTACTTGATTGAGATCTTTCATTGCACGAGCTATGGGATAAGTAATTTTACCTGCCGATATATCTTCTCCTTTTGTTTTCAATCCGTCTTTGAATCCCTTCAAATTTAGGGTATCATCTATAATTTGAAATGAAACACCTAATACTTCATAATAATTTCCAAGCGCCAAAATTTGCTCTTCGGTGCCACCACCTACCATAGCACCTATTTGTGCCAAGTAGCTAGCCGGGGCAGCGGATTTCAGCCTATGAATAGCTGTTATTCTTTCCAACAACAAATCACCCTGGTCGCTTTCCACCACATCAGTCATCATATAATCCAAGCCATGGATATCCAGGGCCTGACCAGCGTGTGCAGCTCGCAAGGCTTCAAAAAATAAATTATATACTTTTAACCTAATTTCAGGATCCAAAAATTCAGAATATATAATTATTTGTACAATGAAGTAACAGGCAGATCCAGCATTGATAGCTGTTGGTTCACCGTAAATTTTGTGACAACTTGGTTTCCCCCTGCGAATATCAGATTTGTCTTCCACATCATCCACAATTAAAGATCCAACATGTAGCAATTCTGGAAGTGCTAACCACTTTTGAATTCTTTGTGAGTCACCGCCAACAAGATCACAACACGCCAATAATGCATAACTTCTCCAGGATTTACCTCCTCTATCGACAATGGAACGTATTGGTTCTATTAATGATTTTGAAAATTGTACCGGATCTACCCCTTTAACAAATTGACTTCTGCCTTCACCGGAAATCAATTGTTCAAGTCTCTCCGGTCCTGGATTCCTTGGGATCACAAAATCAACAGATCTCTTAGTTTCACGGCTTACAATCTTTAAAAAATCTTCGAGGGTTTCCGAGTTTGAAAACCCACTCCGCTCTAAAAACCCCGGTCCTTGAAATGGAACACCATTCAACTCACCATTTATTGTAAGGGCACCTTCCCAAAAAGCTGTTTTGGAAATTACTGTTATGAACTCCTGGTTCGGAAAGTTGGCTTGTGCTTCCAGATAAAAATCCATGGATGGAACTTCCAGAACCCACGTTAAAGGATAATCATTGAAAGTCTTAGTACTTGTCCAAACACCCCCCTTCGGGTACAAAGAAAAATTGTTAGATTTAACGACAGATCCTTCTGGATCAATCAATACAAAACAAGCCCCCGAACCTTTTTCATTTTCTTTGTCAATTAAATCGTAAACTGTAAACTCATACCCATTTGATAATTGACCAGACATCCAGTTCCAGGCTAGCTTCTCCGTAAAATCACTATCGGATTTCCCAGCCTCTTCCTCCGGACGTACACCAAATTCATGGTCGTACCAGGCAGAGGCATCAGAAAAGTGAATCTCTTTATCAAATATTTTTAAATATCCCCTGGCATTGTTCCTGGGAATAAAATAATAAAACATAGTCTCCGCAGATTGACCTTTAACTACACCATCATCTCCATGTCTTACAGGAGCTTTCGTAGGCTCAAATTCCATAAAAACCGAAACCCCGTGCTCAGGATCTAAAAGGTTCAACTCATATTTTCCATCATCCTTCTTCAAAAAGGTATTATCATCAAATTTTAACCAAAGCTTATCTTTTGATATTTGAGCCCCTTTTTTAAATACCCTATCCGGATAAGGGATGCTACCTTTTTCTAGCATTTCTATAGCTGCTTCCCGAACTTCCTTATTTTTTATCAACCTTCCACCTTTCAGTTGCTTTAAACCTATTTTAGGAGAGTCCTTATCTAATAAAGAATTACTGTAATACTTTTTATTTTCATTATCAATTAAAGCCCAGGTAATAGAATGCCCGTATTTTACACTTTTTGTTTCAGGATCATATTCCAATAATTTTCTAAAAAATGAAGCAAAAACTGAGTACTTATTACCATCTTCTGCTTCTATATGCGCATTGATGTACCACCACTCGGTCGTAGAACTCTGGTGTGGTAAATCGTGGACTTCTAAATCTATTAGACCGGATTTGGGCCAATCCAAGGGAAAAGTTTTCGTTGTCATCACAAGGCTTTGTTTGGTTTAACCCAGATTAAATATGATAATGGTTTTCTCTAAAATAATTAAAAATCAATCCGACCTATTTTCCGGATCTTACACATGAAAATCATATTTATGATGTTAGTACTAATTAAAGACAAACTAAATAAAACGCTGAATATCTAGCACTTACATTTATCATATCCATTTTATTATCTAATCTGGATTTAAAGCATTCCAAGTTAGTAAAATAAAATAAATTCTATAGTTGATTTTATTTTAATTCAATTCACTCAACCGTCGAGAAAAATCAGTAAATCCCTTTCTACAAGGTATTTTCCTTACAAAATAGAAGACAAAATTTACCCATTAAACAAGATCTATAAAAGAATAATATTTTTTTAAAATTCTGAATATTACAAAACCTCTTGTAGAAAATATCAATAGAATACCCAAGCACCACAGGCCGATAAATGAGCTATTTTTTGGCGAATATCAGGGTTACAACTCAAGACCTGCTCCAAATATTAATTTAAAATATACTTCAATGGTCTTGCTATTGGTTTTGAATTTAATTTCTATTCCGGATATACCTTTTCTGTCTAAGGCTAGCTTGGCTAAAAACCCTGACGGTTTCTGTCCATATGGTATCACCAATATTTAGGTACACTTCACGTAAATTTTATCCTATTCCCCTTAAAATTTCAATTGTATTATAAATACATCTCGAATGTAAGTAACTGGGGAGTATCTACTTTAGCATATTTATCTAACTAAAGCTAATCATCAACTTCAGGTCATTTACATAATGTGAAGCGAAAGTTGGTTTTGTATTTTTCTGATTGTAATACATTGAGAACATCCTTATCAATTAATCAGTACCACGTTACCTGATCATCAATAATTATAGTAAAAAATTATCGATGAACGGTTAACTTTCCTACTCTACCTTAACCATGCGCTTAGTACCCGTATAATCCTTTGTATCCAATTGATAATACAACACTCCGGTTACCGGTAATTCATCGGGTGCTACTTTTACTTCATTATAGCCCTTCTTGTATTCACCCTCAAATTCTTTCAACACCTTTCCCGTCACATCGTATATCGTCAATCGCGCATCCGTATCTTCCGGCAAGTCAAAACCAATCACCGTATACCCGTCAAA
>NZ_JAJSLW010000026.1 GCF_021729145.1 Membranihabitans maritimus | reverse complement strand
AGAGCCGTATGATGCGAGAGTATCACGTACGGTTCTGTGAGAAACTCGGGGGGAAGTTCCCCGGGTTTACTCGACAATTTATGATGAAAATGATGGTTTTAAGTAAAAAATTCTTCTCGGGTTTAATTGGTTTGGTATTCATTTTTCTGTATTCGCCGCTTAATGCCCAGGTTGAAAGGAACTCAAAGGAAAAGTTTAATGTGCTATTTATTGCCATCGACGACTTGAATACCTGGATTGGAGCACTGGGGGGACATCCGAATACACAAACACCGAATATTGACAGACTGGCTAAGAAAGGTGTTATATTTTCTAATGCCCATTGCCAGGCTCCACTTTGTGGTCCTTCCCGAGCTTCCATCATGACAGGATTGAGGCCGTCTACCACTGGAATATACGGGATGATAGATGATAATAATATAAAATCCGATAACCCGGTGACCCGAGACTTACTTCTATTACCGGAATATTTTAATGAACATGGATATCATACTATGGGTATTGGGAAATTGTTTCATCAGCATGCACCCGATGATGTATTAAATGAATCCGGAGGACGATATCCAGGATTCGGACCCAAGCCGGAGAAAAGATTTATGTGGGAAGGGGATGGAGGAGGAGCCGGTTATGGAAGGACCAGTACTGATTGGGGTGGTTTTCCTGAATCTGATTCTTTAATGCCTGATGTGGAGTCTGCAGAATGGATTGTTGAAAGGTTGAATAGAGATTATGCAGATCCTTTTTTTCTGGCAGTGGGGTTTTTACGGCCCCATGTACCATGGTATGTCCCTCCTCATTGGTTTGAAGGTTTCGACCCTGATCAATTAACCCTACCCAATTACAAACTAGATGATCTGAATGATGTGCCGGAGGTAGCCATGAAGATCAACGATCTGCCTATGATGCCTACAACTGAGTGGGCATTGGAATCCGGAGAATATAAGAATATTATTCAGGCTTACCTGGCCTGTGTGAAATTTGTTGATGCTCAGGTAGGAAAAGTTCTGGATGCTTTGGAATCCAGTCGCTACAGTGAAAATACAATAGTGGTTTTGTGGTCGGACCATGGATATCGACTTGGGGAAAAAGGTACGTTTGCCAAACATGCACTATGGGAGGAAGCTACAAAGGTTCCTTTGGTGTTTGCAGGACCTAATATCGAAGGAGGCCGGGTGGTTGACCAACCAGTAGAGCTTTTATCGATTTATCCCACTCTTGTAGAATGGTGTGGGTTGCCGGCCTATGGTAGGAATGAAGGTAAAAGTTTGGTTTCACTGTTAAAAGACGATTACGACCCTTCAGTCAAGCATTACGCAATTACCACGTATGGAGAGAATAATCATTCTATCCGAAACTCCGATTTTAGGTATATCCGTTATGAAGATGGTACGGAAGAATTATACGATCACAGGATAGATCCCCATGAATGGTATAATAGGGCAGGTGATAGTCGATATGTTGAAATAAAAGAGCAATTGGAGAAACAGTTGCCACGAGTGAATGTGCCATGGAATATACATTCAGAATATAAGTACCAGCCCTATTTTGTCAAGCAAAAGGAAAGATCCCGATAAATTTTACCGGATATTAAATAATCTTTACTTAGGCCTGTAGTAAATACCTTTACAGGCCTTTTCTATATATTGTATAATAATTTTATTAGGAATAAATTTCAATTCTGGATGAGAACAAATACACTATGGGTTTCAGCAATGATTTCGGGATTCTCTTTCTTTTTCATATTGGGTTTGAATGCTCAAAACCTCAAAGTTATCTCCTACAATATCTGGGAAGGTATGAAAATGGATACAACAGAGGGAAAAGTGAAGTTTTCTGAGTGGATAAAGAGTCAAGATCCAGATGTGCTGGCCCTACAGGAAGTAAATTATTTTACACAATCCAAACTGGAAAATATCGCCCGGTCTTACGGACATCCTTATGCGGTATTGTTAAAAGAAACGGGATACCCGGTTGCCATTACGTCCAAATTTCCTATCGTCAATGTAGAAAAAGTGTTGGATAATATGCACCACGGGTTTATTAAGGCTGAAATTGAAGGCGTATCCTATATGGTGGTGCATCTTTCTCCCCACAAATATTGGAAACGGAGGGAAGAAGTGAAAACGATACTTTCTACGATTGATCATAATCCCACAAAAGAAGATTGGGTTATACTCGGTGATTTTAATTCACTATCTCCCGGGAATGAGGCTTTTTACAAAACAAGTGGGCTGGTAGAGAGGATGAAAGAATCGGCCGCCCGATATTCTTCTCATGAAAACCTGGAAGACGGGAAATTGGATTATGAAGTTATCCGACAAGTAGAAGAAAATGGATATGTAGACATCGTAGGGCATAGCATGGAAAATGTTGACTTTTCATTTCCTACAAAATCAATCCTGAAGGATGGGGATAAAGCGTCACTAAGGCGAATTGATTATATTTTTTTATCTCCCGGATTGGAAAACTCTGTGACGAATGCCAGAATTATAAAAGACGATTTTACGGACATGTATTCTGATCATTACCCGGTAATGGTGGAATTAAAGGTGAATTAATTGGTAAATGGAATAAAAGGGTATAGAATAGTTTATCCCTTCGTATTAAAGCAAGAACTGTACTTCGGTCAATTCCCGTCCGATTTGTTGAACTCCTTTCAAAATACGTCTGGTTTGGGCTGCTGATGGTTTTTTAATTCCCTTGATATATTGAGCTAAAAGACTTTGATTCATACCAATGCGCTGTGAAAGGGCTTTGGCATTAATGACCCTGTAAAAGGCAAAAAAACTTTCCAGGTCGTATTCGAACTGTATTTCATCTTCGGTATATACAAAGTTCTTATCTTCAAAAGTGGTATTAACCGCTTCTAATATCATCTCTTTTAAGTGTTCAAAAGTTTCTGCCTCGGTAGAAATAAAATTTTCATTTACCAAAGCTGTTGCATTGTATCCAGTATCCTCTTTTATGATTGTTATTTTGATTTTGGGCTTCATCTTTTATTTGTTTTAATGTCTGCCTGTTTTAGTATAGACGTTAATAGTCCTTTTTTTACCTCTTTTCCAGCATGAAATGGTACTGTCAATTGCTTGGGCTTTGTAGGGTGTCTCATAATTACATGGCTACCTTTTTGCCTTACTACAAACTAGCCATCTTTTTTCAATATTTTGAACAGTGTACCATATTCCACAATGTGTAAAGGTAATAAATTTATTACTTTTTTGAAAGGTACTAGCAAGAACTTATATTCTTTAATTCCATTTTTTGTACTTTTAATTTTTAGCTGATTAAATTCCTTGTCCAATGAAATTTCTCCAACTGTTTATACTATTTCTTTCCATTTTTGCTTGCCAGGAAGTATCCGATGAAGAAGTCGATAGTCAGAAGCCACCCAATATCATCTATATTCTTGCCGATGATCTGGGGTATGGGGATTTGGGATGTTATGGTCAGGAAAAAATAGAAACGCCAAATATTGATGCACTTGCGAAGAGCGGAATGAAGTTTACCCAGCATTATGCTGGTTCTCCGGTGTGCGCGCCCTCGCGATATATGTTTCTTACTGGAATGCATCCCGGTCACGCTTATATTCGCAGCAATCATGAGTGGGGGGAAAGAGGAGATGTATGGGATTATGAAAAAGCTATTTACGATCCCAATCTCGAAGGTCAAAAGCCTATCCCTGATCAGACTTTTACAGTTGGGGAATCCCTGCAAAAAGCCGGGTATAAAACGGCCCTTGTAGGGAAATGGGGGTTAGGAGCCCCACATACCGAAGGGTTACCCAATAGGCAGGGTTTTGACTTTTTCTATGGATATGTATGTCAGCGACAAGCCCATAACCTGTATCCGAGACATTTGTGGGAGAACGAAGAAAAAGTGTGGTTAGATAATGAAATTGTAGTTCCGGCTACAAAATTACCTGACGGAGCAGATCCATTGGATTCGACATCTTATGAAAAGTTTTTACAAAAAGAATACGCTCCCGAATTGATGCTGGATGCAACTTTGAAATTTATTGATGAAAATAAAGACAATCCCTTTTTCTTATATTTTGCAACTCCTATTCCTCACGCTCCGCTGCAGGTTCCACCGAAATATTATATGCGTTATGTTGAGAAATTTGGTGATGAAGAACCATACCTTGGGGGAATGGGATATTTTCCGCATCGGTATCCCCGCGCTGCCTACGCCGGAATGATATCGTATTTAGATGATCAAGTAGGTATTTTGGTGGAAAAGTTGAAAGATGAAGGTTTGTACGATAATACACTTATTGTCTTTACCAGTGATAATGGGCCTACTTACAATGGGGGCACTCAATCACCCTGGTTTGATAGTGGTGGCCCCTTCAATATTGAGCGAGGCAGGGGAAAAGGATATGTGTATGAAGGGGGTATTCGAGTGCCTATGATAGCCGCATGGCCAGGTGTCATAGCTCCGGGTAGTACGTCGGATGAGATTTCTGCATTTTGGGATATGATGCCTACTTTTAATGCAATTGCCGGGGTAGATACTACCATAGTAGTAGATGGAAAAAATTTGCTTCCTGTACTGAATGGAGAAAAAGAGTCTATTGGGCGTGAATATTTGTACTGGGAATTTCCTTCTTATCAGGGACAGCAGGCAGTGCGGATGGGTAATTGGAAGGGAATTAGACAAAATATCCAACAAGGGAATACTGAAATTGAGTTGTACAACCTGGAGGACGACCTTCAGGAAACCACTGATGTATCTGCGGACCATCCTGATATAGTAGAGAAAATAAGAAATATTATGACAGAAGAACACACTATACCGGAGTTGGAACGATTTCGTATGGAGGCTCTTGGTGACTGAATTGAGTCCGAACACAGGTAGGACCAAAGGTGGTAAATACACCTTTGATGAAGTTTACACACCTTTGGAGTGGAACCGAGGACTCCCTCCCGAGGCAATATAGAATGGAGTCCGACAGAATGAAGAACCAGAGTTATTGAATACAGCTTAGACGTAGTATATATATGATGGAAGCACCTGGGCTTAGTCCCAGAGCATGTACGATAACTTGCTCAATTGAACTTTGGCAAAACATTTTTTTTATCAGACGAGAAAACTTTTTTATGCTGGACGTGGGCGGGCATTTAAGTTTGCTAAAATTTCCATAAGGGAGTGAAAAAGATAAATTTTTTTAGCTGGAATTGACTTTAAGGTAAATGCAGTCGATTTATCAGCAAAATCAAACTAAGAATCAAATAAAATGGGTCTTTTGCTGCCGATTGATGAATTTTTCAACAAGTGATGTCCTTTGTATAAACAAACTCTTATTACCCATATAATTGCTACCGGTGAGGAAAAATCATTTCTTAGAACCCATAAGAACCACAAATTTTAATTGACTAATGAAAAATGTATTACTATTTCCAATCCTTATTGGTCTTTTTATTTTCGGATGCAGTGGCGACAATAGTTCAAAAATGGATTTTCAGCGTCCTAATATTATCTTGATAAATGTTGATGATCTTGGCTATATGGATACAGAATTATATGGTAATACTGATTTCTTTACGCCAAGTATTCTTCATTTGGCAGCGTCCGGCATGACTTTTACCAATGCCTATGCTTCTGCGGCTAATTGTGCCCCAAGCAGAGCCTCCTTGTTGTCCGGAATGTACAATCCAAGGCATGGAATTTACACGGTTGGTTCTTCAGAGCGGGGAAAGAGCAGGGATCGAAAGATCATCCCTACTGCGAATACGACCAGTTTGGCTGATAGTATAGTTACCCTCGCGGAAGAATTACAATTTGCTGGTTATTCAACAATTAGTATTGGGAAGTGGCATATAGGAAAAGACCCTACTACTCAGGGTTTTGACCAAAATATAGGGGGTACACACCGGGGGCATCCACCTACCTATTTTAGCCCTTATCAAAATCCCAAACTGTCGGATGGCCCGGACGGAGAGTACCTCACAGATCGTTTGACAACAGAGACTATCAAAGTAATCGAAAACTCGAATGCACCATTCTTCCTTTACCTTCCCTATTTTGCAGTTCATACACCACTTCAGGGCAAAGAAAAGTTGGTAAAAAAATATTTGAACAGAGGATTTACTCCAAAGACAGCAAATTACGGAGCGATGGTCGAGACGATGGATATGAATATCGGTCGAATTCTGGATGCATTGGATCACCTTGAGCTTCGCAAAAATACTGTGGTAATTTTTACCTCAGACAATGGGGGAATCACAGCAGTACATTCTCAGTCCCCTTTGAGAGCGGGGAAGGGTTCTTATTACGAAGGGGGGACAAAAGTGCCATTGATCGTATCATGGCCCGGGAAAATAGAAGAAGGGAGCCAAAGCGGATTGCCTGTGATAAATATCGACTTTTATCCGACTATTTTATCTTTAGCCAAAGCAGGCCGGACTGGTAAAGGCCCTTTGGATGGAGTGGATTTTTTGCCGGAGTTATTAGGGGAAGAACTTAATCCGGGGCGCAGTTTATTTTGGCATTTTCCTGTTTATTTGCAGGCGTATGACGGTCCTGGGGACGATGCACGGGATACCCTGTTCCGAACGAGGCCGGGTTCTACGCTTTTGAAAGGAAAATGGAAGCTTCACCATTATTTTGAAGATGATGAATACGAGCTGTATGACTTGAGTGTTGATCCGGGAGAACGGAATAATTTAGTACAATCCAAAGAAGATATTTCCCGGGAATTTGTAAAAGAGTTAAACAACTGGCGAAATAGTACGGGTGCGTCTGTACCTATGGAGCCCAATCCTGATTATGTAGAGAATTGAATAGGAAAATTTTGGTAACTATATTTGTATATTGTCGAATGAAATGTATAGATGTAAATGGTTTCTTCTTTTTCTTATTGCCGTTTTTTACGCTTGGAACATTATCTGCACAGGAGTCCCAAAGTAATCAAAACGTAATCGTAATAATTGCAGATGACCTGGGGTGGTCCGACCTGGGAATTTATGGTAGTGATTTGCATGAAACCCCCAACCTGGACCGATTGGCCCGTGAGAATGTCCGATTTAGTCAATTTTATTCAGCTAGCCCGGTCTGTTCTCCAACCCGTGCTTCCATTATTACCGGTAAACATCCAGCCCGACTGCATATGACCACCCATTTTGAAAATTCCGGTGATTATTCTGAATCATCGGCATTTGTTCATAATCGAAGAATGGTTAAACCTACTACTGTGGGCAATTTGCCTCTTGAAGAAGAAACCATAGCAGAAATATTCAAAAAGGCAGGCTATTTTACAGCTCATCTTGGAAAATGGCATTTGGGGAATTTTGATTATTATCCGGAGAACCATGGATTTGATATTAATATAGGAGGAACGGCCTGGGGGGCCCCTGACACCTACTGGTATCCTTTTGGTGGGAATAATTACCAAAAACAATTAAGATATATCCCGGGACTGGAGCTTGGGTCGCATGATAGCTCCTATCTTACTGATCGTTTAACAGACCGGGCTATAGAAATCATTGATGCTAAAAAGGACCAGCGGTTCTTTATTCAATTGTCTTATTACAATCCTCATACCCCGATTGAAGGGAAACCTGACTGGGTGGAATACTTCAAGAAAAAAGTGAAACCGGGGATGAAACATAAAAACTATAATTACGCTGCAATGATCGCCAGCCTCGATGAAAATGTGGGGCGCATTATAGACAAATTGGAAATAGAGGAAATTCAGGAAGAAACTATTATTGTATTTTTGTCAGATAATGGGGGTAGGATAGGACCTTATTTTGATTGGGAAACTGTAGCTAATAACCAACCTTTGAGATCTGGCAAAGGTTCATTGTATGAAGGAGGTATTCGGGTACCTCTTATTATTAAATGGCCTGGTAGGACAGAGGGAGGAAAAGTATGTAATATTCCTGCAATGACGACTGATTTACTTCCGACTTTGGTAGAGATGAATAATTTGAAAGCTTCAAGTGATGAAATCGATGGTTTAAATTTGGCAACTTTACTTGAGAATCCGGATTTTGAATTTGGGAGAGAATATTTGTTTTGGCATTACCCTCATTACTATTCTACTACCACTCCGGTTAATGCAGTCCGAAATGGAGATTGGAAGTTGCTTCACTATTTTGAAGATGATAAGATCGAACTTTATAACCTCAAAGGTGATATAGGTGAAACAGAAGATTTAACCAATATTTATCCGGAAAAAGCAAATGATTTGTATGGAAAACTGTTAGAATGGCGCAAGGAAGTTAACGCACAATTCCCGGCCTTCAATCCCGATTTTCATCCGGAGTCATGGGATAAAAATGATTGATTTTTCGTTCTGTTAAAGTTCAAATGTATGATTAAATCGCAACTCTTTTGGTAAGGCCTGAACTCGATGAATAATCAAATTGTCAAATGGAACGGGAGGTGGGTGGACAAGGCATGCTCCGTCTCTTGGCAGGCTGATCAGTTCTTAAAAATTGTGGCTTCTGCCTTTGAATTTTAAAGACTGTGAAAATGGCGAAGAATCTTTTATCTTCTGTAGCGTACCTATCGCTATATAATGTCTTTATTCTATCTACCCTTGCTTTGTCTCGCTAGGACATTTTCGAAGAGGGAAAAAACACCAAAGGTATACTATACCACAGAAATTTATAATTTGGTAATATTAAATTTCTATTTTTGCGTGATTCTTTACCAAAAATTGTGAAATGGATTTTTTAGATCATATATCAGATGCAGCTTTCGAGACAATTGGTTTGATCGCAGGATTAATGGGATGTCTGGTTATTGCGATTCAACTTGTCAAAGAAGTCAAGGTAAAAGAACCGAGTAGTATGTCTATTGGTTTTGTGTCAGGATGGTTTTTTATCTATTTTTTCTGGGCTTTGTACGGAATACGGTTTGACGCAATTGCCTTAATAATTACAAATTGTATTGCTATGGCCTTACAATTGTCCTTATGGGTTATTGTCGTTCGTAAAAATAGAGCCATTCGTTATAGGACGAGCTCTCATGCACAACTACAAAGTTAATCCCCTCAGGTAATTTTTAAATTTTTTGCTACTATAATTGGCCATTCCCTCGTGCTTTAAAATAATTTCACCTTCCTGGTTTATAATAAATGTTGTAGGAATACTATTGCTTTGCAGTTCTTTTGGCAGAGGCATTGTCAATGTAAAAACAGGAAAAGTAAAATTTTTATTGTCGATAAACTTATGTGCTATATTGGGATCATCATCGACGGATAGCATTATAAATTGAATATCACTAGAATTTTCAAATTCATTATAGAGGTCTTGAATTCCTGGCATTTCGGCCCTGCAGGGGGGACACCATGTTGCCCAAATATTGATAAAAAGAATTTTGCCACTATAGCTAAGTAAACTTTTAACACTGCCTGAATTTAATTCTTGCATTGTAAAGTTTGTCTTGTTCAGGTCGATGGTGGTCTTCTCATTCTTTTGTATTGGTTCAACGCTGGGATTAAGTAATCCCGTTGCCAGGATGCCCCGTTGTAATTGTCCGATGACCTCTGTATGATATCCTGTCAGGTAGATAATAGCAAAAATTACAATCGTCCAAATCCAATTCCATTGTCCTTTTTTTGATTCCTTTTTCATAGTACATTTACAAGATTGAATAATAAAAGAATTTTCAGGGAGATTTTGTTTTTAATAAATTTGCCTTTTGTGACTTTGAGTACGTTAGCATTTAAATGGTGATCAAATATGTTGGAGAATAAGTTTACGTACTGGTTTATCAGTTTGATAGTAATCATTTCTATTTGTGAGATAAAGAGTCAAAATCAGTTAAAAGAACTTGATTTATATAATGTTGAATTGGTTCGGTTCGATCAGGATTGGTTGGTAGACCCAGTCAATCAAAAGACGGGACTTTTTAGAACACAAAAAGGAGAATTAATAATCTCAAATGGGTTGATCAGTCGCAAATTCTCATTGCAACCTGACGGAGCCACCATTGGATTTCAAAACTTGATGAATGGAGAGTCTTTATTGCGTTCTATTCGGGCCGAAGCTGAATTGGTCATTAATAATGAGAAGATTACAATTGGAGGATTAACAGGACAGCCTATTCACAATTATTTGTTGGAGGAATGGATACCAGATTTAAAACCTGATTCGGGTTCTTTTCATTTAGTGGATGTAAAATGGGGAAAGACAAAAGAGCGATTTCCCTGGCAAAAAAGGCCGGAATGGATGTCCAGGGATTTGCCTTGGCCTGCACCGGGAACTTCTCTGATTTTTACATATAAAGGGAATGATAAATGGGTAGACTTTACATTGAATAAAAAGACTTCAGACCAGGGTAGAAGTGTAATTATCAGTGAATCTTTTGATGAGATTAATCCGGAGTGGAAGCTTTTTATCTCAAAAAGTAATACCAGGAACTCAATTGAAAATGAAGGAAAACCAGGTGAGATTATGGCAGAATCAAACCATGCGGTTTTTGCAGAACTCCCCAATCCAAAGAATGCCAAAGTATGGTTGTTAAACATTGATCCCGGAACAGATAACTCGACCGAAGGGGGGCCTGGTATTGTCCTGTTGGATGATAGCAAAACAGTAGTAAAATTTAATATAAATACTAATGAGAATTCTTTTGGAATATTTGACGGTAATCAGTATTGGACAAAAGGAAAATATGAAAAGGGGGAATCAATTACCTTGAGAGTAGAGCAGACAAAGGATTTTTTTGTGTTATCCTGGCTATCTGCTGAAGGGGTCTGCAAGGTAATAGAAAAAATAAGTATTACATCAGATGTTGATATTTCAAGGGTGAGAGTCGGCAAAACTGACCCAAAGGGGGGGAATTCAGATAAAGCCATCGGTGAAAGAGGGCGTTTGAGACTTAATCGTTTTCAAATTTTGGGTGAATATAAGGAAGGGACGGTTGATGAAATACGTAATAAGTTAATGAAATTGAAAGAAATACAAGTTCAAGTTCATTACGAAATGTACGATGGTATACCTCTGATGTCAAAATGGATAACAGTAAATAATGATACGGATGAAAGTATTACCATTAATACCTTCAAAAGTGAAATTCTTGCATGTGTAGAACCCGAAAGTTCAGTAGATGCAAAAAAGAATTGGATGTTACCGAATATTACCGTAGAATCCGATTATCGCTTTGGAGGTATGTCCAATGACAATTTATTTGAATCAAGTGTTTCCTGGGAGGTGGATCCATTATATTCTACACAGGTAAATTATAATAAAAAAGCACCTGTGTTACTCGTGGCATCTCCGAGATGGGGACCTGATAAAATTGTGGATGCTGGCGAGAGTTTTGAAAGTTATAGAATATGGGAACTGATTCATAGTAGCCGGGATCGGGAACGAAAAGGACTTGCGCAACGAAGAATGTATCGTTCGCAAGCGCCCTGGGTTACTGAAAATCCTATTTTGATGCATGTAAGGAGTGCTGATACGGAGTCTGTCAAAAAGGCAATTGATCAAAGTGCTGAAGTAGGGTTTGAGATGGTAATTATGACTTTTGGAAGTGGTTTTTCTATGGAGGATACTTCTGCTGAAAATATTACCAGAATGAAAGAATTGGCTGATTATGCACACAGTAAAGGAATAGCTTTAGGGGGGTATTCTCTATTAGCCAGCCGGAGTATTGGTAAAGAAAATGACGTTGTAATGCCGGAAGGCATGAAACCAAGATTTGGTCATTCACCTTGTCTGGGAAGTAAATGGGGCCAAAATTATTTTCGGACTTTATATCAGTTTTATGAAAAAACAGGTCATGATATTTTGGAGCACGACGGAAGTTATCCAGGTGATGTATGTGCATCTGAAGGCCACCCCGGTCACAGAGGTCTGATGGACTCCCAATGGGAGCAATTTGAGATGATAAAGAATTACTACGAATGGTGCCGGGAAAGAGGTATTTATCTCAACGTGCCGGATTTTTATTTTATGGCCGGGAGCAATAAAACAGGTATGGGGTATAGGGAAACCAATTGGTCGCTTCCCAGAGCCCAGCAAGAGATAATCGAAAGACAAAATATTTACGATGGCACCTGGGAGAAGACTCCTTCAATGGGATGGATGTTTGTCCCCCTTGTCCAATATCATGGAGGAGGGGAAGCGGCTACAATCGAACCATTGAAACATCACTTATCTCATTACGAACAAAGGCTTGCTAACTTATTTGGGGCCGGAGTTCAAGCATGTTACCGTGGTCCACAATTATTTGATTCGCCCAAGACAAAGCGAGTGGTGAAAAAATGGGTAGATTTTTATAAAGTGCACCGGGACATTCTGGATAGCGATATCGTACATATTAGAAGACCGGATGGGAGAGACTTTGATGGGTTTATGCATGTCAATCCGACTGGGGATAAGAAGGGGTTAATTATGTTGTATAATCCTTTAGCGGAGGATTTGAAAAAAGATATTCCGATAAATGTCTATTACACCGGGTTAAAATCAAAAGTAAGGGCGACAAGTCAATCTGGGGAACAATTGGAGCTAAGTATTGACAGGCATTATCAAATTCACCTTCCGGTTTCAATTCCGGCAAAGGGGTGGCAATGGTTTGTTCTAAAGTAAGAGGGTGATTTTGAAATATTAACATAATTCAATTAGTCTAAATTGTTGTATATTAACTTTTAGTGAATCACAATTAATTATTTGGCATTATTTATGCTTTTCTGAAGGTGAATATTTAAAAAAAACTAGGGTCACTACTGATTTGAGTAATGAAATTATATAGCCTATTTGTTTTGCTGATAATACCTTTTCTCTGCGCTGGTCAGGAAGACTATTACTTTGTAGCTGAGAATAGCCCTAATTGGAGCGATATACAGAACTGGAGAACCAGTTCGGGAGGGAATATCCAAAACGATCAAATTCCAACATCTTCCAATACAATTATTATAGATGACAATAGCTTCGTCAATGGTTTCAATGAGATTATAGTAGACTTAAACATAGCGGCATGTAATAATATTCAAATTAATACATCCAATAGTTTTACATTCCGAATCGAAGAAAACAATACTTTGGTCATTTATGGTGGTGTAAATGGAAACGAAGATGTAAGTTATGAATTTTTAGGGAATTTGGAATTTACCGGAAATAGTGAAAAATCTATTGAATTTGGAAGTGAAGTAGCGGTTAACAATCTCACCATTGACGGACAGGATGGTAAATGGTTTTTTAGAGATAACTACAACATTGCAGGGAATTTGATTTTAGGAGATGGTGCTGTAGATTTTACCAATCTGACAATTGATGCGAATAAGGGTATATTCAAGCCTACGTATTACCTGGAGGCAAGTTTTACTAATGTAAATATGTACTTTCATTTCGCCGAGAAAAATATTCAATATACGTATTCAGAAGAATATTCATTACAGTTTGAAAGTACGGATTTAATGGACTTGAATCACGAGAACTGTTTGATTAGCATAACTGGAGAGTATCCTTCTGTTTATATAGATGAACAGGGAAGTTTGGACCTCGACATCCTGAACCTGGAATCTTCAAAATATTCCAGTCTTAATTTTACCAATGTCTTTTCCAATCCGGCTGAGCTAAATCTCAATGAATTGAATCTTTCTGGGAATGCGAGAGTAAACGCCAACGTAAATTCTCAAATTGTAACTATAAAGGAGGGTACTGCAGTAGAACTACTTTCAGGGGGAGAGTACTTTTGGGAATACATAAAGGCAGTAGGATCTTGTACAGAGTTGATTTCCATTAGTTCTGACCAGGCTGTTATCAGGACGGAAAATACGAATATAGAGAATGCAATATTGATCAATCTAGAATTTGTCGGCAATGCAAAAGCAGTTTCGACTTCGGTATTAGGTAATACACGGGGAATTGAAATAATAGAAGGAAGTTCCGAGACTTTTTATTGGATAGGGGAGGATGGAAATTGGAGTGATGAAGCTAATTGGAGTTATAGCTCGGGAGGATCACCGGCAGGATGCATTCCTTCGGGCAGTGACGATGTTGTTTTTGATGATAACTCTTTTACTTCTCCTAATCAAAGAGTTACGATTGAGGGTGACTCTTATGCTAATGATTTTCTCTGGAAATTGACCAATATGGGAAACTTACTTTTTCTGGAAAACAATTCAAGTCTCTTTATAAATGGTTCTTTATTATTTGACCAGAAAGCAGAAATTTGGAATGAAGGGCGTATAAAATTTGTATCAAATTCAGAGGAGGTAATAAAAACTTCAGGAACGGAGATGGAAGGAGAATTGATTTTTCAGGGTGTAGGATCCTGGAAACTGGAATCCGACTTTATTTCTAAAGGGTTGTTAAAATTGAATTCGGGGAGGTTAATTTTAAATTCGAATGATCTGATATCGAATGGAATTTCGTGTGAAGGGAATATTGACCGGACTTTGGATATCTCTAATTCTAGTTGGTATGTCCAATCTGCTGAAGGAACCACTATGAACAGTGTTAGGTTTTATGGAGATCAGTACAAAATTGAAAGTGAAAATTCACATGTTTTTGTGGAGTCTGGAAATTCTATTTCTTTTTATCGGGGATCAAATGCTTCCTCCATACAATTTGACTCCCTGACAATACGAAATGCCAATGCCTATATTAATGTTAATAATGGTATGGCTTTTTCTGCTAATTATTTAAATTTTGAAGCCGGAGTAAGGCTTGGAGGATTATTCGATACTGGAGAGGTCTTTTTTTCGCAGGAGGAGGTTTATGAATTTGCGGCAGGAACATTGCTGAGTGCAGGTTCGGTATCTGTACTTTCGGGTTGTAAGGAATCCATTATATTTTTAGGCCTGAGTGAGAAGGATCCCGCTAATTTCGACTTTCCTGTATCTACAGAAATTCCGGGCCTGGTTGCCCAAAATATACACGTTATTTCCGGGGATATAGTCGCACAAGGTGGTTTGGATGTTGGGAATAATGCCGGTGTTTCATTTACAGAAGGTGGTCGTCGTGTTTTGTTTTGGGTAGGAGGAAATGGAAATTGGGAGGATAGTGAAAATTGGTCGCTCAAATCAGGTGGTGTTGGTGGAGAATGTCCGCCCGGGCCTATGGATGATGTCATATTTGATGAAAATTCGTTCGATGCTGCATCGGATAAGGTTTCCACAAATGATCGGGATTTAAAGGAAATCCTCTTACATAATTTAACCTGGGATTTTGATGCCTTATCCGTTAACCTTGATGTCATTGGTGAATTTTATGTTTTTGGTTCGATATACATCAGACAAGAATTAGATATAAATGCTTCATTTAAATTATTATCCCCGGAAGATGAAGAATTTTTCTTTAGCAATTCAAATATTACAGTACTGGATGTATATGGCCAGGGAAATTATGGTTTAAAAGATAATTGCATTAGTGAGTATGTTAACTATTATAATGGTGTTCTTGAACTTGAGAATTGTCATCTTTCAACATATGGAATAAGTATGTACCTGGATATCGATGGCCCTTTGAAGCTTTTAAATTCGATTGTCGAAATAGAGAATCCGATAAGGTCAGGATACGTAAATATCCGGGAGGAAAATGTGATATATGGAATAGACTGTGATGATAATAGTCAAATAGAGATGGTCGGAACTGAAAATTTGGTTCAGTCCAATTCTAATGTCGGGTTGGGACGTCTGGTAATCAAGGAAGAGAACTCAAATAACCATTTTAATACAGTGGGTGGTGACGGTAGAATCCACTTTCAGCATTTGGAAATAACAGGAGATAATACCTTTAGCGGAGAATTTGAAATGGATAGTTTGATCGTTCATCCGGGGAATAATCTTTTTTATCAACCGAATACTTACTCAAAAGTGAATAACTACTACCAATATTTAGGCAATAACTGCCTTACTTCTACCTGGGAAAATCTAAATCCGGGTGTACTTGAACAGGTGAATTTTGAAGTTAATGCAAATACGACAGTTTTACAGGATCATATTGAAATGACAGGGATCCAGGGCAAGAGTCCCGGGGAGCTAAAAGCCGGACCCCATAGTAATAATATTAATAGTTCAAATACAGGCTGGACTTTTGAAGACCGTACTGTAGGTAATAAAGAATACGGGATCTTAGGTCCTGATGTAATTTTTTGTGATTCCGTTGAGACATTTACCCTCAATGAAGATAATATTTTCAATGCTTTGGAAGTCCTGTGGAATGATGCTATAGGAACACAAGAACTAACAATTACGGATCCTGGTGAATACACGGTAGAGCTTACTTATTCATCGGGATGCAAGCTAAAAGACACTTTGTCGGTAAATTTATTTGATGAAGTAGTCTTTGATCTGGGAGAAGATATAGGGTTGTGCGAAGGGGAAAGTGCATTTCTTTCAGCATCGGGTTTTGGAAGTGAATTTAATTATTCTTGGAATACTGAAGACACTACCAAGGATATTTCAGTGGAGGAACCTGGTCTTTATATACTTACAGTTGAAGCTGGTGAGTGTATTGTAGAAGATTCCATTACTGTTGAAGTGTTTGAAAAACCGGAATTGGATCTGGATACATTAATCGATACCGAGAGATGTGAAGGTGACCCTGTCGAACTGGATCTTTCTGAATGGGGAAATAGAGTTGTTTGGGCTGGAGATACGGTTACTTCACCTATTTTAATAGATCAATCAGGAATTTACATTGCGGAAGTTATGGCAGGAAATTGTTCTTCAAAAGATACTATTGAAATTGTTTTTTATCCTCCACCAGAATACGAAATAGTAATGCCCGAATCGATATGTGAAGGGAAGTCAACAGTCTTAGAAGTTGTTTCGTCAGGTAATTCTATTGTATGGGATAATGGGAATACATCCTTTTTACGGACAGTACAACCCGAGGCTACAACGTCCTACCACTTTGATCTTCAGTCGTCTGCTTGTGCCATAACAGATACAATAACGGTTGAGGTAAATACTGCTCCTGTAACAAACCTGCTTTTTGAAAAGGACTTTTTATGCGGAGATGAAACAATTTTATTAGAGGCTGAAACAACTGGAGATGGATTGGAGTGGTCAGATGGAAGTACGGGGGATGCGCTCCTGGTGAATGGGGTAGGGAATTATTTTGTAAAAGGAGTATTGGGTAATTGTACTGATTCTGTGGCGGTAGAAATTAATGAAGTTGGAAAAATTGATTTGGGGTTGGTGTCAGATACTACACTTTGTAGAGAGGAATCCATCACGCTTTCTCCGATAGTTGAAGGTCTTGAAGAAATTAAATGGAATGGGGTAGAAGGTGGAAGTGAAATGGTCTTTCAGGGTGATAGCGAAATAATAATAGAAGGACTCTATCAGGGTTGTCTGGTTTCAGATACTACCATTTTAAGAACTAAGGATTGCGGTCCATCTGAAATTTCTTTGCCCAATGCATTTTCACCTAACGGGGATGGCAAAAACGACCAATACAAGCCCGTTTACAATCCAGAATTATCGATCTCCGTATATCACTTTCGGGTCTTCGACCGTTGGGGTAGTTTGATATTTTCTACAGATAATCCTTCCGAACCCTGGGATGGTTCAGGGTTGGAAGGCGTTTATATTGTTTCTTTAAGAATGACGTATATCAATTCCTCAGAACGGGAATTTAGCTTTGAAGGGTCAGGAGATGTGACTATTTTACGATAGAGTAGAGCTTTTGGATTTGGCAACGATAAAAAACCTTGAAGTTTTCTGATTTATTCTGATTTCACTTTGTATAATTTCCGGTTTATCTGTGAAGGGAAAGCCCGTAAAACCTTCAAGGTTTCTACTTACACTTTTGGAGCTGGATAGTGATAAAAACCTATGGGCTTATAATTAAATATATAATACTTAAAGTGAGCTAAAGTCCGTGAAGTACTTAGAGTGCCTAAAGTTAGTAAATTTGAATCGGTAATGTCCGACCCTATATTCTCCGCTTACATGTAGTTTTCCACTCACCTCAATAGATAACTTTAAGTACTTACAAATCTAAATATTTTAGGCATTTGTAACTTCAAGTGTCTGGAGTCCGTGAAGTATTTAGAGTGCTTAAAGGTAGTAAATTTGAATCGGTAACGTCCGACCATATTCTCCGCTTATAAGTAGTTTTCCACTTACCCCAATAGATAACTTTAAGTACTTCCAACGCTAAGTACTTTAGGCACTTCCAACCACGTCTTACGTGGTAAACTCTAAGTACTTCCAACTTTAAATACTCCAGTCACTTCCAACTCCAAATACTTTAACTCTTATTGCATAATAATTAATTTTTTGTGTCCTATTAATTCTTCATCTTTCATTAAATGAATATAGTATAAGCCGTCGATAACATTATTTAAATGAAGCGTTTGGCGATTTGATACTTCACCACTTTGGATTATTTTTCCATTCCCATCCATTAATCTGAAGGTATAATTTGAATCGTCGGGAAGCTTCAGGTGGATTTTTCCATTGCTGGGATTAGGAGAGATTTCCCATCTAAAAGTCTTATGACCGGAAGAAGCTATAGTGAATATTCTTTCCGAAGAATTGATATCGGTGGAATTATCCGGAATAAATTCTTCTATTGGCGACAAGGTGAGTAATCCCAGGTCCAGAGTAGAGTCTTTTGTTAGTTCAAGAGTGTCAGACCACCCCTTTAAATTGAATAATGTATCAGGAGACAGGACATATTCTTCAGGTATCTCTACCTTGACTTGGTACGTGCCGGGTAGAATAGAAGTAAAGTAAACCTTCCCCATTTCACCAAACCAATTTTGTGAAAATGTAGCGTCGACTTTGATAGTATCTCCGGATGAAGTATCCAAACGGAATAAGTCGAACCTGATACCGTTTTCACCAATTTCTCCATCGAAGCGATCCGGAATAGTATCATTGTGATAAGCAATGCGAGAAGTAAAGGATGCGTATTGTGATTCATTGTCTTTTATAAATACCATTTGTTCTTTGAACGTTTCGTGCCCGACCAGATCCCGTGCAATCCATTTCCGGGAAAAAGCTATAGTGTCTGTGGTGATTGGATTCACTATGGGTTTAGTGATTACCGTATCCCAAACCACATAATTGCATATGTCGAGTATGATAACATTGGGATCTATTTCCGGGAGGGAATCTGGAGATGAAATGGTAGTATCTTGTGGGAAAAATTGAAAAACAGGCCCTGCAAGATCGTACAATCCAAGGTGAAAGTCCAGTTCTGCTTCATTGCCGCATTCATCTTCGACAGTATAATTGTAATTAAGTAATTTATACATTCCGAATGGTGAATGAATTGGTAGTATGTTGCTAAATATATTCGTTTTTGCTATTGCTTTGTTACTGTTATCGGTCCAGGAAATGTCACTTTGGGTAGCGTCAGGGTAAATACAATCGACTAAATGAACGGTATCACCGTTTTGTATCCCCTCTAAAAAAGGAGCTACTCTAGTTATTTCAGGATTAGATTGGTCTGTAAAAATAATTTCTCTTGTTTCGGTGGTTACATTTTGACAGACATCAATCGCTGTATAGGTTCGTTTTATCGATTTTGTATCGCCACAATATTGCCGGATAGTTTCATCATTAGTAAAGTTTGTAAAACTTGTGTCATGTGTTATCCTGAAGTCGGGAGAAGAATTAATTTCACTTACGTCGATCATGTCTTCATCGAGAATAGTAATTTCCGGACCCATTTCGTTACCGATAATTATGGTTTGAATATAAGAAGTGGAATTCCCCGAAAGGTCGGTAATCTTATAGGTCCTAGCCAATTCTTCCCCACATGCTATCGCTGATGTTTTTTCATTAATATCCAGTGTGACCATTCCACCGCATTGGTCTTCGTATTGTACAGGGTAATTCCCGGGAACCGTTTCAGATTCCTGGATGTAAATAGTATCGTTCTCCGGTAGGTCTGTAAACCCTGGTGCCAATTCATCCTTGACGATCAGATTAATTGTTTCCTGGAAAGATTGACCGCCTGAATAGGTGACGGTAACAGTGGTAGTATTTGATTGCCCGACATCTGAACAATTAAATGTAGCCGGAAAAAACTTAAAAGAAATGTCAGTGCAACTGCCGAAGTCGTAATCTATCATTGAAGGACTGATGGAAACGGAATCTGGATTGATTTCATTTAATGTTACGGTGACTGAAGCTGTAAGTATATTTGGAACTATCGCAGTTAGGCCGGATTGTATGGCTCCCATATCATCACCATTGCTGGCAGCACCTATTGCAGGGGAACACTCGGTAAGGTCTACGTTTGAGAAATTTGAGACAAAAAGCGGGTCCCCGGCAAGGTTGTCTGTTCCATTGGGTGTCAATCCGCTATTATCGTAACTGGTGAGTAAATTGTGGTTCCCATTGATAGCAGCCACATTATTGATGTCTGGTCCATTGCCGGCATTGTTCAGGGCAACGATTGAATTGTGGATTGATAAATCTCCAGAGTAAGATTGGTATGTTTCATTTTGTAATCCACCACCGTTGTCAGCGCTATTATTGGTAATAGTAGAGTAGTCGATTCCCAAATCCCCAAAATTGGCCATGCCACCACCAATTTCAGAGGAATTTCCTTCCATAATGACTTCTACCAATTCTGCATTTTTGAGATTGTGAATTCCTCCTCCCCAATATTTTGATTGATTGTCCAGTACTTCAGATTGACTGACTAGTAAAGTCCCGTTATTCCAAATACCTCCACCGTTGTAATCAGAGGTGTTGTTGTTTATTTTAGAAGTGGAGAAGGCGATTTTATTGTCTATATTGTAGATTCCGCCTCCATTATGGGAAGCTGAATTATTATTGATTTGAGATTCCATAATCTTTAGGTCCATACTGCTATTGTGAATTCCCCCACCTGATCTTGCCTTGTTATTCTTTATGATGGTATTCTCTATATTTACCATACCATTACCACCAATGATGTTAATTCCCCCGCCATTATTGGAAGCAATATTACCAATAAATTCAGAATCATTTATAGAGTAGTTATTGATCACATCCACACTGATACCTCCTCCGTTATTAGCGGAATTTCCATTGATTTGAGAACCCATGATCGAAAAGGAGATAGCTCCGGACAGATAGCTGCTATAGATTCCGCCTCCCCATGTAAATGCAGAATTGTTATTAACCTCCGAATCTTCTATTATTAAGGCCCCTTTTTCATTATGTATCCCCCCTCCCTTATTACCGGTGGAGGAGTTGTTATTGATTTTAGAATTTTCGATAATAAGGCTTTGCTCATTAAAAAAGATTCCACCACCGCTATTATTGCTTTTATTCTCAATAATAGTTGCGTTTTGTACCAGATGTGTTCCGTTACTTAAATAAATCCCTCCTCCGAACTGAGCGGCTTCATTGGATTTGAATTGAGAATTATTTTTTAGGGTTACCGAATGCGTGGAATACAACCCTCCTCCATTTCTTGATGCGGTATTTTCCAAAATGGTTGAGTGGTCTACTTCCAGTGTAGAGCGGGAAAAAATTCCCCCACCGTTATTTGCTGAGTTTTGTTGAAATGTGGAATTTTTAATATTGGCTGCAATATTGCTTCTGATAAAGACACCTCCTCCGTTTCCCGCTGCTTTATTATTTGAAAATACGGCATTGTCTGTAGAAAAAGAGGCATTGCTACCCGAATCAATAAATATGCCGCCTCCACTATTCGTAGTTTTGTTGTTTCCTATTGAAGAATTCTTGATAGATAAAATGGCATTTTCATTAAATAAGCCTCCGCCTCCGGAAGCACCTGTATTTTCATTTCCATTAATCTTGGATCCTTGGACTATATTTAAGACTCCATCTCGTATTAAGATCCCTCCAGCTTTAAGGGCTTTGTTAGTATTTACCTGACTTTCTGATATCAAGGAAGTTTGACCGCTGTGGTTAATCCATATTCCTCCACCTGTTTGTCCGGCAATATTATTGTTTACCAGACTGTTGTTTTTTATCGTTACCGGTTGGGTGACATGTATCCCTCCTCCGTTTTCCGAAGCACTATTATTGTTGACAGAAGAATTATCGATTTCCAGTTCTGAAAGCGAATAAATACCTCCGCCATGGTTTGTAGCGGTGTTTTCTGTCAATTGGGAAAGGGATTTTATTGTCAACATTCCGGAACGATGATACAATCCGCCACCGGATGTTGAACTTTCATTTTGAGACAAGGTTGTTGACTCGATATTTAGATTACCTTTGAAAATAAAAAGCCCTCCTCCGGCATTAGCTCTGTTCATGATAAGGTCGGATCCAGCAATTTCTGATGTTCCCTGATCCATAAATATTCCGCCTCCCTGCGAGTTTGCTTCATTGTTTTTAAAGATTGTTTCTGAAATAGTTGTATTGGCTTTCATCCATAAACCTCCACCCTGATTCGAGCTTGTGTTATTTTTAAACTCCGAATTAGTAATAGAGTTTGAGTTGTTATTTGGGTAAAGTATGACTCCTCCTCCGTATGAAGCGGTATTCTCATTGATTTTGCTGTTTTCAATTGTTAAATGTGCCCCGGGCAATTCCGCTACATAAATTCCGCCTCCCGGACCAGAGGCCGTATTTTTATTTATTGTTGAATTTTTGAATGTTGTAGTGGTGTTAGTATAGATACCACCTCCTTTTTCAGAAGCATCATTTTCGGAAATATCAGCTCGATCAGTGGTCAAGGAAGCATTATTTCCGTTGGCGATAAATATGCCTCCTCCGTTTGCCGGGGTTTTATTATTTTTTATAGAGGACTGATTGATTGTTAATTCTGCATTGGCATTATAGATTCCGGCACCGTCAAAATATCCGGTATTTTCATTATTAGTCACACTAGAGTTTTGGGTTATTTCTAGATTTCCGTCTCCGATAAGGATGCCTGCGGCTCTAAGTGCTCTGTTATTGTTGACGTTGCCAGACGATATGGTTGAAGATTGACCTCCGTGCGACATCCAGAGTCCTCCGCCCGTTTGCCCCGCATTATTTTTATTGATCTTTGTATTGTTTTTTATGTCAAGCTTTGTTCTGGAGTATATCCCTCCTCCGTCCGTAATGGCTTCATTCTCGTTAATTTTGGAGTGGTCTATAGTTGTTGAACCGGAATAGACATAAAGTCCTCCCCCGTACCTTGCATTATTTTGATTTACTTCAACATTCTCAAGATCGAGGTTACCTTGGTTGTATATTCCTCCTCCTTCGGTATTGGCCACATTGCCATTGACCGAGCACTCAATTAATGTTCTGGTCCCTCCTCCTGACCGGATGTGGATTCCACCCCCTCCATAGTGCGTAGTTTCATTGTCATTTATTTCACTATTGATCCCATAAAGACTCGCATTATTGCCTATATAAATTCCTCCCCCATCAATTTTTGTAGTATTCCCATTGACTTGTGATTGGTTTATTAATTCCAACTTTCCATCATATATATAAATTCCCCCTCCGTTTTCTTCAGCTGAATTATTATTAATCCTGGAATTATTGACTATGCAATCAGAATTGGAGTATATCCCTCCTCCTCTGCGTTTGGCTACATTATTTAATATTTCGGAGTCTGTAATTGTTAGTGTTCCTTTACTCATAAAGATCCCCCCACCGCTTCCATTTGTTTTATGGATGGTGTTATTTTGGATTTTCGTATCCATAATTTTCAACTGTGACCCCTGAAACAATATTGCTCCTCCCGATGCACCTTGATTTCCCGAAAGAATACAATCCCTGAGTGTGAGGTTGCCTGTATTTAAATAAATTCCACCACCGTACAGGTCCGAGTTATTATCCAAAATTTCGCAATTAATGATTTCAACATTGGAATAAAAGACTATAATGGCCCCATAGTTTTTGGCATTTTTAAGAACCATATTTTCTATTTTAACGGTACTGTTGACAATTTGAAAAATATAAAATGATTGTGAACAGTTTATAGTGAAATTGCTGTGTCCAATAATTGTGAGGTCTTTGTCGTTTATTTCAATCCCCACGAAACCATCCATATCAATGTTTGTGACGGAAGGATCGATAATTATAGAATCCCCCGATGCAGCGTTTTCGATTTCATGTCGGAGTGTCCCTGGACCAGGAGCGGGTGTTTCTTCATCAGAGGTTACTATATGCGTAGCACCATGAAGGGAATTTGGCGTCACCAGTGTTGATAGAAGGAAAATACATGTAATCCAGGAGACAGAATTTGATAAAATTTTGAAATTGGATAAATGGATCATAGTGATTAAGATTATATTGTTCAATTAGGGTTGCATTGCGAAATTAGGCTTGATTTCAGACTTTTTTGTACGTGGTACCACGTAGGGATGATTTTACTTGTCTGTTAAATTCCTTATTAATGTGATGATGATTAGTTACCGCTATCGTTTTAATAGGGGTTGATCTTGCCGGAAAGTTTTAAAACACGATTTTTTTTAAGTAGAAATTTGCCTTGATTTGAGTTTTGAGGTGGTCGGATATGGTGGATTAATATTTTTATATTGTTTAATTCGTGAGTTTTTTATTGCATTGTGAGGCAATTATTCGTAATATGGTTTTTTGTTTCAAAAAAACCGATTTATAGATGGACTTTGCCTTTCTTGATATTTTGGCTTTTGTTGGGTTTTTATTATTTGTCATTGGTGTATCCTTATATGTTTCTCGAAAAAAAGAGAATACAGAAGATTATTTTCTTGCTGGAAGGTCATTGTCCTGGTGGGTTATTGGCCTTTCACTGATCGCATCCAACATCTCCACGGAGCATTTTGTAGGTATGGCCGGACAGGGATTTCGGGGTGACATTGGATTGGCCATTGCGAGTTTTGAGTGGATTGCAGCCTTTGCATTGATTGTTGTAGCTATTTGGTTGCTTCCCCGGTTTTTACAATCGGGCATATATACGATCCCGGAATATTTGGAGTATAGGTTTGACAGGCGTACCCGTACATTAATGTCTATATTTATGTTGGTATTCTATGTGTGTATCACAATTGCCACCGTACTGTATGCCGGTGCCTTTGCCCTAAAGGAAATCTTCGGGATGTCATTGGTTAAAGGGGTTTGGTTAATAGGTTTGACAGGTGGATTATACACGGTTTATGGGGGGTTGAAGGCGGTAGTTTGGTCGGATGTGATTCAGGGAACAGCATTGTTGCTTGGAGGGGCTTTAGTGACATGGCTGGGTATGCGTGAGATTGGTGGTTGGAATGAATTTGTTTCACTGTCGGAAGGAAGGCTTCATACAATATTACCGTTGGATCATCCGGAACTACCGTGGTTGGCGGTTTTTGTAGGTGGAATGTGGATACCCTGTTTATTTTATTTTGGATTGAATCAATTTATTACGCAAAGGACATTAGGGGCCAAGAGTATTGAGGAGGGGCAAAAAGGTATTTTATTTGGTGCTTGTATTAAGTTAGTGATTCCATTTATTATTGTTTTTCCCGGTATTATCGCTTATGAGTTATATGGAGACCAGATAGCCAATGGCGACTCAGCTTATCCGGTGTTGATTACCAATTTATTACCTGCCGGTTTGGTAGGGATAATGTTTGCAGCTTTATTCGGTGCGACAATGAGTACATTGGATTCTCTTTTGAATTCCGCAGCTACGATTTTTGTTATAGATATTTACAAGCCATTTTTTAGCCCCGAAGCGACACCAAAAAAGGTTGTGCTTGTGGGAAGAATATGTACTTTTATACTGATGATTATAGCCTGTTTATGGGCGCCGATCATAAGTTCGTTCGAAGGCGGATTGTATTTATTTTTGCAATTGTATTGGGGCTTTGTACAACCCGGGGTAGTGGCAGTATTTTTCCTCGGCTTGGTATGGTGGAAAGTTCCGCCACAAGCTGCCTTTTGGGGCATGCTTTTAAATATACCGGTATATGGTCTTTTACTTTGGCTATTTCCGGACATTGCCTTTTTGCACCACATGAGCCTGACTTTGCTTACTGTATTGGCATTTATGGTGATTTATACGTATTTTAAACCCTTAACCACGAATGAAAAAGTTAAAGGGATACCTATTAAATATGAAAAGGATTACAAGCTGTCCCCGGTAGTCAAGTATTGGGCAATAGGGGTGTTTGTTGCTACAGTGTCTCTGTATGTGGTTTTTTATTAAGAAAAGTACTTAGAGTTATTAGTGTCTGGAGTACGTAAAGTTTGCAGGGCCAGGAGTTGAAAGTCCAGTAATACTAGCAATTAGTAGGGTGTTTACTCATTCCACGGACTCAAGGCACTTTAGGCACTTGAAGTACTAAGAGTTAGGAGTAAAGTATTGATTGTGAAAATAATATGATGTTTATCAACTTTAGCTCACTCCACGGACTTTAGACACTTCAAATAATAAGACATTTTAAAAACTTTTATAAAATGAAAACACAACAAAAAGAGTTTAGAAACTATGACCAAAGCGATGCCACGGCTGCGGTTCGTGAGCATTATAAAAAGATGCGGATGTATCAAACTTACGATTATGTCCGGGCAATGAAAGAAAAGTATCTTACCTATGATATGCCATTGGACCTGTGGGATGCATTTGTAAAATTGAATGAACTCATTGATGTGAGTGACCCTGACCTGGATCTGCCCAATATCCAGCACTTAGCGCAATCTGCAGAGGCTATTAGAGAAGATGATCGTCCGGATTGGATGCAATTGGTGGGGCTGATTCACGACCTGGGTAAAATGATGTACCTCAAGGGATCGGATGAAGACGGGACCAGCCAGGCTGAGCAATGGGGCCTCGTAGGTGATATTTTTGTCGTGGGAGCAGCCTTGCCGGATACATTAGTATATCCTGAATTCAATAGTCTGAGCCCTGATATGAGTGACCCCAGATACAATACCGAAACCGGGGTTTATGAAGAAGGATGTGGTCTGGACAATTTGGAATTGGCATGGGGCCATGATGAATACCTGTACCAGGTCCTTAAAAACCACTCCACGAATATTTTACCAGAAGAAGGAATGGTAATGATCCGATACCACTCATTTTATCCCTGGCATACGGGTGGTAGCTACGAGAAGCTGACCAATGAAAGAGATGAAAAGTATAAGGAATGGATCCGGGACTTTAACCAATATGATTTGTATTCCAAGTCGGATAAGATCTATGACCTGGAAGAGATCAAAGATTACTATGCTCCTATTGCAGAAAAGTATTTGGGGACAGGACATATACATTGGTAGATCCTATATTCTGTCTAATTTACTTCTCTTGAAGTGGTAAAAAAGACCCATAGTCCGCACGACCGGTTCGTAAAGTCCTTTCTCAGTGACATTGAGGTAGCCAGGGATTACTTTGCTGAATTTTTGCCGGATTCCCTCCTGAGAATAATAAATCTTGATCGGTTATTTCATTCTGGAACGAGTTTAATTTCCGGTGTGCAAAAGGAGATTTTTGCAGATGTCGTCTTTCGATGTTCTGTGAAAGGGCAGGAGGAGTTTTTATATTTTAGCTTATTATTTGAACATAAGAGCGATAAGTATGAATATGTAAGTATCCAGTTTGGTAATTACCTTTTCGGCGCATATCAACAGCAATTGAAAGAAAAGAATTATCCGCTTATTCCTGTGATACCCTTTTTGTAGTACCATGGGAGCGAACAGTGGCATCCCCGGGATATGCATGAGCTTTTTGAGGATTATCCATCGCTATTAAAAAAGTATATCCCGTACTATAAAATCATATTCAGGAATATTGTGGATTACCCGGATGAGCGGTTACTTGAATTGGGAAACGCTCTTCTGGCATCGGCTCTGCTTACACAAAAATACTCGAATAGCCCTGAGGAATTGTTGACCCGATTTAAAAGTATTTTTTCTATCTTGGAATCATGGACTGACCGGAACTTAGTCAAGAGTTTGGTCGTTTACTTTTTTTGAACTTGTAGAAGTAGAAGATAATCAATTACAGGATTTAGTTGAAAAAATACCGGAAGTTATGAAGTCCACCTTTGTAAGTACAGAAGATAAAATCCGACAAAAAGGAATAAAAGAAGGAATGGAACAAAGCCGTATCCAGGCAATTCAAAATATGTTCCTCAAAGGATTTGAAGTTTCGGTAATATGTGATATACTTGAGGTATCCCCCGAATTGGTAGAAAAAATAAGGAGGGGACAGCAAGAATAATTTTGTTCTTATGCAGCGAACTCCATTTAAAAGACGTTTTTAATTGTGTCTTTTGTAGTTTACTTTACAATGTTCTATTCATGAGAAAAATTTCCCTTCTTGTTATTCCAGCTTTATTGCTTGTTTCCTGTCTAAAAGAAAACCTTCCTCTAGTAGAAAATATTAAGAAAGGTGACAAATGGGGAATTGAAATTGGTAGCTCTGCAAAAGAAGTTTATAACCGTTTACAAAGTCTGGGTATTGAAAAAGACTTTTCCCAAGTGGCCGTAGTGGGGAGAAAATCTTATGCCGAGCCTGAAGAACTGGAAAGCTCTCTTGAATTTTATAATGCCACTACGCTGCAAAGTAATTCCGGAAGGATAGAAAGGGTGATTATACAGTTTCCGGCAGATACCATTGCTTCCATTAGTACTGGAGGTGCTCTTCCCGAAGAAGTGGACCGATGGCCATTGAATGTGGCGGATAGTTCTGCATTTAATATTGGAGACAAGGTTGCTGAACTTTATCCCAAACTTGAATCTCTTTATCGAATATCCGATTACAGCGATTTAGATATTATTTTACCGGATAAACCGCTGAATAAGTCTTTTGATCCCGATATGGAGAACTTTAATGAATGGGCCTTTTCATTCTTTACTGATGCCGGGCCGGGCAAAAGAGGTAGATCCGATGTGCGACTTTATTTTGAAGACGGATTCCTGGAAAGAATCTACCACAAATACGATGAATTTGAGGTGCAACATTAGACAAATTCAATCCATAAATTTCTAATTTTCGATTTACGGCTATTTTTGATAATTTAGGAGGGTCAATATCTATATCTTATGAGAGGATTTCAATTTTTGTGGCTCCCCTTACTTGTCTTTTTTATTTTAAGTTGCCAAAGCACAGAGCAAAACACTGAGGAAAGGAAAAAGCCCAATATCATTTTTATTATGACGGATGATCACGCTTTTCAGGCCATAAGTGCTTATGGGTCTGAATTGATCCAAACTCCAAATATTGATAAACTGGCTCAGGAAGGTATGCTTTTTGACAGGGCATATGTTACCAATTCTATTTGTGCTCCAAGCAGGGCCGTAGTCCTTACGGGAAAGCACAGTCACCTGAATGGATTGACTGATAATGCCGTGCGGTTCGACAGTACACAAGTGACTCTTCCCAGGCTTATGCAGGAAGGTGGGTATAAGACAGCAGTTATTGGAAAGTGGCACCTAAAAACTCAACCAATGGGATTTGACTACTGGAAAGTGCTTCCCGGTCAGGGGCATTATTACAATCCGGAATTCAGGACACAAAACGGACGGGTAGTGGATACAGGATATGTGACGGATTTGATTACTGATTTTTCACTGGAATGGTTGGATGAAAATAAAGATGGTAATCAGCCTTTTATGCTAATGTATCAACACAAAGCGCCACACAGGGAATGGTTGGCCAAACCAAAATACTTTAAAGAATTCACTCAAAAGGAATTTCCGGTACCTTCTACCCTTTTTGACAATTATGAAAACCGGGGCAATGCAGCCAGGGAAGCGGAAATGCGTATAGCTGACCATATGGGGCTGACCAATGACAGTAAAATTAAACCTGAAATAGCAGAAGAACTGGGGCATAGTGATTTCATGTCCTGGTATACAAACGCCTATCGAAACAATTTGGACCGGATGAATCGTGAACAAAGATCTGCTTGGGATAACATCTATGATCCGATTAATAAAGAATTCAAAGGTGCCGGTATGTCTGGAGAGGATCTGACCCGATGGAAATACCAACGTTACATGCAGGATTATTTGGCGAGCATTGCATCAGTCGATGAAAACATTGGCCGTCTAATGGATTATTTAAAAGAAAATAACCTTGAAGAAAATACAGTAGTGATTTATACTTCTGACCAGGGATTTTATTTGGGGGAGCACGGATGGTTTGACAAGCGATTTATGTATGAGGAATCGTTCCGTACACCATTGATTATCAAATGGCCCGGGGTGGTAAAACCAGGGTCGATAAATTCTGATTTGGTGCAGAATCTGGATTTTGCCGAAACCATTCTCGACATGGCCGGAAATCCAATTCCGGACGCTATGCAAGGCAGTAGCCTTGTCCCGCTGTTAAAAGGAGAAAAGCCAATTTGGCGTAAGGCATTGTATTACCATTATTATGAATATCCCGGAATCCATGCCGTAAAACGCCATATAGGAGCAGCTACCGACCGGTATAAAATTATACACTTTTACAATGATATTGATGAGTGGGAATTATATGACTTGCAAGAAGACCCGCAGGAAATGTATAATGTCTATGGGCAAGAAGAGTATGCTGAGATTCAGACTGAAATGCATGAAATCTTACTGGATTTGGCGCGTGTATATGAAGATAGCGTTGGATTGGAGCAGGCACAATTTAAATAAAAATCTTTTTTGAAATAGCTTTTAGTTTTCCTGTGGTTGTATCAAGTAGTTCTTCGCTACAAATATTTTATTTATCGCAGCCGTATCGGAAAAGTAGTTTTCAGGATTTGTACTTGAATGTACGATGCCCACTTTATCGTATTTTGTGATAGTGATCTCTCTTTTATTACCGGATTGGAAGATAACATTCGCTGAAGGTGTCCCCAGGGAAGTTGTTTCGATGTCGTCAGCAAAATTTTTACTTGTGATTCTTTTCAAACCATTGAAAAATTCAGCAGTTTTTATAGAATCAACAGCGATGGAACCATCCATTTGCCAAAGGGAGTCCTGGTTCTCTAGTGTGAAATTTTCATTCGTTGAATATGTAAATGAAACCTGTTCAATAGAGTCAGGGGTGATATTCAAAATGTTCTGATCTCTGTAGCTTGCTGGTGTAGTGGGAACAGAGGATCCCATAAAATCGTCAATGGCATATACATTTTCTTCATTGAACAACCGGACATAAGTGAGGAAACCGCGTTGTCCTATTGTCCCTGATCTTCCGATTATGAGGTCCAGAGATTTATTCTCACCTTCAAAAACCTCTATTCTTTTGCCTGTAGAATCAACCTGGTAGTCTCTCCATTTCTGGGGGTCTTTGGTGGCAATACTCGAAGGACTAATCCTTTGTAATGAATTGAGCATATTTACTACTTTGGAATTTACTGCTGATACTTTTTTGCCGGAAAGTAGGGTGATTTCCCAGGAACCATTGTTGCGATGAAACTTTATCGGATCCGAACTTCCGGACAATAATATTGACGTTATAGCCGAAGTATCAATTGCTACAATATTTTCTCTAAAAGTTGAGCTTCTATCGCGTTGATTGCCAAAAAGCTTGAGTCCGGCATAAAAAATTGTAAGTGTCATTAATGTTACTGCCAGTTTCTTATTTGTAGGATTTTTAATCATAGCGAATTAGGAATTATTTTAAAAATTACCGTCAATCCAATTTTGTCTTTTTTTATTGTTCTTCTGTTTTCTATAAAAAGCAAAACCCAGAATGAGAAGTATGGGAGCAATGACATTTCCGTATTTGTACAAGTTTCGGGTTGCATCATCAACCTGGGCAATTGGGCGGGAGGTTATTCCTTTCGTACGTAAATTTATCAAGCCCGTATCATCTGATAACCAGTCAATGATATTGCTGGTGAAATTTACATTGTCTTCGTTTAGCCTTTGTTGCTGTTGGCCGGAGCCATTTACCGTGAAGGAGCTGTTACTGATTACTACCAGCCTTGAACCGTTTTCCAGTTCGACTGAAACTGCTACGGGTTGTGGACTTTGACCGAAGTCTTCCTGTGTCCACTCGCGGTTGATATCTACCATTGTGGGAGTGTTGACCAGCCCTGTTTGTTCTGAAGTAAATGCAAGCGGAGTGATCTTATTTAATGAATCTGACGGATCGAATTTTATTGCACTTACAAATGGGAGTACTACAGCCTCCAGGCCTTCTGTGGCCGGGTGGTCTGCAAAGTTGGAAATGATTGGAAAAAAGGGAAATTGCTTTTGTGTGTTCATGACAAATCCCCCCATATTTTGCTGTACGCTGACCGAACTACACGAAGCGTCAATCAAGTATTTATTTTCCAGTGATATTCCTTTGGTGGAAAGCCATTCTCCAACGCCTATTTCCGGTTTTGGCGATAAGTATTGTTGTTCAAGATTGGATAATAGGTTACTATAGGCGAGAAATATATTACCTCCATTTTGCATATAGCGGTCCAATTGATCCCTTTGCGTGAGAGGAAAAGAGTCGGTAGGTGCTATGATGGCTATACTCCGGTAATAAGTTGGGATCTCGGTAGTATCTGTTATTGTAAATTCCTCAACGTCGTAAAGCACATTCAACTCTTCCATGACCTGGGCAAGTGCATTTGAGGCGGGTTCTCCATGGCCCTGTAACAATCCAATTTTTGGTTTTTCGTCAATCGACAGTTTTTTTATCGCAGTCGTCAAGGTGTATTCTACACCTGCTCCGGGTGGTATTACCGGGATAACTTCTGATTTTTCTCCTAATTGAAGAATTGCACCCATGTAAACCCTCATTTGCTGTGCCTGGTCTTTTTGGGTTACGTTTACCATTAATGGCCGTATCCCTTCTTCCTGGGCCTTCCTTTCTGACTGTTCATCCTCATTGGGACTAATAAACCGATATACGATATTATTTCCCGACCTATTTTCATACTCTACAAGCAGGTCTTCAAAGTCCCTTTTCGCTTTGACCAATTGAGGGGGTAAATTATCAGTAAAATAAGCGGTGATGGTCACCACATCATCCAAATTGTCAATGATATCTTCTGTAGAAGAACTTAATGTATATCTTTTGTCAGCGGTGAAATCAATTCGGAAAAACAGTTCGTTGGTAATTAGGTTGGAAACAACTATTATTCCCACTATCAATATAAACCGGGTGATTATCGTGCTTTTTTTCATAACATCGATGCCTTTTTAATCTTGCCAGTTGCGTTTTGATAACATAATCTGAGAGAGTAAAAGTCCCAGGACTATTATGCTTAAAAAATAAAATATATCGCGTGTATCCACCACACCACGTGAAATTGATTCGAAATGGGATCGGGCGCTTAAGAAATTGAAAAGTGCTCCGGTCCAACCGGTTTGACTGGAACCAATAATATCAAACAATATGTGAAAAAATATACCTATGAAAAGAGCTAGCAAAAAAGCGACAATTTGATTTTGAGTAATACTGCTTGCGAAAATTCCGATACTTATGTACATGCCACTTAAAAGTAACAGGCCAAAGTATCCTCCTATTATAGCACCATGGTCGACATTTCCTAAGGAAGAAACGGACCAATAATACGGAATCGTACAAAGAATAGCTATCCCAACTAAAAGCAGACATGATAAAAACTTTCCGGTAACGATATTCCAATCGCTAATGGGTTTGGTACTTAAAAGCTCTATAGTCCCCGATCTGTTTTCTTCAGCCAGCGATCGCATAGTAATCGCGGGAATAAAAAAGAATAAAGTCCAAAAACTAATGCTGAAAAATACCTGCATATCTGCCTGGCCAATGAGAAAAACATTGCTACTGGAAGAAAGCCAGGTGAAAAACCCGCTTAGCCCCAGAAATATAATAATCATCATATAGGCCATTAGCGAATCGAAAAACGAATTTAATTCTCTTTTAGCGATTACCCATGTGCTATTCATGACTGGTCTTTGTTTGTATTCGATAAAAAGGCATCTTCGTTTTGTTTAGGAGCATCAGAAGTGACATTTCTGAAGACGTCTTCCAGGCGGGTTTCTTCTGCGCTCATTTCCAATAAATACCACTTGTTTTTTACGCACAAGTCGAATATTGGTTTTTTTGATGAAATTTCGGGATTGCTTTGAATCCGGAAGAAATTCGGTTTCGTGTTTAATCTTTCGATGGTATCCACAGAATCTAAAGATTGCAATGCCTTTTCGGGATCAATCCCATTTTGAGTCTCAATTTGTATTTTCAGAATTTCCTGGCCTTTTGCTTGCTTTCGCAGTACCTCTGCCGTACCGTCTGCAACAATTTTTCCCTTGTTGATGATGAGAATCCGGTCGCAGGTAGCTTCTACTTCAGAAAGTATATGGCTGCTAAGAATGACCGTTTTCTCCTTACCCAGTTCCTTTATGAGCTTGCGGATTTCAATAATTTGATTTGGATCTAGCCCTGTCGTCGGTTCATCCAGAATGAGTACTTCGGGGTCGTGGATCATGGCCTGGGCCAATCCCACTCTTTGGCGATACCCCTTGGAAAGTTCATTGATTGTTTTGTGGCGCTCGTCATTGAGTCCGCACAAATCAATCATTTGCCTGATTTTATGAGGGATTTCAGATGAAGGTAAACCCTGGATTTCGCCGCAAAACCAGAGGTAGTCAATAATCGACATATCTGTATAAATGGGATTGTTCTCTGGTAAGTAGCCAATTTTTCTTTTAACTTTCCGGGGCACTTTTGTTACATCCAGGCCTTCAACCTTTATAGTTCCTGATGTGGGTGCCAAATAGCTGGTAATCATTTTCATAGTTGTGCTCTTACCAGCCCCGTTAGGCCCTAAAAAACCAATGACTTCTCCTGTCCGGACTTCAAAAGAAATATTGTTTACTGCTTTTTGATCACCGTAGATCTTAGTTAAATTTTGTACAAAAATGGACATAACTTTAGATCTTAAAATAATATATGTTTTGAATCTTTACGCAATACCAAATTTATTGAATACAATGTTTTTTCAGAAATCTTGTGTTGTTAAAAATTGTTAAAATGCACTTTCATTGTTAATTTTGGTTTTTTGGTGTCTTTAAATTTCGTAGAGGGTGGAAAGGCCGAATGATTGTAGTTGTAAAGTGTGAATTTTGAGTAAAATTCAATTTCATAATGTAATTCATACTCACTGAGAAATCTGAATAGTCGTTAATAAACAGTTCTGATTTTATTAGCACTGAATTTGTTATTGCAGTTGAACCACTCCCAGATTGCAGCTGGCAGTTCTCAACATTGTATTCATGGGCTCCAGATCGAAAGTATTCAAGCTTATTCGTTAGCAGACATGAGCATTAATATTTTACTCAAGATTGTGGAATACATTTTGGACATCATCGTCCTGCTCAAGTCGATCTATCAAATCCAACACTTCGTCAATTTGGTCTTCGGATAATGACTTGGTAAAGGATGGTATTCGTTCTAATTCTGATTTCTCAACATTAAATCCATTTTCATCCAGTCCGGATTGCATGGCTCCAAAATCCGGAAAAGCTACATATATTTTATAGAATATTCCGTCTTCCGTGTTTTCCTTTTCCAATTTTTCCAGACCAAAATCAATTAATGTTAACTCTGCTTCTTCAGGATCATCAATTTGGTCTTCTTGTAAGTAAAATACACCTTTCCGGTCAAAAATAAAATCGTGCATACCGGAAGTACCAAGGGCCCCTCCTTTTTTATTAAAGGATGCGCGAACATTGGCCACTGTACGTGTTGGATTATCTGTAGCGGTTTCTATAATAACAGCTACGCCATGAGGGGCCATTCCTTCATAAGTGACTTCATCATAACCGGACGTATCTTTATCCGCTGCTTTTTTAATGGCAGCTTCTATTTTGTCTTTCGGCATTTGGACGGACTTGGCATTTTGTATGGCTCTTTTCAACAAGATATTGGCCTCAGGGTCCGGACCACCATTTTTAACTGCGATAGTTATTTGTCGACCAGCCTTGGAAAATTGCTTAGCCATTTTGTCCCAGCGTGCAAATTTAGTCGCCTTTCTGTATTCAAATGCTCTCCCCATTGTTGTGTTATTAAAATTAATTTGCAAAAATAATACTAATACCAAAGTATTAGATTTTATTTCTTCAATTTTTTCTTTTATACATGGATGAAATGTGTTTCAAAAGCATAGGTTTGAAATGGATGAATTCAGGATAATATTCATTTTGAGCTCCCATTTCGCGATTGAAATTAGCTACACCTGGAATTTGAGATCCGCAAAGATCTATCCGAAGGCCTTTTGAATGTGCAAAACGGATAGATTCCCACCGTAGAATTTCACTTACCGGAAGGTGGGTTTTTGAATAATTTTTTCCTCTCAAAAGAAAGTAGGCCGTGTGGGAATCCCAGGCTATAAGTTGAGACCCCAAAATCCTATCGTTTTTATTTCTTACTATCATCCCTATTGTACTGGCTTTACAAGCCATTATCCGTTCAATGGAATTAATATCTATTGAATGCAAATTGTTTTTAGCCAAACTTCCTGCAAGCCCTTTGAATAAGTTATCCGGGTTTGTTTCCTCGTCAACCCTGATATCAAAGGATTTGGAAAGTTTTTTTCTTTTAGATTTGTTTATTGTGTTCCAATATTCATCCAGGGTATCGTAATGAGGATAAAATTGTCTCACCCTTAATCGAATATCTTTTGTAGTTTCTTTATGAGACTTTGAATATTTGATTTTTATATACGAAAAGAAAGGAATGTGTTTATAGAGTTCACGTAAGACGTTGGATATTTCTGTGTTGTCTAAAATGATAATATTATTATATGTGCTAAAAGATGGGGGGGTCCATTTTAAAATTCCTAAATGGCGACTTGGGGTTGCATAGGCCCATGCCCATCTGGTTATGCCGTTGTTCCCGAGCGCGACTATTGCAGACCAATTAGATGAGCCAAGCATGCAATCAAGCCAATGAGGTTGTACAAATAGAGGTTGATGAGAAAGGTCAATGGCCCTATATTTTTCCTGGCCGTCCATTATTATATTGCTTTTATTTAACTTCATTGACCTATCCAAAATTTTTATTACTGGATTTTATTTTTGATTTTGCGGATAAATGATGAGAGCAGAGGCTTGTATCTGTAATAATGCACAACATTACCGCCAAAACCTTTTTTAAATTGCTTTAGAGTATCTATTTCAAAGCCACCCATATCATATTTTGTAAATCCCATTTTATTAAAGTGCATAAAATCTCGGTGAAAAAGAAAAGTATTGGCCATGCCAGCTAATTGACGGACTTTGGAGTCTTGAAACTCCCGATAACGCGATATATTCATAGATAATAGACATTGTGAATTTTCGGGATCCAATAAATGGCCGTGCATGGAAAGAATGCCGAATTTGGAAGTTTTGATGGTAGTAAATAGTCGGTGTGGGCGGGGAGTAAGAAGAGAATATGGATAATACGTTACATTTGGATTGAACTGAACAATGGATTTTTGCAAGTCATAAAAGTCCTCTCCAGATCGGTGAATATTATATTCAAGACGCATTTCAGAAGCTTTTCGTACATATCTTCGAACGCGGTACTGGTAAGATGAAAGAAGGTCTTTTTCATCTTGACTGATATCAATGACCAGGGTTTTGAATTTATTTTTTGAATACCAGGGTCTGAATTTATTCGCAGTATTATAATCATAAGTATCCATCGAAAGGTGAGGAACGTTTCTGGAATAATATATAGTAGATGTATGTTTTGAATTATCCGTAATCATAAAACACTAAGATACCATCAAGAGGTGAATATCTTTTTAGGATAGCATATAATTTAATATAGGAATTGGGGATTTTAACGTGTTTTCAGTATATTAAGAATAGGTAATATGTCATATAAATTGGGATTGGATTGCATTTGCCATCCCTTGGGTACTTATGTTTTAAGTAATATGAGTATTTTTTACACTTTGTAAATTAGGGCATTGATGTTCATGCCGGCACCCACAGAAGCAAACAATATGGTATCACCTGTTTCAATTTTATGGTTTTCCAGTTTCCCTTTTAATGTTAAATCCAAAAGGGTAGGTAATGTAGCCACGGAGGAATTCCCGAGCCATGATACAGTCATAGGCATTACAAATTCCGGAATGTCCTTGATATCGTATAAAGCGTATAATCTTTGTAAAATAGCATCATCCATTTTTCCATTGGCCTGATGAATGAAGATTTTCTTTATTTTGTCAATATGAAGACTAATGGAGTCCAGGCAACTCTTAATGGATTGAGGAACTGTTTCGAGGGCGTATTGATAGAGTTTCCTTCCGTTCATCTTGAGAAATAGTTCGGAGTTATCTCCTGCACTTTCACCGTATGATTGATTCATATGGAGCATGTGGCTATAATTGTATGTATCGGAACGAGTTTTGTGAGCGAGAATGCCACGCTGATTCGGTTCATTTCCTTTATTCTCAAGGATTATGGCTCCAGCTCCATCTGCATAAAGCATACTGTCCCGGTCGTGGGGATCTGAGACCCTGGATAGAACTTCTGCACCAATAACCAAAATTTTCTGAGCATCTCCGGATTTGATATAATAGTTGGCTTGTATTAATGCCTGTAACCAACCCGGGCAACCAAAAGTAATGTCATAGGCCACTGCATCCGGGTTCTTTATTCCTAGATTTTGTTTTACTCTTGCGGCCAAAGAAGGTACGATGTCAGATCTGTTGTTATTCTTTTTGACATCGCCAAAGTTATGAGCTACAATAATGTAATCGAGGGTTTCACTATTTATTCCGGAATCAATTATGGCATCTTTGGCTGCGAAATATGCTATGTCGGAAGTAACCAAATCATCGGTCACATATCTTCTTTCTTCAATTGTAGTGATACTTTTAAATTTATCAAGTATTTCGGGGTTGGATTTATTGAGTGGAACATTTTTTTTAGAAAAGAATTCATGTTTTAAAAAATGTTCGTTTGGTATTTTGCGCGTAGGGATGTAGGTTCCTGTTCCGGTTATTACTCCCTGGGGTTTTATATTCATATTACCGTAAGGTACGAATTAATTTATGGAACCATCAGTTATTTCCCTTTTTCAATTCTTCGGCAATGTTTTTAAGGACCTCTGAAAACTCGGATTTTTCTTCATTTTTGTCAGCAAACATTGATTTAATTTCATTTCCAAGTCTGATGGTCACATATTTTATTGATAGGCCAACAAATTTTCCTTTTTGTCCGGTGTCCATTTCGTCTTTTAAAGCATTGTAGCAATTTTCATAATAATTGACAAATTTATGGTCCCAGGTTTCCCAGTCATTTGAGTTGGATTCTTTTCGCTTTTCTTTTACTGTTTCTACTAATGACTCCATCTTCCCAATTAGCTGTTCAGGATTTGACCCACATTGTAATGACTCACAACTGCACAGAATAGATAATATTAATAATGTAAATAATGTATTTTTGCCAAATATTTTTCTCATCGATATAGCTTAGTCTGTCGAATTTACCAGGGGCATATTTTTGTTTCTAAAGAATTAAATTGATTTTTGCGGGATTTATTGTCCCAGAAATAAAATAACAACTTAGAAATCACCATTTAGAAAAGACACCTATGAAATTGTTGCTCTGTCGAATAAATAACGAAAGGTGTATTATCTAAGGATAACTTTATTAATTTTGTGCGAAATCCTCAATAATGGATATTAAAGACCAGGTTGTTTTAAATAAAATTCCGGAACACATTGCTGTCATTATGGATGGTAATGGGAGATGGGCCCGTAAACACGGTAAACCCAGAGTCTTCGGACATAAAAACGGAGTACAATCTGTGAGGGAGATTACAGAAGCGGCAGCAGAAATAGGGGTAAGATATCTAACGTTGTATGCATTTTCTACAGAAAACTGGTCTCGTCCAAAATTGGAAGTTAACGCCCTGATGGGATTATTGGTAGAAACTATTCACAAGGAAGTGGATACATTAAACAGAAATAATATACGGTTGAAAGCTATTGGAGAATTTGAAAAACTACCACCAAAAACTTGTGAAGCATTGAAAGAAGGCATGGAAGAGACCAGGGACAATACCCATATGGACTTGATTTTGGCATTGAATTACAGTAGCCGTTGGGAAATCTCCAATGCGGTACAAAATATTGTAAGTGATGTAATTGGGGATAAAATTAATGCTGAAGACATTTCGGAATCGTTGATTTCTAATTACCTTGCGACGCATTTTATGCCGGACCCCGAATTATTGATCCGGACAAGTGGTGAAAAAAGATTAAGTAATTTTCTATTGTGGCAAAGTGCTTATACGGAATTTTACTTTACTGAAAAGATGTGGCCAGAATTCCGCAAGGAGGATTTTTATTCTGCTGTGCATGAATTTCAGAATAGGGAAAGAAGGTTTGGCAAAACAAGTGATCAGATTGTTTAATAATATGTTAATTGTCGTTTGATGGTGGTAATGAGGTGAAATTGCTTCGTTTATCGTGAAGAAAAGATCAAAAATTTATGAATATAGTGATATACAATATTTCTATCCCACATAAAATCTGGATATTGTTTTTTCTGATTTTGTGTGTTCTTCCAGGGTTTGCACAACAACCACAGGAAAAAGAGGTTTTGGAAATTGGAGATGTTCAGATTAAAGGGGCGCAGCATACTGATCCCAAAGCCCTTAAGGTAGTGGCAGGTCTGGAAGTTGGGAGTACCGTCAATATCCCTGATGATACCCAGGAAGCGTTTAATAATTTGTGGGAGTTAAATCTTTTTTCAGACATTAAATTTGTTCAGAGGAAACGAATCGATGATGTTGTATTTATTGATATTATTGTAACGGAAAGACCAAGGTTGACCCGGTTTTATTTTGAAGGTATTAAGAATTCTAGAGAGGAAGACTTGACAGAAGCGGCTGAAAAATATCTTGTTAAAGGTGGTATTGTTACAGAAAGTTCAATGACAAAGGCCAAAAATGCCATAAAGAAGTACTATATCGATAAGGGATATCTGGATGCTCAAATTGATATGGAAATTATCGCTGAAGAAAAATTGGAAAATGGTGTTCAGGTGAAAATTTCAGTTGATCGGAAAGATAAAGTGAAAATCAAGGATATAGTTTTTACGGGAAACACTGTAGTGAAATCCAGAAAACTGCGAAAGCAGATGGAAGAAACCAATCGAAAAAGGAAGTTATTTTCATCTTCAAAATGGATCAAGGATAAATACGAGGAGGACAAAAAGAAAGTGGTTGCTTATTACCAGTCATTGGGGTTTCGCGATGCAATAATAGTGAATGATAGCACCTGGAGAAATGAAGATGGTCATATGATGATTCAGATTGACCTGGAAGAAGGGGGACAATATTACTTGCGGGATATTGCCTGGAAAGGTAATACTCTATATACGACAGACCAATTGGATAGAGTGCTTGGGTTGAAAAAAGGAGATGTGTATAACAGGGAGGAGTTGGAAAAAAGATTGAGTTTTTCGCTTGATGGAAATGATGTCTCGGCCTTGTATATGGACGATGGATATTTGTTTTTTAATGCCCAACCTGTTGAAGTGGCAATAAAGGAAGATTCTGTGGATATCGAAGTAAGGATTTTCGAAGGTCCGCAGGCCACTATTGATCGGGTAGTGGTTAATGGAAACGACAGAACTCATGAACATGTGATTCGAAGAGAATTGACTACTTTGCCTGGTAAGAAGTTCAGTAGGTCTGATATCATACGTTCCCAGCGAAAAGTACTTGCCCTCGGTTATTTCAATCAAGAGACCATGGGGATCAATACTCCGGTAAATGAACAGCGGGGAACAGTGGATATAGAATATGATGTAGAAGAACAATCTTCTGACCAATTGGAGTTGTCGGCCGGATATCAGCCGGAAAGTTATTTTAGCAGTGGAGGTTTGATCGGTACACTTGGTCTTACATTTAATAACTTTTCGCTTAGGAATATTGGTAACAGGGAAGCATGGCATCCACTTCCCACAGGTGATGGACAAAAACTAAGTGTGCGGGCCCAATCTAATGGTAATTTTTACCAGTCATATAATTTTTCATTTACAGAGCCATGGATGGGAGGGAAAGCACCGAATTCATTTACCCTGGCAGCGTATCACAATAAGTTCTCTAATTATGTGAATATTGACCAAAACATGACAATGTCGCAGATTACGCTTGGATTGGGTTCTCCACTGAAGTGGCCCGATGAGAATTTTGTGATCAATAATACCATGAATTACCAGCGAATTGACATTAATAATTATACTAGGATCTTTACTTTGCCGGATGGAACACCTGTAAGTAATGGTCTTTATAATAATATTTACCTGGAAACTACATTTGCACGAAGTACTATTTATGAGCCTATCTTTCCTACAGAAGGTTCGAAATTTAGTGTGGCAATGCAATTAACCCCTCCTTACAGCCTGATGAGTAATAAAAATTATAATGGCCTAGGTATAGAAGAAAAGTTTAAATGGGTGGAATACCATAAATGGAGTGTGAAAGCAGAGTGGTATAAACAAGTTTTTGGGAAATTTGTAGTAAAGGCCAGTGCCAAGATGGGATTTCTGGGATTTTATAATCAAGAGATCGGTCAATCTCCTTTCGAAAGGTTTGAGTTTGGTGCTGAACCCTTGTCTTCAAATTTTGTTGTTACCGGCCAGGAGCGTATTAATATGAGGGGGTATGAAACCGCCAATTTCCCGGCTGTAGCACCCAATGGGCAGAATTCCAATATCAGTGGATCAAGTATATACAATAAATATACACTGGAACTCAGGTATCCATTCTCATTGAATCCGAGCTCTACAATTTATGCTTTGGCCTTTATGGAAGGGGGAAATGCATTTAATGATTTCAAAGCTTTTAACCCATTTAACATCAAAAGGGCTGCCGGTCTTGGGTTGAGGGTATTTTTACCAATGTTTGGATTGATTGGATTTGATTATGGTATTGGATGGGATAAACCACAATTGCAAGCAGCGAATTCCAAATTTACAGATTTTGGAAAGTTCCAGATATTATTAGGATTTGAACCGGAATAAAAGTTGCGTAAAATCGTTTGATTTTCCCATTATAACCTGGATTTTAAATTGAAGTATTTCTTATAATTTTATTTCCAAACTGTTAAAGTTTCTTTTTGAACAAAAAGTAATTTGACTTCTCTTTTGCTCATAAAGTCTATATAATCAGTAGAGTATAGTGATTGATTTATATAACTTCAATAGAATCAACTTGATGACATGAAAAAAATAGCCAAAATAGATTGATGGAGACTCAATTATATATTTATTTTTGCGTTTTCAGAGAGGTAGAAAAATAATTATGGAACACATATACCCAATATTTGATCAGGTAGTTTCCAGAGATGAAAAACAATCATTTCTGGGGCAGAAAGGAGGTGTTTTTTGGCTTACGGGCCTCTCTGGAAGTGGGAAAAGTACCCTCGCCTTGTCGCTGGAAAGGATTTTAATGACGAAGGACTATTTCCCTTCTCTATTAGATGGAGACAATATGAGAAATGGTTTGTGTAAGGATCTTTCTTTTGCTTCTGCGGATCGTGAAGAAAATGTACGTCGCATTGCGGAAATGGCTAAAGTATTGGTTCGGAATGGTATAATTACCATTTGCTCTTTTGTAAGCCCTATGGAGAATATGAGGAAATTGGCAAAGACAACAATCGGTGAATCAGATTTTCATTTGATATATGTAAAAGCAAGTGTTGAGACCTGTATTGAAAGGGATACTAAAGGCCTTTATAAAAAAGCTTTAAAAGGAGAAATTAAAAATTTTACGGGAATAAGTGCTCCTTATGAGGTACCCGAACAGCCTGATTTAATATTAGATACCGAAAAGTATAAAGCTGAAGAGAATATTGAGAATTTATTGAACTACGTTTTAAAATGTGTTAAAATATAATGGATTATCACCTTAATCACCTTCGAGAACTAGAATCAGAATCTATTTTTGTGCTGAGGGAAGTCGCTGCCCAATTTGAGAATCCTGTTATTCTCTTTAGCGGTGGAAAGGATAGCATACTTATGGTATACCTGGCCGTAAAAGCGTTTTACCCTGCTCGAGTACCATTTCCTCTTTTACATATCGATACGGGACACAACTTTCCGGAGACGTTAAAATTCAGGGATGACCTGGTTGAAAAGTACAATTTAAAGTTAAACGTAGGAAGTGTACAGGAAGCAATTAACGAAGGTAAGATCGTCGAAGAAAAGGGATTTAATGCAAGTAGGAATTTATTGCAAACCTCAGTTCTTCTTGAATCACTGGAAAACGGTAAATATGATGCTGCTATGGGAGGGGGTAGACGAGATGAAGAAAAAGCTCGAGCAAAAGAGCGGTTTTTTTCCCACAGAGATGAGTTTAGCCAATGGGATCCCAAGAATCAACGTCCTGAATTGTGGAATCTTTTCAATGCCAAAAAGCAATACGGTGAACACTTTAGAGTATTCCCCATTTCGAATTGGACGGAATTGGATGTTTGGCAGTATCTTTCGTTAGAAAAAGTACCGCTTCCTAATTTATATTTTGCACATGAAAGGGAAGTATTTGATCGGGACGGAGTTTTATTGGCGGATTCGGAGTTTATTGTGAAAAAACCAGAAGAAACAGAAAGTATTCGCAAGGAGATGGTTCGATGCAGAACTATTGGAGATATGACCTGCACGGGTGTTTGGCCTTCAACTGCTGTTACGGTTGAGGGTATAATTGAGGAAGTAGCGACTACTCGAATGACTGAGAGAGGGGGCAGAACTGACGACAAGAGATCGGATACTGCCATGGAAGACCGAAAGAAACAAGGCTATTTCTAAAATATTATTTCCCAATTCTTAGACAATAAATAAGTACATGAGTACAAATAATAACCAACCGACAACACAACAATTTAAAGGAGAATACGAGGACACGGAATTATTGCGATTTACTACGGCAGGCTCCGTAGATGATGGAAAGTCAACCTTGATTGGAAGATTGTTATACGATAGTAAATCTATTTTTGAAGATCAGTACGATGCTGTAAAAAGTGCCAGTGAGAGGAGAGGAGAAGACGGAGTTAATTTTGCATTACTTACCGATGGACTAAAATCAGAACGGGAACAGGGAATTACGATTGATGTTGCTTATCGGTATTTTTCCACGCCTAAACGCAAATTTATTATAGCTGATACTCCGGGGCATATACAGTATACGAGAAATATGGTCACAGGAGCCTCGACGGCAAATGTGGCATTAATATTGATTGATGCCCGAAATGGTGTTGTGGAGCAAACCAAAAGACACGCTATCATAGCTTCTTTACTTCAAATCCCTCATTTATTGGTCTGTATTAATAAAATGGATTTGGTAGATTATGATGAGGATGCATATGAAAGGATTAAAGAAGATTTTGAACGATTTTCTTCAAAATTGGATGTTTCCGATGTGAACTATATCCCTATTTCTGCTTTGAAGGGGGATAATGTAGTTACTCGATCAGAATCGATGACCTGGTTTGAAGGACCAACTCTTATCTATTACCTGGAAAATGTTCATATAGCAAGTGATCATAATTTTATTGATAATAGATTTCCAGTTCAACATGTATTGAGGCCCTATAATGATGACTTCCATGATTATAGAGGGTATGCCGGAAGAATTGCCGGGGGGATATTCAAGAAAGGAGATGATGTATTATTATTGCCTACCGGATTTACCAGTAAAATAAAAAAGATTGATACGTTTGACGGGGAATTAAATGAGGCATTTGCCCCACAATCTGTGTCTATATTATTGGAAGATGATTTTGACCTGAGTAGAGGAGATATGATCGTTCGTCCAAATAATAAACCCGTAGTTACGCAAGATATAGAAGTTATGTTGTGTTGGTTTGATAGTGAAAAACCTTTACAACATAGAGGTAAGTATACCATTCTACATACCACTAATGAGGCCAGATGTTTGGTCAAAGATGTTAGATATAAGTTAGATATAAACACATTACATAGAGATCAGGAAGATAAAGAATTGAAAATGAATGACATAGGTAGGATTGTGCTAAGGACAACCAAACCTCTTTACGTAGATCCCTATCGCAAGAATAGAATTACCGGTAGCATTATCCTGATTGACGAAGGAACACATAATACGGTCGCAGCGGGTATGATAATATAGGTGCTTATTCCACATTCCGTAATTAACATCTTTCTTCTGTGGTAAAAGGAATTGACAGGGATGAACGTTGGTTTGCAATTCGAACCCGTACCAAAAGTGAAAAATGGGTAATACGTCAACTTCAAAATAAAAATATTGAGGCTTGGGTACCATTAAAAACGGAGGTGAAAAAATATCCTGGTAGAGTGCGGAAAACTGAAAAACCAATGATCTATGGCTATGTGTTTGTTCGCGTTAGTCATCAAGACTATATCCATGTTTTGCAAACGGAGAATGTATATGATTTTGTAAGATTTGAAAACACTATTCCCTCCATTCCGGATAGCCAAATAGAATTGTTGAAATATGTGGCAGGTGAAATAGAAAATCCCCTAATTACGGAGGAGCCGATACAAAAAGGCGACAAAGTGGAAGTGATATCTGGAGATCTGACAGGATTAAGGGGTGATTTAGTGGAGTTTAAAGGGAAAAAGCGGGTTGTAGTTCGATTGGATAACGTAGGGCTCTCTCTTCTTTTGGAAGTGCCCAAAGACCGTTTAATAAGGGTTTTGGATTAGATTGTTGGTATATCATTTCTCCCTCCATCTGATACTATGACAGGGTTGTTGGAAACATCCTTCTTTATCAACCATTTTTATCGACACCTTATATCTTTTTACACCATTTGAATACAATATGTAGACCCGATCTATTGATTGTCAAAGCTATAAATATTTTGACTGCTTTAATGATGGCATTTAAGTACTTCATGAATTCATTTCCCCCTATGTGGTTATGAGGTATCTAGCGATTCAATGCTTTATTACCCGATTCCCTGAAATTTTTGATTTTGACCGTTGGAAAAAAGTAGTACTCACCTGAAATGATCGAGTACATATTGAAGTATTTAACGACCTCATTCAAGAAGAATTAGGTAACTGTTTTCAAAGGGCTGGGAAATGCTAAATTGTCCGATATTTCATAAGTCTGATGAGGCAAATGGGGGTGCTACATTTCATGCTTTCGCTTTTCCCGGTTAAGGTTAGTGAAGTTAATGTATTCATTCGTAGTCATTCTCATCTGAAACTACAACCATTTCTCAATTTCAGGTTCATATTGCAATGGCTAAGTCAAATCAAAAAGGGGGGGGGATAATTGTTAGTTGATTGTTGCAACGACTATTTTATTAAAAATTAAGACTGTATTTTTTAATACTTAACAAATTTGGGTTACTTGGAGAATTTTTTATTCGGAAGAAATAGGAGATTTTTTATTTTGTTGTTTTTGCTTTAAATAAATTTATTAAGCGTGGTATATTTTAATATTCAGTCAAATATAGTGCTTTTTTTGTAAAAAAAGATGATTATTTTTCTATTTGATGGGTATGCGAACCGTGAGAATATCGTCCTAAATAAAAGATTATATATTTGAATTATTTGAATATTAGTAAGCAAATTATCTTTTAGGGAAATTACCTAAAGTAAATTTAATGTTTAGTTTGGGCAAAAATGTTAAATTCTTGGATTTTGTAAATTTTATATGTTAGTTTAGACACCGATTTGATGATTTTTGAATGAAGTAAGTAGACGATATTAAGTAACCCATTAGTCTATTTACTTTTGTTACACCCTTTTTGCCGTTCAAAAATCATTGACAGAAAATTTATTTTACCTCATACTTAAACTCTATGGAAAATGAAGACACATTTACCTTTTCTATTTATTTTTCTAATGGCATCCGTATGCGTTTTCGGGAATAATTCACCCGGAAATTTGGAAGCTGATTTACCTGTTCTAGACTTAGGAGTTCCTCTTGTTGACGATGTAAGCTGTCATGGTGAAAGTGATGGCTCTGTGACTATCCTGGTAGCTGGGCTCTCTTTGCTTGGAAATTATGAATATGAGTTGACCAAAGATGGAGTTTCTGAGCCGATCAAAGAGGGTGGCCAAGGTCTAATATCTAATTTATTAGATGGATTGCTTGAAGAAGATGAAGACTTAGACATTCTCAACTTAGGATTAACAGTAAGGGCAGAAGATCTGTCAGCAGGTGACTATACTTTTAGTTGGACTACCAATACATTGCTTGGAAGTTCTACTCAAGATGTAGACTTTACAGTGGAAGAACCTGATGCCCTGGAAATTATTGATTTGAATATAGATGATATTCTAAGTTGTGTCGACCCGACAGGTTCAATTGAAGTAATTACCACGGGAGGTACAGGAGGCCTTGATCTGGGTATTCTTAATTTGGGAGAAATCCTTAATCTTGGTGGAGAAGGAAATACGATAACTGACCTGACCGAAGGTGTATACTCTATTATCGTAGAGGATGAAAACGGATGTAGAGATTCTGCCAGTGCGGAAATTGAAAACCTGATTGAATTACCAAATCTCGATATTACTGGTAGCCTTGAGCTTGGATGTCATGAACTAATTGATCTTGGAATTTCTACGGATGATGGAGTTGAATTATTGGTCGATGTTCCTGAGCTTGATACTGATGTTGAAATTCTCGGAGAAACTCTTGAAGTAACTACACCAGGTATTTATACTTTTACAGCATTAGATCCTTTGACTGGATGTGTATCTGAAGAAGAGGTGGAAGTAACCGCTGATATTGATATTCCGTTATTAGATGCTGGTACGGATAGAATATTGGGCTGCCTGGATGAATTGGAATTGGAGGCCATTACGGATGCTACTTCTATCGTTTGGGAAAATTTAAGTGGAAATGTATTAACTACTAATAATATTCTGGAAGTTGATGCTCCGGGAACATATGTCGCAGTAGCTTCTGATGCTATTACCGGATGTGAAGCACGGGATAGTGTGATCATTGGCCCTGGAGATGAGGACGACAATTCAATTTTGGATTTTGATGCAGGAGCTGTGCTGGATTTAGGTTGTTTAAATGTAGCTGATATAGTATTAATAAATAACGATGGAATAACTGTAGACTTTGATATTCTGGGAGATGTAGGAGAGATTATTGCCGGAGATGACAATAAATTAACCGTAGGTGCACCAGGAACGTATGTAGCCACAGGAGTAAGTCTCGTAACCCAGTGTCTTGTGTCCGATACAATTACGGTTACTGCTGATGTGAGTATTGGTACTTTGGATATTGAACAGGATACTGCATACTTGGATTGTGACGGCACTGCTGTCATTACTGCTGATGATACAGACCTCGGTGTTGGAGCCAACGTACAGATACTTTGGGAGGTAATAGAAGGCGATGTCGTCATTGATGAAGATGGAACAACGGCTGAAGTTGAAGGAGCTGGAATTATTGCTGTAGTAGCTACTGATTTAATAAAAGAATGTACTACCGGAGATACGATAGTGATCGAAAACCCCGGTGATGTTAGTTCTACGGCACAAGTAACCAATGCTGTGTGTGCTGGGGAAGGAAATGGAGCTATTAATTTGACTGTTATTGGCGGCGTTGCCCCATATGAATATTCCTGGTCAAATGGCGCAACTACACAAGATATTTCAAACTTGACGGCAGGATCATACACCGTAACCATAACAGATAGCAGAGGATGTATGGGGGAATTTACCTATATGGTTGAAGAGCCAGAGCAACCTGAAGTGAGTGTAGATATTATGAGAGGTACCGGAGGGAATTCAGTTGTGGAAGCAGAAGTTTCCGGTGGTGAGGCACCATATACTTATATGTGGAGTACAGGTAGCGAAAATCCTTTTATCTCTGCAGGGCCAGGTGATTATTCATTAACGGTTACAGATGCTAATGGATGTTCTGTAGCCATTCAATTTACTGTGGATGAAGATCCTGATGATCCCGACGATCCGGACAATCCGGATGACTGCGATTTGGTGTTGGATGTTGAAACAACGTTTGTAATGGATTCTGCAGATGCTACTGCTGAGGTTTTAGTGACCGGAGGTACGGCACCATTTACTTATCAATGGAGTACAGGTGCCACAACAAGTTCTGTGTCCGGTTTGTCGATCGGTGTTTATCAAGTGACAGTTACAGATTCTGAGGGTTGTTTCCTTACGGTAGCGTTTATTATTGAGAAGGATCCAAATGTGGGACCTGAAGGATGTCCTGATGATATCGTAGTTGAACAATGTAATTCTGTAGTGACTTATTCTGCACCAGAAATTGTTTCCGATATGGATTATTCTATTACTCAAATTGAAGGTTTATGTAGTGGCAGTGTTTTCCCAGTAGGTACTACTACGATAACTTATTTAATAATATTTGAGAATGGTGATTACGAATTATGTTCTTTCAATGTTATAGTAATTCCTATAGAATTGGATTTTGAAGTTACCTTGCCGAGTTGCTATGGTTCGGCCGACGGACAAATTGTATTTAATGTACCAGACCCAGAAAAGAAATATTATTTGTTCTGGGATGGAGCTCAGGTCCAGGAAGGTGATACTGCTTCAAATTTAACTGCTGGAACGTATAAGATCAAAGGAATGGATGAAAGTGGTTGCATAATCAATAATACGATCATACTTGAACAACCGGATTCTCTTTTCTTAATGAATGGAATTGTATTGAATTCCAGTGATAGCACAGGAAATGGTCAGGTACAGGTAACTGTGCAAGGAGGAACCTATCCGTATACTTATGAATGGACAGGGCCAGATGGGTTTACTTCTAACCAGGAAGATTTATATAATATTACCAGTGGGGAATATAGCCTGACTGTGGTTGATGCCAATGGTTGTACCCTTTCAGCAGGTTCATTCCTGGTTGAGGATGAAGTTACTCAGAGTTTATCCGGGGAGTTACGGAGTTTCAACCAGCGATCATTAGTTGATAAAGCAAAGATTTATCCCAACCCTTCTGAAGGACTTCTTTCAATGGAAGTAGCATTGGATGAGGCATCTAACTTAAAAGTATCCATTTTTAATAGCCTTGGGACGCTAGTGAAAGAGAATGATTTTGAAAATATAAAAGAAACTTCGATCAATTTTGATCTTTCCGAATTGACGAAAGGAACATATTTTATCAGGCTACAAACTGAAAATGGTTTAATGACTAAGACTTTGACGTTGTTCTAGTTTGTAGTGTAAAGATTAGCTTAATATTAGCTAGGGGTGAGGGGTGAATGTCATAATCGACATTCACCCCTTTTTTATTATTCCAATCATTATTCTCCCTATGATTTGCCTGGATAGTGGTTCTGTGATTAAATTTTATATTTTTGCATTTATGTCAAGAATTTTAGGAGTAGATTATGGAAGCAAGAAAACAGGATTGGCAGTTACTGATCCACTACAAATAATTGTTACTCCTTTAAAAACAATAGCGACTGTTGATTTATTGACATTTATTGAAGGTTATCTGCGGGAAGAAGATGTAGAGAAAATAGTTTTGGGAGAACCATTTATGGCAGATGGGGTAACGCCTGCACAGCATCACTCCAAAGTATTGGATTTTAAGCGGGTACTGGAAAAATCATTTAGTAATATTCCCGTAGTATTGCACGACGAAACCTTTAGCTCAAGGAGAGCGCGAGAAATAGTTATAAAATCTGTGGCTTCCAGAAAGCGGAGAAGAGATAAAACTTTAGTCGATAAAATAGCCGCTACACTTATATTACAAGAATATTTAAAACATATATAGAAAATGATATTACCTATTTATGCTTATGGACAACCTGTGCTGAAAAAGGTTGCAAAGCACATTGATTCAGATTTTCCTGATTTGCCACGGTTGATTGATGATATGTGGGAGACTATGTACAATGCTTCTGGAGTAGGACTGGCAGCACCACAAATAGGGAAATCCATCAGGATGTTTATTGTTGACACTATCCAGTTGAGAGAAGAGGAAGATAAAGAGAATGGGATAAAAGGAGTATTTATTAATCCAGAAAAATTAGAGGAGTACGGGGAGGATTTTTCGTATGAAGAGGGCTGTTTAAGCATCCCGGATATTAGAGCTGATGTTACGAGACAAAGTAAATTGAAATTAAAATATTTTAACGAAAATTTTGAAGAAAGAATCGAAGAGTTTGAAGGCGTAAACGCCAGAGTAATTCAACATGAATATGATCATATTGAAGGGATTTTATTCATAGAAAAAATTAACCCTTTAAAAAGGAATATTTTAAGAAGAAAACTGGATAAAATCAGAAAGGGTAAAATAAATTCTGAATATAAAATGAGTTTTAAATAATAGTTTAATATTTAATTAAATTATTAAATATTGATTTCCGGGAAGACTTTTAATTATCCCTTTTAATTGTAAATTCAGAAGTATAGCTGCTGTCTCTGAATTTGATAATTGTAATTTTTCCAGAATGGACTCTAAATGAAAAGGTTCATTTTTGTTGAACGATTCCAAAATACGTTTTTCATTTGTATCTAATTGATTGAATAATTTGGGTTGGATGGTTTTTTGTAGGGGGGTATCCCAATTCATAGCGTTTATTACATCTTCTGAAGATTCGATTAATTGTGCTTTATTTGTCTTGATAAGCGCGTTTGTCCCCGCGGAGTAAGTGTCATTGATTTTTCCTGGAATAGCAAAAACATCTTTATTGTAATTAAAAGCTAAATCTGCTGTGATCATGGCTCCTCCTTTGAGTTTTGATTCAATTACAATCAAAGCATCGGAAAGGGCAGCAATAATTCTATTCCTAAGAGGGAAATTAAATGAATCCGGTTTTGTCTTAACGCCAAACTCAGTGATAACACCACCGGAATTTTGCATTTTTTCAGCCAGGTTTCTGTTTGTAGCTGGATAGATTTGATTAATACCGGTACCCATGACACCAATGGTAGGTATATTGTGAGCTATGCTCTCCTTATGGGCATATGTATCCACTCCATACGCCAATCCACTTATTATGGTCGCATTTACCCTTGCAAAACCCGGGATTATTCTTTCCAAGGATATTTTTCCGTAATAAGTCATTTTTCGGGTTCCAACGACGCCTATCGTTCTTTGGCAATTCAGATTCATATTCCCTTTTGTATATAATACCAATGGACTATCATCATGGCGCTTCAGGCGATAGGGGTATTCATCCGAAAAGTGAGGTATGATTTTTACATTTTTTTGTTTTGCATATTCCAATTGAATGTTGGCAAAATCTAAGGATTTTTTTAATTCAGCAGCAGTAAAAATATTTTTTATAGCAGGGGTGATTTCATTAGAATTCGAACGCCAAAGGCTGATAAATTTCTGTGCACTTCCATATTTTGTTAGAATTTTGCGCGACCTTCGAAATCCTATGCCTTTTAAATGAGTTAGTGCAATAAGATGTTTAATTTTATTTTCCATATTTAGGACTGGTAAAGTTCTTCGTTAAAATAAAGATTTGATGGCTAAAAAGAAAAAGTATTACGTAGTTTGGGAAGGTGTGAATCCTGGAATTTATGAATCCTGGGCTGCTTGTCAAGAAAATATTAAGAATTATCCGAACGCAAAGTACAAATCATTTCCTTCCCTGGAGGAAGCTACAATAGCATATCGGTCAGGGTGGCAACCAGCAAAGAAAAAGGTTGCCAGGCCACAAATTGAAAGTAGCAATATCCCAAATTTTGAAAAGAGTATAAGTGTAGATGCTGCCAGTAGTGGAAATCCTGGAAGGATGGAGTATCGTGGTGTATGGACTAATAGCGGGGATTTAATTTTTCACCAGGGACCTTTCGAACAAGGCACTAATAATATAGGTGAATTTCTCGCTTTGGTGCATGCCCTGGCAATGTTGGATAAAAATGGAACTTTCGATATTCCAGTTTATACAGATTCCCGAACAGCTCTTGCATGGATACGGAAAAAAAAGGTGAAAACAACCCTAAAACAGAATAATAAGAACAAAATCATTTTTGAGTTAATAAAAAGGGCGGAAAAGTGGCTGGCTACACATGAGATCAAGTCAAAAATAATGAAGTGGGATACAGAAAATTGGGGAGAAATACCCGCTGATTTTGGTCGAAAATAAATTAACCGGTATTGTATCTACATTAATGAATCACTTCGTAGAATGAACTCTCACCGCGAAGCTTTAGACTACAATCGCAAAAAAATTATAACTATAATTTAGCAGCGTCTTTGGATATTATCTAACTATTTTTATTCCTAACTAGTTGAAAACTAGTCGTCTATTTTGTTCTTTTTGGGTTTTGTATATCTTAGTACAAAACTTTAGCTAAGGTATTTTTTAAATAGTATCAGTGCTAATCTTAATTTTTTTTATATTTAGTAAGAAGCTTTGGAATAAAGAAACTGAATATATAAAATTAAATGGTATGGCAAATAAACCTTGGTTAGAAAATTATCCCACAGGGGTAGCGGCAAATATTGACTTTAGCCAATTTAATAGTCTTCATGAAATGTTGCAAAAGTCCTTTGCAAAATTTAAGGATAAAGTCGCTTACAAATGTATGGGAAAAGAAATGACATTTCACGAAGTCGAAATAACTGCTACTTATCTGGCTGCATATTATCAATCGAGAGGTCTCATGCCCGGTGATAAATTGGCGATTTTACTTCCCAATGTTTTGCAATTTCCTATTGCAGCCTACGCAGCATTAAAAGCAGGGTTAGTGCTCGTTAATACGAATCCATTGTATACTTCCCATGAAATGAAGCATCAATTTACTGATTCCGAAGCCAAGGGGATTGTTATTCTAGAGAATTTTGCAGCTGAATTTGAAGAAATAATAGATAAAACAGACATTCGGGTGGTGATTCGGACCAGCCTGGGAGAGTTGTTGGGTGTGAAAGGAAGGCTTGTCAATTTTGTGGTCAGGAATTTTAAGAAAATGGTTCCCAAGTACAACCTGACCAATTCTGTTACCTTTAATGAGGCTCTTCGCGCTGGGAAAAAATTTAAAGTCAAAGATGTACAGCGAAAACCTGACGATGTAGTTGCACTTCAATATACCGGTGGGACTACTGGAGTATCTAAAGGTGCTATGCTTACAAATAGAAATCTAATAGCGAATGGTTTGCAAGTAAAGGAAATCATGAAACCGTTCCTTAATGAGGGAGAAGAAGTAGTGATATGTCCTTTGCCGTTGTATCATATATTTGCATTTACAGTAAATTTTTTGGCTATTTCAGCATTGGGAATGACAAATATATTAGTGACCAATGCCCGTGACTTAGGCTCGGTTGTAAAGGTATTCCAAAAGGAAAAAATTTCATTGTTCCCCGGGTTGAATACTTTATTCAATTCATTAATTAATAATAAAGATTTTCAAAAATGCGACTTCTCTTCTTTAAAAGTCACTGTTGGTGGCGGAATGGCTGTGCAAAAAAATGTTGCAATCAAATGGAAGGAAGTAACCGGATGTACACTTAGCGAGGGGTATGGACTTACTGAAGCGAGCCCGGTAGTAGCAGTTAACCCATTTAATGAAAATGCAAGATTAGGATCAATTGGAATCCCTATTCCATCTACCGATGTACGCGTTGTAGATGAAAATGGAACGGTGCTCGGTTTTAACCAGGTCGGTGAATTGCAAGTCAAGGGAGAGCAAGTGATGAAAGGCTATTATAAAAGGCCTGACGAAACTGAAAAGGTTTTGAATGACGGTTGGTTGAGTACTGGAGATATGGCACTTATTGAACCTGATGGTTATTTAAAAATTGTAGACCGAAAGAAGGATATGATTTTGGTTTCAGGATTTAATGTTTACCCTAACGAAGTGGAAGATGTGATTGCCATGCATCCCAAAGTCCTGGAAGTAGCTGCAATAGGTGTACCGGACGAACATTCTTCGGAAGTGGTTAAGGTTTTTGTGGTTAAGAAGGATAAATCTTTAACTGAAAAGGAATTAAAAAATTATGCCAAGGAATATTTGACCGGTTATAAGAGACCGAAGTATATCGAATTTAAAAATGAGTTACCTAAAAGTAATGTTGGAAAAGTTTTGAGGAAAGAATTGCGAGATTGATTCGGCCTTTGGTAATTCATGATTTTGCTTTGCATTTTCGTTGTTGTTCTTGAATTCAAAAAATTAAACAGGACTTATTAAAAAATATCTTTATTACTTTTGCCGTCAATAGTAATGAATGATGGTAAGATTGTTTTTTTATATTTTGGTATTAGTTGCTACGGTCCACGAAGCTTTCGCTTTTTCAAATCCCGATACGCCTGTTTTACACAAACTGCCATCGTTTATAAATTCTCCGTATACAGATGAGATTGCCCCTATATTGACATGGGACGATAATACACTTTATTTTACCAGGATAAAAGATCCAAACTTTAATAAAACTATCATATTTGATAGTGAAGACCTCTATAAAAAGTTTACATATTCAGAATACACTAAATTCATCAGTGGAGTTTTCGAGCTTCTGGGTGATGAGAGAAGGGAAGAGGATATTTATCTTTCCCCATTCAATCAGGATATATATATAGTAGAAAAAAACGGTGACCAAATCAATGAATTGGTACATCCGGACCATCCTCTCAATAATGCCTTACCCAATTCCGCTTTAGCAATTATGCCTGATCAGACAACCCTTGTATTAATGAACCAGTTTTATCTGAATGGTAGTATGTATAAAGGATTCTCTAAATCGAAAAAAATATCCAAGAACAAATTCTCATTTCCGGAACCGGTATTTATTTATGATTTTAAAGAAATGGCTGGGAATCAGGCCAATTTAGCTCTTTCCAGGAATGGAGAAGTAATGATATTGGCATTTGCAGAGGAGCAGGGCGAGGATACAGATCTATTTGTTTCGCTACGGGTGAATACCGATACTTATAGTGAGCCGATAAGGTTACCGGATAATTTAAATACGGAGTTTCGTGAATTTAGTCCAGCGTTGAGTGAAGACGGTAAATATTTATTTTTTTCCTCAAACAAAGGATCATTCCCTAATCACAGTAATATCTATATTTCCCAAAGATTAAGTGATGATTATACTAAGTGGAGCGATCCTATGAAATTAAAAGCCCCGGTTAATACTTTTCATAATGAAGGACATCCATTTGTAGTAGGGAAGAAGCTATACTTTTGTTCTGATAGAGATGGTAGTTGGGATATTTTTTACCTGGATTTTGATGGGAATAAAGATCTGGGAGACTTGCCTGACGAAGAATACATAGTGGTAGAAGAAGAGAGTCCTCCTCGGAATGTCCGTGGAGAAGTAGAGGAATCCCAAAACTCCGATATCCAAGTACCAGTAGAACCGAAAATAGAATCGGTTTTAGTAAAGGTAGTAGATTCCAAAACCGGAGATGCTTTGTCTGCTAAATTGATAAAATCGGAGGTTGGTAAAAGTGAGAATAAAGTGTTAAATGTAGGAGAAAAGGGATTGCTATTGGAGATGAAGGATCCGGTTGAAACGATTTTTCAACCTTTGAAAGATGGGTACATTTCCAAGACGAGAAGATATGATTTAAAAGCCATGATGGAAAATGCTAAATCAGTTCCTGAGCTTCATATTCCTGTAGATCCTATTGCAGTAGATGCCAAAATATCAATGGATCCTATTTTCTTTAAGCGAGGTAGTGATCGGATTCTAAACGTTTCCTATCCGGAAATTGAAAGATTGGCCGGTATCCTCAAATCTCATCCGGAAGTCCATATCAAGGTTGAAGGGCACACGGATAACTTCGGTGATGCCAAAGCACTCATTGCGCTTTCTGACAAGAGGGCTTTTGCAGTAAAAAGGTTCCTGACCAGCAGGGGCATATCCCCTATGCGAATAGATACAAAAGGATATGGTGCCAGCCAACCTATTACAGATAATTCTACCGAAGCCCTTAAGGCTAAGAACAGAAGAGTGGAAATTGTAATAACCCAGGTGCAATGAAAATATCCATACTCATAGCTCGTGTCATTTCTTACATAATGCATCCGGTCTTTTTGCCCGTGTATATGGCCATTTTTTATTTAGTTGCCAATCCATTTCAATTTGGATGCAGCACCGCATTTGAGGATCCCGTCTTTTTAATACAGACGGTGGTTATCTGTACGTTTTTTCCTGTGTTGACTATATTTTTGATGGTTAGGCTAAAGCTCATATCATCTTTTTATTTGGATAGTAGGATGGATCGTGTGGGACCTTATATTGCTATTGCAATATTTTATATTTGGTATTATCTGAATATTAAGAACTACGGAGTCGCTATTATATACGAAGTATTCATTTTGGGAGCATTGATAGGGTTATTCCTGAGTTTTTTTATTAACAACTTTACGAAGATTAGCATACACAGCACTGGAATCGCCGGGGTGATAACTAATTTTATAATCGCTAATCAAGGGTATGATTTTGAAGTTTTTACCTTTGATATTGGGAGCAAATATTTTTCTATATCATTTCCCATTGTTATTGTGATTTCTATAATATTTGGATTGTTAATAGTATTTTCGAGGCTTTATTTAGAAAAGCACACTTTGTCTCAAATTTTGGGAGGCCTTTTAATGGGAACAACAGGACAGGTGATCGCTTTGAAATTAGTTAATATAATATAAAAGAACACGAATGAATATTGATGCATTAAAGGAAACGATAGAAAATTGTTGGGAGGATCGTAGTTTGTTAAAAGAAAAGGAATCCCTGGAAGCGATTGAGCAGGTTGTTGAGTTACTTGACAAAGGTCAGATAAGAGTGGCTGAGCCTACTGATAATGGATGGAAAGTAAATGACTGGGTGAAAAAGGGCGTGGTATTGTACTTTCCCACGCGTACCATGGAGACCATAGAAGTTGGACCCTTTGAATTTCACGATAAGATTCCGTTGAAAAATGATTTTGCATCTCAGGGAGTCAGAGTGGTACCGCATGCTATAGCACGGTATGGTTCTTTTTTGGAAAGTGGCACTATTATGATGCCCAGTTATGTGAATATCGGAGCGTATGTCGGATCCGGTTCTATGGTTGATACGTGGGCGACGGTTGGTTCCTGCGCACAAATAGGGAAAAATGTACACCTTAGTGGTGGTGTTGGGATTGGTGGTGTCTTGGAGCCACCTCAAGCTGCTCCAACCATAATAGAGGATAATTCTTTTATCGGTTCTCGTTGTATAGTTGTAGAAGGAGTCAAGGTAGAGAGGGAAGCTGTATTGGGTGCTAATGTTGTGCTCACTCAATCTACACACATAATTGATGTTACTGGTGCAGAACCCGTTACATATAAAGGAGTTGTCCCTTCCAGAAGTGTGGTTATTCCCGGCACTTACGAAAAGGAATTCCCTGCTGGTAAGTACAATGTATCCTGTGCATTAATTATTGGAAAAAGAAAGGAAACCACGGATAAGAAGGTGAGCTTGAATAACGCCCTTCGTGACTTTAATGTAGCGGTATAAAATTTTTACTTAATGAGAAATATAACCATGTTAATTGTCCTGTCACTGTTTTTGGCGTGTTCAGGCAGTAAAAAAGTGACAAGTGATGACAGTGAGGCTGTATATACAGAGCAGCGACAATTGGATACAATGGTGGTTTCAGCCAGTCCACCTGACTCATCAGGAACCGAAGTGATAGAAGAACCTATCGTAAATACGTTGCCGGTTTACAGGGCTTCTCACGAAAGGATGATTGATATCCTGCATACGGATATTGAAGTATCATTCAATTGGGAGCAGGAATTGGTATTGGGCAAAGCTGTAATTTCTTTAAAACCTTACTTTTTCCCAACGGATAGAATTGAGCTAGATGCCAAGGATTTTGATATTCATCGAGTCATTAAAAAAAGTTCGGGAGAAGGATTGGATTATGAATATAACGGTCAAAAAATTGTTATTACGTTAGAGGAAGAATTGGAAAGGTATCAAAAAGTTGAAATAGAGATTGAATATACTGCTCATCCGGGAGAAACTGGAGGAAGTGATGCGATAACTTCTGATAAAGGTTTGTTTTTTATTAATCCTGATGGCTCAGAAGAAAAACCACAGCAAATATGGACACAAGGTGAGACCGAACACAATTCAAAGTGGTTCCCTACAGTAGATAAACCAAATGAAAGAATGACAACCGACATCCATATTACAGTGGATGATAAATTTAAAACGTTATCAAATGGTATATTCGTTAATTCTAAGTCAGATGAAACAGGCAAAAGGACGGACCATTGGAGAATGGATCAACCACATGCCCCTTATTTGGTAATGTTGGCCGTCGGAGATTTTGTAAAGGTAGAGGATACGTGGAAAGATATACCTTTGGGGTATTGGGTGGAACCCGAATATGAAAAAGATGCAGAGTATATCTTTGACAATACTCCTGAAATGTTAACTTATTTTTCAGAATTGATTGATGTAGATTACCCGTGGCAGAAATACGACCAAATCGTAGTTCGCGATTATGTTTCTGGAGCTATGGAAAACACAACAGCTGTGATATTTGGGGATTTTGTCCAACGCAGAAAAAGGGATCTTGTAGATAATAACAATGACCGAATTGTGGCCCACGAGTTATTTCACCATTGGTTTGGGGATTTGGTAACCACGGAAAGTTGGTCGAACCTTACATTAAATGAAGGTTTTGCTAATTACAGCGAGCATTTGTGGAGAGTACATAAATATGGTAAATATGAGGGCCAGGCGCAATTGTTTGAGGAGAAATATGGCTATATTTTTTCGTCATCATCCGGGATTCATCCATTAATTGATTTCCAGTACGCAGATAAGGAAGATATGTTTGATGCCCACAGCTATAATAAGGGCGGTTTGGTATTGCATATGTTGAGAAATTATTTAGGAGATGAAGCATTTTTTGCTGGCCTTAAAACATATTTGGAAGATAATGAATACCGTGCGGTAGAGGTACACGATTTGCGGTTAGCTTTTGAAAAAGTTACAGGAAAGGATTTGAATTGGTTTTTTAATCAGTGGTTTTTGCGTGCTGGCCATCCTGAATTAAATATTAATTATAGTTACGATAGTCTTTCACAGCGAATGGAAATAGAAGTTGAGCAAATACAGGATGCCGAATTGAGCATCCCGATTTTTCAGGTTCCTGCTGTTTTTGATGTATATCACAAAGATGGTACAAAAGAACGTTTTGATTTCTGGTTGGATCAGCGAAATCAAAAATTTGTAATTGATAATTTGTTATCTGAGCCTCATTTGGTAAATTTTGATCCGGATCACGTTCAGCTCGCTGTTGTGAATCAGAATTATTCCGGACAGGATGCTACATATTTAATTAACCATACAGACCATGTTGCGGATGTGATGCAAAATGCCAGAAATGCCATTCGAGCAAAAATCGATGTGGCAAAATTGTTATCTCATCCGTCTAAGGATGTAAAGTTAATGGCGATGGATTTAGTGAACCCAACGGATTATCCTCAGTTAGTGGATACACTCAAAAACCTTGCATTAGGTGCGACCAATAGTTTTGTACAAGCTAAAGCTATATCTACTTTAAGTAATATAGGTATACAATTAGATGAGGTAAAGTTGATAGCGATGATTCAATCCCAAAATTTGGCCTATCGAGTGGTAGATGCTGCCCTAGACGCTTTGCACAAAGTAAATCCTGATGAAGCGATGGAAGTATTACATACCATCAATATTGAGGAATCTACGACATTACTAGCGAGTGCAGGTAGTATTTTTAGTTCTACAGGAGACAGTAAGCATCTTAAGTTTTTTGAAAAAAATGCGCCAAAAATATCGGGAGAAACAGCATTAGATTTTTATAGTTCTTACACTAATTTATTGGCCATGGTCGATTATTCGGAATCGGAGTCAAAATGGAATGAACTTATTTCGGGTGTTGCCCGCGAAGGTGATTTATATTCAAAATACGGAGTTGTAAAAGGAATTGGAGATTTGTTGAAAAAAGATGAAGAGCGGAAAATAGCCAGTTCATCGCTTAAGAATTTTGCGTCCAAAATAATAGATTCGGTAGACAACCCACAATATAAGTCTTATTTTCAGTCCATGATACGGTGATGAATAGAGCTTTAGGTTGCTCTCGTTCCGATACAGGGATAAATCATATTATATTTTTGTAGATATCATAATTCATACTTGAGACTGCTATTGAGCATCACCGTTTTTTCGAGAAACTGCTTGTGCCTACAAGCCTATTGCTTGCAGTTTAATTATTAATATTATATTTTTATGCCAAAAATGGAGGAATTCTTACAAGGACTCAATCCAGTGCAGAAAAGTGCGGTTACGCAGATTAACGGTCCTGTAATGGTGGTAGCTGGTCCTGGTTCCGGCAAGACTCGGGTATTGACATTTCGTATAGCTTATATGATAAGCCAGGGTATAAAACCCTATAACATTCTTTCTCTGACTTTTACTAATAAAGCTGCCCGAGAAATGAAAGAAAGGATTGAAAAAGTTACTACCGGAAATATCAATTCATTGTGGGCAGGAACTTTTCATTCTTTATTTGCACGAATTTTGAGAATTGAAGCTGAACATATTGGCTACCCCACTAGCTTTACTATTTATGATTCAGATGATTCAAAAAGCCTGCTTAGGACCATTGTCAAGGAAATGAATCTAAATAAAGATGCCTACCCCCCGAATCAGATTTTGTCGCGAATTTCTTCAGCTAAAAGCAATTTATTAACGCCTAAGGCTTATGTGAAAGATCAAAATCAAATGAGTGCCGATCGAATAGCAAACCGTCCTCATTTTCACGAAATTTATGCCAAGTATGTGAATAGATGTAAAAAAGCAGGGGCTATGGATTTTGATGATCTGTTATTTCGGCTTTTTGAATTGTTTCAGAAAAAACCTGATGTTCTTGAAAAATACCGGGAAAGATTTAAGTATATTTTAGTTGATGAGTTCCAGGATACAAATTTTTTGCAGTATGCTATAATCCGAAAACTGGCAAAATATGATGGCAGTCCGGAAAATGTGTGTATAGTAGGAGATGATGCCCAAAGCATCTATGCTTTTCGAGGAGCAACCATTGACAATATACTGGACTTTGAAAAGGATTTTGCGAATGTAAAAGTTTTTAAACTGGAACAGAATTACAGAAGTACACCTCATATAGTTGATGCAGCAAATGAAGTTATATCGCATAATAAACGGCAAATAAAGAAAAAAATATGGACGGATCAGGAGGAAGGATATAAGATCAAGGCATTGAAAATGGTGTCAGATGCTGAAGAAGGTAAGCGAATTGCAGATCTGATACTGGAATATAAGAATCGATTTCATGTGCCCAATAATGAAATTGCCATTCTCTATCGAACAAATGCCCAATCACGGGTATTCGAAGAACATTTGAGAAGATATAATATACCATATCGTATTTATGGTGGACAGTCATTTTACCAGAGAAAGGAGATTAAAGATTTAATGGCTTATTTCCGGCTGGTTATAAATCCTAATGATGAAGAAGCTTTTAAAAGAGTGGTGAACTTTCCCAAACGGGGGGTAGGTGCCAGTACATTGGCAAAAATATTTGAGTTTGCCGGAGAAGAGGGAATTCCTCTTTTTGAAGCTGCTAAGTCTGTAATGCTACCCTCTAGAGCAAGGACCCAGTTAAACAAATTTATCAAAATTATTCAATCGGGAATCGCTAAAAACGACCCGGAGAATGCTTATGAAACTGCCGAATATATTGCCAATTCCAGTGGACTAATTAAGTCATTGAAAGACGAAAATACTTTGGAAAGTATGAATCGGCTTGAAAATGTAGAAGCTTTGCTAAATGGAATCAAGGATTTTGTTGAGAGCGATGAAGTAAATGGGATTAATCCTGTGGCAGCTGAGGAGAGGTCTCTGGATGCCTATATTCAGAATATTGCATTGTTAACAGATCAGGATAATGAGGATTCTGATCTTGAACAGGTGACATTAATGTCTGTACACGCAGCAAAAGGGTTGGAGTTTGATGCTATTTTCCTGGTGGGGATGGAGGAAAATCTATTCCCGTCTTTTATGTCTATGGAAAGTGATCAGGACGTGGATGAAGAACGCCGCTTGTTTTATGTTGCCATTACGCGGGCGCGAAAGTTCTTGACCCTATCTTTTGCTACCTCAAGGTATCGTTTTGGGAAATTGGTCTATAATAGGCCTAGTCGCTTTCTTGAAGAAATCGGAGCGGATCATATGGAGAATCCTGATATCATTTATGCAAGAAGTGGATCGATGCGTGAGGAAACAGCAAAATCAGGTGTCTCGGGCATTCCTAAAAAGCGAAAGAAAATTAACGCTATTACACGTGTGGCCCCAAAAGATTTTAAACCGGCATCGCCTACTGAGATTGAAGCTGGGATGCAAGTGTTGCATTTAAAGTTTGGTAAAGGGAAGGTATTAAGTGTAGATGGCAGAAATGATAGTAAAGTTGCCACTATATTTTTTGATGAAATTGACAGTCCACAAAGAAGGATAATGCTAAAATTTGCAAAATTACAAATATTGGATTGATCGCTTTTAAAATGAAAATCACCTTTCACTGGTTATTTATTTTAACCATTTTTTAAGTAGCTAATTGGAGATGATTTGTTTGAAAACTTTGCAAGAATATAATTTTGTTTTGTTTGTTCATTTTTTGGATTGATGTTGAATTGGTGCGGTAGAAAGTTCCACCTTCAAATTATATATTATTTTGTGAGGTGTGACAACACCTTGGTAAGCTGAAACATATTTGTGTTATTTCTTTGAAATCCTCGAATAACACAGTAATATCTCATGAATAGTTCTATTTTCATATTTTGTATTTTATGATTTTGCGTTATTTTACAGCAATTTCTACTGAAAGGATTTAGTGAGGGAGTTATTCAATTTGGACAAAAAATTCTTTGGCGACCACCCGATGC
>NZ_JAJSLW010000025.1 GCF_021729145.1 Membranihabitans maritimus | reverse complement strand
TCATCAACAGCCGGCTCCTGTATAAAACGCTCCACTCCACAATTATCCGAGGCATAACTGCTCAGATCCGGCATCGTTTCCATACATTCAGTATCCAGCATCAATTCCACTTCGTCTATAGGAATCACCGGTGAGATTGTATCCAGTACCCATATCGTATCCGTACAGCGAAGTACAGTATCCATTCCGTCTTTAATTAAAAACAAGTTATACAATATGGACGTGTCGGAACAACTGACAGACGGCACTTCAAATATAGTATCTATTACACAGCCCGGAAACTCAGGTAATTCACCCACCAATCCGGATTCATCTACCATTCCTTCGCCATTTTCATCGAGATACACCGTATCGGGCAAACAATACGGCCGCCACTCATACGCGCCCATATCGATTATCCCATTGTATACCCTGGACAGACCGTCCAGGTCTTCTGCTTCCATATTCGCCGTATTGTCTCCCATATCGATGGCCGGGGATCCCGACATCAGCCGGAAGTCTCCTACCGTTGTAGGTATTGCCGACGCGGCTGGGGCATAGGCAAACAAAGGGTCCATGTCAAATTTATTCCCCCCATTATCCGTCACACCGTCACCAACGGAATTTAATGTTGCTAAATCCAGGTCAAATAAGGAGTTTTGGATTGATAGCTTAGAATAAATCATTGAAAAAGCCGGCCCCACTTCCGCATTATTTTGAGTTACAATGCAATTGATCATTGCAGGTGACTCGTCTGGATGGGCACTTCCGAAATGATATATGACTCCACCTACTTCAGCGGTATTACCCGACAATACACAGTTAATCAATTCCGGTGAACTGACTCCATTACTGATGGCTCCAAAATTATACAAGGCACCACCCTCTTCGGCGACATTGCCCGACAAAATACAATTGATCAATTTCGGCGCACAGATCCCACCAAAAATACTGTTACTATAAATAGCGCCACCCTCTTTGGCGGTATTACCCGACAATACACAGTTAATCAATTCCGGTGAACTGACTCCTCTTCCGGCTCCTAAATTATACAAGGCACCACCGGCTGTCAAAGCAGAATTCTCTATAAATACACAATTTTGGATCGTAGGACTGGCCATAATTCCCAGTAATCTACTGTTTAACCAACCTCCCCCTCTTGTATTCTCACTATCATCACCATCCGCATTACCCCCTGTGATGGTGAAGCCGTCCACTATTGTAGCTTTCGATACACTTCGTGTCACAATCACATGGTAACTATTGTCCGAATGATCACCAACTGAGCCGATATCCCCACTGAGCACGGTCTCATAACACGTCGAATTCCGCTCTGACAGCAAACCTCCACCCATTGGAAATCCCCCTAACAGCACCACACTATCTGGTATATTAAATGATGAATCCCGGTTTCCATCATCCGTGGGTAAATAAACTCCCTGAGCTACACAGATAATATCCCCGGATTCTGCAACTGCTAAGGCATCCTGTAAATTGGCAAAGGCCGTAGTCCAGTTCTCCCCGTTCTCCAACCCCATACTATTGCTTTGATCCACATAAAAATAATCCTCTGAAATCACCTCTACATCATCGATCAAGAATCCATCATTACCACCTGCAAAGTAATAATCATCATATTGGGAGAAACGGATAATATAATTTGAAGTATAACTCAAACCATGGATAGCATGGATACTATCCAAACTCAGGTTAAAGTACTGGTACTCCAGGTCTGTATATGACCCACCATTTAAATCCAATACTTTAACAAATGAATTACCTCCGTCATCAGATAAGTATATCCCATCTTGTTCCTCTGTTTCATCATTCCATTCCGCCCACCAAAATTGAAGCCTTACACTATTTTGATTCGATAAATTAAGATGTAGGTCAGCCGTATTGGTATTATAAAATCCACCATCCGGATGATGCATCCCTAGAAAATAGTTTCCGGAATGAGGTTCAGCAGTTAAATTTGACCACATAAATAACCCACCAGGATATACGGCTACTTCTCCGTTAGAGGAACTGCTATTTACCACCCATTCAGGACCTAAACTTCCGGACTCAAATCCGTTGAGATAAGGAAGGGAGACATAATCCTGTCCAAATGAATTCAAATTATATGATATAAATACTAATAACATGAAAGGGATTCGAAAGGGTAATTTAGCTAAAAAACAGGGTAGAGCTATTGTATTCATATTTAACATTTTAGCAAAGAATTTCCTCTTTTTATGTCTTTTTATATCGACATTATTATGGAATTAGATTTTAAAAATTCGTAAAAAAAACCTACAATCAATTGCATTTTTATATACTGCTTTTAAAAACCTTTCAAAGATACTAAATGATGCGAATTTTAAATTGGAAAATTTTAAATTCCAAAATAAAATTATGTCAGGTGTTTTGAAATTGATTTAATTAGAACGGAAATAAAGGTCCCACAAGACCTCTGCAACATGACTAGAATAAAATCTAAATTTTGAGCATGGACATACCTTTTGATTGTTGAAACCGGGACCACCTGTCAAAAATCACGCAAGCGGTAAGGTCCCCGGTAACATTTATAGCCGTCCGAAACATACCTAAAATACGGTCAACCCCTATAATAATCATCAAGCCTTCTGATGGTATACCGGAACTTTGTAAAACAGAAGCCAAAATAACGACACCACCACCCGGTATTGCCGGTGTCCCAATAGATGCAGCTAAAATAGTCACCATGACTAATACAATACTTGAAAGAGACATATCCAAACCATAAACCTGGGACAGGAATACCACTGAAACACACTGAAATATAGCTGTCCCATCCATATTTATCGTTGCACCGACCGGAATAATAAAGTCGCTGATTTTCGAAGAAACGCCCAACTTCTCATCAGCGGTTTTCATCGATAAAGGCATCACAGCAGCACTACTTGTTGTAGAAAATGCAAGCAGCTGCACCTCCCTGATCTTTTGTAAAAATGAAAATGGATTCTTCTTCCCCAGAACACTAACAAGAACCATATAAACAATTAACATAATCGCCAATCCCAACAGCACAATAATAATATAATATCCCAAACCCGATAAACTCTCAAGACCTGCATTGGATACCAATTGTGCGGTAAGTCCAAAAACGGCATATGGGATTAAAAGCATTGCCCAGGAAACTACTGTCATACAAATTTCCTGAATTGAATAAAACAAATTAATTAATGGTTTCGCTGCATCATCTTTCATTTCAGTAATAGCAATGCCAACAATTATGGTAAATATCACAATGCTAAGCATTTCACCTGAGACCATAGATGCAAGTGGATTGGAAGGAAGTAGATCTGTAATGGAATCTGGTATATTGACAAATGAAGAAGAGGGTTGAGCATTTTCAGCGCCTACATTATCTTCTGTGTAAAAAGCACCACTCTCAAAAAGGTATTTACCAGGTTGAAATATTTTTGACAAAAAGAGCCCGATAGAAATTGAAATAACCGTCGTAGCTAAAAAATAAAGTACTAATCGAAGCCCCATTTTTTTTAATTCCTCACCTGTATTACTGATTATTCCTGAAACGATAGAAGTAAATATTAATGGGATCATGATCATTTGTACCAGTTTCAGGAATAGATTCCCCGGCAGTGCTAACCAATCTCCGATCGATTTGCTAACAGATGATTCTACCCATCCTATAGAAGGACTTAGAAGCCAGCCAATAGCTACACCCATTACCATTGCAATAATGACTTTAAGCCAAAGCTTTCCTTCTGTTAACCGCTGTAAGTAGTGGGAAAGAGTATTTAGTGGTACTATTTTCATAACAGTTTAAAAAGAGACCCTAGAAGATAAACTTTTTTTTCATTCAACCAACATATTAACTAAGAACTACTGGTCAATAATTGCTTTTGGAGCTCCCTCCAAATACCCAAGGGAATTAAGAAATTTATCAGCTTCTCTTACCGTTGAAATATAATTATCAGGGTGCGAATAATTAAAAAAACCGTGGGGTTCATTTTGGTACAGGAATAAATCACACCGGCTACCTACTCGTTCCATGACCTTCTTATAGTATTTGACGGTTTCAACAGGTATCAATTTATCCTTTGTTCCTAAAAATAATATCGTAGGTGGCGCCCCTTCCCTGATATTGTGAAGGGGTGAAAAGGCTTTGTAATCATCACCTATCCGCTCGTACCCATACCCTCCGGGTCCATTGTCTATCACAGGATTAAAAAGAACCAGCACATTGGGAACGCAACTTATTGCCATGTTATCTCCTTCTTCATTGTACTTCTCTACAAAGGCAGTTGCAGCAGCTAAATGACCACCTGCAGACCCCCCTGAAGCTATAATTCGTGAAGGATCTATTTTATACTCTTTCGCATTTTCCCGAACATATCTAATGGCAGATTTAGCGTCTTTAAGGGATTCAAATGGGGAAGTCCCCTGACGACTCTTCACTCTATAATCAGCAGCAAAACAAACGATACCACGAGATGAAAAATATTCGGCATGAGGTTGGAAGTGATTTACATTACCCCCGTGCCAACCTCCACCAAAAAAGAAAACCATAGCAGGATAATTATTTCCATCCTTATAATCCTCGGGCAAATAAATGTCCATTGACAACTCGGTTGTATCAAACTTTTTATACACTTTAGTCAAATCCTGAGAGTAGGAATATGACAAAGATCCAATTAAAAAACCCATTACAAGGATAAAACTCTTCATTTGTTTGCTATTGATTATAAATTTCTAAAATGATCCATTTGGCCGGCCAAATTCATCTGCCAAGGCATTTATCTCCTCATCACTTAACGTTTTTCCGGAACAAATAATAGTCCGGTATTTCATAGTGAATGAAGTCCCGTTATCAATCGAAAAATTTAATTCCTCATCTCCATCAGTAAAGTCTTTGACTCCAAATGGATTGGCTGAAAAGAGTCCATATCCCCGCGCATGCCAATACGTTGGATAATTTACATTCTCAGGATGATCAAAAATTATCAGAGATACCTCATTTCCATCAATTTCACCAGAAAGTGAAACCCATCGCGCTCGTTTCCCCCAAACCTCAAGACCTGTAACTCCATAACTATTCAAATAATTCCCGGAAACATTCTTATTCGATTCTTTTTTTACTTTTTTCCATTCTTCTCCTTCCTTTTCCAAAACTGTCACACCTCCTTCCGATGGCAACTCCAGGTTCCGGTTGACACGTATGGCAAAACTTCCCTCTTTTGTGTCATTGAAGTTTGCATTCCCATTAACCGCTGTTAGTGTCGTCGTTCTGTCTATCAAGAAAGTATAATTATCAACCACCCTAAAATTAAAAGCTGTTTCTTCCGCTATCATATCATTGCCCATAGGTCCAACCCAAGTTGCTGATACTTTCAATTTACCTGTATTATTATTCGATGAAAACTCCTGTATTTCGCCATGTTCTATTGTCCCTAAGTTCGACCTTGTAAGTCCTTCAGCCCCATGTCCCCAAAAATCAATTCCATTTACATTCCCGTAATTCAACCACATCCCTACATGGTGTTTGTGATCTGCTCTTTCCCCTTCCCGAGGAGCAATTGGAAATCCTCTCGTCACTTCTTTTCCATCCAATGTTCGAATCGGATACAATACGGGTTTGAAAATACTTTCAGGCCATTGATAAGAAGTAATTAAATCATCGCCAACTAACACATCCACTCGATTTTGGTCCTCCTTTTGAATTATTTTCAATAGGTTTTTAGATGTGTTATTTTTTAGAACACTGCAAGACCAATGGCTTAGAGCAAGTATCAAGACAAACAAAAGAGATTGAATTTTCATTATTTCCGTTTTATCGATTACTGAGTCCAAAATAAGATCCCTACCGGGCATATAATTTCAGTTGTTTCATTCCCCATGGAAACTCACAACCTTCCTTTTCAATTATCCTAACAAACTTTCCTGTTGCAAATGATGGAACAGCAATAATATTATCGCCCTTTACTCCTTTGCCTGAAGATACCTCTTTCCATTTTTCTCCGTCATTGGAAACAGCTACTGAATATGATCTTGGATAATTTTCTTCATTCGATTCAAATTGAATTTCAGCAAGAGTAATAGATGATGGCAATTCAACCTGGAAATACATCCCGGGACTTTGATTTTTTTCCGATTTCCACCCCTTATAAGTAAAAGCATATCCAGGGTCCCTTGTCGATCCGACTCCCTGTAATGCAGTGCTGCTTGCCGTCACCTTCCAATCCCTTTCTGGTGATAATACTTTGGGAATTTCCTCACGTAATTCACTATAATTATACGTAGTATTTCGCGCTCTTGTGATTTCCCGGATTTTAGCCACATATTCAGGACTAACAAAACTTCCTTCATTTCCAAAATCATTTCTAATGTAAGATATTACAGAAGCTATCCATTCGTCATTGTTTGCGTCCATTGCAACCATCACACCTTCATATTCCTTCCCATCAATAGCCCCGGTCAACCCGTGCAAAAGAGTTTTCACCGCATATTCAGGATGTCCCTGAATTCGATCCGAGCCCGAAAACGCAGGAGCAATAATATCTCCTTCCCTTCCAGTAGGGGTTCCAAGTCCCTCAACCCCGTGGCATGTAGAACAGAATCCATCGTAAATTTCTTTCCCTTTATTGAAAAGTGCCAATTCAGGTCCAGAATATTTAGAGTCTTCCATTTTCCTTTTTTCCTCAATATTTTCCAATATTTGATGGCCTACAACTTGCACCCCTTTAGATGAATTAGACTTCAAAGTAGAGACAATGTTTTTTTCAATACCATCAATTCCCAATAAATACATTGTTTGCAGTGTTTGGATAACAACACTTACATCTTCGTCTTTTAATAAGTCTTGGTAATAACTGCCCAATCCGGTAGCACCATATTTGTAAAGCGTTTCACTTGCGCGCAATGCCTGAATACGAATATTTGGATTTGAATCCTCCAAAATTTCTTCAACCAGACTTACCTCTAAAACACCAAGGCCCTCCAGGGTCCACAATGCGTGTATACGTGCCAATTCATTCTCAGCATCTTTAACCAACGTAATCAAATCATCTTTGACTGATTTATCCTGCCTGAGAATCAACAATTGCTGTGCTTTATCTCTCCACCAGCCATTGGGATGGCTGAGATGTGCAACTAATTCATTACTCGATTCATCAAACATTCGGGGTTTGTCCTTGCTTCGTTTTATACCTTCATAGGTCACTCGCCATATCCTACCGTTTTCTATAATATCATCCATTTGGTACTGCTGGATCTTGGTTCTGAGATAACTTCCCTCTTGCGTCCAATTTCCTTCCTGAATAATACCCCGGTACATATCAACTATATACATTGTACCATCAGGGGCTGTAGCCATATCCACAGGCCTAAATAACGGATCTGTAGATTGAAGAAATTCTGATTCGCTCTTTATGTAATAATTTTGGGCATACGTTAGCCCCTCCCTCTTTTCTGTATGTACTCTTCTCACTATCCTCGCAACCGGCTCACCATAAAAATATTCACCAATTAATTCCTTTGGCAAACGATCTCCCCTGAATACATCATTTCCAGCTGCACCTGTTACGTTATTGAGTGATCCATCTTCCTTGGTTTCTCGCATTCCCGGTTCAAAGTCTTCCAGTCGAATAAGGCTATAAGGGACTCTAAACCCTTCTTCAAATTGTCCTTCTACTCTATAATTACCATATACAATCGGAAATTGAAAATTAGAAGGTACTCCACTGGCACCATTTTGGAACCATATCTGACCATAATTATCCTGCGTTACACCCCACTGCCCATATGGATTGCCTGTTTTTTCTTTAATGACACCATCCGGAGTCCATCGAATCCGCAATGCATTGTAGGTGGAATACATCCAATTGTCCAGGGTCCAGGTAAGAAAACTAGTTTGATGCTCCACATTTCCTGAACGTCCCAAACCAGTGGAAAACAATTCCTTCTTATCTGCTTTACCATCATCATCCGTATCGGTATACTTATAGACATTGTCTTCATTAGACTCCATAGAAAGTATGGTACCGGGACCAAAAGGTACCACAAAACGCGGGAACACGAGGCTATCCAAAAACACAACCCCTTTGTCGTAATATCCATCATTGTCCGTATCTTCCCAGCGGGATATACGACTCAATGGTTTTAGTTCGTCTGTTGCGTCGATATCCTGCATATAACTCCGCAATTCAAGAACATACATTCGTCCATTACCATCGAACTGAACAGCAGCTGGTTCTTTGACATCAGGTTCAGTAAGAACAGGATCAATTTGATACCCATCCTGAAGGACAAATCGCTCTTTTTCCTCTAGCACAGATACGGGAACAACCGGTGGTTTCGGAGACAGGTCAATCCCTTTCCAACGAGGGGATTCAAGGTCCGCATTTTCAGGTATCTCAATAGTTGGATAAGGTTGTTCAACCCGTTTAGGGTCAAGACGTTCAACCGGAGAAATGGAAAAATCAGGTTTCTTCTTTTCATTATTAGAACATCCTATTATAAGAATTGAAAAAAGAAAAAAAGAAATTGGTATACGCATTATTGATGACATGAAAAGCATTTACTTATAAAAATAGTAAAATTAAAGCTTTAACAAAATAACCGGAAATACCAAGATGGGAAAATTGAGAATATATCCCATTTTCAATACAAAAAGGCTTTTACTTTAAAAAAAATTCCTACCTCGTCAAAAAGTCATTGCAAGCATTTTGATAAATTCATCCCGGACTTCCACCCCCTCCGCTCGCAAAAATTCCAGGATGTCCTTTCCCAATCGGGAATGTATATGGTGAAAATTTACTTTTTCATTGATTACAAATACTCCTGTTTCATTTAATAATGCCGGTGTAAAATTCTCCCCTATCCGGGGCAAATGAAAACGACAATTAGTAAATGTAACGCCATGATCCGAATGAATGTTAAAAAAAACTTCTTGTTCAGTTTTTTTTGAAGGCTCGATATGACAGTTTTCAAAATTCACTTCACCATACCATAATTCCTTCTCACCTAATTCAAGATTATTCACCGTTGAATTCCTAAAAAACAGATCCGCACGAACCCCTTCTAAAGTGGCAGAAAATAGTGGTATATTTTTAAATGAACATTGGATATGAGGCCTATTCTTCTTATATTCCTGATCCGGAAGAAAATCCTCTGAAAACTTCATGCTAACAGAGTTTTCTTCATCCAAATCTACATCTTCAATTTTTATATAAGAATTGTAATGAGTCCTATGATCGTATTTCCCCTCGCTTCCAACTACATATTTTTCAATATTTGTCAAGTCCATAATACAAATTCCCTGCTTGCGATTGCTAATCCTAATATTCTCCAGCTGCATGGATTCAGGAAAAAATAATTTTTGAACGGTTTCCATTTTTTCAAACTGAGCTGTTTCCAGTATATAAGCCTTTGATTTATTGTCGGGAGCAGTGGTATAATCAAAAATAAAATTGCGAATATTAATTCGCCTTGATAAACCAATTGGATATCCGTATTCAAAATCACCTCCCCTAAAGTTTAATATCCGGACCCGTTGGTCATTACCTGCCAGTAATTTACTATCCAAAATAACTATTTCACCATCCCACTTGGCGCCGTAATCATACCGAAAATTAACAAAGCTGTTACTTTCAACAATGGAATTTGAAACATATAGATACCCACCTCCGGTGATACTTATTCCCTTGAGTCCAAAATGCGAATCCCGAATCGTCAAATTCCACAGATGAAAATGAACATCAAATCGATTCAATCGACAATTTTCCACCACAACATCCTTCAGCATATTGGTCCCCATTACTCCCCAGTGAATCCAATCTCCTTCTGCGATTACATTTTTTAGAAAAAATCTTAAAACCCTATTTCCTCCTATACCATAGGTACCATGGGGCACATCAAACTCTTCACCTTCCCGGTCTTTTTCTCTGGGTATCAGTCGAACATTTTCTAAATGGACATTGTACACCTTTGAATAATTATAAAATCCACCCTGCGGAAACATAGAACGATCTTTCTTGCCTTCTTCCAACCCCACCCATTGGTTTTTAATGATAGTTCTGCTCCTGGAAATGGTTATACCACTTTTTACATAAGTCATTTCAAGGTCTTCAGGATTTTCCCCCGATAAATAAAAGACACCTCCTTCTACCTTAAGAAATGAAGGGTCCAATGGGTACATATATATATCCACCGTGTTTTCAAAAGTCCATGCTATATCACCAATTATTTTTCCTCCTTCTTCAACATAAAAAAGCTCTTCCCTGGGTCTCCCGATACTATCATATGGACCGGCCCTAAACCCAATCCGATCCTTTTCATCCATTAAATGAACCAGATGATTGCTGTATCCAGCCAATTCTTTGATTTTACAGACTCCGGGTTTTATTTGTTCGATTATGGCTTTTCTTTCCGGATCCGAAAGAGAGATATAATCCTCATTTGCACTTTTGATATGAAATACCGGATTTCTCGTATTGTACTTTTCTTCTATATGAAAAATAGTATGGCCCCAAATCACATTGGTTTCAACAGGAATAGACCTGGTTTTTACAATCCAATATTCACCGGTATGATTTATAATGGGGATGTTATTCAAATTTGCATATTGGTGCGCTTTTAAAATGGCCGGTCCATCATCTGATTTAGCATCTCCCCTTGCCCCAAACATTTTATAATTTACAGATTTTACGTCCATTAAAACGGCTTGTAAATCGCCGCCCGCTTTTTCAAAATGATAAATTTCTTTTTTCTCTTTTTGTATTGAATAGAGTGCAGAACCACCATCGCCGGGAAAATAATACCCAAGGGTTTTTATGACATCTCCATCTTCGAGTTTCTGATGTGCAAGTCCGGTCAATGAATCAATAACTTTTATCGTTCTGTCCGGTAACATATTACTTCCCCGGAAAGAAATGTTTGACAAAGGCAAGGCGGCTCCCAGGCCAACATAGTTGAGTACTTTTCTTCTTCGCATTACATAATTTATATTTAGCTCCCGAAAATGTAAAACCTGAATATAAACTATTTCAAATTAATAAGATAAGCTACGATATCAGAAAGGTCCTGATTGGACAAATTCAAGGAAGCCGGATCAGGCATCAACGATCCGGTGCGTTCCCTTTTTACAATTTTACTAGATGGGATAGGAATAACTTCTCCCGATGCATCTCTCACCGATATAAAATCACCCTCACTTTGTACAAAACCAAAGACCGTAGTACTATCTTCGGTGGTGATCAACCAGGGCTCATATCCAAAAACTATGTCTGCGCCGGGGTTGATAATGGCATCCAACATTGCCTTACGATCCAGTTTATTTCTAATATTAGTTAAATCAGGTCCTATATCCGCACCCATCTCATTGACTTTGTGACAACTACTACATTTTTCCCTATACACTTCACCGCCTTTATCCGAATCCCCGGTTAAGTCCAGAACTTCAGATATACTAATTTTTTTTTCAGCTAATGGGGCATCGAAATACTCTCCTGCCAATACCCTAACAGATTGATTGGGATTAGAAAAAATATAATTGGCTGCAATGTCTTTTAACTCTTTTGATATCCGATTGCCCGCAGCAATCTGAAGTAACATTTCACCTCCGTAAGGATCCTGTGCCATGGCTACAATTGCTTTACTTTTAGCATCCTTTGAAGAGTCTTCAGCCAGCAAAAGATTTCGCCATTCGCGAACCTCCCCGGGAATTTCTTCCTTCTTATTCATTATTTTATAGTATCCGGCCCAATCATTCGATGCTCTATACCTTAACCACCACTCTCCATATTCCTGAACCACTTCATTATTGCTTAATCTTACTATTTCCTGCATTGCCATTGCTGATTCTTTAGTAGAAATAAACGCCAGGCCAACCATTGCCTTTTTTCTTTGCTCCAGTAAGGATTCATCGCTTAATACAATTGCTTTAAAAGATTCAACCGATTTTTCGGGGTGTAATCTCCAGACAAAGTTAAATACATTTTCCGGCCATTTCACTGGATCCTCGCCATAAGATCTCAATATATCAATGTACAGTTGTGACTCCTTTCCACACGCTGCTGTGCCTAGCGCTTCAAGATACCATCGATCTTTTCCGTCATATCCTTCTAGCAACGTAAATAGTAGTTGTTTGGATTCCCTGTAGGGTAAATCCCTAATAGCAATAGCCACTTCCCTGCGAACCGCAGGCGATGGATCTTTAGAACCCTTTTCATACAAATCAAGAGGAACCTCAATACAAGTTTTAAGGGCTCGCAGAGCAACAATTCGCAGATCTTCACCCCCATACTCAAAAATTTTCTCCACTTCTTTCATTCCGGAAGGCCCCAGTGTAGACAATAACCACACTGCACGAGCCTGGTGATACGGATTCGAAGAATTATTGACGATCTCGAGTATATCATTTACTATATTTTCACCTCGATTACTGAGTGCTGTAAATCCCAAATTCCTAACATTTATCGCCGGATTAAGAAGGGCTTGAATTTGACCTTCTTTAGTATTAAGGTCTAATTTGGGGACGCCCAACCTCTGTCCTTTTGGAGTAATTCGATATATTCGTCCATATCCCGTGGTATCGTGCATTGCATGTCCTCCGACTATGGGGTCATACCAATCACAAATGTATATTGCCCCATCAGTTCCAATTACCACATCACTCGGACGGAACCACTTGGTTGAATCGATGTTCATATTATTCCATCTGTAATCTTCTGTAGATTCCCTGACTGAGGTAGCTAATTTTATGGGATTGGAAAGATCAAAACCGGCTCCGATAACTGTTGGTTTGTATCCAAATACTACGTTTCTTCCAGCATCGGCACTCAAAAACATTCCTTGATATTCTTTACCCAAAATATCCGATTCATAAATTGCTACCCCTGTCGGAGCTCCAGAACCTGTGTTATCACCTGCTGGCATGACACCAGGATCCTCCTGATGCCAATGTGCCGTAAAGATACTTTGCCCCGGTCTTTGATCTGCACGCCAACTGCGACTGCCATCAGCATTAAAATAGCCTGCGTTTCCATTTTCCATTACCCATGTCGCCCGACAAGCCGAAACTTCATCGTCATTATCATTTTGCCACATATTACCATAAGAATCAAGAGTAAGCTCATAAGCATTCCGGAAATTATGAGCCATTACTTTCAATCCTTTTCCGCCCGGGGAAATACGCAATGCCAGGCCTCCTGTCCAAATTCGTCCATCGTCACTGACCAAACCGGGTTTGTTGTCAGTATTATAAGGAGTACCTCCATTATATATACTACCTGAACGCAAAGTCCAACCATCATTATCCTCGACAATATGGGGACCGGCATTTCCTGTATTGAAGTACCAATTACCATCAGGTCCGGCAATAACGGAATGGAGAGAATGATCGTGATCATATCCTCCAAAACCCGTTAGGAAGATTTCTTTGTCATCTGGAATATCATCCCCATTATTGTCAGTATAAACAATTAATGATGGAGCAGAAGAAACAATCACTTTATTTCCGATGACCGCAATTCCAACCGGAGCTTGTAAATCTTTATCCTGCACAAAGACTTTAGACGAATCAGCATGCCCATCACCATCCGTATCTTCCAGGATAACTACTCTATCACCATTTGGATGATGAAAAGGATTTTTTCCATCGTGTTTAAAGGATCTATAGTTAACTGCTTCCGTGACCCATAGTCTGCCTTTGTAGTCGACATCCATGGCTGTGGGGTTATAAAACTGAGGTGTTTCAGCCCATAAGATGGCTTCGAGGTCTCCAGCCACCATTAAATCATTCTTTATTTCTATCGATTGGTCGTTGATATTACAAGAAATAAGTAGGTATAATCCAATAATCAAGAATCCAATTACCTCCTTTTTCATATGTCAAAGGTTTCTCTCAAAAACCTGTTATTAGCGATATAACTTTCACGCATTCCCTCGCCGGGGGGCACTGCGCCTTCTATTTGTATCCAACCACTGTAATCAATTTCTTCCATTGCTTCTCTCACTTTATTGAAGTCAACCCTTCCCTGCCCAAGTAAAAAGCCATTTTCCTTCATGTGAATTTCACATATTTGATTACCTAATTGGCGTATTTCCCTATAAATATCATACCCCATTTTTTCTGAATTGGCCACGTCATAATAAATTTTGAGATTCCCTGATCCAACGGCATCAATTATCGACAAATGTTCATCCCCACTCAACCAGGATTCAATTCCCAAAATAATCCCTTTTGCTTCAGCTTCCGGCATCACTTCCCTCAATCTATCGATAACCTCCTTCTGTCCGGACAAATCACCTTTGAGATCTCCACTTCCAAAAAAAGCTAATAAAACTACGTTACAATTCAGATTTGCAGCAACATCAATACTATCAGCCACCCATTGAATAGTTTGGGGATCGGATTTGTAGGGATACTTGTTGAGTTCTCCAATTGCCAGGCTTGCTATTTCTACTCCAGTTGACTTAGAGGCACCGAGATATTCATCCTGGATTGATTTTTTTCTGAGGTGCATATTATTTTCCTGCTTTCCCAAACTAACCTGCACACCATCCAACCCGATTTTTTTTGCCTCATAAAAAGCTTCTACATTACTGTGATTTCCAATGGACCAGTCACAAGCTCCAATCTTTAATTTTCCAGGATACATATTCTTTTTATTTCTAGTGGGTATATAAGCTGATAATCCTAGTCCTCCTAACGCAAAAATAGCAGTTCTTCTTGTAATGGGAAGCATCATAATTAAATGGTTAACATATTCACCAAAAAATAATTACAGAATCAATTATAAATCCAAACCACTTATATCAATTAAATACATTTGTCTACCGTTACCTCCATGGGTAGAGTCAATACAAACCAAATTCCCATCATTACTTGAACGGGGATGAGTATCGCAACGCCATTCACCGTTATACTCCCTGGGTTCATGAAATCTTCCGAGGTCAATTCTTATATTTGATTCTTCATTATAAATATATGGAATTTGTTCCCGTTTATCCCCTAAGGGATACGTATCATTAAGGATCCATTCTTTACGAGTTCCCGGTAAAAAAGTATTATGGCCATTGTGGATCATAATTCCTTCCCCCACTTTTCGAATGGTTTCTGATTGGTCCCGAAGTTCATAGAACCCGGATTCCCTTCCATTTGGTGTAGTCCAGGCCGTTATGTGATTGGGGTCTTTCCAAATAAAGTGCGAGGTTTTACCTGAAGGATCAAGAAGATAAATATCCCGGCCATCTATTCCCGCGGTAAACATCCGCGTAGAATACCTGCCCCGAATTTTATTGTATTGTTCGGGATTGTTGAGTACATCATCGGGAATAGCTGATTCCCGCCACCTATTGAGAAAAATAAATCTCCTACTGTCAGGGCTAATAAGTAAATGGTTAAAATAATGCCATTTCCCCGAGAGATCCTCTCCCTGATTGGGTATATTGGCAATTTGTTGGTAAGAGAACAATAGTTCTTCCGCTCCCGTTTTTAGATCTATTTTATATATTCCCGATTCCGCAGGAGCATTTTGATCTTTATAGGGGTCCCGGCCACCGGGGTATCCATATCCTTTCCTGTAATTCTGTATCCTGGAGAAGTCCGTCCCAATCGCGGTTTTACCGTCGGGGCTCAAAGTATAAATAGCTCTGGGTAGTACTTTTTCTTCTCCCGAATGAATATCTTTTACAATTGAGACAAAATCCTTCCCTCTGCGATCATTCCAAATCACTTTCGAACTTGATCCCGGAACCCATTGAAGCATACATCCCTGTTGCCACCCCCAGGACCTGCTTTGTCCAATTTCTGTCCATGTATCATTATCTTGTAAGTCGATATATCCCAACTTTACAATATCCTTACTGGATGGAGAACGCATTTCAAAATCTACTTCCATACCCAGCGCATATCTATTATCTGCACTAAATTGTAGTTTATCATAATACCCAAACCAGTGGTAATTAGGTCCCCTGGTAATAGCACGGACAGGGAAATTATTCTTTTGAATAAAACGCCAAAATTCCGGGCCGGCAGAAAATACTAAACCTGCTGCTGACAAATGATTTATAAATTTCCTCCTTGATATCATTATATATAAATTTATTGGACGGTATAGCCACCGTCAATGACCATAGATTGTCCTGTTATTGATGAAGTTTTCTCGGACGCAAGATAAAGTGCCAGTTGGGTCACTTCCGACACGGGAATCAATCTCTTTTGTGGAACCAGGGGATAAATGATTTGCTCCAGCACTTGATGTAAACTAATATTTCGTGTTTTGGCAAGATCTTCCAATTGGCCCCGTACCATATCTGTATCAATATACCCCGGGCAAATTGCATTAGCGGTAATGCCGAAATTAGCCCCTTCCAGGGCGGCCACTTTTGTGAGTCCAATTAACCCGTGTTTTGCACTATTATAAGCGGATTTACCCGCGAAGCCGATGAGGCCATTAATGGATGACATATTGATTATTCTACCAAAATTATTTTTCTTCATTCCAGGGAATACATGTTTTGTGGTAATGAAGGCACCTGTTACCATTACATCAAGTAGTTGCTTAAATTTTTGGGTAGAAAAATCCTCAATTAGTGCGACATGCTGAATCCCTGCATTGTTTACCAGAACATCAATTTTTCCGTATTTATCAATCGTTGACTCAATTTTTTCTTTAACACTATGTTCATCTGTCACATCACAAAAATCAATGCTTACGTGAAAGCCTTTCTCTTTCAATTCCCTTTCGCGCTGAATCAGTAAATCCTGATTGATATCAATCATCTTGACTTTGTAACCAGACTTACAAAACCCCCTGACCATATCCAGACCAATCCCATTTGCTGCTCCTGTAATAAAAACTACCTTCCAGTCCATCGTCAACCCATATCTTTCAATTCATAATCTATCTCAAGGAAATCAGCCACCTGGGAGATCCAAATATTTTCAACGAATCTCTGGTGATCCGGGTGGTTATTATAAAATTCGTAGTCATCCTGATTATCGAAGGTCAGCACCAATCCATATCGGAACTCATTCTTTGGACTGATTTCATCAACATAAGAAAATGACATAATATTAGGTATCGACCTTAACTTTTCTACCTCCTTAAAAAATCCTGCTTCTTCCCTGGAGCCTTCCAAATGTTTCAATTTGAAAAATACAGAATGCGTTATCATATTATTTTACTATTTATTACCCTTTTAAAGTTAAAAGATAAGAAATTATATCAGCGATTTCTAAAGGAGTAAATTTTATTCCATATCCTCCTGGCATCAACGACATTTTATTTTTAACTCTACGCTGGATATCATTGAGCTCCAGCTCAACGGGGTCAGAATTAAAAATATGAATGTTTAACGTATTTTCACCCATTTCGGTTTGTCCTGTATACGATTTTCCATCCCGGGTATAAACAGTCTCCAATTGATATCCTGTTTTAACATCCTTACTCGGAAATAAAACTGACTCTATCAGGTATTTTTCACTTACGGAATTACCGATGGCCGTGAGGTTAGGCCCAACAAGTTTGGTTTTCACATCTCGTTCAAGCGAATGACAGGTACTGCATAGACCTTCCCGTGAATGAAATAGATATTCTCCTCTCACAGCAGAAGCACTTTGTATTTTATTTTGTACTTCGAGTTCTATATTTTTATTATCACTTTCGATTTGTTCATCCAAATCATCACCCATTAACAGTAAAGTTTCTTCTTTAAGTTCTGCATCTTTTTTAATAGTATTATTGATAAGACTTTGAATCAGTTTCTTTGATTTGGCATTTTGGAACAACTCCGACATAGCCCTGATCGTACTTATAGAAATATCCTTTGAAGGATCATTTACTAACTTCTTCCAGTGACCTATATCCTCATCCTGATAATTTTTTGCCAATGCAGAAATGCTTTCAATTCGTACCAGGTTATTATCATTATTTAAGGAAAGATCAATCAGTTGAGATTTACCATTATCACTCAACTTATTCTCCTTTAGAATCCTGATTGATTGAATTAATATTTCATCATTTTCACTTTGCAAACATTCTTCTAGAAATTCAAATAGCGAAGGATCTGAAATTGATTTGTTATTTAAAACCTTAAGTACTTCAATTTTCTCAATATTAGAAGAAATAGTATGCCCACTAATTAATTGTTCTTTCAATAATTCTCCTTTGTTTTCCCGAAATATTTTTGGTAATTCCCATTTTGATACAACACCTTTTAAGGCTTCGTTTTTGTCCAGTGCAGTTTCAATCGCTATTAAGGCAATCTCTTGAGCCTTTTTAGAATCTGATTCGAAAAGATTCTTAACAAGAAGGATATTATTATGTCCATGACGTCCTATATAATTCCCAATCAGATACTTTAATCTTCTATCACTAATACTACCTATGTTTTCAGAAAATATATCCATTACTTTACGTGAATCAGGTAGGGCCAAAGCAGCTTCTATTCGCACCTCCGGATCGTCATCCACATGGAAGTTATTTACAAATTTATAATGATCTTCAAGGAATCCGGACCTTTCATGTAATGAAGTATTTTTATACGTTCCTCCTTTCAAATCCTGTCCAGCCATTTGCCTCAACTGCCTAAGGCAATGGGCCCGTACTTTTCCGTCCCGATGCATCATGCCGTTTTTCATTGCTTTATAAGCCTCGAACGTATTCACCCTACTCAATACCCAAATACTTTCAGCCGCGCCAAATGACGTGCCCTCCGCAGCTAAATTCCCCAAAGCATCTGCTATACTATTTGAAAATTCATTACATAATACTTTAGCGGCTCTTTCTCGAATGCTGTGATTCGAAGCATTTAAAAGAGTGATTAATTTTGCATGCTCACTATTGTCAAAATCAATATTGAATACTCCCGTTTCTCCAACTGCATTTTCCCTGGTAGAAAATTTATATATTCTACCCATATTGTTACTTTCATCATCCCTGCTATGCCAATCACTAAGATATAGGCCGCCATCAGGAGCATATTCTATACTTGTCGGTCGAAAAAGTGTATCTCCGAACATAGTAAAAAATGCAGAATCTCGCTCCCCTATTCCCAAATCTCCTAAAGAATCCCTTTCAAAAAGTCGGATCAATCTGTTATTGGGATTGTACCCATGGCTTCCCCAATTAGATACCATAATATTACCCCAATAATTTTTATGAAACATAGAGCTGTAATAATGAAATGCGGTCGTATTAGCACCATTCCCCATTTCATATACTGGAGGAGATAATTCCGTCTTACCTGCTAACCAATTAAAAGTCACATCCCGCGATGCATAACCATAGTCCATTCCGGGTATAACATCCAGGTAAATATTAGGACTGCCCTCTCCATTTGAAATCATCCATACATGCCCCCAGGGATCAATATCAAAAGCGTAAGGAGCCCTTAACCCTTCCACAATTTTTTCAAGTCCCGAGCCATCCAAATTACACCGGACCATTCCTCCGCTTTGCCCACTTAACCTGACAACCTTCCCGTCGACACCTCTTAGTGTGACTGGTTTACTAACCGGATGGTCAGCCGTTGCAATCCACAATTTATTATCCGGACCCACTTTCACCCTATATAGGCCAAAGGGATTCCACGAATCGGCCGAATCCTTTACTAAAATTTGCCTGTTGGTTGCCCTGCTTCCATTCTCATCGATATCCATCGAAAAAACTATATCCCTGTTAGTGGCATATAGTTTACCTTCGAATACATCCAATCCCAAAACAGGATCTTCAAATCCATCAGCTACAATATCAATTTCTTTGATCTTTCCCTTTTTATCCAAACGTATTCTTTTAATAGGATTTGTAATCTCCTCTACGGGAGCACCTTCTTCCCCATATCTGTACGTATGAGAAAGCGAAACGAAAATATCTCCATTTTCTGCTAGAGCCAAAGACATGGGATTGATAATTTCCGGTTCCATGGCAATGGTATCGATAATAATAGACTGGGAAAAGGTCGTACCAGGAAGATGGTTATCCACTTTTACATCATTGGAATTGCTACATGAATTCAATACCAACCAAAGTAATGCAAGCTTGAAACCTTTCATATAGTACTTAAATCTTATTTACTACCAATATATGAATTTTAGTCGTTATAAAACAGCACAAAACAGAAGATCCCTTTAAAAACAAACACATTCTTACTAGAAAATTGTAGAAGTATAATAGTAAACCTTTGTGTACGAATTTTAAGCAAAGTATGACAAAACTCCGTAGGAGTGGTTTGTTTTATAACCGCGGGTTTTAACTCGCGGTTATGAGAAAGATATTTACCTGAACTCCATAGGAGTGAACGATTTTACTATCCCAAAAAAATTTTATTTTATATAGGTAACAAAAATAAAGCGTAATGGCAAATACTTATACACAAGTCTACATTCAAGCCATTTTTGCGATAAAATACAGAAAAGCTATGATTCACCCTTACTGGAAAAGCTCGTTATTGGGCGTTATAGGGACCCTGATAAATGATACCGATTGTAAATGTATCGTTGCCAATGGAGTCGAAGACCATGTCCACTGTTTTTTTCGCCTGAAACCAACACTGTCATTATCGAAAGTCATGCAAACTGTAAAAGCCAAATCATCTAAATGGATCAATGATCAGGAATGGTTGCGAACAAGATTTGAATGGCAAAGGGGATACGGGGCATTTAGCTATCACCAATCATTGGATGACAAGGTGTATCATTACATTCAAAACCAAGAAAGGCACCATCAGAAACGAAGTTTCAAAGAGGAGTATAAAAGCATATTAAATGCGTTCCAGATCGAATATAATGAAGACTATCTGTTTCATGAGCTGATCTGAAAATGAGTCGTGCCCACGGCACTAAATATCTTTAAGTTCGAAACCTCGCGCTGGCCTGACGGCCTCGCACGAGGTTAGAATATGAATCGAGGCTACGCCTCTTTTCCCCTTCGTGACAGTAATAAAACCGATATAATCCCATCATTAATACGTATTTACCTATATCTACACATTACTTAGTCACTTCAACTGTTCAATTGAAACTTATCCAAAGAACATTGTAGAATGTCTTTCCAGAAGAAGGAATTCCAAAAAATTCAATCCCATTTTTTGAAGTAAAATCAAAACAATCAGTCACATGCACATCACATTAACCAAGATCATTGTACTAAAAAGAACTGATTCTAATTTCAATAGAATTCTTTCCCGGAGACAACCTCACCGAACGAAAAGAAGTGTTCACATATTCCCCATTGACCGTTACTGACTGGTTTGTCCCGCTTTTCAACTGGAATTCAGCAGAAACATTTGCCGGTAAATCAATTTCGTACTTCTCATAGCGATTATTGACTTTCTCGTATTTGGCAGATACAATACCAGTCAAAAAAGGAACTTCAATAAATGATCTTTCTAAATCACTCAACTGTGGAGCAATGGAAATCAAACTACCTCCAGGCGTTTTCGGTACAATCCCCCACATTTTCCGAGCTATTGTATTCCCCGGAACAGCTCCCCATGCATGATTCCAATCCGCGTTTGGTTTGTATTTCATATCCCAGGCTTCGAGGGTAATAGTGGAACCAATTTCAATCATATTCCACCAGCTTCTGTCCCCTGTCGAAGTCATTAATTCAAGTGCATAATCTTCTTCACCTGCGTTGTACAATCCGTCCATCAAATATTGCGCTCCGTAAACACTACAGGCCATTCCACGGGATTTGATAAATTCTACCACTGAAGATTGGTATTCTTCCGGAACCAAATTAAAAGCTAACGGTAGCATGTTTGCATGAAGTGAGGCATGACCAGTGCCTTCGCCATCAATATAAACGCCTCTACTGCTATCAAATAATTTTTTATTTAGGGAGGAAATCCCTTTGGCAGCCGCTAATTCAAATTCCAGCGCTTCATGCGGCTTTTTCAATAACCTGGCAAATACTGCCATAATCTTCATATTCTGGCAGTAAAAACTATTAACTACCGTATTAATAGGCCTAAATACATAGCCATCTCTCTCCCCTTCTTCTGTCGCCAATTCCCATCCCGTATCTTTTTGGGCAGGCGGCCAATCAACTATATCTCTCAACTTTGCATCGGGATCTTTGAAACCCAGTTTTTTCATAAACTCCGGCGTAGCCCTTTCAGAACTAATCAATCCATCCTCCCCGGCTAATTCAAGAAGAGATTTATGCTTAAGTTCTTCATAATAGCGTTCAATAATTTCCGTATTCCCAGTATACATATAATCTTCATAGACCATCAAAGCTACATGCAATTGCCATTCCGTAGGCCAGGTGGGGTTCTTCATAAAATATTCTATTGTCCTTCTGGCAATGGGATATTCACTATCTACTGCATAATGGCTCAATTGATTGATATAAGCATCTGCTTCATAGGGTATTCTTTCCCGGTCACCATCTACATACAGTCCTGCAAAAGAAGTGGCTTTGATACTGTATTTACACAAATCCCAAATTTGATTCAATATGGTATCCGAACTTGAAAAACTACTGGTTCCTTCATCTAAGTAGGTGTGATAAGCTAACTGCTTAAAATCCATATCCGCAATTTCAAATTCAGATACACCCTGTACCTCACAATATCGAAAAGGAAGAACAACCGGAAAAGAATCCGGAAGGGGTACCGCTACAGGTAGTGTATTTCTTTTATTCGGAATCAATTCGACCAGATATTCAGTTTGATCCGGGACTACATTGACTTCCACTTCCTGAAATCGTATATTACCCTGAGGTTCAGCATTTACTTTCCCATCTTTCAGCTGCTCTCCCAACCGGAATGTCAAAGTCTTTGCCCTGTTCGTCTGATACGTAAACTCCACTGTTCCAAAAGCAGCTTTTCCAAAATCAATTAGATGTTGTTCATTGGATAAGGTCTTTATTGAAACGGGTAAAACTTTATCAATCTGAAAGAAATTAGAGGTTGTTATACCAGAGGGGTATGCAGCGATCGAAAATTTTTGGGGTTTGGAATATTCTCCCAGTCGATTGTACTTAGACCACACACGCACTTTCCAGAAATACGCATGGCCACTTTTAAGTGGCTTTCCTTTATGCTCTATGTTATAGGTCTCTGAAGAACGCACCTCACCTGTATCCCAAACATCACCAATATTACGGTCTAAATTATCTTTGGAAGATGCAACCAGAATTTGATACCCTTCCTGGTAATTATTTTCACTAGCAAATTGCCAGTTATATTCGGGTTTTGAATCCAATACTTCCACATTAGAAGGTTTCCGAATAAATTCAACCATGAGATTTTGTGGCACATTTGTAGTCGGATCTTTATATTGATTGCCCAGGCGATTACAGGCTTTTCTCAGATCTTCCATCACTTCTTGGTACTGTGGGTTACCCGCCAAATTATTTATTTCCTTTGGATCGTCCTTGAGGTTATACAATTCCTCAATAGACTGATCATTTACATATCTGAGGTACTTCCAATCATGTGTTCTTACGCCTTCACTAGGGGGTATATTTTCAAAATCCCATAAATGCTCAATTAGGACCGTGTCTCTGTCAAATTGATAATTACTGGATTTGATAACGGGAACCAGGCTTTTCCCCTGCCAATGTTCAGGACTTGATAATCCGGCAAAATCGAGAATAGTAGACGGAACATCTACATTCAATGCCATTTCATCAATATCCTTATGTTCTTTGTGGCGGGGGTCAAAAATGATTAAGGGGACACGAACAGAATTGTCGTACATCAACCATTTTCCAGCCAATTGGCGCTCTCCCAGAAAATACCCGTTGTCGCCCATCAGAATAATAACCGTATTATCTGCAATTCCTTTTTCTTCCAGTTTCTTTCGGATTTTGGCAATTTCCCTGTCTATTCCCGCAATCATCCTGTGGTATCCCTTGACACTATGCTGGTATTTTTCCGGAGTATCATAACGCCAATACCAACGGGTCCGATTAAACCCTTCCCGAACTATTTTTGGTAATGCTTCAAAATATTTGTCATCTCCCAGACTTGGTTCTGGCACATTTGTATTTGAAAGTATTTCGTTACTTTCCTCTTGCCAAAAATATTGGTCTTCGGCAGGATCGTGTGCATGGGGGGCACTAAAACTTAAATTTAAATTAAAGGGTTGGTCAGTGTTTACCTCATCAATAAAGTCCAATGCTTTTTGTCCGGTATATCTCGTAAGGTGTACGGAATCACCATCCAGGGTCTTATAGTAATATCCTCTTCGATCTTTGAATGCGCCATTGCGATCATAGACTTCATAATCGTCAAACAAATCATTTGTCAAATTAGTCCGAACTCCCAATTTCCCATAAAAACCAGTGCGGTAACCAGCTTCCCGCATAATTTTTGGATACGATAGTTCCATAAATTCTCCTTTCAAACTGCTGGTCTGGAAATCATATCTGTGGGTACGCTCGTATAATCCTGTCAATATTGTCGCTCTGCTCGCCGCACAAATCGGTGTCGAAACCATAGCGTTTTTAAAATACACTCCTTCACTGGCCAGTTTATCCATTTCCGGGGTATGGGCGAGTTCATTACCAGCGTATCCCAGCGCGTCCCAGCGCTGATCATCTGTGAGAATAAATATTATATTCGGCCGCTGCTCAGAAGAATTTTGCCCAGAAACAGATAACGCAAAACCAATAAGAAAATATAGTGCAAGAATTTTTTTCATTTTTTCAAATAATTTGATTGAAATTCGAAGTTAGTAAAAAATGAAAGCATAGGTGGGATACAGTTACCCCCTTTTTGATTTGGACGCACTACACATTAACATCTTATACTATAAAATGCTATTTAATTCAGGAATAATACTTTTAAAAAAAATTGGTGTTGAAAAAATGACAGAAGTTTTACCTCCAACTATTCAATTAATTCAAATCTTCTTCTGGTTTAATTAATCCAATAAGTCATTTTAAAGACGAGCGCTTTATTTCGCGACTCAAATCCATCAATCACATAATTATCCGTATACACTAAAAATATATCCGAAACAGGCTGATACCTCCATTGAAATCGCATATTAATATTGACATTGTCTATCTGTTCGTTGTATTGCACAAAAAGAGTCCAAAATATTTGATCAGTAAAAGTCACATCAAATTTAGGACCCAACAACCAAAAATTTCTTCTAATAAATGGATCGGGCAAATCAATATCTGTATAATTAACATTCATAGACATATTGACAAAAGGTTGGATGCGATAACCTATTGTACCATTTAAATATCGAATTTCTCCGTTATAAAAATTCCCAACACCAGTCTCTGCAGCCCAATTCAAAGAAGTCTTTGCCGTCGACACATATGAAGCCAGGAACTTACCGTATGTATAATTTGTCCCTCCCGGTAGAAAAAATTCACTCCGTTGAGTGGGATCAAAATCTCTATTCAATTCCACAAAACTATGTTCATATCCCACACTAAATTCCGAACGATCCCGAAAAACCAAACTATACATAAGTGAATTATTTTGCTCAATCCGATCAAAATCCTCCGAAAAGTAATTTTCACTCATCAATTGCGGACCGTGACTAACAATTCTTTTATTAGGGACAAACAAGTAAGTTACGGCAGGACTAATGAGATGGTAGCCTGTGCGCCGAACAAACCCTACTTCCGCATTGTAATTTTTCCCCACAGACGCTTGAAGCAACTCCACCTGGATATTTTTGACTTTATAGCTAAGTCGAGCCCCTTGAGAATATTGATTTCCGGGATTTCCGGGTTGAAAGGAACGATGGTAATAAAATTTACCATTCCAAAGATTATCGTTGCTGGCTAGATTATAGTCCAACCCTATAACCCTGTTGAACAAATCTAAAGAATCTGGTTGATTCAGGAACTCCTTATTGACAAAAATAAATCCAACATTAGATCTGGCAAATACCTTTTTCTGAGCTGTTGCAACCGTATAATTACGTGAGAGATGGTCTCCCGTCTCTTTCGTAGTCATATTCATCAAACCGACTCTAACGTCATTGCCAATTTTGCCGCTTAACCTTACTCCCCCAATGACCGGAGCATCCAGACCGATTCTTCTGGTAAAAAAAGGTGTGGTGGCTGATTCACCATATCCGGAAAAGAGATCACTATTCACCAGAAAAAATTGCCTTCTCTCTGGAAAGAACAATTCAAAGCGATCGATATTTGTAATTTGTTGATCGACCTCAACCTGAGCAAAATCAGGATTGTACGTGAGATCCAAATTCATTGCAGATGATATCCCCAGTTTTGCATCAAAGCCAAAATCAGCTTCATAGTCCCCTTTTTTATCAAGAATATCATCCTGAGAATAACTTCCGAATACATAGGGTATTACTGACAACTGCACTTTTGGCTCAGGTAAAATAGTCTCAAAAACCAGCGCTCCTGTATGAGACAAAGACGCAGTTGGAAATTGACGTGGAACAGGTGCCCAGGCGGATTTTTCATTTGATTTTAGATCGAGCCTACTAAAGTTAACATTCCATTCTTTACTCCCTGCAGGATAGTTTATTGATTTGAAGGGGATACTCATTTCCGACACCCACCGGTCCCTGTAGTGCTTTGTTTCTGATATCCATTTACAATCCCAATCCAGACTGACGCTTGAACCATTGGACATAGTACCATCCCACTGTGCCCCCGAAGCTGAGACACCAAATGAAAATCCGGTAGTTTGATCCAGAAAAGGATCAATAAAAACAAGGAAATTATCGTTCTTGCCAAAAGAAAAATCCCTTCGAAAAGATTCCATTACCCTTTTGCCGGGGATAGTATCAAAAAAAGTAACGGCGATGTAAAAATTTTCACTGTCATATGTTACCATGATTTCAGATGGTTGCGTTGCATATCCCGTATCTATTGGCAAAACCTTATAGAAGTCAGTAGCCTTTTGTGCACTCAACCAATCTTTTTCATTTAATATGCCGTCAATAATAATTTCCGTTTGCGCTTTTTTTACATGGTAGGTATAATTAAGATTGTTCTTCAGAGGTAATGGTTGTCCAGAACACAAAACAACCACTAGGGATAATAGATACGTACAACCAATTTTTGAATATATCAATTTTTTTTAATTTATAAATCTTATTAATGAAACGCAAAATACATTTATAAAGTAGTTTATTTAACATAACTCCCATGAATAATTATACCGTGAATTAAAACATCAACTAATACGAAAGAATATTGAAATTTTGGGTTCATTATATCATGGATCACTGTCCTTATCAACATAAAATATTATATAAACCATACACCAAATTTACTTTAGGCATTTATCAATCACAGCACAAAAAACAGGAATAGTAGCAACCTTGAAGGTCTGGATAAATTGAGTTTCAAAACAGACTTGAGTATTACAAATCCCTATCTAATAAAATATAGTATGGAAACCTTCAAGGTTTTGATAAACACATAATAAAAAAAGGTGGAGAAGGAAGTTATGCAAAATAATCCTGCGAATATGAGTGAACCAGGTGCTCCTAGCATGAGAGTGGCTATCATTTTGCCGGTCGTATACGTACTATCCAACTCTGGTTGAATGACTGCATCGGGCAAATGATAAAGCGGCAAGGATAGCTTCTTTTGTCAGCCGGGGGTAAGAAGCTAATAAATTCTCAATGGACTCACCTGCGGAAAGGAATGCTTCTTACTCCACTCCCTGTATTAATAATTCAGATAAAATCTTTTAAAATTATTTGTCACCTATTACGTAACGCGTTATATTTGTACTATGATTGAAAGTATCCGGCATAAAGGGCTCCGACTTTTGTGGGAAAAAGATGATATATCCAAATTGCCAACAACGCAGATATCTAAAATCAGAGCAATTTTAACTTTGTTGGATAATGCTGAAGAAATTAAGGATATGAACTTTCCAGGATCTGAGTTACATCCTCTTAAAGGTGATTTGAAAGGGTTTTGGTCTGTAAAGGTCAGTGCAAACTATCGGATAATTTTTCGATTTAAAAACGAGAGTGTGAACGATATTAATTATGTAGACTATCATTAACAAAAATAAACATTATGACTCTAAAACGTGGAATGCAGCCCGAACATCCGGGCAAAATATTACGAGAAATATATCTAAGTCCATTGGAAATTACTATTACAGATGCAGCAAAAAAATTGGGGATTACACGCAAAACATTGTCCCAACTCGTAAACGGACATATGGGTATTAGCGCTGAAATGGCCCTTCGCTTATCTATAGCTCTAAATACCACACCTGAATTATGGCTTAATATGCAACAAAGTTATGACCTTTGGTTTGCGTCTCAAAAAATGAAGTCTGTGGAAATTGGACAGATTGCGTGATCTGCAAATGATATTACCGGTTCACTAAATAATATATCCATGACGCTTGATTTTGACCACTTTCTGTGGGGGAAAATGGAAAGCAAACTGGAAATCAATGAAATCATGAAGTTATTGCATCCCCTAAGTGCCGATAGTAAGTTGGAAATTATATCCAGATTAACAAAAGAATTAAAAGCGGATGTCTCTATAGAAAACAAAACAACTTCTGATTCTGCAGACGAACTTTATATAACCCAAAAAGATTTGGATGAAAAGGCTTTGTTAAAAGAGGAAATAAAAGAAGCCCTGCTAAAGACCTTCTAAATGAACTATAATGTTCTTTCTATCCCTCCTTTTGACAAGCAGTTAAAACGATTGGCTAAGAAATACCCATCACTCAAAATTGAGTATCTAAAAATAGTAAGGCTAAAAGAGCTAACAACTATGAATTAATAGCCACCCCCATTGGGATCCCTTTGGGAGAATACGCGAATGGTTGTCCGCAGCGGCGGACAACCCAAAGTATTCGGAGCGCAATTTATTCGTGCATTCGTGGCTCTTGAAAACCTTAATGTTCAGTGGTTTCATTTTAGTTAGATAGAAATAATTCATTGAAAAAGAACCTAAAATTTACACCCTCCAATGATCCTCTTTTGCGGAACTTATACACCTTTAAATCATCAATTGTAATTCCCCCGAACACCTTTCCGGGGTTAAAAAAGGAAATTTGAACTTCACCGATCTGAATAACCCAATCCAATATCAACCTCGACCTTATTACTATTTTTCCAAAGTCGCAGCAAGGACATCATCAATGTATCGCCCCGGGTAATAGCTTCATAATGATCGTGATGCGTACTCGCTTTTGGTAAAGGTGAAGTATCATTTAGAAACATTTCAATCGCTTTACCGGCAAAATAATTGGCCCGATCGAGGTAGTCTTTTTCACTACTCAATTCATTAGCATATAACATCGCCCATGGTGCCCGGATAAATGGGAAATTCAATGTTCGGTTCGCTATCCATATACCGGTCCGCCGTTGCCAAAATCAATTTTTTGTATCCCGGATCAGCCACTTGCTTGTATCGCTCCATACAAAGATTGGCCATTTGCGCATCCGTTGCCTGGCCATATCCCGTAGCCCACAATCTGGAATAAACACGATTGGAATGATTGCGTACATCTGCAGGAACCAGCGTATTCGTATTTACCGTCGTAGCAAAACCCTGTCCGTCAGGATTTAGTTCATGATTAATACTCAAAAATACACTGTCACATTTCATCGCCTGCCTTTTCATTTCTGTTGCCACTTCGGATTCTCCCAATTTGTCAGCCCCCTGAAACAAATCCACAGCCAAGGACAAATTGCTGGACGGCCACATCATCATACCTTCAGATCGATGGTGTGTTTCAGCGGGAATTCCTCCAGAATAAGGACTTCGCTGATTTATATAAAAACGTAAAAGTGTCTGAATAGCAGTATCTATTTTTCTATTAACAAAGCACTTATCACCTGAGCATACCATCGGGCCAAATAGTCATTTGGATGATTGACATTATTCCCTGTCATATCCTGGTAAGATTTGTGTAGAAGTAATTCTTCGTGAACAGAGGTCAAATCAGCTATAGCAACTCCTTTTTTCTGAAGATCAAAAATTGGCTTTCTATATTTTTTCTGGATACCACTTTGGATAGCATCCGGATTTGGAATCATAGGTGTAATAAGTATGAATTCGCATTGCGGGTTTTCTCGTTTTATTGAGTTGACTATACTTTGAAGCTGGTTTGTAAATTTTCGAGGACTTATCCCAACTGATCCATCATTCATTCCAAACCCTATAATTACAAGATCCGGGTTTTCCGGGTTCACCAATTTATCTGCATTTTCTACACCCCAACTGGCTTTCATGCCGCCCTTTGATTTATTGGAATACTCGATAGCCCCTGAGTAATTATTTCGCAAGTTATAAACAATTAATTCTGGCCATGTAGGTAAAAAAGGGCTTTGACCCAAAGTACTACTTGAATTCGCCCCAGTTTCTATACTGTCTCCGTAGAATACGATCTTTACTGTCTTGCCTTCTTTTAGCTTTAAAAGGGTTTGAACAAGCTGGTTCCTCGCAATATTTTGAATTCTTCCTTTCCATTGCGATTTTCTTTTTTTAACATAGGTAACAGCTAACTGCCTGGATTGCAAGAGTCCATTTTCACTAAAAAGAATATATTTATCAGGTAAACTACTTTTCATAGATACACCTTCTTTTTTATCACGATAAATGAGATCTTCGCGATTAAAGTATGGAATTTCAGAACCTTTCGGTATAACTATTTTCCCCCTTTTGTATTTCCAATCTTTCCCTTTCTGAAATTCTTTTTTCTGATACCCATCCGTTACAGAAATTACCTCTTTAGCTTGAAATAACAAATTACCTACAGGAAGGCTTGATTGGTCCTTGATTGGCTGAATAATTTCATTATAAATAGTATCCGTTTTCCAAAAAGGAATTAACGCCCTTTCCCATTTACCAGTTGAAAGCACCGAGGAAGATACCTGGCCTTCAATAAAGTTAGGGACCATCCAAAAAACCAAAAGGCCAAAATATATTTCATAAATTTTCAAAAATGATGAACATCGCATAATTTCGGTATTACGTGGAAATCCTACAATTACACTATTGAGCCTTACAAATATAGATTCTGGATCAAAGCACTTTGGTCACTCCCGGAATAGGCACTTCTGAAGCCGCCCATTTCAAATTCCAATTGTATTGATTGTACCGGGGACCAATATTTACATCCGAATTCATAGCCTCTTCCCAGGTAATTTCTTTTCCACTATACGCTACCATTCGACCTAATATTCCCAACATCGTGCTATTAGCCATCCATTCCCCGTCATTGATTGGATTCCCGGCGCGAATCGATGCAAATAATTCATTTTGCTCTTCCTGGTGCATAACATTGACTTCTCCTTTATAGGACCAGGGGTTTTTACCCTTAATCGTCCATTCTTTATACATCTGCATAATCGTAAATATTACCATAAATAGGATCTATCCTTTTCTGCCTCCCCCCTACACCAATGGCTTTGATAGGAATACGATCACCAAGGGCCCAGGCCATCATGTCCAGACTATGAACTGCAACTTCGACAATAAAATCACCGGATAACCAATCATAATAGTACCAATTACGCAATTGATATTCCATTTCTCCCCAATCATCCTTTCTTGGGAACGACCAAAGTTCTCCTCCATATCGATAACCGGTTACACTCCTTATATCACCTACGGCTCCGTCCAAAATCCTTCCAAATGCCTCCCTGTTAGCGTTTTGGTACCTGAAGCAAAATCCACTGACCAAGGCCAAATTTTTCTCTTTTGCTACTTTCGCTGAGGCTAATACCTTTCGTATCCCCGGACCATCAACCGCCACAGGTTTTTCTGCAAAAACATGTTTACCGGCATTTACAGCCGCTTCCAAATGTTCTGGGCGTGCATATGGAGGTGCTGCTAATAATACCACATCTACGCCCGAATCTATTACCTTTTGATAGGCGTCAAAACCAATAAACTTGTGATCAGCATTGACCTTTGTGCGCTCGGGGTGTTCTTCCTTTAATGCCGAAAGAGATTTTTCCATCCGATCGGGAAAAATATCCCCCATCGCTGTCAAATGCACATTATCATCCGCATTAAGGGCCTGGACGGCAGCACCCGTTCCTCGACCACCGCAACCAATTAAACCAACTTTCACAATATCATTATTTGTGTATAAAGAACCGGATTTGATAATATTAAACGGCATCATCGATCCTGCCACAGCAAAGCTCGAATTCTTTATAAATGTTCTTCTATTTTCTTTACTCATAATTAAAATTTATCGTTGCTGATATTCCCAATTAATACTTTTACAGGACGATCAAATTTAAGAAATAGCTTTCAATACTCGCATGGCATTCCCACCAATTATTTTTTGGATATCAGAATCTGAATATCCTCGCTGCACTAAACCCACTGTAAATAATGGCCAATTGGTCCATGCCATACTCCTTCTCATTTCAGAGGTTTCCCGAAAGTCATCACTTGGCCACAACGCCTCCCAACGAGTTCTGGACCGTCGATATCCGGGTATAACTTTATTTTCTTCACCTGCAAAACTCGAGGTATATGGAACATCAGTACCAATACCGACATAATCCGGTCCAAATTTCTGGGCTATATAGTCAATATGATCCAGCATATCTACTATATTTCCCGTACCACCCAAAAATCTGGGGATACAACAAATACCTAAATAACCACCTTTATCTGCTAATGCTTTTATCACATAATCGGGTTTGGATCGTATGTGTTCATGTATTGATGCAGCAGTTGAATGACTTACTACAACAGGTCCACTCGACAGCTGGATGGCCTCCAGACTTGTTTTCCAACCCGAGTGAGCAACATCTACAAGTATTCCATTTTTATTCATTTCTTTCACTACGGCTCTACCAAAATCGCTGAGACCTGCATCCGTTTTTTCTCCGCATCCATCACCGATTAAATTTCTTCGATTATAAGTGAGATGCATCATACGAATTCCCAATTGATAAAAAACCCTTATGTATCTCAACTCCTCCTCCAATGAGACCATATCCAAAGGCATTGGGACTCCATTACCACTAAAGTAAAGACAATGCCTTCCCGCTGACTTTGCCTTTTCAACATTCTCAGGCTTGACTGCTTTACCCACAATATCTGGTATCATATCGGTCACATAGGTGAACCGTGCCAATCTTTTGAGCAAAACCTTCACGGTGTTACTTTCCTCTCCTGCATTTTGGAATACACAAGCCACACCCGATGCCTTCCACGCCTGTTCAAATTCTTCCCGTTCTCTATCATCATCGACAAAACGAGTCATTGAGTGAGCTTCCTTTAAATCTTTTAACTCCAGTTCCGATGCACCTTCCTCGACTGCTTTAGCAATCGCTTTACCATCAAAAGCTGCTCTGGGCATAAATCCATAGGTGTCAAAAACCAGTGAATTTTTATGCAATTCCAAGCCGTGCTCCAGATCTCTTTTCGATGGTTTGAGAAGGTCCAGAGCAATTTGTCGATCATCTTTGATTTTGGAATTAAAAACAGATGGATTTGTTTGATTTTGAAAATTAGTGAGGACTTTTTTGCCTTCACCCATCAAGTTGTTATTTGCCAATGGCGCTAAAGCACTTACAATTGCGGAATTTTTTAAAAATTTTCTTCGGTTGGTAGTCATTTAAAATTATTATTTGCATTCATTGAATGCTTTCCGAATTCATTTTCTTTGCTGAAAAAAAATGTAAAATCCGATCCGTCTGTATTACATCAATTCTCATTTCCATTGCCTTTCTATAGGAAGATATGGCTTCTTTTCCATTCCCTATCCCATCAGAAAAAACATATGCTTTCCTTTCGTGGATTTTTTTAATTAATTCCTCCGAAAGCAACTCCCACTTTACATCGAAGGCGTATGGATTCAATTTCTTAAATAATGGTTCAATTTCTTCTTCATTACTCAAACCTACCAATACTCGAGCATTGGGAAATACATCCTTTATTTCTGACAGTACAGAAACGGACCCATAAAATATAGCTCTATCCAGTAATTGTTTATCTCGCAAAATCGCTATCATGTTATACGGGCTAATATCCTTGCAATCCACATATAATTTAACATCACTTCCCACGCGTAAGCTATACTCACTGATAAAAGCACAAAGGTCATCTAGTCGGGGAATTTTCTGATCAACATATTTTGAATCAAACCATCCCCCCGCTGACAACAATCGTAGGTCTTTCCACTCCAATTCATCGACATAGCCTTTGCCATTCGTCGTTCTTTCCAAATTGCGATCGTGAATCACTACCATCTGGCCATCCAGAGATTGTCTTACATCAATTTCAATATAATCTACGCCCAGGTCAATAGCTTTTTTAAATGCCGCTAACGTATTTTCAGGCGCAAACTCATTAGCCCCTCGATGAGCTGCCACTTTTGTACCATGTTCATTCTGCATTTTTACCGGTCGGTCTTTGCTCCCTTGACAAGAAAAAAAGACTAAAAAACCTAATAAATGAATGCGAGAATTAAAGTTCATTTCCTAACTAATTCCTGTTTCCGGAATAAATCAAATATCTAATCATTTCCTCCGGCATCAAAAAAAGTGTTACTAAAGCTACATTAATTTTATTACAATCCCATAATACAGGTATTACAAACCAAATATATTTTTCACTTGTTGTTCAGGTGTTGTTTTATTCTGTAAAGCCCAACGCATCCAACTATAATATATGATGGTTGTCAGGATCATTCCATTAATCAAAGAAATGAAAAAATTCTGCGTAAAATATCCAACAATAAATCCACCAATCCAAGCTAAGTATGCAGCTGGATTAAATCGCATATCAGGATGACCAGCACCTTCTTCGTACATCTTTCTTCTTTTAGGAAAAAACCAATAATCAATAATAACTGTCATGGCTATGGGACCAATTAACCAGGATAGAAACTGAAGAAAAAAGTTAAAGATTTGATCCGGTCCATACCATGCAAAAAATAAGGCAACTCCCCAAGAAATTAATAACACCAGTTTCCTTGTCTTTTCTTCGCTTTTATATTCTGGAATTGGCGGGGCAGACATCATATTCGCAGCAAAATATATAGCTGCCATGGAAGTAGACCACGAGCCCAGAAAAATAGCAAAGTAAGTTATTTCCAACAGGCCAAAGCGATCCATTATCAAAAATATATTCCATTCCCCGGTAGCCAATGCGCCAATGGTGGCACCAATATACTGGAATACCATTAAAACTCCATATGTTAAGAACAAACCAATTGTAGCCTGTTTTGTATTTTTATAAAAGCGCGTAAAATCTGAAATTACAGTATTGGCGTGAAGCCATCCTCCGGCGGCAGATGTAAATACAACAAATATAGAAGCCGATGTGGTAGGTGCCTTTTGAATAATTTCCCTGATACCTCCGCCTATATCTAATGCACCCCAAATAGTAGCGATCAGAATGAATACAATAGCTGGAGCTGCCAAATAATCTACATAGGCGATCCATTTCATGGATTTATAAGCCGGTGCTAAAAAAATAATGGCCATAACCAAGGTAATTCCCCAATAGAGACCACCCTGGTTGGTTATCCCCAAAATATCTACCAGAGCATCCCGCGTCAAATTTAGAATAACAGCAAACCATACCACCGTGGTTATAGACATGATAAAATTAGGTAGTATTACACCTAATTTACCATAAGAAAACCGGAAAATCATCGCACTGGTAAAACCTGTGCGGGTTCCAATAATCCCAATTAGGATAGATATGATACTATTGAATGCACCTGCCATAAGTATGACAATAATAGCTTCCTTAAAAGATAATTGTGACCCCACCAAACCTCCTACTAATAAACTAGATACCACTAAAACCAGCCCCCAGAGAATAAAGGTATTACTCCAAAAGCCCAATCGCTTTGATTGTGGCAAGCGGGATCGCACAGCATCTCCCTGGTAGTCAGGTTGTATTTCTTGCATTGAATTTTCCATACTAAAAATTTCTATTGTTATTGTTAATCTTTAACCACACCAAGGCAAATTCGAAAACCATCCCTGGAATCAGAATAACTTTCACCATGTAGTCCCAATCTGACTGCACACCTTGCATTCCCCGGAACATCAAAATAATTCCCCCCTCTACATACCGGTTTACCTCCTTCTTCTACTTGATACAATTCTTCATGCCCTCCTTTCGGATCAAAATGGTCAAGAACAATTTCCCATACTCCACCACACATGTCTGCTAACCCAAACCCATTTCTTCCCTTTTCTCCGTAGTGGTCCACTGGAGAAACAAAGGCAAAACCATCACTCCACGGTACATTGGCTAACGGCCATATTTTATTCCTTCCAGGTAAAAAATCCACTCCTGAAATATTCAACCTGCCTTCTCCTTCACTAAGGTCATTACCCCACCAAAAATAGGCACCATCATTACCACCTCTGCAGGAATAGGCCCATTCTGCTTCTGTCGGCAAACGGTATTCCAGGCCTTCAGGCAACCTTCCTGCCTTGCGTTCACGCTTTGTCAACCATTCACAAAAAGCGCGTCCATCATTCCAACTAACACATACCACTGGATAAATATCACGAAGTGGAAAGCCAAAATTGGGATCTTTCCAACTTTTACCTTCTACTGAAATCCAGGGGTGGGGAGGAGCCTTTGCTGTTATTTTCCATTCGGGATCGAAAACCTGAGTTTTACCTCCTGGTTTTTCGGCGTCTGTTACGTACCCCGTCTCCTCTACAAAACGTTTGAATTGTCCAACACTAACTTCAGTTCGTCCCATCCAAAATCCATCCTTCACAGCCATCGGACGCGGGAAATCCCCTTCATACGATTCCCTCTCTGTGCCAGGTGTTGCACCTCCTTCAATTCCCGTTGCCCAGGCCTTTTCTTCAGGAGTACTTCCCATTAGAAAACGACCTGGCGGAACATAAACGATTTCCAAATTTACACCTCCTCCCAAATCTAAAAGTTTGGTTTTTGTCGTATCGTTTTCCACACCGTTAAATTCTGATATTATATCTTTTCCATAAATATTGTTTACCAGGCAGCAACAGATGAGTAGCACACTGCGACTAAAGATTCTATATATATTCATATCATCTCAATTTTATTAATAATCCAATTTTTATATTCAACTCCAAGATTTTTCACGAGAGTACCATCCGAAAATTGAGCCTAACCTCAAGCATTCATTCCAATTAACAATACTTCCTGTAGAAGTCATATCTCTCAGACTTGATGCGGCAACGCCTACTCCAAGGTTTAAACATTTATCCATATCCCAACCTTCATGTATACCTGCCAGTACCCCTGCCGCAAAAGCATCTCCGGCCCCCACAGTGCCTTTAATTATCTCTAAAGGAATTTTAATACCCCCCTGAAAAATTTTATTGCCATTTCTACTTACGGCATACGCTCCTTTCGAAAAATGCATAATGGCCCAATTCACTCCTTTGTCTATTATGATACTTGCTGCCTGATTCGCTTTTTCTACTATAATATTTCCAAATTCATCCAGAATCCTTTTCCCTGTTAACATCTCAACTTCAAAATCATTGATAAACAATAAATCCACATAGGGAAGAGTAGGTGGAATAAGTTCCGTAAATCTCGTGGATTGTTCACTTACTACATCTACAGAAGTGATAAGCCCAAAATCTTTTGCCTCCCGCAAAACCTTCGCTGCTTTCGTTCCTGCATCTGAGTCAACCTGGTCCAAACTGTCTAATAATAATAAATATCCAAGATGAAATATTTTAGCATTAGACTTTGAAAAACTGAAACAATTTTCATCGAGAAATGCATTTGCGCCCCTCCTATGAAAAAAGGTTCTTTTTCCGGTTCCTTCTACCGTCATTACATCCGTATAAGATGTATTTACTCTAGAATTTAATCTCATCTGGTCTATATTTATAGACAGACTCGCACATTCCTCCAAAATAGATCTACCATAATCATCCGTACCCACCATACCTATTGCTTCCAGGGGGATTCCAATATTCATTAGGTACAAAGACTTTAATACATTATAAGGTGCTCCTCCATTGCTGATAAATTCCCTATGTATGTTTGCCAGACGTTCTTCCTCTGGATAAGAATCAATTATTTTAACATGATCCACTATCCAGTTCCCCCCGCAAATAATACCTTCTCTTGCTTTATCAAATTTCATCCTTTAGATCTAAATTGAGTTCAAAATCTCTATTCTGCCAACTAATATTTGACCGCAATTGCTTTACCAGTCTTATTAGAATCAAGAGCAGCGGCAAAAACCTTATGGCTCATCAATGCCTCCTCAGGTGTAACACAGCCAAATCGACTTTCAATAAAACCTTCACGTTCCGCAAAATATGCAGCTAGCATTTGCATAAAACAATCCGGAAATCCAGGCTCAAATATTCCTCCTGTTATCGTTTGAAAAGGGACCTGAAACCCAAGATCAACCCTTTTCCAATACTGCTCTTTCTCCATGGAAAACAACCAAAGGGCTTTTGTATCTTTAGTGTTATATCTTACTCCACCTTTAGTACCCAAAACTTCTATAAACCAGGAATTGGTTTCTCCCGGTGCAAGCCGTTTCATTTCCAATCGCATTGGAATTTCTTCCTCTTCTATTGATACATTTGTCGATAAAGTAGCATTATTCCAGGTATCACAATTACTCCATCCCCCTTGTCCGTCTGGTCGCCGGGTTATTATTTTCTGAAGCTGTGCATATACACTACTTGGTTTCCAACCTAACCTTAATGGGATATGCAACACATGCATACCGAGGTCGCCCATAACCCCAATTTCACCGCAATACCGGGATTGCCTTTTCCAATTAATAGGCTTCATTGGATTCATATCACTGGAATGGTAAAAACCAGCATTAATTTCCATTATTTGTCCCAGGTTCCCGGATAGAACTTCTTGTATGAGTCGCTGAGGACCAGGTAAAAAAGGCATTTCCGAACTACATCGCACAAAACACCCCTTTTGATCAGCATGCTTTTTAATTAAAGTCGCGGCATTTAGGTCTGCACCAAAGGGTTTTTCAGCTAATAAATCTTTACCCGATTCAATAACATCAATATAATATTGCTCATGAAGATGATGCGGTAAAGCTACATATATTACATCCAACGCTTTGGAATCCAATAATTCCCTATAATCTGTAGTCAAAATATCTACGGTATCAATTTGGCGGTACCAATCCAATGTTTCCGGGTTGATATCGCACAATGCCTTTAATTCTACTTTCAGTGGATAATCGTTCAACGCAAACCACCTCCCAAAGGCACTTGCTACTTCTTTTCCCATTAATCCCCCACCAATAATTCCTACATTTACCGTTTTCATTATTAATGTTATTACTTCTTAACCAATCCTATAACGTCATCAGGTGTAGCACCATCATGTACAATGGCCATTAGGGCTTTTGTCATACCTCCTGGATTGGCATGTTGAACAACATTCCGTCCATATACAATTCCCTTAGCTCCTTGCTGCATCAGGCCAAAAGTCCTTTCCAGAATTTCTTCATCCGCAGCACGACCTCCACCCCTGACCAGAATAGGTATGGAACCCGCTACCTCTACTACTCTATGATATTCTTCTACATTGTCGGTGGGATCCGCTTTGATCAGGTCGGCCCCCAACTCAACTGCCTGTCGAACCAGTGGCATGATAAGTTTTATATTTCCATCAACCATATACCCGCCAGCTTCGCTATTCGGTCTAAACACTAATGGTTCAATCATTAAAGGCATTGAATAATAGTCACACATAACCTTCAACTTTAAAATATTTTGTATACAATGATCCGTGACTTCAGGAGCTCCCGGAATTCGGAAAAGATTGACTACGACACATGCAGCATCCAGACGAACAGCCTGTAGTACAGGTTCTTCAATCATTCTACTGTACAAGACTTCCGGCAGGTCTGGTCCATATACATTCGCCAGATCCGTCCTCAAAACCAAAGCAGGCTTTGTCTTTCCCGGAACCGATTGCAAATTCCTTGCTTGTCCTACCGTCAACTGAATAGCATCAGGATTAGCATCAATTAAGGTCTTAACAGAGGATTCTATATTTTCTATTCCTTGTAAAAATGTATATTCATTAAAAAAACCATGGTCAATGGCTACATCAAAACACTTCCCTGATTTGGGATTGAACAATCGATTAATTCTGCTTAATTTCATTTTTAAATTTCAGATTTATTAAATAGTAACTTCAATTATATCTTAATTTCACTTCTTTCCCTCCTTGTTTTTTACTTCTGAAAGCAGCTTCCATAAAGGAATATATTTCCAGCGTCTCATCTATTGGAACGGGCAATTCCCCAAGAGCAAAAAATTCTGCGATCTTTTTTACTAATAGATCATATCCATCAAATGTACCCAATGATTCAATTCCTTCCTTTCCGAAGGCCGTACCACCAAAACTTATCTTGCCTGATCGTATTCCTCTAAAAATTCCAATTCTATTTTCTGCCCATTTTCCTACCACAAGGTCGCATCCTGCCGTACTAACTTGGGTAACGGACTGACAACCAGTTCCCATAATTGTATACAACATTTCTATACCGTGAATTCCATCCCAAAATAAATCAATATGTGAAGATTGGATTGGAGCCGGACCATAGGTCTCAGCACCCTGTAGGGTACCGATATTTCGAGTATTCGAAAGCTCTTGAATTTTACTACCATATCTCAAAGCGGATGCTGAAAATACCGGAACATTGTATCGTTCAGAAGCCCTAAAAATTTTCTTGACGTTAATCCAATTCTCTGCTACAGGTTTATCTAAAAAAATTCTTTTCCCTGCGGCAAGGATTGGTACCACTTCTGACAAATGGGGTCTACCGTCATTCGTTAAGACCATAAGGGCATCAGTCATATTGATTACTTCATCCAAACAAGAAACCCGTATAACCTTATGTCTTTCCATACTCGCTTCAAACTCCAATACTTTTGCTTTCGAAAAAGCAACATCATCATTCTCCTCCGGGGCATAATATGCGATTACCTTGCATCCAAAAAAGTCTTTTCCCGTAGGAGAATTTAATATCTCCGTAAATGCCTGCGTATGTACAGACAATCCTACAATACCAATTTTTATAACAGAAGAATTAATACTCTTTTCTGTCGAATTCAAAGACATTATGGAGTCATGCCTTGCCATTCCTATAAAGTTCTAAAATATTCAAGGATGGCCCGGGCTTCCTTTTCTGTAATGCGCTCTTCAATCATTGGCGTCCCATTAAATTCTTCCAAAAGTTCCTGGGCCAAAGGATCTTTTTCCAACATTTCAGTTGGGTTTATAATCATATTCATTACCCATTCAGGACTTCTTCTTTCCAATATTCCTTTTGGAGCAGGACCCACCAATTTCTTATCCGCTATATGACACGAAATGCATTTGGTATCAAATAATTCCTTTCCCTCCTTTACCATTTCGGCATCTATGTCATCCGGCAAATTCAATTCCTTTACCGGTCCAACTCCCTTATTATCAAGCACCACGCGTTGACTTGGAGGAATCTCTGCTTCAGATGAAGCTAGCTTTCCATCTGTTAAAGGCTTCTCTATATTTACATCTGATTCTTCACTACTGACTTCATTTCCCCACCAGGGTTCATAGAAGGTTCGAAACTGCATACCGGATATTGTTGAATCTGCTCCACCTCTACTATGTGTATCCCTGTCACTCCAAAACCATGCTACTTTTTGTGCCGCAATTCTGGCTTGTTCTACCGGAGATTGTAACACTTTCACCAAAAGTTCCTTGTTTCGAATATTATGTTGTTGATGTAACCATAAAATTTCCAAAATTGGTAAGGCATTTTCTTTTTTTGCTGCATCTAAAGCATTGACCCAGTCTTGTGCTTTGTCGATTACCTCTTCAGTATTTCTTTCACTTAACTCAATCCTTACCTGATGTCGGACCCCATCCACAGGATGTTTGAACAATTCCAAAAGATCTTCTATAGGAGCACCATCAATAACAACAGGATCCTGAAGTGGTCTCCCCTTGGCAGTTATTCGATAAATTCTTCCATGTGCCTTATCCCGACTCAAATCTCTAAGGTTATATGGCGAATGAGTAATAACGGCATTTTGCCAATCACTAAAATACAATGCGCCGTCCATTCCTATAACTCCATCCGTAGGTCGAAAGTTAGGGTCTCCTTTATAGTTCTCTGGTATCACCCTGGGCTTTGCTTCCGAATGAGGATCAAATGTAGGATCATCACCAGTAAACAATAAATTCCCAACTTCTACGCCTTCGACTACACCTTCTCCTTTATAGTCAAGCCGATACCTTTTAATTCCCTGAAATCCTATTACATTGTAGATCAAAAAATTATTTTGGTATTTATCTGGAAACTGGGCACTTGATAATATCTGATTTGATGTAACCGGCCTTACGGTTTGTTCGAACAATGGACGTTTTGCAAATTCACTAACATCCGATTTAGCCGTAACAGTCCTGTTATAATAAACTTGAAATGCCCTTCCACTCGTCCCATCAGTAATGAATTGATTCCCCCATTTGTCGAAGCTAATTCCATGTGCATTAGGAGTATTTTCTACTACAAATGAATAATCATAGGTACGTGGATTGAAACGATACAGTCCGGGAGTACCTGATTCCTCACTGATTCTATAAGGGGTTTCGATATTTTCCAAAATAAAAATTCCCCGTTGATAATAAATATACCCATCCGGTCCGAAAATTAGATTATTGGCGGTATGATGAGTATCATCTGCGCCCAAACCACCCAATATTCGTGTTTGTTTATCAGCCTTTCCATCTCCATCAGTATCTTCCAAAAAAAGAATATCCGGCGCAGAAACTACAATTACCCCTCCATTCCAAAATTCAAAACCCGTAGGATGGGAAACGTAAGCAAAAGTCGTAGCTTTATCGGCTTTTCCATCTTTATCTTCATCCGTTAGAAAAACTAACCTATCATTCATAGGCGTCATTGGTTCCCATTTGGGGTAGTCACCCCAAGAGGCTACCCAAATTCGACCTTTGGTATCCACTTGCATAGCCACTGGATTTACGATCTCCGGGAACTCCTCTTCAGATGCAAATAAATTCACCTTTAAATCAGAAGGTACCGTCATTCGGTCTATTGCTTCTACAGGACCGATATACTCAACATCCCGGGTAATATGAGTTCCTACTATCAAAGGCTCAGGGACATTGCTATCATCGATTTCAATGTCCTCACCATTGGCCCTTGCCCAAATTTTATGGTCTCTGTTTTTCACCATGACTTCCAACATCTCCAATTCCCTTTGAAGTGTTTTGAAATTACCATCCTGGGCAGAACGAATACCCCAGACATCATTTCCACTTGAAGCTCTGTATTTTTGGAACCATAGCTCATTTTTTTCTACGACTGCACTTCTCAAAGAATCCAAATCTTCATCCTCTATTGTAGTTGAAACACCCCCGGAAACTTCTTTTGCGATATACTCACCTATTAATTTATTCCCTTTTGAACTAAGGTGGATTCCATTTATTGTTAAAGGCTCTTCGGAAGCCTTATACAATTCTTCACTCTTTGAAAACAAATCAATACATTTAACATTCATTTTATTGGCAACCTCAGACAATACCGTAGTATAAGATTTTAACCTCTTATTATTTTCACTACCATCCGGCAAATCTGGACTTTCAAGATCCTCATGCGCTATAGGTGAAAATAATACGACCCTCGGAGGGGCTTCAGAATCATATTTTTGCATTCTGATATGGGATATATATGCTTCCACTTTTTCTCTAAACTCTTCAGGAGTATTATGAAAAGATTCATTATATCCAAAGAAGGCAAATATTATACTTGCTTTCATTTCTGATAAATGGCTATCACTATCTCCGAACCCCTCATGGGCCCTTGGTCGGTAATGTATTTGGTCACCTGAATACCCTAAGTTTCTAAAAACCAGGCTATCTTCGGGATTCAAAACCTGTATGTAAGATTCTAACCACCCATCGTGCTGCATTCGCTCAGCAAGTCCATTTCCAACTATTGCTATTCGATCTCCTCTATAAAACTCAAATCCTTCTTTTTTTTGACAACTCTGAAGCGAGAGAAAAATAGAAAAAAATACGAGTACTACACCTGGAACCAATCCACTTTGATTTGCAATCATATTGTACGTTTTTCAGAAATTATTCTAATGCATTTCAACAGAACATGAACCGAGACCTGACCGCAGAAAACTAAACTTCACATTGGGATGATCTGCTAATACAGACATCGGAACAGATGCGTCAGGTATGTTTTTTGAAATCATATAGGTAGTAAGTCGTTGTCCGAAGGAATTATCATGAGCGCCCGCATGCCATATAGATATTTGTTCAGTCTCCCAGGTTTCCTTGGGCCCTACTGTCACAGCACTTGTGGGAACCATGGAAACATTTCCACCAATATGCATTCTGGAATTTTGATAGATGGTTATAGGGTGTAAATCCAAAACCCGGGTTTCCAGCTTCTTATAATCCTCCACTGATTGCGGTTTATCTTTAAATTCCCCGGTTCTTTGAGGAGGTTCATTAAAAGCCCAGTGTTTAACATCTCCCTGTCCGCCTTGCATTATCAAGCATTTGGCTTTTTCCCAACTTTCTTTAAACGCCGAGGTATCTGCTTTAGGAAAGTGCATATTTTCTTCCGGCATCCTCAGATCCTTGTGTATCCGGTTCATACACATATCCCGAAATGTTTTCTGAAACGAAAGAGGATGTTCAACGGAAACTTCCTTTCCATTTATTATCCACTCATCCATACTCCAAAAATGGGCATGCTCCAGCGAAAGTCCGATTTCATTAATAATTTTTGCCACAAGTGGTAATTGCTCAGTGGGACCAATAGGTCCACAAATTCCAACTGGATTATCTGCAGTAGCTTGCTTCCATACATGAATATATTCAAGTGCTTCAGCAAGATAAAACTCTTCAACAGAATCATAGAAAACAACTTCAAAACCGGGCCTGGACAAAGCCATCATTTTTTCTGGTGTCAATGCCGCGATTTCCTCGATTATGTCACTTTCTAATTCAAGCGTAGTATAATCCCACCATCCTGGTGCTATAGAACTCTTTTTTTGCATTTTTTTTTATTTTCCTATTTCTAAAATTAGATTTTCTAAACCACTACTCTATCATTGAGTGCTTGTTCATATGTTTTATTTAGTAAGTAATGTTCTCCCAGGTCTCGCAATGGATCATCATCTTCACTACAAAAACCATAATGAGAATGACGTCTCCAACCTTCAGCGTACTCAAATTTTTGAGACATTCTCCCTACCTCTAGCGACATATCTTCCATGACCTGGATATAAGAATTCATTTTCTGACTATTGTCCAACCAGGCTTGCTGACTTTTATGCATCGCCAGTGCATTCCTTTTAGTCTCCTGAACCGAAGAAGTATCAACGAAGAGACCGGGAATCAGTTTTTTTCTTAAAGGATCTCTCAAGCCATGTGGCAATGCATGATAAATTGTGCAATCAAAATTTGAAGCGATAGAATCTCCGGCAATATAATTCGGTACGCACCTGACAAATGCAGCAGTTACTGTCAGCCGCGAAGTATTCATATGGTCTTCCATATAGTCAGATGGCGAATGTGTAAGAATAAGACGTGGTTGAACACCCCTAATAACCTCGGATAACTTTCTAAGAATACTTCCATTATAAAAAATTTCAAAATCGTTACATATCGGGTAATGGTATTTTGTTCCCAGGATAGCTGCAGCATTCTTCGCCTCTTCAATTCTGATTTTTTTTGTTTTTTCCGAATCATATTCCGTACTTCCACAGTCTCCGCCTGAAAGAGTCATATAATGGGTTTCATACCCAAGTTTTTTTAACAACATAAGAGTACCTGCCATCATAAATTCTATATCATCTGGATGCGCTGCAATGGCCATGGCTATTTTCGTCATTTGTTACAATTTTACACTTTGCCCCGATTCTGCAGACCTATCTGCTGCAAATATAATTTCATGGGTCTTTATGGCCTCCTTCAGCCCTGTCAGAGGCATCTCTCCTCCTTCAATGACCGATTGAAAAAAGGTCTCAAATTGGAGTTGATAAGGGTGGTCAGCCACATCTCCCGAATCAAGCATTTTCATAGACATCTCACTCCATTTCGACTTATCAGACTTGAGCTTTTCCGAATGAATTTTATTATCTAACAGACTTCCTTCACTTCCAAATAGATGTGTATGAAAGTAATACGGTTGTAGACAATCTACACTCGCTGCACATTTTCCTATTTTTCCACTCTTAAATTTCAGTATAGTTACACTGGTAGTATTATATTCATACGGAGTGAAAATTTCACTTTTTGTTTTGGTATCATAACTGGTTACTTCTTCTACATCACTTCCCATAAAGAGTAAAAGCGCATCCAAAGCATGACAGCCTGCTGTTAATAAAGAACTCCCCCCCCCACTTTTCTTGGCGTTCCATTCGAATTGACCGTACCAGGGTCCAATTCCATGTAAATAATCAACTTCTCCATAGTGTAATTCACCAATCAACCCTTTATCAATAATTGATTTTGAAGATAAAAATTGATTTGACCACCTGCATTCAAAACACATACAAAATCCTACACCAGCCTTCTTTACTTCGCTCTCCATCTCTTTACACTCGTCCCAAGACAATGCCATTGGCTTCTCCAAAATGATATGCTTACCTGCCCTGGCAGCTGCTATCGTATGCTCTTTGTGCTGATAGGTATAACTGCAAATAGAAACAACATCTATGGTTTTATCAGACAACATTTTATCCAAATCAGTATACGATTTTATATCCGTTCCCCATTTCTGACTCAATTCTTCGTCACTATGTTCCCTTGAGGAATAAATAGATGTTACCTGCGCATTCGAAGTAGCATTTATAGCAGCTATATGTGCAGTAGCCACCCATCCGTAACCAACAATTCCAACATTTAATTTCTTCATTCTTTTACTTCTATTTTAAATTAATTATTTAGATGTATTTTCTCTTATATCTTTCATTACCAAACTTAATGAGACCCTTTCTCCATTCAATCTTTTACTTCTGTGAGCCGCTTCCATAAAAGCGTAGATTTCCAGGGTTTCTTCTTTTGCAACAGGTGCAGTATTTGTATTGAAAAAATCTACAATACTTACTACTAATGGACGATAACCTTCAAAAGTACCCAGGGCTTCTATAGAATCAACTGCAAATACTCTACCTCCGTATCCGCGCTTTCCGGATCGAATTCCCCGAAATGTGCCGATCCGACCTCCATTCCAATAGCCCACCACGACATCTTCACCTTCATCTTCATTCAATTGCTGAACCCATTGACAACCGGTACCCATTACTGAATACAGCATTTCTACCCCGTGTATTCCGTACCAAAACAAATCGGTATGGGATGGTTCCAGGGGAGCAGGACTGAAAGTGCTTGCACCCAGAACTTTCTCTTTTTCATTTTGATTGATTATCTGTACCTTGCTCCCATAGCGAAGTGAGGAGGAAGAAAAAATTGGAACACCATATTTTTCTGCAGTCTCATAGATTTCGATGACTGATGCCAGGTTTTCGGCAACAGGCTTATCTACAAATACCGGTTTCCCAGCTTCTAACACCGGCATGACCTGTTCCATATGAGGACGCCCGTCATTGGTCTCAATCAAAACTCCATCCACCCTACTTAACAGAGTATCCATATCATTTACTATTTCAACCCCGGCTGAAAGAACATCCGACTTATAACTTTCCAGCTGCTCATTAGTAAATTCTACATCAGGATTTCCTTTAGGATGATAAAGTACTTTGATCCTGCATCCGTTGAGGTCACTTCCTTTATTTTTATCGTTTAAAATTGTAGAAAAAGCAGCACTATGAGGGGAAAGTCCTATTATGCCAAGCTCTAATTCCTTTTGAATACTACAATAGGTACCTAAAGAAGGTAATGTTTTATCCAATCCAATATAAGTGGTAGAGACACCAACTAATAATTTCGAAACAAAACTTCGTCTTTTCATTTTCAATATTGTCTTGATTATAAAGCAACACCCCTCACCTGCTGCCGATTCAGTTATTATTTTAGTATCCGGGATTTTGTTGCAAATCGGGGTTTATATTTATTTCGTATAATGGAATGGGTAGTAATGCATTATTTTCAGTATAACTCCCAGTCTTGTCAATAACTTTGTAATGTCCTCGAAACCTACCTGCTGTTTCCACTGGATAATCAGTATAATTCTCCGGATTATCTGTTAGTTTCATACCGTAAAACTGACGATTCATAACTTCTGTAAAGATTCCCCATCTACGGATATCCATATAACGGATTAAACGCTCCAGGCAAAATTCTACTCTTCGTTCTCTTCTGACAATTTCCCGTAATTCGTCTGAGTTTGTTTCAGTAACTGCAGGCATACTAACTTCTTCTCTACCCCTGACCTGATTAATTGTTAAATCGAGAAGATCTTGTGTTATTTCATCCCCGTTTTCCAACTTCGCTTCTAAATAGCTAAGTAAAACCTCTGCATACCTGATATGGATTATATCATCTCCTGATGATGCCCAATCTCCCCCATAATCCTCCGTCACATATTTTTTCCATCCATACCCTGTAGCCCCGGGTAGGCTGGCAATTCCGGAAGAAGTTTCATCGGGATGACCCAAATACAATTTATCCCTAAACATAGTGTATCCGGGCAGAAAAATACTCGCATAAAGCCTTGGATCCCTGTTTTCATAGGGTTTGTCCGAATCATATAACGGTGATTCTTCTATTGATAATCCGTCTGTCATTAAAAAAGCGTCTACAAGATTCTGAAAAACATTATCCTCCTGGTACCCGCCATAAAAGTCCGGATGATAATTACGTTGATTTTGAGGGTTTCCGTATAATCCAGCAATACAATTTGTAGATAAAATAATTTCTTTGCTATTTTCTCCTCTTTCTTCAAAAATGGCTTTATACTGTGGATCTATAATATGAGCGTCAAGGTCAATAATTTCCTGGTATGTATTAACCGCTTCACCCCATCTATTGTGAATCATTAATAATCTACCTTTTATAGCAAGTGGAGCTGCCTTTAGGATTCTTCCTTTCTCGTCATCAGGCCTTGTGGATGGCAAATCGGTAGCCGAGGCATCTAGTTCTGAAAGACAAAATGAAACAATTTCATCGAGGGAATTTCGATTCTGACTATTTGCTTGTTCAATCGTAAGTGTTTCTGTAATCAATGGTACGCCACCATATAAAACCGACATGTAAAAATATTCATACGCTCTGAGAAAACGAGCTTCTGCTATAAACTCCGCTTTTTTATCTGCATCCATTTCAACCCTGTCAATATTTTGAAGAAAATAATTCGCTTTAAAAATTGTCCGATAAGCACGGTCCCAAATGGCCTGTACGACCTGTCCATCACCCTCCGTAAAATATCCTGCATATATTACTCCGATATCACCAAATTTATATCCCGAATCATCAGTCATACTAGCCATACACAATAATTCATTAGTATATTGATTTGAACCGGGATTACTACCCCTGTAAATACCCGTCAATGCCAACATGGCATCATTCTCAGAGTTCCAAAATGAACCCTCTGACAATTGTGCCAAAGGTTGTTCATCCAGCCATTCATTATTGCAGCTTGGAAACATTATCAAGAGCGAGAAAAAGCACAAAATGTATTTAAAATTTAAAGTTTTCATTTCAATTTTGTTTCAGATTAAAAATTAATGTTAACTCCTCCGACAAACAACTTCGTTAGTGGGTAGAAACTACCACTGGTTTGCATTTCGGGGTCCCATCCTTCATAGTACTCAGTCAACGTAAATAAATTCTCAGCTGTAACATAGAACCTTACTTTATTCAAAAAGGTATTTTGTAAAATATCACCAGGCAGGCTATAACCTAGTTGCACATTTTTTAATCTTATAAAAGTGGCGTCGCGGTACCAATAATCCACAGGGTTAGAACGATAAAATCCAGAATTTAAATTCTTCATCCGAGGGTATGATGCACCCACATCCGGGTTATCGAATGTCCACCTGTTTTCGAAAGCCTCCCTCTGAACATTTCCGTTGTTCTCAAGCGGAAAAAAGAACTGTCCTAAATTGATCATATCCTTCCTACCCCCTTCTCCTTGTAACAAAATGTTAAGGTCAAAATTCTTATACCCTGCATTCAATGTCAGAGCGTAAGTGGAGGTAGGCAATGGTTGCCCAATGATGGTCCTGTCATAAGTTGAATTTACTACCCCATCAGGTACTCCATTTGGTCCACTGATATCAACATATTTTATTCCCCCTGCTTCTGCCAAAAATGAAAATGGTTGAGTCGCATAATTAGCTACTTCTTCATCATTGGCAAATAAGCCGTCGCTTGTATAACCAAAAGAACTTCCAATTGGATACCCAATAAACAGCCCTCTATTTATATCCTGTTCTATATTTGCTAATTTTTCAACTTCGTTATTGACTAATGAAAAGATAGCTCTCAAACCATAAGAAAAGTCGCCTTTTACATCATTAAATCCAATATCAAAATCCCATCCTTTATTACTGACAGTTCCCGCATTTGTGGCAGATGGAGTAGCACCAAGTAAATTAGATACTGAAACATTGTATAATATATCCGTTGTCCTCTTAACAAAGTAATCAATTGAAAAATTTAACCGACCATTCATCACCCCCATATCCAAACCTATATCAGTAATCTGAGTAGTTTCCCATGTGATTTCTTTATTTGCAATTGTATTAACTGCAGCACCGGCACTTAATTCGCTTCCAAAAGGATAATTTTGGCCCAAAGAAATTAAATCCTGATATGGATAATTACCTATTGATTGGTTACCCAGCTCTCCCCAAGAGGCTCTTACTTTTAAATTATAAATCCATGGCAGTGATTCTTTAATAAAGTTTTCTTCGGAAATTCTCCATCCAACAGATGCAGATGGGAATAATCCCCATCGATTTTCGGAAGGAAACCTTGAAGACCCATCGTACCTAAAGTTTAATTCAAATAAATACTTATCTAGAAAATCATAATTAAGCCTTCCAAATAAAGACGCCAATTTATTCCTACTTGCGGTTCCACCCTGCGTTCCTCTCGCAGTGGCTCCAGCATCAATTTCATAAATTTCATTGTTTGGAAAGTCATCACGGTAAGCACTAACATTATTGAAATTATATACCTGACTGGAATAGCCTCCAAGCAATTTTATTGAATGGTTCTTAAAATCTTTATTATAACGCAAAATTGATTGCAACGTAAGCAAACTGTTGCTAGACCATGTCGTAGTTAAACTATTTCTCGCTATACCGTAATTTGGTGTAATGGGATAATTTGCCTGAAAGGCTTTATATTGATTGTTTGAATAGGTATACCCTACCTGACCCATAATTTCAAGACCTGGAATAATTTTCCACGTCATTGAAGAATTACCATATAAATCAGTGTCAATAGTCTCCAAAAATGATTTACTATTCAGATCGGCTTCCGGGTGAAGGGTTTCATTTCTTCCATAATAACCATCAGGCATTACACCTAAAATTGCATTAGAATTCCGCATAGCACCATTAATGATGCCACTAACGCCAGGTCCATATCCGTAACTTGGTTCAGACCCATTATCTCTGTTTCCAGCAATTTTAACACTGAATAAAAGATTATCTTGTAATTCTGAATCCAGGTTAATTCGCAAATTATACCGATCAGCATTATTTTTCTTTATAATTCCTTGTTGATCATAGTAGCCTGCAGAAACCATATATCTCATTATCTCCGTACCACCCCTCACACTCATATCATGCTTTGTTTCAAAACCAGAACCCGAACCAAATAAATAATCTATATGATCAAAATTCGGGTAATTTAATGGATCGGAACCTGATCTAAATTTTTGGATCTCTTCCTCGGAAAACCTTCCGGGAGAAGCCTCGTTAGCGGCTATTGCATATTCCCATGAATTAACCATTTCAGGCACCATTGTAGGACTCTGTTGACCTATATATGAATTATAACTAAATTGGGGCTTCCCTGTGACACCACTTTTCGTCTCGATCAAAATAACACCATTTGCGGCTTTTGAACCGAATATAGCGGCAGAGGCAGCATCTTTAAGGACTGAGATACTTTCTATATCACTGGGATCTACATTATTGATGGAAGATTCAATTCCATCCACTAATACCAATGGATTGCTACCCGCACCACTAAATGTACCCTGGCCCCGAACAGTTAATGAAGCATCGTTACTCCTAGGATTTCCCGACGGTTGCCTAACGGAAATTCCACTCATTTGTCCCTGGAGAGCCAATGAAGATTTAGTAACGGTCCTGCTTTCAAGATCCTTACTCCCCACCGTGGAAACAGCCCCTGTCAGGTTTACTTTCTTCTGAGTACCAAATCCTACTACTACCACCTCATCCAATGTCTGAGAATCTTCCAGTAATGTAATTGTTATTTTAGATTTTCCTGCTACAGGTATTTCCTGGGTCTGGTAGCCGATATATGATACTACCAACACAGCTTGTTCGTCGACATCTTCCAATGTAAAATTTCCTTCAAAGTCCGTAGCCGTACCCTTGTCGGTACCTTTGACCAATACATTTACCCCAATGAGTGGTTCTCCTGCCGGACTGATCACAGTTCCATTAATATTTATTGCAAATTTTTCCAGTCTTTGTGATTCGAACTTAGGGGTTAATTTAGGAGTTACTCTATTACTTACTTTGCGATTTGACTTGGCTTTTTCCCCATCACTAATCAAACCGTCAAGGTGTTTCGCCATTTTCTTTAAGGACTCAAGGCCTTCTTCATTATTTTTATAAATGATCACAAACCTGTGGTCATAAAATTTATAGGTTAACTTCGTTCCCTCCAAAATCCGTGATATAGCTTCTTCTGCAGAGCTATAATTCCTCTTTTCATAATGAACCTTAATATTAGACACGAGGGTCATATCAAATGTAAAGTACACTTCGTAATCTTTGCTAATCGCTTCGATTGCATTTAAAAGTGTAGTCTCTTGTGGAATTTTATCTACCCCAAAACTCAAAATTGGCAATTGCACTAAAATGGACATTACAGCCAAACATTCAAATATTAGTTTCCTAAATGGATTCATACCTTTCGTTTGAAGTTCTTTCGAATACATAGAAATAAGTTTTTCATTAATCCAAGAATGATAATAGATCAAAATATTAATGCAAAATATATTATATTTCACATTATATCTCATACCCTTTTACTCTATAAAGCATAACTAAAAACTAGTAAATACAGACCAGTCGAAATCAATATATTTTATTTTTTTTTCTTAAAATGATAGGGTTTTAAGTTTTTACTAAACCCATCAAATCCGTACATAGTCGGTACAAATTCATCTACAAGTGGAACTTTACAACCTTCCTTTGGTATTTTATCCTCAAATCCTAATGTCCAGTAAACCGCATTTATTACCAATTTTCGCAAGTCTTTATCCAAAAAGTCAACCGATGCACCTAAGGTCGTAGTAAATACCTTCCCCCTTATATTTTCCTGGATTTTGTAGGTTCTTACCCATGCAATAGGCATAATAGACTTAGTAAACACGGGGATGCTATCATTATACAAAGAATTTGTAGCAGCCCCCCAAAGTAAAACCTTTGTGCTACTATCAAGCCTTCTAGAACTGTATACTCCAGATGGACAATAAATCATCCCTACCCCTTTTAGTATTGGATGTTTTTCCATTTCAGAAAAACCATCCAAAAGACTTACAGTACCCTCTTTCTCCAAGCCATGATGACTAACCCAAGTTTCGCCCAAAATTTTCTTACCGAATCCTCCGTTCCATTGTCCTTTTCCTCTATAATCATATTTTAGATATTTACTATCACTTCCTTCACGGAATCTAAAAGCATGTGTTGCAGTTCTTAATCCAATAATTGGTTTTCCTAAATTTAAATACCTATCTAAAAATTTCATTTGTTCATTAGGTAGCTCACGAAACCTTGTTGATAGAATCAATAAATCAGCTGAATCAAGAAGGTAAATACCAGGAATATTATGATGATAATTCGGATCAATAAACCCTGTATTAGGATTAATTGAAAACAATACCGTAGTATGGAAACCATGATGATAAGTTAATATCTTTGCTAACATAGGTAGTGATTCTTCTGAACGATAAGACTCATCTCCTGATATTAATACAATTCGTTTCCCATTATTTAATTCTGAAGATGGGAAAAAAGTAATCCAGTCTCTATCTTGGCAAAATAAAAATTGAGAAAGTAGTATTAATAATCCCACAAAAATATATCTCAATAAACTGTTTATCATAATTTTGAAAGTTTATAAGCAATTAAAAAGTCACCCTTGGAAAGCCCTAATTTTGTTCCTCCACAAGCAATTACAACATACTGTATGCCATCAACCATATATGTTGAAGGAGTAGCAAATCCTGAGGCAGGTAAAGCATCCTCCCATAGTAAATCTCCTGTTTCCTTATCAAATGCTCGAATCTTACTATCACTAGCAGCAGCAATGAAAACTATACCACTGGCAGTTACAATTGGTCCACCATAATTTTCTGAGCCAGAAGAAACACCATATTTTTGTTTATATTTTTGATTTTCTCCTAATGGAACTTGCCATTTATGTTTTCCTGTATTAAGGTCTATAGCGGTAAGAGTTCCCCAAGGTGGTTTTAAACCAGAATTACCTTCACTATCTAAAAACTTACTATAGCCCTCTAAACCCCATGGCTCAGCGATATCAAAATCATTTTTTCTACTTTTGATATCATTTAACTTATTATCTGATTCATTAAATAGAAAATTTACTAATGCATTTTTTTCATCAAATGAAAACTGAGGAAACCCAGGCATCATTCCCTTACCTTTATCGATAATATCATAAAGTTCTTTTTTACCAAATCGATCTTTTAAAGAAATTAATGATGGGAAGCCACTAGATGAATTTCCTTTACGTTCAACTCCGTGACATGTACTGCAGGAATTCATATAAACTAATTCTCCAAAATTTTTATTAGAATCAACTTCGTTTTGTTTTAACTTTACTATCCAAGGAACCTCATTAGCATTAACATATAGTACTCCTTCTTTATCAACAGCAGCTCCTCCCCACTCGCCACCACCATTCAACCCTGGGTTAATTAAGGTCGGTTTATCGCTAAATGGATGATATATACCTTTTTTAGAACTATTAAATACTGTTAATAATGAATCATAGTCTGGAGAAAAAATATTTAAATCACTTTCAATTAATTCTTGTCTTGTGAATGGCAATGGAACCTTAGGGAAAATTTGAGTAGGCCAAGCCGCCTCTTCCTTTAGAGGTGAGGGTGGCACGGCGATTTCTTCAATAGGATAAATAGGTTCTCCAGTTTCTCTATCAAATACAAATACATGACCAGTTTTCGTTATTTGTGCAGCCACATCAATCAGCTTACCACCCTTTTTAATTGTGGTCAAGTTAGTTGGTGCAGGCAGGTCACGATCCCATATATCATGACTTACAATCTTGTAATGCCATAATCTTTTTCCTGAACTGGCATCGATAGCCAATAAGGTATTCGCAAAAAGGTTCTTTCCCTTTCGACTTCCCCCAAAAAAATCTGGTCCAGCAGATCCAGTTGGAACAAAGATAATTCCTCTTTTTTCATCTAATGAAATACCTGTCCAGTTATTTGCTCCCCCTACAATCCCCTTCTCATGAACATCCTCTGGCCATGTGTCAAATCCATATTCACCTGGCAACGGAATGGTATTAAAAACCCATTCCAATTCTCCTGTCCTGACATTAAACGCTTGTAAAAAACCAGGAGCTGCCCCTGGTCCTTCCATCATAACTGTAGGCATTATAATCAAATTCTCAAAAACAGTACCTGGTGTTCTGGACATTAAGTATTTGCCATCTGCATTTGATCCTAATCCAGATCTTAGTGTTACTCTTCCATTAATCCCAAATGACTGAATTGGCTCACCAGTATTTGCATCAAGTGCATATAACCATTCATCATATGAACAAAAAACTCTTTTTTCCTCTCTATTTTCCCAAAAAGAAACCCCTCTATTTTTCAAATAATATTTTGTTTTACTCGGTGTAAATCGCCAAATTTCTTCACCACTAACTGCATTTAAAGCAAAAACATTACTAGCTGCAGATATTCCATACAATATACCATCAATTATTAAAGGATTACACTGAAAATCACCTGAATCAGAAGTATTATATTTCCATGCTACTTCAAGTTCATCTATATTTTTTTTAGTTATTTGAGAAATGGTAGAGAAATGACTCATTTCTGAATCTCCCAAATATCTTGGCCAATTAACATCTGTAGGTTCATTATTTTTACATTTAGTAAAAAAAAGCATAGTAGGAAATATTATAAAAACAGACCAAGCCAACTTGTAATTTATCATCGTTTATCTTCTTAATATTCCAAATAAAATATTACCATCCAGGATTTTGGGTATAATTCTCATTTAGAGTAAGTTCTATGTTTGGAACCGGAAAAAGATAGTCTCTTTCCTCATTAAACAAATAGCCTTCTGGAAGGGAAACCTGATATGGATCAATATATCCATTATCGTTAACATATATATTTTTGCCAACCTCCATCTCTGGATATTCCTCCTGAACGAATTTAGCACCTAATGGTCTCTTTTCCTTTATTAACCTATGTGCTCTCCACCTTAAAATATCATGTAACCTCAGCCCTTCAAATGCTAACTCAACACGTCTCTCTCTCCTTATTTCATTCAAAACTGGAGAAATTGAAGAAAATTCCCAATTAGGGTCTTCTAAAATATTATCTAAGATCAATTTAGGCATTCCAACTCTTTGTCTTATTTTATTGATGGTAATATCAATATCATCTTGAGTAATTTCTCCTAGTTCCGCTCTTGCTTCAGCATAGTTTAATAAAACTTCTGCAAATCTAAATATTACTGAACCAATTTCCGATTGGTAGTAATTTTGTCTTAAATTTTCTCCCCAGGCATTTGAATACTTTTTTAATTGATATCCTGTAACACATAAATATGATCCAGTTTGATTAATGTCAGCTTTTTCAAAATGGGTAGTATCCCCGTCTCCAATAATATTAATTGGATCTCCAGGAATCCAAATAGTTTGAGCTAATCTAGGATCTCTATTTTTAATTGCATTTAAAAGGTTTTCATCATTCACATAAAGTTCACTTACCCCTATAGGCTTTCCATCTTTACAAAGATATGCATCTATCAAACCTTTTGTAATTCCCATTCCATTGCCCCAAATACTCGGAGACCACCTAACAAGACCTAAACTTTCATCCCATTTCTTCCACAACATTACTTCCGGATTATTACCATAATCATCTTGTCCAAAAAACCTATAATAATCTAATTCAGGATTTCCTGATGTATATATTTCATATAATTCATTTTCAATAATTTGCTTTGATGCATCGCGGGCCAATTCTAAATATTTTAATCCATCGCCTCCACTTACTCCAAACTCAGTATTGCTATGATACTTTTCCCAAGTCCCCTCAAAAAGACAAACTCTAGATTTAAATAATAAAGCAATTTGTTTATTTAGTCTTGAAGATGAAACAGCATCTTTCTCACCCAAGTAAGAAATAGCTCTGTCCAGATCTGATATAATCGAATCAACTACAACATTCCTTGAATTTCTTTTAATAAAAAGATCCTCCGAATCATCTTGTAAGACCTTATTGACCCAAGGTACATTTCCATAATCACGTACCAAATTAAAATAAACATAAGCTCTAAAGAAAGAAGCCTCCCCTACAAATTGCTTAATAGCTTCAAATGGTTCCGGTACTAACCGATAATTTTCAAAGAAATAATTTAAATTTCTAATTGTTGAATAATAAGAAGACCAACTACCTCCAGAACTAGGAACAACTCTTGTGCCAGCCAATATAGGATTAAATCCATCTAATACTAAGTTATCACTATTACCATCTAATAATTCTCTATCATTCCGAGTTTCGTTAGGAAAAAGTGTGTAAAACTGATTTACATATAGTTCCAAATCTGTTGGAGTTTGCCAAAAATTGCTACTCGAAATAGAGTCAAGTGGTTTTTTTTCTAAAAATTCATCAGTACAAGAAAACATGCAACTAAAAGCTATTAGTAGATAAGCTATCTTTTTCATATAAAATACTTTTTAAAAATTAATATTTAACCCAGCAGAAATCACCCTTGATAAAGGATATAACATAGTGCCACTTGATGATCGAAGATTGGTCTCAGGGTCAAATTCTCCTATCATGTCAGTAAAAGTAAAAATATTATCACCACTTAGATAAATGCTAAAATTAGAGATTCCCAATCTTTTTGAAATTTCAGAAGGTATTGAATATCTAAATTGTAGATTTTTTAATCTAAGGTATGATGCATTTTGAAGGTATCGTGTTTGAATCTGTTGGTTTTTTAAGTTTTCAATTGTCAAATATGGCCTTGCAAAATATGCTTCTTTATTATCATCACTCCAGTAATTAAGACTATGCGGGTGTACTGTAGTTGCTGTCCAAGACTGCCTAAAGCCAAAAAAGGTTTGATTTTCAAGCCACACTTCTCTTTTACCTACTCCTTGCCAAAACATACTTAATCCGAATGATTTAAAAGTAATATTAGCATTTATTCCATATTGATATCGAGGTTGAGAATTCCCAATGATTTTCAAATCACCTGAATTTTCAAGAGTTTCATTACCCCTTGTAAGCTTTCCATCGCCATCGACATCCACATATTTCACGTCCCCTGCACCCCATCTAGTATATAATTCTGATTGATCTATCCAATTTTCAGCTTCCGCATCAGAATTAAAAAGGCCCGCCGTCTCAAAACCCCATATATCACCAACTTTTTGCCCATTATAAAAATTCCTTATATAATATGTAGGATTATTATATTCTTTAACAACAGATTGATTATCTGCAAGTGCAAATCCAATATCAAATTCCAAATCCTGATTAATAAATTGCTTCCAATTAATTGAGATTTCATATCCTTTTGTTTCAAGTGTTGCATTATTCTTTAAAGGGACTGCAGCACCATAAATAGCTGGAAGAGATTCACCTGGGCCAAACATATTTTCTGTAGTTCGATTATATACATCTACAGTAAAACTTAATCTATTATTTAATGCCTCTCCATCGACTCCAAAGTTTATTGTATTTGATGTTTCCCATGTCAGGCCAATACTTCTATTTGCAGGAACTGAAGCATAAATTGGTCTCATTCCGTCCATTATCCATGGTAAATTAGTATTTATGGGTATTGTTTCTTCGTGTAAATAATTAGCAACATTTTGATTTCCCAAAGAGCCATATGATAATCTAAGTTTAAAAGTATTAAGTATGTGGCTAATTGACTCCCAAAAATTCTCTTTCCAAATATTGTAACCTATTGCTACCGACGGGAAAAACCCCCATCTTCTACCGCTCTGAAATCTAGAAGAACCATCATATCGGCCATTAAGTTCTAATAAATATTTTTCATTGAAATTATAAGATAATCGTGCAAAAGTTCCTAGTGTTGACCAATGAGACATAGTTTCATCCACGTCTTTATCTCCAATTGCAGTACTAATAGCAGGAACTAAATCCGTAACCAAATCTCTTCTCCATCCATTCAACAACATATTGTTCGAAAACTCAGCTTGTCCACCAACCATTAAACTAATAGAATGGTTTTTTAACTTGATTGCATAATCTGAAAATATATTGGTTGTAAAGTACTCGTTATATACCATTTCATGGCTCATTCTATTCCAGTTTTGGCTATAATGAGGCACTTTTGTAATACCATCCGGGGCTAGTCCAGAAATTATTGCTCTGTGATCGCTCCTTCTGTAACCCAGATAATTATAACTCAAATTAGCATTTACATTCCAATTATCTGTAATACTATATTCTATTGCCGGATTAAACCAAATATCAGTAGTCTTTTGTTCATCATTACCTCCATTAGCTAAAACCGGAGGTTGATTTTTATCTAAAGCAAAATCACCATTTGGTGTATAGACAGGATCTGTTGGCCACTGTATTGCAAGTAAAGAAAATATAACATTTCTATTTGTTACATCTTGGGATTTGAAATACCGTTGAAAATTTCGATTATATTTTGTTCTTAAAATTACCTTTATTTTATCCGCAGGTTTGATTTCTATATTTGAAGTAAGACTAAATCTTTCAAATTTCTCATCAGCAAAATTTAATTTTCCTGCTTCATTCAGCCATCCAAAGCCTATATAATAGTTAGTATTTTCTCCTCCTCCACTTATACCTAAGTTATGTTTTTGAGAAAATGCATTATCTTTAAATATAACATCCCACCAGTCTGTATTTGCATGTCCAAGATTCCAATACCCCCACCCATTTGGATCATTTGGATTGGGATCCATTGATGGAGTATTGACAGGATCATTTTGATATTCTATTATTCTGGATATAGTAGCATCTGCAAAAATGGCGTTTTGACCTGAATTTGCAGCTGCCTCATTTATAGTATTAGCAAACTTAAGAGAATTTACAAATCCAGGTAATGATATCGGTTGAGCATTGGAAAAATTATTGGTATAATTAAATCTTAATTTTTCATCATATTTCCCTTTTTTCGTCGTAATTAAAATCACACCGAAAGCGGCCCTGGCCCCATATATAGCCGTAGACGCAGCGTCTTTTAAAATAGAAACAGATTCAACATCGTTTGGATTTACCGCATTAAGATCCATAGGGGATCCATCTACTAATACAAAAGGAGATCCGCCTGATAATGATCCTATACCTCGAATATTTATATTCATTTTAGCATTCGGTTCACCTCCATAAGAAGAATTTGGAGTGAAATTTAATCCTGGAGATACCCCTTGCAAAGTTTGGTCCATATTACTAAAAGATCTATTTTCCAATCTAGAAGATGGTACTTCACTTACCGCTCCTGTAAGATTAACTTTCTTTTGTTTTCCATACCCTACTACTACCACCTCATCCAATGTCTGAGAATCTTCCAGTAATGTAATTGTTATTTTAGATTTTCCTGCTACAGGTATTTCCTGGGTCTGGTAGCCGATATATGATACTACCAACACAGCTTGTTCGTCGACATCTTCCAATGTAAAATTTCCTTCAAAGTCCGTAGCCGTACCCTTGTCGGTACCTTTGACCAATACATTTACCCCAATGAGTGGTTCTCCTGCCGGACTGATCACAGTTCCATTAATATTTATTGCAAATTTTTCCAGTCTTTGTGATTCGAACTTAGGGGTTAATTTAGGAGTTACTCTATTACTTACTTTGCGATTTGACTTGGCTTTTTCCCCATCACTAATCAAACCGTCAAGGTGTTTCGCCATTTTCTTTAAGGACTCAAGGCCTTCTTCATTATTTTTATAAATGATCACAAACCTGTGGTCATAAAATTTATAGGTTAACTTCGTTCCCTCCAAAATCCGTGATATAGCTTCTTCTGCAGAGCTATAATTCCTCTTTTCATAATGAACCTTAATATTAGACACGAGGGTCATATCAAATGTAAAGTACACTTCGTAATCTTTGCTAATCGCTTCGATTGCCTCCAACAATGTAATTTCTTGTTGATTGTTTTTTGCTGCAAATCCCTGATTCGGGATTTGTAATAGCACTGCTATTATGGCCGCAAGGCCATATAGTACAATTCTTTTCATCTTACTAATTTTATTATTTTTAAAAACCTATTCTCTTTCTACTTTATATCGCTTGCCATCCTTTACGAATTTAACGCCCAGAGATAATTCTAAAGCTTGCCGCACTGCTTCCCAATCAGCGTAAGGCACCCCTATATACATAGGTTTCTTTAGTAATTCCAAATCATTACATTCAAATGATTTACCGTATATCTCCCGAAGTTCGTGCAAAACATCCCGAAAAGATTTACTTTTAAAGTTTAGCACTCCATTCTTCCAGGAAGCAGAAGTTGTCATAGTCTCATTTTCGGTTTTTTCAATACGTTGATTCTCCGCATCATATTTCACCCTCTCACCTGGAACCATGTTAATCAAATAATTGGAACTATCTTCCAATTGAAGGGCTACCTTACCCTCCTCCAAATAGACCTCAGTGGTTTTATTCTTACGACTATTGACATTAAAAGAAGTTCCCAATACCTCAATCAAAACATCTTTTGAATGCACCTGAAAGGGGATATCATCCTCCAAATGCTGGATATCGAAGAAGGCTTCCCCCTCAATATTTACACTTCTAAAATCCGTGTCCTTCCAATTATTATTCCATTGAATTTTGGAATTGGCATTGAGGGTTACAGCACTTCCGTCAGGCAACTTAATTTCTTTAGTTTCTCCATAATTAGTGGCATACGTAGTTACTTCCTCAATTTTGTTATTGTTAAAGATTAATATAGTAGCCGTAATCATAATAGCTATGGAAGCTGCGATGCCAACAATTGATAATAAACTTCTAATAGGCTTATTTTTCCTGTTCCTCTTTTTATCATCCCTGATTCCTATACCGTCCCAATAATTTGTAAGCACTTTATCCAGGTCTTCAACTGCACTGGACTGCTTTAGATAAAAAATATACTCATTATACTCTGCTCTGGTCATAGTATCATCGGCGTATTTCTTTGTTAATTCTTCTATTCGCTTTGTTTTATTCACTTTACTACTTTTAAATACACAACTAAGAATAATTATCCATTTACAACCAATACGACCATCAAATCTATTAAGCATAACTCCAAAGACCATCAATCCGACCAGTCAAATTCAATTTTTTTTATTTTAATTTTTTATTTACCTTTAACTTGATTGTTAATTATCTATCAAACAGCCACTGAATGACCACCATCAAATCTAGATTTTGTGGACCCATTAATGTTTGATGATGAAAAAAAATATTGCTAACTATAGAGTGAGAATTTATCACTTTATCTACAAATTTGTCAAGAGTCGGTCCTTAGCTGACGATTTGACACAAGATGTTATGCTCAAAATTTGGATTTACCGGGATAAAATTGCCGACCTCGAAGAAATCGATTCCTATATCATGCGGATGTCTAAAAATCACGTACTTGACCATTTCAAAAAGCTTGCTAAAGAAAAAGTCTATCAGGAAGAAATATGGGGACGGATGCAAAAATCCGAAAATAGAGTAACTTCTACACTTTTCACCCAAGAAATGGAGTCTCAGTTAAATGATATTCTAAAAGAACTTCCTCCTCGACAACAAGAGGTCTATACATTAAATAAAAAGGAAGGACTCTCCCTCCAGGAAATAGCTGATCGACTGGATATAGCCCCCAATACAGCGAAAAATCACCTTTCACGTGCATTAAAAGTCATACGTACACAAATGAACCCGGAAACCTTGTTAGTAATGGGCTGGATGGTAGTTTGTTTCTATAACTAATTATATTATGTTTTCACCATTTAGAATCTCAACTTCAAATCTGTCCAATTATTAGCTTTGAATTTATAAAAAGAACTGTAAATACACCTTAAGCGCCTAAACCGGCTATATCCTGCAATGTAAATTCAAGCGCGAGACCACCTACCTGGTAAAACTACTTTGTGTAGAAATAAATTTAGCGACTACCCTATTATTCCAATCTGAAAATTATTAGCCTTCATTAGTAAATTGCAAATCACCCAAAACCTTAATTCACCACTATTCACAAAGTATCATTTTAGACATAGTGTAACGACACCCGAACTTTTTTTACTTTTTACAAGTGGTAATAGTTGTAAACCACGAGTGCCATTTCTTATTTACACAGGTAGTAGTATTTTTTCTTTGATGGAAAAGGTACCCTGATCACATGCTATATTCCAGACTTACCCGCAAAGTGATTCCCGATGTTGTTAATCGGGATATATGCAGGCCCTGGAGCGCACACATGGTCCATACCAGGACGTCATCACATTTATCGCCTGTACAGGCGCGGAAAACGAAACTAAAGCCCCAACCACGGACGAGGTAAATATTAACAAGCCTGCCCGCAGCAAGTGGGTATAATATTTAATTGCATATAATGCATATTTGGACTGCTGTATATCTAAAATTGATAAGATTCAATCGAGGTCTTCCGGACGGGACCTTGCGCTTTTAGTTCAAGTTGGTTCTCCAAGAGGTCTGCCACGCTTTCAATAAAATAACCCCGACAGGGGTTGAACCTGAATAACTCTGGGTGCAAACCCGGAGCCATAAGGACCATAGAAACAACTCTGAAGGAGTTGAACCGGAACCATCATACGGTATTTCATCTACTTCAAAGAGCCGGTCTTGATCGATAGGCGGGACGTAGTATATACGGTACTTAGATGTTGTGAGGACGCATTGCCAGTGTGCCAGAAAAATGGAGATAGCCCGTAATTTTCTTCTTCCTTTGTCTTGAAACAAAGGAAGCAAAATTCAATAAAAATTAATCGCTTACTCGCCATTTGAATTCAAACAAGCCTCACCACAGAGGGTTCGGTTCCTTCACCAAAGATGGATTGACCATCTTTGATCCCGCTTATCGCGGGATTTCGTTTAGTCACCCCCGTAATTTTTCATCGACTCTCCCTCATAAGAGTATAGTAATAATTTCAGGTCTAAGTGAAACCCATCGAATCAAACCTCAGATTGCAAAAAGTTATATTTGTTAAATCTTAATTCTTCCTAATGCGATAGCTATCGGGAGCATTTTTAGCTTTCCAAGCAAAAACCATATCTAAAATGTCATGCCACCCCCGACATACAAGTCGAGGTTATTTCACCAAAAGTGCCACCCCACCCTCGGAAAAATATCCTCGGTTCCCCACCATAGGTGGGCAAGCTTCATCAAGCGTGCATTTGAAACCCTTGGTCTGACTTGATTCTGAAGTTCAGACGATATTCAATCATGCTATTTGATCCCATTTGACAATGGGATTTCGTTCAATAATCCAAGGCTTCGAAAATTTTAACGCTTTCTCTTAAGCATATGCTGTTGAAAAAGAGTGAAAATCGTGCAAAAATCACAACTGATTCTTACCCATTATCGACGTAAATTACATTTAGACAATTTTGAATCTCCACTTCAAATCTGTCCAAGTATAAGTTTTGGATTTATAAAAAGAACAGTACCAATAGAGCTGAAGCACCTTAGCCGGCTATTTCCTGTAGTGGTAGTTACAGGACCGAGACAATCTGGTAAAACTACTTTGTGAAAAAATGAATTTAGACTCGAATATTGGAGATAAAAATCAAATCCACCCAATAAAAAAAGCGGAGCCCTCTCGAACCCCGCCTTTCGTCCCATGTATCTATTAATCTTATCTGATCAAAATCATCTGTTTGGTTTCTGTGTAATCACCCGATCGGAACTGGTAATACATTACCCCCCCGG
>NZ_JAJSLW010000024.1 GCF_021729145.1 Membranihabitans maritimus | reverse complement strand
ACTATATTTGATGATAGGCTCAAACTTTAAACTTCTTCCCAACCCTTTTTAATTTACACACTTTACGGGACAGTGTCGCTAAAAAAATAGATCTCCAAAGATATTGTGGTGCCATAAACCTGAAAGAAGATCCACTCACCCTCCAAAGAAAATGGCGAAATGAATGGGATTATTATTTAATTGGATACCAATATTATCCTTTATCTGTTAAACAGAGACAAAACTCTAATATCTATCCTCAAAAGTAAGCAACTATACCTATCATTTATAAGTGAATTGGAGCTTCTCGGTTATCACAGCATTACGAATAAAAAATATACCGTCTTAGAAATCCTCTGTCCCGACTAAAGGTCCGCCTCTCCGATCCGGTTAAAATCCGCTTCCACACATTATATTTACCAGAGGGTCCAACTTCGGACTCAAATACGCGATATCCAGATTCAGGCCCCGAATAATGAGTAATACTCCGGTAATGCCCATTACCCAGGGAAATGCCCTTCGAACATTTATAAATCTTCCCCACTTTTTTCCCACCCACTGGAGACCAAATAACGCAGGCACTGTCCCCAATCCAAAACCGGCCATCAACAGTACTGAAGACGTTAAATTATAAAAAGGCAACGTCATCACCAATGCCATATACACCATACCACATGGTAATAGCCCATTTAATATACCAAAAAGATAAACCGCGCCCCTTCCCGGTCGACCTAAAACGAATGATATTTTCTGCCGAACGAAATGAGAAAGGCGATCAAAATGAACATTTAAAAAGGTATTTGACTTACCCAGAATTAATATCAAGAGAATTGTTACTCCCAGTAAAATCGAAATGTATTGATGGTAACCAGTAAGGTAAAATCCACGACCTATAAGTCCGGCAATAATTCCTAATGTCACATAACTGGTAATTCGTCCAAGATGATACATCAATATTCTCAACCAACTTTGAATAGGATGCTTATCCTGCCCTGCCATAGGAACAGACATTGCTAATGGTCCACACATCCCCAAACAATGTAGGCTGCTTAAAACCCCTAAAACCATTCCTTGAAAAATAATCATCATATCTATTTTTGAACAAAAACGGTTTCTTTTAGTGCCAATGTTTTTCCATCTTCCTGCCAGGTAAGCCGAACCTGGTACATCCCTTTCTCAAACTTTTCTATTGGATAAACAGCTTTACCCGATGAATCCGAAACAAATTCTATATTCATATCTTTCGTACCATCATCAGGTTTATACCAAAACATTTCACCTCTTACTTGGCTTTTTACACCGTCCAATTGAACAAAAAGAAACTTTTCATCCTGAATGATTCCAAGCGAATAGCCTTTTTTATCCGCCCTTGCATTTTGATTAACCTCTTTTTCATATTCCATCTCCTTTTCATAATAATTCTGGGTTACCATTTCGTATTTATCCCCCATTGCCTGGGAAAAGATATAAATTATAAAACCTGCGAATAACAAAAACACTATTATCAACTTATGTCCCCAATGTATTTTCATGATTTTACGATTAATTCGGACTAAAAAAACTGGTAGAAACCTTTGTTAATACTTCTCCTCCGGAAACTATTTTAAATTCCAGTTTATTCTTACCAGGTTTTACACTTTCATTGCCAACTATTAAAAAGAATGTTCCTTCGGTTATACCCTCCGCTGGCAAGTTCAGCTTTTTATTGCCAACAACTTCAATATCTCCATCCAGATTTAATGGTTCTAGAATAATATTGTCAATGTCATCGAATGTCTTATTGACCAATTTAATATTATATAAATTAGAAACGCTATCATCGTCCCTTACCTGGTATAATTGCCCCGCTACCCTGGTAACAGTAGCACTAACGTTTGAACGATTCAATAGCAATCCACCTTCAACAAAAATTAATGCAACTAAAATAAATGAATACACCTTTGTCCTTGTGGTAAAATGCCACTTCTCATTTCTGGAAATCGCATTTTCCGAATCATACCGTATCAATCCTCTGGGTAAACCTACTTTATCCATAATATTGTCGCATGCATCTATGCATGCAGTACAATTCACACATTCCAATTGGGTCCCGTGACGAATATCTATCCCGGTAGGACAAACCTGTACACATTGACCACAATCAATACAATCCCCAATCTCCCGTTCCTGTCCCTTTTTGAATTTACCCCTTGGTTCCCCTCTTTGGTGGTCGTAAGCTACCACTACACTATCACTGTCAAGAAGGACTCCCTGCAGCCGACCATATGGACAAATATTTGTACATACTATTTCCCTGACAAAAGCAAACACTCCGTAGAATGCCAATGTAAAAATCAGAATAGCTACAAACCCGCCCAAATGCTGACTTACCGGATCGGTAATAATTTCCCATAAGGCATCAACACCTATAATATACGACAAAAATATATTGGCGATACCAAACGAGATCAGCAGAAAAATTGTATGCTTCAATGTCTTCTTATACAACTTATCACGATCCCAGGGTCGTTTATTTAATAACTTCTGTTTAGTATGTGACCCTTCTATCCAATATTCAATCCTTCGAAAAACCATTTCCATGAATATCGTTTGCGGACATACCCAACCGCAAAAAACACGCCCATATACCATTGTAAACAATGCTATAAATAATATCCCGATCATCATGGCTATCCCAAATACAATAAAGTCTTGTGGCCAGAAAATAGAACCAAAAATGATAAATTTTCCTTCCAGTATATTGAACATCAACAGCGGCCTACCATTTATCTTGATAAAGGGGGTAAGTATTAAAAATGCCAGTAAAAAAACACTCACATACTTTCTGTATTTAGTATAAAGCCCCTGAGGTTTCAATGGATACATCCATACCCTTCTACCACTGCTATCTACATTTGATAAATGGTCGCGAAAATCATCATTACCGGTCATTTTTTCCATTTTGTTTCAATTCTGAAATCTTCTGTTTATCAATCAATATTTCCCTAAATGGATTTTCATTTATTAATACTTATAGATTTTTACAATTACTCTTTAAACTATCCAAGCAACATATATACAATTACCTAATTCTTTAATTTGCCGGCTCATACCTTTCACCTTGAGGCTCCTTTTGATTAGGAGGATTCGTGCCCTGAAGGGTCAATATATAACTTGACACCTGGGCCATCATAGAAGGAGAAAGTTGATCCTTCCATGCCATCATACCTTTCTCTACTACGCCATATTTGACGACTGTAAACACATCCGGAAGTTCCCCTTTACCGTGAATCCAATATTCGTCCGTCAAATTGGGTCCGACCAGGCCTTCTCCATTTCCCCCGTGGCAGGCTGCACAGTTCTGCATAAATATTTTTTCACCTGCCTGAATTCCATCTTCATCGACCATTTCCACATTATTCTCATCAATGCGGTTACCCGCCGCTAACAAATAAGCCTGATGAGCTTCTTCTGCCTCTGCCACGGCAATTTCGTACTCTTCAATCTGTAGCGGGGCAGTCTCACTGACATGATATCTCCAGAGATATACAACAGCAAAAACAATGGTACTATAGAATGCATACCTCCACCACGGTGGAATCTTATTATCCAATTCCCTAATGCCATCATACATATGTCCTGTATCTACCTTATCCTCATCATCCGATGCTTTATTTACTTTTTTCCACCACCAGTCATAAAATGACACTTTTTTCCGCGTTTTCAATGGCTTACTGGACGATAAAATATAGGGTTTTACGTCTACAGAAATAGTACGAATAATAAAAAGTATTACTACCAGCTCAATAAATATAGTCATCAAAAGCAAGTAAAAAACTGAATTATGAACACCATCTATTATATTCACCGAAATCAATCCGTATGAAAAATTAAAGCCAAATGAACCTTCTCCAATGAAGATAAATGGTATAAAAGATTTAACGACATCCGTTGGATGAGTGCGAAGTTTTTTCTTTTTGTCCTGCAACACCATATACTTTATTTTGATCATGGCATTGCCCAGCAGGAAAATGGCTAATAATAAAACCAAAGCCACGGTAGTCATAGCTATAATCGTCGGGTTTTTAAAAATCTCCCACATCCCGGAATCATTTATTCCTTGAAATTGTGCCGAAATTATATTCAGTGGAAACTTCATAAATCCAAACAGTAAATTATTCATAATTATTTATTTTATCATCCGGGAATAATATTTCTGATTCATCGAGTGGCATTTGACTGGATTGCAACGCTGTATCTTTATCCATCACGAAGCAATACAGCACAGCTACAATAAAAATTGAAACAAATAATACCAATGTTATTATTGGAAAAATGCTAACATTATCGATTTCCTTCAGGTAGTTTGTAAATTTCATCGTATTTTTTTTATTAAATCTTTTGTCTTCTCTTTCATAACACTTGCTATGTATCCCCCAAAACTACCAGCCTCATAAATTCATTCACAACACGCCAATAATTCAAGCCTATGGTTTTGGCTTCCAATCCTGATTCCACCTTTGAGCCATTTCAATCCACAAATCAGGAACGCCTAAATCATACAGGTTTTCGACTTTATTCTTCCATGCTGGGGTTGCCTCCTTTTATATCCGTACCCAATCTTTGCAAATAGGCAATCAACGCTATTATTTCACGGCTGTTATCAATTTTAATGTTCTCATTTGCCAAACCATTGGCAATCTCTTCAGATTGATGATTCAATTCAACCAGTGCATTTTCTACATTCTCATCCGTATAGGGTACTCCAAGTTTTCTCATTGCCTGAACTTTATCCACCGTTTGAGAGGTATCCAGATCATTGGAAAAAAGCCAGGGATATGGTGGCATTATTGAACCTGGTGACATGGAAGTGGGCTCCAGCATATGATTGTAGTGCCAGCTATCCGGATATTTTCCTCCTTCCCGTGCCAAATCCGGTCCTGTTCTTTTACTCCCCCATTGGAAAGGATGGTCATATACATACTCGCCTGCTTTTGAATACTCTCCATAGCGCGCAACTTCGTGTCTAAAAGGCCGAATCATTTGGGAATGACAAGTATAACAACCCTCACGAAGATAAATATCGCGCCCTTCCAATTCAAGTGGAGTGTAGGGTTGTACTGAACTCAGGGTAGGGACATTAGACTTGATTAAAAATGTAGGTACCATTTCAATCAATCCACCAATAGCTACTGCAACTAAACTTAAAACAACCAGGGTAACCGGCTTACGTTCAATCCAGCTGTGCCAGAACATTCTCTTACCGGGCTTCCAGGCTTTATCCAATGGCATGGCCTCCGCTCTTTCTTCTGAATTAAATGAACCTTTCCGGATCGTTTTCCAAATGTTTACCACCATAAGTACTAGACCACCCAAGAAAAGGAGTCCGCCCACACCGCGTAAAGCATACATTGGAATTAATTCTATAACAGTTTCAAGAAATGTATATTGAAGTTGGCCCTCTTCAGTAAATTGTTTCCACATTAAACTTTGTGTCCATGCAGCCCAGTACATGGGTATAACATAAAATATAATTCCCAATGTACCGATCCAGAAGTGAGTATTGGCCCACTTGACTGAATATAATTTCGTATTAAACAACCGGGGCATCATCCAGTATATCATTCCAAAAGTCAAAAAGCCATTCCATCCCAATGCCCCAACATGAACGTGTGCTACTGTCCAATCAGTGTAATGGGTAAAAGCATTCACATTCTTTAAGGACAACATTGGCCCTTCAAAGGTAGCCATACCATAACAGGTAAGAGCGACAACAAAAAACTTTAATATTGGATTATCTCTTACCGTATCCCAGGCCCCTCTTAAAGTCATCAGACCATTAAGTGCACCACCCCAGGATGGGAAAATCAACATAATACTAAAAACTGTACCCAGAGATTGGGCCCATTCCGGTAAAGCCGTGTATAATAAATGATGAGGTCCCGCCCAGATATAGATAAATATTAATGACCAAAAATGTACAATTGACCATTTGTAAGAATAAATTGGTCGATTGGCAGCCTTCGGTACAAAATAATACATTAAGCCCAGGTATGGTGTAGTAAGAAAAAAGGCCACCGCATTGTGTCCATACCACCATTGTACCAATGCATCCTGCACACCTGCATACCAGCTATAACTTTTCATAAATGAGACAGGCATTGCAAAAGAGTTGACAATATGTAGCATTGCTACAGCCACCCATGTAGCCAGATAAAACCAAATTGCTACATAAAGATGCCTTTCTCTTCTTCGAAGCATGGTACCGATCATATTCACCCCAAATATTACCCAAACTAAAGCGATAGCAATATCGATTGGCCATTCCAATTCGGCATATTCCTTACCTTGAGTGTGCCCCATCCAAAGTGTAATGGCGCCTGCCACTATAATAAGTTGCCACCCCCAAAAATGGATTTTAGTAAGTAGATCCGAAAACATCCGGGCCTTAAGTAATCGCTGTAAAGAATAATATACTCCAGCAAAAATAGCATTGCCTACAAATGCGAAAATAACGGCATTTGTGTGAACAGGCCTCATTCTTCCGAAAGACGTCATAGCATATCCCAAGTTCAATTGCGGAAAAGCTAATTCAAATGCGATCCAAACACCTGCGAGCATTCCAACAAAGCCCCAAAACATGGTGGCATATAGAAAATTTTTGGGTGCATGATTGTCATAGTAAAAGATCTCTTTTTCCATCTTTAATTCTGGTTTTTAGAAATTTTCGAATTCGCATCACTTTTTTCATCTTCATCGAACAACATTCTGTATGGCGGTGAAAAATCATCTTCATATTGACCACTCTGGACATTCCAGATAAATGCCAATAAAAACATGGCAGCGATAAATACACTAATCGATAAAAGGATTACGATAACACTCATTTAGGTTTTTATTTTACCTCAAAAATATAGGCAGTGATAGTACTAAGGAATGACCAATCTCAAAGTGTAAAATGATACTCATCAATGCCAGTAATCAGTATTCAAAATAATCCGCATTATCTCTTTCTCTTGGTAAGAATATCACTAAATACCATTTCAGCACCGACATAGGTAAGCGCGATTATAGTTAGGGAACTCAATGGCATAATAATAGCAGCCATCAAAGGGGATAGGAGCCCCTGAACAGCAAACCAAAGACCAGTGAAATTGTATCCAAGTGAGAAAATAAAACAAATAGTAACTAACCTTTTATTCCATATGGCCAACCGGGTCAAATCCGGCAAAATCCCTATCGATTCTGAATCAACGATTATATCACATGCCGGTGTAAAGTATTGCGAATCTTCTGATATAACCACGCCGACATTAGCACTCTTAAGAGCACCTGCATCATTAAGTCCATCGCCAACCATTAATACTGATTCTCCATCCTTTTGATAGGCCTTAACAGCCTCCTTTTTGTCGTGCGGAGATTGAGAAAATCTAATATCAGATTCGTTTCCCAATAAATTCTCCATCGTCACACGTTCTCCCTCATTGTCCCCGGACAATAATGAAATTTTAGTGTTATTCTCTTTAATCCTAGAAATACAATTTATTATTTCTGGCCTGAGCACATTTTGCAATTTAAAATACCCCAGGGCTTTACCGTCAATATTTACGAAGGCATGAGGGAATTTAAAAGCGTCGAATGTAAAAGCTTTGGCAAAATCACGACTTCCTATTTGCACGTGATGGTTATCGATCCAACCTTCTATTCCTTTTCCGGGAATCTCATTAAAAGAGTCTATTAGTATAGGATCAATGCCTTCAAAATATTTGGTTATTCCCTTACTTATTGGGTGTACACTTTCCAATGCCAAAGACTTTAATAAACGCTGTTGATAAGTAGACAAATTTTGTCCTCGATATAATATTGCATTTTTATCTGGTTGGGTAATTGTACCCGTTTTATCAAAAACAATCCTGCTGACTTTTCTCAATTCACTGAAAACCTTAGCATTTTTCAAATATACTTTTCGCAATGAAAAGTGCCGTATAAATTGGGCATCGGCATAGGTAGAAGCTAAAAGCAAAGCACAGGGACAGGCAATGATAAGTACTGCAGTCGCAGATGTCCACATTTTTGAGGGGTCAAAAATTCCCCAGTATATAGCTGAAGCCACTGCAATTAGTAAAACAAGATAGGTAAAACGTATCCCCCAAAAATTCACGAAATCCGAATGATTCTCCTCCCCTTCTTGAGAAGCGTCGTAATCGTTCCAGAGTGAAACTAAATAGCTCTGTGAAACCGGCTTTAAAATTGATAGCTCTATCAATCCTTTGACAATTCGCCCCCCTGCATAGAGTACTCCTCCCTTTTGAATTCGTACAGGATGACTTTCCCCGGTCACAAAACTGTAATTCACCAAAACAGCATCCCCTAGGACTAAGCTATCAGCAGGGACTATATCACCACTATGTAATCTAATAATATCATTTTTTCGAAGATCCGAAAGTGATACTGAATGAATTAATTTACCCTCCACACGGTTCACTGCTAAGGGAAAATACGAGCGATAATCCCGATCAAATACCATATTGTTTTGGGCTTTTTCCCTTAAATACCTCCCTATCAACATAAAAAACACAATACCGGCCATGCTATCAAAAAAACCAGAGCCATATCCACCAATCACCTCCACTAAAGATCTAATAAATGTAATAATGATAGCTATAGATACAGGAATATCAATATTCAAAACCCCTTTCCTGATTCCGGCACCTGCACTTCTAAAAAAAGGTAATGAACTGTAAAAAAATACAGGTATAGCTAATAATAAATTAAAATAACGAAAAAAATAAGCCCAATTTTCTGCTAATGAGTTTATACCGCTAAAATATTCCGGGAGACTCGCCAACATAATATTCCCAAAACAAAAACCCGCCACCCCTAACCTGTTGAGCAGGTCTCGACGTGATTGTCTCAGAGAACTATCATAGGTCTTATTACGATCTTCGTCAAAACTAATATAAGGTTCATAACCAATAGACGTCAACAGCTCAGCGACTTGTTTCAAGTCAATGATATTGTGATCAAAAATCACACTTACCTTTTTTCGAGCAAAATCAACCCGACTCGAACGGATTCCGGATTCAATATTGTGTAATTTCTCTAGCAGCCAAAGACACGAGGAACAGTGAATAGAGGGTATTGAAAAAGTAGCTTTCGTACTTATATCATCCTTAAAATCCACAAAGCTTTTACTTATTTTAGGATCATTTAAGAACAAATACTTTTCCTTGTGTACCTCTTTTCGTTTTGTAATTCCCGGTGTACCATTGAGATGATAATACGAACACAAATCATTTTCTTTCAAAATAGAATATACCGTCTGGCACCCCTGACAACAAAATTTTTTGTTGTCAAATACAATTTTATTGTCTGGTAGTCTATCTCCACAGTGGTAACAAACAGTGTTCAGAGCAGAATTAATTTCCATCTCAATATTTTGTTCCAAAAATAACCTATCGACGATTATCAAACCAATGATAATAATCAGTTCGTGAATTGATAGCTATCAACCACCTTTGGAAAAGGCTGCAGACTTGAATAAAATGTTATTAATTCCTGAAGTAGTTATTTTGTGTTGTCCCACCTTGTATCCTCTCAATACTTCTGCCTTCTTCCACCAGGTGCCGGATTATTCCCAACTTTCTTCTGATCCTATATTTAAGCATCCGAAACCACAAAGCTTGTTTATGGCCACCCAGCTTGTAAAACCATGGATTCCCTTCACAAATTTCTCCAGGTATATAGCAAAAATCCAGCCCCGTCTTCCAGGCTACATAATTAAAACTTAACTGATCTCGTTTACTTTTATTTCTGACTATCTCCCACCATAATTCCATTGCTCTTTGAACCTCTATATCTTGATGGTTCCGCAACAACACGCCACCTGCAATTAACCCATTGTGCCTTGGATACTTTTCTTCATGCAGAAATTGAATGTGTTCTTCCAATATTTCCGGATCATCCAATTCCAGGCCTTTTTCCAAAAATGAAAGTATATGTTTGTATTCTTCGTAAACACAATTTCGAGAGTTTTCAATCGGCGGAGTATGGCAAAATGCGCCCATAGATGCTCTTTGTAAAATAAATTGCGAGAGATTATGAACATCTTCCAATACCAAAAAATTTCCATCAATATAAATACTTACTTTATACTCCGGAAGAAATTTATGGGGTAAAATCTTATATAATCGATTATTACGTGTATGGTCATTTTCGTAGAGAGGTTGTACAACCCTCACTTCCCAGGATGAGGATTTTAAGGGACGATCAGAAAAACAGATAAAATCGACATTTTCTAATTCGGGCTGAGGAATCAATTTGTCATAACCACCAAATATAGCTGTATAAATCGCAATTTTCATGGGAACATAGCTTTAGCTACTCTTTTGAAAAAATTGCGTATTGAATCTGTTTTATATGAAAGGGTTTCCTTATCTACATCACTCAAGGGACCATCGTATTTTTTCCCTCTTTTCAAATAGTGCTTTCCAAACATTCTTGAAGAAATACCCCATTTTGCTAAAAACTGATCCGCACCTTTGTTTTTACGTACCTTTGAAGTTGATTTGGATTCAAAATGATAGACACGACTATCCGAAAGGCCTCTAAAATCTCTCACTCCCAATTTCCATAGTTTCATTGAAAAATCAGGGTCACTATACATTCCGGGACTAAATTCAATACTATACCCTCCAGCCATTCGCCACATATCAATATGAACTACATTAGGCGGCCAGGTTGCCCCACTCCAATCTTCCTTTTCTGGCAAATTGAATTTATCTAAAAGTTCCTGCTCTCTGAAATCATTTGCTTCCGTACCAAAATTCTGGTTGGCTATAATACTGCTATCCCAGAAACTAAAAGGTTGAATTTGTGTGCCTGAAAAAAAGAAAAGGTTATCTACTTTCTTTTCAATTGCTTCCCAAAGGGGTAAATCCCAGTCCGGGCAAGCATACATATCATCATTGAAATAACAATAGTAATCAGTATTTACTAATTGAGCGCAATAATTCAGGGGATAACAAATACCCTTATTATCCTTACTAAAGGTTATATCTCCGTCAAAATTACTTTGCAACCAATCCAATGTTCCATCTATTCCCTCGTTTACATGAACAATTATTTGATGACTAAACCTTGAATTGTCTTGAATACTCTTCAGGCATATCTTAAGAAGGTCAAGATTATTCCACGTGGGTATCACAATACTGAATTTATAATCTTTACCCTCATCAGACTTTTGTATTATTTTTATCATACGGCTGCCCAAAAATCAATAAATATACTGTTATAATGATTTACAAAGTCAATTTTACTAATTATATCCTAAAAGAAAGAAGAAGTATCTTTTATTTTAAATCATGCATCATTAGGTATTCAAAGTACCAGGTATAAATATGGACAGTATACAAATCTCTTATGTTCCTTTTACCGAACATTAACCTTTTGTAATTCTCTTACGATCTCATAAGAACGTTCCCGGGCATGTGTATCATAAATATGTGATACAATCATCAGTTCGTCAGCACCCGTTTCATTAATAAACTTAGTAAGTTCCCGGTTAATTGTATCGGGCCCTCCCACAAAAGAGTATCGCGTCATCTGTTCCATTGCTGCCTTTGCCATGGGATCCATTACAAAATCTTCTTCCGGTGGCTGTAATGGAAACCGCTCTCCGGTAATTATTCCCATAAAAAGTTTTTGAGCAGAAGTGGCTAATATTTCTGCTTCCCGGTCAGTCTCCGCCGCTATTACATTGATACAAGGCATAAAATAGGGATGATTCAATTGCGAAGAAGGCTTGAACCCACTTCGATAAATACTCTTAGCTTCATGCAGCTGCCTGGGAGCAAAATGACTCGCAAATGCATAAGGCAATCCCATCATTGAAGCCATTCTTGCACTATCGGTACTTGACCCTAATATCCAAATCGGGATATCTAATCCTTCACCCGGGATGGCCCGAACTTTGCTCCCTCTGTTTTCGACCGAAAAGTATCGCTGAAGTTCTTGTACATTCTGCGGAAATCTGTAGGCTGATTGCTCATCCCTTCTCAACGCTCTTGCTGTCAACTGGTCCGTTCCGGGGGCCCTTCCCAACCCAAGGTCTATCCTTCCCGGATACAGAGATTCCAGCGTACCGAATTGCTCTGCAACCATTAGTGGAGCATGGTTGGGTAACATGATACCCCCTGATCCTACCCGTATTGTAGAAGTTCCACCAGCAATATACCCCAATAGAATAGAAGTTGCAGAACTTGCTATACTGTCCATATTGTGGTGTTCCGCCATCCAAAATCTCTTAAATCCAAGACTTTCTGCTTTTCGGGCAAGACTCAGGCTTCTGTAAAAAGAATTAGCAGGTGATCCACTTGCATTGATCACAGCCAAATCCAAAACCGACAAAGGTATATCTGATAATAGTTTACTCATTTATTTTACTTTTTTCCAATAAAGATTACTTTCAACAGTGATCGTCAGACCTTTGTTGAATTAACTTGAATATAAATTATCGAATTAACATTACCATAAAGTACTTCAAAGGATTAATTAGTACTTTTATGAATCAATATCTAAATTCAGCATTAGTAAAAGGGCCGACTTGATTTTCGAAGAAAGGATTTTGATTGTAAATACGAGACATCTATCAAAATCTAAAACAGTATTAAATAAAATTTTCATTCAACGCTCGGGGATAATCTTCAGTAGAGTATGCATGAAGTGGTTCCCCTGACAGAATGAACAACACACAATACTTGTAATGAACAAAGGTTTACTACTCCACATACTATTTACCATCTTGATACTTTCGACATCCCTGTATGCTCAAATACCTGGGCCTAAAAAGATTACCGTATCCCCTATATTACATGTTAATTACATTGCTCCTACGGCAGACAAACCCCAGTCCAAGTCATGGAATTTCAAGGGGAAAAATTGGATTCTACTGCCAGGGGAAAGTGGACCAGAACTTTGGCATACTGATGAACGGGGATGGCAGCCCTCCCTAGAGATTAACACTTCCTGGAAAGGCCTTCCGGGCAAGGGTGACGTATTCTCAATTGGGAACAAACTCATGATCCTTTTAGTTGGTGATTGCAGGCTTATAATCCTTTCAATGCGTTTTTCCCATGTTAAAAACCAATATATAGAAAAATTTAGAACCGATTTACCTATCCCCGAAAATTGTCATGAAATCGAAACAGGTACGATTTCTCAGGATGTAAAAGGAGATTGGTGGGTATGTTCAGATTTAAATGAATCAATTATGGTATGGAACTCGCGAAACGGAAAATATTGGACAGCACCTTATGAAATTGCTTCCGGAATAGACACGGATGATATCAGTGTGATTACCAGAACACCAAATTATGTTTCCATAATATGGTCCAATCAAAAAGAAGAAACTATCTTCGAACGCATCCATTGGAATAAGGATAAATCAACCCATTGGTCAACTCCTACCATAGTTGAACAGGGGAACAAAAATGCAGATGATCATCTAAATACTGCGATTCTACCGGATCATACACTTATGGTCATTTCCAAAAACAGTGTCGACAAAAACGGAGAACCGCAATTTGTATTAAGGATAAAATCTCCGGAGGGTAAATGGACTAATCAAGATGTGATAGACCTAACCAAAACGCATAGCCCTACCCGTCCTGTTATTGTAAATTCTACCTCCGGAAAAATTTTTGAGATTCACACCGTTCATCAACGTGGAACGGATATGAGCTTTATATCCGTAAATGAGGTGGTCAAAGACGGTATTGGATGGAAACTAATTGAAAAATGTATAATAAAATCCGAGAAACCTGCGCAACTTAATAATGTCACGGCTTCCAAAGAACCATTCGAGAAAGACCAGCCATGGAACATATACTTTTCAGACGATGAAGGATATGTATATACATTTGATATAAAAGATATTATACATTAACGATATCCTTTGTTCAAAGAGCTTGTGGCTTTGAGTCCTAAATTTACAATGATTGCCTTATTGATTGTAAATCTCTGAGTTTATTTCCACGAATTCAACACCCACTCACCTACCTTTTGCCCCTGATGTTGGCCTTCTCTTATTGCATCCATGTAATGAATGCATACCCTGAATCAAAACCATAACAAACAAATAATCAATACTAAAAACAAATAACAACAGGATACTAACCTGACAATAAAACACTCTTAATCACTACAAATTCAAATAAAATCAGAATAAAACAAATTCCGTTTACGTTACCAGGCCTTTTTTATAATGAAAACACCCTACACCTAATACAACAATATATTTCTAACCATTTGATTATATTCCTTATTTAATAAATCCCTTTTCACTGGTTGTGTATCTATTTTATCATTGGATTCACCAATATCTTCCTGCAAGTTGTAAAGGGATTTTTTTCCCTCCATATTTATAAGTTTCCATTTCCCTTCCCTTACCGCCCAATCATCTCCCATCTTCCAAAATACAGTTCGGTTTTCCATAGTTTTCCCTTTTTCAAACAGTACGGGGCTTAGGTCTATGCCATCGGTCCCGTATTCAGGAAGTTCTGCCTCCACGATAGCTGCTAAGGTGGGAAACAAATCCATACTCATTCCCAATTCAAAAGTTTTTTCTCCTGGATCAATTTTATCCGGCCACCATATAATAAACGGGACTCTGTGCCCTCCTTCAAGAACTTCTGCTTTTTGACCTCGTAGCGGACCATTATTTGAAATATTAAAAAATCGATAATCATAATGCCTGTAACCGCCATTATCGGAAGTAAAAATCACTATTGTATTTTTATCTAGCAACTGAGACTTTAATGAAGCCATTATCTCGCCCACACTTTCATCAACAGCTTTAATCATATCCTCGACGTGCGGCCTTACATTGGTCTTATCAGGAATAATTCCCCATTTGTCATCTGTATAATCTCCTCCTCTCATCCTGTGAGTAGGATCTCCAGGTCCTTGCCAGGGAAAATGAATGGCTAGGTGTGATACATATAAAAAAAAGGGGTCATTATTATTTTCTTTAATAAACTGAACTGTCCCTTTTGTTATCCGGTCTACAGAATATTCTTGATTCATATCCAGCTTCTTATTGCTCCACCAATCTTCCATCCCCCACCGGTTAATATGCGTGTGATGGTCCCCGTCTCCGGATAATAAACCCTGGAATATATCAAAACCGTAATTATTAGGCAAATACGGTTCTTCTATCCCCAGATGCCATTTGCCAAACATTCCTGTTTTATATCCTTTTCTTTTCAGTACATCTGCAATAGTTACCACTGTATCAGGCAAACCACTATCTTTTCTCCTGGCACTCAATGCGTGCTCAAACCTTTTCCCAAAGCGATATTGATATTGACCGGTAAGGAAAGCTGCACGAGTGGGCGAACACATTGGCCCGTTGGAATGAAAGTCTGTCCACATCATACCCTCGATTGCCAGGGAATCAATATGAGGTGTATAATCTATAGAATCATTATAAGCACCAATGTCACCGTAACCCAGGTCGTCAATCATAAAAACTATTATATTGGGGACGTCCTTTCCGGAATTTGGATCGGAACAACTACTTACACTGATACTAAAAAAAAATACCATTGATAGGGCATGGAAACATTTACATAACAAGTTGATCTTCATCAATAAATATTTAAGTAGATTATTAAAAAAAGTTCAAAAGTCATAACAGGCGATATACCCGACAAAAATTATGTAATTTTATCAGCAAATAACATTTATGAGTAGAAAAAATATTCCTAACACTATTTTCCCACCCCTATCATGCATAATCCCATATTTAAGGTTTATCATTTTCCTACCGCTATTTCCTTTTATACTAAAATCACAATCCAGTATGCCGGTGCACCCGGAAGCAGAACTAAAGAAGTTAGCCGGAGAATTTAGTTTTACGGAAGGCCCTGCCGTTGATTCCCTTGGAAATATCTTTTTTACAGACCAACCTAATAACAAAATATACCAATGGTCAACTCATGGGAAATTATCAACTTTTCTTTCAGAAAGCGGTAGGTCCAATGGATTATACTTTGACAAAAACGGATATTTAATTGCTTGTGCAGATATGGATAACCAACTATGGAGAATAGATACACATGGGAACCATACGGTACTTATAAAAAATCACCAAAATAAATTACTAAATGGACCAAACGATGTCTGGGTCCACCCCAATGGAAGTATATACTTCACAGATCCATTGTACAAAAGACCTTATTGGGTACGGAATCCTGAGATGCAACAGGAAGGGCAGTACGTCTATTACCTTTCCGAAGAAAAGAATAAATTTTTTCCTGTAGCCAAGGGATTTGTCCGCCCCAATGGTATTATTGGAACCCCTGACGGAAAAATAATATATGTAGCGGATATCGGGGATAACAAAATTTATAAATTTAAAATCCGCAAAAACGGGAAGCTAAGTAAAAGAGAACTCTTTGTTGAAATGGGGTCCGATGGAATGACTATTGACGAAGCCGGCAACATTTATTTGACAGGGAAAGGGGTTACGATTTTCAACCCGGAGGGTATAAAAATCGGTCATATAGAGGTACCTGAAAAGTGGACTGCGAATGTGTGTTTCGGTGGAGTGGATATGAATATACTTTTCATTACAGCCTCCGAAAGTCTGTATAGTATCAAAATGAATGTGAGTGGAGTTCCGTGAATATAAAATCTTGCCCTCCTGTATCTATTGCCTCCAGACCAAAGGATTAATTGAAAAACTCAAGACTCCAGGCAAAAAAAAGACCATAAGAACAATATACTCATCACCCGTGAAAAGCACTCCGTGGTATAGTTGCGCCGGTTTTCATATAAAATGATCTTTGTTCCTTTCATAAGGATATTCCTAAAAAATGTCCAGACTCCCTGGAAAAGCATTATAAAGTGACAATTTCATTTGTCATCTATTACGTGTTAATCCAGTAAAATTGACTTAAAATCTTTCGTTAAATTTGTTAATGACTCTTCAACACCCATTCTCTCTAGTGAAGAAGCACCTACAAAACCCTGGATTTTACTTCTTCCCATAACATAACGTACATCATCAGGAGTATTAACCGGCCCCCCATGTGCCAGACAAATAATCGATGGCTCCTGATCTAGGACTATTTGTTGTATCTCGTTCAAACGATCGATGGATTCATCCATGGTAATACTTGCATCTACTACACCCACTGAACCTCCGATCGTAGTACCCAAATGTATAACAATTACATCTGCACCTGCATCTACCATTTTAAGTGCCTCTTCGGCATTTGATATATATACTATGGAAAACAAGTCCATCTTTGTAGCTAGTCGGACCATCTCGACCTCTTTGTCAAACTCCATCCCGGTTTCTTCCAGGATAGAACGAAACTTCCCATCTACAATACAGTGCGTAGGAAAGTTATTTATTCCCGAAAACCCCATATCTTTCACTTTCAGGAGGTGATGCCACATTCTTCTCCGAGGATCAGTAGCGTGGACTCCACAAATAACCGGAATTTCTTTTACCACAGGGAGTACTTCAAATTCCCCAATTTCCATCGCAACGGCATTAGCGTCACCATAAGCCATTAGGCCGGCTGTAGAACCGTGACCAGCCATCCTAAAGCGTCCTGAATTATATACAATTATAAGGTCTGCTCCCCCTCTCTCTATAAACTTGGCACTTATCCCGGTTCCAGCCCCGGCTGCTATAATAGCCTTATTCTGACCGAGTGTGTTTTTCAGTCGGTCATTTACTTCTTGTTTGGTGTAAGGATTCCCTATTCCTGTCCATGGATTTGGCATATGTTGTATTTTTTTAATTAATTTATGACAATTTAGAGCCTTGTAAACTCAAGGGTTCACATAGAAGATATTTAAAACCTTATTGATAAAGAACTTTCCAGACATTTCCAAACTAATGTAAATATTTTTACATCAAATCCAATAACGTTGCAACCGCCAATTCTGAAAATTTCGGATCGTTGATATGGAAGTTTACTTCTATGGTGTCAATTTCCTCACATATATTTGATTGTATCGAATCAAATAATACCCGGTTGGCATCAGGATCATAGAAAACGCCTTCATTCGAATCAATCTGTGATAATCCTTTTTGAGGTAATAATATTCTTACGGGCGCCCTGGAAATATTCAACTTTTCCGCTAAGATTTTCCCAAGGACCTTGTTTTCTACAATGTTAGTGCGCATTAGGGTCACATCAGGCGCCCAACTATATAATTGACGATCCTTGTACCGGGGAGGGACGGTAGCTGGTTGAGCAAAATTAACCATATCCATACACCCCGGTGCTACGACCTGCGGAATTCCCATTTCAGAAGCCGCACTCAACCGATCCGGTCCTGCACTGCAAACTCCACCACAAAGTTCATCAACCAACTCTGTAGTAGTTATATCCAATACACCGTGCACCACTCCTTCCATGATCAGAGATTCCATAGTCTTTCCACCCACCCCATTCGCATGAAAAACCAATACTTCATATCCTTTATCTTCCAATAATTCCCGGCAGTAATCCACACAAGTGGTTGTATTTCCAAACATGGTAATGGCTATCGTTTTGACATGTATGCCAGTGGAATCAATTTTCACCTTAGCCATTGAACAAATAGCTTTCGCAGCTTGGGACATCAAAAACCTGCTAACACTGTTGGGGCCAGCAATATCTACTATAGAAGGCATCAAAACGATATCTTTACTCCCTATTTGCCTGGAAAGGTCTTTGGATGCTACCGTACTAATACACCATTTCGGAATCCCAAATGGCACTTTCTGCATGGATTTTAAGGCAATATAAGTTCCTCCACCACCTCCCATACCGATAACAGCTTTGATTTGATCTTTCTCATTCAAGAATGACATTATTCTTCCGGCCCCCTTCCCCATTATCCCGACAGCATATCCGCGATCATTCTTTTGTCGAAGCCCCTCCAAGTCAACACCTTCAGCCTCCGCAACTTCATGGGCCTCAATATCAACAGGAAAAAGATGCGTTGTACCAAGGATCCCCGTATTAATCATCAAAACCTCTTCGCCCAGATTAACAATACAACTTCTCAAGTATGCAAAATCAGCCCCCTTGGTATCAAAACAGCCTAAAATCACTATAAACTTAGGTAGCTCGCACATCAGTTTTTTTTTAAGAAGCAAGTATCAATATCCTTACATTATTACCCATTCATTACTTATTTAATAATGGTGATAATAGATAATGAGCTCCTGCCGTTATAAAGTTTCGAAAAATTACATTAATTCTGGAATCCATACGTACCCCTTCCATACCAGTATATTTGTGGCACTTTTCAATGTTTGTAGTAAGGATCTCCTTGATTCCTATACATAATTTGGAAAACGAAATAGATAAACCTTCCGTCATATTCTCACTACATACAGAATCCCACACAATGTCCAATGATCTATAAAATTTACTCTGTTGATATTTTAGGCTAATTGTAAATTCTTCCAAAAGTAATCCTCTTTTATCACTATAATCATCGTCTTTCTCCCTAATAAATTCTCCAAATACCTCTATATAATCATCTGCCATGCCCAAAAAAACAGGAATAAATAAAGCCCGTGCAAATAAATCAAAAGGCATTCTGTATAATGGTGAACGCACAACTAATCTTTCAGGAACAATTTCAAATACATCTTCATCAGGGATAAAAACATCCTCAACTACAAACGTATGGCTATCGGTTGCCCGCATACCCATCCCATTCCAGACCGGAAGAATCGTCACTCTATCAGCAGGTATAATTACAGATACAATAGTATCCTTTGAATTATCAATTTTGCAATTGGCTGTAAATATTGATGCATGATAAGCACCACTTGCAAATCTCCAGGAACCGGATACTTGAAAGCCTCCCTTTACGGGTTTCGCTACCCCTGCTGGGAATCCCGAGCCGGCAACCACCTGATGAGACTGTGAAAAATACTTTTTGGCTATCCTGTTTTCAAGATAGGCCGCAAATACACCTGCCCCGGCTCCAATTTGCAATATCCATCCAATGTTCCCGTCGAGCTTTGAGTACTCCTCGATAGTCCTGACCGCTTTAACAAAGTCCTTTTCTCCAGATATCTTATCTTCAGGTGCTTCTTTAATAGAATCGGGTACAAAAAGCTGAAACAAACCCCGGTCAATGAAATGCTCTGTAAGTTGCTTTGAAAAACATCCATTCTTATCCAGTTCTAATCCAATATTTTTATAATTCAATAGTTTGATAATATTCATCTGATAAAATACGTAAACACAATATAGACAACCTGTCTTACGCTTAATAATAATTCTGATTATCGTTAAAATTTATATAACTACATCAGGGTTTTCCTAGCTAATCAAGCAAATTCGCAATAAACCTGTATATTTAAGATAATATTGATCTATGAAAAAACAGTTTAAAATAAAGTATTTTTTTCTTTTTGTAGGTTTTATAGTGCTTACTTCCTGCATTAAAAGGCCCGATTTCCCTGATGAACCGGTAATCGAATTTATCAGTATGAATCGGAATCAAATGATTCAAGATAATTTCAATACTGATTCTTTACGGATAACATTTTCTTTTACTGATGGAGATGGCGACCTGGGGAACAATGATAGTCTAAATATCTTTATCAGAGACAACCGGGATCAGTTTATTGCTTCTCAGTATCGTCTTCCGATGCTGCCCTCTGAAGGGGCCAGTAGGGGCATTGAAGGAGAAATAACGATTACGATTTATACGACATGTTGTATTTTTCCGGATGGTACTCCACCTTGCACCCCTTCTCAATTATATCCCAGGGATACATTGACATATGATATTTTTATAAAAGACCGTGCGGGCCATGAAAGCAATACAATCACGACCAATCCCATAGTATTACTATGCCAATAGGTACATTTCTTTTACAACTTTCTATTAAGATTTGATTAATATTATCAAACCAAGAAGCGCAACGTATCGTTTAATACTACCCCATTTTATTACCCACTTTTTAGGTATGTCAGAAAACTTTGTAAAGGATGGAACACAAACTTCGGGTAAGAAAGCAATTGCAACTAGATCCTGTACTATCCTTACATATAATATTAATACAGAATTTCTCCAGGTTACCCTCCTCCGCTTACAGCAAATTCAGCTACTTCATCCAGATGGCGGAAATCCACTGCTGCAACATTAGACACACCAGTATCTTCCATAAAAACGCCGTAAATAATATCCACGGCCTCCATAGTAAGTTTATTGTGGGTAACAATAATAAATTGGGAATCACCAGAAAATTCCTTAATAATCCGGTTGAACTTATAAATATTGGCATCATCTAACGGAGCATCTACTTCGTCAAAAATACAAAATGGCGCAGGCTTGAGAAGATAAAGTGCAAACAACAAGGCAGTAGCCGTCAGAGTTTTTTCCCCTCCGGATAACTGGCTTATAGACTTTGGTTTCTTTCCTTTTGGTTTAGCCGTGATTTCTATTTTCGATTCCAACGGGTTGTCTGGATCCAGTAATACCAGGTCACAATCATCATCCTCTGTAAACAACCTGCGAAAAACATCAATAAAATTAGTCCGTACACTCTCAAATGCCTCCATAAACTTCTGAGTAGCGGTATTTTCAATCTCATTGATCGTCTCTACTAGTTTATCACGAGCTTCAAGTACATCATCACGTTGGCTTATTATAGTTTGATGCCTATTTGTAATTTCGTCATAAGCTTCTACAGCAAGCGGGTTTATTTCACCGTAATTATCCAGACGGTTTTTTAGCTTTTCAATTCGCGGTGTTAATTCATCCTCAGTACCCTTTTCTTCACCAGGATCACCCAAAATCAAATCATTTTCTTCCACCCCGAATTCAATATTCAATCGCTCCGTAATCCTTTTAAATTCAAATTTATCCGAATTCAATTGATCCTTTAATTGATTGATTACTGTCTGGGAATTCCGTTGCTTTTGATTTAATTTCTTTATTTCATTCTCCATCTCAGTAATCTCCATCCGTGACTGGTAATACTTCTTTTCTACCTCATTAAGATTAGATTCTTTTTCTTTTCTCGCATCAAGCAATTCTAATAATTGAGAATCAATGTTACCTTGAGATCGGTTCAAGTCCTCGATGGCCTCTTCTGTACTAATTATTTTATTTTGGTTCTGTCCCTCATTTTGCTGTAATTCTTTGAGTCGATCTGATTTATACTCAAATTCCCGCTGTAACTGATCCACCAAATTAGCTTGCTGAATTTCACGAATGTTTACATCATTGAAAATCTGCCGGATTTCATTATATTCTGTAGAAATCCGATTGTAACTTTCGTCAATGCCAGCCAATTCAGATTGTAGTTCCTCTAGTTTGGAATTGGACACTCTCAACTTTTCATTCAATTCTTCTATATTCTCGCGGTCTTCCTTCTCTTTGTTCAAGACTGCTTCCAGTTCACCTCTTAAGCTCTGAATTTCATTCCCCGTCACTTCCACAGTCGTCTCTATCTTCATTTTCTGGGACTCGAGCTTTCTGCGTTCGGATGAAAGTTGTTCTAATTGATCTTCTTCTTCATTAGTTTCCAGATCCTGTATTTCATCATTGAGTGCATCGAGTTGTTCTTCGCATCCTTCAATTTCTCCATTTATGTCAGTTATTTCCCGGTCTAACTGTACAATTTGTTGTTTCCTTCCCAGTTTAGAACCTTCGAAAAGGCCAACATTCCCGCCGGAGGTTTTTCCCTTTTGTCGATGAATCGTTCCATCCATGGATAGATATACAGCATTTTCGGCAAGTTCGGCATCTTCCGTAAAAAACTCAGGTTTTGCAAAAAAAACATTGCCCAAAAGGTTGGAAATAAGGGCTTCATATTTGCTATCATATTCTACGATTTCCAATGCAGGAATCAATCCTTCCACATTGAACAATTCCAATTGGGAACGGGTGATCCATTCTTCAAGGATTAGAAAATTTCCCCTTCCCTTCTCATTTTCTTTCAAAATATGGATCGCAGACGCTGCATCCTGATACCGGTCCACAACAAAGTAATTCAGGTAATCACCTAAATAATCCTCTAATATTGAACGATAAGGGGCTTTGGCCGTAATTATATCCGAAAGCAACGCAAATGAAGATTTCCAACTATTATTTTTAGTCAGGTATTTAATACTTTCCGGAAAACCTTCCATTTTACTGACGAAATCTTTTAAGAGTTTCTGTTCATTCGTCCTTGCATCAAGTTTTCGACTATGGCGTTGTAATAGTTTGACAATGGACTCCTCTTCCTCTTCCAACTCTTCTTTCCGCGAATTTTTTCGAAAGATTTCTTCTTCCAGCGTATTGATTTGCTTTGATAACTTTTGCACATCCTTATCTACATTCCCCAGCCATTTATTTTCCTTTTCGAGCCAATCCTCTTTTTCCTGTATTCTTTGAGTTATTTTCTCTTTTTCAGTCTTGAGTGTTTGGTCTTTAGAACGTTGGATCTCAATATCCCTTTCCAGATTTAGAACATTTTTCTCTTTTTCCCGTATTTGATTGTATTGTGAATCAACAGAAGCTTTTCCCGACTCATAATCGACTTTCAACGTCTCCATTTTTGTTGCAGAGTCAGCCTTTTCCACTCGGACATCTTGCAATTTTCTATTTTCCTTCTCCAACCTGGAAGCCAACAAAGTTATTCCCTCTTTGAGGTTCATCTTTTCTACACCAAATTCCTCTATTTTAGCCCTCAGTTCATTTAGTTCATTTTTTCGATATGTCAGCTGCTGGCTCAAAATACGCTTCTCTTCCTCTAACCCCCGAATTTCACCAACCACTTTATTTATGTTTTTCTGGGCAGCACTCAATTCGGATTCTTTATCCAGGTTTTCTTTCTTTCCTTCCTCAACTTTTGACTCCCGATTTGTAATTTCTGCTTCCAGTGATCGATAAGCTTCCGTTTCCCTTTCCAATTGAGAATTCAATTCATCCAATTTCTTTTTTATCCGGCCTACCCTGATTCCACCCAATTGAATACTAAGTTCTTTGAACTCACCTTTTATCTCATAGAACCGTTTTGTTCTCCTGGCCTGCCTTTCAAGTGATTTGAGATTCTTCTCTATTTCAAATACCAAATCTTCGATCCGATTCAGATCTTCTTCGGTATGACTCAATTTCTTTAAGGTTTCCTTTTTACGCTGTTTATACTTGGAAATTCCTGCAGCCTGCTCAAACATTTGTCTACGGGCATTTTCTTTGTCTGCTAGAATATCATCTACCATACCCAATGCAATAATGGCGTAAGAATTGGATCCGATTCCCGAATCCATGAACAAATTATGAATATCTTTTAGCCGGCATTTCACATCATTAATACGATATTCACTTTCACCGCTTCTAAAAAGCTTCCTCGTTAATGTTACCTCATTAAATTCAGTAGGAAGCAAATTTTTGGTATTTTCAAATGTCAGGGATACTGAAGCCAATTTACCTGCCTTCCTTTTTTTGGAACCATTAAAAATGACATCCCCCATACTTTCCAATCTCAACTCACGGCTACTTTGTTCGCCAAGCACCCATCGAACAGCATCTACAATATTAGATTTACCGGACCCATTGGGACCAACTACCCCAATTATATCTTCATCAAAAATGATATGGGTCTCACTTGCAAAACTTTTAAAACCTTTTAATTCAATCCTTTGTAGACGCATAACACAAAAATATAAGGTTGCAGGTTATATTTTTAAATTTATATATCAACAAATTGTTGATAACTCTCTATTTTTTGAAATAAAACTTAAAATATACGAGGTTACAAACGAGTATAGCGATCCAATATAAAATCTCCAGTGCCCATGCCTGTACCATATTAAAGCCAAGCAATTTAACTCCAATCAATAACAACGAGATGTAGAAACCAACCGACAATAATTGAATCGTCAATGTCAGGAGCACCTTGCCTGTTCCTATCATACCCTGGAAAAATATAGTTCCTAAAATATAGAATACAAAAATTCCCAATAACAACCTCAAAACCCCTTTGGCCTGATACAAAACCTCCATCTGCTCGTCATTGAGAAGTGGATTAACAAAAAATTCCGGTTTCAGAAGAAGGGGAATTGCTATGGTAAACGTGATAATGAGGGTCAGAAGTGAAGTCCTTTTAATTATGACCAGTATTTTCTCATATTTACGGGATCCCATTGCGTTACTTACCATCGTATTTACAGACACGGAAAATCCCCAAAGAGGGATGCTTAAAATAAGATAAAATACTCTAGCTAAATTGGAAATTGCCAATTCCCGTTGTCCCATATTTTCCACTAGTGTAAAAAGTACGAACCAACTTAAAACCCCTGCACTAGTCTGCAATACCAGTGGCATAGAGATTTTTAATATATCCCTGGCTATACGATAGTTAGCTACAACCTTGGAAGGAATATGAAAAATCTTAAAATCCTTTGATATAAGAACGTGTATTGCAAAACTAATAAAGCCCGCAAGTTCCGCAATATTACTTGCTAATGCTGCTCCACCAATACCCATTTGGGGCATTCCAAAATTACCAAAAATCAATCCGTAGTTAAAAAAGAGATTGGTTCCCAACAAAACAACTGTAGCAATAACCAAAAAACCGGTATTCGATACTCCTGTATATAGTGCGACCATCCCCAGCCCCAGGTACCCCGTATAGACACCCCAGGACCTAAATTGAAGGTATTCTACACTTTTTTCATAAATAACTTCATTACTTACCAAAAACTTTAAAAACCACGGGGAAGCATAGCGCACAATAAAGAAAAAAATGGTAGCAAGCACGATTAACATTACCAAATTGGTATTAAAAGAAATTCCTATTCTCCGGAATTGACTACCACCATCCTGACGGGCCATTACTATTTGCCCCCCTCTGGAAAATCCATACCCTACTGATATAATGATCAAATAAAACGCACTTACAAACCCAATGGCTGCGAAGTCATCCTCTCCTAAATAGAATAGAAAAAGGCTATCCATCAAGGCTATCGCATTCTGAACAATGCTGCCTATCATAATTGGCACAGCCAATATTAGAATCCTGCGATACGATAAATCCAAACCAAATTGTTTATTCAGGTCCTTAAAATTCGCTCACAAAAGTAGTCAGTGTTCTCAAGAATACCAACAAATTTTTTCACCCTGAACTTTTAACCTGGCAACCCGAATGAAAGCAATACCTGGTTTCCACCCTAATTGCGACAAAAAGCGATCCTTTCATATAGAATGGAAGGTTTATGGAAAAGTGTACCCAGTCTTCCCGAAAGGTTATTCGACGACACATACTTGAGGTTTTATCGAAAAAAGGTAAAGAGATGGAAAACAATACTTTCTCCTTTTCTCAACAGTCTATTGAGATCATTACTACTTCAGATCCCATGCTTGCTCCAAAGAACGATTTTTATTCACAAAAAAAAGGATATAAATAATCCAGTATGTATGCCTTCTTCCCTTACGACTCCCACAGTTATCTTGTGACCTGAATGCTAAAAATTCATAGAATTCAGGTTTTCAGGTAACTATTTACTGCCATTTTTAATTTTTCCGATTCTATTTCCCAATTATAAACTTTAGAAGCCCTTACACAATTATCAACTTTCGATTCGTATTCGTCATATTCAATCGACAACACAAGTTTCGCGAGGTCTCGAGCATCAAGTTTTTCTAATAAATATCCGGAATCAATTTTTTTAATCAACCTTCGATATTCCGGAAAATTCATATTTATAGAAGGAATGCCCATCATCATATAATCAAAGAATTTATTCGCCAGGCTGTAATAATAATTAGCAGAATTGGATTCCAGTAAATTAATACCCACAGTTGCCTCAGCCATCAGATTATCTAATTCATCAGTTTTTTTTCTTCCCCAAAAAATGATTCTCTCCCTGGCAGTGGATATGGAAGCTGTGTTTTTCAAAGAATCCAAAATATCCCCATCTCCAACAATCCATAATTTCCAATTTGGCAGCCATTTCATTGCTTCTATGGCTGCTTCCAATCCCCTTCCTGTATTGACAGCTCCCTGGTAATAAATGATTCTATTCTCAAAATTTTTCTTTCTCCCATTTACCCGGACCTTTCTTCTTAATAATGGTATATTCCTTACAACAATCGGCTTGCGTCCATAATTTTTATAATAAATCTCGCTTAGTGAATCATTGACCGTAACAATAATATTAGCGACCCGGAAACTAAAACGCTCAATAAACCGCCAAATATTTTTCTTAACCCGGGCACCCTCAAGTTCAGGAACTTCCGGAAACCACTCGTGCAAATCGAGAATAATTTGATGTTTCCGAAAAAAAGAGAGAAGAATAATTGCCGGCATAGGATCAATATCTGCCACATAAAAGGTTTCCCCGGGAGTAAATAGAGATATAAAGAAAACCCTTACATTATACTCCATATAAAAAAGGAATCCCCTTTTAAATATCGTATTAATCTCTCCTGAATAATTCCCTTTTGAGCGATCTGTAATATGTACTTCATATCCAATATCCTCAAGGACAATCGCCACTTTTCTCAATCTTTGATCATAGGGGTATTGGGAAGTAGTTATGATTCTTATGATCTTCTTCAATGAATATTTAATTTTAGCTTATTGTCTGAATACTTCACTAATTGTTGTCTATACATATCTCTTATTGCTTCTTTTGCCAGATATTCATTGTCCTGACCAACTACAAAATCAAAAATATCCAAGGGGTGTTTTTTCAATTTATCCTTCAATAGACTTTTTATTTCTTCCAACTTTTCCTTGTTATTTGCTTCTATTAAGTAATCAATATCACAATGTCTACAAGGCTCTCCTTTCTCCTCCCCAAAAAAAGTTCTTAACGCTTGAAACCTGCAATGGTCACTTTTAATAAAATCTTCCATTACCTTCAGACTATGTAGTTCCCTGCTTTTTAATTCATCGATAACTTTTTTATCCAGGTAAATATTTTCAATGGAAGGCCTACCCCGTGAAAATAGAACTGTAGCAAAATTACCTGGGGGAGTAAATTTGATCATTCCCATCGACTTCATCACTTTTATACGATGGAATAAATCTTCTTTATCCAGATCCAGCTCAAATGCCAATTCGTCCATTGAAAATTCAATATCTGTCCAAAAAGCATTTTCAATCGTTCTCATCCAGTGATTAATAACACGTAAAATTTTGGGAGAACTTCTCTTCAGATCCTCCAGGTTAATTTTAAATTTATTGAGCCTCACCATAGCCTGCCGTTCCTGCGGTTCTGAATAACTTAGAAACTCAAGTCTATCTAATAAAGAAAACGCATGATGAATCCTGGAAAATGAATCCTTGAAATCCGAGACAAAGGAATCTATATTAAACTCAATTTTCAACGGCTCTCTCGAAACCGGTAGTTGAAAATAATTAAAAAAATTTCTCAGGATCCTTTTTAAAGACTTCAAATCGGGATATTTAATATCTATGATCGATTTCATATCCTCAAAATCAAATTCAGTCCACAGTAAATAACTCTTTGCATGTTTGAGATCCCGTCCGGCCCTTCCTATTTCCTGATAGTACTCTTCCAATGATGGCGGTGGTGCCAAATGAATAATCCACCTTACATTGTCCTTGTCGATTCCCATCCCAAACGCATTGGTAGCAACAATAAAATCAAATTTTCCTTCCAACCATTTTTTTTGGACCAAAGCACGCTCTTCCATGGCCATTCCCGCATGGTAAAATGTACACCTTCGACCATAATTAGATAACATGGCCGCAATTTTCTCCGTACCATTTCGGTTCCTGTAGTAAATAATTCCACTACCTTCTAGACTCTTAGTGTAGTTTGCCAGGAATTTATTTTTGTCTGGTTCTTCTTCCTGAAAAATAGATAAATTGGGCTTATAAATAGACCTTTTGAAAATCCTGGGATTATTCAACATCAATTGTCCAATGATATCTTTTTCTATTATTGGCGCAGCAGTAGCAGTCATGGCTATAACAGGAAGTCCTGGGAATTTTTCCCTGAATGTACTAATTTTACGATATGCTGGCCTGAAATTATACCCCCATTGTGAAATACAATGTGCCTCATCCACAGCTACAAAAGCGATCCTGGCAGGATCTGTCAATTCCCTGAAATATTCACTGTCCAACCGTTCCGGAGAAAGATAAAACAGGAGATGTTCTTTTGTATTTCTAAAAATTTCAACGATCCTCCGCTGTTCATTATCGCTCATGCCACTATGCCAATATTCGGCATTTACACCCTTCCGTTTTAGATTAGAAACCTGATCCTCCATTAACGCAATTAGTGGGGTAATAACCAAACAAACTTTACCGGATTTAATGGCAGGAATTTGGTAACATAAGGATTTTCCACCTCCCGTAGGCAAGATTAAAAGCGTATCCCTGCCGGAATCTATAGATTCAATGGCTTCATATTGCCCTTCGCGAAAAGATTCATACCCCCAATACCTTTTTAAAACTTCGTAAAATTCCATCTATTAGCCCCGATTTAGTCACAAAATACAAAATCAATATAGTAATGGTTCAAATAAACAATCCTCAAATTTGACCTTAGCGGACTGTTCATCCCTACATTCCATTCAGATCAATTCACCAATCCGTAGATCCCGATATTGTCGATCGGGATAAAAGCAGGTTTTTATCTCTTTCCCAGACTCCTTCGAAACGATCTTGCCGGTTTCAACTAATGAATTGGCAAATCGACAAAAACCGGGCAAAACATCAAGAGAAGTAGCAATATTATCTTCCCGGGTTAAAGATCTTACTATAAAGCAAATAACCTAATTCTGGGAGCGATTGAGATTGGTCAAACTTGATAAGTACGAAAAAAAAAAGCCAGCAAGCGGACATGAATAGCTTAAGAAAAAGAAAAAACGAGACCGGCATCTAACTACTTTGGCTAATGGGTTTGTCATCAAAATTGATAACATCCAAACCGGGACTTGCCAAACCCAAAAGATAAATCCTCCAGGATATAACTTACTTTCAGGAAAATAAATCCAAAACTATCATCATATGAACCCGAAGATCTCAACAACCCCTCTAATTCCATATTTTCATAACTCTGTTTAGCTGCATCAATAGGGCTTATATTGCTGTTAGGATCATAACTAACCTCCCATCCCCGATCAATCAACAAAGCAGCCTGATCATTGGATAAGGCCAGATCGTCAAAGGCAGGGTATCGATCTCGTCCGAAATCATCAATGTAATCCGTAAATATATGCCGGTAATCAATTTCCAACCCCAAAATTAATTGAGGAGTAACGGCCCATTTAATACCCCCTGTAACGGGTATTCCCACGCCAAACAAGCTATATGGTTTACTTGTACTCATTTCGTCCGGTAAATATTGACCGGCAGTGCCTACCTCCTGTAGAAAAACTTTTTGTCCCTGGTGATTAGTAGTATATGGATTAAATTTATATGCGGAGACTCCCGCTCCAATATAAAATGTAAATTTTCTCCCGTACTCTCCATAAGGATCAAATGGGATCACATTGAATATAGCACGTCCCCCCAATTCAGTAATATTGGTTATAAAGGACAGGTTGCGATCTTCCCTGCCAAAATCCTTGTCGTCGGCACCTACCCGACCTAGACTTAAAAAAAATTGTGTTCCAAGCCGTTCATTAAAATGGATAAGTGCACTCAATTGACCCGCACCATATATGGTTTTGGTAAATTGTGAAACTTCCGGGAGGAAATCACCGTTATATCCCGAGATTCCTAACCCCAATCCTGCTTCTATGTTTTGTGAATGACTAGTAAGAGAAAAACAAAATAAAGCGGCCGACAATATATATCGATATAATAATTTCATAAAATACGTATATGATGCTTGAAATTATGTTAGAATTATTTTAAAACTATCTTATTTACGATTTATAAACGTAAATTCGCATGGTTTTATCATGTAAAATTAAAATTTAATAATGAACTCACTGAAGGTTAAAAACTTATACTATAGTCTTTTTATTATCTTTCTTTCTACCATTTCTTTAAGTGGCCAAAACGAGGATTGGTTTTTACTACATGGAGCTTCAGTAAACGGGGCCAATGTACAATCAATTTATGAAAACAACTTAATAGCAAATCCAAAAAACAAAGTAATCGTAGCTGTTTTGGACGGAGGTGTGGACGCAGACCACGAAGATTTAAAAAACGTAATGTGGAAAAACCCGGGGGAGGTAGCAGGTAATAATAAAGATGATGATAACAATGGGTATATTGACGATATCTATGGCTGGAATTTCATCGGTAATGCTTCTGGCGAAAACGTAAATCACGATACGTACGAAATCACCAGGCAATATGTCTCCTTAAAGAAAAAATATGAGGATGTTAATCCATTGAATCTAGGCAAAAAAGAGAAAAAAGAATATGCCAAATACTTGACTTACAAGAAAAAAGTAGAGTCGGAATACGAAAAATCCAAAAAAGATTATGAAAATCTAGCGCAGCAAAAATCGTTTATTGAGAATTTTCTCAATATGGCCCATGCTACAGTTGGGAATGAAATGGCTATTAACAGTAATAGTATTTCCAAACTTGAAGAAGAGAAAGATAATATTAACTTGCAAGTAATTGGAGTGCTTAAAAATATTTTGGAATCGACTGGCAAGTCTTTCAAAAATTTTGAAGAATTGGAAAACTTTATTCTTGATGATATAAATCAGGGAGAAAAATATTATGAGTCTAAGTACAAATACGGATACAATCCTGAATTCGATCCAAGATCCATAGTTAACGATAACTTTGAAGACAAAAATGAAAAATACTACGGTAATAATGATATAGCTGGTCCTGATGCTTTTCACGGTACACATGTAGCGGGAATCATAGGTGCTGAAAACAATAATATGATTGGCATGGATGGCGTATCAAATCAGGTTGAAATTATGGGTGTAAGGGTTGTTCCCGATGGTGACGAACGCGACAAAGACGTAGCAAACGGAATCCGATATGCTGTAGATAACGGTGCTAAAATCATCAATATGAGTTTTGGAAAAGGAATATCACCTGCAAAAAAAGTAGTTGATGACGCCGTTAAATACGCTGCTAAGAAGGATGTTTTACTTGTTCACGCAGCAGGAAATGAATCTTCCGACACAGATACATCAGCGAATTTTCCTACAGATCAATATGACCGAAATGGTTTTTTCGGAAAAATATTTGGGAAAAAACAAGCTAGGAACTGGATCGAAGTAGGCGCATTAAGTAGGGTTAAAGACGAAAATTCAGTTGCTACTTTTTCAAACTACGGTCAAATCAATGTTGATATTTTTGCTCCTGGACATAATATATACTCCACGGCACCGGATAATAATTACAAAAATTCCTCAGGAACCAGTATGGCAGCGCCTGTAGTGGCTGGAGTAGCAGCTATTATTCGAGCAAATTTTCCTTCCCTTTCTGCGGAAGAAGTAAAAGAAATTTTAATGGTTTCAAGTGATCCAATTAAAGAAAAAGTCATCCAACCGGGTACAGAAGATATGGTTAATTTTTCAAAATTAAGCGTAAGCGGAGGAATTCTCAATGCAGAAAAAGCATATAAACTAGCTGCTTCAAGGGCAAAAGGAAATTCCTAAAATAAAAAGCAATAAGGAAAGAAGCAGTGAAGGTTTGAAAACTTTTCACTGCTTTTTTTTACCGGATAACAATTTCTTTGACCACTTCCTGACCCAATGCATCATTTATTTTTTTAATGATTAATGGTCGACTGTTAAATAACTCTTGTTTCAACGGTGCAGAATTAATAAATAACAATAGCTTTCCATCCCTGAATGAAACTTTTTCCGTTCTGGAAACTATAAATGGTGAATTGCTTTCTTCCCAAACTTGTTCAATTCTCTTTTCATCCAATTTAGATGAATACCTTGGATCCCTGGATATACCTGAAAGTATATTCTTAATATTTGTAAAATCTTTGCTCATATCAATTGGCCTTCTTCAATCGTAAATGTAGTAAAATCAAATCCTAATTTTTGTGCAATCCCCTCCATTCTTTTGGGGTCTGTATCAGTAACAAATATCTGACCAAAAAAAGAATCCTTTAAAAGCTGCATTAGGTTAACTATTCTGTTTTCATCCAGTTTTTCAAAAAAATCGTCCAATAATAAAATCGGCTTCTTTTGCAGGATCCTCTTAATATATTCAAATTGTGCTAATTTCAGAGCAAAGAGGATGCTTTTCTGTTGTCCCTGGCTAGCAAAATATTTAGCATACTTTTCATTGATATAAATTCTAAAATCCTCCCTGTGTGGTCCCATAGTGCTTCTCTTCTTCCGAATATCTTCCTGTCTGGTTTGGAATATTATAGTAGAAAATTCATTGGGCAAAACGGTCCTCACATGCTTGATAGTTACCTTTTCGTTCATTTTCCCGGAAATCAATCGATAATATTTTTGAAAGAATAAATTAAATTCATCAAGAAATTGTTTTCTCGCGATAATTATATACTCTCCAGGATCCTTCAATTCCCTGTCATATTTATCCAACAAAATATCCTTATCCCTGTAATTCATCGAGAACTGTTTTAACAATTCATTCTTTCTCTTTATAATCTTATTATAATACATTAAATGATTCAGGTACATCCTATCAGATTGGCTAATTGTATTGTCAACGAATTTCCTCCGGAGAGAAGAATCTCCTTTCACCAAGGCTATATCTTCCGGGAAAATGGATACAACGGGAATATTACCTATATGGTCAGATATTTTTTCATAGGGTTCATTATTTCGAAATACGGTTTTCTTACGGGCACCACTATACGTAAAATGATACTTTTCAGTTCCTGTAACCTTCCCTTCCACTCTGTGGAAAGAATTTCGATCCTCAAAATCATCAAAGCGAATTAATTTTTTATCCGGAATACTATAATAACTTTTACCAAAAGCTAAATAGTAAATGGCATCCAGGATATTGGTTTTTCCCATTCCATTATTTCCCGTTATCAAATTCAGATAAGGATTAAATGAAAATTCAGCATTTCTATAATTTTTAAAATGGATAAGTTTTAAACTAAGAAGCTCCAATTCGGTTATAATTTAAAGGTTGGTTTTCAAATATCGATCTAAGTTTTCTATATTTGGGGTTCCGTAGCGGAATGCCTAATATGTCAATTTAAAATAAAATTATGACAACTACTACAAAGAAAAATACAAAAACTACCAAAAAATCGAATACCGATAGTTATAGCAAAAAAACATACATGACATGGTATGAAACCATGTTGTTAATTCGCCGTTTTGAAGAGCGTACACTGATGGAATACGGCCGTCAAAATATTCGTGGATTTTGCCACGTCTATATAGGTCAGGAAGCTATTGCTGCAGGATTAGTGTCAGCTATACGCCCTGAAGACGCTATCGTGACGGGTTACAGGCAGCATGGCATAGCTCTTGCCAGGGGACTTTCGGCGAAAGAATGTATGGCCGAACTTTGGGGTAAAAAGACCGGTTCTGTAAAAGGGAAAGGCGGGTCTATGCACTTCTTTTCGAAAGAACACAGGTACTTTGGAGGAAATGGAATTGTAGGAGCCCAAATACCCATAGGTACGGGAATCGGATTTGCAGAGAAATATAAAGGGACTGACAATCTATCCGTTTGTATGTTTGGAGACGGAGCTGCTCGACAGGGAGCATTGTACGAATCCTTTAATATGGCAAAAACGTGGGAATTACCCGTTTTATACATTTGTGAAAATAACCACTATGCCATGGGGACTTCTGTTGAAAGAACTTCAAGTTTGACAGATATTTATAAAGTGGGAATGCCTTTTGATATGCCAAGCGAAGCTGTAGATGGTATGAAACCAGAAGATGTCCACGAAGCCCTGGAAAAAGCCGCCAAACACATTCGGGCAGGAAAAGGACCTTACTTCCTCGAAATCAAAACCTATAGATACAAAGGTCACTCCGTTTCAGACCCTGCAAAGTATCGTACCAAAGAAGAATTGAAGTCCTATAAAGACAAAGACCCGGTCAAAATGCTGGAAAAGAAAATTCTGGAAAACGAAATAGCTTCGGAAGAGGAAATAAAATCTATAAAGGATGATATTAAAGAAACCATTGAAGAAGCAGTAAAATTTGCCGAGGAATCCCCATTTCCAGATCCTTCGGAATTGTATGAAGACAATTATGTAGAAGACGATTATCCTTTTTTGACATAAAATTATTATCTTTGTCCCTGCAAATGAGATATAACAGATAATTTGTATATATCTTTGCTTAACAAAGAATTGAAAATTAACTATTACGATTAGATAATAATTATTCAAGATTTACGGAATTTTAGCTATTTATTTATTTTTGCCTGAATTTTTTCAGGCAATAATTTTTTTAGGATGTCAATAAAAAATCAACAAAATCAATTCGAAGGCCAGGGAGGTACAGAACAACAAAGCTTTTTGGAGAAATACCAGAATATAATTGTTGGAGTAGTTGTCGGGATATTGGTAATTGTCATAGGGGTTTTAGCTTATCAAAACCTTTACCTCAAACCAAGAAATACCGAAGCCATTAATGCCATTTACGCAGCAGAACAGCAGTTTGAAAAAGATTCCTTCGAAAACGCCCTACTGAGTCCCGGAGCCGGGAATATGGGCTTTCTGGATATAATTGATGAATACAGCGGCACTCCTACGGCTAATTTGGCAAAATACTACGCAGGTGTTTCATATATGAAACTTGGAAAATTTGAAGTAGCCATTAGCTATTTGGAAGAATTTGCTGCAGATGGGAATATTACACCGATTACTAAATATGGTTTGCTGGGAGATGCCTATAGTGAGCTGGGAGATTTTGCCAAAGCAAAAAGCTTTTACAAAAAAGCCGGTAATACAGGGGATAATACCTATTTGACACCGTATTACCTCAAAAAACTGGGAATGCTTCACGAACGCGATCAGGAGTATAAAGAAGCGTTGGCAGCTTATAAAGAAATAAAAGAAAAATATCCTGAAAGCCCTGATGGTTACGGTATTGAAAAATATATAAGTAATATTGAATTTAAAGATTCCGTCAATTAGAATTTAGATAATTAGAAGATATACCAAAAGGTGAGTATTTTTGTAATGCTCACCTTTTTTATTATATAAACATCATCATGAAAATAAAAGGGAAAACAGAAATAAGTGCTATACCAAAGGATTTGGAAAATATCAAAATTGGGATCGTCAAAGCACAATGGAATTCAGCAGTAACGGATACAATGTTAAGCGAGTGTACAAAAGCACTCAAAAATGCCGGTATTTTAGAAGAAAATATAATCTCAAAAAATGTTCCGGGAAGTTACGAACTACCATTAGGAGCATTGTTCATTGAAAATACCCACAATCCCGCAGCTGTGATTTGCCTGGGCTGCGTCATTAAGGGAGAAACCGATCACGATATTTTTATCAACCAGGGTATAGCGCAAGGGATAATGGGGCTTAACCTCCGCTTTAGTAAACCATTTGTTTTTGGTGTTTTAACAGTAAATACCGAGGAACAGGCTATTGCAAGGGCAGACGGAAGTAAAGAAAATAAAGGGAAAGAAGCTGCTGAGGCTGCACTTGAAATGATACTTTTGAGACAAGACCTGAAAAAGGAAGTACAAGGCCAGATAGGGTTTAGGAATAGGTAGACGGCTGACCATAAACAGTTGGAACATTGGGGCACCGGTTTTTAGAAAAACGGACCCGGAAGCGATAAACATAAGAGCATTAATCACTAGAGCAATTACTAAAAAAAGAGAGAATGAAAGTTACTTCAGTAATTTCCGGATACTTTAAATTGGATGGTGGAGCTATGTTTGGGGTAGTACCTAAAAAGTTGTGGCAAAAGCTCAACCCGCCTGATGCTGACAACCTTTGTACCTGGTCTATGAGAAGTATCCTTATCGAAACCGGTAATCGCAAAATCCTGGTTGACACAGGCATCGGGAACAAACAAAGCGAGAAATTCAGAAAAATGTTCTACCCCCATGGCAATTCTGTGATAGATTCATTTCGTGAAATGGCTATAGATCCCCGCGAAATAACCGATGTGTTCCTTACACATTTTCACTTTGACCACGTAGGAGGAGCACTAAAATTCGATGAAAACGGTAAAATTATTCCTACTTTTCCCAATGCCACTTACTGGTCAAATTCCATCCACTATGATTGGGCTTTTGACCCTAACCCCAGAGAAGAAGCTTCCTTCCTCCGGGAGAACTTCGTTCCGTTGAAGGAACAGGGACTTTTGCAGATGATAGATGTTCAGAAAGATGATTTACTTTGGATGGATGACATAAACATTCGATTTGTGAATGGCCATACTATGGCTATGATGCTACTGGACCTTCCTATCGATTCTAACAAAAGAATGTGGTACGGTGCCGATTTGATTCCCAGCCGTTGGCATATACGCAGGCCATACGTTCTTTCGTATGACGTTCAACCTCTATATACCCTTGACGAAAAAGAACGCTTATTAAGCCATTTGGTAAATTCCGGTGACCTATTGTTTTTTGAACACGACCCGGAAATGGAATGTGCCGAAATCTCCAAGGATGACCGAAATCGATTTGTCATAAAGAAACACGGTCCTTTGGAAGAGATGGTGAAGTAAAAAGTAGGCAGAACGAAGCAAGGAGGCGGGAGCGATCAGTTCAAAGTCGAAAGTTTTCCTTTCCAGGATATGAGCCTTAAAAAACTGCTCTGACGCAAAAGTTTATAGGTTCGACGAACCTTTCTCTGTGCCGAAACATCCACATGAAAAAAGGTTTATTCGGTCAAATTACTTTGCTTATAGCTTGTAGCTTCAAGCTTGCGGTCCACTAAGGATTAACACCCGGTTAATTTTATAGACGCAGATGATAACAATTAAATCATAAATTGCGAAATACAAGATGAGGTTTTATATTGCATAAAAATTACCGTCATCATGAACAAAGGACATATTCACTGGCTTCTTTCCCTAACTTTAGTGTTATTATCATCCGGCCTCAAAGCGCAAAACCATAGCGCTATGACCTATAATATCAGGTATAATAACATCAACGACGGTGAAGACCAGTGGGACAACCGCAAAGCTTCATTAGTGAAAGAAATCCAATTCTATGAGCCCGATTTCATAGGTATTCAGGAAGGTCTCCATGAACAGGTGCAGTACCTGGATGAATCTTTAAAACAATATACCTATATAGGTGTAGGGCGGGATGATGGAAAAACCAAAGGAGAATACAGCGCTGTTTTTTATCATACCGAGCGGGTTAAACTATTGGAAGACGGTACTTTCTGGTTATCAGAGACTCCGGGGAAGCCCTCAGTAGGGTGGGATGCATCAATGGAACGCATTTGTACATACGGCCACTTCAAATACAAAAAAGGTGGCGACAAAATATGGGTATTTAACACCCATTTTGACCACCGCGGACATGAAGCCCGGAAAGAAAGCGCCCAATTGATCATTCAGAAAATAAAAGAATTAGCAAACGCCAACGAGCCGGTTTTACTCTCCGGAGATTTCAACCTGGCTCCCGAAACTGAAGCCATTCAAATGCTATCAAAAAAACTAAAAGACAGCTACACCCACTCTGAGACTCCACCTTTGGGGCCATCGGGAACTTTTAGTGGCTTTGACATCAACAGGAAAGATTCTCACAGAATTGATTATATTTTTGCTAATGATCAAGTTGAAATCAAGAAAACAGCCATATTAAGCCATTGGATTGACCGGCATTTCAATTCCGACCATTTTCCCGTTATCACACAATTTACTATCAAATGATAAAGAAAATAGCGATCTTATTATTTCTATTGACGTTGGGAATCACGTATGCTCATGCTCAAAGTGATACCCTTCGTTTTATGACCTACAATATCCTCCATGGGGCAACTACCAAAGGAGATTTCAATCTGGATGCCATTGCCCAACCTATTGAAAATCTCAACCCGGATTTCGTTGCTATGCAAGAAGTGGATTTCCGGACCAACCGGGCGCAAAAATACGACCTGGTTACCGAATTGGGATGGCGGACCAAAATGGCTCCCTTATTCGCCAGGGCCATGCCTTATGACGGCGGGGAATACGGTGAAGGTGTCCTTTCAAAATATTCATTTATATCCACACGGAATTACCCTTTACCCAACCGCCCGGGAAGCGAACCCAGGGCAGCACTATCCGTTATAGTATCCACTCCGTCCGGAGATACGCTACAATTTGTAGGAACCCATCTGGACCATGTACGAAATTCCCCGGATCGAATCGCACAAGCAGAAGAACTTGTAAGATTATTTGCAGATAGTCCGTACCCAACTATCATAGCCGGGGATCTGAATGCTACACCGGATAGTGAAGCCATGAAGATTTTATTTAAGGCATTTACACCTGCATCATCACCTGAAAAAGCCGAATACACCTTCCCATCGGACCATCCCAGAATTAAGATTGACTACGTGCTTTATTCCCACGGTCAGGATTGGCAAGTGGTCAACACCAAAGTTGTATGCGACACCTATGTGACCGACCATTGTTATTATTATGTGGATTTGATTCTGGAATAAAAGGCATATGTAAAGGGGTAAGATTTACCCTTCTATTTGAGGGTCCCCCACAAACCCTAACGTCGGTACACATCTTTTTTAACAATCAAGTGCTGATTAAATGCTACTCAATGCATTTTTTGTAGCGTACATATGACCTATGGCACGCGATATAATGCCTTTACATTATTGCTAGCCATATTTTGTCCTGCTGGGACATTTTCGGACAGTGCTGTAGGTCACCTACAGCAGAAAGTGAGTGAAATTGGTAATTCCTGTGCCTTAGATACTGTATATATGGGAAATTCACGATGGATTTGAGTGAATATTAAATTTTTATTTACATGTGTACCAACAACAGTCAGTAACCTTTCAGGCAAACACCGCACCGCAAGGGATCTCTTAATGAAAGGTTTATTTTCACTATATCAGGAAGAAAAACGATTATTTATCTAATCGTATACATGTTCCTCAATGCCTCCTACGATAAAATTTCCTTACACATTCGTATCTATACTCAAGTACAGGGCTTGAGGGTTTCTATCCCAGGACTGTAGAACTTTAGATCCCCAGTCCATTGGGTTAAGTTCTACTATATCCATTTCAGCTGTTACATATAACTTACTGTGTGGATGAAATGTCAGGTTTTATATTAAATTTTGCCGGGGATCTTCAATTGAACCTATAGATATGCTATTTTGAGTACAGATATTAATATTTAGTGCATTAATTACTCCATCATTAGCACTATATACTTCCTGTACAAAAACAAAGCCCCGGCACAATAGAAAAAGCAAATCATTACATTGTCATAAAACACATGATTAGTGTATGTATTGAAAATCGATTTTTATACGAAACCATCCTTTTATACCGCTTAATAATGGGGCCTCTACAGTATCCTTTAGATAAGATATTTTTAGTCGATTATGAAATCTCAACATATTCAATAGACCTAAAAATTAAATATTCTTAAGCAATAGAAAATTCAAATAAAGAAAAAATATTGCTTAATCAATAAAATCAAGCATAATTCCAAAACAAAAACCCCGGCAAATCAATCGACCTGCCGGGGAATTATTTAAATTATAGTAGTATTGCCAATTCTCTAATCTACATTATCGTGAAGATACGGGCTGTTTTTTCGAATCGTAGGCTCATCGTCATCTGTATTCATAGACCATGAAGGTTGTGGCTCATAATCGGAGTCTACAGGGTCATCCAGATGAACCCTTCTTCGCTTATAAGCTGGTACACTCTCCATGTCCACGATGGTTTTGTGCGAGTACATTTTTTTATCATCGAGCTTCAAGGGTTGAAATCTTGACTTTTCAGTCTCGGTACGGTGTTTTTTGACGACTTCCTCATCTACAAAAGGATCTTCATCGCGATTGTAAGTTCCTGCCACGTCATCCATAGAAGGAATCTTCTTTTCCTGATAAATCACTGTAGACGCTTCTGATGAGGGGTTTATTTCCAATTGTAAGTCTTTTTTAAACTCCCTTACTTCTTCTTTTTTTTCCTCTAGCTTTACACTTTGGGCATCATTCGCAGGAATACTTTCGATTTTATTCTTTCGCTCGAATCCGGTAGCAATTACAGTTACGCAAATTTTATCTTCCAACGTCTCATCGTGGCAATTTCCCCAAATTAAATTCGTATCGTTACCCGCTTCTTCCTGGACATATTCCGTTATTTCAAATATTTCATCCATGGTGATTTCACGGTTCCCGGAAGAAATATTCAATAGGATGTGATCCGCCCCGCGAATATCATTCTCTTCTAACAGCGGACAATCCAACGCCTCCCTTACGGCCATTTTTGCACGGTCATCACCTTCACCAGTAGCAGTACCCATGATGGCGACACCGCTATCCCGCATTACGGTATTGACATCCTCGAAGTCAACATTCACATACCCTGGTACGGTAATTATTTCCGCAATACCTTTGGCTGCTGTTGTCAAAATATTATCTGCATGTCCGAAAGCATCCGATACAGGAAGGTTGCCATAAATGTCACGCAATTTATTATTAGATACAATAATCAATGCATCTACATTTTTCTTTAAATCATCTAGTCCGGTCTCTGCATACTTTATCCGGGTATTCCCTTCAAACCTGAATGGCAAGGTAACTATTCCAACGGTAAGTATTCCCAATTCACGTGCCGTTTTGGCTATGATAGGTGCGGCACCAGTTCCGGTTCCTCCACCCATGCCGGCCGTAACAAAAACCATTTTTGTGCCATCATCCAAAAAATTTTCAATTTCATCCAGTGATTCCAGGCAAGCCTGCTTTCCCACTTCCGGCTTGGATCCCGCTCCACGTCCTTCTGTAAGGTTGGGTCCCAATTGGATACGGATCGGTACAGGACTTAATTCCATTGATTGATGGTCGGTATTGCACAATGCAAAATCAACCCCTACAATTCCTTGACGAAACATGTGGGTAACGGCATTGCAACCGCCACCTCCTACACCAACTACTTTGATGATTGATTTTTCTCTGGCAGGTATATCGAATTCCATAATTTAACTTTTTTAATTTAAATAATTTTTTAGCGAGATAATTGTATACTACTTACATTTTTTTAATTCAAATCAGAATCCGGACTGGCCTCAAACCAATCCTTAGTCTTGTTAAATACTTTATTCCAAAAGCCCTTTTCTTCGGAATTGACTTCGGCGTCTGTATAGCGGTTGGTATCCCGGGATGCCCCACCCCCTTCTATCTTTTTTGAATCTTCTTTTTCAGGATTTGAAGACTCTGGCCTTAACTCATCTTTCGGCTTATTCTCTTCCATTTTAACTGAAGAAACCGGTGAGCTGACAGGTTGAAAAACCTCTTCTACTTCATCCTCTTCTTCGACTTCAATAGCGCATCCATATTTCCGGCTTTCAAATCCATTTAGTAATAAACCAATAGAAGTAGAGAATACAGGGCTACTCAAATCCTTTATATACCCGTGAGCAAGATGCTCAATTGGATAACTTACCTTCGTGGGAATTCCTGTATGGTATTCAATAAGTTCCTCAATGTATTTCAATTTTGAACCTCCCCCCGTCAGGACTATTCCTCCAATTAATTTATTTTTATATCCGGATCTTTCTATTTCATAAACGATATACTCCAAAATTTCTTCAATTCGGGCCTGAATAATTCTGGCCAGATTTTTTTCCGAAATTTCTTTGGGTGCTCTTCCTTTCAACCCGGGTATAGTAATAATTTTATTCTCCAAAACTTCATCCGCTAAGGCAGAACCAAATTTCACCTTTAATTTCTCTGCCTGATGACTCATTATCGTACATCCTTCCTTAATATCCTTGGTAATTACATATCCTCCGAAAGGAATGACAGCTGTATGGCGTATAATTCCCTCATAAAATATTGTTAGATCTGTAGTTCCTCCTCCTATATCCACTAGAGCTATTCCAGCTTCTTTTTCTTCCTGATTGAGAACAGCTGCACTCGAAGCGATGGGTTCTAATGTAATATCAGCAGCCTCAAGTCCTGCCTTTTTTATACACCTCAATATATTATTTGAGGCTGTTATTTGACCGGTAATAATATGAAAATTTCCTTCTAATCTTATACCCGACATGCCAATAGGTTCCGTAATTCCCTGTTCATTGTCTACGGTATATTCTTGAGGTATAACATGTAAAATCTTATCGCCCGGAGGTAATACCAGTTTGTACATGTCATTTATTAAATGATCAATATCCGACTGACTAATCTCATCATGTGCATTATCCCGTGTCAAAATACCGTGATGATGTAAACTTTTTATATGTTGTCCGGCAATTCCAACATGAACTACTTTTACCTTTGCGTCAATTTGTTTTTCAACAATAGATACAGCCTCCCGAATGGCGCGTACCGTTTTTTCGATGTTAGAAACCACTCCACGAATGACGCCTTCACAAGGTACTTTTCCCAGTCCAAGTATTTCAAGTTTTCCGTGTTCGTTGCGCCGCCCGGCGACAGCACATACCTTCGTAGTGCCTATATCTACGGCAACGACGACTTCTTCCGGTTTGTAATTATTTAATTTCATATGCATTTATTTCACGGATTCAATGATTTTTTACCTACGATTTGATTTTTATAATCAATACTCAATTTTGAATATTTGTCCCATCCCACACGGGACAATCCTTCTTTGAGAAATATTTTTAAATTTTCAATTTTCTCATCAATTTCCTTTGTTTCACTAATTTCAATCCGAAAATCACCGATAAGCGGAACCAATAAAATTTGTCCCTGGTGATCAACATGGATTTCATTAATGAATCCATTCATGAATGTATCCGATTGCAAGGCGTTGGCAATGGTAAAAACATCGAATACTTTTTTAACAGAGTCCACTTTCTCTCCTTCTTTCAATGGAGGAATATGTCCCGTAACCGTCATTATTCTCGCAGAATAATGTTCGGAAAGTGGCATGGGGTATCCATCGAAATCGATGTAATAATTGGCTCCTTTGAGACTAAATACACGTAGAAGAGGCTTTCGCTCCGCTACATGGATTTGAAGTATATTCTTTTTATCTGCATATAACTGGACTTCCTTGATAAAAGGATTTGCTTCGAATTGCTCTTCCAGGACATCAAGATCCGTATTCTTCAGACTCCTTCCTACAAGCCCGTCCGGGAAAGATCCTTGAATAATCCGGAAAACTTCGGTAGTATCCAAAAGGGACTTTTGTCCCGGGACATCCGCTTCTATTTCTACTTGAATATCTGCTACTATTCGATCACTATTATATCCAAAAGAAGCAAATAAAATTAAAGCTCCGCCAATACACAAACAAGAAACGAGTAATACCAAAAGGTTCATTATATGTTTCTTCCTTTCAGTCATGTTGTCTTAGCAAGTTTAATGATTTCATCAGCTATTCTTCCTGCAGAATTTTTTCTTTCCAAACCATGAATATTTAAGGACAATCGCGTTAAAACATCCTGGTCCTTTACAGTTTTGATAGCCATTTTAATCCCCTTTTCAACAGCATCTTCATCCTTTACCAGTAAAGCAGCATTGCGATTCACCAGATACTGAGCATTCTTTGTTTGATGATCTTCTGCTACATTAGGAGATGGAATCAATATAGCGGGTTTACCAAGTGCTGCCAGTTCAGCAAGGGTCAAAGCTCCTGCTCTCGACACCACCAGGTCCGCGGCTGTATAAGCAATAGCCATATCATCTATAAAAGTCATGGCCCGTACATTATTCAACTTGGCAGATTTGCAGTTTCCATAATCATCTGCATATAATTTACCTTGTTGCCAGATAAAATATACCTCTTCGTTCTCGCGAAATAGCTCTGTATTATCCCTAAACATCTGATTGATCGTCCGAGCACCAAGACTCCCTCCTATCGCCAGGATAACTTTACGTTGGGCGGGAATCCCCATTTGTCTTTTGGCTTCTTCCTGTGAATAAGAATTCTCAAATAACGTAGAACGTACAGGATTGCCTAATTCAATTAATTTCTCTTTTGGAAAAAACAAATCCATCCCTTCAAATGCAACACATATCCTATCCACCTTTTTCCCCAATAATTTATTGGTCAATCCTGCATATGAATTCTGTTCTTGGATCAGTGTCGGTTTTCCCAACCTGCAAGCAACTTCCAGAAGCGGACCACTGGCAAAACCACCAACCCCAACTACTACATCAGGTCTGAATTTTTTGATTATTCTATAGGATTTCCAGAGACTACTCACCAATTTAAATGGAAACAATAAATTTTTAATTATTGAACGTCTGCTTAATCCGCTAATCCATAAACCTTCAATTTCATATCCGGCAGCGGGTACTTTTTCCATTTCCATTTTTCCTTTGGCCCCTACGAAACGAATCGCGGATTCCGGTATTCTTTCTCTTAAAGCGTTGGCTATGGCTATCGCCGGAAAAATATGTCCCCCTGTTCCTCCACCACTAATCATCACTTTCATTTTTTTCGCTTTTAACATGAAATCCGTTTTTCTCTACATCTCTACTCACACTCAGAATAATTCCAAATTGCAACGATGTAAATAATAGTGAAGATCCTCCCATACTTATCATGGGAAGGGTCAATCCGGTAGCAGGTACTAGATGAACAGACACGGCAAGATTGGCCATGGCTTGCAAAACAATATTGAGGCACAAGCCAAAGGCTAAAACAGCTCCGAAGGTTTTTTTGGATCTAGTCAATAATTTTGTACACCTGAAAAGAAGCATCAGATAGATTGCAAGAATCAATACAGCTCCAATCACACCATACTCTTCGCATATGATAGCAAAAATAAAATCTGCATAAGGATACGCTATAAAATTCCTTTGCATACTGTTCCCCGGCCCTGTACCAAACCATCCCCCCTGAGCTATAGCAATTTTAGCCTGAATATTATCTCTACTATCAGCACCTGTCATAAAATCACTAATCCTACTCATCCAGGTGTCAAACCGTGTTAATTCCGGAAAGGCATACCCCACTAATATCAGAAGCGCTAACCCAATAGCACCAGCGAATAACACCATAAAGATATATTGGGTCTTTATGCGTCCTACAAATAACATAATCAAACAGGTAGCAAACAAAATCATCGCAGAAGACAAATCCGAAGGGGCTATTAATAAACAGACACCTAATATAGGTAGCAACATAGGCACCGCAAACGTATTAAAATTCTTGATCGATGATTGCTTACTCGATATATTTCTTGCCAGGAAAAGTACTATGGCCACTTTTGCCAAATCAGAGGTCTGGAAGGTAAGACCGATAAATGGTACTGAAATCCATCTCTTAGCATCATTTATTTCCACACCAAATGCCATCGTAAAAATCAATAATATCATTGATATCAAAAGAAACGTCGGCGCAATGGCACTAAAAAATTTATGCGGCAATTGATGCACTACATATACAATAAACCCACCGCATATAATAATTAAAAGATGTTTTATAATATGGTAACCTACACCTACACCCCCACTTCTGTATTCCATAATTCCCGCTGAGGAATACACCGCCAGCATGGAAGCCAAACACAAAAACCCAAATATCAACCAGATATTTCGGTCTCCACTTATATTTTTAGTGATGTTTTGGACAAATGCCATTGTAGTTCTCTTTCAAATAATTTTACCATACAATGTCAAAAAATATGAAAAAGAGGGCGCGGTCTTACGCACCCTCATGACCTGATTATTCTGAATGATTTATTTCGGGCCTTCACCCGACGGACAATTCTTTTTTTGAAACCTTAGTAGAAATTTCCTCATTCAGTTCATTTTTTTGACTTTCAAAACAAATATAAAAAAAATATAATATTATTAATTAAAACTATACATTTTTAACTCATAATAAGCTAAATAAAAATATAAAATTATTACTATATATAGCCAAAACACCATCCTTATTACCTAATTTTCAGAGTAATAATAGCGACAACTGCAAGCATTACTCCAACAACCCAAAATCTTGAAACAATTTTAGATTCATGAAGTCCGGATTTCTGATAATGGTGATGCAGCGGTGACATTTTGAAAATTCGCCTACCCTGGCCGTATTTTCGTTTGGTATATTTAAAATACGAAACCTGCAAAATAACGCTCAAACTTTCAACCAGGAAAATACCACAGAGAATCGGTATTAATAATTCCTTTCTCAGCATAATAGCCATGCCGGCAATTATTGCACCTATTGTCAAGCTACCCGTATCCCCCATAAAAATAGAAGCAGGATACGCATTGAACCATAAAAACCCAATGCATGCTCCTACAAAACAAGCAGCAAAAACAACCAATTCACTTGATTCGGGTAAATAAAAAATATTGAGATACTCAGCAAATATAGTATTACCCGATACATATGCGAAAATGCCAAGTGTGGCACCGATTATAGCAGAGACTCCGGTAGCTAAACCATCGAGGCCATCTGTAAGATTACTGGCATTGGACACAGCTGTTATAATAAAAATGACCAATGGAATGAATACAAGGCCAGCGTTCAATGGAGCACTGGACGAAACCGGAATAATCTTACTATAATCCAATTGATTACCCTTAAAAAAAGGAACATTTGTCAGGTAATTATGGACATCAACATATTTAGAATTCTCATCAGATGGTTGAACATCTCCATTTTCCATCTGATGCTCGGTTACTAACTTCTTGTCCATCCTTACCGTTATATCCTTTTGAGTTATCATAACTATACTTACTACCAACCCTAGGATTATCTGGCCCATTATTTTGAACTTTCCTTTTAAACCTTGTTTATTTTTTCTAAAAACTTTAATATAATCATCAACAAACCCAATCAAACCCATCCACAATACGGTAAATATCATTAATTGGATATAAATATTTGACAGGTTACTCAACAATAGGGTCGGTACTAAAATAGCAAGAATAATAATCACCCCTCCCATGGTAGGCGTTCCTTCTTTCTCCTTCTGCCCTTTGAGTCCTAACTCCCGGACTGTCTCACCAATTTGTTTTCTCCTCAAAAATCGAATTATACGCTTACCAAAAAACATAGCGACTATCAATGATAATATCACTGACAACCCGGAACGGAATGAGATATACTGAAACAATCTCGCTCCAGGGAAATCATAGTTGGATTCTATGTATTCAAAAAGTGCGTATAACATTAATGGGTTTTATATTTTTCTTTCAATGCTTCGTGCAAAACAACTCTATCATCGAATGGTAGTTTTCTTTCTTTGACAATCTGATATGTCTCATGACCTTTTCCAGCTACCAGGATCACATCTTTATCTGCCGCCATAGAAACCGCCATTCGTATTGCCTCCTTACGGTCTTTGACCTTGAATGTATGTGCTAATAAGTGGGGTGGAAGTTGACTCAACATATCTACCAAAATCTCCTCAGGATCTTCATTCCTTGGATTATCCGAGGTCAAAATCGCAATATCACTATTGGAAGCAGCAGCTGACGCCATTAAAGGTCTTTTTGTTTTGTCCCTGTCCCCACCACAGCCAAGTACAATTATTAATCTACCATCCCCCTGAATAAGTTTTTTAAGGGTAGAACCTACTTTTTCAACCGCATCCGGGGTATGTGCATAATCGACAAATCCTATTGCCTTTCCCTCTACAACCTTCACCTTTTCCAATCTTCCGGGAATTTCTTTTATGGCGGATAACACCCGCAATACTTCCCGGGCCTCTACTCCCAGCAAACACCCTACACTGTAGGTGGCTAATAAGTTATAAGCATTAAATTCTCCGGTAATAGTGGTATATATTTCCTGACCATCTATTTCCAGCAGCATGGAATTAAGATCGTACTCCAAAATCTGGGCTTTGTAATCAGCCATTCCTTTTACCCCGTATGTAACTTTTCTTGCTGTCGTATTTTGTCCCATTACCCTACCGGTTCTGTCATCACTATTCAAAAGGGCAAATGCATTTTGAGGGAGGTTATCAAAAAATATCTTTTTGGTTTTTATATAATCCGCAAAAGTATGATGATAATCAAGGTGGTCTCGGGTAATATTAGTAAACACTCCACCATCAAACTCCAGCGCAGCTATTCTTTCTTGAGCCAGGGCATGAGAACTAACCTCCATAAATACATAATCACAGCCTTCGTTCACCATCTCCGCCAAAGACCTGCTTAATGAAACAGGGTCAGGAGTTGTAAGAGTAGCTCCAATTGCTTTATTGTGAATTCTATTTCCTATGGTAGAAAATAACCCCGTCTTAAAACCCAAATTCTCGAATAGCTGATATAAAAAATTAACAATAGTAGATTTACCGTTGGTCCCGGTAACACCGATTAATTTTAACTTTCTACTCGGATAATCATAAAATGCTTCTGCCAGACGGGAAGCTGCCAATCGATCATTAGCGACTTTTACCCAACTTATATGGTCTTCATCCGGATTTAAAACCGGATCAAACTCAGAAACAATACATATAGCTCCCTGAGATAAGGCATCCGGGATATACTGATTTCCATCAAGATCTGTACCCTTTACGGCAATAAACAACCCCTGCTTTTCAATCTTCCTGCTATCGACCTGAATGTTGGCAATTTCCACATCTCTATCTCCAGTAAAACTGAGAAAATCAATATGTCGCAATAAATCACCTAATTTCATCATATCATTATCCAAGAGTAAGGAAAATTTGTTCTTTTTTTAATGGTTCACCTGGTTCCAGAGACTGCTCGGTCACCTTACCTGATCCACTAATCTTTACTTCAATTCCCATATTCTCGAGAATAAATAGTGCGTCTTTCAAACCCATGCCCAATACATTTGGAATGACCTCCTCCGAGATTTTTCGGGGTTCCAGGTTAAAATCGGTTGAATCCTGCGTTAAGAGCGACCATTTACTATCGGTGGATTTTCTTGTTTTGAGACCTAAGTAGCCAAAGACCTTTTCATAGTCTTCGGTGTATCCGACTTCGAAAGTAGGTATGCGCAAATTCGCAGTTGTGAGCATGGGTTCTTCATTGAGTACTTCCATAAGGTCCGGATTCGTGGCATAGCAATAATCAACGATCTCTTTGAATACAGGAGCTGCAATTTTGCTACCGTAATACTTATTTTTTTTAGGATCATCAATAACCACTATACAAGAATATATCGGATCTTCAGTTGGAAAGTAACCAACAAACGACGCTGTATATTTTTTTCTGCTAGCTTCTTTATCTGCATAATTGGTTCGTGTAGTACCAGTTTTCCCGGCAACACTATAATCTTTGCTTATCAAATTCTTACCCGTTCCACTGTCTACTACAGCTTTGAGTATAGTCTGTGCCTTGACAATAGATTCCTTTGATGCTATTTGCACAGACTTGTTGTTTTTTGTCAAATCTTTTACCAACGTACCCGATTTGACAATTTTATCCCCTAACCTCGGTTGTACGTAAAATCCATTATTAGCAATGGCATTATAAAAAGACAATACTTGTAATGGCGTAAGTCTTAATTCATATCCATGAGCCATATACGGAATTGACATTATCGAACTCCAGGTTCCCTTTTTGGAAGGAATTTTTTCTCTCTCATCTTTTGAGTACAAATCCGGAAGGGGTTCACCAGGAATCTCAATTCCGGTTTTTGATTTCAGATGAAATTGATTCATGTATTTAAAAAACCGGTCAGGTCCGTCACCTTCCCTAAAATATTTATTTGCCAATTTTGCAATAGCTACATTTGAAGAAATGGCAAAGGCATTGGCTACAGTGGTCTTCTTAAATGGATGTCCTTCTGAATCCCTTATCACACCAGGTCCTACAACCATGTAACCCGGGCCGATCTCCACTTCTTCCTCAAGTGACATATCCTGATCCTCAAAAAGCGCAAGCATAGTAGCAAGTTTAAAAGTTGATCCCGGCTCATACAATCTTCCAACCCCATAATTGAGGTTCTCATAATAAGATTCACCATTCTTACCAAGATTAGCAATTGCTTTTACCTTTCCCGTTTTGACTTCCATTACAATCGCTGTTCCCCATTCACCTTCATGATCTTCCAAGACTTTTCTTAAAGAATGTTCTGCTATATCCTGAAGGTTCACATTTAAAGTAGTTTGCAAATCTGCCCCTTCCTCTGCCTCCGTATTCAACAGCCCCTCTACAGGTATATAGGTCCCTCTTCCAATTCTCTGAACATACCGCTCCCCATGATTGCCTTTAAGCACTTCATTATAACTTAACTCCAAACCCACCGGCTGCCGATCTCCCGGCATTCTCCCAATTGACCTACTCGCCAGGTTCACATAAGGCTTCAATCTATTTGAATTCCTTTCAAGAACCAACCCTCCTTTGTATCCACTCATAGATAGAAGCGGATATTTTTTAATTTTCTCGACTTCTTCAAAAGTGGCATCTCTTTTTATTAAAAAATACCTGATTTTATTTTTCCTTGCCGTTACTAATTCTGATCTAATGGCACCTACTGACTTGGAAGGCCAAATATCCCTCTGCAAACACACAGCCAAAGAATCAACGTTGTCGTCAAAATACCTTTGCCTCATCGCCGATGACCCAAAGTCGATTCGCACGTCAAAAAACGGAATACTTGTAGCCAGCAATCCTCCGTCATCTGCATATATATTCCCTCTATGAGCCTTCACAACCTGCTTCTTAATAGATTGACTATTTCCCTTTTCAACCCAGAAAGATCTTTCTACCGTATCTATCATGATGACTTTACCCAGGATAACAGCTCCTACCAATAAGAACAGGCAAAACACAAAATATGCACGACCTAAAATTTCTTTCCTTACGCTCATTTAAAAATCAATATTTTTTTGACTTTAAAATAACAGGCTTTTCCCCTTCCTTGCCGATAGAGTTTTCTTTAAGATTTTTCTCCAAATTTGAAAGAGATGAATTGTTCATCCATTCAGATTTTATAGTTAAATACTTCCAGTTCAATTCTTTGACCTCTTTTTTCATGTAAGCCATTTTGCGAACCTTCTGTTCAGCAATATGGGAATTCATTATACTCAAAAATGCCAATCCACATAAAAACAGAATATATTCCATGTGGGAACGCAACCAATTCATCACTCCCGATCCATTAAACTTTTTCTTTGTATTCCCCATCCTATTGGCCATATCCCAAATCAGCTTTTAATTGAATTAATACTTACAACTTATTTATTCTCTCCCCCACTCTCAACTTGGCACTTCTCGCTCTTTTATTGAATTCAACTTCGGTTTTTCCAGGGAGAATTGGCTTCTTATTTACCGGCCGAAATGGCCTTTCCACTTTCCCAAAATCATCCTTTTGAACCTGCCCATCTATAGTTCCGGTTTTAAAATAGTTTTTCACATATCTATCTTCCAAAGAATGAAAGGTAATCACAGCTGCTCGTCCACCAATTGCAACCAAATCACACAACTGACTTAAAAACCTCTCAAGCTCCCCCAACTCATCATTGACTTCCATTCTCACTGCTTGAAATACTTGCGACAAGTACCTAAATGTATTACCATAGGAATTCTGTTCGGCAATAAAAGCAAGTTCCTGCGTTGTATGTAATTTTCTTGAATTTCTAAACTTTACTATTGCAGCGGCTAGCGTTTTGGAATTTTTAATTTCCCCCAAATCAGAAAACATATACCACAGCTTCTCCTCTGAATATGAATTCAGCACATCCAATGCGCTTACATTGGCCCCCGAATTCATCCGCATATCCAACCCGGCGTCACCCCGATAAGAAAATCCTCGATCGATCTGATCAAATTGCATGGAAGAAACTCCCAAATCCGCAACAACACCATTGACAGGCAACGCTCCTTCTACTCTTAGTACATTCAAAATATCAGAAAAATTATTATGCCTCAAGACGAGCCTTTCATCTTCCATTGCTTTTTGCAATTCATTAAGGTCACGATCAAAACCAAATAGAACCCCTTTTTCTCCTAACCTCTTCAACAACTCCATACTATGCCCTCCAGCTCCAAATGTAGCATCGACATAGACCCCATCTCGAACAACCTCAAGGGCATCAACAGCTTCCTTCAATAAAACCGAATCATGCCTCATTCTTCTGACAGATTTCCGTGCGAATTAAAACCCAAAACCTGCTCAGCCAGATCAGAAAACTCCTGAGGTTCAGCATCCAACATACCATGATACACATCCTTATCCCACATTTCAATGCGATCCAGATAAGCAAACAACACAGCATCCTTTTCTATATCTGCATATTCGAGCAACGTCTTGTTAATCAAGACCCGATCTGCCGAATCCGTAGTTACACTGCTGACCCCCCTGTAAAAATACCGTATAAAATTACGGTCCTTCTGGCGGTAAACATTTAATTTATTAATCCCTTCAACAATTCCATCCCAAACTTTTTCAGGATAAATCATGATACACTTTTCAAAACCACGGTTAACAAAGAATGTAGCAGGAGACAAGCCACCCAATTGCTTCAACAATTGAGAAGGCATCCGCATCCGCCCCTTGGCGTCCAACCTACATTCGTATTCACCGTAAAGTTGTACCATTTATTTTTTCACAAGCTTGTAATATCAAAAGTAAATAACTTTACCACAAATCACCACCTTTTAACACCAAACATATTAAAAAAAATAATATTTACCACTTACACCCACTTTCACGTTTTAAAATATAGTCTAATTGATAATACTATATAATCTAAAAACACTAATACAGTATTAATAATCTATATTTATCTGTTTTTAGGCATATTATAAATTTATTAATTCTCTATATTAATTTAATAAATGGTGGTAAGTTGTGGGAGAGAATTGATTATTTGATGAGAATTTTCGATAGAAATTAGCAAATTCAGTCTTTAAATCATCCTTGCCAAAACAGTATAGACCCAAATATTCCCAGATACCAGATTAAGAATCTATAGAAAATTGGTGAGATTGGATCAACAGCTGAATATGCAGAATTAGCCCTCATTAAAAATGTATAATCCGACAAAAATAGTTGAATTCAAAGATGATTTTTAAAACTCTGAAGGAAAGAAGACCTTCATTTTCATGGAGAAAGGTCCCTGAAATATGTTATCGTCCAAAAGTATAAAGAGAGGGGACTCATCCAGGACGTTCCCGTCTTCATTCTATCCCGACAAAAACAAAGGGAAACGGTAGTTATTATTCCATTCAGAGAAGTCTTAAGTGATGGGGCAGGTATTGAATTATCAGATTTATCCTCATCTGAAATTATTACAATTCATTGTCCTCTGGATACAACCTATCCGGATTATTACTCGTAGTCTTTTGAATTTTTCATCCACGGTCAACGGAGAATAATCTACAATCAGATTTTCATAGTTTAACCAACGTTGTAAAGAATGTATATAGGCTCAAAGAGAGTTTGGAAGGGTAAAATACAAGGCAGCTACCTGAAGTTTTATCAGGATAATGAAAAGGAAGGAAACACAGTAGATTCCCTTTGCCGATCCAAGATTGAGAATTAGTATTATGGAGTTACCACTTGAAGACAACGATCTTCGGCTCTGAAGGAACACCAAATAGTCCAATATCTATTCGCCCTTTTAGTCAAACTCACTTTTATCAAATGATCCGAATCCTAACAATCCATTGAGATCAGGTTAGTTTATACAAAGCGAAGAAAAATCGAAACTATTTTCACAACCTCATTCTATGAAGCTGGGTAAGAATCTATCATTACCAAAATGCATACTGTGGTGTTATCCCTTAGGAAAAGTATTACCTGTAATTTTTAGAAAGGGAATTAATCTTCATTTTCAATACCCCGAATATAGCTTCATTCACAATATTCGCCGACATCTTGGATTTCCCTTTCTCACGATCTTTGAAGAGAATGGGTATTTCCTTAATTTTAAATCCTGAAACCCAGGAAGCAAATTTCATTTCAATTTGGAAGGAATACCCTATAAAGGTTATTTTGGAAAGATCAAGTGATTCAAGAACATCTCTTGAATAACCGACGAAACCTGCCGTTACATCACGTACCGGCATCCAGGTAATTAATCTTACGTAATATGAAGCAAATTTACTCAACATCAACCGTTTAATTGGCCAATCAACGACACCTCCTCCCTCTGTATAACGACTACCAACCACAAGATCTGCCTCTTTTTTCAAAAGAACTTCAGCCATTCTTTCCAAATCCATTGGATTGTGCGAAAAGTCTGCATCCATTTCATATATATAATCATACCCTTTATCCAAAGCCCAGCGAAACCCGTGTATATATGCAGTTCCCAATCCAAGTTTCCCCGTTCTTTCTTCAATAAAGAGCCCCTTGGTTGATTGCTGCATTTCCTTGACTATTGCACCTGTTCCATCCGGGGATCCATCATCTATTATAAGCACATCAAAATCAACATCCAGTTCCATAACCGCATTAACAATTGCTGTTATATTTTCCTTTTCATTGTAGGTAGGTATAATTACTAGATGTTTGCTCAAAATACTACTATTATGAACGCCAAATATATAAAATCAAGACCAATAATAAGCGAAGTTTTACCGAATAGTAAAAAACTATTTCTACAACAATCTAGGATATCTTTCAGGATCGACGCGGTGCAACATATTCAGTATTTTCATGACTATGTCGTCTTCACTTGGTTTGGTAATGTAATCACCGTCATCGCCATATGCAGTGCGATTATCACGTGCAGAAAGCGTTTCCGGTGGAATTTCAAGGTAATCAAATAATTGTTGCTCTTCCATAGCCTTTTGGAGCATATATGCACTGGCTCCACCAGGAACATCTTCATCTAAGAACAAAACCCTGTTCGTTTTAACAACAGATTTTTTTATTAAATGAAGTATATCAAAAGGCATTAATGTTTGGACATCGATCAGGTCAACGGATATGCCAAATTCATCAAGGTAATCCAGGGCTTCCCATGCTTCCCAAACACAAGCACCATAAGTCACTATCGTAAGATCCTTTCCTTCTTTTAACAATTCGGCTTGTCCGATTGGCACAGTAAATTCTCCAATATTATCCGGTAGTTTTTCTTTCTTTCTATATCCATTAAGTACTTCTATAACAATAGCAGGATCATCCGATTGTAAAAGAGTGTTGTATATTCCTGCTGCCTGCACCATATTTCTCGGCACACAAATATGTATCCCTTTTAAAGAATTCAACAACATAGCAATTGGAGAACCCGCATGCCAAATTCCCTCCAAACGATGACCACGAGTCCGGATAATGGGATTACTAAATTGCTTTCCATCAGTTCGGTAGCGGAGAGTAGCAAGATCATCTGTCAGTGGCGCCAAGGCATACACGATATAGTCGAGGTACTGGATCTCAGCTATGGAACGTAACCCCCTCATTCCCATTCCTGTGGCTTGTCCTATAATCGTCCACTCTCGAATACCCGTGTCAAAAATCCTGTGTTCCCCATACTTTTCCTGCAATTTTGCAAATCCCTGATTTACATCACCTAATTTCCCAACGTCTTCTCCATATCCAAAAAGATTGGAGTGCTTTTCAAATGCTTTATCAAAAAACCGATTTAAGATTTCATAACCATTAAGTTCAAGGGAATCCTCCGAATATACAGGAGGAATCTCATCCACCTTAAAGGGAGAATTCGGTGTATGAGAATATAAATTGTAACAGATTGCATCATCCATATAGGCCATTTCAGTTTCGATCCACTTCTTGAGATTTTCATGAAGAACACCCTTTATGCTCAATCCATGACTAATTTTCCGTGCAGCAGAAACAATATCTGATAAGTTGGGATACTGCAATTGATTCATTTTATCAAAATGCAATCTGATAAATTCCATTTTATCATTCGCGTAATAAATTTCTCTAAGAATAGTAGTAAACTCTTCTTTCTTGGATTCAATTCGATCCGAAAACTTTTTCCAGGCTTTGTTCTTGGCTTCCTTTGCATAAACAACGGCTTCCTTCCTCAATCCTTTCAATTCATCGGCAGAGGCAAGCTCATTGGTAAGTATCCAATCTTCAAACCGATCGATACAATCGTGATCTTCTTCCCACTGCAATCGCTCTCTGGATTTATACCTTTCATGAGATCCGGAAGTACTATGTCCCAGGGGCTGTGTCATCTTCTGAACGTGGATAAGAGCTGGAATGTATTCATCCCTCACCCGGTTTATGGCCCTATCGTACAGATCAATCAAACCCGGATAATCCCATGCATTGGCTGTATAAATTCGTATTCCGTTCTTATTTTCATCTATTAGAAAACCTTCCATGGCCTTGGAAATACTTTCCTTAACAGTTTGATATTTGGTCGGTACAGAAATAGCATACCCATCATCCCATACACTTACTGCCAATGGGACTTTCATTACGGCTGCGGCATTCATCATTTCCCAAAATGGTCCTTCTGAGGTACTTCCATCTCCTATCGTAAGGAATGAAACCCCTTTGCCACCGTCATTCAAAGGATGGTCTTTCAACTCCTTTACATCCCGGAATTTTTTGGATGCTAATGCCAACCCCAATCCTCTGTTAACCTGTCCCGCAGTACAAGAAATGTCAGAGGAGACATTGTATTTATTGGGGAGGTCTTCCCAGTCACCATTTTCATCAATAAACGCTGTGGCAAAATGACTTGCCATTTGACGCCCCCCGGAAAATGGGTCTTGTTCGTGATCCGCGAATACCTGGGCGAAATACTCTTCCAACGTAGCCTCTCCGATGGCAAACATGAAAGTCTGGTCCCTGTAATAACCAGACCTAAAGTCACCTTTCTTAAAAGCACGCGCCATTGCTACCTGGGCAACTTCCTTTCCATCCCCGGAGATTCCGAATTTTGCCTTCCCCGTCAACACCTCTCGCCTTACTAACTTGGACGCTTCTCTACTAATACAACAGATCCAAAAATCGTGCAAAACCTCCTTTATATATGGATTGGCTTCGGTGGACTCTTGAATTATTTCAGGGTCTTTTATTTGTTCTTCCATTCCACTTGCATTCATAACCGCCTAAAGTTATAATAAATTTAATTTCAATCAAAATCATTCTTTGAATTAGAGAGAAGAAATCCTACAATTCCAATATTAATTCTACTCTGGAATAAAGAAGCCAATTTTAATTTTACTACTTTATTCCTAAAATCCAATACTTGATTTAACGTTTCTTTTAGACCATTTTTTTGATTATATTCGTTAGATACCTGTACATTAGCTCCATACAAGTGAGTGTATTTATTCAAAAATTTAATATAAATCATGAAACACATACTTTTGACACTAGCCCTTTTCGCTGCTGTTTTCACCTTTGCAGAAGCGCAAAACAGTAATTTAAATGATTCGGAAAAAAATGCCGTTTTTGATTCGGAAAAAGAAAAACCAAGTCTGGAGTTTGAATCCAAAACCATAGATTATGGAGAGATTGAAAAAGGATCAGATCCGTACAGGACATTCAAATTCAAAAATGTAAGTAATGAACCAGTTGTAATTAAAAACGCAAAAGGATCTTGTGGTTGTACGGTTCCTGAAACGCCAAAAGAACCTATTATGCCTGGTGCTTCCAGCGAAATCAAGGTAAGGTATGACACGGAAAGAATTGGTACATTTGCCAAAACGGTCACTGTCAATACCTCCAGTGATGAAACCATTGTCCTGAATATTAAAGGGAAAGTATATAAACCCGAAGATAAAAGCGTACCGAAACAAGACAAAACAGCATTCTAAAAAATTATAAATCTATTTTACCACCCTTGGAAATGAACAAATTTTCAAGGGTTTTTTTATATATAATACTAAAATACAGTAACAATGATCGCTATCCTCTCCCCTTCCAAGACACTTCGTGACACATCCATACCAAAAGAAGACAAAACCCTTCCGTTATTTCCCGAAGAAACAGCCCAATTAATGACCAAGCTCAAGTCACTGTCCAAACCAAAAATCAAAAAGCTAATGAGTATCAGCGATAATCTCACCAAATTAAATTATCAACGGTATAAGGATTTTGACACTAAATTTGAAACTAAAAAAGGTGAACCGGCCATTTATTCCTTTTTAGGCGATGTATTCCAGGGCCTGGAAGCAGAAGATTTCTCCAAAACAGATCTTGATTTTGCTGAAAGCCATCTCTATATTCTTTCCGGCCTTTACGGTTTACTTAAACCCAGTACTGTTATCCAACCTTATAGATTGGAAATGGGAACCAAATTAAAGTCGGGAAGAAAAAATAACCTATACGAGTTTTGGAATGAAAAACTGACAAAAGAAATCAATGAATCACTTGCCAACCACAAGGATAAAACCCTTGTAAATCTGGCATCCAATGAATATTCCAAAGCCATTCATTTTAATAATATTGATGGAAATGTACTCGAGATAAACTTTAAGGAATGGCGAGATGAACAATGGAAGTTCATATCATTCAACGCCAAAAAAGCCCGGGGGATGATGGCTAAATATATGATCAAAAACCAACTTACTGAACGACAAGACCTGAAAGGGTTTGATTATGATGGTTATGCCTTTAATGAAGATCTTTCATCGGCCTGGGAGTGGTATTTTACTAGATAAATGCAGCCATTCCATTAGCGCTTGCCAAATAAGTTTACGCTGACCTATCATAAAAACAAATGTCTAAAATTTCCTATTCCCTACTACAAAATACACAAAAAAAACTGCACACTTTGGGAACTAAATTAGTGAATCTGCCATTTTGTTATTTTGATAATAGTGGTTAACTGTTTTCGCCGGAAATACCGTATTAATCACGAACAAGTACTTAAAGTAATTATTGTAAAATACTTGGGGTATTTAATTATCAATTTTTTGAATCAAATTGAATTGTTATGAACACAAAAAGATTATTCAAACAAGGTGATCGGGTTCAAAAAAAGACAGGTGGGCCCGTTTTGACAGTTCAGCGATACATTAACGAATATAATCCCTGGATTGGTTGGCACAAAAGTAAAAACACGGTAGAGTGCAGTTTTTGGCATAGCAGAAAAGGTTATCAAAAAATTATACTCCACCAAAATAATCTCGTAAAGCTATCCAATACAAAGAATGCGACATTTAATGCACATTCTCATTTTTCTAACAATTTTGATCAAACCAGGAGAAATCAAATTACAAAAGGTTTACCGGAAAACCGGTAAACCTTTTACTTGTTATCTATTATATATCCGAATAATCCGCAGGAGTCAACAACATGATGTCAGAGCCTGAAACGTTATTTTGGTATTGTTCCATAACCTTCATTTTATTCCATTGATCATCCGCACGAAAGGCATCCCAGTGCATCTTTTCGGAGTCCAGATCCTCGAAAGTAGTCATATACATAAGGTTTGGCATTTTACTCCCGGCAATAACCTCTCCATAGAAGACAGCGTTGAAACCAAGACGTTCAAAAATATCGATCTCTCCGTTATTGAACATGTGTACTTTATTGGCAAACCTCTCTTCGGTAGCACTTTCATAACTTCTTAATTCATATACCCGCTTTGACTTTGGGTTATTCAGGTCCGGCAATTTATAGCCCCGCATTCCTTCGAATGCTTGTAAAAGGATAGTCTCTATTCGCTGGTAAGGGGCCCTTTCCGGAGAAGCAGTAATATAACTCTCACCTTCCGATAAATATTCCTTATCATTTTTCACCTTTTGATCCACTTTCATTTTGTGACTCAGAGACTTGTAAGGACTAAAAACATAAATTACCTTTCCAAAGGTAGGATCTGAAGGAACAGGTTTGAATACACCTATGTGATCAACACCAGCTCTATGCATTGCGGGTATAAATGCTTTTTCAAGATATTGATCCAATACAGTTTCTTGTTCCGGCCTTTCAATATGATATATTTTAATTTCAAATAAATCACGCTTTTGTGCTTTTGCTATTGAAACAAAAACCATCAAAAAAATCAACCCAGTCAAAATTCTAAATAATTTAATATTCATTTAATGTTTTAATTAAAAGTTTGTAAAAAATGAAAGGACAAAATTCAATTTGATTAATTTATCCTTTTACAAGTTTAACATTTAAAAGCATATTTACAAAAAAGTAACACGTCATTTGAAAAGCGCTCTGAGATAAACTTGAAATATTAATTATCATGCGATTAATGCCAGACAACGGACTCTAAACCCATTACTTGATCTTAATATAGATATGCCTGCTATTTTTACTCACTTCTTTCTGGTCTATTTCAAAAGCATTTGTACTTTTTATTAGTGGAAGCAATTTAGGAAATCCATAATTCCGGGGATCGAAATCAGCCTTTTTCTTAAGCAATAAATTACCTAGATCCCCTAAAAAGGTCCACCCATTTTCATCGGCTAGATCAGAAGAACTGGTTGTCAAAAATCTAATAAAATCAGCATCTATTTTATTAAGAGGGCTAGTCAGTCCTTCTTTTCCCGGTTTTAACTTACCTTTTTTGACACCTTCTGACTCTTCTTTTCCAGTAGGTTGTTTTAAAATTTCTAGGTAAATAAATTTCTCACAGGCCGTAATAAAAGGAGTAGGTGTTTTCTTTTCTCCCATTCCTATCACTTTCATACCTGCTTCTCTTAGCCTGATAGCTAATCTGGTAAAATCACTATCGCTAGATACAATACAAAAGCCATCCACTCTTTCTGAATAAAGAATATCCATTGCATCAATAATAAGAGCGCTATCTGAGGAATTTTTCCCCCGGGTATAACTATATTGCTGAATCGGCGTGATAGCATTTTCCAATAATACGCTTTTCCAACCTGATACGGTTCGCTTTGTCCAGTCTGCATAAATTCTTTTTATAGTAGGTATTCCATTTTTAGTAATTTCCTCCAACATTTCCCGGACATTAGAATATGGCACATTATCAGCATCTATTAACACAGCTATTTTATAATCTTTCATAAATTAATTTTTAATTTTACACTAGGCAAATTCCATCCAGTTACTGTTGCCACCTATTTCACAACTAACTTTCACCGATGTATGTGATTTGATTGAGTTCGTAAGATTAGAAATTTCCTGTCTAATTATTTTCAAACAATTTTCAGCTAATTCAATATTAAAACCTGTATTCTTAAGCTCTACTACATTATTTGCTGAAACCACTCTAGCGATTATTTTTCCTAAATCAATCAATTTCCTTTGAGTAATATTATTACTTATAGGAAAACTTAATTCTCTTTTAAAATATTGAGCTCCCATGCAAGTTTCACTTTTTTGACTTAAGAGTGTCCACAAATCTTTTGTTCTAAATTTCTTTAATTCATTGATTATGCTTGCAGCTATTTGTGTATACAACATTTCATTGGCACCTTCAAATATTCGAAAAGGACTGCTATCCATAATTCCCTTTCCTGCCAAATGACTCATTCTGTATCCCTTAGCACCGGATAACTGTGCATGCGCTTGTGCTGCTTCTTGCATTAAATCAGTAACTAAAGCTTTTGTGCTGTTTGCCTCAATACCCCGGCTGGATGCATCTTGGTCGATATCACTAAGGGCACTATTCTTCACACAAAAAGCTGAACAAATCGTAAATGATGATTGTATTTTAGATAATTGAAATTGTACCTGATCAAAATCAAATAGTCTGTATTTGCCAATAATTCTGGTTTTACAATGTTCTATAGAATCATCTAGTATCCGTTTAATAAATCCCATGGCCATTCCAGGAAATTGCAAGCGACTTCTATGTAAAATATCCATCATCATTTTTAATCCTGTAGACTTTGGTTTTAGCCTTTTTTGAGACGGAACTTTAATATCGACTTTATTTCTGCCATACGGGATCATTAACAATCCCGCACTATCATAATACTCCAATACCTCTACCTTTTGGTTTTCCCTGGATTCATCTGAAATAAAAAAATCAATATCCCGTCGAAGGACTCCTTTTCTGTCTTTATTTCTTGAAGCGATGATCCAATAATCTGCCATACCTGTCAATCCTTGCCAATGCTTTATCCCTTTAATAATATGGTTGTCTCCCTTGTTCTGATTGAATGTTTTCATATTAAGTGCATCACTCCCATATTCAGGCTCTGTAATCATTAAACCTCCCATTGCCCCTCTTTCTAAGAAATTATAATAGATTTCACCTTTGACCACTTCATCTCCGTACTTCGCCAACGGCTCAAGAAATAAAGCTATATTAATTCCCAATGCCAAGGATAATGGCAATGAATGATAGGATGTAGCAGCCAATAAACCAAAACACTCTTTAGCGGATGTTCCCCTCCCACCGTATTGCTGAGGCACACAAATAGATAACGGTTTCAACCCAACAACTTCTTTCAAAATTTTCCCTTGGAAGGTCTTTGAAGGGTTTAGGTCTCTATTACTAAAAATCATTTTCAGTGCCATCTCATATCTATGGATAAACAAGGAAAAAGGAATCGGAGACAAACATGATATCGTACTCATAGATAAAAATCTTTATTATTCTATTTTTCCTATCAACTAGATGGTAAGAGAAAATAAATTGGATAAAATGATCAAAAATCAGAAAACTAAAATTAGATGCCTTCACTAGAATTGTGAAATAAAGAAATAATTCAATACACCTGAAATTCAGATAAATTATCTTCCTAAAGGTAATACTTTTTAATTACCTAATTTACTTTTCAAGATTTACATTGTTTCCGTCCGATCACTCTAATGAACAATGATTGAACTTTAAGATTTGACCTTTATTACAGAATTTCATCCTAAATTTCATTTTAATCAGCACTATACACCATCTATATTCTTACCTTTCAGGCCTCAACCGGTAAAAAAATGATCTTTCCCTTTCCAAAAGTTACCTAATACCTACATTCGGATGTTACCATTTATAAATTTAAAATCGATCATTTTCATTCAAATAATCTACTAAGATTCTTATTTTTTTAACGAACTATTTTAACTCGCATTAAATATTATCTTTACCCACAATTACTGGATTCTATAATAAATGAAGATGATAGGAATCGAAGATTCTCGCATTAGCTGTATTACTCATCATAAAGTTTCTCCAGATGAAACAGAAATAATCTTAAGTAATTCTATACTTGAATATTCAGAAGAAAGTGAAATTAACACTCTTAAAAAAGCCTTTCTAAAACCCTTTATGACTATAGCTGAAACTTTTGAATTTCACCACGATGTGGACCTTGATTATAATGTGCTCTTCCAAATTATACAAAATATTGAAATGGGAGATGACTTTGCAGAAGGGTCCTACCATATTCTACAACACTTGATTTCTTGTTCACGTCACCCGAATATTAAAGGTGGAGACGTATTTACAGCTATGATCGAAGAGGTCCAATACAATAATCAAATAGTGGATGCTATTGGAATTTTCAAATTTGAAGAAAAGGATCAATTTATAGATACCTCTGTAAAAGGTAACCGGGCACACCTTACATTTCGCAAAGTTATCGGCAGCAAAAAACCCGATAAAGGATGTTTGATACTACTCACAGATGCCCCTTATACTATTTTGATTATTGACAACCCCAGAAGAGAAACGGATTACTGGCAAAATGAATTTATCAACCATAAGCCAAAAGCAGATCATGTAAATAACACAAATCAAACATTGTCCATGACCAAAGAATTCATCAACTCCCGGATTACTGAGGAGTTTGAGGTATCTAAAGCTGATCAAATCGATTATTTGAACAGATCAGTTGATTATTTCAAATCACATGACAACTTCGATAAAAATGAATTTGAAGAAAATGTATTTCGTGATGAAGGTGTAATCCAATCCTTTCAAGAATTTGATCAAAACTACCGAAAAGAAAGGGATTTACAATCACCAGACCATTTTGAAATATCACCCCAAGCAGTTAAAAAACAAGCGCGTGCATTCAAAAGTGTTCTTAAACTCGACAAAAATTTTCACATATATATTCATGGAAATCGTGAATGGATCGAACAAGGAGTCGATGAAAATGGACGTAAATTTTATAAAATTTATTATGAAAAGGAACAATAAGTGATAGTTTATTACATTTCTAAGACCTCCAGAATAATAACCAATTAAACCAGGATATGGATGATTATTTTGAAGTTAATTCCTTTAATATCTTTTCTCTGTCAACCAGGCTTTTCAACGTATATTTTTTAAAGATATTCACTGATTCGTCTCTCACTTTTTTAAAAGCTTCGCGCAAAGAACAGGTTTCTTCATCCTTGCATTCATCACATCGCTCATAAAACCTATACGTCACACAGGGCATTAAAGCAATAGCCCCGTCAAAAAGTCTAAGTACCTGAGCCATATTTACTTTTTCCGGGTCTTTTCTGAGATAATAACCTCCACCCCTGCCTTTTTTACTACCTAAAATACCCGCATTTTTCAAATCCAGCAAAATAGCTTCAAGAAACTTTTGGGGTATACTTTCTTCCTCCGCAATTGTACTTATCAAAGTAGGACCTTCTCCATATTTGCGAGCAAGATGAATCAAGGCATTCAGTGCATATTTTGATTTTTTTGAAATCATATTCGGACAAATATAAAACTTGATACAGTAAGTATGGGGATTAGGACAAAATATTTCCGAAATATACAATTTATATGATATAATAAACATTGTCCCACGTGGATACTATGGTATAGAAAAGAGTTGACAAACCTATAAACTTTTCTGTATCAGAGAACTACATGCATAAAGCATCCATTGTAAATATCATTGATACAAAGCATAAGAAATTTTTAACATTTATTAATCTATCATTTCTATAGACTTTATATTTATATAAAGTAGTTTTACATCAGACATGACATCTTATACCATAATTAAAGTGTAGGATGCTATTTACTCGATATGAGTTTAAAATATGACAATATGAATAATATTCTACAAGCAAAGACTCGAAACATGTATGCAATAATTGCCTTACCTCACATGGATCATCTTCATTCCTCAAAAGGTTGGATATATTATTATCAACAATCCCATAAAACGAAACAATCATGAGTAACATTGAATTATTTGAATCTGCCCTGCAATTATCCTATCCCTGGAAAATCAAAGAAATTCATTTTGAAACCCATTGCAAACATCTTCACATTCATATTGATATTGAGCCGATATTTCTTATATGCTCCGAACTCATACTTTTGGACAAAGAATTAATGACCCGTCAGCCTCACAATTTCTTTAAATACCCTTGTTTCATCCATTGGGAAATTCCACGGATAATCACACTCGAAGGAGAGCTCATCAAAGGAGAACATTTTGGGGTTAAACCCCAAAAGAAACTCAATGTATCATAAATTTTACTCTATAACTATATAAATCCTATAGACTAAAATATATATAACTATCTAACCCATTTATTACAATCATCAATATGAAAAAAATATTTGCTAAATTAAAATCAGAACCACTGTGGGCCACATTCATAGCGACAAGTCTTATAGTCCTCGGAATAATTACACTTCAAGGAATCATAGGCTTTATAGGTACCTCTCAAATGGATTACCAACTGTTCTTTTGGTTTCTGATTGCGGGTTTTATAGCTCAAATCATTGACGGAGCATTGGGAATGGCATACGGTGTAAGTTCCAATTCCATTCTACTGGGGCTGGGGATTCCCCCCGCTACAGCAAGTGCCTGGGTTCATTTTGCACAAACATTCACATGCATGGCCTCCGGGCTCTCCCACCTAAAACTGGGAAATGTAGACTGGAACCTGGCAAAAAGATTGATTTTGCCCGGAGTCGGAGGGGCTGTGATTGGATCGTATTTTTTATCCAATATTGACGGTAAAGCCGTAAAACCCTTTATCGCTTTATACCTTTTGGTCATGGGGGTTAATATATTAATCAAAACTATAAAAAAACAAAAGAAAGAATTTAATGGCCGCGAAAAGACCATTCCGTACTTAGCAGCAATAGGCGGGTTTGCAGATGCGATCGGAGGAGGTGGTTGGGGGCCCATTGTCAATTCCAGCCTGATGGGCAAAGGGCAAAAGCCCAGGTTTGCAATAGGAACCGGAAATTTTTCGGAATTCTTTGTCTCTCTGGCAAGTGCCAGTACTTTTATATTCTTCATGGAAGAACTCAGTTTGGCGCCGGTTTTAGGACTTATCCTGGGAGGAGTTGTTGCTGCTCCCTTTGCTGCAATAGTTTGCAAAAAAGTCAAACCGGAAATCTTGCTTATTATCGTAGGCATATTAATTATCGGCCTTAGTATACGCACCTTTTATTTGACAATTACGTAAACACTCTCTTATCCAAAAATATTAGTTTATAATTTTTCATTAATATCTATAAATACTATAGACTAAATATTTTAATACTATGAAAAAAAGAAATCAGAACATTTCAATTGAACAACTTTATCTTCAAAATAAAGACAAAGTATATGGATTCTTATTGTTACACATTAAGGATAGTTTCCTTGCAGAAGACATACTACAGGATATTTTCATCAAGTTGTTGAGAAAGAATTCTAAGGAAAAAATACACGACGTCGAATCCTATCTCTTTGTAATGGCCAGAAACACAATAATAGATTATTGGAGAAAAGCGGCAACAAACCATCGTATTAAAAAAGAATTTTTACAGAATATTATTAACGACAACACAGACTATATCGACCCTTTTGAAACTTCTGAGCAACAAACTGCCGTAGATAATTCAATTGCCAAATTAACACCACAACAGAAAAAAGTCTTTACACTTTATCGCGATAAAGGACTGTCTTACAAAGAAATTGCAATAAAATTAAATCTGTCCAGAAATACTGTAAGAAACCATATGATAGCTTCAAGGAAAAAGGTAAAAGAATACGTTGCCAGGCATAACCTTCTCAATATTGTCTTAATAATCACACAAGTAATGCCATTTTGACTCTGGTATATAAGATACTTCATCATTTCCATTCTTAACTAATAAACAGGATCAACGATGAGTTCTAAAAACATAGAAGGGACCTCCGACTCTCAACAACAATCCAAAGTAACGATTCCTCATAATTTGTCTGAATTCAAACAAATGTTTGATCAAAACTGGGAAGAAAAAGTTTACAATTTTGCATTTGAATTCACAAAATCACGACAGGTATCCGATCGTATTGTGAAAGTAACACAGTCAAAAATATGGGAAGAAAGAAAGAGAATAACTAAAGCTAAACCTATGGAAGCATCAATCCATGAAATTGTCAAAAATTTAATCTTCAATCATTTTCAATCGGTATCACGCACCCCGTTAAAAAGGAAGGAACTATGGGCTTACTTTCTTGAAAAAAATATAGAACACTTGTGGAAAAAGTTTATTAAAGGGGATAAAAAAGTTTTCAAAGATATCTACCTCTACTTTTATCCCAATCTATACGGTTATGGAAAAGTGATATCCAATGATACAGATACTATAAATAATGCCATCCATGACCTGTTCCTGAGATTATGGGAAAATCCGCCTAAACAAGTTCAATCAATAAAAGGATACGTCTTTATATCTTTTCGGCGTCAACTTATCAGATTATTAAAAACCTCCAGCCGTCAGTTGAAAGTACTGAATGACCAGTGGCCAATGGAACAATCTACCCCTAGTCCTGAAGAAAACCTGATCAATAGCGAATTTGAAATAGAAATTAATTCTTTCATTGAAAAAATATTAGATGCTCTTCCCTCAAGACAGAAGGAAGCTATTTACTTAAAATATTTCGAAAATAAAAGCACCATTGAAATAAGTGCCATTATGAATATTCGAGAAGAGGGGGTCCGAAATTATATGTATATAGGAATTAAATCTTTACGAAAAATACATACTTCATCAAATTGATTTCCACTCAAAACGGTACTTCAAAGGAAAATAATCCATATTTCCCAACGCAAAATCCTTTTTTCATCCACAGTTTAAAAGCTATAAATACTTATATTTAAGAAAAATGAATATGGTTAATAAAAGTGGAGAAATTAAACAGGAATTAACCTTGAAGGTAAATGGAGAAAGCTATGCGCTTATTACAGACCCCGATACTCCATTACTTTATGTCCTAAGAAATCATTTGGAGTTAAATGGGCCGAAATATGGTTGTGGGCTCGGCCAATGTGGATCGTGCATGGTACTGATAGATGGGATAGCCACTCCAAGCTGCAGTATCCCCGTATCGGGGATCAACAATAGGAATATAGTCACCCTGGAAGGATTGGTTAAAAACAATAGTAAATTACATCCTGTTCAAAAAGCAATTGTCTCCAAACAAGCCGCTCAGTGCGGATATTGTACAAATGGAATTATCATATGTGCAGTATCCTTATTGGCCAATAATCCCTCCCCCAGTAACCAGGAAATTAAAAATGGAATGGAGCGCGTACTCTGCAGATGTGGAACCCATAGCAGGTTTGTAAAGGCTATTCATTCGGTTACTGCAAAATCAAAATAATCTTACTATGAGGCTCAATCGCAGATCATTTATAAAAAATACAGGATATGTCGCAGTAGGTTTCACCTTGTTTCCCAATGTACATTGGATATTGGATACAGACTGCGAAACGAATCATAGCCCAATAATTGATGCTCCGGCCATCCGGGATTGGATTCAAATCCTGGAAGACGGGAACATTCGGGTGATTACCGGGAAAATGGAACTCGGCCAGGGAATCCGTATTGCTATAGCTCAGGTAGCAGCTGAAGAATTAAACACTCCTATAGAAAGGATTGAAGTATTTCTGGCAGATACAGAGATTACACCCAATGAAGGATACACTGCAGGTAGCCAGTCTATTGTTCGGAGTGCCATGGCAGTCCGCCAGGCGGCAGCAGCTGCAGCCGAAGTATTGTTAGGTAAGGCTTCCGCAGAATTGGGAATAGATAAAAATGAACTGAACATCCAAAATGGATATATTATTGCAAAGAAAGACGGAGGGAGATTTACTTTCCGGGAAATACTAAAAGGCGCCCAACTCGAGGAAAACACAGATAAATCTACGAAACTCAAACCCAAAAACCAATATCGATATGTCGGACATCCTGTACCTAGGAAGGATATCGAAAAAATGGTACGTGGGAAATCGGTTTACGTACAAGATCTTCGATTCCCGGGAATGTTGCACGCCCGCATAGCACGTTCTTCTTCGTATCGATCAAAATTAATCGAATACAATCCGGACAATGCTGAAAAAATAAATGATGTAGTCAAAATAATCCGAACAAATGATTTTATAGGGGTTTTGGCCCACGAGGAATACCAGGCTATTAAAGCAAAGAGGCAATTAGAACAGGATTGTATATGGAGTAAAAACGGTTTTACCGTAGAATTTGACAATTTAAAAGATCATATTAAAGATATTGCCGAGCCGCCCGTCCAAGTTCAAAATAAAGGATCATTACATCTAACAAATAAAACGCATAAGGCCGAATACTACAAACCTTACATCATGCACGGTGCTAATGGACCATCATGTGCAGTAGCAATCTGCAAAAACGGGAAAGTACACATATGGTCACATACTCAGGGTGTTTTCCCACTCAGGGGAGCAATAGCACAACTTTTGGATTTTTCGGAAGAAGATGTGAGAATCACCGGCGTTCCGGGAGCCGGATGCTATGGACACAATGCCGCCGACGACGCTGCTGCCGAAGCTGCCATATTAGCAGTGGAGTATCCTAATCATTACATTCGGTTACAATGGGACCGAACAGAAGAGCATGGACTTGAACCCTATGGCTGTGCAATGATCATGGACCTGGAAGCCAGTCTTTCTGCAGATGGGAAAATAGACAGTTGGCAATGTAATGTATGGTCGGATAGCCACAGTACACGCCCCAGTGGCAATGAAATGAATCTTCTCCCAACAGGATCCTACAAAACCATTTCGGTAAATATTCCCCAGGGTTATCGAGGTGGTGGATACCGCAATGCAGATCCTTATTATTCCATCCCCAACTTATCTATTGATGCTCATTTTTACAATGGTCCGCTGCGAGTGTCATCTCTTCGTAGTTTAGGCGCTTTTGCCAATATTTTTGCTATAGAATGTTTTATGGATGAGTTGGCCGAATTAGCTGGCATTGACCCTGTTCAATTCAGAATACAACATATTGATGATAATCGCGCTCGCGAAGTGCTCGAGAAAGTAGTTATGATGACTTCAGGTATCACCCCAAATCAAAACCAAGGACTAGGTTTTGGATTTTCCCGCTACAAAAATTCAGCTTCTTATTGTGCTGTAGCTGCCTTAATATCAATCGAAAGAGACAAAACAATTAAAGTACAGAAGATGTGGGCTGCCATAGATTCCGGCGAAGTCATCAATCCCGATGGACTTACCAATCAAACCGAAGGAGGCATGATACAATCAGCCAGCTGGACACTTCTGGAAGAGGTCAAATTCCACCGAAACAATATAACTTCCCGGGACTGGTATAGTTATCCGATTCTTAGATTCCCTGATACACCCGAAGTAGAAGTAGAAATTATAAATCGTCCCTATGAGCCCCCTATGGGTGCCGGGGAAGCTGCTCAGGGTCCCTCCTCAGCTGCCATAGCCAATGCTGTCTATCAAGCTTCGGGCAAAAGGATCAGGAATTTGCCATTGAACAGGTATTTCAACCTGTGAATTTTGAGCCATATTTAGTAAGCTATGAGTCAAGAGTTGTTAGGTGAATTAGGGATATTCAGTAGTAAGGTACTAATGGGTTAGATAATTGAAGAAGTTTTCTTTGGCCATTCATTAAATACACC
>NZ_JAJSLW010000023.1 GCF_021729145.1 Membranihabitans maritimus | reverse complement strand
AGATTCTCATAACAACAAACATATACAATATTTTTATAATGTGAAAGCGCCTCGCTAATTTTCAGTAGAAATTGCTGAATTTTATGGTAATAAAGGCCCTTTAAATTGTAATAAACGCCTTTGGAAGGAAATGCGCTGTGATCTCTATGTCTCTATGGTCAAATAATACTTCTCCTCCAATGCCATTAGCAAAACCACCGTTGGAACCCGTTGTATTATTCAAATCAAGAATTCCATTTTCTTGTACATGTATATCAAAGTAATAATTAAAATCAAAGTTAAGCCCGATTCTCCAATCCCCGGATACTATAAACCTGGGATTAAACCGAACCCGAGGAAAACTTATGGTATAAATCTCCTCCTGGTCACTATCCAAAGTATTTCCAATTCCCCAATATTTGTAAGAATATTTATAAAAACCCAATTCTCCTGTTAACTCCCACTTCATATGTGGTTTGAAGACATCAAAAGAGAAATACGATAAAATCTGATTTTCCAGTGTATAGACTCCACCTACCTGGACCATACTCGGACGATATTTAAACTTTTCAGGTAATCCCTTGGTATAAAAAGAATAAAGTGCTCCTCCGCCAAAACCCCAGTTAGTCTCTGGAGAAAAAAATACAATAGGCAAAGCTACAAAGTTTTTATCCTGGGACCGGGCAAAAATGGAACAACTTAAGACAAAAAATAATATAAAAAAACTCCTCCTATTTGCCATCGATAGCCGGATAAAATGATTCTGGATTATATAGGTTTATATCCATTTTCAGCAATTGATATAAATTCCTATTTATACCGTGAAATAGCAACACAGGGCTTAAAGCATTAATGTCAAAATAGGACTTTTCAATCACGTATAGACTTTTTTAATACATACTCTTAAAATGCCAATTTGGATTTCTTCCTATTCGTAAAATACAAAATAAAGGATAAAGTAGGTATACTAAAAAGGTCTGTTGTATAAGCCAGGGAAAAAGCAGACTAGATATCTTACTACAATTTAATCTTGAATTTTTTCTCCTCGGGAGGTAGACACCTTGAATCATCACAGGCCATGTATTCAACCGTACCTACTAAATAGGTAGTAACAGGAAACTTTAATTTTACTCCCTGAATAAAACTCACTGAACCGGAATACGATTTTACTCGCACTCCAAACATATCATCCATTTTATCTTCCAGGTCCCCTTCTTCATCAATTTCACCAATTAATTCAAGGGCACGATTATTCTCAAAAGATACAGACGTAGGAATAGGACCACCCTCAGGAGTTAACCTTGAATAAATATGCCAACCTTTGTCAATCGTTGCATTTAACTTTATTTCAAATTCTTTATCACCTGTCTCAATCGCTTCAAATTCCCATTCGACAGGATTTAAAATCTGACTTTTCGCAGAGAAACCGGATAATAAAACTATTAAAAATGAAAAAACATATAAACGCATACAAATAATTTACTCGTTAAAAAACTCAAGGATTCAGGATTAATACTTAAAAGTTTTAATAATCTCTTCCCGTAACGAAATTAACTCTTCCTGACTGGATTTGTTCAGTTTTTTAAATTTATAACGATTCATTAATACTTTCCAATGGTCATACCAAATAACTGCAAAATAAGAAAGTGCCGGTAATAACAACAAGAAAAGCAAGACCCATTTGCCCCACCAAATAGCAAAAATAATCATCCATATAATCATAAATAGAGGTACAAAGATCAAAAATCCAGCCATCCTAAAACCCGACATAAACTCCTCCCTTTTATTGAGTTTGTCCTGTAGTGTAAAGGTTAGCTTTTGGGGTAACCACAAAAACAATCCACCAATACATGCCAGGATACTGCCAAGAGTCATAAAAAAGAAATGAAAAACACTTTTTGAAACAGGCACAAAAGCTTTATCGGAGATATTACCCATTTTATTTTTATACTCCGAATTAAGGGATTGTATTTCCCGGAATGCTGCCTGATCCAGCTCACTTAATTCATTAGCAGCTCGATTCATTTGATGGAAATATTCATAATCTTCGCGTACAGCTATGGGGATGCTATTCATTTTCATATCATTGGATAAATATAATAATATGTCATCTCCGGTTTTCAACCTTTCATCCTGCCTGATATTGACCATTTGTTTACGAAGTCCATCTTCAATCTCTGCCGTGAGGGAATTCAAGGCTTTTCTATCATTTTCAAGATAATCACCATAATACTTCTTGGCAGAGATAGGCTTACCGACCTGGACAGTAATCACTGAGCGCGGCCTTGGCGAGCTCTCAAAGTTCACCCCTATCGGAACAATCCATATTTCATCCAATTTTCGATTTTCCATGGCACCAAAAGCTATTCTGGCCGTTCCTTTTTGTACCGGACGTGTTCGCTTTATATGCTTGGTACTACCTTCACAAAAAATCGTGATACATCCCTTTTTAGCCAAAAGGTCAAAACAATAACTAAATTGCTTCTCATTTTGCCTCATATTGGAAAAACCATCGCGAAACCTGTAAATGGGTAATTGATTGGTCTTTCTAAAAAACCACTCATTGTGTTTGTTTGTTACATCTCCACGGATAAGAAAATGAAGTTCCCTTTTCAAGTGAGTGGCTAATACACAGGGCTCTGTAAAAGACGAAGGGTGATTCACAGCCAATAATACCGGGGCATCGGTAGGAATATTATTCTCACCATTGATATATATCTTTTTATAATAGCCGCGTATAACTCCACGCGTAACAACTCTCAAAACCTTATATAACAATCCCACTTTTCTTATTTTTGCAATTTAAATCAGCGTAAACTTAATTTATTTTGACAAAAAAGGGAAATAAACCAGACCTATTGATCATAAGTGGACCCACAGCTTCAGGGAAATCTTCCCTGGCTGAATCGCTGGCCTTATCTTACCAACTTCCCATTATCTCAGCGGATTCGAGGCAAGTCTATAAAGGAATGAATATTGGAACAGCAAAACCACATCATGAGGTACTTTCTACAATTGATTATCATCTCATTGACATTTTGGAACCAAACCAAACATACGCTGCAGGTAAATTCAATCAAAATGTATTCGAATTATTAGATGGGGAATTATCCTCCTTACCCTTAGTCATAATAGCTGGAGGGACAGCCTTCTATATACAAGCGTTAATTGAAGGATTAGCAGATATTCCCGATATAAGACCAGAAATACTATCCAAATGGAATGATATATGGCAAAAAAAGGGAATTCAATACTTACAAAATATGTTGAAGGAACAAGACCCTGAATACAGTCATTGGGCAGACATGGAAAATCCGCATAGAATTATCAGGGCCTTGACAATTCTGGATCAAACGGGTAAATCCATTACCCAATTTCAAAAAGGTAGAAGATTGAAAGGTTCTTATTCTTACAAGGAATTTGCTATTCATCGGGAAAGAAGTGATTTATATCATCGGATCAATGAAAGAGTTGATAATATGGTAAAAGAAGGTTTAATTGAAGAGGTCAAATCCCTTTCTCCTTATTTTAATTACGAAGCACTTAATACAGTAGGATATAAAGAAGTCATACAATTCTTCAAGGGTGAAAAATCGAAAGATGAAGCCATCGCAAAAATCAAACAACACACGCGAAATTTTGCCAAACGCCAAATGACCTGGTTTAGGAAACACGGAAATTGGGAGTGGATCAATCCAGGTGAAGATAAACCGTTGCACGAATGGATTAAAACCAGGCTGTAATGATGAATTTCGGAAGTTAGGGAACAAATGAATAGAGCTAAACCGTTAGCTGTGAGCTATCAGTCATATTAAATGTTATTAAGTTCCAGGCGCAGGACTTTGAGCCTACTCCCTTTCGAAGATCTCCAAATAAGGGTATGTTACATACCTGATCTTTTTACATATCTCGTTCTCGCATAATACGCGGATCGGAAATAATTTCTTTTTGTTTTGAAATTCGACCATCGCCCTTCGGACTTCGGCCTTTCGACTTCTATTTTTCCTGTCACAAAATTTCAAGAACAGTTTCCGGAGGTCGTCCGATTGCGGCTTTACTTCCTTTTATCAAAATTGGCCGTTGTATCAATTTGGGATTTTCTACCATTGCCTTTATCCACTCGTCTTCTGACAAATCTTTACCTTTAAAGTTGGATTTATATATTTTTTCTGTTTTTCTAACAAGTTCTTCTGCCGGAATACCTAATTTATCAATTACCTCTTTTAATTCCGTGCGATCGGGGGTGTCTTCCAAATATTTTCGTATTTCAAATTTCACCCCTTTCTCTTCCAGCAATTTAAGGGTCTCACGAGACTTTTGGCACCTGGGATTATGATACAATTCCATACTCATACTTTTTTTATATTTACGGAAAATTAGTAAAAATATGGCGATTTGGAAACAGGACTTTAATCTGGATGATCTAAACATGATGAACCAAAATACAATGGGTGAAAATATGGGGTTACAATTCACTGGCATTGGCGAAGATTTTCTCGAAGCAACGATCCCGGTAGATCACCGCAACCACCAACCCCTTGGTTTGCTTCACGGTGGGGCCTCTGTTGCACTAGCAGAAACACTCGGTAGCGTAGCTGCACACCTATGTATCCAAGATACATCAACTCAAAGCGCTGTAGGTATAGAAATTAATGCCAATCATATCCGGTCTGCCCGAAATGGCATCGTTAAAGGCAAAGTTACCCCAATAAAGATTGGAAGGCAAATTCAAATATGGGATATTGAAATAAAAGATGAGAAAAATCGTCTGGTATGTAAAAGTAGATTAACCACTATGACAGTAAAACTGGCTCAATGATTAAAAATATAGTTTTCGATTTAGGTGGGGTTCTCATCAACTGGGATCCAAAATTACTCTATCGTAAAATATTTTCAACTGAAGATGAAGTCGAATATTTTCTAAGCTCCGTTTGTCCTTATGATTGGAATTTGGAACAAGATCGTGGAAGACCATTAGACCAGGCTGCAGAAGAACGAATAGAATTATTTCCTGAATACCAATTAGAAATTAAAGCGTATTACGGAAGATGGTCTGAAATGCTCGATGGAGGTATTTCAGAAAATATTCAGGTATTAAAATATTTTAGAGATAACCCTGAATTTAAGATCTATGCCCTTACCAATTGGTCTCAATATACCTTCCCTATTGCTCAGGAAAAATTTGATTTTCTTAAATCTTTCGACGGCATTATTATGTCAGGGGAAGAAAAACTTATTAAACCAGATCCAAAAATATATAAAGTATTGTTACGACGGTATGCTTTACAAGCAGAACAATGTGTATTTATCGACGATAGGAAAGAAAATTGCATAGCGGCAGAATCACTTAACTTTTCATCTATCCACTTTACCGCTGAAAAATCACTGGCAAGTGAATTGGAACAATTAACAAATGTCAGCATTAACTCATAACGCCAACGCAAAACAACTAAAATAATTTTTTTGTAAAAAATGCAAAGGCAACAATATTACTATTGATTTCAGTAAGTCTATGAAAGATTGCACCTCTGTGGTATAGTAAAAAAAGTTTAGAAAGAAAGAAAAACTTAATCTTCAGTAATAAACCATAAGAATACTGACTTCAATTAAATGCTTTTGTATATACTTAACTGATTCTATATCTGTCCAATCACTTTGAGTTGCTCAAGGGTAGGTGAAGGACTTCCTCCAACTGGTTCAAGGGTTATGGCAAAGGCATCTGCTTCTCCTATCCCTTTCATTTGATGTAATTGCAAGTTCTCTTTATCAATTACACCCAGGTCAATAGGTTGATCTCCTTTAAGTGCCCATAACTGGTATTGGTGTTCATTATCCGGGGCCACGAGATTATCAGGATCCAACCAAACCTGTTCTGTTTCAGGATGCCAATAAACTATAGCTTCATCTTGTCCACCTTCACTAGCCGCCGAAAGAATTATCCGGTCCGTCCCTTTGTTCATAAGCAAAGCCAGTCTGTCATCTTTTTCCTGCAATTCAGATTCTACTGACTCTACCTGATTCTCCAGAGCATTAATACTTTCTCTTTGAGCCGTCAACTCTGATTCATAATCTTCATCCATCGTCATAAGAAAGTACAACAACCCGCAAGAAATCAATAAAAGAACCGTAGCGGCAATTCTCCAGGGAAAATTATTAGGATCCTTTCGAATGGGTCTGATTTTCGCATTTTTATCCTCACCACTACCTACTGCTGAAACAAAGGGTTTGTCACTTTTTCCATCTGTATCACCTGCAGGTAATTGTTCAGTGATGTCTACCTGTTTAAGGATTTCAGCCTTTAAATGGTCAGGAGGAGACATTGAATACTCAGTAGCAAACCCGGCCATAGAATCCTCTATTTCCTCCAACGCCTGCTTGATTTCAGGATAGATAGAAGAAAGGCAACGCACCTCTTGTTGTTCCTGCTCCGTCACAGAACCAACAACATAGGCCTCCAAAATGCCACTCTCTATGTATTCTTTAGTATTCAATTTTTTAAATATATAGTTCTCAACTTTTTAATACCATTTCTAATTCTGGTCTTTACAGTTCCCAGTGGGATGTCCAACTCACCCGAAATCTGCTGGTGCGTCATTCCATTAAAATAGGCTAATTCAATAACTTCCCTCAAAGACTGATCCAAACTCTCCACATTCTCAGGGACATCCATTGTATCTGTGTTTCGGGTTTCGGAGTAAGCCTCTTTTGCTTTATGTACGTCCTCTATATCATTTTGGATTTTACCCCTATTCATATTTTTTCGCCAATGGTCAATGGCCGTATTCTTTGTAATATTTAACATCCAGGTAAAAAGCTTTCCCTTTTTTGCGTCATAGGATTTACCGTACTTCCAAATCTTAAGTACGCTTTCCTGGAAAGCATCTTCCGCTAAGCCCGTATTATTTCTAAGAATCTTTGTACACATTCCAAACAAAACACCACCGTAACGGTCGTATATCTCTGATACTACAGCCTGGTCTCCATTTTGAAGCATGGTAGCCAAATCATTTTCAGAAATATGTTGTCCGGATTTTTGCATTAATATATTGAGGTATCAATCAATTTTTTCAGCGATCCAAAATAATCAAATTTTTTAAAACCCCATCATTGCGTAGATTTTTTTCATAAAACTCTACTCTTTTAATTTGAAGAAATAAATATTTGTTTGAAAAAAATAGAATGTAAAAATCCAAACCAGGAGTCGATACGTATAACAAATAAATAGGTAAAGTCTTGCAGATCGCAAGACTATTCTTCCAAACATTGATGAAGCAGATCCTCAAAGGAGGATCTGCTTTTTTATTCTATCATTCTTACAAAGGTCTTAATTGTAAAACTGTGTTTGTGAAATTCATCCCTGTCGAAAGAAAGTGATTTAACTTCTTTCCACCTAGACCAATTGACCTTTGGAAAGTAAGTGTCCCCTTCCGGACTTGCATCTACAAAAGTCAAAATCATTTTATTTATACTTTCATCTTTCAATGCTTCGCTGAAAACATTGCCACCCCCAAGAATAAAAACTTCTTCTTCATTATAGGTTAATGAATAAAACTCATTCAATGACCCCACAATGGAACAATGGTCACATAGATTTATATTGTTGTTGGAAGTTAGAATATAATTCCATTTCTCTGACAAAAGACGATCATCAGCTTCATAGCTTTTACGTCCCATTAAAAAGGTTCCCCCATTAGTTACTTCCCTGAAATGCTCCCAATCTTTCGGCAGATACCATGGAAGTTTGCCATTATTGCCAATAACACGATTGTTGGCCATAGCCGCAACAATTGTTCTCATTTGTTTCCCCTTTTGCATAGTATTATTATTTCCGTCTATTGTTTAACAAATTTTCGAACGTATCGTTTTCGTAAAAATTCTTAAAACCCTGTAATAACTTCTTACCACTAAATGGTTCACTGGATAAAGTCAATCATGGAAATGCAACAGTCAATCTATCCTGTTGTATCAGTGTAATAATTTATTCCAGTAAATTGAATAGAAAAAAGCTATTTAATTCATAAATATTTGGTAACCATACGTTTACCTGGGGGAACGTCAATTTTATTTCTAAGAGCAAAAATTAGTGTGATTCCTGAAAAAATCCAAAAAATATCTACCCCGGCCACGTACCATTCCCTATGATACAAGGTGCTCCATATCCAATCTCCCGTCACGACCCCATTGGCAACAGGGATCATAAATGAAAATATAGCTCCCATTAATAAATAAAATCGATTCAATGTTCCAGTATCCTTATAAATGAGTCCTATAATAGACAATAAGAGCCAACCGGTAAAGAAAATGGAGTTCACATACATCGTCCTGTGAAAGAGGTCAAAAGGAACGCATTTATTGGCCAAGAAAATCAACCCTATAGCAGGGAACAGGCTTAAACAAATGGCAAGGCACAACCTTGTGTACTGAAAATGAAATTTGCGTTGAGCATTAGAATACCTTTTATTGTCCCTGGAAGATTGCCATAATAAAATGCCACTAATTATAACAAAACAGGTAACTAGAGCCAAAAGAAAATATAGAACTTTAACCAGCAATCCACCAAATGTACCGTAATGAAGTTTAATCAATATGCCATACACAGATTCTCCATAGCTTTTATCTGCCGGTGAATGCTCAGCTAATACCTCACCTGTATTCATCCGCACAACATAAATACCATCACCTGTCATCCTTTTACGGTCATCCACCCCGAATGACATTAATGCATCCTCATGTCCATAATTCTGAACCCTTATGTAATAAACATTACCATACTCATGAGAATTCATAAATTCCTGGTAACTGATATTCAGGCTTTGGTTATCAGATAGTGGTGAGTTTTCATCCACTGTCAAAGAAAATGAGGGATCAATCATCCCCCTAATTTCCTGTTGAGAACCACCGAATAAAATCATAACGGAAGGAAGTAGCAACAAAATCGATAACCCCAATAAAGCCCCCGTCACACCATAAATCAGCTGAAATGGAAGACCAATAAAGCTCAAAGTTACATGTGCGTCTTTCCAAAATTGCTGTAAAGAACTCTTAATATTAAAAGCATAAAATTTACTAATCATATGCTTCCAATGTACTAGGAGACCAGACAATGTAGCAAATACAAAAAACAAACCCAGAAACCCCGATATAAAAAGACCAACGTAAGGAATTTGATGAAAGAAATGGAGGTCGTAAAGGGTCTGCCCCAGATGGGTTTTAGTGTCTTTGTGTTCCCTTACCTCATAATTCGAAGAATTTACTTGAACGACTGCCCTTATTAGCATAGAATCCTTTGATCTTTCCGCTCCGTAAAAGATATACTCCGGATTTTCATAAGTAGGCAACTTAATGGTTAAGGGTTCTGAAGGATCAAAATTAGGAACTGACTTTTTTATTCTGGACAAAGCGCGATCCAGGTCTACTATTTCCGGGGGATTATAGCGGGCATCCTGGTTTTCCCATCGGTACATTTCTTCCTTAAATAATGCAAACGCCCCTGCCAGAAAAATAACAAACAGGCCGATGCTTATTACCAATCCCGTAACGGTATGAGTATGAAAAACAATATTATATGCCCGATTACTTAATCCCTTAAATTTCATAAATCACTAAGAAAAATAAACTATTGCCGAACAAATAATTGTCAGGCCTAAATAAATCAACCAGGTTTTCCAGGGCTTCCGAATTAAAAAGGCAATGATCATCAAGCCCGGCCAAATCAACCAAAAACTGTAAATAGTGGTCATTACTATAATAGATTTATCCACTAAGAGACTTCCAATGCACATATGCAAAGCAGTACAGGCAATGAATCCGCCGAAAATCCCGGCAGTAATTTTAAAGAACCGTTGCTGGGGACTGGATAAATATTTGGTATTGGCTGGCATATTAATTCAGTATTTCCATTAGAAGGCCTAATAAGGCAATAACCACAAATATCAAAATCCCTCTTTTCATTAGATGAAAAACTAATATCATAAGGCTGGTAATCAATGAAAATCCCAATACGAGGATCAAAATTGCTGATGCCAATCCAAAATTTACAATTGAGTGGACTAATGCAATCCCCAGTAATATATACGCAATAAAAATAGTCAATCCAGGCAATTTATTGATTTGCTCTATCCCGTAGGGCCAATCTATCTGAAAGTATCGAGAATTGGCATACAATAAGAAACTGGCTACTATCAAAGAAAAAATAATCACATCTTAATCAATTATGGTTTAAAAATACTCATCTTCAAATCCTGAGGGAAAAGCTATACAATGGTTAGTTTATCCACCAACAGAAATAGTAAAAATTCCACTCGCAATTTCTCCTATCGGGGCAACATGGGAGAATCCGCAAAACATACCATTTGTGGGTAAAATATTACCCGCAAAGTAGTTATACCTCAAAATACAGACAAAACCGACTGCCAAAAGAATATATTTAGTCTCAAACTGCTCATCCTCATCAGCAACGATTTATTCAGACAACTCATTTAACATATATTCCTGCCAAATACCATACTTCCTTCCGCTGGGGAAATACTTTCAGATTCAACCGGTTAAATATAACGGAATAGAAAAAATCGTAAAATAACGGACGTCAAATTCAATAATATTTATTTAGATTAATTATAATTAAATGCAAATATAGAAAAATAATGCATTTATCAAATGCATACTAAATAACATTTGGAATGAAAATCCACCATAGACTGGATGAAACTACTCTTTAAATCCAAGGAGTAAAACCTGAACAATGCAAATAAATAGAGCATCTAATAAAGGGAAAAGTCCATTAGCCGGAAACCCTATTGTTAAAAATTAGAAAGTATAGTATGTAAACGCTCGATATTAAGCATCAAATGCCTGGGATGGTGATAATTTTCAATCCTTTCTCCATTATCAATAAAGGTCATTTTACGGTCGCTACCTATGTTCCAAAGGTCGTATCCATGAGGCTTTAATGAAAAATGGTCTATGACATAATCGTACATTTTGCTAAACCAATGAACAGCCCATGGATCGTTCCTTTCTGTTATGAGCATCATGGTACCAATCAGTACTTCTTCTTGTGCCCAAAGTACTTTATCGAGTTCCCATTGATATTTTTCCACATTCTCCAAATTGTGGAACACCCCTCCGAATACATCATCCCATGCTACTTCCACATGCCTTTTGAATAATTGAGATCCTCGATCAAACAGCGAATCGTCATTCCTTCGAACAGCTTCATCCATAATCATCCACAATACCTCAATTCCGTGGCCGATATATACAAACTGGCTAATTTCATCATTGGGCCGTTCAAAATCGTGTCCGAGGTATTCATTTAGTAAATTAAAGTCAGGATTCAGGTGTTCCTCCAATAATGCCACTATACACCGATCCGATAATTCTAGTAAATCACTATCATTCTTAACGTTCAGCATTTGCGTTGTTAATCGCAAAAATACCATCCAATGACCTAGAACACGGGGAGCTTTGACTAATGATGCAGAGGATTGATAATGAGGCACATAGTTATAGTCCCCTCGATCATATGCGGTAAGACAATCCAAAGCAATGGATTTAGCCTTATCCCAATATTCCATTTTACCCGTCGCAGATGCATACATTGCCAATCCTTCAGCAACAAATAAGCTCCCATAAATATCAGGCTCTTGATCAGCTACCATCTCTCCCCTTCGGGAATACCCCCAGGGCCAGAATTTATTGGATTTAGGTTCAAGGTTCAACACCAGATCAACTGTTTTCTTTGCAATTTCAAGGTGTGCATTATTTCTTCCAAAATTCTTATATAAGTATGAATACACCCAAATTCCCCTTCCATCATACCACGCCCTTTTCTGATCTGAGAGACGCCTTCCGGACCAATCCGCATTGCACATAAACCCTCCATGATCATGATCTACTACATAGGTATCCATAAAAGGGAGAAAATCATCAAATAAATATGCAGTGTATGCCTCTTTTAATTTCTGTAATTCTTCTTTTGAAAAAACCATCTCTCAAAAATATTAATCAATGTTAAGTGAGTCAACCATTTCATTTACTTCAGGATCAACCTCTTTTCGAAACACAAGTCCATATCCTGTATACAAAATCAGCGAAACAATAATCGGAGAGGAAATTTCAACAGCATAAGGAACCTCTCCCAACACTAATTTTATAGTGGCAAATGTCAACAATCCACCAAAAATTGAAATGAGTGCTGCTTTACTATCACAATATTTAAAAGCTGGCAATAGCCCCAAAATCATAGGGACTGAGATAGGTCCCAACAACGCTGCAAACCAGGTAATCAATAGACCAATAACACCTCCAAACGAATCGGAATTAAACGCAATAATAATGGTAATAAGAATAAATATAAAGGTAGTCACCCTTGCCATTATCAATCTTTGAGAAGCGCCAAAAGAACGTATTTTTTTTGAAATTAAAGGCAAGATATCTCTTGTGATAACGGCCGAAATAGTATTGGCATCTGAAGAAACCATTGAAAGCGTATTAGAAAAAAGAGATGCCAACAATAAACCTACCAAACCCGGAGGTAAAAATTCAAGGGCCATTAAAGAATAGGATTGTGAAGGATCTTCCAGGTCCGGTAAAAATACAGGGGCTGCAAACATCGGAAAAAACAGAATAAGCGGCCATGTCAGATATAAAATAGTAGATAATAAAGCTGCTCTTTTAGCTTCTTTTCCTGAAGAAGAAGAAATAAAACGCGTAGCCAAATTCCATGTTCCACCGCTGTAACTAAAAAAAGCAATTACCAGATATGCGATAGAAAATCCTACTGTATAGGGATCGTTAAAGAGTTTGGAGTTATCAGCTGGTAAACGGTCCCACAACGTAAAAACACCGTTGAACCCATCACCCAGGTGAGACAAAACAATAACAAACATGACTATCCCTGTGACAAATTGAATTACAAACGAGAAAAAATCATTCAATACATCGGCCCAGAGTCCTCCTACAGTTATATAAATCAGGGTAACTACACCTGAAATGGCAATACCTGTGCCTATTGACAACCCTGTAAATGCATTCAGAAGAATCCCAATAGCTGCCCATTTAGCGCCAATATCAAAGGTTTTAACGATAACACCGCTCCAGGCCATAACCTGTTGGGTAGGTATATTATATCTGGTCGCCAAATACTCAGTTGGGGATTGAATGCCTACCCTCGAACGCAACCTGGACCACCTGGGTGCTATAAAATAGGTAGTGAGAATCATAGATAATCCAATGCCTAACGCCCACCATACATAAATAGTAAATCCATGTGTATATGCAATAGCGGCATACGCTACGAAAACAGCACCGCTATATCCCGAAACATGATGTGAAATACCAGACAACCACCAGGGTAACTTTCCTCCAGCTGTATAAAAATCAGCTGAATTCTTAACTCTGGTAAATCCCCATAGACCTATACCGACTAATACTAAAAAATACAATGCAAGTACGATGTAATCAATTGTCCCCATGCTCAATTTAATTTATAAATTCTATTATCAATTGTGTAAATACTGAAACCCAGTGTTCCTTAATGAAAAACCATAATCATTAGTGATATTTCTTTCGGTAACGTTACCGAAAATACAATTTACTTTTGGAATCCAAAAAAAAAGATCAAAATGTTTCCTATTAATTCAATTTCAACTTTCTTATCTGTGAAAAGACTTGGAGATAAAAGCCAGAACATCAGGCAAAGCTGATCTCCAATATGACCAGGAATGGCCTCCATCCCTTACACGAAATTCATGATCTATTTCCCGGTCAATCATTGCTGCATGAAGAGCCATATTCCCTTTAATTAAAAAATCATCATCACCGCAATCAATATAAAACCTTACCGGATTCTGTTCTTTTTCCTCATATGTATTCAGCATATTTTCGTATTGATAATTCTTGTAGTTGCCACTTATACGATCCTTACCCTCTAGATCTATGCCAAAGGGTTCCCCTAATAAATGATTCCAACGATCATGGGGCATCTCTACAATCTCATCATCCGTAAATACTCCTGCACTTAAGGGTGCACAAGCTGATAACTTATCGGGATGTCTAAGGCCGTAAACCAACGATCCAAAACCACCCATAGACAACCCTGCAACCGCACGGTACTGCCTTCCCGAACGGGCTCTGTATTCAGACTCGATGTGTGGGATCAGTTCCTCAAAAAAGAAATTCTCATATTCAACACTACTATCATAATTATTTACATACCAACTTACACCGGCATCGGGCATTACAATGATCATTTCTGTAGCATCCCCGGACGAAATAGCTTTATCAGCAATATGTTTTACTTCGCCAAATTGAGTCCATCCCGTTTCATCATCACTAAATCCATGAAGTAAATACAAAACCGGGTAGCTACGGTCCGAATTAAAGTAATCATAGGGTAGATAAACACTGTATTCTACATCCTTGCCCAGGATTTTACTTTCCAACTTCATAGACTCAAAAATCTTACTATTCTGAACCAATGCATCAGGATCCGGCTTTTCCGAATAAGACGGTACAAAAAAAATATACAAAAGAGGAATAAGGAAGGTTACCATTCGATAAGTCATACAATCTGATTTAACAATTAATTTTTTCTTGCCAATGAAACTGTTTAATACATAATGAATAATAAACAACTTCAATGCTAAAATTATAATTTTTTTATGAACTGGATTATTTTAATTAATGCTGGCTTATTCGAAGTGGACTTTACTTTTTGCCTCGCGAAAGCTAAAACAGTACAGGGGAACCCATTCTTTTTGTGGATAGCGGGATTTTTAATCAGTCTCACCATAAGTATAATTTTAATATTGGAGTCGTAAAGATCTTCCTATTGGCAATGCCTATGCTGTATGGACCGGCATTGGTGCTGTAGGAACGGCTGTTATTGGAATTCTTTTATTTAAAAAAACTGCCGATTTTGGAGGTTGTTTTTTATTACTACTCTGATAATGTCCATTTTGGGTCTAAAGCTCGTTTCACATTGATCGGGATTTATAGATTGCTTATCAAGTAACAAAAAAGTGTATATTTGGATCGTCATTATTGGAATGATTTATTGGAATCAAAACAAAAAAAATTCATGAAAGTCGTATTTATGGGTACTCCAGAATTTGCAGTTCCCGTTTTAAGCTCCCTGCAGAAATCAGAGCATTCCGTGGAAGCGGTTGTAACTGTTCCGGATAAATTAGGCGGGCGTTCTCAAAATCAGTTACTGGAATCCGCAGTCAAAAAATATGCAGTAAAACAAGGCATAAGAATCCTGCAACCCCGCAATTTAAAATCTTCAAAATTTCTCCAAAAATTGAGAGAAATAGAAGCAGATGTCTTCGTAGTAGTGGCTTTCAAAAAGCTTCCGAAATTAGTATGGAGTATCCCCACAAAAGGGACTATAAATCTGCATGCTTCACTACTCCCAGCTTACAGAGGGGCCGCCCCGATCAATTGGGCGGTAATAAATGGGGAAACAAAATCCGGTATGACGACTTTTTTTATCGATCAAAAGATTGATACAGGAAATATTTTGCTTCAAAAGGAATTAGAAATAGCTCCGGATGAGACGGCAGGAAACCTACATGATAAGATGATGATACACTCCGGCAAACTCATGTTGGATACTCTCAAGGGCATAGAAAACAATTCAATCCAAGCTACAGCCCAGGACGAATCAGGCGTGACCAAAGCACCTAAAATATTTTTTGATCAAAATAAATTGGATTTTAAAAAATCAACAAAACAATTGAACAACTTTATCCGGGGAATGAGTCCCTACCCTACCGCCTGGATAAAATTTAATGGAAAAATACTGAAAATATACAAAGCCGATCCCGTAATTCTATCACACTCAATAGAACCCGGTACCATAGACACGGATTATAAAACACATTTTAAAGTATATACAAGAGACGGATACCTCAAACTCAGGGAAGTACAAATATCCGGAAAAAGAAAAATGATTATAAAAGATTTTCTAAACGGGCTAAGGAAATAGACTATTAGACGAAAAAAACTGACTTCACGAAGTCGTAAATATACTCTATAAAACTTACTTCGAATACTTTATCATCTTCAAACAACCCTAAAAATGTCGCACCTTCAACAGGATAAAACCCTAAGTCCCTGGCTGTTATCAAATACATAGTACATACTGCACTCAACAAAATTAGTGAGAAAAAAAGTACCTGCGTTTTATTTGATTGGTTAATTCTCATAGCAGCTCCAAATATAACATATTTAATTTCAAAATCAATTTTTATACAAGAATTGATTTTACAAATGAGGGAATTATTTATTAATTAACTTGAATTCCGTAATTCTCCTTAAAAATCTTGAGATGATGCAAATCGTGACCTGCAATTATAAACGGGATTGAAGGTAATGTTATTATATTCTTTCCAACCTTACCTTCCTTCTTCATCTCAACCTTGGTTAACCCCGCATATAATAAAAAAGTACTCTTCCGTACTGCCTCATATTCATCACGGAGACTCTCAATTGATCGGTTAATATCAGGTAAGGCACGCACATAGCGGTCCTGGTCATATCCGCTTAAAGCCCTTGGTTCATTTCTTGAAATTCTTAAAGCTCTATTTTGAAAAATTCTCTCATTATCTATTATGTGAAGTAAAACTTCTTCGATTGACCATTTATCATCCTGATATCTATGCTTGAGATCCTTAGGTGATAAAATACTCATTGTATCAAAAACCTTTACAGCACTATCCATCAACGCGGAAAACCCCTCATCCTGATCTACCAATTGGATGTATGGTCTCAGGTAATCGGGAAATTGTTTGATACCAGGTTTGTAAATTCTATAAGGATATTTATGTATCATTCAGAAACTTCTTTTTCATACGCTCGAACTCTTCTTCGGTAATAATCCCTTCGCGCTTAAGTTCTCCAAGGTCTTTCAGCTTTTGAATTAATTCCTGTGAACCTGGATCGCCTGACTTTCCACCAATTGTCGATTCATTTACATTTTCAGATTTCTCTTTTTCATTAAATTCACGGGCTTCCTTTTTACCTTTTTCAAAACGTTCGTTATAATATTTTTTCAACCGCCCCAAATCAATATCCAAAATAGTACCACCATTCTCGAAATGTGACTTAAAAGCATGTCCTGTAGCATAAGTAGATGCACCCGAAAGGACTGCCATCGTAACACCCCCTATAATAGTACCAATTCCCGGAATGAGTTTGATTGCCGTTCTCGCACCTAATTTTGCCAGAATGGAAGCCGTAAGCGAAGAAATAATAGCTTTACCCTCTTCTTCCTTAAAGTCAACTTCATACAATTTGCACAACTGCTTGATTAAATCGAGTTGAACAGCACTAACGGTAAAGAAGTCGGCAAGCGGGACCGGTATAGCTCCTGCCCCCATAGACCAAATCATATGATTGCGAATAATATTATTTGCTTTTTCAGAATTTGTATTCATGACTATATTTGTTTGTCAATGGTCACAACGACTTTCAATGATTCTATGTTTTGATAAGACCAACATTCCTGACCAATAGTTCGACGAAAAGATACCTGTTCACTACTAACGATACAAACCTCAAGGAGGCCATAAACTTGTTAGCTTTGAGTCACGAGTTTCTACAAAGGAAGCCTTTGATACGAGCCTCAAGAAAATAGTTCGTCCACCTTTGCAGCTCTTTCTAACAACCGGCGACTCGTAGTTTTGAGTCCCAGGTACAAGCAGCCAGTTAATGGAGAATTCCGTCTTCTAGCTTTTAGCTTCTATCTTCAGGCTCCCGACTTCTAGCTTCCTTTACAATGTCCATCCATCTCTATACTCCCTCTTTACAAATTCATTGGCTTCATCAAAATTGGTAACCTTCATGTTCTCCCCGTCCCAAAGAAGTTTCTTCCTTCCGGGATAATCATATGGTGCCCACGAAGTCGGGGTCTTCCCTTCTTGCAATACCTTCATTTGATAACTCCTAATTCCCAGGTTCCCCATGAGTACGGTTTCGGATAAAGGACCCGCATATGAAAAAGGAGAAGATGTTTCACTTCCGTCTTTACAAGCTTTTATCCATTGTTCCTGGTGACCTCCGGTACCATTTTCCACTCTGGAAAGATGGGGTTCAGGTACTTCGGGTATATTATTATCCGGGAAATGCAATTTTGGATTTGCACCATAACACCCTGCAGATAACATTCCTTTGCTACCTACAAACAAAACTCCTCCATCCCAGTTTCCTATCTTTTCATTGGGGTCTATACCATCCGGGAAAGACGGCATCAGTCCACCATCATGCCAATGCATTTTCACTTCAGGCATTCCTTCTCTTGCTGGAAATTTAAGTTGTGTAATTGAACTTGGAGGACAACTCTTACTGTAGTCAGCTTCTACGAAATCACCTACCCATACAGTTGTATTACTTGAGGTAACTTCCGTAGGATAACCTAATTTTAGGGCTTTAAATGCCGGGTCTATAATATGGCACCCCATATCACCCAATGCACCCGTTCCAAAATCCCACCATCCCCTCCACTTAAAGTGGGAGTAATCAGGATGGTAATGTGTGTATTTAGCAGGGCCAAGCCATAAATCCCAATCCAAATGGTCCGGAATGGGCATCGCTTGAGTGGGTGCTGGTTTCCCCTGAGGCCAAACTGGACGATTAGTCCAACAAAAGACTTCAGTAACATCTCCTATCACACCTCCCCATATCCATTCGCATATTTGACGGATACCATCTCCGGAACTGCCGTGATTTCCCATTTGGGTAACCAGATTTTTTTCCGCTGCTTTTTCCGTCAGCATTCTTACCTCATAAATATCATGAGCTAGTGGCTTTTCAATATAGGCATGTTTTCCCAAATCCATCATGGCCATCCCTATGACGGCGTGAGTATTATCAGGAGTAGCAAGCATAAAAGCATCAAATTCATCTTTTATGGATTCTAATTCTTTATAATTTCTAAATCTTTTTGCTTTAGGATTATTTTTAAAAGCATCGGCAGCGCGATTATCATCTACATCTACCAGCGCTACAATATTTCCATGATCACTGTCTTTTACAGCATTCCAATGTGCATTACCTCGTCCTCCAGCCCCGATAAGAGCAATACTTAATTGGTCTGATGGAGCTTTTCTTCCGGATTTTGACAGTACAGAAGCGGGTACTATACTAAAAGCAGAAGCACTTAATACACTATCCTTTAAAAACTTTCTTCTTTTCATATACTCAAAAATTTTAAACCTCAAATAATAACCATAGAAATGATTGCTTCAAATTTGCTGATTTTCTATCAAAAGTCTATTAAAAATTTGCTCTTTTTCGAAAAAAACAAAAAAAACCTCCGCAGTTAAATCAATACTACGGAGGTTTTTTTATTTGTCTTTAGGTCAGACTCATTTATCTCTCGATATACATTACATCTTTTACTGCCTTAATAATCTTCGTTGGATTCGGAAGATATTCTTCCACCAATGTCGGAGCATATGCTAATGATGTATCTGCAGAATTAACTCGTATCACCGGGGCATCCAGGTAATCAAATGCATATTTCTGAACATTGTACGCCACCTCAGAAGAAACACCAGCAAAAGGCCAGGATTCATCTACTACCACTATGCGATTGGTCTTCTTAACAGATTTAATAATTGTTTCATGATCCATAGGGCGAATCGTTCTTAAATCAATAACCTCAGCAGAAATATTCTCTTTGGCCAATTCTTCGGCAGCAGATTTCGCCTCTTCAATCATTTTATTAAAAGAAACAATCGTAACGTCAGTTCCTTCCCTTCGAACAGCTGCTTTACCAATAGGTACAATCAGATCTTCATCATCCGGAACTTCTCCTTTGTGACCGTACATTATTTCAGATTCCATTACACAAACAGGATTCTCATCCCGTATTGCCGATTTAAGCAATCCCTTGGCATCAGCAGGATCAATACAACTAATTACTTTCAAACCAGGGGTATTAGACATCCAGCTTTCAAACATTTGAGAGTGTTGTTGTGCCAACTGCCCAGCGGATCCCGATGGGCCCCTAAACACAATAGGGCAGCGAAATTCTCCCGCTGACTGAGAAAGCGTTTTTGCTGCATTATTCACCAACTGATCAAATGCCAGTATTGCAAAATTCCAGGTCATAAATTCTACAATCGGTCGCAGTCCGTTCATAGCAGCACCCACTCCTATTCCAGCAAACCCTAATTCGGTAATAGGCGTGTCAATCACTCTTTTCTCCCCGAATTCATCCAGCATACCTTTGCTTACTTTATATGCCCCATTATATTGAGCTACTTCTTCTCCCATTAAAAAAACATTCTCATCTCTTCTCATCTCCTCCACCATGGCTTCTCGAAGTGCATCCCTTAATGCTAAGACTCTACTCATTTTTACTATATTTTAATAACTGTTTTTTAAAAAATATACACCACCCACCTCCTCATCAATAAGATCGTATCGTTTTTTGTTTGCCTAATAACCGACTTTAAGATTTTCAACAAATGATTTGATATCTGTTCCACCAAAATTTCCCGAACTCATAAAGATCGAATTGATTCTATTTGACGGCAAAGATCGAAATATTTTTTGAATTTCCATTTTCAAGCCATCACTACTATTTACAACTATCAAATCAGGGCGATTAAATGACTCTTTTACAATAGCTTCGTTTAAAGACTCCATATTTTTATTAGACACAATCTTGGGGTCATACATCACTACTGCACGATCAGCATTTGAAAGAGTATCCTTATACTCAGGCAAAAAATCTTTGTTCAGGCTAGAATAGGTATGAAGCTCCAAAACTGCTACCAATGGATTATCTTTATCCAATTCCTTTACAGCGTTTACGCTTGCCTTGACTTTAGATGGAGCATGGGCAAAATCTATAAAAGAGGTACCATTATCATTTTCCAGCAAAACTTCTAACCTTTTAGAAGCCCCACTGTAGGATTGAGCCGCACTAAACAAGTCTGATTCTTCAAATCCCAATTCCTCACATAGAGTGATTGCAGCTGTAAGGTTTGATATATTGTGTTTACCTATAACATGTAAGGGATACTTCCCGATAATATTAAACTTTCCCTTTGTGATTGTATAGGGTAGTACTCCATATGGAATTTTATTAACACTATCAAAACCTTCCATAAGCCGCACAACTTCCGCATCATTACTATTAAAGATTACTGTCGAACCTTTACTCAAATTACCCATAAATTTCACGAAGGTATTAAAGTAATTCTCATAGGTCGGGAAAATATTCATATGGTCCCATGCAATTCCGGTTATAATCACATAGTGCGGATCATAATGCATAAATTTGGACTGATTATCCACCGCTGATGAAGGATACTCGTCTCCTTCAATTACAAAATAGGGATTGTTATCAAAACGAACCACATCACTTACTCCTTCAATTTGAGCACCAATAAGATAATCGGTTTCTACCCCCAGCCTGTTCAGAAGGTGCACAATCATAGAAGAGGTGGTAGTTTTTCCATGCGATCCGGAAACTACGATTCGCTTTTGCCCCTTTGCTTGCTGCCCAATAAATTCTGGAAAAGAAAAAACGCTCACTCCCAATTCCAGAGCACGTTGTAACTCAGGATTATCTTTTTTAGCATGCATTCCGAGAATCACAAAATCCAAATCTTTTGAAATTCTTTCCTCGTCCCATCCCATTTTATCAGGGTATAGGCCTGCTCGCTTTAATCTACTTAATGAAGGATCAAAAAGTATATCATCAGACCCTGTCACCTTATATCCTTTCCTGGCAAGCTGAATAGCAATATTGTGCATAACAGCCCCTCCAATGGAAATAATATGTACTTTTTTCATCGATAAAAAATGTCCACCAAAGATCAAAAAATAAAGGCAAAGAACCAACTATTTACTGCCTATTTCCAGAATAAATTCAGTTAATTTGTAATTCTTAAAACCAAACTCTTCAAAGCATATGATTAATAAAATAATTACTATTTTATTGCTATCTACCATTACTTTTCCTTCTTTAATGTATACACAAAACGGTGTCCCTCCAAAACCAACATTAGTGATTGGAATCGTTGTCGATCAAATGCGACATGATTATTTATATCGGTTTTACAATCACTTTGGAGAAGGTGGATTTAAACGGTTAATGCAGGAAGGTTTTATTTACGAAGATTGTCATTACAATTATTTCCCTACATTTACAGGTCCGGGCCATACATCCATATATACCGGAACAACTCCTTCCATTCACGGCATAGTAGCCAACACCTGGTTTGACCGGAATAAAGGAACGAATATATATTGTGCTGAAGATAAAGACAGAATCACCAAAGGAGGTAGCCAATCGGCAGCAGAATTTTCTCCCAAACGATTATTAGGGACTACTATTACTGATGAACTCAGAATAGAAAGCCAATTTAAATCCAAGGTATTTGGAATCGCTTTAAAAGACAGAGGTTCTATATTACCAGCCGGGCATAATCCTAATGGTGCTTTTTGGTTTGATGGTGAAACAGGTAATTTTATATCAAATGACTATTACTACAGTGAACTTCCTGATTGGGTACAATCCTTTAATAATCAAAATTTAGCTAAAAAATACCTTGAGAAAAGATGGGAAACCCTGCTTCCGATATCTCATTATGAATTGATAGCAGCTTCCGACCACCAGGTAGCTGAAGGTAATTTTAGCAGCGAAGAAAAACCGGTTTTCCCTCATGATATACCAGAGATTTATAAAAAATCCGGGGTAAACCTGATCAAAGCCATACCTGCAGGAAACGCAATCACCACAGATTTTGCCCTTTCTTTAATCAAAAATGAAAATTTAGGAAAAGGAGAAACCACTGATTTTTTAGCTCTCAGCTACTCTTCAACAGACTATGTCGGACATCAATTCGGACCTCATTCGATTGAATTGGCTGATACCTACTTGCGGCTGGATAAAGATCTCAAAAGATTGCTGGATTATATATACGATGAAATTGGTAAGGAAAATGTGGTGGTGTTCCTGACAAGTGATCACGGTGCTTCTGATGCACCGGTTTTCTCAATGGAAAATAAGATGCCAGCAGGATTATTTGACAGGGGAATAATTGAAAAGCTAGGAATATTTCTGGGGAAAAAATACCAAAAAGAATTTAAATATGAATTCATCAATTCCCAGATTTATTTCGACCGCAATCAGTTGATACATGATAAATTAGACTTACAGGAAATATCTGAAGTTGCTGCATCATGGTTGGAAAATCAACCACAAATTGCCCATGCCATATCGTCATGGAGGATGGGATTATCGGGATTTAACGACCGCGAGTACACCAGGCTGCGGGCGGGATATTATCCCAAACGCAGCGGGGATGTTTTCATAATAAATGACCCGGGAATAGTCGATATGGGAACTAAACAAACCGGCACCACACATGGTACCGTATTTAGTTATGATACGCGAGCCCCAATGCTGTGGTGGGGTGGCAGTATTCCACAAGGTAAATCATACCGAACTGTAAATATCACAGATATTGCATCTACCATTGCCAATATTATCAAAGTAAAATACCCAAGTGGCAATTCAGGGAAACCTATGACTGAGATTCTCAAATAATGTAGCACCTATTATTGCCTGATTTTCCCAATTAAAAATTAATTGGGTATTTGTTTTTATTTTGGACACATATTACGAGATTTGACATTTTCAACCTACAAGAAATGCATAAATACTGTATACTCAACGGAGAAATTGAACTAACTTCTAACGCATCCATCGGCTTATCTGACCTGGCCTTACTCAGGGGATATGGCATTTTCGATTTTTTACCTGTGGAAAAAGGAATTCCAATGTTTTTAGAAGACTATATGGACCGATTTATAAAGTCCTCGAAAAGGATGAAAATTCCTATGCCATTTTCCAAGGATAAAATACAATCATTTATACAAAGTTTGATAAAATTGAATAAAATTGAATATGGCAATGTTCGCCTGGTATTGACCGGAGGATATTCTGAAAATGGATTTACTCCTTCTGGCACACCCAATTTTTTCATAATGACATCAAATATAGTTACTTATCCACCAACCTTTTATGAGAATGGTGTTAAATTGATTACTATTAATTATAAAAGGGATTATCCCGAGATTAAATCTTTAAACTATGTAAAGGTTTTATTGGAAAGGGATCACCTGGAAAGTAGTAAAGCACTGGATGTTTTGTTTGTACATAATGATATTATAAGTGAATCTTCCCGATCCAATTTCTTTATAGTCACTGATGACGATAAAATTATAACACCCAAAACCTATGTGCTGGAGGGGGTTACCCGCAAAAACGTAATAAAGCTAGCTAAGATCAATTACGAATTAGAAATTAGAGACATATCCTCCCAGGAAGCATTTGAAGCCAAAGAAGCATTTATAACCAGTAGTACAAAAGGAATAATGCCCGTTACGAAAATAGATAATCAGACGATAGGAACAGGTATGCCTGGGAATACTACGAAAAAATTAACAGCATTGCTTTCAACATTTAAAACTGATTATATCCTATCATGTTGACTGGCAGATTAATTAATCATTTTATCATAACGGTAATACTTTCCTTACTTTGCTGGTATTCCCCTTTACAAGGCCAGGAAATAACAGTAAACTCAAATGACAAACTGATAAAAAAAATACTCTCCGAAAGAAACCTGGTAGCATTGTGGAAATTTGATGAGGAGACCGGTAATCCCAGAAGAGCATTGGGTGAAGAAAATTTCATCCTTGAAGAAGGGAACGGCCCGGTAAAACGAATAAACGAAGGTCCTATATCCGGCAAATCAATTTATCTGGATGGCAATAAGTACCTTAGTTTACCAAATTCACAAACGGGCACCCTCAATCTTCACGGGAAAGATCAGGAGGTAACGGTAGTAGCATGGATAAAATGGACAGGTGAGCAAACCGGTTTTATCGGTGGCATGTGGAATGAATATGCAGAAGGCGGAAAAAGACAGTACGGTCTCTTTGTTGACCTCCCATACTATAACGGTGCGGATCAAGTCTGCGGACATATCTCACACACGGGAAAACCTACTCCGCCATTCCCATATTCCATTGACTATTCGGCAAGTAAACAAACGGTTCCTGTCGACGAGTGGTGCACAGTAGCGTTTACATACGACGGCGAATACATTACCTCTTATCTCAATGGTAAATCTCTATCCCGAGAACCGGAACTAATTGAACACACAAAAGGGTTCCCGGGATACCCGGAAGGACTCGTACAAATAAAAAATCCATATTATTTTCCCCACGGCATGGGAGACAACGGGTCCGATTTTACCGTGGGAGCTGTATTGTTGAAAAGAGGCATGGGTAATTTTTTTAAAGGCCTTATCGGAGGACTTGCTATATACAGGAAAGCATTAAATGAAAGAGATTTGATTAAATTGGTTCCCTAACCATTAACCGATGCAAAATGATCGCGCTAAAACCGAAAAGCTTCCTACCCCTATTATTCTTCTTCTTTCTTACGGGCCCATTAGTAGCACAGACCAGTCCCGATCAAATAAAATTTGTTCGAAAAGGAGTTAAAAGATTAATTTTTGACAATAACCAATCCATTCCCCTCGCCCAATTAGATCCCGGAAATAGTATCGGATTTCAATCCATGCACCCCACAAATATATATAGTTCCGACCACCCAAATATTTCAATTTCCAATAATACGTTAAACATCTCCTCTAATTCGAGAACTTCTTCGGGAATATGGATTGGCGGGTTTAATCCTTTTGCAACATATACCATAGATCTTGAATCTACTAATGGCAATGGTGAAATTGGATTTGAATTTTCAGCGCCTGACAATTCAAAAAAAGCAATTATTACTGTTTCATATGACGAATCAGGATTTAAAAACGCAACACTTCATATTGGAAACCAATCAATTGATTCATCGAACCAAGTCGTTTCTACAATTTCCGGCAAAAATGTACCAACAGCAGATAGTAAAATAATTCTTCAAATGCTGGGTAGCGGTTTCGTACTTTATCACAGGGACAGTGGTCTTCCACAGGTAATTGGTCAGGGAAGTTTTACACCTTATATTGATCTGAGAGAAAAAGAATATACAAATTCATTCCAATCGCGACTATATACTAAAATACTAAACGGAAATGTACTTATTAATAAAGTATCGATGGACCTGACCACAGGGGTAGGGCTTGCAGATATCAGGGCTATAACCTATGAAGACGGCTCCCCTTTTCTGGACCGAAACCGGCTGTGGCACACCATGTCCATCCGGGGAAGAGCATTGCCTCATCATATACAGGGAGTATTCAGTATGGATCCTACCGTTTTTGATATTCAGCTCGAAGGCATAATTGTATTTGACCGTAATGACGGGTTATTGAGAAACGAAATTGCATCCCATATTTTTTACGATCGTAACGAAGAAGTTTGGAGAGGGATTACTACCGGTTTCAGCGCTTTTGCCAACCCGGAAGAAGAAAAACAATTACTTGCTGTAGAAAGTGAAAGAGATCCGCGTTTTGGTTTTTCGATTATGAAAGCAGATACATTTGGAATAATCGGTGATATTGAAGATCCTCATATTATATTTGATGAAGAAGTTTCCAAATGGAGAATACTTACTTGTGTAAATGAGGATGGCTATAAAGCCATACTATTGGAATCTGATTTTTGGAATAGGAAATATAAAAAAATTGCGGGGCCGGTATCTCACAATTCAACAGGTACTTCCATACAAAAAATAGGGAGTCAACGGTATTGTTTTTCGGGCAGTTCCGAAAGAGAAATATTCGTATACACGTATCCGGACCTTCGGGAATCGGGAATATTACAGATGGACCTTCCCCCATGGGCCGATGATTCGGGCTCTCGCGTATGGCCCAATGTGGTCCAATTGCCCGAAGAATATCCATTTAGATATGTTGCCTTGATGATGGACCGTTACAACTTTCCGGGTATGCAAGGTCCCAACTGGACATACGGAGCGATTTATCTATATCACGGTTACACGGATTGACATGAAATAGATAATTTTTCCATTGTAAAGTATGGACCTCAGTCTTGCTACTTTGTTAAACTCACAGCAGGAATTAAACTTCCGGTATTCAATTACATCTAGTTAGTAAAGAACAAAATTTACAATTATGAGATTACTAATTCTATTTTTGTTTCTAATTTTTAATACTGCACTTATTTCATGCGAAAGAGATTCCAACATTAGCCCCACCGAAAACCACTCTGAAATCTATTTCCCTCCATTGGATTCAGACAACTGGCAAACCCAATCACCTGCACAGCTAAATTGGGATGCCGGCGTGATGGAAAATTTATATAATTACCTCTCTGAAAACGGCACACGGGCATTCCTGATTCTTAAAGATGGTAAAATAGTCGTAGAAAAGTATTGGGGAAGTAAAATAGTTGAAACGGGTGATTTTGACCAAAATTCGATGTGGTACTGGGCATCGGCAGGTAAATCACTTACATCACTATTGGTTGGACTCTCTCAACAAAACAAACTACTTGACATAGGAGACAGGACCTCAAAATTTCTGGGAAAGGGCTGGACATCTTTACCTGAAAATAAAGAGGACCTGATAACGATCAGGCATCAGCTAACTATGACAACCGGTCTGGCTATTGAAGAAGATAATTTGGATTGCACTACACCAGGTTGCCTTAAGTACGGTGTTGATGCCGGTACGCAGTGGTATTATCACAACGCTCCTTATACACTTTTGAGAAAAGTATTGGAAAATGCAAGTAACCGGGACTATAATTCTTTAACAGATGAATTGCTGGAGCAGACGATCGGGCTTAAGGGGAATTGGGTAATGACCGGTGACAATAATGTCTATTGGAGTACAGCAAGAGACATGGCCAGGTTTGGAATACTTATTTTAAACAAAGGGGCCTGGGATCAAAAAATTATTTTATCCGACCAAAATTATTTCAAAGAAATGACCACGACATCGCAGCCTTTCAATCCTTCATACGGATATCTATGGTGGCTAAATGGCAAGGATGAGATCGTTCTTCCGGGTTCTACAAATATCTTACCACTGAGTTTTGCACCCAATGCGGCTCAAGACATGATTACGGCAGCGGGAAAAAACGGGCAATACCTTGATGTTATTCCCAGTCAAAACCTGGTGGTTGTCAGGATGGGTGAAGCACCTTCCGATTCTTTAGTGCCCGTAATATTCCATAATAAAGTCTGGGAATATTTGGATCAGATTATGGATTGATGTTCAACATTTCTATTAATCCACAAAACCAACAAGAATATCTTGTCTCCACTAATAAAAGATCCGCTGAAAATTTTATTGACTGGGATTTTCATACCACACAACTCCGAGTCCATTTCCTTCTTCATTCTCATCATTGGTCAAAACATCGATATCCCCGTCCCCATCCATATCTATTAAATTTACAAGGTCAAATTTTCTTCCTTTTAATCCACTGATTTTGTAAAAATTCCAGTTACCTGAAATCGGATTGCCTTGCGCATAAGCACCTATCACACTATATTTACCGATCGACACATATTCTTCAAAAGGCAAGGATTCCACCTTTCCCTCCTCCTCAAAGGAAAGAACTATATGTGGATTTTCATTATTTATAATATTTCCTACCGCTACTGCCTTCCCCCTGGTACCGGACCATTCGGGGTACTGAATTATTTGCTTTTCCCACTTCTGTTTTGGGTCATTTCCGCATTTCAATATCGTCAAACCTTTGTAAAGGTCAGGCACCAGTATTTCGTTTTGTCCATCACTGTCCAGGTCATATTGGGTGAGAAACATTGGTTCTCCATCTCCCACACCAATCGTATGGGATTCCCATTCGTCCATCAAATCTTCCTCTACTCCCGGGTTCTCCAACCAACGGACACCGGATTTAGAACTATTTTTTCGGTCAGACAACAAAATATCCAAATCACCATCGTGATCCATATCCGTCCTTTCTATGGACATTATCCATCCGGCTTTCGAAAGAGAATGAAATTTCCAATGCCCCATCTCCCTCGGGTTATCGGGTGATTGTAACCATCCTATGAACCCCCTGTCATTTCCTTTAAGTCCTCTTTTCCTCTTGGAACCGATTATAAGATCTAAATTATCATCCCCATCCAAATCAGCAGGAACGATATACATCCAGGAAGATAAATCTTTTACAACTGGAATCGACATTGTTTTCCATTTTATTGAACTCAAATATTGATCTTTATCATCTGGCGCCCAATGAATACGAATTTCATTTGTTTTCCCCTCCGATGCTGTAACCAGATCCAATTGACCATCCTTGTCCAAATCCACTAAAACTGCATCTTCAACATCGGGAGAAGGCAGTTCAACATATTCCCAGCCCCCTTTAACCTTATCATTCCCCGGATGAATATAAATACGACTGGTTCCTCCCTCCTCAAATCCGGATACTAAATCTTTAAATCCATCATTATTTACATCTGCCACTTTCACCCCATCCGATCCCGAAGGAGGATCCTTATCCAATACATGCATAGGCCATGAATCCCTTTTATCTTCTTGAAAACTATCGAGATAAAAAGTTCCCACCACTCTGGTCTCCCCTTTACCCAAATGGCTACTTTCAAAATTATTTCCTGCAGAAGGTCCCGGGGTACCATCAACATCTTTCATATTACAAAACATGGCATACAGGGATTTTTCAGGAACAAAAACTATATCTCCGTCCTGAATCCGATGATTATCCCAATCTTTCGTTTGATCCGATCTTGGTTCGATAACAACATCCAGAAATTGGAAAGGAGTATTAATATCCTTAGAGGTCCAGGCAATAATTCTATAAGGAGAGTTCATTGTCTCCCGGTCACAGAACAAATAATACCGGTCACCTATTTTCTCTATTGTTGCATCGCCTACACCATACTTATGTCCGCCATCGGGATTGGGGTCTACGGCCTTTTCATCAATTAATTCCCACTCTCCCAATCCTGTTCTCGATCGATAATGAGATAAACTCGTTCCATCGGGACCATGTGGGAATTCTCCGTATTCTCCGAAAATATGAAACCAGCCATCTTCATAATAGACACCAACATCATCACATTTCTCAACTGGAAAACTTCCACTCTTTTCCCATCTATTATTGCCATCCTCCAAATTACCCGAAAAAGTATAAACATTTCCACCCTCGTATATAAAATAACGATCACCTACCTTTACACCATCGTCGAACTCATAGTAATTATCAATAATATATTGATCAGAAACTAATTCCCAATCTTCACTGGACCACGTAAATTCCTTTGCTCTCCATAGATGGGCTGCGGATTTTTCATGGCTGATTATCAAATAATAAGGATATTCCCCTCCCTCTTCCCTAAATATAATGGCATCATGATTATTCCCGTATTGATTAGTAAATACAGGCTGGTCCACAGGACGGTACCAGGACAGGGGGAATTCTTTCCCCGAGGATTTTTCTTTCAATGGGTTTTGCGTAATCCCAATTTCAAAACAACTAATTATTAGTGCTACCGCAAATAATATGTAATTGGGTAATCTCAACTTCACAATTAATAACATGGCAATTATTTCAAATACCAAATGAACTAAAAAATTTTATAACAAGGATCAACTATTCCTAAAAGTTTAATTCAAAATTACATTTGATTCTATTAATTATCCAATGTTACGGTTCAAAAATTATTCGGCTCACCCCAAAGAACCCTCGGGACAAGCTTGACTTGCGCTCAATGACGGTGATAAAAGACTGCCAACTCACTAAGGCTAACGTTGGTACATATCTTTTTTTTAACAATCTCATTCTGGTTAAATCCTACTCCCTTTATCTTCTGTAGCGTACCTATGGCACGCGATATAATGTCTCTACTCTATTGCTACGCATTCTTTGTCCCGCCGGGACATTTTCGGACAGTGCCGTCCTTACGCACCTTCGGTAGATACTCACGTAGAAAGTGGGTACAATTGGTAACTCTCATGCCTTAGGTAAGGTTTATACGGAGAATGCACAATAGATTTGAGTGGATATATTACAGATTTGATCAAATTAGACTTTTCATTTTTCAATTGAACCGGTGGATCTTCTGCCAATTTGAGTTCCTGGTCCTGTACAATATTTCTGGCATCCTCGAATGATCCCAAAATATTATAAAGACCATTTTCTCCTTTAAAATGCGACAAAAATTTGATAAAAAAATTCCTATCTAAAGACTCAAAAAAATATAGGAAAGAGAACACTTAATTTACAGAACTTAAGTCTTCTTTTTTGAGTAATTCAATTACCTCAGGTATTTGTGAAAATCCAATTCCCTTGGATGCAATTTTGCCGGATTCATTTATAATAAAAATTTTCGGAGTAGACCGTACATCGTACAACCTTCCATACGAACTGACAGGAAGTGAATTGATCCCAACATGACGAATATTATTTTCATCCAGGAATTCCCCACAGGGATCATCTGCCTTTGTACATACATTTACTATTTTAATGGATTCGTCATCTATCTTTTCGGCAATTTCAGGTAAGGTAGGCATTACCTCTTCACAATGTGAGCATGCATATGACCAAAAAATCAAAACCGTATACCGGGCTTCGACATCTAATATTTTAAATTTTTTCTTGGCATCAATATCATACAATTCAATATTGGGCGCAGGTTTACCAATAAGAGTATAACTAAAACGCTCCGCATTGTCCAGGATTTCTGTCAATTTATCCTCATCAATCCAGGGAGCCTTCCCTTTCCCGTAATAGTTTTGAGCGATATGTACGTATACAGCATCCTGTCCCACCATTTTGGGGTTGGCATATTTATTTAGTAATTTAACGAGAAAATACCTGTAAACATCGGTCCCCTCTTCCAACTTACCCATAAACAAATCAATCGATTTATTCAGAGAATCAGGTGCCTGGGGTGTATACTGGTCAAAGAAGGTCATCACTTTTTTGTGGATAAACGGTGTTCTCAAAATAGCCTCATTCTTTAAATCCAGGTTGTCAAAAAAGTGATTGTAATAATAGCGATAGGATTTCTTTTGACGCACTTTCTCATCTTCATCATCATATTTCGGAATCTGTGGTTCCCTACTTGAAGCGATCATCATTTTGCTCAAAGACTCAGGGTGTTTTTCCATTATTTCATCCTGTAAATGTAATACCCCGCGGTCCAAATCAACTATATCTTCCTCTAATTTTTCTTTTTCGGTATCCGTTTCCGCATGTTGGATTTTCTCCTGCAAATCCGTCTTTACCTTCCTGGCAGAATCTAAATATTTTAAGTAATCATAAAATACATTATTGTCTTCGGAACCTTCAATTGAAATAGTAGGCGTTATATTATTCGCGTCAGCAGTAATTTTAAAATGCTGGTCATCTCCTATCAGGATTTGGAAAAAGGTATTCTCCGGGGGCAATACAAACATATAAACTCCCTTACCCAATTTTTCACTTCCACTAAATTGAAATAAGTTCTCACTCGTTTTGAATGCCGTATCTGCCACATATTGATTATCCCCGTAAAAGTATGCGAGGAAAACTTTATCACTTTGGGCATTATCGAGATGTAAATCCACCTTATATCCCTCTTCCTGCGCTGATAGAGAAAATTGAAAAAACACTCCGAATAAAAGCCATAAGTATTTCATTGAGAATAATGTTTATTTTAAAATAAAAAACTCAGTAAAATTATTGTTTCGAAATCCTTACTTTTTCTATATATTTTGGCCTGTCAAACGATGCTTTTAAGGTTCGCCTCACTGTATTTCACCGATTTCAAAACCTTCCCATCCCCCTTTCTGTACACAATAAACTTATCATTTTTGGGTTCCACATACCCCTCCTGCTTTTTTGTATCCTTGTAGTGCCGAATCGTTTCATGAGCTTCCTCTTCAGTAGAACAGGTCTTACTCATATTTGACCGGTGTACTTCATCGAACAACGCCTTAAATCTGTCTGCCAATCCAAATTCCAATACGGCTCCGGACAGTACATACTGTAAATCACTTAGTGCATCCGCTACTTCAACAATGTCTTTATCTTTTATCGCTTCAGCCAATTCATTGAGTTCTTCCTGTAGTAAATTAATACGCAATTCACACCGCTCTTTGGAAGGAATCCCAGGACTTTCCACCACTGGTAATCCAAAAGTATCGTGGAATTCGGCAACGGAACTAAGTGCATTAGGATCTTTAAATTTCATATTCAATTTTTTTATCTATCGTAAATGTGCAAAAATATAATAATAATTCCATTCAACTTCTCCATCCAATTCAGATAACAATTTTATAAGAAAACAATTTTTTATATAACTTGAGTTATCAAATGTAACTTGTACTTCACGAATGACAAAAAAGAAAATTGGAATAACCGGTGGAATAGGAAGTGGGAAAAGCCACTGCCTTCAAATCTTTAACAATCTGGGGATTTCCACCTATATAGCGGATATCAGGGCAACTATGCTTATGGTTTCTTCTCCTGATTTAATAAAAGACCTGATTAACCTCCTGGGAAAAGATATCTACCAGCCCAATGGGAAAATTAATAAGAAACGTATGTCCGAAGCTGTTTTTGACAACCCTTATATGCGAAAAAAAATTAATAATATCGTACACCCCGCAGTAGGCCAAGACTACGAAGAATGGCATTCCTTTCAAAGCTCAAAATATACATTAAAAGAAGCGGCCCTGCTTATTGAAAGTCAATCTTATAAATCACTTGACTTCCTCATTGTCGTAACCGCTCCACAACCAATCAGGATTCAAAGGGTCATGCAAAGAGATACTATTTCAGAAGTCGAGGTGAGAAATCGAATCAATTCCCAGATGAAAGAAGAAGAAAAACTTTCGTATGCTGATTATATTATCGATAATAGCGGCACCATACCCCTTCTGCCACAAATACTGGAAATTCATTCCAAATTGTTGGATTGGGAATAATTCCATTGATCTTTCCTTTCTGGCACTCAGTTAGTCCTCCGTTGTATGCCATGGGGCCCTAAGCATATTTATGTATTTATACCATGCAGACAATTAGCGACACAAGATAAACACCCAATAATCATGTTTTTGCCGATCCATTCCAAAGCATTATATTGGATTCCAAATCTTACAGATCAATGGAAAACTCAAAAAAATTCATCGACTTAGAAAATAAATACGGTGCACATAATTACCATCCCCTTCCTGTAGTATTGTCCAAAGGAAAAGGAGTATTTCTATGGGATGTGGAAGACAAAAAATATTATGACTTTTTGTCGGCATATTCAGCGGTTAACCAGGGACATAATCACCCCAAAATAACCAATGCACTAAAAGCACAAATCGAAAAACTCAGTCTCGTTTCAAGAGCTTTCCACAGCGACCTTTTGGGGAAATTCGCCCAATACATTTGCCAATATTTTAGCTACGACAGAGTCCTTCCTATGAATACCGGAGCTGAAGGGGTAGAAACAGCCATAAAACTCTGTCGAAAATGGGCTTATAGACACAAGAATATTCCCACCAATAAGGCACGGATTATATTTGCTTCGGGCAATTTTCACGGCAGGACACTAGGGGCGATCAGTGCATCCGTAGACCCCGATAGTACCCGGGGATTTGGTCCTTTCCTACCCGGGTATACCGTGATTCCTTACAATGACATAGAAGCATTGGAAAAAGCTGCCCAATCACCGGATGTAGCAGGCTTTATAGTAGAACCTATACAGGGGGAAGCCGGGGTAATAGTTCCCGATGACGGATATTTGAAAAGAGCTTCCGCTATATGCAGGGATCATAATATATTGTTAATAGCAGATGAAATCCAGACGGGATTGTGCCGGACCGGAAAAATTCTGTGTTGTGACCACGAAAACATTCAACCGGATGTCCTGATCCTGGGGAAAGCATTATCGGGAGGGGTATACCCCGTATCCGCTGTACTTGCGAATGACGAGGTAATGTTGTCAATAGAACCTGGGGAACACGGTTCTACATACGGAGGCAATCCCCTGGCTTGTGCCGTCGCAATGGCCGCCCTCCAGGTCCTCAAAGATGAAAGCCTGGCGGAAAATGCTCAAAAAATGGGAGAACTGTTTCGGCATGAATTGACCCAACAAAAAGATACATTCCCCATTATCAGGGAAGTGCGGGGAAAGGGTTTAATGAATGCTATAGAGATCAACGATTCCCCGGAGTCTGATACTGCCTGGAAAATCTGTCTTCAATTGGCTAAAAATGGATTGTTGGCCAAACCCACTCACGGGAATATCATCCGGTTTTCCCCTCCATTGATTATTACAGAAGAGGAAATAAAAGAATGCTGTAGAATTATAGTGAATACATTAAAAGAATTATTTACAGAAGAATGGCCTATGAAATAAGGGGTAAACCACCCTGCATTCCAGGCGATCACGTTGGTCTGCCTGGAGTAAACTCCACAAGGCTTTATCAATAGGTTTCTCCCCCCCACTTGACGGCCCAAAAAAGACTCATTCCTAAGCCCACACATCCACTTACCGAATTAACAACACATCCCCGGAAATCTGTACTATTTCCCCATTGTTCATTTCGATATCTACTATGGCCAGGTAGATTCCATCCGGGACCGATTGGCCATTACTCGTTTCACCATTCCAGCCGGTTTGTTTCAAGTCAGCAGGGTTCAGCCCTTCCTTATTCCATAGCAAATTTCCGTACCGGTCAAAAATCCGCATTCTATACACCGTATTGACATCCTGCACTGGCCATATCGTCAGACGTTCATTCCTTCCGTCGTAATTGGGGGTAATGACATTAGCCATCGTAATATCAACATCCGTTTCTTCCTCCTTATCCCTGACAACGATAGGCAGTATATCGGTAAATGAACATCCCCCGGGATCTGCTATGGTTAATTCCACAATCCCGTTCTCTCCAAACACAAATTCCGCCTGGTTTTGATCCGACCCAAGCAATTGTCCCCCGTCCTGAAGCCAATCATATTCCAACTCACCATCTCCGGAATTTACATCGGCCATTACATCAAAAGGACTGTCTTTTTCTACAAATAAAGTATCCCCTCCTACTTCAAACGAAAACGATACCGGCGAACCCGATGAGATAATACTAAATTCATCCGATACCGTACACCCGTTTTCATCGCGAACCTGTATTGTATAACTTCCCGGGTACAGCACTGTATCTGAAGACAACGCATGGTACTGTCCCCCATCCAAAGAATATTCCAATATTCCCGAACCACCTGCAACGCCCTCAGAGATATCAATCATAAAACCCGGATCATCACAATTGACCTCCCCGTCCGGCACTAAAGCTTCCAATGCCACAGGGTCAAACAGGGTGACCGTTTGAGAAGCCGTATCGGCGCAGCCCGAAGTACTCTTTCCCCAAATATGATACGATCCCGCTTCAAGATTTTTAATTAAAGAACTGTCCAATGCTATGGTATCCCCGCCTGTGGAATAATACAGATCTACATCCGCAATATCAGCACCTGAGATCTCCAGGCCGATCTGCCCGGTGGCCGCCCCGTGGCAGAGTAGATCCATCGTAAGAATATCATCTATGGCCAGATCAAAAGAATTCCCCGGGGATTCGATGCGCTGGTTCGCTTTTATCCCCTGGTTCCCTTCCGAATCCGTAATCGTAATAGTATAATCCCCCTGTGGTATCGCATAAACGGTATCGCGATTGGTTTCCAGGGTAAATGGCCCGCCGTACTCGGGATCCAGGGATACCGTAAAAGGCGGGTACTTTCCTACTACTGAAAAAACTACATGGACCCGGCGGGTAGCCGCAGCAACGCAGGAGATCTCCGAATACGAAAAATCGATAAAGTTTTCTGTAACCAGACGGACCGTACCTTCACCTATATTCGGAGGAAGATATTCGTGCCCGATATAAAAACGGTGGTCGCTCCCTTCGGCCCTTACATCGCTGCGGTCCCCGTTTCCCCCTACTGCATCCAGGCACAATTCCAGCAACACAGCCCCGTCATCCAGGGTCACGGGCCCATCCCCACCGGTCCAGGTAACGGTGACAAAATCTTCCCCCTCATTGTAATCATAGGAAAACTGCCCGGAAGAAAAAGTAGTGAAATCAATTCCCCCGATATCGCTAAACGCTAATACTTCCGGGTCCCAGTTTAACGCAAAGGTAAAAGAATCAATTTCTACAAATTCTTCCACCGTTACCGGAAGGCACACCTGTTCACCTGTATAGGTGGCGGTATCCTGAATATAAAGAATCGGTTGTGGTATGGAAAGAGGCAACCCAATTATGCTACCATCACAACCAGGACCGTTAGCTGTTCCCCCTAGAATGTTATAAACTCTCTTGATATTCAATGGTCTAAATCCAAATACGTTCCTTGAATGTCGGATAATATCTAAGGAATCTCCTGAAATTGCATCAACTACATGAAAATAGTATTCAAATATTTCTGGATCATATTCCGGTAAACCGCCTTTCATAGTAAATAAAAATTGCTCAAGTTCCCGACTATATTCAAAATACTCTGGATTTGGACCATCACTATTCACCATTATTATCGAAACCGATTCGGAAGGAACAAGAAAGATACAATCATTTTCAAAATATGATCCACCCGGTCCTGGCTCCATGTTATGTATGATAACCGGAACCAGCCATACGCGAGAAGGCCGTGTTAAGCCGAACGGGGTATCACGTGGACCATTGGGTGCAATCCTGAAAGAACTGTCCGAACCAACGACCAGGGGATTCCCTTCTTCATCTGTTAACAATCCAGGATGTTCAAGTAACTTATCCAGGGTTGTCCAACCATCAAGATCCGGATCTGAAGTAAAAACCAGTAACCTGACACCGGATTGAGTCGAGGAGTCGGTATCAATATAATCGAAGTCCTGATTATAATTAACCGAAATCCCTCCTCCTCCGCACAACACACCAGTCCGATCATCTAAGATATCATCTGAAAAATCAGGATTCAAGATCACAATATCCTGACCCATAGAAGCTCCAAAACAGTCTTCCTGTGAAATAATGATATTCATCTGGGAAAAAATCCAGATGAATATCATTACTATTTTAATTTTCAAAAATATGTACCTGCTACTCAAAATTCCTTTCATAAACGATATAAGCTCTCCACTAATTACAACGATTCATGACTTCTGATATTTGCCCAAGAAGCTTATACCCACCACAGTGATCATTTTCCTCGTTTATAAACCCTAACCAATCGGCACGAGCGTCATCCAAATACAAAGTAACCGTTTTATTCCCACATGGTGCGATACCACTTCCTATTAACTGAGGCCATTCTTCTTCACCGTCATAACTTGAAGGCATGGGATATACATCAACCGGTATATTAGTAGAATAGCCGGTGTAAGAAATGGTACCTCCATTATCTACTCCAATTACCGTCCAACCTGATTGCATAGGATATTCGGAATTAATTCCCATAAAAGCGAAAATATTTCCATATAGTTCCTGCATATCCAAGTAAGCATTGCCACAAGGTACATCTATTGTTTCCCAGTCCCGGGTCTGTGGTTTCACCATATACTTTCGTGTAGAAGTTGTTTTCAATATTTCAAAATCTTGTCTTTCAAAGGACTCTATTGCAGAAGAATTAGCCGATTTCAATTCGTCAAAGTCAAATTTCAAAAGGTCATTCCCGATCTTCACGAGATGGTCCGTATTCAAAATGGGGCCAAAACTATGAAACCGAAAAGATGATCTTGGCAAAGAACCTTTTGGTAATTTATAATAACTTGATAAGTCTTCTATTTCAGTACCGTCATTATGATACTGCGCCAATAAGTTATTTAACCGCTTATTCAAAGTAACAAAGCCATCCGGAATCGAGTATTTATCACGTTCTTGTAAAAAGTCTTTTACCTGATCAATATCTTTAAAAACGAGGTAACCATTCTCCTCTTCGATAGTAATGGTTTTTGGAGAAGGCACAATATCACTTTCTTGCTGACAAGAAAACAAAGAAATAAAACTGAAAATCAACCCGAAATAAAGAAAGAATTTACGCTGAAAGTTGAAAGTTGAAAGTTGAAAGTTGTGATTTTTTCATAATCTAAAAAATTTAAGTATTAACAAATTAATTACTTTGATAAAAGTATAGAAAATTCTATAAAATCAAAATTATAAATCTAAAAAATAAATTTAAATCAATATCAAGAATATAATTTGGTAATAACATTGTTGTCTATATAAAAATAGCAACTTCAAAAATAGACTGATAATCAATATATTACATAAACCATTTGCAATAATCATACACAACAATATAAATTCATAAAAATCTTACTTTTTTTAATAGTAGAAAAAAAGATAATCAAAAAGGTACTTATTTCAGGAAATCGCTCTAACATAATCTACAGTAATTCAGCTCACCAACCCTTTCCCTGCATGTGGCTTATACGCGGGGTAAAGATCCCAATTTCACTTGAGGTAAAAATGAGTTAGAAGGACGCGCAAAACAGGATCGGCGACCCCGGAGGGTGTCGGATTACCTGTTTTACTATTTGATGTTCAATCCAACCCAAAAATTGGAAGGGAGAATTTTAGAAGAATGGGAGCTTATCCGACCTCTCTGAGGTCGAAACAATCGTTTTGACGAATCGCTAATAGAATCCAACCCCTCGGGGGTCGGGACAGACCCTTTCGGGACCCTGTCGCAACAAATAAAATAATAACTCGAACAGGCCAAATGGAGTTTTAACGAAGAAAAATTTTCAGTAGAAATTGCTGATAATGATATTTACAGCAATGTAAATGCAAAAAAAAATTACTTTTTTAGATAGCGCAAACTTATATCAGGAAAATTCTGTGATACATACGGCAATAATTCGGCACTCCAGCCCTTTCCCTGCATGTGTCTTATACGCGGGTTAACGATCCGGTTTCCACTTAGGACTGGTAGACAGATTACAAGCCGGTGAGCAAGTAAGTCTGTCACAGAATTACACCTATGGCAAGAGCCAGGAATCAGACTGTATGCTACAGGTGAATTTAAAATTTCAGCAGAAATCACCGGTAACGGATATCAAAAAATTGGATGAAAATAGTTTCTTATTTTTGTGTTCCATATTTACACAAAAAAGTGCATGGACTAACATTTATGAGAGCTATGAAATTATTATACACACTTATCATCCACCTATTTTTGATTATCCATTTAGGGGCGCAATCAGACACATCCCAATGGAATGTTAACCATCCGCCCCTCCCCTATGAATCCTACGAGTTTTCCTGGGATGAAGGGACCTGGATGAATCTGGACGTGAGCCCGGATGGCAATACCATCGTATTTGATATACTGGGAGATATCTATACGGTCCCGCGTGAAGGCGGAATGGCCAAAGCCCTAAAAGAAGGTATCTCCTGGGACATACAGCCAAGATTCAGTCCATCAGGGGATCAAATTTTATACACCAGTGATGCGGGTGGCGGTGACAATATATGGGTAATGGACACGAAAGGAAACCATGCAAAGGCCATAACGGAGGAAAGTTTCCGGCTTCTCAATAACGGCGATTGGATGCCCGATGGTAATTATATTGTTGCCAGGAAGCATTTCACCTCCGGCCGATCCCTCGGTGCCGGAGAAATGTGGATGTACCACAAAACAGGTGGATCCGGTATTCAACTGACGAAAAGGAAAAACGACCAACAAGACGTCAATGAGCCAACCATATCACCGGATGGGAAATACATGTACTACAGTGAAGATGTCTACCCCGGTGGAAGCTTTCAATACAATAAAGACCCTAACAAGACCATCTACGCCATCAAAAGATATAGTTTTGAAAGCGGAAAAACCAAAACGCTGATACATATATCCGGTGGTTCTTCCCGCCCCCAGGTCAGCCCATCGGGTAAGGAACTGGCCTTTGTCCGGAGAGTGGGCACTCAATCAATACTTAACATCTTCGATCTGGAAACAGGTGAAATATTTCCAATCTGGAAAAGACTTTCAAAAGACCAGCAGGAAGCCTGGGCTATTTTCGGGACCTATCCGGGTTTTGACTGGACACCCGATGGCAAATTTATCATAATCTGGTCGCAAGGAAAGATTTGGGAAGTCAATGTTGAAGATAAAACAGCTAAGACCATTCCTTTCCAGGTCAAAGCAAAAAAAGATATAGTTCCTGCTTTATCTTTCCAAAACGACGCTTTTACGCAGCATTTCCGGGCAAAAGTTATCCGCCATGCACAGACCAGTCCGGATGGAAAAACACTTATATTTAGCGCATTGGGTAAATTGTGGGAAAAAGACTTACCCAATGGCAATCCCCGGGTACTCGTGGATATGGAGCCATTTCTATTCGAACCCAACTTTAGCAAAGACGGGCACCAACTGGTTTTCGTCAGTTGGTCTGATACTGAAAAGGGAGCTATATGGATCATGGATCTCAATGGTGGCAAGCCGGTCCAAATTACTTCCCACAAAGGAATTTACCGAAATCCATCCTTCTCTAATGATGGAAGCAAAATTGTTTTCAGGAAAGAAAGCGGCAATATCCATCAGGGTTATACCTATACGCTCGATCCGGGCATTCACATAATGAATACAGACGGAACCAATGAGAAATTGGTAACTGAAGACGGGCAGTTCCCTTCATTTTCAAAAGACGACAATTTTATTTACTATCAGCAGGGAGGTTACTTGTTTGGATCAATCGACAAAAGTTTTCACAAAATTGATCTGGATGGCAGGAAATCGGAAAAATTATATGAAGCCAAATATGCGCATCGATTTGTCCCCAGCCCGGATAATCAATGGATAGCGTGGTCCGAATTATACAAAGTGTATGTTGCACCGTTGCCCAAATCCGGGAAGGAATTGACCCTGAACCATTCCATGAAAAGCCTTCCCCTGGCACAAGTCGCCAAAGATGCAGGAATCAATATCCACTGGAGTGCCGATAGCAAGGAACTGCACTGGATGCTGGGGGAGACGTATTTTACGGACCAACTAACGGACCGCTTTACATTCCTCGAAGGAAGCCGGGACAGCCTCCCTCCCATGGACACCACCGGCATCTCTATTCACCTCGATATTGAAAGCGCTCAACCCGATAGCAGGATCGCATTCACCCATGCTCGAGTCATTACCATGGAAAACGATCAGATATTAGAAGATGGAACCATTATAGTCAATGGTAATACCATTGAACAAATCGGAAGAAGCCAGGATCTAACGATCCCGGAAGAAATGGAAGTAATAGACTGCAAGGGCAAAACCATTATGCCCGGGATCATAGATGTGCATGGCCATCTTGGAGACTTCAGATATGGCCTTAGTCCTCAAAAAAATTGGTATTATTGGGCCAACCTGGCGTATGGTGTAACTACTGCACACGATCCGTCCAGCAACAGTGAAATGATTTTTTCACACAGCGAAATGATCAGGGCCGGGGAGATGAAAGGTCCACGGTTATTTTCTACCGGTACGATATTATACGGTGCTGATGGTGATTTCAAAGCGGTGATAAACAGTAAAGAAGACGCATTATCCGCCATCCGGAGAACCAAAGCATATGGGGCTTTTAGTGTAAAATCATATAATCAGCCCCGCAGGGACCAACGACAACAAGTTATTTCAGCTGCAATAAAAGAGAATATCCTGGTAATGCCCGAAGGAGGTTCGACTTTCAATCACAATATGAATCAAATTGCCGATGGACACACGGGAATAGAGCATAACATTCCTGTCGCCCCGTTATACAATGATGTCATTGACTTTTGGGCCGCCTCGGGTAGCCATAATACTCCAACCCTCATTGTGAATTACGGAAGCATTACAGGAGAATATTACTATTATCAAAAATCCAATGTTTGGGAAAATGAAAAACTCCTGAATTTCACTCCAAAATTTGTATTGGACAGCCGGGCCAGGCACAGGACCAAAATCCCCGAAGAAGAATATATTAACGGCCATATGCTAGTCGCTGAAAGCCTGAAGAAATTGAAAGAAAGCGGTGTCAAAATAAATTTGGGCGCCCATGGCCAATTGCAGGGATTAGGTGCCCATTGGGAACTCTGGATGCTGGCCTCTGGAGGAATGTCCAATCACGAAGCCCTGAAAGCGGCAACAATGAATGGAGCCCAATACCTCGGAATGGATCATCAAATCGGCAGTCTGAAAAAAGGGAAATTGGCAGACTTTCTCATTCTTAACAGCAATCCCCTGGAAGACATCCACAATAGCCGGGACCTGGAATATACGGTAATTAATGGTGAAGTATTTGAAAGTGAAACCATGAAGCAGCTTTGGCCGGCACAACAACCTGCCCCCCATTTTTATTTCCAGGAAAAAGGAAGTGGCTACACCGCACCGGGTCAATTGGATTCACACGGCAAACTCCCCGGACAATGTGGTTGTGGAATGCATTGATTTGTTTATTTAACGTGAGTTCTGCAGAGAAAAAAGAGCTCTGAAGGAGCGAAATATAATTAACCCTGGGTTGGCACCCAGGGTGGAAATCAAGGTAAGATGTCGATTCTGGCATTGATTTCCACAAAGTGATGCCTTGCGCATTGCATTTTTCGCAAAAAAATGACAGAATCAATTATTCGTCGAGCTCACGTTATTTAATGGCCAATACGGAACCGGACCCAACAAATGAGTCCCCATTTTGATCTATGGCGATCACTTGTACCAAATACACCCCCGGAGGTAGTCTATCCCATACTTCAAATCCGACTTCCGGCCCATTTGAAGAAAATAAATTATTCCCCCATTTATCCCACAGGACCAATGATTCAATACCGGCACAGCCTGGAGTATAGACTTTTAAACCATCATTTATCCCGTCCCCGTTAGGGGATACGGCATTGGGAATTACTACTTTACAATCCTCTTCTTTGCAGTCTTCAGGGAGAATTACATTGTATTCTCCATTATATACACAATTTTCAGTACGTATGACAAACGGATATAATCCCCCTGCTGTAATATTTATAGCACCTGTCTCTCCTCCCTCCCACATGGATGTAAAATCAGTTCCTTCAGGTAAGGTTAGTTGGGATTCTTCTTCCGGGCACCATTCCACTTCCCCACTATATTCTGTTCCCAGGTCAGGAGTTATATTTGCCCAAATTTCTTTCTCGATCGAACAACTTCCTCTATACCCCTTCAAAAGATAATAACCACTGTTATCTAAATAAATAGAATCAGCGGGTGGGACATATCTATCCCGACTATTTACAATCAGCGAATCCAACATCGAATCCAGAAATAAATACGGATTATCCTGACAAATTTCTACAGTATCCCCTATCCATTCCGGAAACCGGATCTCCTCCAATACCATATTTACTTCAAATGAAGCAACAACCGAACAAGATCCGAGAGTTACCCGAACCCACAACGAATCAACCAATTCCGATGACTCCAACAAAGTCGTATCTCCCGTCTCTCCGTTCCACCACTCCACTGAATCATATTCACCCGGAGGCACACCTAACCGCTTGTTGCTGCCCTGACATAAGGTAATATTAGCTATTTCAGGGCCTGTAAGTTCCCGGATTTCCATAATTACACTGGCCGTATCCGCACAGCCCCCTTCACCTACGATATACAAATATTCACCAGGATCATCGATACCAGGTCTAAAAATTAAGTGGCCTTCTGCCAAAGACGGTTGGAACCTTCCGGATTCCGGATAAGGCAAATATTTACCCAAATCAATCGAAGATTCTCCTCCACAATATAGTATCGTGGTGTCTTTTACGGCACTGTAATCACTTTCTACTAAAATATTGATGGTATCAACAATAACACACCCCATAGCAGACAATTCAACGGGCAAAATGCTACTTTCATTTCCGGTCAGTAAAATAGAATCTCCTATTGTATCTTCTCCCCATTGTACACGATCATACAAGCCCGGGGGAAACCCGACCTGTAGTTGTTGCCCCGGGCACATACGCACCGTATCAAAAGACAGGTTCTGAAGCGAAACGTATTCTAACGTCAATACCGCTGTATCTATACAAGCATCCTTCTCCAAAATATAAAAATACGGCCCATCAGGATCAGTACCGGGGTCAAAAATACTTCCCGAGCCAGACAATTCCGGCTCAAAACGGCCATTTTCCCTATCTACTCCTTTTTCGAGATAAGTCGTAAGGTCAATGGTAGAATCGGGATTACAATATTCTACCATCGTATCCCGCCCTGCAAATACTTCATCTGATTCCAGTGCCATTACGGACCATGAAGAGGTACTATCCTCTCCCACATGCATCGTGGTAATTACTACTCTCTCTTTTTGTTTCCCTCCGGTCCATTGGGCATAGTAACGGATACTTTTAAGGAACTCTTTGATTTTATCCTCATCACTACCATGAGGGTTCTCCCATATCCAATGGGAGTCCGATAACTGTTTACCTCCCGGTACATCCAAATACTCACTTGTTATATAAGGATCATCATAATATTTTAACCGGAAGGAGATATAATCAATTTCGGCATCACAAGCAGAAAGCTCTATATCTTCATCCACTATCGGTACATCATCCCGGCACATGGTAAGTGTATCATAATACCCTGCCGCTATATGCCCTGTTGAATTGTCTGCATCAAGGTCAATTCGAAGCGGTGATTGGCGGAACATAGTTGGATCTGTAATGCTATAATAGGGAATTTTGGCTGCAAAACTACTTGCAGCTTCAGGACACCTGGCCGAATACTTTTGTTCGTCAAAATTAATTATGGCAAAAATAGAAGAAGTACTTACTGAATTCCTCACATGAGTAATATTATACCTAGAACCACATTTTTCATAAAGAAGTCCGTTTCTACCACTACTTCGGGCCATAGGAAGAGATGATTCAAATTCAAATCGTTTTACAGTATCTGCTTCGGGGTCCCAAACTACATATTCGTCTCCTGCTAATTCCCGAAATATCAAATTACCGTAAAAACCACTAATCAGTCCGGTAAGTATTAAAAACGGATCTCCTTCATAAATAATTTCATTTATATCACCGTTTCGAACATCGTAGTCATATACAAAATGGTTGGGGGATAAATAAAACACACCCTCTTCTGAGATAGCAATACCATATACAGAAGTACTGTATTCTCGCATTTCAATTAAATCAAAAATATCAGCTACAGTTTCAGTTTTATGCTTTACAGGATGATAACGAATCAGTAATGAATCATTAAATATGCCATACACAAAACCATCGGGATGAAAAAACATATTTCGCAAAGTGTTACCTTCTCCAATAAAAACTGATAGTCCCGGCATCTCTTCCTTTTGACAGGTATATAAATTATACTTGTAAAACTGTCCTTTATTGATGGTATATACCTCCTGGCTACGAGCACTATTTTCAAATATTAAAAAGAAAATAATTAATACACACAGCCATTTCATAAGTATAAAAAATATATTATAGTATAATAATACTAAAAATGCATATTCTATCAAAAAACATCAGCATATTTCACTATAAAGAGTAACAATTCTTTGAAAACATACAATTCTCCAAAATATTACGTCTATCGTATTTGCGGCATAACCTAGCATAAGTTTATATAATTAATTGTGCCTCCCACTTGTCACAAAGTGATCCCTTTGGAGCAGTAGAGCCATGTGCGAAGGCAGAGTGGTCGCGCTGGCGTTCAGGCGATAAATGCCTGCATGTATCCTGACTGGCGACTCTGGAGCCTCAAGCGGAGTCCGTGCACTCGCCAGAGTCGACGGACACGACAGGGGCACATTAACTATCAATGGATTACCCTGAATTACGGGGCAGTGGTTGCTGCCACCAATTAACTATAATAATTTTTAAAACAGATCAATAGTGTGGTGTTTCATAAGTTTTTATAAATAAAATGATAGCCCAGAAAGGGCGGAATTTCTCAACGTAGGGTGTAGCCCTACGGCAGACATGCATATCTTCTTCTAAGCCCAGAAAGGGCGAAAGCCATGAGATTACAACCCTTCAGGGCTCTTGAAACATATCCCATAGCGATGGGCTTCACCCATCGTTTTGTGATTGCGCCACCTTCGGGGCTTCACTATATTTCATTACTTAATTATTTATAATGTTTTATGAAACACTACAATAGACAGTGAAATAGAAAATAAAGGATAACATTGGCAATATACCTACAGGGAAAAAATGGAGATATGACATAATTATAAATTCAGGTTTTACGTTACTAATTTTACCGTTCATCAATCCCAAACCCCGGAAATTTCTGTGATTTTTCCCTGATAAACCCATATATTTGTTTTATGTTAAAGAAAAATTTAATATTTATGCTCCTCTTTATTGTAGGAGTTTTTTTATTAGTTAAATTTGGATTGCGTGCTTATACACGCCACGGTGAGAAGATGGTATTACCCAACTTCGTAGAAATGCCCATGAACGAGGTATTGAAATTAGCCAAAAACAAGTCATTGCAAATTGTAGTAGAAGATTCTCTATTTGAAGTAGGCACGCCTGGCGGAATTGTTCTCGATCAAAATCCTTTAAAAAATTCCGAAGTAAAGAAAGGAAGAAAGGTATACGTTACTGTTTCCAAATATACTCCTGATAAAATAAAAGTAGAACAGATTCCTGAACTGTATGGGAAAGATTTTGAAAGAAAGAAAAATGAACTGGAACAATCCTTTGAGCTAACTTCAGAAATAGTAGGTTACGAATATGACCAGGGTGCCCCCGACCAGATATTAAAAGTAATGTACAAAGGGAATACTATCATATCCAGGGAGGGAAGAAAAAATAATATAGAAATCGAAAAAGGAGATATACTTCAATTTATCCTTTCTAAAAACATCGGAGGGGCAATAGTCATGCCCGACCTAATATGTAAAACATATTCCGAAGCAACCTTTTACGTCGAAAACTTAAACCTGGTAATAGGGGAAATTACTAAAGACGGACTTTTGGAGGATGAATATGGGGCTTTCATTTATGATCAATTGCCCGATGCCGGTGAAAATATTCTCACGGGTGATACCATTCAGATTTTCCTTTCATCGACAAAACCTTTCAACTGTGAAGATTAACCTTATTTCTTTAATAATTGTGGTATTGTTTTCAGTAATTGTTGAACCTAAAAATTCCAATGCGCAAACAATTGGTGAGGTCCCTGTTTCCGGAAACATAGAATTATCCAACCCTGGGACACAACCGACTACTCGTTCCAAAAAGGTCGTAAATCTCCCTTTTGTAGATGATTTTTCGAATCCGGGCCCCTACCCCAACCCAAATTTGTGGACAGATAATCAGGTATTTATTAACCAAAACTTACCCCTTAATCCCCCGTCATACGGAGTGGCAACCTTTGACGGTCTCAATGCAGAAGGAATTCCATATCCAAGAAATGGAAGCTCTGATACTTTGACATCACAACCTATAGATCTTTCCGGAGAAAACACCGTCTATTTGTCTTTTTATATCCAGGGCAAAGGAATAGGATTTATCCCCCGTGTCCAGGATTCTTTAGTACTCGAAGGCAAAGGACCTGTTGGAAACTGGGTTAATCTGCATACTTTCGAGGGGTTGGAAGAAGAATATATAACCCAACCAGCCCCGCAGTTCCAACGATTTTCCACTGCCATTTCAGATTCACTTCTCCACAGCAACTTTCAATTCAGGTTTCGCAATTACAGTTCCAATAAAGGACTGGAATCACTATGGCATATCGACTATGTGATGGTAACTCGTCAACAGCCTGATCAATATGTAGATGACGTATCGTTTGTTTCACCTGCTCCTTTTGTCCTATATCCCTATACTGCGTATCCGTTAAAACAGTTAAAAAACAGCGATGACCTAATTAACAATCAGCTGCCTATCTCCCTTCAAAACAATTCACGTGATCGCCACACCATTGATACCAGTTTGTTTGAAATTGTCAATGCAAGGACCAGAGAAGTACTCTTTCGGGATGCTTCTTTGCTGGAAATTCCCCCCATCGTGGAAGTAAACCAACGGAATATAGATCCGGGTTTATCCGAGTTTACCAATACTTTTCCTACTTTTTCCATTCGTGATTATATTGAAGAAACGAATGATTCTGTTCTCGTACTCGAATCCCGATATGAATATGTTCTTCGGTCTGAAGATAATTTCCCGGCATTCCAGGCTAATAATAATGTAAAAAGAACGACGAAACTCGCAAATTATATAGCCTTCGATGACGGAACCGTCGAATCTTCCCTTGCTACTTACAACGGCAACGGTATCGTTGCCAAAATCGCTACGGAATATGAAATATTTGAACCGGATTCCCTTCAATCCGTCCGTATTTTATTTCCCTACATTATTGAAGATTATACGGACAAGAGATTTAATCTACTAATTTATATTGGAGAACTTAAAGAAGAACCCGACTACAAAATTACAGGATTGCAGCCCGAACAGGGAACATACTATCAACCTTTCACCGAATATATATTAAAAGATTATTTAGAAGAAGGTATACTTCTACCACAGGGTAAATTTTATATTGGATGGGAACACCCTCAGGGTAATGACAGGGATTTCATCCCTTTCGGATTTGACAAAAACCAGATAGATGCTAATAATTTCATATTTTTTGATGTAGGAGGTGGCTGGCAAAATGTAGCTGAAGCTTCGCCCCTAAATGTAGGGGCTGTAATGATGAGGCCGGTGGTCGGGCAAGCTGAATTTCTCAGCAGCAAAGCCAATCAAAAAATTAATAGGAATATTTCAATCTTCCCCAATCCATCCTCATCTGAACTATATATAAAAGCACCTGCAAATATTCAAATATCGCATTGGCAGTTATATGATATATCAGGTAAATTAATTCGTCGCAATACGATTAATTCTTCGAGCATATCCATTTATGATTTAAGAAGTGGTATTTATTTTTTATCACTTTATCAAAAAAATCAATATATTGGCACTTATAAAATCATAAAAAAATAGGATAATGGAAATTACAGTTCAGCAACTCAAAGCTAAACTGGACAGCAATGAGGACTTTCACCTCATAGATGTTCGGGAGCCTTATGAATATGAAGAGGCAAATATCGGAGGCCAACTCATGCCTTTGGGAGAATTAATGGACTTTCTAGATGAAATGGAAGACTGGAAAGAAGAAGAGATCGTGGTTATGTGCCGGTCAGGCAACCGCAGCGGTAAAGCACAGGTCTTCCTGGAAACAAATGGATTTGAGAATGTTTTAAACCTTAAAGGAGGAATGCTAGCCTGGCAAAATGAAATTGAGGGATAATAATTAAAATACATACTTATATTCCCAACAATTCATTTACAATGAAATTAAAATTTGTTTTTCCACATCATTGATTCGACGGGTTTAATCGTTCGTTCGTTGTATTTGGCATTTTTCTTTTGATTGTAATAATTTTCTATTTCTCCTTCTACGGTAAAATAGATTAATTGACCAATGGGCATTCCCTGATAAACCCGTACCGGGTGCGTACAGGAAATTTCCAGTGTCCAGGTATTGCAAAAACCGACATCCCCTTTACCCGCTGTTGCGTGAATATCTATACCCAATCGGCCCACGCTGCTTTTACCCTCAAGAAAGGGTACTGCATTGTGTGTCTCCGTATATTCTTCCGTGACACCGAGATACAAAGTATTGGGATGTAGAATAAAACCCTCCTCCGGAATTTCTAAATATTCAATAGGGTTGTGTTTCCGTGCATCCAGAATATGGTCTTTGTAGTATGCTAACCACTTCCCCAGGTGAACATCATAGGAATTGGTCCCCAGACACTCCCTTCTAAATGGGTCAATCACAATTTTCCCATTTTTTATAGATTCATATATACTTTTATCACTTAAAATCATAGTACTGGATTAATTGCTTTTCGCAAAGAAAATCAAATTTATAGAAACTTTGGCGGTAAAGTAACTTTAAACCAAAAGCGTCCATAAGAATTTTAACGTGAGCTCCACGAATAATTGATTCAGTCATTATTTTTGCGGAAAATTTCCACCCAGGGTTAATTATATTTCGCTTCCCGACATTTTCAAGTCGGAACAGGCACTTCAGAGCTCTTTTTTCTCTGTCGAACTCACGTGAATTTTAGAATAAGAGTAGTTTTGTACACTTATGCTATAATAACCAAAACACTTGAATTTGAGCAGGGGCCTGAGGACAAAAATTGTTCCTGACTTTATTCATCAATACTCGTTGGAGGGATAGCCATACCGCATAAATATAGGACTTTTGATTCAGTACCATGAGTCACTCTTTCGCCCCTATTTATACAATGTAAAACCAAATATGGATAAACAATTCATGAAGTGTGTTTATTTAACTTACAAAGAAATTGTAGCAAACTAATTAATGTAATTAAACGAACATGAAAATTATACAAGTCCAATTCAAAACACCAATAATGAAGTTTACTTCGTTAATTTGGATTTTGTTTCCTTTCGTTTTTACTGCCTGTACATCTATCCCCCAGGGTGTCAATGCCATCCAACAATTTGAAAAAGAAAAGTACCTGGGCAAATGGTATGAAGTAGCAAGACTAGACAACCGGTTCGAAAAAAACCTCAATCAAACCACAGCCGAATATTCCATTAGAAATGATGGTAAAATAAAAGTAGTAAATAGCGGCTATGACACCTTGAAAAATGAATGGACTGATATAGAGGGGAAAGCGAAATTTGCGAAAACAGAAAATGTCGGAATGCTCAAGGTTTCTTTTTTTGGTCCTTTTTATGCCGGGTATAATATTCTAGACATTGATCCGGACTACCAATATGCGTTAGTTGGAGGTGGGACCTTCAAATATCTTTGGATTTTATCCCGGGAACCAGAACTCCCCGAATCAATAAAAAAAAGATTCTTACAGAAAGCAGAAAACGCCGGGTACAATACCTCTGACCTTATCTGGGTTGAACAAAAACATTTGTCCAAAATCAATTTACCTTAATCCAAGTCCACTCCTTCTTTCCAAAACATCCGGGTTTGGATTAATCCCCGTGCCAGTAGAAAAACCGAGAGTGCTAGTAAAAGTGAATGTAATTCCAGCGATGAACGAAATCCATAATAGACAAATAAAAATAAGATACATGGTAGGATCATAGCATTACGCATCGATTTGGACGCAGTAAGCCCTATAAATACACCGTCCCACAGGTAAGATGCGAACCCAATAACCGGAATTAACACCAACCAAAAGTGGTATTCTCTGCCTGCCACTACTACTGCCTGTTCATCCGTAAAAACCCTGAATAAAGAATCACTGAAAATTCCGTACAGTCCCCCGTAAGCTACAGCAAAAACAAATCCCCACAAAAACACCAGTCTAATGGTATCATCCAATACCTGACCATCACGGGCCCCTTTATATTTACCCACGAGACTTTCGGAAGCAAAAGCTATACCGTCAATTCCATACGACATCCAATTGATAAATTGCATAAGTACTACACTTACAGCAAGGGAAATGGTCCCGAAAGCAGAGGATTGGCTATAAAAAAAAGCAAAAACAAATGTGAGCAAAACCGTTCGAATAAACAGGTCTTTGTTTGTGCTAATAAATACGCGAAATTCATCAATTTTAAAAAATGAAGCCCAGGTAGTACGAATAGTAATATTCCTGTACTTGATTAACAAAATTAGGGTTCCGATCAATACCCCGCTGTATTGAGCAATGAGGGTACCAATAGCTACCCCCCTGATCTCCCATCCCATTTTCTGCACAAAGTAAAAACTGGATCCCATGTTCAATACATTCACCACAATCGTAAGGACCAAAGGGATAATAGCATTTTGCATTCCAAAAAACCACCCTATAAGGCACAAAAATCCCATATATGCCGGCGCTGCCCATATACGGATATAAAAATACTCTAGCACCAATTCGGCCTGTTTCCCATCCACCTGAAACGCTTTTATAGCCAGATCAGCCAGTGGATCTCTTAAAAGAAATAAAATAATGGCAATAAAGAACCCAAGTCCCATTGCCCTATAGAGGGTCAGCATGGCCAACCTCATATCCGATGCCCCATATGCCTGGGCGGTCATACCTGTAGTACCCATTCGTAAAAATCCGAAATTCCAATACAGGAAATTAAAAATCATCGCACTAATACCTACAGCACCAAGATGGGTAGCTGACAATCTCCCCATCAGAGCGGTATCTACTGTACTAAGTAGAGGGACTGAAATATTACTAATTATATTGGGCAGTGCCAGTGCCCAAATTTCGCGGTTAATTTTATTGTAATGATGCTTCAATATCCTACTTTCAATAAGGTCATAATAATATGCAAACACTTGTCAATTTCAATAATCTTACCTACTTTTTTTTATAAAACCTTATGATCTCAAAAAAAGGTCTCACAGGAATGGTTAATATATTCGAGGTACACATCCCATTCATTATTTAGATTCCCATAAATAGATCCTCTTGTATGGTCGAAATCTCTCTCCATTACTTACCGGTTCCAAATTCAACATATCCAAATTTGCTTTACAATTTATATTCCATCTACCTGAAGGCCTGTTCTGCTAGATGGCTGTATAATGAAGTCTCTTCTTACATAATTCTATCTATTGGATAGGAAAGTACGATGGGCATGGTCATGTTATATTTTTTTTGATTGAATAATCCAATAATTCCCTTAGTTATCATTTTTACCCGTTAACCATACCGGGCATTTAATAGATTTGTCCGTTATTTATTCTACAAAATAAACTTATCGGCCTATGATCCTAAACTTGATCCCCAGTCCCCGAAATGTATCTACCGCTTTTATGTATAGTTTTGGTCAACGGAAAGATACTAAATGTCTCGACGAACCTTTTTACGCCTGTTACTTAAAAGAAACAGGAAAACACCATCCGGGCCGGGAAAAAATAATGAAATCTCTTTCTTCAAACAGGGAAGATATTTACCATTGGATTAGATCGACAAACGCACCTCTTGTCTTTGTAAAAAATATGGCGCACCACATTGTAGAAAAAGATTTTATTTCTAATCCGGAATGGAAACATTGTTTTTTAATCCGTCATCCTAAATTACTTATTCGTTCTTTTACTAAAGTAATTGAAAAACCGGCCATTGAAGATCTCGGCATAACGGCCCAAAGAAATTGGTTCGATTATCTGAACCAACAAAACAACAAACCTTATATCCTGGACTCTAATGATCTGTTATTAAATCCGGAAATTGAATTAAAAAAATTATGCCATTTTTTTAATATACCCTTTACCCCGTCTATGCTTACCTGGCCTCCGGGTCCCAAATCCTACGACGGCACCTGGGCACCTTATTGGTATAATGGCGTTCATAAATCAACTGGGTTTAAACCACCTTCTGATATTGAATCTGCCCAATTCCCCAAAGAATTACAATACTTACTCGACAAGTGCCTGGAGGATTATTTATATTTGAAAAATCAAACAAAATAGAAATGCTGCAACAATTTGATACGCGCAATGAGGACATACAGGTTTGGGTAAAAGATCAATTGGTACCCAGACACGAAGCAAAAGTCTCTGTATTCGATAGCTCAGTGCAAGGAGGGGACGCCGTATGGGAGGGAATCAGGGTATACAAGGAAGGGGTTTTCGTCCTGGATCATCACCTGGACCGTTTATTTCATTCTGCCAAGGCATTGGCCTTTAAAGAAATTCCTTCGCGGACATTTATCCGCAATGCTATTTTTCAGACTCTTCGTGCCAATAAGATGGATCGGGATGTACACATCCGCCTTACCCTTACCCGTGGTGAAAAAATTACCAGCGGCATGGATCCAAGGCTGAACCAATTCGGTCCTTGTCTAATAGTCCTTGCCGAATGGAAACCCCCGGTATATGACAATCAATCGGGAATTCGGGTAATAAGTTCAGCTATCCAGCGAAATTCTCCCCGCCATCTGGATTCTAAAATCCATCACAATAACTTACTCAATAATATTCTTGCCAAAATACAAGCCAATTTTGCCGGAGTTGATGCAGGGCTCATGTTAGATGCCTACGGCTTTGTTGCGGAATTAAATGGGACAAACATCTTTATTATCAAAAACGATATCGTATACACACCTACTGCTGACGCTTGTCTCCATGGAATAACCCGCGGATGTATCATCGATTGCTGCAAAGACCTGGAAATACCATGTATCGAACGGAATATAAGTCTATCGGAATGTTACAGTGCAGATCAAGTTTTTGCTACTGGATCAATGGGTGAACTTACACCTATTGTAGAAATAGATGGCCGTAAAATCAAAAACAACAGTAACAATCTTTTTGACAATATACAATCAGAATTCCGTTCACTGATCCCCAAACTGAGTATTCCTATTGTTGAGTTAGAAGGGTAATACGAAATGCAAAATCACTCGTTTTTGCATAAGCAATTGCTTATATTTTCACATTCTCCAGGGTTCTACTTATTAACCGGCTCTACGGCCGACAGAAGATTTTCTGGTTAATACTATTTGTATTCAAAACTCTATTGAAGCGGAAGCAGGTGACAAAATACATGACTGAATGAAGTCGAAGACCAAGCGTGCTAAATGTACGGTTGATGAGCGAACCGAGAGCTCCGCCTCGAAGGTGGGATGAGCCCAGCTATATGCGAAAGCGATTATTTTGTCTTGAATATTGATTCCTTTGATTCAAGACAAATGAACAAAGAATATGCTACAAAATAAAAACTACCTATACCTTGTACCCTTGTACAAATATGAAAGTGACAGGATCCAAAAAAGACCTAAAGAGATAAATTTATAATCGATGAAACCTTAGGGTTATAGCATTGAGAGATGCCTCGGCATGAATCACTCTAATCCTTACCTGGCCGGCATACTACATCAATATCTTATTCACAGCTTCCACTGCGGGGGGTAACTCTTCTTCGTCCAACATATCCCGAAGGTCGATCTCAATAGTTCTGCTAAGTGCCGCCATAGGAATATCATTGGCTCCTCCTTCGAAAGGATTTTCCGTACTCTCGCCCACTTGCTCAAGGGACATAAAAACCCATCCAACAACCACCGTAAAAGGGATGGTCAACCAAACTCCATATTTCCCCAATTCCGCAAAAGGTTGTAGCAATCCGAACGGCAACAAAACGACCAGTAGCATAATAAAAAATAGATTAATACTGGAAAATTGGCGTGGATAGGGAAATTTCTTAATTCGTTCTGCCTTACCCTGGTGCGCATAAAAATCCTTCAATGTACTTTCGAGTTTCACATATGCATGTTCTTCTATGAAATCATCACCACGTAAAATTTTCAACTCATGGGATTGCAGGGCTAATAACTGCGTTGCCCTGTTCTTCTTGGACAAAATATAATTTAGATCGTCTACTGAAAGAAATGTTTTGATTTCCTCTTCCATGGGCACTTCCCATTCAGGAACGCTATAGTGCTTCCTGTATTCTTTAAAATGGGCTTTATTTGAATTCTCCCAGTCCTGGGGTTGTCTCAATTGATAGCGAAGGGCTGTTAACCATGCGATATGTCTATATATAATCCGGGTATGAATCACGTGCAATTCTTCATGGCTTTTAGGTGAAGTGGCTATTTTATTATTGATAAAATCTCTGATCATCATGCCCCATGCCCTGCTGTCATTGATAATAGCACCCCAGATCTTACGGGCTTCCCATAACCTGTTATAGGTTTGAGTATTCTTAAATCCTGCAATAAACGCAGCAGCAGTTCCTACCAAAGCGATGGGAACCCAGGGAATAGCCAACCACTTTAAATCAAAAACTTCATACAATAAAGTAGGTAGTAGCGCTATCAAGATCAATTTGTAAATAGATCTTCTGGTCCATAATAAAAACTCTCTTACTTTATAATGACTACCGGTATGCATTGATAATTATTTATTTTGATTTGACGAAAATTTACTGATTAAAATTCCAATAAGTACCACCGTATAGAAATGACTAATTACTGTCAGGACGGATACAATAAGCTTCACTGAATAGGTATCCGGCGAAATGTCCCCAAACCCTACCGTAGTAACTGTAATGGTGCTAAAATAAACCAGGTCCATAAATACGGTAGCGGGATTCGTTTCATTTATTTGAGTGAAAGTATCACTATTCAAATAATAAAATCCCTGTAATAAAAAAACAGCCATTTCTATAATCAGGAAAAACCCACAAATGGAAGCAGAAATAATGTCTGTATTTATATACCCCGGCTTAACCAGGAATTTAAAGATATCAATAAAAATATACCCAAAAAACAGGCAATATATAAAACTTAAAATGGGCATAAAATAATTCCACCCGCTAAAGAACGGGATACTAATGGGTAAAGCTATTACTAAAAGAAGTAATACGTTTTTGATTTGAGTACGCGACCTGCCTTTACCGAGGTAAATCCCCAGACTGGCTATACCTAAAATGACCATATTGATCGGCCAGATTACTTTTATATATAGTAATAGATTACTTAAGAAGATTCCAATATATAAATGTAAAATTAATGCGGTTAGAAGAACTTCATATTTTCTATTCTCTAAATATTTATACATTACATGCTTTAAAAATCAAACTTGCCAATACCCTTGCAGTTCTGTTTATCCTAATTATTCCATTGGAACGAAAAAGATACATTAAATTTTCTCATTAGTCACAGCAAATATTTCCATGTAGATTTTTGCCCCAACTACAGCATTGAAATGTGGAATAAAATAATTACTGGCCATTATTCCTGAAATTTTTTTCTCATTATTTTAAATTCTTCTAACCTTCCTGGATTACTCAATTGCATAAAATAACGTCAGCTCGACGAATAATTGATTCTGTCATTATTTTTGCTGAAAATGCAATGCCCAAGGCATCACTTTGTGGAAATCAATGCCAGAATAGACGATTTTACTTGTTTTCCACCCAGGGTCGGCACCCAGGGTTAATAATATTTCGCCCCTTCAGAGCTCTTATATTCTCTGTCGAACTCACGTTAAAATAAAAACCTTTTCGCTCTCTTTACTTTCCAATACTGTCCACAATGTTCTTTTGCTTGTCCCGTTCGTAAAAAAATTCTCACAAAATAAGAGTGAGAATACCATAGAAATACCGATACTCTTTTATCAAAATGAAATAGGGACAAGAAGAGATGGATAAAATCACATTGTACTAAATGGATTATAGTTCAAAAGAAAAATGAAAATTAAAGGGCACGGGATATAAAATTGCAACCATCCCCCAGAATTTCTATCCGACTCTACTAATATTCAGGTGTATTACTGATATCGACGGTATTTCGATAAAAAAATCGAGTCAATCCAACATAACGTAAAATAGGAACGGATAAAATTCAAATATTAGGCTTACTTTAAATCTACGCCAGGGGTAAATAATAATCATTACCTATCTGTATCCTTCTTATCTAATTCTTCTCGGATCTTTTTTGACAGACTCTGAAACACAAGATGGTACGATTCGGATATCCAGTTTTTCAATAAATTTTCAGGTACCCTCCCCGTTACAGAAACTGTATTCCAATGTCTCTTATTCATATGATATCCGGGAATGACTTCGGGGTATTGATCCCTCAGTTCGATTGCTTTCTCAGGATCGCATTTTACATTAAACGACTCGAATAAATTAATCCCTGCCAATGCAAAAATCTTACCACCTACTTTAAATACCAAGGTATCTTCTCCAAAAGGAAAAGATTCTGTAACCCCGGGCAAAGAAAGACAATAATCTCTAAAAGATAAAATATCCATAACTCAGGCAAATAAAAATAAATAATTTTTAAAAATACTTATCAAAAAAATTGCAAACAAAATTTTTAAATTAAACCTTTATAGTATTAAAAATACAATTTGTGGCTGTAAAAGAATTCCTTAAATCCGAAGATACTGAATTTGCTTTTAGGATGGTACTGGGTGGAGCCATTCCTTTTGTAATTATGAGTTTCCTTGGAAAGCCTACCGATGGATTGCTTTTACTACTAGGATCAACTTTTATCTCTGGAATTGATTTACCGGCTGAATTACCGAGAAAACTCAAATTAATGGGTTTTTCCCTGATAACAAGCCCGCTATTATTTTCCATTATTTCATTTTCTGCCTCTTTTCCTATCCTACTATATGCTGTTCTTTTCGGTTTTATATTTCTATTCAGCTTTCTAGCCCCTTTCTCTTACCATTTCGGAAAGGTAGCCTTTGTATCCAATCTTGCAATTATGCTTTCCCTGGGGTTTGCATCCAATTTATCCGGTCCATCTGAAATACTTCATGCTACTTTGTTGATTTTTTTTGGCGGTGCCTGGTATATTATTTTTGCATCGGTTATGCACTTTATCCAGCGCCCCATCCAGGTGTCACGAAGATTGTCAAAAACCATAAACCTGACAGCTGAATACTTTGAATTGCGTGAAAAATTATTCCAACCCGATTTTGATAGTGCCCAAATCCAAATGGAACTATCCAATAAGCAAGCGGAGGTCAGTGCGAGTCACGAAAAAGTAAGGGCTATGCTTATGCGCGACTATGGTTACAAAATCAACCCGAGAAATAGAATGGGACGGTTTCTCTATATTTTCGCAGCCCTGGTTGACCTTTTCGATGAAGCAATAGCTACATCCTGGAAATTATACCAGGCCTTTAATATCGACGATGATAACCAGGCAAAAAGGCTCATGATAGAAATCAATACACATATTGGACATTCTATCCGTGTACTGAACGACGTTTTTGATCAAAATTCTCGGGCTAATTTTGATGACCTGAAATCCGAATTATCGCAAAAGACTCAAGAATTACAAAATGAAATGGATAATTTGCGGGATATTTCCGAACACGAATTAAGTTCGGATTATGCATATAGAACCCACAAAATCATCCAAATCTATATCAAGCAGCAATTAGCTACTTTAAATCAACTCTTTTCCATTGTACAAGAAGATAAAAATTTTTCAATGGATGACGTTACCCCCCAAACCATCAGACATTTTGAAACCAGTGATCGACTTCGTATTGACAGACTGGCCGGTCATTTCACATTTCATTCCGGGTATTTCAGGTATGCTCTACGTGTCGCTGTTACGGCCCTGTCTGCTTATTTAATTGCGCAGTTACTAAACTTTCAAAATCCCAATTGGGCCCTGTTCACGTCGCTTGTAATTCTCAAACCAGGATACAGGGTTTCTCGACAAAGACTGGTTTATCGGGTACTGGGGACTACGGGTGGAGTAATCCTGGCTTACTTCCTGTTTGTCACTGCCAGTCCCGGCCATGTCATTAGCAGTATTCTTTTTTTGATTGCTTTTTTCGGTGGTTTTTCATTTCTGAATAAAAACTATGTAGTAGCCTCCATCTTTTTTACGGTTTACATCCTCTTCCTTTATCGGTTTCTGGACCGTGATTTTATTCCATCCGCCTTTTTCAGGTTTATAGATACTTGCCTGGCAGCAGTCTTATGTATTTTTTCAATCCGGCTTTTATTTCCTTACTGGGAGAACAAGAGCATAAAATATTTTCTGATTGACTCACTCAATGCTTCCCTCCTTTATTTCAAGAGTATATTATCAGAATTAGGCCACAGGGAGGTAAATATTACGAACTATAAAATCAATAGAAAAGACGCCCAACTGAAAATGGGAAACTTCATGAACTCCTACCAACGTATTTTGTCTGAACCCAAGACCAAACAAGGCCCTGTATCGGAATATTCAGAATGGATATTACTTTCTTCCGGGATCCTATCTGTTTGTTCTAATTTTGGTCTTTTTCTCCAACGTCACAAGGATTATATTCTAGAAAAGGCGTATTTAGTATCGTATTTTGATTTTGTACGTAAGTATTGGACAACCGTAATCAATGATATTGACTTGCAGCAGGAAGACCATAATATGACCCATGAAATTGTCAACAACATGAAAAAGGAAATGCAGGACGATATTGACAGATTGCAAAAAGATGCTTCCCTACTTTCCGGGGGATATACGGAAGTATATGTCAACCGGATAAATGAATTGTTTTTTGTCGAAGAGTTACTTTCCCTGACGCAACTTTTGCAACACCTCAGTAGTTCTGCCCGAAATTCAGCTATCCTTGAACAAGGAAACCTAAATATTAAATACAGCTAAGACAACCAACGGTATGGATATGCAATACATTACAATTCTGGACATTCTCGGTACGATTGTTTTCGCTATCAGTGGCACTATGACGGCCTTGAACAACAAGTTTGATTTATTCGGCTCGCTAGTAATAGCCTTTGTTACGGCATTGGGTGGCGGAATGCTTAGAGACGTTCTTTTAGGTGATGCACCAGTTCTGTGGGTTAAAAATCCTGAATACTTACTATACGTTTTTACCGGATATTTACTCGTTCTGCTTTTCAACCCATTCATCCTGAAACTGCGGAAAACACTATTTTTATTCGATACGATAGGAATCGCCATATTTACTATTCTCGGATTGGAAAAGACATTAGAATTAGGCTTTCATCCCGTGATTGCTTTAACGATGGGTGTTATTTCAGCTGTTTTCGGAGGAGTAATAAGGGATTTACTCACTAATATAGTCCCACTAATATTCAGGAAGGAAATATATGCTACGGCCTGCCTGACTGGAGGATTATGCTACCTCATTTTAGAAAATTTTAACTTCAATCACGATATCAATATCATAGCGACCGTAGTTTTAATAATTATTATCCGTATTCTTGCAGTAAGATATAAATGGTCATTAACTTTAATCCATCAAACAATCGATTATAAATTGTGATGTAATCAAATAGATAAATTGTCATAATACATGAAAAGAAGAAATTTCGTAAAAACCACCCCCGCCATTTTAGCTTCAGGAACCGTACTAGCTAATACTCCTTTTCCACATTATACCAAAAAGGCTCTTTCTAAATCAAATATAAAAACCGTACTTTTTCAAGGGGATTCCATCACCGATGCCGGGAGAGACAAACTGGACCCGAAACCTAATTCAACTAATGCACTTGGAAGAGGCTACGCTTTCCTGTCCGCAGCCGGATTATTGGAAGAATACCCTGAAATGCAATTGGATATATACAATAAAGGGATTAGTGGAAATAAAGTATTTCAACTTCGCGATCGATGGGAAGAAGACTGCTTTGCTCTCAACCCCAATGTCCTGAGTATTCTAATCGGTGTAAATGACCATTGGCATTCCCTTCGGGACTATAAAGGCACCCCACAGGTATATCGAGAAGACTACGACAATTTATTACAGAAAACAAAAGATCAATTGCCAGATATCAAATTGATCATTTGCGAACCGTTTATACTCCTCGATGGCAAAGCCATTGAAAAAGATAAATGGATCCCTGTTTTTGACCAATACCGTACTTTTGCAAAAGAGTTGGCAAGGAAATATAAGGCAGAATTTGTGCCTTTCCAATCCATTTTTGACAAGGCATTGGAAAAAGCCCCTGCCTCCTATTGGGCTCCAGATGGAGTACACCCGGCTTTACCCGGTGCACAACTGATGGCCAGCCATTGGCTGAAAGCGTTTAAAAAATGTCTTTAAATCTCATATAAACTTCTTTATTTCTTTTTGGAATATCAATTATTTATTGCTATATTATTTTGCATATTTAATAAATAAAATATAATAAAATGGCAATAGTAAAAGTAATTGAAGTAATCGGTTCCAGCGAAAAAAGTTTTGATGATGCTGTGCAATCTGTCGTAACAGAAGTGTCCAAAACAGTGAGAAATATTGATTCCGTATATGTAAAAGATATGAAATGCCATGTCAGTGACGGAAAAATCAGTTCTTACGGTGTAATATGTAATGTTTCCTTCCGGGTGACTGATGGGAATGTATAGAAAATTATAATTTCTTAGAGCTTGTTTAAATTTTCATGATGGAAGAATAAAGTAATAAATTTTATTTTAGGCGAAGATGATTTCGAGGGTAAATGCGGAACATGTATCAAGAAAGCATACCGAGTATAAAATAAAATTTACCTTTAACAATAACTCATTAATGGCTTTTTTCCGAAGGGATGCCCCTTGACATAAACAACCTCTAATTAGTAAAAATGAAGATATTAAATTTTCAAGGCCCTCTCTAGAATAAAGAAAGGGCTTTTCTATTACTCTTGAAAAGTGACAATATCGGCACTAATAAGGGCATCATATCTTGCACCAAAAGGCCTGTAATACGTAAGAATCAAATAATAATTCTCTGTCTCATTTGAGTTGCCTTCCAACGAATCAAAATTCAAAGTTTCACCGTCAGAGGAAGTAGCATATAGATAATCATACCGGCCTTGTTTCATCATGACGGTACCTGTATACATACCAGCTTCCGAATTCCATTTTAATCGAAATCTGGGATCCGGTTTGAAATTATTGAATGCCCCGACCACATATACATCATCACCCCCAGGAACATCCATTGTTTTCAACTTAAAATCAACCTCCACATATTCACTTCTGGTCTCAGGGTTTTGAGAGAAAGTATTTTGATTCTGTATAATAAAATCGCCATTCTGATCCCGTTCGAAAAAATACGTCTTTCCCGCCCTGGACTCTTCAACTTCCTTGGTAACTACATACCCATCGTTGTATTCTGTGATCTCATCAATTCCGTAACTGCGGTAATCAAGACTTCTCAAATCAAGAGGCCTGAAGTCCATACTGCCCGGAAAAATAGCATTAGCTCTCCAATCAAATTCAATGGTATTATTAAAAACATTTCTCGGGGGAATTCCGTAAACACCCTTTTCCCAAATACCATTCTGTAATATGGTCACTCGTATATCCTGTAGCGGATTCGAAAGGGGAAATTCTTTGAAATTCACTTCAAAATCCAATGCCTGATGGGTTCTCATCTCACTCACCCTGGTAGGCCTTTTTAATTGGGCCCTGGCAAATACATTCTTATCTACGACCATAAATTTTCGGATGATCAATACCTCATCCGTATCTTCATCAAATACCGTAATCAGGTAATTACCACTCATTTTAGGTCGCAATGAACGGTTGGGGAATTGAACTTCGTAGTGAACATAATTTACATGTGTCTGGTTGGAAAAGGAATAATCGTTAATTAATTGATCGTTAATACCTTCCAAATATTCAAATTCACGAAGATCGGTTGGGTTCCAGTTTTGATCACAATGCTGAAGCTTATACCGCAAATACTTGGCATCTTCTGTCAATTCATCAAATGACAAAACCAATCCATTGGGATCACCTAGGGTAAATATCGGAACACTGTAATTAGTCCCGGGAACCCCCATCTTTACCGAATATATGCTAGATGCCGTTTTCTCTTGTCCCCAAATGGCACTTAGAACGAATGAAAAGCATATAACCAGCACTATTTTACCCTTTATCATATTTTCCATAACGGAATATATAACTTGATTTTGAAATATAAAAGTTCATTTGGCGAGGAATTAATTTTCTATGCAAAAACAACTTCATAAGATTTACCCATGTGGGTTATTCAACCAATGCCTACACATTCATCCACTTCATATGATTTTTTTCCAACAAAACAGTCAATGCTATTTAGAGATCTACAGCTCTCACTACCACCTAATTTATCACCTCCTATCCTACCTTTAAAGTGGTAATGGAAAAAGATTTTTCTCTACCTAATCAGTTTAAAAAACTGAAACTTCTTCGTTACTGGTTAATGCGGACAGCAGATTCAAGAGTTCTTTGAAAACAGTCAAATCTTGCGATCACTCTCATTTGCCTATTGGCCTTTTTGCCAACTACCTACTCCCTCTCAACGTGCCTACTTCCAAAGACCCCGGAGAGGGTGTGAATATGTCAGAATCAATATTTAGCTCTATCCCTGACCCCGGAAGGGTCTCAGTATACTTTTAAAGTACAGGCCTCCTTTTACTTGCTCGATACTACCCAACTACTAAACTACCTAACTACCCAACTACCTAACTACACAACTACTAAACTACCCAACTACTAAACTACTAAACTACCTAACTACTAAACTACTAAACTATCCAACTACTAAACTACACAACTACCTAACTACTAAACTACCTATCTACCCAACTAACTAACTACCAAACTCCCAAACTAACTAACTACCTGACTACCCGACTAACAAACTACCCAACTAACAACTCACCCATTTATTGCCCTTAATTGTAAACCTCCAAGGCATTTCAGCCCACTCTTTCGCATAATCCACTCCAATTCGTTTCGAGGCAACGATATTTTCATCAGGAATACGCTCGCCATATTCCAGCCAGCAAGTTCCCTGGCCAAAATTTGTCAATTCCTGTCCGGTGTACTGGGTGGTAATACCCAAAGCCTGGGTCAATTTTCCCGGACCATTGGTCAAATTGTATTTATTTCCTGAGGTAAATCTTCTTCGCTTTTGCATAATTTCTATTCCCTGTACCGGCTCAATCGCTCTGATCAAAACTGCCTGGGCTTCATCCTTTTGTCCCGTAACGATATTAAATAAATGATGAATTCCATAACACAAATAAACGTAAGCCACCCCGCCCCTGTCAAACATTATCTCTGTTCGCGCGGTCCGTTTATTGCCATAGGCATGGCAAGCCTTGTCTTCGGGTGCTTTATATGCTTCAGTCTCCACGATCACTCCTGCAGTCAATACGCCTTCAAATGAAGTACACAAATGCATACCCAACAAACTTTTTGCTAATCCCACCGCATCGGAGGACTGAAAGTACTTTTGAGGCACCTCCAAACCCATTAACGTCTTTGATAATTGGGTGATTCTTTGGTAATAACGATGTTATGAGGATGACTTTCCGTAATTCCACTGGAAGTAATTGATATGAATTTGGCCTTTTGTAAATCTTTAATTGTAGCTGCGCCACAATACCCCATCCCGGCACGCAATCCCCCAATATACTGTACCATCACCTCAGATAAGTACCCTTTATAAGGTGTCCTACCTTCAATGCCCTCGGGTACAAGCTTTTTTATATCGTCTTCAACATCCTGAAAATAACGATCTTTAGACCCCAATTCCATGGCACCCAACGATCCCATTCCTCTGTATGTCTTGAATTTTCTACCTTCAAAAATAATCGTTTCACCAGGTGCTTCATCGACACCCGCAAAAAGGGACCCTGCCATCACGGTATCCGCTCCGGCCACCAGTGCTTTCACTATATCTCCGGTAAAACGAATTCCTCCGTCCCCAATAACCGGAATGCCGGTATCTTTAATCGCATTTTTAGCCGAATAGATAGCACTCAATTGTGGAACACCCACACCGGCAACGACCCTGGTAGTGCAGATACTACCCGGACCTACCCCTACTTTTATACCATCTACACCTGCATCTACCAATGCCTTAGCTCCTTCCCCTGTGGCTACATTTCCACCTACAATCTGTAAATCCGGATACTTCTTTTTGATTTCTGATATTGTATTCAGTACGCCTCTTGAATGCCCGTGCGCTGTATCTACACATATCATATCGACATCGACATTGACCAGGGCTTCTACCCTGTCGAAAGTGTCGTGAGTCACTCCGACCGCAGCACCTACTCTCAACCTTCCGTAACTATCCTTACACGCATCCGGATAATCCTTTACTTTCAGCAAATCCTTGTAAGTAATTAATCCTATGACCCTGTAATGGTCATCGACCACAGGTAACTTTTCTATTTTATTAGCCTGGAGTACACCCTGTGCCTTTTCCAGGTCAGTTCCCGCAGGTACAGTTACCAGGTTATCTTTGGTCATTAATTCGGTAACAGATTTATTGACATCCGTTTCAAACCTCAGGTCCCGGTTCGTCAATATTCCGACCAAAGTTCCATCATCTTCTTTAATAGGAATCCCCCCGATCTTAAAGTTTTTCATAATACGCTGCGCCTCACCTATCGTAGCTTTAGGAGATAACGTAACGGGATCCAAAATCATCCCACTTTCACTGCGCTTCACAGACCGTACCTGGTCAGCTTGTTCTTCAATAGTCATGTTCTTATGGATTACCCCCAATCCTCCCTGACGCGCTATGGAAATAGCCAGCCTTTTCTCTGTCACCGTATCCATCGCCGCACTGATAATAGGTGCATTAATTCTGATTTCACGTGTCAACTGAGCTGAGATATCTACTTCTCGGGGTAAAACTTCCGAATACAAGGGGACGACAAGTACATCGTCAAAGGTTAATCCCTGTGTAATAACTTTTTGATCTGATGATTGCTTAATTTCCATGCGCAAAAATAGAGTTTATTCTATAAAATGTATAATTGTGAATTAAAAAAATTTAAATTGGCGACATGAAAGATACCGATCCAATTTTTATGCAACAGGCCTTAAACCTTGCCAAACAAGCACTGGAAAGAGATGAAATTCCAATTGGAAGTGTGATTACATACAACGACAAAATCATTGCACGTTCTTTCAATCAGGTAGAAATGTTGACCGACCCAACTGCCCACGCAGAAATGATTTCCATAACATCTGCCATCAATGCTGTGGGTGGAAAATACCTGGAAGATTGCACTTTATATGTTACCCTTGAACCCTGCTTTATGTGTGCGGGTGCAATCCATTGGAGTCGATTATCCCGGGTCGTATTTGGTGCTCCTGACCCCAAAAAAGGATTTACAAATTACCAACCATCTGTTTTACTTGATAAAGTTGAAATCCTTTCTGGCGTAATGTCAACGGAATGCGAACAACTAATCAAGCGTTTTTTTCTAAAAAAAAGACGCTAAGGAAACCATAAGTCTTGAGTTTTCACCCCCTGGTCAACAAAAATGATAAGGGAAAATCCATCCATATTTTTTATTCGGATTCTCTCTATGGCCATGGCCTTTACTTTTTTTTATCCTATCACCCAAACAGCTGATACGAGAAGCAACAGTTATTCTAAATCCAATGACCACAAATGGTTTGCATTTTGGGCTGGGGTATATAACTCCTGGAACTACATTTAAACAATTCTACACCCACAAACTTCCATTTTGTGAGCATGCAATATTTAACATTTTAAAAAAATTATAATATCCTTTAGCATGGTTAAAATACATTTAATTTCAAAAAGAACTCTTCGAGATTTATTAATTTAAGAATTATAATCAGCCATTTTATTACTATGATGAAATATACATTAATTACAGTTATAGCCGTTTTTATCCTTAGTAGCTGCGGCACATCCCTTCGGCCATTTTCGGAAAATTTAATTGAAGAATATGCATATGACGACTATGCCCTGGAAAATATTCAGTTTTATTTATCCGAACCTATCGTATTAACACGCACTTTATCGGGTGGTGAATCCGCCATAGACCATGGAAGGATTACGGTTAAGAGGGGCAAAAAAGTAGAGGAAATAATTTTCAAAGAAGGCACTCCCGGACAATATATTTTCAGCCCTCAAAAAAATCATCTTGCGATTTCATTTGAATCCAATAACGACAATTATTTAATTTTCGGTCCGATAAAAAATCGAAAAGGGATATACAGGCTTTTAGCTAAGAAGTGGGAAGAAGATTATGGCACGGTGTCTTATAATGGAAAAGAATATTTCACACCGGCATCCTCTGCTTATGCTACTTTGCTTGTCGATATCAAAACCCGAAATACAGTGCAACGGCGTGTCAAAGAAGTGGAAGGCAGGACAATAAACCAGGGGCACCGCTAAGAAGTAAAGACGGCTTTCGACGCTATTAAAAGTTAAATTCTACTGCATCTTTCTTCTGTAGCGTACCAATGTTAGGCAATGAATGCATTTACCCTCATTTCTAGCGTTTACGAACCCCCTTTACCATAGGTACAAACCTGAAATAATCAAATTTTTCAATAGTCAGTTTTGGTTTTGTATTAGTGATACGGATCATTTGCTGTGCATCATCTTTTTTACCCATCGGGAATACAATTATTCCCCCGGATTCCAATTGACTTATCAAAGTTTCTGGCATAGATTTCGGAGCAGCAGTAAGGAGTATTTTATCGAATGGAGCATATCTTTCCAGCCCCTGAAACCCGTCCCCTAAAAATGTCCTGATCCCACCATACCCCAGCTTTTCGAGCAACCCTTTTGTACGAACATAGAGGGTTTCCTGCCGTTCAATGGAGTATACCCTAGCTCCAAGTTCGTATAAAACCGCAGCCTGGTACCCACTTCCTGTACCTATTTCCATAATGCGATCTTTTTGGTGAACCTTGAGAAGCTGCGTTTGATAAGCTACCGTATACGGCTGGGAAATGGTCTGATCTTCCCCGATGGGAAAGGCTACATCTTTATATGCCCAATCATCAAAACCACTATCCAGGAAAAAATGCCTGGGAATTTTCCCTATAACTTCAAGTATTCTTGTATCCGAAATACCTTTGGCTTTCACTTCCCTTACCAGTCTTTTTCGCAAACCTTTATGTCTGTATGAATCTTTCATCTCATCTATATCTAAAATATCTGACCATAAGTGATTAGTACAACCTATATTTTCATCATTTATGACCAACAGGCTCAATTACTATCCACTTCCACCTTCTACGAAGATATTAAATTAAATTTCAATATGACATTCTGATTTAAACTTCTTGGTTCATTTTAATTATAATCCCCTTCAGAACAAGCGCTAAGACAACATATCCTTAAAAGGAATATTCTACCATGCGCTGATGAATGCGTAAAGGATACATAACGAACCTGATTAAAAGATTCAATTTTCATTTCAAAAAGCGTACAATTTGTTTTTGTAAGACGAATATCCAGTTTCAAGTTGAGTCGATAGAATTAATAATTTATTTACAAAAGGATTATGTTAACCCAAAAAATTTACCGAATTTTTCGCCCAAAGGTCAGGCGAATTGCAAAATATAGATATCAATCAATATAGGTTAATAAATAAATTTGAGAGTATTTCCCTCATATGGGCTAGAAATTTTTTGCAGTGGTCTGGAGTATCCTGGCATTTATCGTCAGGTGATTAAACCTTGAATAAAAGATTGTTTATCAATCATTTATCACTATTCATCACCATTATTTTTCCCGAAATCTTTTGCCGTAGGGATCAATTTGTGGCGGTGATGTCAAGTTTAACGTGGGTTTAATTTCTTTTTTTCCTATAAAGGATAAAATAAATTACTGATATTAATAATTTATATATTTTAATCACCGTAAAACTAGAATAATCGATGAAGATCAAGTTTGGAACTGATGGATGGAGAGCTATAATTGCGAAAGACTATACGGAAGAAAATCTCCGAAGGGTGGCTGAAGGTACTGCCCAATACATGAAAGACCAGGGATTAACAAAAGCTGTAATCGGATATGATTGTCGGTTTGGCGGTGAACGCTTTACCAACATTACAGCAGGTGTTTTGGGCGCGTATGGAATCCATGTTATATTAAGTTCGCAGGGATTTTCTTCCACGCCAATGGTTTCTTTGGCAGTTAAAGAGTTTGCATTAGATCTCGGAATTGTAATCACTGCCTCTCACAATCCTCCCTCCTATAACGGTTACAAACTAAAATCAAGCTACGGAGGACCTAGCATTCCTTCAGAAATTGAAGCCGTGGAAAACAGGATCCCGGACAAGGCCGGTATAGAAGTTTTATCGCTCGAGGAAATGGAATCCAAGGGGTTGTTAGAATACAGAAGTCTCGAAGATCTTTACTTGGAAAAAATAAAAAATTCTTTTGACCTTGACCTTATCCGTAATTCCGGTTTGAAAATAGCCTATGATGCCATGTATGGTGCAGGTCAAAATATCATCCGAAAATTATTCCCTAAAGCAGAGTTACTCCACTGTGAATTTAACCCTTCTTTCCTTGGACAGGCCCCTGAACCTATTGATCGTAATTTGGGGGAACTTTCTTCATTGATTACATCCAACCCCGGGAAATTCGATGTAGGACTAGCAAATGACGGGGATGCCGACCGAATTGGTATGTATGACGAAAAAGGAAAATTTGTTGATTCCCATCACCTATTATTATTACTCCTCCAGTATATGGTCGAATATAAAAACGTAAAAGACCGGGTAATAATCACCTTCTCTGTAACTGATAAAATGAAGAAATTAGCAGAATCCTATGGTTTGGAAGTCGAAATAACCAAAATAGGATTCAAATATATCGCACAACGAATGCAGGAAGTAGAGATAGTGGTAGCGGGAGAAGAATCAGGAGGGATTGCGATATCAGGGCATATTCCTGAACGGGACGGCATTTGGATTGGGTTGGTAATTTTTGAATTTATGGCTAAATCCGGCCAATCACTTACTCAATTAGTTGACAATCTCTATAAAAAAGTAGGGGCATTCACTTGTGATCGCGACGACCTCCATATCAGTGAAAGTCAAAAAACCAACATCCTCAACCACTTAAAAGATAATACACCCGAAAAGTTTGGTGAATATTCTGTGGAAAAAGTTGAAACTTTAGACGGGTACAAATTCACCTTTGACAATGGTGATTGGACCATGATCCGTCCATCAGGCACAGAACCCGTTCTCAGAGTTTACGCCCAGTCAGAATCCCCTGAAAAAGTACGAAAGGTTTTAGATGCGGTTCACAAAACTTTGAATGCGCTGTAGTATTGAACCTGTTAATTTGAATGAATAATTTGAAAAAAAAGATATTATTTTATATTTCGCTACCACTTATTTTATATTTATTCTCCTGTGGTTCCAAAGAGAACAAGCTGAGTTCGGGTAGAGAAATTTATAAAAAGTATTGTGTCAATTGCCATGGAGCGGATGGAACTTTATCTACCAATGGTGCCCTGGACTTAAGCGCATCCAGAATTTCGATGGATGCACGCAAGCAGATAATCAATGAAGGAAGAATTACCATGACAGGATTCAAAGAAGTATTATCTCCGGCTCAAATAGATTCTGTTGCAAAATATACTATAACTTTGCAGAAATAAACCATGCAATGAGAACGGACAAAAAGATATTGGTAACAGGTGGAACAGGATTTTTGGGCGTATATATCCTAAAGGAATTACTTGATACCGGATATAAAAATATCTTCGCTCTATACAGATCTGCTGAAAAAAAGTCGCTATTACCTGAAGAATTACAAAACGCAATACAATGGATTGAAGGTGACATTTTGGACGTACAGGGGATGTATGATATTATTTCCGAAATGGATAAGGTAGTTCACACAGCAGGGTTAGTGTCTTTTGCCAAAATGGACCGGGATGATTTGTTCTCTATAAATGTTGATGGCACAGCTAATATAGTTAATGCTTGTATCCAACATGGCGTGGATAAATTAGTACACATCTCTTCGATAGCAGCGATTGCAAAACGAAAAAACGGAAGGCTTATTGATGAGGATACCGAATGGGTCCAAAATAAACATACTTCTCACTATGCCTTATCAAAATTTCAGGGTGAAATGGAAGTATGGCGGGGTGCGGCTGAGGGGTTGAAAACAGTGATACTCAATCCGTCTATAATCCTCGGAGCAGGTGCATGGCAGCAAACTTCCTGTAAAATGTTTATGGAAGTACATAAAGGCTTGAAATATTATACACCTGGCAGTACCGGATTTGTCGATGTACGTGATGTAGCCGCTTGTACTGTAGAATTGATGGAATCAGAAATTTCAGCTGAACGGTATATTATCAATGAATCAAATTACACTTTTCGGGAAATTTTCACTTTCATAGCCCACCACCTCGGTAAAAAACCACCTTCGAATCATGCCCCTAAATGGTTGGCACAATCGATAGCTACATTCGAAAAATATAAATCCCTTATTACGGGCATTCGGCCGATTATAACAGAAGATAGCATACGCAATGCTTATGAGGATTTTAATTACAACAACAAAAAGATCCAAAACGACATTGGCATACAATTTATCCCCATTAAAAATACGATTAAAGAAACCTGTTCATTACTTTTAGAAGCAGAAAAAGAAAATTTTCCCCCTCTATTTTTACAGACGTCACAAAAAAGCGAAAATGCGAATAGGGTTTGATGCCAAACGCGCCTTCCACAACAGGACAGGATTGGGAAATTATTCGAGGACCCTACTTTGGAATCTAAAAAAATATTTCCCGGAGGATGAATACATCTTGTTTTCGCCAGGAACGAAAAAGAATTTTCCCGAATTATCTGCGAATTTTGAAGTAGTCACTCCGAATAGTAAAAATCCACTTTGGAGGAGTTTTGGTATCAAGAAAGATATTGATACCAAAAATATTGATATATTTCACGGTCTCTCCAATGAATTGCCTTTTGGAATCGACAAGTTACAAATTGCCAGCGTCGTCACTATACACGACGTTATTTTTGAATCGGTACCACAAGATTTTTCATTTTTCGATCGCCAGGTGTTTCGGACAAAAACCGTAAAGTGTATCCGGGAAACAGATCTGATAATAGCGATAAGTCAGGCTACAAAGGAAGCGTTAATCAATCATTATTCTGTACCGGAATCAAAGATTGAGGTAGTATATCAACCCCATGACCCAATATTTGACAGTAGCCCGTTACGGCAGGAATACCAAACCGAATTAAAAAAATCCCTCCAACTACCCGATGATTTTGTCCTGTATGTTGGTTCAGTCATGAAGCGCAAAAACACCATGCGTCTAATACACGGATGGGAACAAATGAATACAGACATTCCTCTTCTCATATTTGGTGGCGGAAATAAATTCAGAAAAAAAGTTCAGAATTACATAGTTGATAACAATTTAACTCCGAAAGTACAATTAAGGAATCCCGTATCATTCAATCTGTTGCCGGGTCTTTATAAAATGGCCTCGACCGTTATTTACCCTTCTACTATAGAAGGATTTGGTTTACCCGTTCTCGAAGCATTGGCCTGTGGAGCAAAAGTAGTAACTTCGGAAATTAGTTCTATGCCCGAGGCAGGAGGGGCCCACTGTACGTACATTGACCCATTTGATACCCAATCTATAGCTCATGGCCTGGATGAAAGCCTCAACAACTTCCGGCACGACAGAAAAGGCTTGTCACTACACCTGGAACGATTTAATTCTAAAGTTCTTACCGAGAAGGTGCATAATATCTATAAGAATCTCCCCAATTTTTAATATATTTGTATCAAATTTTTGAATTTTATAATCATTTCAAATTTATCATTTTATGTCTGTAGATACTAAATTAAATTACAAAGTAAAGGATATCAGCTTAGCTGGTTGGGGACGAAGGGAAATTGAGTTGGCCGAAGCAGAAATGCCCGGGCTTATTACTTTGAGAGAACGGTATGGCAAGGATAAGCCCCTCAAGGGAGCCAGAATTGCCGGATGCCTTCACATGACGATCCAGACTGCTGTTCTTATCGAAACGCTAGTAGAACTAGGCGCCGAAGTATCATGGTCTTCTTGCAATATTTTTTCAACGCAGGATCACGCTGCTGCAGCTATTGCCGAAGCAGGAGTTCCTGTTTATGCCTGGAAAGGTGAGACTGAAGAAGAATACAACTGGTGTATTGAACAGACATTATTTGCTTTTGAAGAGGGCAAACCCCTTAACATGATCCTTGATGACGGCGGAGACCTTACGGCCATGATTTTTGAAAAATACCCTGAATTAATCGGAGGTATACAGGGTGTTAGTGAGGAAACTACCACGGGTGTTTTAAGGCTCTATGAACTGGAAAGAAATGGAAAGTTACCCATCCCGGCAATAAACGTTAACGACTCGGTAACCAAATCCAAATTTGACAACAAATACGGATGTCGGGAATCCTGTGTTGATGCAATTCGAAGAGCAACCGACCTAATGCTTGCCGGGAAAGTAGCCGTAGTAGCCGGGTATGGTGATGTAGGAAAAGGATCAACTGCTTCTTTGCGGGGCGCAGGATGCAGAGTGATTGTTACTGAAATAGACCCCATTTGTGCACTTCAGGCAGCCATGGAAGGATTTGAAGTAAAATCTATGGAAGAAGCAGCTAAAGAAGCTGACATAGTGGTTACAGCAACCGGGAATAAAGATGTAATTTCCGAAAAACATTTCAGGCTGTTGAAAGATAAAGCCATTGTATGTAATATTGGCCACTTTGATAACGAAATAGATATGGCCTGGTTAAATAAAAATTACGGTGATACAAAAGTGGAAATAAAACCACAAGTTGACAAATACAATATTGAAGGTAATGACGTCATCGTATTGGCAGAAGGAAGATTAGTGAATTTGGGATGCGCTACGGGACATCCTTCTTTCGTAATGTCCAATTCTTTTACCAATCAAACATTGGCACAAATTGAATTGTGGAATAACAATAATCAATACGAAAATAAGGTATATACCCTGCCTAAACAATTAGACGAAGAAGTAGCCCGGTTGCACCTAGCAAAAATTGGTGTACAACTCGAGACATTGACTGATGAGCAGTCCCGATATATCGGTGTTGCCAAAGAGGGTCCATATAAACCCGAATACTATAGATATTAATAAATTATAATTTAACGGCGTTCTTTTCGGGACGCCGTTTTTTATTTCCATGTACTTCCAACTATTCATATTATTATTGAACATAATTTTTCCACCGACGGGGCCCCACCCTATCCATATAAGTAAAACTTCAATTCAATACACACCTCAGAACAATATCCTCCAGATTACATCCCATATCTTCATCGATGACCTGGAATATGGTATTTCCGGAAAGAAATCTAATCAACTATTTTTTTGTACAAATAAAGAAGTTGCCAATGCAGATTCTCTTATTAGTGCATACATTAAAAAACACCTTGTAATGGAGGCTGATGGTCAGAAAATCCAGCTGACTGTTTTGGGCAAGGAACGTTCTGATGATTACGCTGGAGCCTGGATATATATTGAATCAAAACTTCAAGAAAAACCACATAAAATACTAATATACAATAATATACTTCTAAACACTTACAGTGATCAAAAAAATATATTAAATTTCTTTACTCCGGACAAATCAATATCGAGAGTACTGTTGTTTGATAAAAATAATATTAAGGAAGAGATCAACATTAAATCATGATAAAAAAAATTTTAATTCTTCCCATTAGAATTTATCAAATAGTAATTTCACCGCTTTTGGGACAAAATTGCAGGTTTACACCGACTTGTTCTCACTATATGATCCAGGCCATTGAAGAATGGGGGCCATTCAAGGGCATTTATCTCGGGATAAAGAGAATTAGCAAATGTCATCCCTGGGGCCCTCACGGACATGATCCTGTGCCTAAAAAGAACCATAAGAACAAGGGTTAAAAATCAATCTTATCATTTAACTATTTTTATTATTCCGTACCTTTGTAATATGGATATGCTAAGAAGACCACGGAGAAATCGAGCCAGTAAAGTACTGCGATCTATGGTAAGGGAAAATTTCGTTACAACTGACGATTTAATCTACCCCATGTTTGTTATGGATGGTGAAAATAAAAAAGAAGAAATAAAATCTCTACCTGGTAATTTCAGGTTTTCTCAAGACCGGATTATTGAAGAAATAGGTGAGTGTATAGATTTGGGATTGAAGTCATTTATGATATTTCCGGCTGTAGAAGAATCATTAAAAGACAGTCATGCAAGCTATAGTTATAGTCCAGAAAACTTTTATTTGCAGATTGCTTCCGAATTAAAATCAGTTTTTCCTTCTATTTGTCTAATCAGCGATGTTGCGATGGACCCCTACAGTTCGGATGGACACGACGGAATTGTGGAAGACGGAAAGATTCTAAACGACGAGTCACTGGAAATTCTGGGCAAAATGTCATTAGCACAAGCGGAAGCAGGATTTGACCTCATTGGCCCCTCGGATATGATGGATGGACGCGTGCAATACATTAGGGAAATACTTGACCGGAATGGTTACACCACTACGGGAATAATGTCTTACACAGCTAAATATGCCAGTGCTTTTTATGGCCCATTTAGGGATGCTCTTAATTCTGCACCCAAATTTGGCGATAAAAAATCATATCAAATGGATCCGTCCAATCAAAGAGATGCAATGATAGAAGCAGATTTGGACACCATGGAAGGAGCAGACTTCCTCATGGTAAAACCTGCAGTCCACTATCTAGATATTATTCATTTGTTAAAGAGTAATTATCCACTTCCTATAGCTGGCTACCATGTATCAGGGGAATGTGCAATGCTAATGGCGGCCATTGAAAAAGGCTATATCGACGGAGAAAAAGCCATTCCGGAAACCTTGTTGTCACTAAAGCGGGCAGGCTGCGATGTAATTATCACATACTTGGCCAAAGGTTATGCGAAATCACTAAACCATTAGATAGTGTCGAAAATTTCAATTTTATTTAGAACTTGTTTTTTTATAACTTCTTTCTTAATCGTCCTTGGTGCGTTAGAAGCTCAAAATCCATTTGATATAAAATCCAGGACGAAAGATAGTATCCAGCTGGAAACAATTCCTCAAAAAAAAGAATTAATTAAATCCCCGCTCCCAAAAGCTACTCAACCAAAAATAAGTACTGCTCCGGAACCAGAAAAGAACAGTGATAAAACCAACCCCCTTGATATACAAACAAGAGATGAAAGTCAAAGAAAAGATTCTATTCCCGACAAAAATGAAGAAAATGTAGTACTAGAGGACCAAACGATTCAAGCACCCGGGCCAGAGCCCCAACTTGAAGAACGTATCCCTGAAAATAAAAAAAATAAGGAACCTATAATTTCGTTTACCCCTCGGGAATTAAATACAGTTTCTTCAAGTGAGTACTGGGTTTATATATTTGACTTAATAATATTATTCCTGGTTACCGGTTTATTCATGTATGACCGGGAAATATTCGGTCATATTCGGAAAGCTTCTGTCCACGAAAATTACCTTCGGTTTTTATACAGGGATTTTTATCTGCGAAAATCCTTTCCTTTCTGGTATCTAAATCTCTTGTATTTACTTGGATTGGGATTCATTATATACAAGACCGGAGTAGCCTATAGTTTTAGTCCTTCGTTTGGAAAATTCCTAATAATATTACTAGCTGTTTGTGGACTATTTTCCATCAAGCATCTGGTATTAAAATTCTTAGCTTCCCTTATCGAAAAGCCATTTGAGGTCAAATTTTATCAATATTGGACTGTTTTATACTCCGGTTTAATAGGAGTTGTATTAATTCCAATAATTTTAATGTTATCGTTTTTCCCCTCTTCATTTCTATCAAAAGCCAGTATAGGAGTAGGTTTTATACTATTATTATTTTTGGGATACAGACAAGTAAAAGCTTTAATTCATGGAAGATTTTATCTTTCCAAACATCTTTTTCAAATTTTTCTGTATTTTTGTGCCGTCGAAATCATACCAATTTTTTTGGTATTTGTATTTTTGACACCATTTTAAAAAGCTAAAAAACAGAATTTTAGCATGGCGACAAAGACACCATTGCAAGCAAAAAGTCAACTGGAAGTCAAATCCATTTTAGTTTCTCAACCAAAACCGGAGCATTCTCCGTACTACAAACTGGAAGAAAAGTACGGAATAAAAATAGATTGGAGACCCTTTATCCATGTAGAGCCGGTTCCGGAGAAAGAATTTAGAAAAACAAAAATAAAGCCAGATGAGTTTACTGCTATCATTTTCACAAGCAGGAACTCTATAGACCATTTCTTTGGATTATGCGAAGAAATGAGGATTAAAATGCCCTCAAGTACTAAATATTTCTGTCTTTCAGAGGCCATAGCCAATTATCTCCAAAAATTTATCGTGTACCGAAAACGGAAAGTTTTTGTTGGGAAAAGACTTATTAATGATTTAGAACCCTATTTTAAAAAGCACAAGTCTGAAAAATTCTTGTTGCCTACCTCTAATTTGGGCAGTAAACCTGTCCAGAATTTCCTGAGTTCCATGAAAATTGATTATCAGGAAGCCATGATGTACAGGACCGTAAGTAGTGACTTGTCGGACCTGGCTTCAATCACATACGATGTATTAATTTTCTTCAGTCCGTTGGGTATACAATCACTATACGAAAATTTCCCGGATTTCAAACAAAATAAGACCAGGATAGCTGTTTTTGGAAAAAGTACGAGCAAGGCAGTATTGGACAAAGGTTTGACCATCAATATTCATGCTCCTTCAAAGGAAGCACCTTCCATGTCTATGGCCCTTGAAAATTATATCAAGGAAGTAAATGGGGAGGACTAATTTCACGTTTGATGAATTAAAAAATCTAATACATACCATCCCGGATGAACAACTTCCGGGCCATACCACTTCTTCAGTATTTTCTGAATTTAGCAATAGAAACAAAAGGCAATTTTTTGGTTCTACAGCTGATTATCATCCTGAAAACATTCAAGAAGCCGGCGTTGTATTATTAATACACGAAAAAAGAAATATTCCTTATCTGACTTTTATAAAAAGATCTGTTTCTCCTCAAGACACCAAACACAGTGGACAAATAGCCTTCCCCGGTGGTAAAAAAGAAATTGGAGAAACCCTTCGCGAGTGCGCTTTCCGAGAGTTGGAAGAAGAAATCGGCATCCAAATCCCCGGTGACTATAATCCCAAAAGACTCTCCCCATTCTATGTTTTTGTAAGTAATTTTATGATCCACCCTTTTATTTGTTTGCAGCGGGATATCGGCCAATACAAATTAGACACGATAGAAGTAGATTCGATTATTGAAGCCCCATTAACAGGATTGGATACATATTATAAAATCTACAAAAGCGATATGTATGTCCGAAATAATCATTTACTCCAGGTCCCGCATTACCAACTTGGACAACATCAATTATGGGGAGCTACTGCAATGATATTCACAGAATTATTGTATATTATTCAAAATCATTCCGATGAATAAAAAACAATTTTTCAGAAATATATTTGCAATAGCAGTCATTCCTTTTTCCTATTTTTTCTGCGGCACCAGCATTACCCAAAGCCCCGACCAATCCCTGTTGGATAAAATAAAGCTTCCGAAAGGGTTTTCCATTGAATACTACGCATCTGAAATTGAAAATGCACGGTCAATGGCCTATTCAGATAAAGGTATACTCTTTGTAGGAACCAGAAATGAAGGATCTGTATACGCTATTATAGATGTCAATAGAGATTTTTCTGGTGATAAGAAAATCGAAATAGCCAGGGAAATGAATATGCCCAATGGTGTCGCATTGGACAATGGGGACCTCTATGTAGCTGAGGTCAGCAGAATATTGAAGTTTCCCGATATTCTGGATCAAATTCTCAATGGTAAAGAAGATAATTTCAATTTTGAGGTAATATTTGATGATTTTCCAGAAGAGACCCATCACGGATGGAAATATATCGATTTCGGGCCGGATGGGAAGCTATATGTTCCTGTCGGAGCCCCTTGTAATATTTGCGAACCGGAAAAAGAGATTTTTGCTACTATCACTCGAATGGATAAAGATGGATCCGGATTTGAAATTGTGCACAAAGGTATTCGAAATACCGTGGGAATGACCTGGCATCCTACAACCGGTGAATTATGGTTTACCGATAACGGCGGCGATAATCTCGGGGACAACAGACCTGCTTGTGAACTCAATCACGCCAATGAAGATGATATGGATTTTGGTTACCCGTACTGCCATCAGGGGGATTTACCGGATCCTGACTTCGGTAAAAAACACAAATGTTCAGAATTTACACCTCCTGCCATTAAACTAGGACCACATGTAGCCCCATTAGGACTGGAATTTTATACCGGTGATCAATTTCCGGATGAATACCAAAATCAGCTACTCATTGCCGAACACGGAAGTTGGAACCGGAGCAACAAAATAGGATATCGAATTACGCTGGTAAACATAGAGGATTCCAGGGCAACTAACTATACTACATTTGCCGAGGGTTGGCTGGAAGGAGAAACCACCCTGGGAAGACCGGTAGACCTGGAAATTCTACCAGATGGATCCCTGTTGGTCTCAGACGATTATCACGATGCTATTTACCGTATACGTTATGATAGAAAATAATTTATACGAAAGACTGCAATATGTGGACTCTTCGCGGGAAAACAGGCAAGAAATTGCTGATTGGATATTAAATTCTCCTGAATTATTTTCCTCCCTGTTGAAAAATTGCTTTGCAGATACAAATTCAGATACATCGCGGAAAGCATTTTGGTCCCTTGAATTCGTTTGTAAAAAGAAACTTGAATGGTTGATTCCCCATCTGGATTATTTTTTCAATCACTTGCATTTAGTCAAAAATGATTCCTCAATTCGTTCCCTTTCCAAAATATGTGAACTTCTCTGCACCGAATATTATCATAAGAACAACCCGGTTTTTATTCAGAACATTACCTCAAAACATCTTGACAAGCTTACAGAAACGGCCTTTGATTGGTTAATAGGGAATCACAAAGTAGCTGTAAAAGCTCATAGCATGCAATGCCTGTATTACCTCGGCACTGAAAATGTATGGATCCACAAGGAATTAACACCAATCCTCCATGCGGGTTTCAACCAACATTCCGCAGGGTATAAAGCCCGGGCAAGGCATATCTTAAAATCTATAAGAGAATAACCTCTATATCGCATAGGTATACAATATCTCTACATATCACATCTGTATCGATAGAAATTACATTTCACATAAAAAAACATATTTGTTTAATTTCTTGATTGTATTTGGCATAATCTCCCATGGTAAATAAGGAGTCAGCCATCCAGCACTCCAGGCGTTCCCCTTGGTCTGCACAAAGTAAACCCCACAAATTGTATTATCAAGTTTCACCTAGAGGCTTATAACTCCCGACTTCTAACTTCTGACTCGTAACTTTTCACTTACTAGTAACTAATAATTTGCCACATATTTACCGCAATAACACTACCGACCCCACCTTTGACTTTTTCCGTCCATGATCGTCTTCGTACACCACCTGGACGATATACACACCTGGTG